>NZ_JBBPBE010000001.1:892500-1320000 GCF_038009395.1 Heyndrickxia sp. FSL W8-0423 | reverse complement strand
TTTTGACTACGGATCTTATCACTCGCAGTCTGACTCCTAAGGATAAGTCATTGGCATTCGGAGTTTGTCTGAATTCGGTAACCCGATGAGGGCCCCTAGTCCAAACAGTGCTCTACCTCCAAGACTCTTACCTTAAGGCTAGCCCTAAAGCTATTTCGGAGAGAACCAGCTATCTCCAAGTTCGATTGGAATTTCTCCGCTACCCACACCTCATCCCCGCACTTTTCAACGTGCGTGGGTTCGGGCCTCCAGTAAGTGTTACCTTACCTTCACCCTGGACATGGGTAGATCACCTGGTTTCGGGTCTACGACCTCAAACTCATTCGCCCTATTAAGACTCGCTTTCGCTGCGGCTCCGCCTCTTCAGCTTAACCTCGCTTGAAATCGTAACTCGCCGGTTCATTCTACAAAAGGCACGCTATCACTCGGCGTCTTTCCGAAGGAAATACGCACAGAGCTCTAACTACTTGTAGGCACACGGTTTCAGGTTCTCTTTCACTCCCCTCCCGGGGTGCTTTTCACCTTTCCCTCACGGTACTGGTTCACTATCGGTCACTAGGGAGTATTTAGCCTTGGGAGATGGTCCTCCCTGCTTCCGACGGGATTTCACGTGTCCCGCCGTACTCAGGATCCACTCTGGAGGGAACGAAGTTTCAACTACAGGGTTGTTACCTTCTTTGACGGGCCTTTCCAGACCTCTTCATTTACTTCGTTCCTTTGTAACTCCTGACATAGAGTGTCCTACAACCCCAAGAGGCAAGCCTCTTGGTTTGGGCTTCTTCCGTTTCGCTCGCCGCTACTCAGGAAATCGCGTTTGCTTTCTCTTCCTCCGGGTACTTAGATGTTTCAGTTCCCCGGGTCTGCCTTCCATACTCTATGTATTCAAGTAAGGATACTGCCCCATTACGGGCAGTGGGTTCCCCCATTCGGAAATCTCCGGATCAAAGCTTGCTTACAGCTCCCCGAAGCATATCGGTGTTAGTCCCGTCCTTCATCGGCTCCTAGTGCCAAGGCATTCACCGTGCGCCCTTACTAACTTAACCTAAAATAAGTTTTTTTTAAAACTACTTAAATGGATATCATCCATAAAGTGGCGATTCTCGGTTATTACTTGGTTATTTCTCATATTATCTAGTTTTCAAAGAACAAGGCTACTGATTTCAATCACATCATGATTAATCATCGTAGCATTTGCTTCATGCTGCCTTGCTCCGAGGTGAACCTAATCTTCCTCGAATAAGCATTGCCGCAGGAGCAATTCTATTTAGGTAACATTAGAGTCACTGTATAAGTAATCTCTAATTCCCTAAGATATACTGAAAGGAATTAACCTCTCAAAACTGAACAAAACGAGAACGTCTTTTTTGTAACCACGATAGTGGTCTTCCATATTCCTTAGAAAGGAGGTGATCCAGCCGCACCTTCCGATACGGCTACCTTGTTACGACTTCACCCCAATCATCTGTCCCACCTTCGGCGGCTGGCTCCAAAAGGTTACCTCACCGACTTCGGGTGTTACAAACTCTCGTGGTGTGACGGGCGGTGTGTACAAGGCCCGGGAACGTATTCACCGCGGCATGCTGATCCGCGATTACTAGCGATTCCGGCTTCATGTAGGCGAGTTGCAGCCTACAATCCGAACTGAGAATGGTTTTATGGGATTGGCGTAACCTCGCGGTCTAGCAACCCTTTGTACCATCCATTGTAGCACGTGTGTAGCCCAGGTCATAAGGGGCATGATGATTTGACGTCATCCCCACCTTCCTCCGGTTTGTCACCGGCAGTCACCTTAGAGTGCCCAACTGAATGCTGGCAACTAAGGTCAAGGGTTGCGCTCGTTGCGGGACTTAACCCAACATCTCACGACACGAGCTGACGACAACCATGCACCACCTGTCACTCTTGTCCCCGAAGGGAAATCCCTATCTCTAGGGAGGGCAAGAGGATGTCAAGACCTGGTAAGGTTCTTCGCGTTGCTTCGAATTAAACCACATGCTCCACCGCTTGTGCGGGCCCCCGTCAATTCCTTTGAGTTTCAGCCTTGCGGCCGTACTCCCCAGGCGGAGTGCTTAATGCGTTAGCTGCAGCACTAAAGGGCGGAAACCCTCTAACACTTAGCACTCATCGTTTACGGCGTGGACTACCAGGGTATCTAATCCTGTTCGCTCCCCACGCTTTCGCGCCTCAGCGTCAGTTACAGACCAAAGAGCCGCCTTCGCCACTGGTGTTCCTCCACATCTCTACGCATTTCACCGCTACACGTGGAATTCCGCTCTTCTCTTCTGCACTCAAGTCTCCCAGTTTCCAATGACCCTCCACGGTTGAGCCGTGGGCTTTCACATCAGACTTAAGAAACCGCCTGCGCGCGCTTTACGCCCAATAATTCCGGACAACGCTTGCCACCTACGTATTACCGCGGCTGCTGGCACGTAGTTAGCCGTGGCTTTCTGGTTAGGTACCGTCAAGGTACCGCCCTATTCGAACGATACTTGTTCTTCCCTAACAACAGAGTTTTACGATCCGAAAACCTTCATCACTCACGCGGCGTTGCTCCGTCAGACTTTCGTCCATTGCGGAAGATTCCCTACTGCTGCCTCCCGTAGGAGTCTGGGCCGTGTCTCAGTCCCAGTGTGGCCGATCACCCTCTCAAGTCGGCTACGCATCGTCGCCTTGGTGAGCCGTTACCTCACCAACTAGCTAATGCGCCGCGGGTCCATCTGTAAGTGATAGCCGGAGCCATCTTTCAATTCCCCTTCATGCGAAGAAAAAAGTTATCCGGTATTAGCCCCGGTTTCCCGGAGTTATCCCAGTCTTACAGGCAGGTTACCCACGTGTTACTCACCCGTCCGCCGCTAACTATCAGGGAGCAAGCTCCCATCAAGTTCGCTCGACTTGCATGTATTAGGCACGCCGCCAGCGTTCGTCCTGAGCCAGGATCAAACTCTCCAAAAAGATGTTTGAAATAGCTCTAGTTAAAAAATTAATTGACGTTTCGTTTTGTTCAGTTTTCAAAGATCAATCATTACTTCCTTTTAAGAAGCAACTTTATAATTCTACCATTTTAAAAGTTTAATGTCAACAACTTTTTTGAATTTCTTTTTCTCTCTCAGAAGCGACATTTAATATCTTAACATCTGATTGAACTGTTGTCAACAACTTTTCTTATTTATTTCCGGTTATCTTAACCGGTTTTTATATAATACCACCCATTTCATACTAGGTCAATAGATTATACATGGTAATTCTGCCCAATTTTAATATTGCAATGCTTTGCGGCATTTATTACATTGCTATATAAAAATAACCAACCCCGATATGGAGTTGGCCTCATATTATCTATCTCATTTAATAGAAACGATATTACTTTCCTTCATTTTAACTAAACCTTCTTTTTCTAATACTACTTGCTCACCTTCGATAAGATTGGTGAATACAATTGAAGTTATAATAGAAGGTACTTTTTCTTTTAGGAATTCAAGATCCACTTTTAATAATGGTTGTCCCACTTCTACACAGTTGCCTTCGTTAATTAGCATCTCGAAACCTTCACCTTTTAGATTAACTGTATTGATTCCGACATGGATTAAGATCTCTCTGCCTCCATCTGACATAATACCTAGGGCATGTTTTGTCGGAAACACATTGATGATTTTCCCTTTCACTGGAGATACAATCAGCCCTTCTAATGGGAGGATTGCAAATCCATCACCCATCATTTTATCTGAAAATACTAGGTCTGGAACTTCAGTGATGGGTTTTAGTTCTCCCTCAGCTGGCGATACGATTACTTCATTATTAGATTGAAGAACTTCCACTTCTTTATCTGGAATAATTACTGTTTTATGAAGTCTTTTTCCAGACATAATATCTTTCATTTGCGACTTAATAGTATCTGATTGAGGGCCAAACATTGCTTGAATGTTATTTCCAACTTCTAAAATACCGGCTGCTCCTAATTTTTTCAGACGTTTCTTATCTACATCTTTAATATCATTTACCGAAACTCTAAGGCGTGTAATGCAAGCATCTAAATGAGAAATATTTTTCTGTCCACCCATTGCCTCAAGAATATTAAATGCAAGATCTCCTTCTTGTCCTTGAGTTACTGATTCAAAATCTTGTTCCCCCTCATCATCTTCTCTACCAGGAGTCTTGAGATTAAGCCTCACAATCGCAAATCGAAAAACAACATAATAAATAACTGCAAAACACAATCCTAACAGAATGGCCACCCACCAGCGCTCTTTCCCAGGAAGTATACCAAATAGTAGAAAATCAATTGCACCCCCTGAGAAGGTATAACCTAAATGCACCTTGAGCAAGGCTAATATTGCAAATGATAGACCATCCAATACTGCATGAAAGAAAAATAACAACGGTGAGACAAACAAGAAAGAAAATTCAAGCGGTTCCGTAATCCCTGTTAAGAATGAGGTTAAAGCAGCTGAACCAAGTAACCCTGCGACCAACTTTTTCTTTAAAGGTTTTGCAGTATGGTACATAGCTAAAGCTGCTGCTGGAAGACCAAACATCATGACCGGGAATTCGCCACCCATAAAATAGCCCGCAGTAAGTTTTACATTATCCTTTAATTGTGCAAAGAAAATCGTCATATCACCGTGGACGATATTGCCAGCAGCCGTCTTATATGAACCGAATTCATACCAAAACGGTGCATGGAAAATATGATGGAGTCCAAACGGAATGAGCAAACGTTTAATGAACCCGAAACAGAATGCGGCAATATAAGTTCCGTTTCCCAATAGCCAATTTGAAGCACTGTTCATACCATGCTGAATCGGCGGCCAAATAACTAGCAATAAGAGACCTGCAATTAACGAAGCGACCGCAGTTACAATCGGAACGAACCGTTTCCCTGCAAAGAAACCAAGAAAAGCTGGCATCTCGATTTTATGGAACCTGTTATAACAGAAAGCTGCAAGCAAACCGATAATAATCCCACCAAATACACCTGTTTGTAATGTAGGAATTCCTAAAACATTCGCATACCCAGGATCTTTCTCTACCAATTTGGCAGTCACACCGGCCCAGGTACTCATCACCTGATTCATAACCAGGTAACCTACAATAGCTGCAAGCCCAGCCGCACCATCTCCCGCCAAACCAATAGCAACACCAATAGCAAAAATTAGCGCTAAATTTCCGAAGACAATACTACCCGCATCCGCCATAACACTGGCAATCAACTGAATCCAGTAAGTGTCTAAAAACGGTAAATAGTCCAGTGTTGTTGGCTGCTGTAGCGCATTTCCAAAACCCAACAATAATCCTGCAGCTGGTAAGAGGGCTACCGGGAGCATTAATGCTTTACCGATCTTTTGTAAAACACCAAAGATTTTCCTAAACATTGTAAATCCACCTTTGTCTTTTAACTTTTAATCATAATCTAAACAACTAGAAATAAATTTTTACAACAAAAAAGGCATCGATAAAAAAGATAGAAATGAGTATAGGAATATATTCTCCTTAAAATCCTCACTTCAATATCTTCTCTACTCATGCCTGATCGGATCAGTAACACGTATAAAAGAATGTTACTTTATTTTATTTTGTATTCGCTGTAAATGCATCGTTAAATATACTGCTTCCGCATCAAATACTGGTTTCTTCAATGTATGTTGCATGATCTTGATAAGTTTCCAAGCAAGATTATAACACAAAGGGTATTCTTGTTTTAAAAAGGATGTAATTTTTTCTGGCTCATTCACTTTTTCTCCGTTTAATACACGATCAATTGTATATCTTAGGTGGCGAACCAGTCTCATATAATTCACTTCATCCTTGTCTAATTTTATGCCAAATTGATCCTCAATTGTAGCAATTAATTTAGAGATTAATTGTGAATATTGGTTAATCTCCGATAAATTTTTATTTGTCACTGCACTATGAATATGCAAAGCAATGAAACCAATTTCTCCTTCTGGGAGCTGAATATTAGCTGTATCATTAATCATCTCTACTACTTCACTAGCAATTACGTATTCTTCTGGGTACAACACTTTTGTTTCCGAATTAAACGGATTTTTAATGGCCAGCCCTTTCATTAAACGATTAATCGCGAATAATATATGATCCGTTAATGCAATATGGATATGCTCATCCAAATAAGCTTCCGTTCGTTTCCTTATTAACTCGATCGCAGATATGATTACTTCAAGTGTGTCCTCATCAATAAATGGAAGAAGCTTCTTATATTGGATCTGTTCAACTTCACCTTTTAATAAAAACAGTTTTTCCGCTTCTTGTTTTGAAATGGAACTCCCCTTTTTCCGGTTAAAGCCAATTCCTTTACCAATAAGTACTACTTCCTCATATTTTGAATTAGAAGCAATAACGACATTATTATTAATAACTTTTACTACTTCAAACGCTTCCATAATATTCTCCTAAAGTCCGACAGATTCCGTCATTATTTCTTTAGTTTACCTAAAATAGTAAGGGATATCAATTAAAAGAGAGCCCCAGATGAGGCTCTCTCTGATTTTTACAAAATAAAGATAAAGTATAGGATAAAGATAAAAAAGAAAACATACATCACCGGGTGAATCTCTTTCCATCTTCCTTTTAACAACATAGTAATTGGGTAGAAAATAAAGCCGATTCCAATTCCTGTTGCTATCGAATAGGTCATTGGCATCATAATGATTGTAAAAAATGCAGGAACAGCAATTTCGAACTTTTTCCAGTCAATTTCATTTAGTGATGATACCATTAACACTCCGACAACAATTAAAGCAGGTGCGGTTACAGGTGAAGTGATCACACCTAAAACCGGGAAAAAGAAAAGGGAAAGTAAAAACAATATAGCAGTAATGACACTGGCAAATCCCGTTCTTGCACCAGCTGCAACTCCAGCAGTCGACTCGATATATGCAGTCGTTGTTGATGTCCCTAAAATAGAACCAATGACCGTTGCAGATGAATCAGCAAATAAAGCTCTCCCTGCACGAGGTAATTTATTATTTTTGATTAACCCTGCTTGATTAGCGACTGCAACCATTGTGCCCGCTGTATCAAAGAAATCTACAAATAAGAAAGTTAAAACGACAACTAACATTTTTACTGTAAAAAGGTCACTAGTATGGTGGAATAATGTTTCGAATGGTGCTCCAAAGGTTGGGGCAATACTTGGTACGGCACCAACAATTTTATGTGGCACATCTATTAATCCTACAATCATCCCAGCAACTGTTGTTAAGAGCATTCCGATAAAAATAGCACCTTTCCAGCCTCTTGTCATCATAATAATCGTGATAACAATTCCAAAAATAGCTAAAAGCGTGTTTCCATTCGTTAAATCCCCAAGTCCAACTAGTGTAGCATCATTATCAACGATGATTTCTGCATTACGAAGTCCAATAAATGTAATGAACAAGCCAATCCCCGCGCCAACGGCTAATTTTAATTCAACAGGAATGGCATTAATGATTTTTTCTCGAAATCCGAATAAAGTTAAAATGACAAAAATAATTCCTGAAAACAGAACACCAGTTAATGCTTGTTGCCAAGACATACCAAGTGTTAGTACGACCGTATAAGCAAAAAATGCATTTAATCCTACGCCAGGTGCAAGTGCGATTGGATATTTCGCTAAAAATGCCATGATTAATGTACCGACAGCAGCTGCAAGCGCTGTTGCCACAAATACAGCTCCAGAATCCATACGCAAAGCATCTGGGAAATCTTTTACAGAAGATAATGACAATGTTAACGGATTTAAAATTAGAATATATGCCATTGATAAAAACGTTGTGATCCCACCAATGATCTCACGTCGATAATTCGTCCCTAGTTCATCAAATTGAAAATATTTTTTCATTGTCTCTCCCCCCATCGATAGATAACGGAAATAATAAACGCCCCGAACAAATTTGTTCGGAGCGTTGACCTTAAGGTTTAGAAAAAAGCGCAGGCAGGGAAACGTAGAAATCCCACCTATATCTCACAACCTCGTAGTCAAGCTATTTACGGCAGCTTGGTAGAAACTTATCAGGCCATATCCCCGAAATTATACGATGTTTACTATTTAATTTATAAATATAGTTTATATAGTTTTAAAGCGCTAGTCAATAAAAAAGCGAATAATATTAATTATTTTCAAATTAATGTTCGTGTATTGTAAATAAATTGCTTGTCTAGGCCGGATAAGGCTCCTTCACTTTTCTTATTTCCATTCTACTTTAAGGATGCAGGGTATTGTCCTTTTTGAGCAACCAAAGCTAATCAAAATAAGCGGATATTTTCCGGTTATACAGCAGAATAGAGCTCAAATCGGGAGGAATAAGCGGAGTTTTTCCGCTTAAGCAAAGCAAATTTACTTATTTTCACGTTTTTCGAGTTAATAGTCGGAATTTTTCCGGCTATTTAAGATATTTTCAGTGCTATTTTCTTAATTAAGGGGAATTTTTCCGCTTACTTTTCAAACTCAGTTTAGCGTCTAACGAACTTGTACAATTTCTCCTTTAATTAACAAAAGCTTGAGAAAAAAACCCCAAGCTTTTGTGCTAATTATATTGTTATTCAATCCTACGAAATCTTACGGTTAAACCACTGATACAACTGCCTTCCCAGCACTTTTAATCATTTGAATGTTAGATATCTACTCCCACTCAATCGTTGCAGGTGGCTTAGATGTAATATCATACACTACACGGTTCACATGGCTAACTTCATTAACGATACGTGTTGAAATTAGTTCAAGTACATCCCATGGAATACGTGCCCAGTCAGATGTCATTCCATCGATTGAAGTAACGGCGCGAATGCCAATTGTGTAATCATACGTTCTTGTATCTCCCATAACCCCTACACTGCGAATGTCAGGAAGAACGGTGAAATATTGCCATATTTCTCGATCAAGGCCAGCCTTTTTAATTTCTTCACGTAAAATATAATCAGATTCACGAACAATTTCTAACTTTTCTTCAGAAATCGCTCCAAGCACACGAATACCTAAACCAGGACCTGGGAATGGTTGTCTCCAAACAATGTCATCAGGAATTCCTAGTTCTGTTCCAAGTGCACGAACCTCGTCTTTAAACAATGTATTTAACGGTTCAATCAACGTAAATTGCATATCTTCAGGAAGACCGCCGACATTATGATGTGACTTGATTGTTTGTGCAGTAGCTGTCCCACTTTCGATAATATCGGTATACAATGTTCCTTGTGCAAGGAATTCAATACCTTCAAGTTTTGTCGCTTCATCATCAAATACGTAAATAAATTCATTACCGATAATTTTACGTTTTTTCTCTGGGTCAGATACTCCTTCGAGCTTTCTCAAGAAACGGTCTTTCGCATCGACTTTGATGACATTCATATGAAAGCCTTCGGCGAAAGTTTTCATAACACTTTCTGCTTCCCCTTTACGCAATAAGCCATGATCAACAAAAATACATGTTAATTGATCACCTATTGCTTTATGGATAAGAACGGCTACTACAGAAGAATCGACTCCGCCGCTAAGTGCGCAAAGAACTTTCTTATCTCCTACTGTTTCACGGATTTTTTCCATTTCGATTTCGATAAAGTTTTCCATTGACCAATCCGCAGAACAATGACATACATCAAATACAAAGTTTCTTAAAATATCATTTCCGTATTGTGAATGTTGGACTTCTGGATGGAATT
Organism: Heyndrickxia sp. FSL W8-0423; assembly: GCF_038009395.1. Taxonomy (NCBI): domain Bacteria; kingdom Bacillati; phylum Bacillota; class Bacilli; order Caryophanales; family Bacillaceae; genus Heyndrickxia; species Heyndrickxia sp. FSL W8-0423. Next base: position 1,310,346 of record NZ_JBBPBE010000001.1, on the reverse strand, counting down.
GCACAGCATATAACGAACGATTTTCATCACTCATCGCTGCAATTGGACACGAAGGGCTGACAGCATCGACAACAAAACCTTCAGGTGTTTCTGTAACAAGATCCCCGTGACTCATCCATACAACTTGTTCGTTTGGAAGATCTTTAAAAAGTCCCGCAGATGGTTGAACATTGATTTTTGCTTTACCATATTCTCTATGAGTAGCAGGCTCAACTTTTCCACCGAAATGTTTGGTCATCAATTGCATACCGTAGCAAATGCCAAATACCGGAATTCCTAAATCGAAGATTGCTTCATCACAGCGAAATGAATTTTCATCATACACACTATTAGGCCCACCGGAGAAAATAATGCCTTTTGGATTCATCTTTTTAATTTCATCTACCGTAATGGTATGTGGGTGTAGTTCACTATACACACCAAATTCACGAATTCTTCTAGTAATTAATTGATTGTATTGACTGCCAAAATCAAGGACGACAATCATTTCTTGTGTTATTTCAGGCATATCGATTCCCCCAACCTAAGTTTTTTCTTAATCATATTTTCCCCTATTAGTAAGGAAACTATATCAGCATATCGATTGAAAAATACAAAAAAACTAGAACTCCACCTCAAATAAATTAAGAAGGCAGAATTCTAGTTTCAAAGCATAACTAACTACATCATTATACAATAATGATGACAATTAATAGAATCACACTGCCTTCATAGTTAAATCATTCACGGTGATTTAGTAGAGACTTCTGGACCATATTTCCAAAATTATATGAAGCACTATTTTTTTAATTGTCATCATTTTATACTTGTTTAAACATACGGTCAACCCGTTGTCTTTTTAATTAAATTTTCCCACAATTCCCGAGTCTGTTCCCAATCAATCTTGATATTTTCTCCCCGATAAATATTTCTCTCATATTGTTCGGTTAATTGATACATCGTCTCTGTTCCAAAGTAATTATCCACATTTCTTGCGTATTCCCTCAATGTTTGACCTGTTTCTTTTCGCAAGCCAAATCTCTCTAACTGTTTTAAAAGTGACAAATAGGCTTTCGAGAACGTTTCCGTGTCATTTCTTGCTCGGTATTTCCAAATAAGAATGTAAGGTAGCCATTTGCTGCGCTTTAAATAGATAAAACCCGAAATCAGCATAACAATGATGATACTAATAACGATGAACATCCAATGGTCTTGGAAAACTTTCGTTGTTTTTTCCCACAAGTTTGTAAATGAAAATCCATCTGAACTGGTCGTTTCATTATCTGCCTCTTGTTCTTTTTGCGGTTTCTTTTTAACTTCTTCCTCTTTTGGTGTAGTAGAGGCAGCCTGTGCCTTTGTAGTCAGATCATTATTGAAAACAGAGTTATTTACAAAGCCCATCGTCGGCTCAAAAGGTACCCAGCCTACATTTGGAAAAAAGACTTCAACCCATGAGTGTGCATTATTATTGGTTACTTTATAAATATTTTGCGAAACACCCTCCGACCCTTGATATTCCCCTGATGAGTATCCTTTGACCCACCTGGAAGGGATTCCAATTGAGCGAAGCATCGTAACCATAGAAGTAGAAAAATTATCACAATATCCTCTTAGTGTTTCAAATAGAAATTGATCTACATAATCTTGATTCTCTTTTGGAATTCCCACGTTTTTCTTATCATATTTATATTTACCGGATTGCAAATATCCTTCGATCGCCTTTGTCTTATCGTACCAATTCGTTTTATCCTTTGTTAATTCCTCCGCGAGATCCTTTACACGCTTCGGAAATTTTTCTGGTAACTGAATATAACGCGGATCAAACTGTGCATTCTTACCAGTTATTTGACTCATTTTTTTTATGCTATATCGTTGAAGTTGATAAATTACCATGTAATCCCTTATATACAAGGGATCATTATTTTGAATAGCTGTAATTTTTTCTGTCGCATCATTTACTGAGAAGGCATCCTCCTTCTCCGGGTCAATACCAGATGGTTTATTATATAAAATATTTGTAAATCCATACGTATGAACAAGATTCGGGCTTCGTTGTTCTAGCGTAATTGAAGCGGATTTGGATTTTTTCCTATTTTCCTTCTCGTCTTTTGAAGATGGTACCAAACCTTTATTTAACGAAATCGGAATATCGTCCTGCATTCGATAGGTGGATGTTGCATCCGGTTTAGATGCTTTCCATCCTTTCCCTGTGTATAAGTCTTTTGTTTCCATTCTCCAATATTGACGCGATTCTGCTACAACCCTAAACACAACCGTATCATCACCTTCAAAGGGCCCGCCCAACTTAGAATCATCCACACGATAGCCAACTTTTTTTACGCTTGATCCTATTCCTTCTTTATTCCCATTCTTGTCCGCTCCAGCATAGGATTTCAAATAAGGAACAGGATCTGGCCATATAGGAGAGGCTTTAGGGGCAATAAGGGCTATGAAAATACTGCCAATAATCATTACGGACAGAGGGACCATCCATTTTGTCATTAACTTTTGCGTAGACCGTACATTTTCTCTTTCGACAAAACGTTGAAAAAATAACATACCTAATAGAACAAATCCAAAAAAAACCGTTCTTACAATCGCAAACTTACTATTGTATGGAGTAAATGTATCAAGGACCGTTATGTAAACAATGGTCATCACAAAAAATAGAAATACATTTCTCCTTACGATCACCCAATATCTTAGCAAATACATAATTAGCCATAGCAAAATAAAAAACAACATTGTCCTGAACTCATTAGTGAGTTGACTCCAATTTCCGGCGAATAATAGACCGATATTTTTCATGATATCAGTTAACAAAATACTTACCCACTCTATTCCAAATATCGGTTTGTCAAAGAAAATATGATGTAACGAAAGGGATATAAAAATGATTTTTAAAACGAACACTGGGAAAAATGGAGCGTTAAATACGTACAAAATAAATGAAAGGATTATAAATATAATAAACAAAGATGTATTTCCCGTATTTGCAACTTCCTTTAAAGGATAGATCCATTCTAGTAAAAGAAAAAACTAAAAAGATATAAAATCAGTGAAAGACCTTTGTTATTTTCCCTTATCGTCATCTTTGTTTCACCCCCGTTAAAGCCGAGCGGAAATCCTTTTCATGAAGGAAATTTACAAACACTCCATAACGAGTGGCAATCGAACTTAATTGGTATTCGTCATCAAGAAATGGTTCGTTATCATTTTTTACGACAAAAATAATCACCGTTCCAGTTCTTTGCACATGTTTCCTTACCATATCAACTAACGCCTGTGTTAAATTAGAAGTGATAATTAATAAGGAAGCTGATCGTTGATAGAATGCTGACTCGCCATCCAAAATACTAGAAATATGGACATTACTATCCGCTTTTACTTTAGCTAAATGATGGAATAGTTGCTGTCTATACTCCTCTCCTCCCCTAATTGGGAAAATGGTACGCTCCTGTCCAATTGAGTAAAACCCTATTTGACCACCATGTTGAATAATCGTGCGAATGATTGATGCAGAAAATTTCACACATTCCTCAAACGATGAAGAAGGTGAGCGATCTAAAATAATGGATACATCATTCGATTGGCGCTCTTCGAATTCTTTCGTTTTCATCTCATTTATTCTCGCTGTCGCCTTCCAATCAATCCATGTGAAACGATCACCCGGTTCATAATTTCGTATTCCCGCAACCATTGATGTATCATTTTGAATTTTTATTTGAGATGCTGTAGCTCCTTGCTCATATCTACTTTCAAAAGAGCGGTAAATAATATCCGAAAAGGCAGGATAAACTAGTATCGATTTCTCCAAAGAATAATCCTTTTCCTTTTCAAATAAGCCAATAGGATCGCCAATTTTGACATATATTTTATCAAAATGGTGTTCTCCTCTCGGTAAATTAGGCATACTGTACTCAAGTTGAATATGTTTTTTGAAACCTGGAAATACAATTTGCTTCCCATTCTCCTTAGAAAGACTTGAAGTGTTATTGATGATGAGAAAAAAGAGTGGGAATGAATATTTTCTATTTATTTTTATGACGACATTAAGATGTTCCCCGGCTAAATAAGTATCTTTATTAAATGTTCTTTCGATTACCAAATCTCCAAGAGGGTAAAAGGCAATACATAATGCATAGAGAGCGAAGGGGACAAAACTGAAAAATAGGAACCAGCTAACAAAGCCACCTTGAAACATGGCATAGGAGAAAGTTAATAGAATAAAAATAAGAAGAAGAATTAGTTTCCCCCATGTTTTTAATTTTGTTTTCATCATTATCTCACTGCCCTTTGAACGGGAACCTGTACAAATTTAATTACTTCTTTTACAATATCTTCTGCTGTTTTGCCGCCATATTTAACCTCGGATTTAACAATAATTCGATGCGAAAACACGAATGGGGCTAAATATTGTACGTCGTCAGGAATAATGAAATCTCGGCCATGTAATAAAGCATAAGCTTGTGATGCTTTCATTAATGCGATTGATCCACGAGGACTTACCCCTAGGTAAACATTCGTATGATTCCTAGTGTAATTTGCTAGTTCTACAATATATTGTTTAAGTGTTTGATCGACATACACTTCTTTTACTTCATCTTGTAATTCCACTAATTCGGAAAGAGTAATTACCGAGTCTAAACGGTCAATCGGTGCTTGTTTTTGTGTTCTATCTAATATATCTATTTCTTCATTTATATTTGGATACCCCATTTTCATTTTTAAAAGAAAACGATCTAACTGAGCCTCTGGTAAAGGGTATGTACCTTCATATTCAATCGGGTTTTGTGTTGCCATAACGAAAAACGGTCGCTCCAATTTCCTGGTATTTCCATCTACTGTGACACTGCTCTCCTCCATTCCCTCAAGTAAAGCGGATTGTGTTTTCGGAGATGTACGGTTTATCTCATCGGCCAGAATAATATTTCCCATAATTGGACCTGGTCTATATTGGAATTCTAATTCTTTCGGATTATATATTGATACTCCGATCACATCGGAAGGCAATAAGTCTGGTGTAAATTGGATTCTCTTAAAGTTGGCATTTACTGATTTGGCCAATGCTCTTACCATCATTGTTTTTCCAACCCCTGGAACATCTTCTAATAAAACATGCCCTTCAGCTAATAACGCAACAAGACTGAGTTCCGCCACATCTGATTTCCCAATCATTACTTTTTCGATATTATTTATAACTTGCTTTAATTTTGGATGAAAAATGGTATCTTTCATTCGAATCCCCCTATTATCTCTATCAATGTAGTCTGGAAAATTTTAAAATTTCTTATTATTTTTAGCATACTATGAATTGGGATGAAGAAAAAGAGTTGAACGAAAAAATTCCTAGACTTTTTCCTTTTTTTTATAGGGTTTTGAGAATAAACAATGGTCCGTTCCTTTCCGCTGCAGGCACTTGCTTTCTGCGGGGCTGGCGATGAGCCTCCTCGTCGCTCCGCTCCACTCTGTGCTTTTAATACGTTTAAAAAACAATTTTTAAAAGAACCTAATATAATAAAAAAAGAGCCCCTTAGGACTCTTTTTTATTTCCAAAAATCATCAAATATTGTGATTGGCATGTGTCGTTTATGTTCGGATTTTTGATATAGTTTTTCAATGGTTTGTTGTGCTTGCTCTGAAACCTTTTTTCCTTCTAGGTAATTATCAATTTCGTCATAGGTGACGCCTAATGCACTTTCGTCTGACAATTGCGGCCGTTCATCTTCAAGGTCAGCTGTTGGTGTCTTTAAGTATAAATGCTCTGGGCATCCTAGTTCTTTGAGCAGCATTCTACCTTGACGCTTATTTAAGCGAAAGATAGGTACGAGATCCGCTCCGCCGTCTCCATATTTTGTATAAAATCCTGTAAGGTTTTCAGCTGAATGATCGGTACCAAGAACAACGCAATTTTCCATGGCGGCAATACTATACTGTGCTTTCATCCGCTCTCTTGCTTTTTCATTACCTTTTGCAAAATCAGATAAGATAATGCCTGCTGCTTTCAATGAAGCTTCACTTGCATCGACAGCAGCTTTAATGTTTACTGTTATAGCTTTAGTGGGGTTAATAAATGTAATTGCATCCTCCACATCTGCTGCATCCTTTTGAACACCGTACGGAAGCCGAACAGCAATAAATTTATATTCATTATTCCCAGTTTCTTTACGCATCTCATCAATCGCTAGTTGCGCTAGTTTTCCTGTTAAAGTAGAATCCTGGCCCCCTGATATACCTAAAACAAATCCTTTAAAAAAGGGATATTTCGATAAATAATTTTTAAGGAAATCTACACTCTTTCGGATTTCCTCATGGGCATCGATTGTAGGACTCACTTTCATGTTTTCAATGATTCTTCTTTGTAGCTCATCCACTTCGCATTACCTCCATTATCTTTTTTATTTTTTCATATGGGCAATCTTTTCACGAACGTCCTCAATATTTTTAATTTTGTTATCCCAACATTTTTGGCTAAGATCAACTGGATATTCGTGGGGATTAAGTGAGCGTTTGTATTCTTCCCAGAGTAATCCTAAGCTTTCTTTCGTGTAGCCTTGTATTTCTTTTAATTCCGGTAATCGATAGACTAATTCCCCATTTACAAAAATATCATGTTGTAAATCTTTCGCTTCAAAATCAGTTACAGTTTTACTTATATATGTGTGCACGGGATGGAACATTTTTAGCTTTTCTTGAGATTGTGGATCTTCATCCTGCATTGCAATATAGTCACCTTCAGATTTATTCGTATTTGTATTAATAATTCGATAAACCTTTTTTAAACCAGGTGTCGTCACTTTTTGCGCATTTGATGAAATTTTAATGGTATCTTGCATCACTCCATTTTCATCTTCAATGGAAACCATTTTATAAACCGCGCCTAATGCCGGCTGCTCGAAAGCAGTGATTAACTTTGTCCCTACTCCCCACATATCAATTTTGGCTCCTTGGGACTTCATATGGAGGATTGTATACTCATCTAAGTCGCTTGATGCGACAATTTTCGCGTCTGGGAACCCTGCTTGGTCTAACATTTTTCGTGCTGCTTTTGATAAAAACGCCATGTCTCCGCTATCTAATCGAATACCAATAAAATTAATTTTATTCCCTAATTCTTTTGCAACTCGTATAGCTGCTGGGACACCCGATTTCAACGTATCATATGTATCCACTAAGAATACACAATCCCGATGGCTTTCTGCATATTTATGAAAAGCTGTATAATCATCACGATATGCTTGTACCATCGCATGGGCATGGGTACCTGAAACAGGGATTCCAAATCGTTTACCCGCTCGAACATTACTTGTTGAATCAAACCCGCCGATGTAGGCAGCTCTTGTTCCCCACACAGCAGCATCCATTTCATGTGCTCTGCGCGTACCAAATTCCATTAATATTTGGTCACCAACTACATTTTTAATTCTCGCTGCTTTCGTTGCAATCAATGTTTGGTAATTCACAATATTAAGCAAGGCGGTTTCAATTATTTGCGCTTGTGCCAAAGGTGCTTCCACATGAATTAAAGGTTCACTGTCAAAAACGATTTCCCCCTCTTTCATCGACCGAACGGTTCCTGTAAAGCGCATTTCACTTAAATATTGTAAAAATTCCTCATCATAGTTCAATTCTTCACGTAAATATTGAATATCTGTTTCAGAAAAATGAAAATCACGTAAGTATTCAACAATTCGTTCTAACCCCGCATATACTGCATACCCATTGTCGAAAGGAAGCTTCCTGAAAAAAACTTCAAATACCGCTTTTCGTTCATGAATACCGTCATCCCAATATGTTTTTGCCATATTGATTTGATATAAATCCGTATGCAGTGCAAAACCGTCGTCCTTATATAACTTTACCATTTAACCCCACTCCTTATTTACCCTAAAAGAGTACCTTCGCACCCAATGTATTTTTAAAATGTTCTAATGCCCATTGATGGCCTGTATCATTAAAGCTCGCCACAGCGTTCCCATGAACAACTATTTTGTATCCTTTATTATAAGCATCTACAGCCGTATGCAATACACAAATGTCCGTACAAACGCCACATAAATGTAGTTCTTCAATTCCACGCTCTCTTAACTTTATATCCAAATCCGTTCCGGCAAACGCACTATAGCGTGTTTTATCCATATAGTGTACATTTTCGTCATTTTTATGTTGTTCATACAAACCTTGTAAAGCTCCGAATAATTGACGCCCCTCTGTTCCTACTATATTATGCGGTGGAAACAGCTTTGCCTCCGGATGGAGTGTATCTTCTTTTTGATGACAATCGATCGCAAAAACAACATAATCACCGGAAAGTATAAAATCGCTTGTTAACTGGATAATTGTATTTTCAATGTCTTGACCTGGTTTCCCACACGTTAATTTACCATCATCTGCAATAAAATCGTATGTATAATCAATATTAATTAATGCTTTTCTAGTCATCACAAAACACCCCTTATTGGCAATCTCGACACTATTGTACTATAAATTCTTAAAATAAGTGAAAATAAAAACACCCATTTAATTACTATGATCATTTTACACAGCAATTAATGGATGTTTTTTAAAGTCTAAATCGTTTCAGAAACGTATTTAGAAATGATGAATATACCCACCATTAAAAGAAAAAACAGCACATCTTTTCCACTAACCTTCAACTCATGATAGAAAGTTCGATCCCTGCTTCCCGTGAATCCCTTTGATTCCATTGCAATTGCTGTTCGCTCTGCTTTTCGTATCGCACTTGCTAAAAGTGGAATGGTGTATTTTTTTAAAAGCTGTATTCTCCCTTTTATCCCTTTCTCCCAATGAACGCCTCGAATTCGATGGGCATTTCTAATAATCGTAAATTCATCCTTTAATAAAGGTAAAAACTGATAGCCTGCTAAAATTCCGTAGGCAAGCTTAGGGGGAAGTTTACATTGTTGAATCAGACTTAACATAAATTTAGTTGTATCTGTTGTTAATATAAACATTAAAGACAAGGCAGCAAAACAAAGAACACGTAATCCAAGTGCCAGTCCAGTATTCAGTCCGTAATCAGTAATCTCAAAAGGACCTAATTTAGCATAAGTGACGAAACTAGTATTACTTGGTGGATTCGAAAATATTGTTGTTGTCCACACATACCCAAAGGCAATGATAAAAAACGGTACAAATCGTATACACCATTTTTTCATCCCTACTTTACCAAAAAGAAATGTGATTAAGACCGTAAAAGACAAGTAAAGCAACGGAGTTAAAGGGTCAAATACAAAAGCTAAAAGGACAACAGAGACCAAAACGACAATTGCTTTTATACTAGGATTTAGTAACTGAAGCCGCAATTGGTTCACCCCTTATCCCATATGTATTCCAAATTGAATATAATAATGGATTTTCAAGGTTTGCTTTCTCCACAATTTCACTATTTTCTAAAAATAGCTCATGAGGTGTTCCTTGAAACACTACTTCCCCTTCGAAAAGAACGATGACTTGATGAGCAAATTTCGCCACAATTTCCATATCATGAGTCACCATCAACGCCGTCATCCCAATGTTCACTCTCGATTGAATAATTTTCATCATTTCATTCGTCGCTTTCTCATCCTGTCCAAAGGTTGGCTCATCTAAAATAAGGAATTCCCGTTCATCCACTAGCATCGTAGCTACACTTAAGCGCCGCTTTTGCCCTTGACTTAATATGAAGGGATTATGATCCTTTAACCGAAGTAAACGAAAATCTGAAAGAATATTAGCTACCTTAGAATCGATATCTTCTATTTTTTTCATTCTTGGACCAAAGGCTACTTCATCAAATACTGTATCCGCTATAAATTGATGCTCCGGATTTTGAAAAACGTAACCAATTGAATCCAACCTCACCTTTTCATCCAAATCTTTGAACAATTTATTCCCATAGAAAATCTCCCCTTGCTGTTCCTTAAGAAGTCCCGCCAACATCAAAGTTAATGTAGATTTACCCGCACCATTCGGACCTACAATCGCTGTCCATTCACCCTTATTTATTGATAAATGGATATTTTTTAAAATTTGTTTCTCCCCCCGGGAAAAGGAAACGTGTTTCATTTGGATTAACGGCGGTGTTGGGAAATCATTTACTGCCTGTAATGGAAAAGAAGTGTCTACCTCATCTAACTCTTCCATTAATTCATCCACTGTTAATGGATAAAAGTTTTCTCGCACCTGTTGACCGAATAGTGTCACCTTTGGGAGGCATATTCCAAGATCTTTCATATCATCAAAATGATGAACCAATCCTTTTTTCAATGAACCATCGTACATTAGTTGTCCGGATTGTGTAAAAACAAGGGTGCGATCAATAAAAGGAACCCAATAATCAAGTTTATGCTCTATGACGATGAGAGAAAAATTCATTTCTCTTTGCAATCTATCAATCGTTTCAGCAAAATCTTTTGTTGCCACCGGATCGAGCAAAGCAGTAGGTTCATCTAAAATCATCAATTCGGGTTCCATTGCCATCACACATGCAAGTGCCAGCTTTTGCTTCATTCCACCTGATAGGGTAGAAATATGAGCTTGTCTATACTTCTCTAAACCAACTAATGAAAGAGACCATTCTATTTTTCGTATCATTTCTTCTTTAGGTAATTTTATATTTTCTAAGCCGAATGCGATTTCATCCTCTACAGTGAGCATACAAAATTGGGAATCAGGATCTTGAAATACGACGCCAATTCGGCTGCTTAATTGTCCTGGTTTATAAGACTGAATCTCTTTCCCAGCATATTTAATACTCCCAGTCCTGTCCCCTTCAATTGAATTTGGAATCAGCCCGTTTAAACAAAGTGCTAACGAACTTTTGCCGGAGCCACTTGGTCCTAATAATAGAAGTTTTTCACCTTTATTTATGGAAAAGGAGATATTGTTTATAATCGATTGCTCCTCATAAGATAATGAAAGATTCCTAACTTCTAATAAAGGTTCCCGTATCTCCATTTCAATCACGCTACTTTTCTCTTTTTCATCTCTTTGCCTAATGGCATTCCATTAAGCACTCCTGTTTTTGCCAATCCTTCACTTATATACTTACCTAATAATCCCGCAAGGAGCGCACCAGAAACCATTCGTATCGCTAGCATGGATAAAACATACGATGGTGATAGTGTTGCAAATCCAGAGATAAAATACCCCCAAGCAAAACTAAATATCGCTGAACCAACTCCGGCAAGCATTAACACCCATGTTGAATAACGCTTCCAGCCAGTTGCGGCAAACACAACCTCAGCCCCTAAACCTTGGATCATTCCAGAGATTAATAGTCTTGGACCAACTGCATTCCCTATTAAAATTTCCACAAATGCGGCGATCGTTTCCGCCAAAACTGCTGCACCTGGCTTGCGAATAATATTTGCAACAATGATAGAAACGATAAACCATATCCCAAATATCGGTTCATAACCGATCGGTCCGACTAACCCAAAGAAAATATTCCCTACTTGGGTAAATAATAAATATACGATGGCAAAGACAATTCCTAACACTGACATCACAACAATTTCCCGCAGACTCCATTTAGACATCACTTTTTCCCTCCTTATTTCTTTTTCCTCGAAGGACTATTCGCCGAAATATTGACTGTCATTGTTACGTGCTTAACTTTTTCCTGAGTATAATTAAATGCATGCTCGAGTGTTGTAAACACATCATGCGCATCGCCGTCCAATCTGCTGGCATAGTGAATTCCTCCAGTAAATGTGTTTTGTTGTTTGGCGATATCCACAACATCTGCAATGATTTGCATATAGTTTTCATTATTCATCGGATATAATGCAAATTGGGTAGGTGCTTCAAGATGAATATTTTCAACTTTTTCCTTATTCATCCGAATATCGTCCTCGGACATATACACGTCTCCATCTGAATCCCCTGGACATCCTATTGAAAATGTTCCATTTAGTACTACATGTTTTTCAGTATTAGCCGCAATTAAATAGATAGCTTTTGCAACGTCAAACACATGCTCCATTTTCCCACGGATTACTGTACTAATATCATCCGTTTTCACCCATACTTTAGTGGTGTCGACCCGTTGAAGCGTAGATAAAATAATATCTACAAATTCATCCGCCATCGGATAAAGGGAAAAACGAAAACCTACAATTCTACTTGTTCCACATACTTCTGTCATAACCATTCTCCTCTCTTTTTTTGGAGAATAAAAAAACTGCATCTCTTGGAAGATGCAGTAGTATACGAATAGATGCAAATCAATGAATGATTTTACACCAATACTACTACACTTCCCCACGCTAGTATTATCTAGATCGGGTAATAAGGGATCGGAACGCACTTCCACGTTCACATCTCAGCTTTTTCAGCACCCCTAGTGTAGATAGGTCATATGCAGTTTTATTATTCGCCCTTATCATACATGACAAAAAATCATGTGTAAAGTTACTTTAGCATTATTTGTTTATTCTCAGCATACCAAACTATTCTAGGAAAATATCCATAATGCAATTTCATTCAACAAAGTGATAAAATATACAACTTTCTATTTCCATTCTTTCCGGTTTATGATATCTTTATATAGTTATTAATATAATTTTTTATTTATAAATATCCATTAATTTTATTCGAAGTTGATTGGAGCGGAAGGTGCTCGCTTTCCGCGGGCGGTTCGGGAGCCTGTTTAGCTCCGGCGGCTATCGACTAGCGAACTTCCGGTCACCTCCCTACGATAAGTCATCATCGATTCGTCCTTTAGGACTCATCGTGATTCCTTTATCTCAGTCGCTGCCCTCCAGTTCGTACGTCGATAAGCAAGCCGCCTATGCTTTTCGAACTCCTCGGCGCTTATCGCGCCTGCGGGGTCTCCAGTATACCGTTTTTCCCGCAGGAGTCTCGCACCTTCCGCTCCAATCAACAAGACGTCAAAATCAAGATTGAACTTTAAACAAAGCCATTAGTTTAAACATGGTTATTTTAAGGGTATGAATGGATTACGGAGGGTTTATATAGATGGAGAATCAAAATGGAGGATTACAACGTAGTTTAAAAGCACGACATTTGACGATGATTTCATTAGGTGGATCCATTGGTACCGGGCTGTTTCTAGGAAGCGGATCTGCTATTTACCAAGCAGGACCAGGCGGCGCACTGCTTGCCTATATGATAATTGGTGTCATGGTGTATTTTATTATGACGAGCCTTGGTGAACTAGCTTCTTTCATGCCAACAAGTGGGGCATTTAGCACCTATGCTACCCGCTTTATTGATCCAGCACTTGGATTTGCATTAGGGTGGAACTATTGGTACAGCTGGGCGATCACACTTGCGGCAGAACTTTCCGCATCAACATTAGTCATGAAATTTTGGTTCCCAGATAGTCCATCATGGTTATGGAGCGGACTTTTTATCTTGATTATTTTTGGACTGAATATTCTCTCTGTTAAAGGCTATGGCGAGGGTGAGTATTGGTTCTCTTTCATTAAAGTTGCTACCATCATTATTTTCATTATCGTAGGTATTTTAATGATTTTAGGTATTATGAAAGGCGATGCCATTGGCTTTAAAAACTTCTCAATTGGGGACGCTCCCTTTCACGGTGGCCTACTAGCAGTTATTGGTGTGTTTCTTACCGCAGGATTTTCTTTTCAAGGAACAGAAATTGTCGGTGTAGCTGCAGGTGAAAGTGAAAATCCGAGAGAAAATGTGCCTAAAGCAATCAAAAGTGTATTTTGGAGAATTCTTTTATTTTATGTACTTGCAATTCTCGTTATAGGTTTAATTATTCCTTATACAACAAAAACCCTGCAAAGCGAAGACATCATGGTCAGTCCGTTTACGTTAGTGTTCAAAAAGGCCGGACTCGCATTTGCCGCATCATTAATGAATGCAGTCATCTTAACAGCCGTTCTATCAGCTGGAAACTCAAGTCTTTATGCATCTACAAGAATTTTATATGCTTTGGCAAAAGAAGGACAAGCTCCTAGGTTTTTTGGTAAATTAAATAAGCGTGGAGTTCCAGTCGCCGCTCTTATTGCGACAACTTTAGTGGGAATGCTCGCATTTCTAGCATCAGCTTTTGGTGATGGAGCGATTTACATGTGGCTGTTAAACGCTGCAGGGATTACTGGTTTCATTTTTTGGCTCGGTATTGCTGCCAGTCATTATCGGTTTAGGAAGGCTTATATCGCTCAAGGACATGCACTTGAAAAGCTTCCATACCGTGCAAAACTATATCCGTTCGGTCCAATTCTCGCTTTTGTCGTTGGATTAGTTGTCATACTAGCCCAAGACTATCAAGCATTTCTTGGTGATAAAATAAATTGGATGGATCTGATCGCCGCTTATCTCGGTATCCCATTATTTATCGTTATGTGGTTAGGATTTAAATTTATTAAGAAAACAAAAGTGGTTCCTTTGAAGGAATGTAAGATTGATATGGATGAGTTTAAGTGAACTACTGTATAGGCATTTTTGTATAAAAATGCCGTGGTAAACATAACCTTTGTAAAAAACAGGTTATTCAATGTTGGTAATTAGCCTGTCCTAACGCCCTAGACTTTGAGAGGCAAGAAGCCGATCAAGGTCTAGGGCGTTTTGAATAAAGTTTATTGTTGTTATGCATTGCATCGACTATATGATAATTCTTTTATTAGTTGTTCGGCTCTGTTATCTTAACAATCGATATGATAGGATTTCGGTATCGAATAATAAACCATCCATATCAAATATAATAAGCTGGATTTGCTTCATATAGGCTATCTCCTTTTCTATCCATTTTCAATAAATTTTGTCCATAATACTATATCTTCAAGAATTATGTTGTTAAATTATGAACTTCATTTTCCGACTAAATATTTTCGTATCATTTTTTACTTTTTCTATATTGATTCGGTGTTATCCCCACTTGTTTTTTAAAAAGTCTACAATAATAGGAAAGTTGCGAAATTCCACATTGTTCCGCAATTCGTTCTATTGACCAATCAGTATAGATTAAAAAGGCTTTTGATTGTTCAATACGGATGCGATTTAAATACTCAATTGGTCCATATCCAAACACTTGAACCATGCAACGTGCAATAAATTTTAAAACTTCAATTTCATCCTGATTTACGGTTTTCTCATAGTAGTATTTATCGGTTCGTTCAAATCCATTTTGCTTTGCAAGTTCCGTGTGTTTTGCAAGTAAAAAGTACATAAAAGTGCAATAAAAAATACATAAGCTTGCCAGCCTAATTTTAGTAATTATTTTTGTCGTGAAAGTGCGTGTGTAACTCTGTAACTATCTCCTGTAAAACTTAAAATATGTGCGTGATGAATAACTCGATCGACTAATGCTGCCGTTAGCCTGGAATCGACAAAAATACGATTCCATTGGCTAAATTCAAGGTTCGATGTGATGATTAAACTTTTTTGTTCATACCAGTCGGATATTAATTGAAATAATAACTCAGCCCCATCTTTGCTGAACGGGATATATCCCATTTCATCGAGTATTATGAGATCTACTTTTTTGAACTTATTTCGAAATTGCTGTAACTTTCCTTCTTTCCATACTCTTTCTAGTGTATCGACTAAATCAGACACACGATAGAAACGAACTTCGTAGCCATTTTGACAGGCCTTACGCCCTAACCCTGTAGCTAATAAGGTTTTCCCAGTGCCAGGAGAACCAGTTAAAATGACATTCTCATGTTGATTTATAAAATGTAGTTCACATAGCTCTTTCGCATCTATGTGGGGAGGGAAACGAACCTGTTCACTCCATTGAAATGCCTCTAAAGTTTTCTTGCTAAGAAACCGTGCTTTTTTAATTAAACGTTCAGCCTTTGCTTCCTCACGTAGTTGTAGCTCTCTATGTAATAGACTTTCTAGATACTGCTCGGGGTTCTCAAATGGGATAGTATCAACTATGTCTGCTACATAGGCGAGGCGAAGAGTTTTACAAATCCTTTTTAGTTCAGAATTCAAACCTTATCACTCCCTTCGCGAGAAGGGGATTGAAGTTCGTCATACATTGCCCAATTGACATCATAGGGATGAGAATCGGGTTCATACATTTCTTCCGTTTGATCATTCAATAACTCGTAAAATCGATCATTGATTTCTCCCATTTCATGATTAGCTAGTAGGCTAATTAACCATTTCAGTCTTTTTTTTCTTATCGACAAATTACTGATATTAATATATTCATAGATTCGACCTGGTAGATAAGGTGAATAACGTGAATAGGTTACAACCCGCGGCTTATGTAACCAAGATTTAAGAATAGACGACCAAGGAATTTTGCGACTTTTATTCATGTAAGGTCGATATTCTGCATGCAGGATTTCTCCATAAGGTGAAATAACTTTAAATTTGTCCCAATACTTTATAACGTGCAATTGACCATAGTTATATCCCTTGGGGATATGTACTTTAGTTTTATCAATTACTATTTCCCCATACTTATTTGCTTGCATCAGTTCCTCTTTAAATACAGGATAATCTTCATCGGGTAAGGCTAAAAGATATTGATGTTCCTCCTCTAGTAATTTTCGAATGGGGACATGCTTTTCATAATGAACACGCTCACGGTCCTTGGTTAAATGTTCTTCTAGGATTTGAGACAAATGCTCAAGGTTATTTATTACAGGTGATGGTGTTACAAAGTTGTACCGAATATAACCTACTTTATTTTCCACATTTCCTTTCTCATGCCCACTTCTTGGATTACAAACCTGCGGTTCAAAACCGTAGTGACTTGCAAATTGGAGGAATTCGTCTGTGAACGTTGCCTCTTGATTTCTTCCCCTCGGCTGAATAACTGCTGCCTTTAAATTATCAATCCGAACTTTCTTAGGTACTCCACCAAGTTGATTAAACATCGCTTTGAGCCCATGTAAAAAGCATTCTTGATTTTCGCCTGGCAATGGTATACAGTAAGCTGCATTACTATAAGGAAGTGTCATCAGAAGACAATGAACATCAATATACTTCCCATCCTTCACGGCCTCAGTTATTCCAAAATCAACTTGTGCCTCAGCTGGCGGATGATCCAAACGTTCCGAATTCTTATCCCTTTCTTCTATGCGATCTTTACCTTCACGCCAGTCAGCGATGAAATAACAGAGGGTTCGATAGGACCCCGTGAACCCCATTTTTACAAGATCATTAAAAATCTTTTTATTAGTCCTTCTTAATTTTTTCTTTAACTTTTCATCTTCTCCTAGCCAGTCGGAAACTATCTCCCCCCAATTTTCCTCATACATCATTCCACTTTTCTTTTTAACCATTTCTTTGGGGACTTGATCGTCATCTGCATATTTCTTTGCAGTTCTCCAATTAATCCCCAACGTTTTTGAAATTTCATTTATAGATAGTGATTTTCGATTTCGTAATAATTTGATACAATTAACTTCAGACATTGCTAGCATTCCTTTCAACCTCCACTGTATTGCTTCGACACAATTACAGTAGAGAAATATTGGATGGCTGGCAAGTCTTTTTTTGTATAAAAAATAAAGTGCAACGTTATGTACTTTTACTTTTCATAACTCTGCACTTTTATTTTGCCATACACAAGTATTTTAACCGAACGATTAAATTACTATTCTATTAATTTAGTAGGTCTTGAATTTCTTTATAAAAATATTCACAAGCATTATCTTCTGATCCAAATTTTTTTATTTGTGATTTTATACCACGTTCACAATAGTATACTTCCCACTGACCATTTTCTTCGTTTAAGCACAATGCTTCATTAGGTAATCCACCTTTTAAGCTATATAAATCTTGTGGTACATTAGAATTAATTAGTAATTGTAATAATTCATTTTTATTCATAATTTACAATCCTTCTGAGTACTATATGTACAATCAATTTTTAATTTTTTTCTTGCTGTAGTATTTTCCATAACTCATCACTAATTTCTTCAAAGAGTTCATTGGCCTTCACACGTTCATCAAAATCACTTCTCCATATAAAGAAATCAGACAAACCGCCTCTTGGAGGATAAAGTTTTTTATGAATAGATTTAATTTCATTTATTACATTATCGGAATCAATATAGCCATCTTTAATGGTTTTATTCAAAAGTTGAATGATGTATTTAACATTTGATATTTGATAATCAATCTCACCAGTGTTATTTGATTCTAATATTTCTATGAGTTTACAAAATAATCTTTTTAAATTATCAATTTTAAACTGCACTGGCAACATTATAATGCCTCCTTATCTAATACATCTCCACATGATTTTTATTTCCACCTTAAACTTGATTTTTAATATTATTTTTATTAATCTACTTGTTCTTTATGAAAAAAAACATTGTAATCCTGATCAGTAAACTCACAATTAATCCCTTTTTCTTTTTGTAATAGATTGGATTTTTTATCAAGCAGATATAAATAATAGACAAATTTATACATTGAATAGAAGGTTAACCAATTGTCCATAACGGGTGTTTCAAATATTTCTTTATTATTCTCTCCTATAAATTTCACATTACTTTCTTTGTTATTTATTATATTCAAAAAAATACTATGTTCCTTTTTAACACCATCGAAACTAAAATAATTATCATCAATGTTTAATCTATTAAAAGCTTCTTTTAGATTCCCTATTTCACAATCGATTTCTCCAATATTAATATCTTTATTTTTCGATTCAAAAGGAAAAATATATTTATTAAAATAGTGCTTTGAAAGTTCAAATAAGTAATAATATTTGCTTGCACTTGCTTCATAACTAAAGACTTTTAATACTTTTTTATTTCCATCACTATTTTTTTCACAAGCAACAAACATAAATTCCCATAGATGTCCATTAAACTCTAATTTGTAGTAATTTTCATCCTGATTCCTAAATTCCTCAAGTGAATTTTTAGTATTAATAGTAACGATACCATCTTCATTTAATAAATTTGATACTTGCTCTATATTCATAATTTATCATCCTTGTGTATTCTCTCAAATTCTAGGAGTACATCTTTTATGCTTGGCATTTTTTATCTTTTAAGGTACTTTCTTATTGCTTTGTCACCTCGTAACCTTTCAATAAAATCCATTAAAGCCTCACATTCTTCTTTGTAACTTTTCTTCCCTGTTTTTGCTACTCTCTCATCATTAGTATATACTCTCCATTCACGATCTCCTTTTTCTATAACTACCACTCCAACATTAGAAGTCTCATTACAAAAAAGACAATAATTTTCTAATTCTTCATTTTGAATTATTTTCTTAGCATCTTCTATGTTCATACTAAACCTCCTAGCTTAGAATAAAACTTCTATCATGCCCAAATAGAAACCAAAACCACTTTAAACTAAAATAGTATTTTATCTGTTTGTAATCTTTTTATGAAATTGTCTAAAGCATCACTTTCATTGCTAAATTTTGTAATAGATCCCCTAACGATACTAGCTCTTTCATCAGTTACATATACTACCCAATAATCATCATCAACTCTAATGCCTACTTCATTTTCTCTTAATGGATGTTCATCAAACCAATTGTAACGTTTTAACATCTCTTTCCTGATTATTTCCTTTGCTTCCTGTTTTGTCATTTGTTTTTTCTCCTTACTGAAAGGATATCGACCTTTAAATATTCGAAGGTCAAACAAAGTTCTCAAGACCCAAAATCAGATCAATGTCAGATTTTCATAGTAATTCTTGGACTTCTTTAATTAATTCATTTAAGCCTTGCCATTTCCTTTTAAAGATGTAATTTCGCATCTGCTTACTCTCTTTTCATCAGGAGATTTATTAGTCATGTAACTTATCAAGAAATTCCGTAAATGTTGCCGCAACGTAAAATACATTTTCTCTAGCACGTTCTTCAGCCTGGTCTTCTGTTAATCCCTCTTCACGCATCAACATTTCTTTTTCTACTGCATTTTCATGCTCCCAAAAAACTACTATTGGGTTTTCTTTATTATTTTTATAATCGAAGCAAATTAAATTTCCAGCTGGATCGTTTGCAATAGGGAAGACCTTTTGCGGAAGGGTAGGTTTGTATATTTCATACTTTTTAACAATATACTCACTACTTTCCTCATCAAAGCTAAATAAACTACCAAAGCATCGCTCTGCATTGCCTACATTAAATTCCTCAGGAAAAACACTCGCACCTCCATTCTTTTTTACACAATTAATATAATCTTGAGGTAAATTGAAGCCTAATTGTAATCCAACTTCTTTAATCTTATTTTCTGATACTTCTAAATCAGCATATTCCCACTCTAAATCTTTTCTCATCTAATACCCTCTCCCCATAATTTATTTCCACCTAGCTGATTTGCTTCATGGACTTTTGAAATAAGAAACTTGATTTTTTTAACCGCCTTCAAAAACTTCATCATTTATTGCCATTTTCAATTCTCCTCGTACTATTTATTTGCAAATCCCCCAGGTTCAAAGGCGCCTGCGTTTATCTTTTCAACACCACCAAGATGTCCAAATTTGGCGTTTATTTCTGTTGGCACAAGTTGCATAGTTACTCCATCATTTAACTCATGCCATGTTAAATTGTTTTTTACTCGGTATTTTTCTATGTCTTTTGCTCTAATTCCACCAGACTCCATTCCAAATTGATGTGCCAATTCTGGGGAATTATTAAGTTGATCTGCTAATTTTTCATTTGCTTAGCCAAAATTATAACTTCTAGCAGCATTTCCTTTAGAACCTTTTCCTCCAAGCATATAGTTTTAATTGGTCCGGTGGGGGCTTAAGTATGACTTAGATTCACCACTTTATTCCCCCAAATTCAACTTTTGGATTCTCTAATGCGGAATGCAGGTGTCTGATTAAGTCTAGCTTTAAAGAATTAGTGTATTTGATAAATTAAAATTGAGCCACATTTCAATGGTTCGATCACAAAAAAAATAAGCCACTTGATTTCCAATTAACAAATCCTCTCTTAAGATTGAAAGTGACCAAACTTTTAATATAGAGAGAGGAAAAAAGGATGATCAACATGGCTCAATTTTATAATATCAAATTCTTACATGAGGTAGAAGGGCTGTCACAGCGACAGATTGCCCAAAAATTGGGGATTTCGAGAAATACCGTTAGTAAATATCTTAAACAGAATGAAGCTCCCACAACTATAAATCGGCAAAATAGCTATATCGGAAGAGAATACTCTGATGAAACAAGGAGAGTCTTGCCAATAATAGATCAGTGGCTTGAAGATGATCTCAAACGTTGGGGAAAACAAAAACATACTGCAGCTCGAATATTTCGTAGATTGCAAGATGAATATAATTTTAAAGGCTCCGAATCAAATATCCGTAAGGTTGTTGCCAAACGCAGGAAAAAACTACAGGATGTCTTTATCCCTCTTGATTTTCAACTCGGCCACCAATTCCAATTCGACTGGGGAGAGGCGGATATTATTCTACAGGGTCGAACACAACGAATTTACCTCTTTTGTATGCAGCTTTCGGCAAGTCGAGTACGATTTGCACGCGCATACCTTCATGAGAAACAAGAGGCTTTCTTAGATGGCTTTGTCCATGCGTTTGAGTTCTTTGGTGGTGTACCAACAGAAGGGCTTTTTGATAACTTAAAAACAGCTGTAGTAAAAATACTCCAAGGTAGAGATCGCTTGGAACAGGAGGCATTCCTAGCTTTACAAGCTCACTACTTGTTCAAGGCAGAATTTTGTAATGTCCGGTCTGGAAATGAAAAAGGCCGCATAGAAGGAACAGTTGGGTATGTAAGAAGAAATGCCCTTGTCCCGTTACCCGAAGTCCAATCATTGGATGAATTAAATGACCACCTTTTGAAATGGTGCTTAAAGGATGCCGAACAGAAAACGGTCCCCCACACCAATGAAAAAGTGGCGCAAATGTGGGAAAAGGAAAAAGAATATCTGCACCCACTTCCGGAAAAGAAATTTGAAGCTTGCAGGCTGGTTTCCTGCCAGGTTAACAAGACATCTTTAATTACTGTAGAGACAAATCAGTATTCTATCCCTTGTAGCTATGTTGGCCAAGGTGTATGGGTCAAAATTTTTGTCGATCGTGTGAGCGTTGTGGCTCAAAATCAAGTGATCGCAGAACATCCTCGTTCTTATGAACGAAACCAAATGATCACAAACCTGGATCATTACCTTGAGGCATTATTGAAAAAGCCTCGAGCAATTCGGGATGCCCATGCATTCCAATCGTCTGATATTCCGGATGTGTTCAGGCGTTTTCATCGAAAGATGAGAGAACATGAAGGAGCCTCGGGTGATCGCAAATTTATCCGACTTCTCCTCCTTCATCGGGAGATAGGAATGGAAAAGTTGACTCAAGCCTTACTTGAAGCTGAACAAGCACAGATCTATCGGTACGAAGTCGTACATGAAATCATTCAAAGGCTCTCAAATAACTGCTTAAAAATCCAGGATCTATCTAAGGAGAAAACGCCGGTAAATCTACTGGACTATAAGATTCAAAAGGCAAATATTGCCCAGTATGGACAATTAACGGGAGGTCAGATGAAATGACAACAGAGATACTTTTAGATCATTTAACAAAACAACTAAGAATGCCTACCATCGCCAAGCAATATCGTTCTCTTGCAAGAGAAGCAGAAGAAAGAAATCTGCAATACGAAGAATATTTACTGGCATTACTTGAAATAGAAGTCCAGGCACGAGAGGAAAATCAAAGGCAAAGAAGGCTGAAACAAGCTGCATTTCCAGTCCATAAAACATTAGATACCTATGACTTTTCTTTAATGCCAAGTTTAAATCGAAACCGATTTCTTACTCTTGCAAAAGGTGAAATTGTCGAGAAAAAAGAGAATATAATTTTTTTAGGAAACAGTGGAACAGGAAAAACCCATTTGGCCACGGGCCTTGGAATCGCTATGATCCAAAATGGTTACAAAACAAAATTCATTACAGCTGCCGAGTTGGTAGAAGAGCTACTCATAGCTAAGGAAGAGCATAAACTTGGGGCGTTTGAGAAGAAGTGGCTCAAAAACGATGTGATCATCGTGGATGAGCTCGGTTACATCCCCTTCTCTAAAACGGGAGCAGAGCTATTATTTCAGTTCTTTTCAAGCTGTTATGAACGTGCAAGTGTTATCATTACGACGAATCTTGAATTTACAGAATGGACGAACATTTTTGGAGATGAAAAAATGACCGCAGCTTTACTTGACCGGCTTACTCACCGCTCACACATTCTTTTGCTTAATGGAGAATCATATCGATTCCGCCAAAGTTTAAAGCAAAAAGAAAATGAAGAGTAGGAGTAACGTGCGAGGTGTTTAGGTTTCTTGCCCCTCTCCCGGGGCAAGAAACCTAAACACCCATCTTCTCCCATATATAGGAGTGCTTATTCCAAGAGTGGCTCACTTTTGAAGTGATCGCTTTGGCTCAATTTATTATTGACAAAAACAACCTAGCAAAGTCAGTTTGTCTAAAAACATCATTTATCTATCAATAACAGATTTTCTCAACATTATAGTTTTTTAATAAATTTTAAAACTTCAATTTCATCCTGATTTACGGTTTTCTCATAGTAGTATTTATCGGTTCGTTCAAATCCATTTTGCTTTGCAAGTTCCGCATTATTTGTTCCAAGTCTGAATTGTGATCCATCTCTTTAAAACTCAAATTAAATATATTCCCTTTGTACTTTGCTTTGTAATCAACTTCATAAATTTCATCAATCTCTGCTTTCTTAATTTCCTTGATATATATCCTGGGTAAGTTAATGCTATCTTTATGGTTGCTAGGATAAACTTTTTCTTTAAACCCATTGTTCAAATCTGCTTGATCTTCACTGACTAATCTTATACAATCCCCATCAATATTACTAACCCTATAGATTTTATTTGTATATTTTGCAAAAGTTCCCTTTTCCATAAACTTCCCCCTTATTATTTTGGTATAACCCACTCATTTCTAATGTTTGGGCGTTTGTTGGGATTACAATTTGTTCAATAAAAGTATAAGAAAGACTTAGCAACTATATATTGCTAAGTCTTTCTTATACTTCACAACCATTTCAGTATCGTTTTTAAAAAACAAAAATAATTTGAATCAAATAATGAGATGTAATTATTTTACCTTAAGACTATTAGTACTTCTATTACTTGCATTTCTTTATTTTTAAATTTTTTCTTGCTTCATGTGTTGCAATATCAGCATATCTGGTCGGAGCTGGCAAGCGGCTATTTTTTTCTACAAAATGCATTGTTAATGCAGTTGCTGTGTCCAAATCAATCCAATTCCCACAAGAAACAAATATAGGCTTGACATCTTTTCTTGACCGAAGCACACGTCCGTAAACCTCATTGTCTATAACAATATCGTTATATGCACCCACTTGATTATCTGGCATGATAAAGTCCACATCTTTAATTTTTAAATAATTCTTTGCCACTCCGATTGTTGGTTTTTCCAAATAAAACGAAGCATGAGTTGCAATCCCCATATGTCGATAATGTAGGTAACCATTTCCATCAAACATATAAATATCTGGACTACTTTTCAACCTTTTTACCGTCTCCAAAATTAATGGTAGTTCGCGAAAAGCCAAAAATCCTGGTATATATGGAGTTTCAATTTCCCCCGTATATTTTACTTGTTCAACAACTTTTTTTGTTAAAAAATCAAATGCAACGATACAACAAACTCCATGATCAATATCATTTTCAGACCAATAAGCAATATCCACTCCTGCGATTAAATGAATCATTTCATATGAAAAAGTATTCTGTAAAGAAACTTGAGGTAAAAGCTGTTTCTGGATCGATATATATTTTTCTTCAAAATCTTTATTCATCTATTTTCTATCCCTATCCAAACTTTTTTGCATAAATTAAATCAGATTCAGTAGGTTCTATCTTTTCATCAATTAAAACCCCTTGTTCATCAAACCTTTTATAAGTCATTGCCCTTCCAGCAATTCGGTTCGTTATGGATTTTAATTGGCCATTTTCGTAATACTCAATTTGTTCACCCTCAGATGCGCTTTTATCCATGTTTCCAACTCTTTTGATATTACCATTTGGATAGAATTCAACATATGCTCCTTGTTTTACACCATTTTCAACAAAAAAATAACTTTCTAAATTTCCATTATCATATAAATCATAAGCTAGCCCAGTAAATAGATTTTCATTATCGTTTTGGTCATATTCTACGATGCCTTGTTCGTATGGTCCCCCAAAGTCTAAGTTTGTTTCAAATTCTACTCCATGTTGGATGATATATTCTTTTGTTAAAATATCATTTGGCATTCCTTGGAACCTCCGAAATAAATTCAAACCCATCTGTAATATGTTTTCCTGTAACTATTATAAGCATCTACAATAAACTCATCATTACCTTTATCATATGACAATAGTGTACCAAATACTTTCTCTTTATTTCCTACATGAAATAGTTCAGGTTCTACATTTCCACCATTATTTATAGCAACACAACTTATATTTCTTTTGGAAATTTAAAACCTAAAACAATTACCAATTTTTTACACAACCTTCACTAACCGGTTCATCAGCAAATTACCATTCTATTATACTCATCTAATACCCTCTCTCCATAATTTATTTCCAGACTGACCTTTGTTAGCATATTATAACTTTTCCTGCTAAAAGGTATTTCTTTTAATTATCTTATTTTCAAACCGCTTTACTTGTATTAAAACATTGCCAATAATGGTACAACTTCATGAGTTACGAATTTTAAGTAAACAATTCGTGTAGTGTTATAGTTAAAATTCCCTATAAAAACAAAACACCTAACGCCTAAAAGGCAATCAAGTGCTCTAAATTCAACTTTTTAAGCTTTCATAATAAGAAACTTATAAACCTATGAATATTTTTTTCCTTTTCAGAACATGGTTTATAGCTTCATTTTGGTACAACCTTTATGAATTGTTAGATCAAATTAAAATATCTCTTTAACTGTAACTATTTTAGAGGTTATTATTTTTTATCTCCTCAAACCACTCGTCAGCA
Organism: Heyndrickxia sp. FSL W8-0423; assembly: GCF_038009395.1. Taxonomy (NCBI): domain Bacteria; kingdom Bacillati; phylum Bacillota; class Bacilli; order Caryophanales; family Bacillaceae; genus Heyndrickxia; species Heyndrickxia sp. FSL W8-0423. The sequence continues at coordinate 1,284,442 of NZ_JBBPBE010000001.1, read as the reverse complement.
AAATCATCAGCCGTTTTTATATCATCATTTGTATGTACTAATTCATACTTGTATTCAGCTTTAAATCCGCCACTCTTAACATCATATATTAATTTCAACTCAGTCGGCATGTCTCTTTTATATTCTTTACATAATTCTTCAATTTTTTCGATATCATCATTTATAATACTTAATACCTTAAATTGTCTTTCTGTAGACACATCGTATCTTTCTTCCCCATTCTCCAATGCATCATTTACCTTATGGCACTCAACATACTTATTGTTAATTAAATAAAAGAAACTGCTCGATATCATATCTTCCTCACATGAAGCATAAACATATACTTTATCAGCTCTATCTTCAACATATTCCATACATATGGATATCATATCTGCTTGTAATTCACTAAATCTATCTTCAAATTCTTTCATACTAAATTTCACTCCTTTTAAAGGTTTTTAAATTTTGCACTACCCGGCTTACCATCAATAGTGTAATTAACGTAAGAGTCAAATAGAATACACCTATTAACATATATAGTACCTGTGAGATAATCTCTTCAAATCAAAGTTTGAGGAGGTTTTTTTATGTCCCAAAGAAATAATCCAGAATTGCGTAAGGAATGGGAGCGTAGGATCGCTCTTTTCAGAGCGAGTGGCCTCACCCAATCCAAATGGTGTGAAATCAATGAAATAAGTATTCATCAGTTAAAGTATTGGCTTTATAAAGCCGATAATTTCTATTCAACCCAAGATTCTAACAGCAAGTGGATTCCGGTTACATTAGAAGAATCTGAGCAACAGAATGAAACATTACATATAAATGTTGGTTCAGCATCCATCGTGGTTAAACCTGGCTTTAATCCAACACTACTGGCGGAAGTAGTTAAGGCATTGAAATCAGTATGCTAAAAGAAGTTACGGTTGATCGTGTCTACCTCGCACAAGGTGTCACAGATTTACGGAAATCTATCGATGGATTGGCTGCTCTTGTAAAAGAAGAATTCGAGTTAGATCTTTTTTCTTCGAGTTTATTTGTTTTTTGTAACCGGCAGCGAGACAAGTTGAAAATTCTTCAATGGGATCATAACGGTTTTTGGCTTTATTATCGCCGGCTGGAGAGAGGAAATTTTCATTGGCCATCAGATAATAATTCGGGTCCTCTGAAAATAAGTCCACGCCAATTAAGGTGGTTATTAGATGGATTATCATTGGAACAAAAACAGGCACACCCTGTTGTAACAGCAAGAACAGTAATTTAAATAATGAAAAATCAGGGAATTTACCTATTTTATCGTATAATATATTTATGAAAAAGACAGCGAATTCAACTACCCCAACCCCTACAATTGAAGAACTCCTGCAACGCTTGGAAATGCTGGAGAAACAAAATGCGGAATTAGAGGCGAAGCTAAAAAAGCAGAGCGCGTTAGAGGCCAAATTAAAATGGACTGAAGAACAGCTTCGCCTTCTGCAGAAAAATAGATTCGGCTTTTCCAGTGAAAAAACCAACCCCGATCAATTGGAACTTTTTAATGAAGTAGAAAATGAAGCTAATCCAGATTTGCCGGAACCTACTTTGGAATCTATTACTTATCAACGGCGCCGCAAAGTTCGCGGCCAACGTGAACTGATGTTAGAAAACTTGCCTGTGGAGACGATTGAATATCGTTTATCCCCTGAAGAGCAGGTTTGTTCGTGTTGCGGTGGAAATCTGCATGAAATGAGTACGCAAGTACGCCAGGAACTAAAATACATTCCTGCGGAATTGAAAGTTGTTAAACATGTTCAGTCCATTTACTCTTGCCGCCATTGTGAACGTGAAGAAATTGAAACTCCGGTTGTAACAGCACCAATGCCTAAACCGGTTCATTCAGGTAGTTTAGCATCTCCTTCTTTAATGGCACATATTATGAATCAAAAATATGTGGATGGGCTGCCATTATACCGGCAAGAAAAGCAATTTTCCAGATTGGGGGTACCGTTATCACGCCAAACCCTTGCCAATTGGATGATTCACGGGGCCAACCGGTGGTTGAGCCCACTTTATGATCGCATGCATCAACTTCTTTTGGAAAAGGATATTTTACATGCGGACGAATCGACCCTGCAGGTACTTCACGAACCCGGTCGGCCAGCCACCTCAAAATCATATCTCTGGCTCTACCGTACTGGAAAAGAAGGACCTTCAATCATCCTTTACGATTATCAGGAAACTAGGTCAGGCAAAAATGCCGAGAAATTCCTGTCAGGGTTTAAAGGATATTTACAGGTTGATGGATACGCCGGGTACCATAAGGTACCTAATGTAAAACTGGTCGGTTGCATGGCTCATGCTCGACGTAAATTTGATGAGGCTTTAAAAGTATTGCCTTCTTCAAAGCGTCTGACATCAGGAGTAGCAGCAATGGAAGGTCTCCAATACTGTAACCAACTATATCGCATTGAGCGCGACCTAAAGGAGTTATCCTCTATGGAACGATACGAAAAACGATTAGAACGCAGCAAGCCAGTCTTGGATGCTTTTTTGTCATGGCTAAAAATACAGAAGCAAAAAGTGTTACCAAAAAGCGCTTTAGGTCAGGCGATTACCTACTGTCTCAATCAATGGAAGAAATTAGTGGCATTCCTAGAGGATGGACGATTAGAAATTGATAATAATAGAAGCGAGCGCTCAATAAAGCCCTTTGTTATTGGGAGAAAAAACTTCCTTTTTTCAAATACACCGAAAGGTGCAAGGGCTAGCGCAATCATTTATAGCATTGTGGAAACAGCAAAGGAAAATGGCCTAAACCCATATTATTACCTTCGCTATTTATTTGAGAAGTTACCTAACATTGATCTGACAGATAAAAATGCCCTGGATAAAGTACTGCCTTGGTCAACAACACTTCCAATCGTTTGCATAGATTTTAAAAACTTACCTAAATAATAACTCGATCCCCATCTGGTTGACAGGTGGGGATTATTTTACGCTTACTAATTAACTATAAATTTATCCGGACGCACATTATCCCCCGAGTAAATAATTTCAACATCAACTGTTACTTTTTTGGGAGGTATTTCTTTTAAAGCGGCAGCCCATTTATCTTCAACTTTTTTATATTTCTTCAAATTAACATCGGACAATTGTGATACCAAATTGTCAATTTTAGGTGAGCCTCCAAACCTATCACCTGCCAAATGTCCTGCATGGTCTTGACCTTTTACTTTACCTGGTGTATTTTTGCTGTGAGACAGTCTGTCTTTTCTCTTTGTTAATTGTAAATTTTCTGTTTCAAATTTAGAAATCCTACCTACATTATCTGTTTCATAATAGTAATCATACTCTCCAGTTTTATATTTAATATTAGGCTTTAACTTATTTTTTCTACCATTTGTAAACTGTTGCCCTTTGTCGACAAATGTTTTGACTTCATTTACTCCAGAACTACCTTTAACCGTACCCTTACCAACATTAACTCCTTTAGCCTTACTCAACATAGCACTAACTTTATTCTCAACCGCATGCGTATTCTCCACAGGCTTTTGGGCATTCCCCATATTTCCAAATTCATCCATGGCAAAGTCCATGCGTTGTCGGGTTGAGATGATATTTTTCCCATGTGTAATAGCTGAATCTATGAATCTTCCTACTTCTATTGTATCGTCAATTAACTTATTTTTCAGCTTATTTGGTACATCTTTTATCGCTGAAGCTGCACTTTTTAATCGGGTGGTGGACATCTTTCCAGCCGTTTCGACCATATTTCTAATATGGGTCACTCCATCATTAATGCTGCTTTTTATCCCGGTTTTAATGGTGAATTGCCCCATATCTCCTACGTGAGCAAGTTTTACTGCACCGCTAAATTTCGTGACACTGCTTACTCCAGGGATAATGTCTAGTGGGCTTAATAGTCCACGGAATACATGTTCTCCTGTGCCCAGCTCTCGTCCTGAAATCCTGTCCTTCCCCGAAACGACGGAGCTTAACGAGAGGTATGTGTCAATAACTTGTTACAAGAGTCCTTCATCATATTGAACCATAAAAAAACACCCCAAAAGATAGATTTTATGGTCTAATTTTGGGGTGCTATCAAAACACTACAATCCTTCCCTTATTTATATCGATTGTTAAGAATTAATTATTACTGTGTTTAACTCTGCTTTTAGTGATACTATGCATGGTGTTAAATATTTCCTCTTCAGTTCCCTCTTTAACAATATCAAAGTCTTGACGTTCTCCTACCATATAGATTTTCCATACACCATCTTCTTTGAAACAACCGGTTACATAAGGAATTACCTTTTTTTCACCAATAACTAGATTTAATTTATTTATATCAATGTTTTGCATTACTAAAAAGTTTTCATACTCTACTCTAGTCAAAATGTTATTCCTCCCTTAATATCCTTAAATATTTCAATACATTTCCAGAAACAGGAGTGTTTAACTGACCAGCCCCGCCATTTGCAAGTAAATTATTTTTACCTTCATCGTACCAAGGGGCCGCCTTACCTAATAACCCATATGTTGAATCTAATCCTTTTTCCTCACACAATGCTTTTAATAGGGAATTATTTTGGAATTTATTATATTGCAAGTTCCAATCAATCATATCATTTTCATCAATACGTTCAATATGACTATCTTTATTTTTAAAATTCATTTCATCAATTATCTTATTCAACCCATCTACATCTTTATTTTTAATACAGTCAATACAATCGAAATAGTAAGTACTCTCAAAAGTATATTTATGATATGCTGCAGGGTTATCAATATAACAAATCGCACGTTCATCCATTGTATGTTTAATTCCACTCTCCGGAATCGTTGCAAAATTGTTACCATAAAGTGATCCTATTCTATCTAGTTTTTCAGGTATTGTATTCTCTTTTGATATAGAAATAATAGACTGAGTTTTATCTAACCCTGGAAATTCAGGCCAATTAACAGGTGGCCAATCTCCCCAATTTGTGTAATCACTATTATGTGTTAAAAACTTCTCATCGTTTAAAACATTAAAGTCGATTTTTTGTTCCGATGTTAACCTGTTGAAATTTTCCCTCATTATTTCAATTTTCTCTGAATTTGATAACGTTTCATCACACCAAACATTTTCTCTAAGATATTTATTGAAATTGTCTTGAACTTCCTTTCCTGTACCTTCAAATGAATCACAAACATACTTTTTCAATTTGGCATCTAAAGTACTTTCGACTTTACCCGTACCCTTACCACCACCAACAGAACCACCATCAATCCTACTAACAACATCCCCCTTCTCATTCCCAACCACTCTCGCCTCATCCACAGGAATATGAGCATGCCCAACGTCGCCCATCCCATCTGCAGCTAATCCAAGTTTTCGTGAGGGTATGATATTTGTCATATTGTTGATTTCGGTACCTACTAGTTTACCAATATCTTTGGTATCTTCTACTACTTTATTTTTGATTGCTGTTCCGCCATCTTTTATCGCTGAGGCTGCACTTTTTAGTCGTGTGGCAGACACCTTTCCAGCTGTTTCGACCATATTTCCAATATGAGTAACGCTGTCTTGGATGCTGCTCTTTATTCCCGTTTTAACGGCGAATTGCCCCATATCACCTAAGTGGGCAAGCTTTACTGCACCGCTGAATTTCGTGATACTACTTACACCAGGAATAATATCTAATGGGCTTAATAGTCCACGGAATACGCGTTCTCCGGTGCCTAGCTCTCGTCCTGAAATCCAGTCCTTCCCCGAAACGGCTGAGCTTAACTCGAATGTGCCATAAGCGGCTCCTAAGGCGATGCCTGCAGGTGGACAGACCAATGATACACCGACGATAACGACGAGAGCGGCAATTTGTCCCCAAAATTCTTTGCTTTCCTGCTGGTTTCGTATTGAATCATATTCAAATGCGTGTGTATTTACTGCGGCCAGTTGATACTCTTTTTGAGAGAAATCTTGATCGGGATTTAGCTCTTTCCAAGCATCGTATTCGAGTTTGATTTGTTCTGCATAATAATTATCACCATTGAATAGATCATCGATACTTACCTCAGTCTTTGGAACTTCAAAAGTCTGTTGTTGTCCGTATCCAGCGTAGGTGACCTTAACTTCTGTAGCTCCAATCCGATTCTTTGTTGTATAGTTTGAGATAGTTAAATCTCTCATCGCCTCGACAAATGCATCAATATCTTCATAGAATGGTTGATCAATCGTCCGGTCAACGATGTCCCCGACTTTTCCAGTAAATCGATGTAATACTTCAAAGTCTTCGTATAAGTGTTGAAATTTGTCCTTCTGGCTGGTGTGATGAAAGGAGATGACCCCATCGCTATCGAGACTTGCAATATCTGATTCTGCATCTTCTAGATTGTCCGTGATGTCTTTGAGATCATCAATCATTCCTTTGCCCCAGCGCCCTAAACCAATTAAATCGCCAATACCTTCTTTCATCTTTTCCCAATCCGATGGGATATATTTTACGTCCATGAAAAAACTCCTGTTCATATAAACTGGACTTCCGATATTTTATATAACGTTTTTGTTCTTATTTCTTCATTTATCCTTAATTCATTTCTTTTTTATAATTTAATAAACATTTTAATTTCTAATAGCTGTACATCCTCTTTTTGTTCCCATTTTTCATAATAATATTTATTAGTTCAATTCATTCCTTTTTTTGCTATGTTAGTATCATCTGGCATCCCTATATATAAAGAATCTATGCAAATGACCAATTTTTGACCTTTTGTTTAACCTTCTTTTAATTTTCATTGGATTGCAAGTAATTGCCGTAAGGAAGTTTAGGTTTTTACGCATTCTCTATCTACTAAAGTCATAATGTAATTTTAATTGTTAAGTCTGTTTTGTTGACTTAGCACTACTTTATAAAAATAATCAAACGCCTCATCTTCATTATCTATTTCTTTAATTATGAAGTGACCTCCTCGTTCTCTTGTTTCATAAACTTTCCATACTCCTTGATCGTATGCACATCCCAATACAAGCGGCGCATCTGATATCTTGTCGAGTATCATTTTATATTCACCGATATTTATTTTTTCAGATTTAAATCTCTTTAAAAACTCTTGCTTTGTCATTTTTACCCTCCTAGTATTTTGGTATAACCCCTATCATTTCCAATGCTTGGGCGTTTAGTGGGGTTACAATCTGTTCAGCTCCACCATTCATTAATTTCTCTCCTGTAGAACTACTGATCCATGGAGCAGCTTTACCCTTCACTCCATAAGTGGTATCTAAATTTCCAACAACTTTCTTTATTCTATCTTGGTAGTCGTTATAGTTTGCTCTAAATCTATCAAAATCAATTTCTGAGATTGGATCTTTTCCATTAGCAACTACAACTTGATTCAACTCTTCAAGACTATCACTTTTGATTGCATCAATAGCGCTAAAATAGGATTCATTATTAAAGATTCCTACGTGCCTTGCTGAAGGGTTTTCTATATATGGTATTGCACGTTGATCATACGTGTAAGGAACACCATTATCAGGTAAAGTAGTGAAATTTTCTCCACCCTTTCCACCGACTCTATCCCATCTTCCAGGTAATGGGTTATTTCTATTAATCGCCAGAATTGTGCCTTCTTCAAATCCCATTTTATCAGGCCAATCTATATTCATTCTGCCATCAACAAACCCCTCAGGCTTTAAGAACTGCATGTCAGAGACAATAGTAATATCACCTTTTACTACTAATGCATCATATGCTTCATGAATCTTTTCAAATTTTTCTTCATTCGTTAAGTCATCTCGTTTTCCAATGTCATTAATGTGATTAAAATATTCTCCTATATGCTTAAATTTTAGGTTGTCAGTACCCTTACCACCACTAGCACCAAACCCATCAATCCTACTAACAACATCCCCCTTCTCATTCCCAACCACTCTCGCCTCATCCACAGGAATATGAGCATGCCCAACGTCGCCCATCCCATCTGCAGCTAATCCAAGTTTTCGTGAGGGTATGATATTTGTCATATTGTTGATTTCGGTACCTACTAGTTTACCAATATCTTTGGTATCTTCTACTACTTTATTTTTGATTGCTGTTCCGCCATCTTTTATCGCTGAGGCTGCACTTTTTAGTCGTGTGGCAGACACCTTTCCAGCTGTTTCGACCATATTTCCAATATGAGTAACGCCGTCTTTGATGCTGCTCTTTATTCCCGTTTTAACGGCGAATTGCCCCATATCACCTAAGTGGGCAAGCTTTACTGCACCGCTGAATTTCGTGATACTACTTACACCAGGAATAATATCTAATGGGCTTAATAGTCCACGGAATACGCGTTCTCCGGTGCCTAGCTCTCGTCCTGAAATCCAGTCCTTCCCCGAAACGGCTGAGCTTAACTCGAATGTGCCATAAGCGGCTCCTAAGGCGATGCCTGCAGGTGGACAGACCAATGATACACCGACGATAACGACGAGAGCGGCAATTTGTCCCCAAAATTCTTTGCTTTCCTGCTGGTTTCGTATTGAATCATATTCAAATGCGTGTGTATTTACTGCGGCCAGTTGATACTCTTTTTGAGAGAAATCTTGATCGGGATTTAGCTCTTTCCAAGCATCGTATTCGAGTTTGATTTGTTCTGCATAATAATTATCACCATTGAATAGATCATCGATACTTACCTCAGTCTTTGGAACTTCAAAAGTCTGTTGTTGTCCGTATCCAGCGTAGGTGACCTTTACTTCTGTCGCTCCAACCCGATTCTTCGTGGTATAGTTTGAGATAGTTAAATCTCTCATCGCCTCGACAAATGCATCGATATCTTCATAGAATGGTTGATCAATTGTCCGGTCAACGATATCCCCGACTTTTCCGGTAAAGCGATGCAGTACTTCGAAATCTTCGTATAAATGTTGAAATTTATCTTTCTGGCTCGTGTGGTGGAAGGAGATGACCCCGTCACTGTCAAGGCTTGCAATATCTGATTTGGCATCTTCTAGATTGTCTGTAATAGCTTTGAGGTCATCGATCATTCCTTTGCCCCATCGGCCTAATCCGATTAAATCGCCAATGCCATCTTTCATTTTTTCCCAGTCTGATGGAATATATTTTACGTCCATAGCATCATACCCCTAGCTTAGCGATGATTTTCTTTGCTATCTCTTCGTCTACTTGGATCATCGTATTAAGAATATCAATGACTAATGTAGAAGCACGGGTATAATTATCATACAAGTCCATTACTTTTTGATTGGCTTCCGCATATACTTCCATCGCTTTTTTCGCTTTTCCTTCTGTGTAATAGTGTAGGTTTCCTAGTTTTTCAATATTGGGAGAAGCATTTGTTTCTAATTCCGTAAGAATTTCTTCTAAAAATTTATAAATACTAGTAATCTCGTCAGGATTGACATCAATTCTTACACCCGATCCTCCTCCATCACCCATAGTTTCATGCATATGTCTTTGCCTCCTTATAAGGGAAATCCATTTCATCGAAGAGTACTTTTAAAAACCAATATTGACTTGCGTGATAATATTTTTTATGGACCGTGTCCACCATCATTAATTTTTCATCCTTCGTAAAAACAAGCCATTGTTGATAATAGTTCGAGTTAAACTTATCCTTCGGCTCCTCCGTCAAATGAATGGACTCAAAATTCATAAACATCGTTTCAGGTTCGAAGTTTTCTGTCTCTCGCCTTTCATGATTAGTGAGTTCTTTTCTTTGAAACGTTTTTTCTGATTCATGTGGTTCCCTTAAAACTAGCGGGAATGTGTCACCTAGCAATTTTAAAACGCTGATCTTAGAAATCACACGTAATTGATAATGGCCTTGTTCTTCTAATTCGACTAGGACAATTAACTCGTCATTTTCCGGTTCTCTAAATGCAAACATGAGATTGTTGATTCGAACATATTTCTTACTTTCGTGGTATAGCTCGACTGCCCGAATGACCATTGCACCTGCTCTTGTAATTTTACCTTCTTGAGTTAAGATCTCCTTATCTACCAATCTTTGATGAGCTTCTTTAAAAACGTCCTCACCTTTAAACTGATAGATTTGTTTCTCTGGAAGTCCATAAAGCACTTCACCGCCAAATGCGGCGGCTAAAAGATATAATTCGGGAACAGTAAATAGATCCTTTGAATCGATCTTCATAAGTTTCTCACTTCTTTCACGGATGGGTCTTGAAGGAAATCATTGTAGTAGCCATCAAGATTATTTAAAGCTTTTGTTTGTTTCGCAACGGCAGCCGATAAATCTTTATGATATTTCTGGATGATTTCGATATAGCTCAAAAAGGCATCTCTGGATTTCCCACTCCATTTCGCGGAATGAAGATAAGAAATTAATTGTTCACATTTCTCATAGGTTGTTTTTACCGATTGTTCCAATGCCTTCGCTGCCGCATTTGCTTCATTTACTTTATCATCATGAATTCTAACGCTTCCCACTAAAGAATCCCTCCACTCTCTCTATCAGTTCTCTTAACTCTTTTTCCCTTCTTGCTCGCTCTGCCTCTGCTTCCTTAATGGCTAAGTTTTTGTAGTGAATATATCGTTCATTTGCTTTGTTAATTGCCGTTACAAGTGAACCCCTCATATCTTTCTCATTATCAAAATACTTATTTAGTTTTCTGTTTAATTCTTCTCGCTTCGGGTCAAAGTCATTAGAGGGAATTTTCGTATTCGAAAGGTTCGGAACCGCACTAATGTAGCTGCTATAGGACGCATTTGCTTCACTAACTTTTTTATCATGTTCCTGTAGCGCATCTTTCAGTTTTTCATATAACTTATGATACTGATCTCTTTTTCTTTCTGTATCCGTTTTAAACATTTCAAACATTGACTTTCACTTCCTCTCTTTTTTGAAACGGAGCAGCGATTTTGATTTTTTCAGCTTTGCCTTGCTTCACATAATAAGCTTCATATGGAAGTAAATTCTTTTCTTTATATGGTCTATTCATAACATCTAGTATGTTCTGATCAGAGATTCTGCCAATTATGACACCGACTTTTTGCTTTTTCAAAATGGATGCAATGTCATCATATGACCGGTCAATCGCACCATACATTATGCCGACAACAAAATGGATACCAACTCTTGCTCCAGTTTCGATTAGCTTTGCAAGTGTTGTTTGTGCATTATCTGACATCGTATTAATAACGAACGAAACATCTGTTATTAACACAATCATTGGGCGTATGTCCTTCATAAATTCGTTCATCGTCGCGCGTCCGTTTGTTTCCAATTGGACCTGTCGGAAAGCATCTTCTCTAGCTTCGAATAATTCCAGTAGCCTTTCTACAAAAACATCCATTGTCGCTCTATTTTCAGCATAAATATCAACATTTTCTTTATAAATGCTAAATCTTGAGGATGCATTGTCTATCATTCCAACATCGATATATTCATTAACAGAGATAGAAGCGATTAGAGTTAGATAGGTTTGTTCTATTGAATCCATCATGTCACTTAAAATTAGCGTATTTTGATCTTTAACAACACTTAACTCCATTGGTTCTACATTTTCAAAATCAACAGCGAAAGGAATGCCGCCTTTATTAATGATTGTTTTCGTTTCTGGTTTATTTATAAAATGTGAGAATTCCATAATCTCTGGAACCATTGGGATTGGCGATGGAAGATCTCCTGACCAGATTGATCGCATTTCCTTACTTTCCGCTTGAATACCCTTTATCATTTCGAGAGTATCCTTTCCTTCTACAGGAAGCGCTGTTTGAAAAGAGGTTGGTTTTTCTAATTTCACCAGTCCTCGCCCAGGGATTTCTTCAATTCGTAAATCTGTTCTTCCAACAATATTTCTTGATTCCATTTCATCAATAATATATAGGGAAATTTGATGTTTTATATTGGCTAGTAATGGAGCTCTCATTGCATTTTGGCGTCCTGCACTGATAACCATGTGAATTCCAACACTTACACCTTCCCTTGCAATTTGTGCAGCCACTTGCTCAAAATCGTCTTTATATGGTGCATCATTTATTGAATCGATCATATCAATAATGAAAAGAATATTAGGGACTTCTTCTCCACTTGCTCTTTCATACATTTCGATATTGGCAACACCGTACTTACTTAATTTATTCTTCCTTTCCTTTAATTCATTTTTTATTCTACGGAACAGCTTTCCGAGCTTAATTTCCTCATCGACCATGATTGTATCAGCCACATGAGGTAAGTCTTTTAGCGGTAATAAGCCATTTGTGCCTAAATCGATTAGATAGATGTGCACTCTTTCCGGATTATGTTGTCTCGCTATATCCATAACTACCGTTTGTAAAAATGTTGATTTTCCAAATCCCGGACTTGAGAAAACAGCCATGTGACCATCTTTTGTAAGATTTATCGTAATCGGTTCCTGTGCTTGCATTTCCGGAATGTCCAGGAATCCAAAAGTTACTTTTATTGGTTTCTTCTCTTGATACCAAGCATTTCTGTAATCTACTGCATGAAGATCCGGAAGAAAAATAGCTTCTTCTAATGGAGGTAACCACGGTCTTGGAAGTTCAGCAATATTATTTTCATTTGCATAAGAATGAATATAATCGATAACCGCATCCAGTTCTGTAGGGACCTTCGAAATATTCTCCTTGTTACCAAGACCACTTAAATCATTGGAGAGAATATCATATTGACCTAGTTCATTAATGGAATAAATCGTTGTATCCATTGAGTTATCGTCACTTTTATCCGGAATGTAATCCGCCCCACTCCATGCACTTTGGAATAGCTCATATATTTCGTTATTTCCTACCTGTAAATAGGCACGACCTGGTAAAGTAATCTCGGCCGCGTCCGGTGTTTTTAATATTTCAGTAGAATCACTAGTGTTTTGTACTTTAAGTGCTAGTTTGAATTTCGAGTTTGACCATATTTGGTCATCAACGACACCACTTGGTTTTTGTGTTGCCAAAATCAAGTGAATTCCAAGTGAACGGCCTATACGAGCAGTGGAAACAAGTTCCTTCATAAAGTCCGGCTGTTCAGATTTTAATTCCGCAAATTCATCCGATATTAGGAATAAATGGGGCATTGGCTCACTAGCCTCACCCGATTTATATAACTTTTGATATTGATTGATGTGATTAACGTCATGCTCCCCGAATAAACGTTGACGCTTTTGCAATTCTGCTTTAATGGAAGCTAATGCACGCATAGACTGGGCGCCATCTAAGTTTGTAATCGTACCTAAAAGATGTGGCAAGTGCTTAAACAAATTGGCCATCCCACCACCTTTATAGTCAATAAGCAGAAAAGCTACTTCGTAAGGATGGAAATTTACCGCTAATGAGATAATGTAAGACTGTATAATTTCCGATTTACCAGAACCCGTTGTACCAGCGACTAATCCATGTGGGCCATGTGCTTTTTCATGTAAATTCAATTGGACAATATCTTCTTTTCCTCTTAGTCCTAATGGAACGGCAAGGCTTTTATACGTTTCATTTTGTGCCCAGCGTTCCGGAATTCGGAGCTCCTCTACTTTCTCCACCCCGTACATTTCAAGAAATGTAACACTTTCCGGGATAGAATTTTTTAAGTTTTGTAAATGATTGAGAGATGCTAATGCACGTGAAATATCTTCTTTGTTAAAGCCCTTTGGAAAATGGTCTAAAGTAAATTTTCGATTGACTAATTCTCCCTCTTCAAGAATAATATTTCCATTTGCTGCATCCCGAATATCAATGACCGTCTTAACATGTTCCGGAAGAGATTGCATAACATCTTGAACAAAAATAAGTGAGACCCCAAGTTCACTTGGATCTTCATTAAAATATTCCATTATGGAATGATCCAAGATCATTTTTTCATCTGTAATAAGAATGACAAAGTGTGGTGCGAAATATATTTTTTCATTTTTATTTCCTTTTTCATCGATGGCAAGTTTACGTTCCTTTAATATTTGATACAGAGAATTTAACACTTGGTCACGAGATCGTTCATGAAAAACAAATCCACGGACATTTATGTCTCGTAAGCTAGCATGTGGAAGCCAGCGCATCCATTCCCATTTCTCCTTCTCTTCTTCAGGAAAAATGATGACAAACTGAAGATCATAATAACTTTGAAAAACAGCCGTTTGCATGACTAGCAGTTGTAGTTGTTCCAATACGAAATGACGTTGCCCAATATAACCAACAGGTCCCTTTATCAATGAGGTTACTACTGGTACATCCTCTAGCTTGAGATATTGAGATCGAAGTTTCTTCGCTTCTTCCATTAGTTCATCCTTTTTTAAAGTAAACTCTTCCATATTCAATTCAATCTCAAAGCTCGAATCAATATCTCCTCTTCCGACTCTGTACATAAGAAAGTCGTGATGAAACATCGTTTTTTCATAGATTCTCGAATGGACTTTCATAGTCATATCACGCAATTTTTCTATACTTGGGTAATGGTAATTTAACGCGTGTCTCTGTTCTTGACTAACTTTATATAGTTCCTGTGTTTTCTGTTTCAAGTATTCACGATAACTCTTATCCCTCTCTTTTATATCTGAGCGATACTGCCTCACATTTTTCACATAAGTAGTAATCGAAAAAATGACCGTCACAATGGTCATGGAAAACATAACGATCAAATAGATTCCACTCCGCTGGAAAAAGGAAACAACAACCATTGCGGCTATCATAACAAGTGGTGGAACGATCACACGTGCTAGTTGTTCACTTGGTTTTCCCGGCATACTGGAAGGATTGGCTATTTTCCGTTTTTCCTCTGGCTCACGGTAAATAATTCGTGGAGATCGATGATAATCGGGATATTCATCATCCAAGCTTTGACTTTCTCCATACAAACGGACTAGTTTTGTCGTATCTAAAGATTCATTAGCAAGAATATCAATGTCATCATTGCCAATTTTAATCATCAGACCATCTAGGAATAATTGATCACCTGGTTCAATTACCGTATTTCCTGTTACACGAAGAAAATTATGATAAACCTCCCCGCTATACACTTCCAATTTAAATGATGATTCTAATTGATCACGGATTAGCAATGCATCGACTGTTGTATTTTTTATTTTCACATCATCATATTCGTTCGCACCGAGCGTAATACTCTCACATCTTGTTGTATCGTATTTATCCCACTCGGTTGCATCCGTCAGAAAAAAACGCATTTGATGGGCTTCGTTTTTCCATACTAGTTGTTCATTTATTCGGAGCTGCTGTTCACCAATTTGGCATACTTCCCCGTCCCATTCCATTGTGAGTGGTTGTCTCCAACCTTCAAATGTGATGGTATTCGACCAATCACTGCCTATCGTTATTTTTTGGGGTTTATTCTTTTTTAAATGGCATTTATGCAATTGGTTTCCATCGTTCAGCAGTAATAATCGTTGTGCCATCATTCTCTCCCTCTCTACACACGAATAAGTAAAGCGCCCTACTCATTCTTCGTTCCTACGTACAGTTACTTTTTATTCTCATTCTCTTTGTTTTCTTTTACATTTTTATTTGACTTTCCGTTCTCTTTGTTTTCTTTAGCCTTTTCATTCGTCTTCTCATTATTTTTTTGTGCATTAACATCTTTATTTTCAGTTGTTTCTTCTTGTTTAATCACGTCTTGAGTATTAGGTTCTTGTGCTTGACCTTGATTCGTTTCCTCTGAATTATTTGTTGTGTCTGAGTTTTGTAATTTCAGCAATGTTTCAAGACCATACTTATCTGTATACGTTTTTAGTTGTTCTTGGTTTTTTTGAACTTCCTCTTCACGTTCAGTTCCACTTAAATTAGGATCATTTTTTGCCTTTTCAATTTTTTTAACAAATCCATACATAATTAGCACCGGATCATCAATATACCTAGCAAGGTCAACCGATTGATCAAAATCACCGCGTCCATTATAAATCCAATAAAGCAAATAATTAGCATCGCTTTTTAAGCTAACATTTTTTAAAATTGCCTCTTTTGGCGCTTCATCTAACGATTCTGTCTTTACATACGAATAAGCTAGTATATACTTTCCCGAGTCCGGTAATTTTTCCGGATTTTCTCCGTCGAGTTCACTAATTACTCTTCCATAATCTTGCGCTAGAAAATGATGATGGGCTTCAATTAAATGCTTTTGAAAAGGAGATTTCACAAAACTAAAATAGACTGTTGGGACCGCTAATATGACAGAAAGAGCGATCATAATGAATGTAAGTTGTTTAAATAAGCGAAATCTTTTTTTCGGGACATATTGCATATTTTTTTCTGTTTCTTTTTTCTCTTTAATATAATTTTCTTCTAACAGCTTAATTAAAGATGTGAAATTGTCTGCTTCACCTACTTGACGTTCAAATTCGGTATCTGTAGCATTTTTTATAGATCCGGAATAAAGTTCATCAAAACTATATTTTTTTGAAAACAATGCAATAATTAAGCATTTATATTGGAGAATAAATTTTTCTTCGTCAATTTCGTATGGAGGAACTACATCCCGGATGCCGCGATACACCAATGATGGTATAAGATTATCATCAAATATTAAGTTGTCCGGATGCAAGAAGAAAGTCATACGTGTGGTTAGCAATTTTCTGAAGCGAGCAAGATTACATAGCAAACGGAGCTTATCACTTCGTCCAAGTTTACTTACATCTGCCCATTTTTGAGCTCGGTGATCGATGGTGAACGAAAAAGTAATTATATCGTCTTCATCAGCAACTTCCGCTGGCACAAAATAATCAGTTTCCTCACATATTAGTGCCAATTGACGTATATCCTTTACGCGCGTTTGTGACTTTGCCAATTTTAACTGCCTTTTGTCATCCTTTATAAAAAACTGGAAAGTCATGGACTCTATGTTTATTGTGATTTCGTTCATGTTCTCTGACTCCTTTTTCTTAGTTACGCATGCTTACTTATAAAACGAGTAAAATATCGCCGTTTGTTACTGGATGGTCGATAAGACGATCATCATCTGTTAAGAGAAGTCTTTTAGCGGGGACCTTTATAGCAAAAAGAGAGGCTTTCTTAATGTCTATATTCAATGATTCAACTACATTAGCAAGCAATTGTTTAATCGGTTGATGGACTGGAATTCTAATATCATACCGTCCTTTATTCCATTTACTAAAGTCAACGGTTACGTTAATATGTGTCTCACTAGGCATATTCTCATCTCCTTTAATCCAGCATTTTCCTCATCATCACAAATAATCCCCCACAAATCATCAAAACGAAACCAAAAAGAGTGACTACTATTTTTTTGCTAACCCCTTCCGTTTCTTCTTGCTGATTATTTTTTTGGTTAGAATTTGTTGCATACTGAACAGAATATTCATTGGAGAAAAGCACCTTTTTTATATCATTAGTGTTTGTAACTTCCTTAATAGGTACATCAAATAGATTTTTCTCTATTTGTTCCATTGTTTCTTCCATTTCTTTTTGTTTTGTTTTTATCGCATCCCGAGTTTGTTTTTTAAACAAATCGGGAGCGATTTTTTCTAATTCTGTTTCTTTATCATCTTGTGATTCTAGTTTCTGCCTTTGGGCATCATCTTGACCGATACGATCGGTTTTCAATCGTATTTTCCCACTATGATCAAGATGATCGCTATCCGCAAAGGAAGGGAGGGTAGACAATGAAAACCCTCCTACAAAAAAGATTGCTAGAATACTAAAGTGCTTCACTAATTGTTTCATCTTCCTTCTCCTCGCTTTTGCCAAAACGATTTAAGACAAATAAGTGACCAACAAGACTAATGACGATAATCGCAAATAAGCAAATTATAATACTTTGATTGTTTGCTGCTCTATCCGCAAATCCCATTACTAGCTTTTCAATATATTGTAGCGGGGAGAATTCTTTAATTTTGGCTGCAATGGACATTTTATCGAAATGAAGTCCAAGAGCTTCCGTTAAGAATAGATATAGGCTTAAGCTTGCCAATAATAAAAACATTCCAAGCATTTTCAACTGTCTTAATAAATAGGTTGCGACAAGAAGCATCGTTACCATAATGATCGTTATTAAGCCGATCCACAGCATAAATTTCCCCTCAACAATTTCTAATAGGTAGCCGGATAGTAAACCAGTAAGAATTCCTTCGACAATTCCAATGCTTGAGGTAATAATGGTGATCGGTAAATTTCCTCTAACTAATGTCATTTCCGACTTAAATGTATCGGTTTGAAGATGTTTACGTTCGTGATTTGAAATGACATACGCCGTAAATAAAGCAACAATAAAGCAAATTAAAACAATAAAATACGGTGTAAAAATATCTCCTGCTACGATGATTCCATCGGTTTTCGTTTCTACAGGATTGGAAAGAAAATCAAGCAGATTTTCATTTTGTCGTTCACCAATCCGGCTGTTTGCAAGAACTTTAGCAAAATTATTAGCAAATTTCTGGTCTTCTGATAGTTTATTAGTCAAATTATTTGATAGATTGCTTGCCTGTTTTACTAAATGACTACCGCTATTTTTTATTTCATTTGCTTGGTTATCAATCGCATCAAATGTTTTATAAACATTATTAACGGTATTTAAATTACCCTTTGATTGGTTTGCCAATGATTGACTTACAGTTAGTAATGAATTCAATTCACCATCTAATGATAAAATTGCCGTTTGTTCTTGGTCATTGTTTGTAAGTATTTTCGTTTGTTCATTTTGCAATTTCAGGCTTGCTTTTCGCCAAGTTGACAAATTAAGTAAGGTTTTTGTTAAATTTGTATTTAGTATTTTTGCTTGTTCTGTTGTTTGTTTAATCAATTCTGACATTTTTTGTGAATTTTGTTCTGCATTAGTGACAAGGTTAATATATGCCTTAATCTTGCTTTGCAACTCTTCTGTATCTTTACGAACTTCTTCTGTTATTTGATCAGCTACAAAATTGGCGATAACATCTACAATGTCTTGTTTATTAAATAGATAGAAAAGTGAGTCCGTTGTAGCCATATCAGATAAATTCATTTGATTTAATTGATCCGCTAATTTCGATATATCTAACCCAAAATAATTATTATACAACGTTGACATTTTTTGATAGCTACTCATAACATCATTTACATCCATCATTATTTCACCTATCGAATAATCGGTAAGTGATGACATGACAGAATGAGTAATATAATTATTTTCTACTTCGACTTTTTCTATCGGTTTGTCATTTGGATCCTCAGGTTCTTCTTTATCGTTGTTTTCATTTTTATTATCTTCATTATCCTTATTATCTTTCTCATCAATCCCAGACTCAGATTCTTTACCTTTATTTTCTTCCATTGATTCTTGTTTGTTAGAAGACTCAGAAGTTACATTTTCATCCTTTTGATCCGGTTCTACCGAATCTTGTTTACTTTCATTTTCTTTATTAATGTTATCATTATTACTAGTTTCTACCGACTGGACACTGCTTTTAGGCCGTACTACCTTATCAGTTCTTGATTCCTTCGAACTCTGACCCGGTGGGGGTGCAGATTCTTTAGGCGGTTCTGGTATATCTGCGTCCTTCACATTCTTTTGATGCATTTTCCATTTCCACTTAATAGGTTGGAAGAAATCAATCGACTTATCGGTGTCATTTGGTTGTACTTTCAGTTTTACAGTGAATATTCCTTCATCTGTTGCTGGAAGCATGATCGTATTATTTTTAGGATCCATCTCAATTACTTGCATATTTGGTAATGTTAATGATACTTCATTCACCTTATACTCTTTAGGTACAAATAATGAAAACTCCTGCGCTTCTTTCGGATTCTTTGGTAGTATCACAGAATCACTAATTGTAGCCTCATTTGTTAGTAAAAAGTTATTCAAATTATCCGGCAATGGAGCTGAACCATCGGGATAATCATTAAATTCACGTTTATATTTTTCGTTCACAGCTATGACATTATTAAATAACTTATTAATTTCTGTACGTTTCGGTTCTGTTATTCCTAATTTAAGCAAGTCATCTGTAGTTAAAGGAGGAGGTAACTGTTTCATTTGATCCCGAAGATTTTTTCTAGACATTTTATCTGGCATCATAAAAAACTTATTTAAATTGATTTCCTGTTCTTTTCCAGCATTCGTCTTCATTTCTTTTTTTAACTTTTCTGCAATACTTTTCTGCATATCAGAAGCTAATGTCGTTGTTAATTCTGTATCTAATTTGTCAACTTTTTCTTTCGTAGTAGTAAGATATTTTTGCAAGGCTGATGCCTCTGTCATAATATTGGCAGTCTGCGTATCCTTCAGCTGAAACTGTTTATTTATCTCATTATTTGCGGCAACTAATTGATCTAATTGCTGCAATACATCGCCATTATTCATATCACGATCCAAATAACCCAATTGATCGGAAAAGCCTTTTTGTAATAATGTATTAGCAGCGGTCATCTTCGCATAATCCAACATGCTGTTTTGATAGGTTTTGCTTATTTTTGCTCCTTCACCTAAGTTGTTTTCAAATTCCTTTAAAATATCCTGTATTCCTTTAAAACCATCCTTCGATACTTGCGTGCTCGCTTGAACTGCTCCAAATTGAGTCGCATAACCTGCTAATGGGCGATGAATCGCGTTATTATATACATTTGTATATACCTGTTCTTTGTTTACAATCGAAGAGATATTGTCTTGTGCTTCCTGCAAGTTTCCAATGACACTGGCAAAATACACATCAATAATTCGACGATTAAATTCTCCAAGAATAGAGCTTGCCGTTTTCTCGGCCTTTACTTTCATATTATTGTTACCCGAGACATTAACTTTGTAGTTCAATGCTACTCTCTCTGGTGCTTTAGAATTGATTGACAATGCCTTTTTGGTGAAGTCATTAGGAATGACAATCATCATATTATAGGCATTACGCTGTAAGCCACTTTCAGCTACTCCGCGGCTAACAACGTACCAATTATGCTTATCATCCTTTTCGATGTTTTTGATAAATTCGGTACCGAAGTCATATGTTTCCCCATTAAATTTTGCACCTTGGTCCTCATTAACCAATGCAACTGTCATTTTCTGGTCTTCTTTATGTTTTTGATTTTTTGATGCGTGATACAGCGCTAAATAGGAGGCGCCTGAAGACAACGCCAGCACTAAAACCAAAAACAGCAAGATGCCCCTCTCATACTTTTTCATTTCCATCAACCCCTGAAAAGTTGTTTATATGTATAAATATTTTTAAATGATTACTATTTCATGATTGTACCTAAGGAGACGTTAGCTCATTTTTCATTCGTGATCCATATTATGACCAAAAGCCACACAACCATTGTTGCGTGGCTTTTGGCTAAAGGAATAAAGTCCTAACTCAACACACTGATTAATCTCGTGTTTACCTGATTAATTATTGTAAACCAAAATTCTTTGATAATTCTTCATCGTGTCGAGCCACAGCTTCAGCCGTTTTATCTAATTGATCATTAATTTCATGCAATAGTCTTGCAAAGTTTTGCACTTTTGGTGATAGCTGTTCGAACTGCTCATCAAATTTATCGAATGCACGACCTTCCCATTCTCCTCGAAGTTCTCTTTGTAAGCTTGTTAAATTTTTCAAAATCTCTTCGATTTGATGTCCACCTTGCCCGTAGCGTTTCGCTTTTGCCTTTAATTCCTCTGGGGTCATACGAATTTGTGCCATTATATCCATCTCCTTTTAATTATTAGCCATAGGCTTTTTATCATATAAATTAAAATGATAAACACATGTTAAATGACTACTTCAAAATATTTAATCTAAGCCATCAATGTACTTCCTTATTATTAATACATCAATTTTATGGAAGTATATTACTATATATGTATTTACCACCTATTTAATAATCGGTCAAATGGCCTTATGACAATTGTCGAATTTTGTCTGGTACTTTCTTCTGCAATACTTTGAAACTAGTATTTTTTTGTAGGAAATAAGGAGGAATTCACTTCTATTTTATTAAGGATTTGGGGCGTTTTTTTGATATATCTGGATAAAATATTACGAATATTACAATTTATAGGTCTTATTTACTGTTTTCCTATTTTAATCAGGAAATTTAATTCTACTCTTTTCGACAAAAAAAACCCGTAAGACAAATAAATTGTCTTACGGGTTTTTGGCTAGCGATTAAATTACATCATACCGCCCATGCCCATGCCGCCCATATCAGGCATAGATGAACCTTTGTTTTCTTCAGGTTTATCAGCAACAACTGCTTCAGTAGTTAATAACATAGCCGCTACAGAAGCTGCATTTTGAAGTGCATAACGTGTTACTTTAGTTGGATCAACAATGCCTGCTTCGAACATGTTTACCCATTCACTGTTAGCTGCATTGAATCCAATACCTACTTGTTCTTTTTTCAAGCGATCAACAATTACAGATCCTTCAAGACCAGCATTGTGAGCGATTTGACGAACTGGTTCTTCCAATGCACGTAGAACGATGTTGATACCTGTAGCAACATCACCTTCAGCTTCAACAGAAGAAACTTTATTGTATACATTAACTAGTGCTGTACCACCACCGGATACAATACCTTCTTCAACAGCTGCACGAGTAGAGTTAAGAGCATCTTCAATGCGAAGTTTGCGTTCTTTTAATTCAGTTTCAGTTGCAGCACCAACTTTAATTACTGCTACCCCACCTGCAAGCTTAGCAAGGCGTTCTTGTAATTTTTCACGGTCAAATTCAGAAGTTGTTTCTTCTAATTGAGCACGAATTTGATTTACACGAGCAGAAATGCTTGCAGAATCGCCAGATCCTTCAACGATTGTTGTGTTTTCTTTTGTAACGACAACTTTAGCAGCGCGTCCAAGAGAATCAAGTGTTGCTGATTTAAGATCAAGACCTAAATCTTCAGTGATCACTTGACCACCAGTTAGAACAGCGATATCTTCTAACATTGCTTTACGACGGTCACCAAATCCAGGTGCTTTAACAGCAACTGCATTAAATGTTCCACGAAGTTTGTTCACAATAAGTGTTGCTTGTGCTTCGCCTTCAACATCCTCAGCAATGATAAGAATTGGTTTACCTTGTTGTACCACTTGTTCAAGAACTGGCAATACTTCTTGAATATTTGTGATCTTTTTATCGGTAATTAAGATATATGGATTTTCAAGAACTGCTTCTAATTTGTCAGTATCTGTAACCATGTATGGAGAAACATAGCCACGATCAAATTGCATACCTTCAACAACATCTAATTCAGTTGTGAAGCCTTTAGATTCTTCGATTGTGATAACACCATCGTTACCAACACGTTCCATTGCTTCAGCAATAAGTGTTCCAACTTCTTCATCGGCAGCAGAGATGGCAGCAACTTGTGCAATGGACTCTTTGCCTTCGATTGGTTTAGAAATTGCTTTAAGTTCTTCAACAGCTGTTTGAACAGCCTTTTCGATTCCTTTACGGATTCCAACAGGGTTTGCACCGGCTGTTACGTTTTTCAAGCCTTCACGAATCATTGCTTGAGCAAGTACAGTTGCAGTTGTTGTACCGTCCCCGGCAACATCATTTGTTTTGCTTGCAACTTCAGATACAAGTTTAGCACCCATGTTTTCGAATGCATCTTCAAGTTCAATTTCTTTAGCAATCGTTACACCGTCATTAGTAATAAGTGGTGAACCAAATTTTTTCTCAAGAACCACGTTACGTCCTTTAGGTCCAAGTGTTACTTTTACAGCATCTGCTAATTTATCAACTCCGCGAAGCATTGCACGGCGTGCATCTTCACTGAATTTAATTTCTTTTGCCATTTGAAATTACCTCCTCGATCTTCTTTAATGATGTATTTATTTTCGAAAATGGTAAATAACTATTGTACAATAGCTAAAATGTCTGAATCACGAAGAATTAAATATTCGTTACCTTGGTATTTCACTTCTGTACCAGCATATTTAGAGAAGATGATGCGATCGCCTTCAGATACTTCCAGAGCAACACGCTCACCGCTATCTAAAACACGACCAGTACCTACAGCTACTACCTTACCTTCTTGCGGTTTTTCCTTTGCAGAATCAGGAAGAACGATACCGCTTGCAGTTTTTTCCTCTGCTTCTACTAGTTCAATTACGACGCGATCTCCAAGTGGTTTTAACAAGTGAAACAACCTCCTCAATAATTTTATGTAATTTTAAATTATTAGCACTCACTACTCTTGAGTGCTAACACAATTATTATAATAAATAATTCAATTCCATTTTGCAAGTCTTTACAGTTAACTTTTTTGAAAAAACTCCTTCAATCAGTTTGAATATCCTAAAATTAAGACTTCGCGCAATATTCAAGTCTATGTCCAATTATTATTTCTATTCATAACTGGAGGTTATTTTTACATATAATAGATTGAAGGATAAAAAATGTACTGCACACTTAATATTTGAACCTCTATTTATTCAATAGTAGAATGGATTATGAGCTAACAAGAAAGGAAAAATATTGTGAAAAAAGAATATGTATATATTTTAATTACTTATATTGCGATGCAACTATCCGCTTATGTTGGTCAACCCATTGTTTATATTATTGGTGTGAAAGGATTTCATACTTCGGAAAGTTATATGAAAATGATGACGCCCGTTTATTGGATTGTAATCAGTTTCATTTCCGCGTTAATTATTGTTTTGTTGATTTTGCGAAAATCTGAACGAAAATATCAATTAGAAAGAAGTACACCGCTTTCAGTCGGAAAGTCGATCACCTGGGCAATCGGAGGGATTTTTCTAGCATTTATTGCTCAAGCGCTTGCATCAATCATTGAGCAAATGATTGGCATTAAACCTGGATCAGAAAACACTCAGCGAATCGTAAGCCTAATCGAAACTTTTCCGATTGTCGTTGTTGTAAGTTCAATTATTGGCCCAATTTTAGAGGAAATTGTATTTAGAAAGATTATTTTCGGAACACTTCATAAATATTTATCCTTTTTTTCTTCGGCACTTATCAGTTCCATCATTTTTGGACTTGCACATATGGAGTTTGTCCATCTATTACTGTATTCTGCCATGGGATTCACATTTGCCTTTTTATATAAAAAGACAAATCGCATTTTAGTGCCAATAAGCGCACACGTAATAATGAACACAATCGTTGTTATTGCTCAGCTATTGAACCGCGAAGAAATTCAAAAAATTATCGAGAAACAAAGCTTTATTGGAGGACTTTTCTCATGAGACCACTACAATCCGGCATAATCTATTGCCTTCTTGGCACCCTGTTTACTTATTTTGCCGTTAAACAAGTTAATCTTCACGGTTGGTCTTTTTTAGCTTACATGCTCGTCTTTTTAGCAACGATTGATTATGGGTCAGGCTTTCGATTAATCACTTTGCATTTTCGCCTAAAAAGCCATCAAAAAAAATAAAACCTCCCAATTGGAAGGTTTTATTTTTTTTTACTTTCGCTTTGCAGCGCATATTTTAATTCCGCTGCTTTCGCTTTTCGATAACCGACTTTCGAAACCAATATACTAATTTCGTATAAAATCATTAGCGGTACACCGACGACAATTTGTGACATTACGTCAGGCGGTGTGATAAAAGCAGCAAGGACGAGTAGAAAGAAATATGCGTACTTTCTAATCTTCGCCAAAAACATTGGTGTAATGATTCCTAATCGCGTTAAGAACATGATAACGATTGGTAATTCAAACAGTATCCCAAATGGGAAGGTAATTTGAAACAAAAACGAAAAATATTCATTAATACCGATGACCGGATTAATATCCATTTGTGATGATAGCTTCATCATGAACCGTAAGATTAACGGAAACAATATAAAATAAGCGAATGCTAGTCCAGCTAAAAAGAGAACAAGAGCTATGGGAATATAACTTAATGTTATTTTCCGTTCTTTTTCATATAAACCGGGACTAATAAATGCCCAAAGTTGATAAAGAATTACAGGTAAAATAATCACTATGGCCAAATACAAAGTAACTTCCATAAAAACTTTAAAAGGATCTGTTAGCCGAAACGCATTCATTGTCACCTCTTTTGCATAATCGGAATGCTGGAGATAACGAATGATTGGTTGTGAAAGAAAAAAACTTACAATTACAGCCAAGATAAAGAAAACGACTATCACAAACAGTCGCTTCCTTAGCTCGGATATATGTTCAAAAATCGTCATGTCTTTTTGACTCATATGAATTCATCCTAACATTTTACTTAACGTTGTCTTTATCCGTTTTTGGCTTATCGTCTTCTTCATCCGCCAAGCCCTTAGTCGCATTTTTAAATTCTTTTAATGTATCCCCGGCAGCTCTGCCCAATTGGGGTAATTTCTTTGGTCCGAAAACTAGTAAGGCAACAATCACAATGAGAATAATACTTCCAATTCCTGGTCCCATCTGTGCCCACCTCCTCATATTTACATGATAATACAAATTAGATGTTTAATCCATTATCTATTTATTAGTCTTGTGAAATTTCCGTGTCATTTGGATAGTGCTTTAAAAAATAAACTAATGATTGCAACTCTACTGCTAAGTCAATATGATGCACACGTATAGATGAAGGTACATTTAGTCTAGCCGGTGTAAAGTTTAATATACCTTTTACGTTTGTTTTCGCCAGCTGATCAGTAACCCGTTGTGCAACTTCTGCGGGAATCGTAAGAATAATAACACTGATATCTTCACTGATTAATCGTGCCTCCAGCTCATCCAAACTATAAATAGGTACATCTCCAATTTTTTTACCGACTTTATTTGGATCAACATCAAAAGCGATTTCGATTTTTGTATTATTGTTTTTCATGAAATTATAATTTAAAAATGCTGTTCCTAAATTTCCCACACCGATTAGAGCTACTTTTGTTAATTCATCTTGATCTAATGTTTTACGAAAAAATGATAACAAATAATTAACATTGTATCCGTAACCCTTTTTCCCCAATGCCCCGAAGTATGAAAAATCTCTGCGAATCGTGGCGGAGTCGACTTTTACAGCTTCACTTAACTCAGCTGAAGATACACGCTGTTTACCGGAGTTATGTAAATTCCTCAAAAATCGATAATAGAGTGGTAATCGCTTTGCTGTCGCTTGAGGTATTTTAATTAATTCTTCATTCATACTATAGGTCCCCCATATAAATCTAACTAAAAAAACGTTGGCCTCAAGGGAAATATCTATTCCCTCAGATAATCAGTACTTGAAACACCGCCTGTTTTTTCTATCAAAAACGTTGGTCCAATAACCATTCCTTTATCAATGGCTTTACACATATCATAAACGGTTAAAGCGGTTACAGATGCAGCAGTTAATGCTTCCATTTCAACACCGGTGTTTCCCTTTGTTTTTACACTTGAAATAATGTTTAGCATATACATATTTGGATCTTTTTGTTCCCAACTAAATTCAATATTTACTCCATTAATTGGAATAGGATGACACATCGGAATAAGATCCCATGCTTTTTTTGCAGCCATAACACCTGCAACTTGTGCAACTGCAAGAACATCCCCTTTTTTCATTTTATTATTACGGATTAAATGATAAATTTCATTGCTTAATTGTACACTCGATTGTGCAATCGCCGTGCGGACAGTGTCAGGTTTAGTACTCACATCAACCATCTTCGCTCTTCCCTGCTCATTAAAATGAGTAAGCTTTGACATCGAAAACACCCCTCAATTTATCATACACTATTTTTCTTTCCGTGTCCTATTTAGAAATAGTGAATCATTGCCCAAACCCTCATGAATACGGTACACTACCAATATAGATGAGGTGAAATAAATATGATTTTATTACAAGTTCAACAACTAACAAAACATTTTGGTGCTGAACTTATTTTATCAAATATAAAATTAGAAATTCAGACGAGAGATCGTATTGCATTAGTTGGGAGAAACGGTGCCGGAAAGTCCACGTTATTAAAAATTATTTCTGGACAAATGTCATTAGACTCCGGGGATATTGTCAAACCAAAGGATGTTTCCATCGGTTATCTTGCACAAAATACTGGATTGAAATCTAGTTTATCCATTTGGGATGAAATGTTAACTGTATTTCAAGATTTGCGGCAAATGGAGAATCAAATAAGAGATGTAGAACAAAAAATTGCAGACCCGTATTACTATGAAAAACCGGATCTTTACAACAAAATCTTAGCTGAATATGATCAATTACAGATTCGTTTTAAAGATTTAGGTGGTTATCAGTATGAATCCGATATCCGTTCAGTCCTTCACGGCCTGCGATTCAGTGATTTTGATTATGGAACAATGATTGAAACATTAAGCGGCGGCCAAAAAACCCGCTTAGCATTAGCTAAATTACTTTTAACTAAACCAGACATTTTAATTTTGGACGAACCTACGAACCATTTGGATATTGACACCCTTTCATGGCTGGAACAGTATTTACAAGGCTATAACGGTGCCATACTTATCGTCTCGCATGATCGATATTTCTTAGACAAAGTCGTTACCCAAGTGTATGAATTATCAAGACACGCTATTCAGAAATATTATGGGAATTACAGCCAATATTTGACGCAAAAGGCTGAACAATATGAACGTGATTTCAAACAATATGAGAAACAACAAGAAGAAATTGCCAAACTACAAGATTTTATTCAACGAAATTTAGCAAGAGCTTCCACAACAAAACGTGCACAAAGTCGAAGAAAACAGCTTGAAAAATTGACAATAATGGACAGGCCGTTAGGTGACGAAAAATCAGCTACTTTCGCATTTCAAATTGAGAAGCAAAGCGGTAATGAAGTGTTAAATATTGTGGACGGTTCTATTGGATATAATCACCATATTATCGCAAAAAATATCTTTTTATCAATAAAAAAAGGTGACAGTATTGCACTTGTAGGACCAAATGGAGTCGGTAAATCAACCTTACTTAAAACAATTATTAAAAAGTTGGACCTTCATAACGGAAACATCAATTACGGTTCAAATGTGACGATTGGTTATTATGATCAAGAACAAGCCGACCTCTCATCGAACAAAACGGTTTTAAATGAACTATGGGATGATTATCCTTTGAAAGATGAAAAAGAAATACGTACAGTATTAGGAAATTTTCTATTTTCGGGTGATGATGTTCTTAAAATTGTCTCAAGTTTAAGTGGCGGAGAAAAAGCAAGACTTGCTTTATCCAAGCTTTTACTGCAAAAAGCAAATTTTCTTATTTTAGATGAACCGACAAACCATTTGGACCTCGATAGTAAAGAAGTATTGGAAAATGCTTTAATTGATTACCCCGGTACGATTCTATTCGTCTCCCATGATCGTTACTTTATCAACAGGCTGGCAACAAAGGTGATAGAGCTAGGGAAAGATGGAACAAAGGAATATCTCGGAGATTACGATTATTATGTTGAAAAACAGCAAGAAATGCAGGAATTAAAAAAACTGGAACATTCAAAACTTGAAACTACTACGGATACACAGAATCCTGCAAAACAATCGTATCAACAAGACAAAGAGGCAAAAAAACTGGAACGGCAACGTAAACGTCGAATTGAGGAAATCGAGGGATACATTGACGAATTAGAGAGTAAATTAGAAAATAACGAAGCATTACTATGTAAGCCTGAAATCTACCAAGACCATGAAAAAGTTCTTGAATTAAATAAGGAAATCACTGATTTCAAACAACAACTTGAAAAATTGATGGAAGAGTGGACAGAACTTGCAGAAGGTTAATTGATGCCGCATACTTTAAGACAAAAATACCAGATACTCTGGTATTTTTTTAGTCCACAAAACTATCCACAGATTTTTTTCTCCCCATATAGTATAAAAGTATTATTATTTGTGCATTTCTAGCCTTATCAACAGATTTATACACATTATCCACAGAAATCATAATTTTTCAACAATATTTTATACACACCAACATAGTTTCATTAACATTTTATCCACAAGCTGTGCACAACAACAGTTGTTCGTATTTTTTATTCACATGTGGATAGTTTTATGACAATAAAAAAGAAGCATGTCACCCACATGCTTCTAAAAATGCTCTATATCTAAACTAGGATTTGCGTTTAAGGAATATTCACTTCGCTTCCCTTTTTCAAACAAAATACTTCCTGCTGCTGCAATCATCGCTGCATTGTCAGTACATAAATGTAATGGCGGAATAAGTAACTCAATTCCATCAATCTTGGCAAATTCCTTCTCAAGTCTTTCTCTAAGCCCTTTATTAGCCGCAACTCCGCCTGATAATAATACTTGTTTTACATTAAACTCTTTAGCAGCCTTAATCGTCTTAGTTACTAATACATCAATGACACTCTCTTGAAAACTCGCGGCCATATTTTTCGGGTCAATGGACATACCTTTTTGTTCTGCGTTATGCAATGTGTTAATTACGGCCGACTTTAAACCGCTAAAACTAAAATCATAAGAATCTTCTTCCAACCATGCCCTTGGTAAATCGATCGTTGGTGTTCCCTCGTTTGCAAGTCGGTCGATATGTGGACCTCCAGGATAAGGAAGATTAAGTGTTCTAGCTACTTTATCATATGCTTCTCCAGCTGCATCATCTCTTGTTTCACCGATTACTTCAAATTCCCCGTGCTTCTTCATCAATACTAATTCCGTATGTCCTCCAGAGACGACCAATGATAACAGTGGAAATGCCATTTCTTTCATTAATCGGTTAGCATATATATGACCAGCTATATGATGCACACCTACTAAGGGAATATTTCTCGCAAAGGAAATTGCTTTTGCCGCATTCACCCCAACCAATAAAGCCCCGACTAAACCAGGACCCTCTGTTACTGCAATGGCATCAATATCATCAAATGTAACATCTGCCTTAATCAAAGCCTCTTCGATAACGACAGTTATTTGTTCCACATGGTGTCTTGATGCTAACTCAGGCACAACTCCTCCAAATCTTTTATGGCTTTCGATTTGTGAAGCAACGATATTAGAAAGTATTTCCGTCCCATTTCTAATAACAGCTGCAGCTGTTTCATCACAGCTTGTTTCAATTCCTAAAACAATTAAATCCTTATTCATTATAAATTCACCCACATGACTAAGGCATCCTCTTGGTTATCAGTGTAGTAATTTTTCCTGATTCCACCCTCAAAGAAACCTAATTTCTTATATAACGATTGAGCAATTATATTGCTTACTCTAACTTCTAGAGTCATTGATTTTGCTCCTTGTTGAATTGAATAATCCATGATACTGCTTAATAATAACTCACCTAGTTTTTGGCCACGATATTCAGGTAATATAGCAATATTTGTAATATGTGCCTCATCCACTACAAGCCATACCCCACAATAACCGATAATTTTTTCTTGATCTACAATAACGAAATACCTTGCAAAGTGATTTTTTACAAATTCATTATAGAATGCTTCCCGTGACCAAGGTAATGAAAATGATTGAATTTCTACATTCATGATTCCATCTAAATCAGCTATCGTTGCTTCTCTTAATTGATAATTCATCATTCTTTACTTCTACCCTTTTGAGATTCTAACCATTTTGCTTCCGCTTCAACCAATCGAATATAATTGGGCACAAATGTATGGATATCTTCGCCAGGTAAACCCTTTCCTAAAAATGCCAGTTCACTAGGTCGTGGATTATTTTCTGATGGACTTGCAAAAACTGCTTTATCACCTAAAGTATTAATGATAGCTTCTTTATGTAAATCAATATCATTTCCTACAAAAATAATTGATTTTTCCAGTTGCTTTAACTTTTCTACCCATTCAACCGTTAAAATATTGCAATCATTTAATTCTGTTATTAATGTTTCATTTTCAAAACGATATAATCCTGTATAAATCTGCCCCCTTCTTGCATCAAAAAGAGGACAAATAAACCCAGGAAAATGTCTCCCTATTCCGGCCATTATGGCCAAACTAGAAATTCCTACTAGTGGAATGTTTAAACTCCACGCCATTGTTTTTGCTATACTTACCCCAATTCGAACTCCAGTGTAGGAACCGGGACCTTTAGCCACAACAATTTTTTCAAGATCCATAGGGGCGATGTCACAATCCTTCATCAATTGCTGAATGGCAGGCATTACCCGAATACTATGGTTTTTCTTTAAATTAGTAATATATTCACCGATCACTTTTTCATTATCTAATAGTGCTATTCCTAATGCATAATTAGATGTATCTATAGCAAGCACTTTCATGAAAATAACTCCTCACACAATAATTCGTACCGTTTTCCTACAGGTTTCAATTCAAATTTCCGTTCTACATCACCTAATCGATATATCGAAATCGATAAGTATTCGGTTGGTAACTGATCCTCAATTACGTGAGCCCACTCAACAATCGTTACACCATCACCTTCAAAATATTCATCAAATCCTAAATCCTCATTGGAATCTTGTAAACGGTAGACATCCATATGATATAATGGTAAATTCCCTTGATATTCTTTAATAATTGTAAAGGTGGGACTACTTACATTTCGTCGAATTCCTAATCCTAATGCAATCCCTTTAGTAAATGTTGTTTTCCCTGCTCCCAAATCGCCTTCTAATAATAAGACATCTTTCGCTTTTAATTTTATGGCTAATTTTTGGGCAAATGAGGAAGTGTCGTCCGGCCCTTTAGAAAGCCACTCATATACTTTCATAATAATCTCCTCTGATAATACTTTTGTTAAAAAGCTTATATAAAAAATCCTTAGGATAATGCATTCCTAAGGGAAAACTTGTCTATTGGTAGTGTACATCATTTCCACTAAATGAGCAAAACAACTATTAATTTAAATGAAAAAAAACGAAACTAAGTTTCGTTTTTCATTGGCACTTATTGCGGAGGCAGGATTTGAACCTGCGACCTTCGGGTTATGAGCCCGACGAGCTACCAGACTGCTCCACCCCGCGACGGTAATATTTTAGTTTATATTATGCACTAAGTGCATCCTTTGACTGTCCCGATTTCAGAAAGCTTATTCAAGATGCTGCTCAATCGGTACAACTCGCAGTTTTTTCAATGAAGCAATGCTCGTTGCTCCACCCCGCGACGATAATTATTTATATATAGCCTGGCAACGTCCTACTCTTGCAGGGGGAGAGCCCCCAACTACCATCGGCGCTGAGAAGCTTAACTTCCGTGTTCGGGATGGGAACGGGTGTGACCTTCTCGCCATAATTACCAGACTATTTATTTAAGGGTTTGTTCCCTCAAAACTAGATAGATGAGAAATACTTCGTAATAACCTTGAATCTATTGTTGGTTAAGTCTTCGACCGATTAGTATTCGTCAGCTCCATGTGTCGCCACACTTCCACCTCGAACCTATCAACCTGATCATCTTTCAGGGGTCTTATTTAGATAAACTAAGGGAAATCTCATCTTGAGGGGGGCTTCATGCTTAGATGCTTTCAGCACTTATCCCTTCCGCACATAGCTACCCAGCGATGCCTTTGGCAAGACAACTGGTACACCAGCGGTGCGTCCATCCCGGTCCTCTCGTACTAAGGACAGCTCCTCTCAAATTTCCTACGCCCACGACGGATAGGGACCGAACTGTCTCACGACGTTCTGAACCCAGCTCGCGTACCGCTTTAATGGGCGAACAGCCCAACCCTTGGGACCGACTACAGCCCCAGGATGCGATGAGCCGACATCGAGGTGCCAAACCTCCCCGTCGATGTGGACTCTTGGGGGAGATAAGCCTGTTATCCCCGGGGTAGCTTTTATCCGTTGAGCGATGGCCCTTCCATGCGGAACCACCGGATCACTAAGCCCGACTTTCGTCCCTGCTCGACTTGTAGGTCTCGCAGTCAAGCTCCCTTGTGCCTTTACACTCTGCGAATGATTTCCAACCATTCTGAGGGAACCTTTGGGCGCCTCCGTTACCTTTTAGGAGGCGACCGCCCCAGTCAAACTGCCTGCCTGACACTGTCTCCCACCCCGATTCAGGGGTGCGGGTTAGAATTTCAATACAGCCAGGGTAGTATCCCACCGACGCCTCCACCGAAGCTGGCGCTCCGGCTTCAAAGGCTCCTACCTATCCTGTACAAGCTGTACCAAAATTCAATATCAGGCTGCAGTAAAGCTCCACGGGGTCTTTCCGTCCTGTCGCGGGTAACCTGCATCTTCACAGGTACTATAATTTCACCGAGTCTCTCGTTGAGACAGTGCCCAGATCGTTGCGCCTTTCGTGCGGGTCAGAACTTACCTGACAAGGAATTTCGCTACCTTAGGACCGTTATAGTTACGGCCGCCGTTTACTGGGGCTTCAATTCAAAGCTTCGCTTGCGCTAACCTCTCCTCTTAACCTTCCAGCACCGGGCAGGCGTCAGCCCCTATACTTCGCCTTACGGCTTCGCAGAGACCTGTGTTTTTGCTAAACAGTCGCCTGGGCCTATTCACTGCGGCTCTCTCGGGCTTGCACCCTAACAGAGCACCCCTTCTCCCGAAGTTACGGGGTCATTTTGCCGAGTTCCTTAACGAGAGTTCTCTCGCTCACCTTAGGATTCTCTCCTCGCCTACCTGTGTCGGTTTGCGGTACGGGCACCTTTCACCTCACTAGAGGATTTTCTAGGCAGTGTGGAATCAGGAACTTCGGTACTATATTTCCCTCGCCATCACAGCTCAAGGTACATGGTGACGGGATTTGCCTCGTCACCCCTCTAACTGCTTGGACGCGCTATTCCAGCAGCGCGCTTACCCTATCCTCCTGCGTCCCCCCATCGTTCAAACGGTGAAGAGGTGGTACAGGAATATCAACCTGTTGTCCATCGCCTACGCCTTTCGGCCTCGGCTTAGGTCCCGACTAACCCTGAGCGGACGAGCCTTCCTCAGGAAACCTTAGGCATTCGGTGGAAGGGATTCTCACCCTTCTTTCGCTACTCATACCGGCATTCTCACTTCTAAGCGCTCCACCAGTCCTTACGGTCTAGCTTCTCAGCCCTTAGAACGCTCTCCTACCACGGAACACCGTTAGGTGTTCCATCCACAGCTTCGGTGATACGTTTAGCCCCGGTACATTTTCGGCGCAGAGTCACTCGACCAGTGAGCTATTACGCACTCTTTAAATGGTGGCTGCTTCTAAGCCAACATCCTGGTTGTCTAAGCAACTCCACATCCTTTTCCACTTAACGTATACTTTGGGACCTTAGCTGGTGGTCTGGGCTGTTTCCCTTTTGACTACGGATCTTATCACTCGCAGTCTGACTCCTAAGGATAAGTCATTGGCATTCGGAGTTTGTCTGAATTCGGTAACCCGATGAGGGCCCCTAGTCCAAACAGTGCTCTACCTCCAAGACTCTTACCTTAAGGCTAGCCCTAAAGCTATTTCGGAGAGAACCAGCTATCTCCAAGTTCGATTGGAATTTCTCCGCTACCCACACCTCATCCCCGCACTTTTCAACGTGCGTGGGTTCGGGCCTCCAGTAAGTGTTACCTTACCTTCACCCTGGACATGGGTAGATCACCTGGTTTCGGGTCTACGACCTCAAACTCATTCGCCCTATTAAGACTCGCTTTCGCTGCGGCTCCGCCTCTTCAGCTTAACCTTGCTTGAAATCGTAACTCGCCGGTTCATTCTACAAAAGGCACGCTATCACTCGGCGTCTTTCCGAAGGAAAGACGCACAGAGCTCTAACTACTTGTAGGCACACGGTTTCAGGTTCTCTTTCACTCCCCTCCCGGGGTGCTTTTCACCTTTCCCTCACGGTACTGGTTCACTATCGGTCACTAGGGAGTATTTAGCCTTGGGAGATGGTCCTCCCTGCTTCCGACGGGATTTCACGTGTCCCGCCGTACTCAGGATCCACTCTGGAGGGAACGAAGTTTCAACTACAGGGTTGTTACCTTCTTTGACGGGCCTTTCCAGACCTCTTCATTTACTCCGTTCCTTTGTAACTCCGTATAGAGTGTCCTACAACCCCAAGAGGCAAGCCTCTTGGTTTGGGCTTCTTCCGTTTCGCTCGCCGCTACTCAGGAAATCGCGTTTGCTTTCTCTTCCTCCGGGTACTTAGATGTTTCAGTTCCCCGGGTCTGCCTTCCTTACTCTATGTATTCAAGTAAGGATACTACCCCATTACGGGCAGTGGGTTCCCCCATTCGGAAATCTCCGGATCAAAGCTTGCTTACAGCTCCCCGAAGCATATCGGTGTTAGTCCCGTCCTTCATCGGCTCCTAGTGCCAAGGCATTCACCGTGCGCCCTTATTAACTTAACCTAAAATAAGGTTTGTTTTTAAAACTACTTAAATGGATTGTAATCCATAAAGTGGCGATTCTCGGTTATTACTTGGTTATTTCTCATATTATCTAGTTTTCAAAGAACAAGGCTACTGATTTCAATCACATCATGATTAATCATCGTAGCATTTGCTTCATGCTGCCTTGCTCCGAGGTGAACCTAATCTTCCTCGAATAAGCATTGCCGCAGGAGCAATTCTATTTAGGTAACATTAGAGTCACTGTATAAGTAATCTCTAATTCCCTAAGATATACTGAAAGGAATTAACCTCTCAAAACTGAACAAAACGAGAACGTCTTTTTTTGTAACCACGATAGTGGTCTTCCATATTCCTTAGAAAGGAGGTGATCCAGCCGCACCTTCCGATACGGCTACCTTGTTACGACTTCACCCCAATCATCTGTCCCACCTTCGGCGGCTGGCTCCAAAAGGTTACCTCACCGACTTCGGGTGTTACAAACTCTCGTGGTGTGACGGGCGGTGTGTACAAGGCCCGGGAACGTATTCACCGCGGCATGCTGATCCGCGATTACTAGCGATTCCGGCTTCATGTAGGCGAGTTGCAGCCTACAATCCGAACTGAGAATGGTTTTATGGGATTGGCGTAACCTCGCGGTCTAGCAACCCTTTGTACCATCCATTGTAGCACGTGTGTAGCCCAGGTCATAAGGGGCATGATGATTTGACGTCATCCCCACCTTCCTCCGGTTTGTCACCGGCAGTCACCTTAGAGTGCCCAACTGAATGCTGGCAACTAAGGTCAAGGGTTGCGCTCGTTGCGGGACTTAACCCAACATCTCACGACACGAGCTGACGACAACCATGCACCACCTGTCACTCTTGTCCCCGAAGGGAAATCCCTATCTCTAGGGAGGGCAAGAGGATGTCAAGACCTGGTAAGGTTCTTCGCGTTGCTTCGAATTAAACCACATGCTCCACCGCTTGTGCGGGCCCCCGTCAATTCCTTTGAGTTTCAGCCTTGCGGCCGTACTCCCCAGGCGGAGTGCTTAATGCGTTAGCTGCAGCACTAAAGGGCGGAAACCCTCTAACACTTAGCACTCATCGTTTACGGCGTGGACTACCAGGGTATCTAATCCTGTTCGCTCCCCACGCTTTCGCGCCTCAGCGTCAGTTACAGACCAAAGAGCCGCCTTCGCCACTGGTGTTCCTCCACATCTCTACGCATTTCACCGCTACACGTGGAATTCCGCTCTTCTCTTCTGCACTCAAGTCTCCCAGTTTCCAATGACCCTCCACGGTTGAGCCGTGGGCTTTCACATCAGACTTAAGAAACCGCCTGCGCGCGCTTTACGCCCAATAATTCCGGACAACGCTTGCCACCTACGTATTACCGCGGCTGCTGGCACGTAGTTAGCCGTGGCTTTCTGGTTAGGTACCGTCAAGGTACCGCCCTATTCGAACGATACTTGTTCTTCCCTAACAACAGAGTTTTACGATCCGAAAACCTTCATCACTCACGCGGCGTTGCTCCGTCAGACTTTCGTCCATTGCGGAAGATTCCCTACTGCTGCCTCCCGTAGGAGTCTGGGCCGTGTCTCAGTCCCAGTGTGGCCGATCACCCTCTCAAGTCGGCTACGCATCGTCGCCTTGGTGAGCCGTTACCTCACCAACTAGCTAATGCGCCGCGGGTCCATCTGTAAGTGATAGCCGGAGCCATCTTTCAATTCCCCTTCATGCGAAGAAAAAAGTTATCCGGTATTAGCCCCGGTTTCCCGGAGTTATCCCAGTCTTACAGGCAGGTTACCCACGTGTTACTCACCCGTCCGCCGCTAACTATCAGGGAGCAAGCTCCCATCAAGTTCGCTCGACTTGCATGTATTAGGCACGCCGCCAGCGTTCGTCCTGAGCCAGGATCAAACTCTCCAAAAAGATGTTTGAAATAGCTCTAGTTAAAAATTAATTGACGTTTCGTTTTGTTCAGTTTTCAAAGATCAATCATTACTCCCTTTTAAGAAGCAACTTTTTAACTATATCATTTTAAAAGTTTAATGTCAACAACTTTTCGAGTTTGTTTCAACTTTCATAGAAGCGACTTTTAAATCTTATCATCTTTATAAAATGATGTCAATACTTTTTTTGGAGCGGGTGATGGGAATCGAACCCACGACAACAGCTTGGAAGGCTGTAGTTTTACCACTAAACTACACCCGCATATTATAATTGTTTTAATGGCGCGCCCGATAGGAGTCGAACCCATAACCTTCTGATCCGTAGTCAGACACTCTATCCAATTGAGCTACGGGCGCATTTTTTAAAAAAAGCAATTTACTTTTCTGAAAGACTTTGGTGCGGCCGAGAGGACTTGAACCTCCACGGTGTTGCCACCACTAGGCCCTCAACCTAGCGCGTCTGCCATTCCGCCACGACCGCATCTTAAAAAGTGACATACAATATAATAACAAACTACTAGATAAAAATCAATAAGTTTTTTGGTGCGGGTGAAGGGAGTCGAACCCCCACGCCCTGCGGCGCCAGATCCTAAGTCTGGTGCGTCTGCCAATTCCGCCACACCCGCGCAAATTTAATGGTGAGCCATGAAGGACTCGAACCTTCGACCCTCTGATTAAAAGTCAGATGCTCTACCGACTGAGCTAATGGCTCTACATGAATATAAATATGAAGTTTTATTTAATCTGAACTAGGTTAAGCATCTACGACGTCCCAATCTCAGAAAGATCATTCAAGTTGCAGCTCGATTGGTACGCTGAAGCTTCCCTTCGAAGTTTAGTCGTTCGTGCTCTACCGACTGAGCTAATGGCTCGAATAAAAAAATAAAAAAATGGCTGGGCTAGCTGGATTCGAACCAACGAATGACGGAGTCAAAGTCCGTTGCCTTACCACTTGGCTATAGCCCAATATCATTTTTTAAAATGGCGGTCCGGACGGGACTCGAACCCGCGACCTCCTGCGTGACAGGCAGGCATTCTAACCAGCTGAACTACCGGACCAAAACTATTATTTATAACAATGACCCGTACGGGATTCGAACCCGTGTTACCGCCGTGAAAGGGCGGTGTCTTAACCGCTTGACCAACGGGCCACAAAATTAATTAACTGGCGGAGAAGGAGGGATTTGAACCCTCGCGCCGCTTACGCGACCTACACCCTTAGCAGGGGCGCCTCTTCAGCCACTTGAGTACTTCCCCTATATGGCTCCGCAGGTAGGATTCGAACCTACGACCGATCGGTTAACAGCCGATAGCTCTACCACTGAGCTACTGCGGAATAACATGTCATCTTATCGACTCTTAAAATTATAATTACGATTACACATTAAGTCAACCCATTTTAAAAAGTTTTTTCAAAAACTTATCATACACTTATTTCATCTCCAATTTCCCCCTGCATTTGCCACAAACAAAACGATCAACATCCACTTTCCTTCTACGTGTAAAAATAGTCTTACACCCTTTACAGACATATTTATATATTACTTTGGACTTTTTCCTTTGTACACTCTGCAATGGTGAACAGAATCTTGGGGCTTGTACTTCTTTAAGTAATTTTTTGAAATCATTGTCGCGATGTTGGTAGCCTTTTCCTTCAAGATGAAGATGATAATGACATAACTCATGTTTGATGATTCCAATCAATTCTTTTTCACCAAATTCAACATAATATTTATAGTTTATCTCAATATTATGGTTTTTTAGCAAATATCGCCCACCAGTCGTACGCAGCCTTGAATTAAATAAAGCAACATGTTTAAAAGGTTTTCCAAAGAACCTTAAAGATATTCGTTCAACTAGTTCTTGAAGCTCTTGATCATTCATCTTTCGTTCCCCTTTTTCCATTTTGCGTGAACATGACAAACTATTATAGCATATTGTAGATAATACTAAAGGAGGACTTTTGCCTATGCCAACTTGGTTTCAAAATCAAATGCGAAAAGCTTTTTCAGAAAAAAATCGATATCAAATTAAGCTTCTCAATCAATGTTGGTTTTTTTATCAACAAAAAATTTTATAACCCAATTATATGACAACTGTATAAATAATTGGCGTGTATGTATACACGCCAACGTTTACAACGCTACTAGCTTTGTAGCATTGTTAATGATAATCTTCCCTTTTGAGTATCCACTTTTTCTACCCAAACAGTGACAATATCCCCTAATGAAACTACATCCAAGGGATGTTTCACAAATTTATTACTAAGTTTAGAAATATGAACAAGTCCATCCTCTTTTACTCCGACATCGACAAATGCACCAAAATCTACTACATTTCTTACGGTTCCTTGCATTTCCATTCCTACTTTTAAATCTTCTAATTTTAAAATTTCCTTTTTCAGTAGTGGTTTTGGTAATTCATCGCGAAGGTCGCGCCCCGGACGATTTAATGCATCTATAATATCCTTTAATGTTAACTCACCAATATTTAATTGCTCTGATAATTCACTTAAAGAATAAGAACTTATCGCTTCTTTTAATTTTTCCGTTCCAATATCGCTAGGTGAACAATTTATTTTTTCCAGCAATGTTTTGACGGCTTGATAATTCTCAGGATGTATAGGAGTTTTGTCTAACGGATCATCTCCATCAATGATTCTCAAAAAACCAATACTTTGCTCATATGTTTTCGAGCCCAAACGTGGAATTCCTTTTAACTCTTTTCTGTTGTTAATCTTTCCAGTCTCATTTCTATACTTCACTATATTATTTGCAACTGCTTTACTTAATCCGGAAACATATTGCAATAGTGAGGGGGAGGCAGTATTTACATTTACGCCTACTTGGTTTACAGCTGTTTCCACAACAAATGTAAGTGATTCATTTAGTTTCTTTTGGGAGACATCATGTTGATATTGACCCACACCAACAGATTTTGGATCAATTTTCACTAACTCTGCTAATGGGTCTTGTAGTCTTCTAGCAATTGATACTGCGCTTCTTTCTTCTACTTGAAGGTCAGGGAACTCTTCACGTGCCAAATCAGATGCGGAATATACACTTGCCCCGGCTTCGTTAACAATAATATAAGAAATATCATCATTTATTTCTTTTAGAATTTCAGCGACAAATTGTTCTGTTTCTTGGGAAGCTGTTCCATTCCCTATTGCAATTACTTCTATTTTAAATTCTTTAATAATATCAATTATTTTCTTTCTTGCTTCTTCCGGTTTTGCTTTTGGTGGGTGTGGATAGATAACACCGATAAATAAAACTTTACCCGTTTCATCTACTACTGCGAGCTTGCATCCTGTTCGATATGCCGGATCAACACCGAGTACCTTTCTCCCTTTTAATGGGGGCTGTAATAATAGATTTCTAAGATTTTCGGAAAAAATATGAATCGATTGATCTTCAGCTTTTTCCGTCAATTCGTTACGAATCTCCCGTTCAATGGAAGGTTGAATTAGTCGTTTATAGCCGTCTTCAATTGCTTCTTTTACATATGGTGTGACACTAGACTGTTCATTCTTGATCACTTTTCGGAATAGTTGACTAATTATCTTTTCCTGATCCGGTTGAATGTTGACCCGCAGAACATCTTCTTTTTCCCCTCTGTTTAATGCAAGCACACGATGTGGGACAATCTTTCGTACTGGTTCTTCGTACTGGTAATACATTTCAAACACTTTTTTATCGTCTTTATCTTCTTTTTTTAATGTTGATGTAACGATCCCCGTTTTAAATGTCTCTTTCCGTATCCAATCACGAGTAGTTGCATCATCGGAGATCCACTCCGCAATAATATCCTTTGCCCCCATGATTGCATCTTCAATTGTATGTATTTCTTTTTCCTCGGATACATAATGTGCTGCTTCTTCATTAATATTTTTATCTGATGGATATGTCATCATCCATGTTGCCAACGGTTCCAACCCTTTTTCCTTAGCAATCGTCGCTTTTGTCCTTCTTTTTTGTTTATAAGGTCGATATAGATCTTCCACCATTTGAAGCTTATCGGCATTTAAAATCTTATTTTTTAATTCATCACTTAACTTTCCTTGTTCATCAATTAAACGAATAACTTCTTCTTTGCGTTGTTCTAGATTTTGGATATAGTTCCATCGGTCCATAATTGCTCGAATCTGAACCTCGTCTAATGCGCCTGTCATTTCTTTTCGGTAACGAGCGATAAACGGAACGGTATTACCTTCTTCTAGTAATGCAATGACATTTGAAATTTGTTTGTTCGAAAAAGATAGCTCTTTTGATAAACGTTGCTGCAGTTGGATCTTTTTTTCAACCGTTTGTTCCAAATCAAACACCTACTTCTTTAAAATTCACTAACAATCCTGCTAAACATATATTATCATTTCTTTATAAAAAGGAAAAAGCTTGCGATTAACGCAAGCTTCCAATAATGAACGTAGAATCATCCTCTTTGGAGAACTGTTTATTTTTTATTTCATTGGCGATTATTTTAACAGATTGGCGACTTTTTATTAACGTTTTTGTGTTATTAACTGCGAAACCATCCGTGTGAAAAAGAAATTTTGAATTTGGTTCATATAAAAAACGTTGTGTACGAATGTTTTGCGGACGCCCGGATAAGAAACCTCTTATTGGTAAAGGATATATCGTTTTGCCAGTTGGGGTATATAAATAAAAGCGGATATTTCCCACACAACTATATTCGAATTCACGAGTTGAAAAGTTCACCTTTAAAACAGCAACTGCCGCACCACGTTTTTGTGCGAGCACTTCATTGCAACGTTTCATTAATGTTTCTACATCATCAGTCATATTGTCTTTAACTACTTCTACAACAGCTGATGACGCTTCATAAGCATAACGACCACTGCCCAATCCATCCGCTAAGACACATAAAAAGTATTCCTCGGTAGCGGTAAAATAGTAACTATCTCCACAATAAGGTTTTCCTTCTTTAGCTGATTGGTAAGCATAAATTTCTACCAGCTCTTGCTGCAAATGTTTCATACCGATGAACTCTTCCTATCTCGTGATTCTTCGTTAATCGCATCACGTAATTTCTTAATCGCCTTCCTCTGAATCCGGGAAACATGCATTTGAGAAATTCCTAGTTTGTCTCCCGTCTCCTTTTGACTTAAATTATCTAGATAAGTTAATTGAATAATTTTTCGTTCTCGTTCATTTAAAACATGTAATACTTTATCAAGAACCATACGTTGATTTACTTTTTCAAAACCTGTATCTTCTTGACCTACTATATCTAAAAGCGTAACAGTACTTCCATCTGAATCAGCTTCAATGGAATGATCGACAGATAGGGCGTGGTAACTTTTCCCCATTTCCATCGCTTCCAAAACTTCTTCTTCGGATACATCCAACTTTGCAGCAATTTCATCAATTCGGGGAGAGCGCTGCAATAAGACCGTTAGTTCTTCTGAAGTTGTTTTTATTTTCGGACCTAGTTCCTTAATACGGCGCGGGACGTGCACACTCCAAGTTTTGTCACGTAAGAATCGCTTAATTTCTCCGATAATTGTTGGAATAGCAAAGGCTTCGAAGCTTTTCCCATATGAAGCATCATAACGCCTTATAGCCCCAAGTAATCCAAGTATACCAACCTGGAGAATGTCTTCTTGATATGATTTACCTTTAGAATATTTCCATGAAATGGACTCCACTAATTTTTTGTAATGCATCACAAGTTCATTCTGTGCGTCCATATCCCCGCTTTCTTGAAATGTCTTTATTAGTCTATTGATTTTTTCTTTTCCATATTGACTAGGTTGAGACAATTCGGGCATCGGTCTCCACCTGCTCTCCTTCAAGGTATTTGGTCATTAAGACCGTTACCCCTTTCTTATAATGAAACCTAACTTCATCCATAAGACTTTCGATTAGGTAAAGCCCCAGGCCTCCTTCACGCATAAACTCAACTTTTTCATTCTCATCGTACGGACCAGTTTCTGATTTTGTCTTTTCAACATCGAAGCTTCTGCCTTGATCAGCAACCATTACATCTAAACGATTAGGAAAGACGGTGAACCCGACAAATATTTCTCCCGCTGCATCTTCCTTATACGCGTGTTGAATTGCATTTGTAATAGCCTCGCTAGTTGCTATTTTTAAATCTTCTATCATTTCATATCCAAAACCCATACGGCTTGCAATTCCAGAAAGGGTTAATCTTATGACACCAATATATTCCGGCTTTGCGGGAATCTTCATCTCGATGTTATCGAATGCCTCCACCATTAAACTCCACCTTCTACCTCGGTATAAATTTCCATAATATTAGTTAAACCTGTAATATCGAATAACCTTTTTAACCTTTCAGATAAACCACTTAAATATAGTTTTCCGTTATTTGCGCGGATGCTTTTGAACAGACCAACAAAAACACCTAAGCCTGTACTATCCATATAAGAAACA
This sequence comes from Heyndrickxia sp. FSL W8-0423, assembly GCF_038009395.1. Lineage (NCBI taxonomy): Bacteria > Bacillati > Bacillota > Bacilli > Caryophanales > Bacillaceae > Heyndrickxia > Heyndrickxia sp. FSL W8-0423. The sequence goes on along the minus strand of NZ_JBBPBE010000001.1, from coordinate 1,240,066 downwards.
TCCGATAAATCAATCGACATCCATATTTCTTCCTTTTCACCATAAGGAACAAGTGATTCCCTTAACTTTGGTGCGGTGTATGCATCAATTTCTCCATTAATTTTTACTAGAACATGATTTTCACTTTCTTGTATATCAATTGATATGTTCATAACGTTCACCTCATTAAACGTTTATTCTTTTTCTTCTTTACCCGGATTATAATAAGGCTAAACTTATTTAAATTATTCTTTTTAAAATAATTAAAGTGAAATCATCTCGAAGTTGAAAAGCCTGAAGTCTTTCTAACTCTTTATACACATTCGTCACAATTTCTTGTGCCGGGAGATGGAGATATTTTTCAATTAAATGTGTCAAAGTGTTTCGTTCGATAAATCCCTCATTCGTGCGACACTCGGTGACCCCATCTGAAAGTAAAATAATAAGATCGTTTTTTTGAATAAATTTTTCATATTGTCGGTATTTGGTATTCTTTTCTATTCCAAGCAATAATCCTTTTGCATATAAGTCCGTGAATTCACGTCTGTTTGAGTCATAATAAAATCCCGGTTCATGCCCCGCGGATGAATAGGACAAATAATGATTTAATGGATTATACAATCCATAAAACATTGTAATGAACATATTCGGGTCCACATTTTGTTCAACAACTCGATTTAAGCTTTCCAGAATAATATTGGGTTCGCCATTCCCTTGTAAACTGTCCATTGCATACTTAATCATGGACATACATAATGCAGCAGGGATTCCTTTCCCTATCACATCTGCAATAGCAACACCAATGCATCCATTTTCATCCTTTACAAAATGAAAATAGTCCCCACTCATATGTTTAGCAGGTACACTAATAGCCCCTATATCCAAGAAATCCGTTTGTGGAATTTTTGTTCCTAATAAGGTCTTTTGCATGCTTGCAGCTATTTCTATCTCCGTTTTCAACTCTTGTTGTTGACTTCTTAAGCTTTGATGCTCTCTGTAAGCTAATCCATATCCCATCATTAATTCAAGAAGAACATCAAAGGACCTAAGAATACTGCTCGGTACATTCGGTTCAATTTCATGTATTATTGTACGATGCCAATTAATAATTTCTTCGGGATATATACAGTATTCAATCGATTTCCGGCTAAGCTTTTGAGCATGGTATAACACTTGTTCATTTTGATTTTCTAAATAACTTTTTATAATCTCTTTATATTTTTGTTCAAGTACTGTTTTAGAGTCCATAAATTACTCCTTTCTAGCGGAGCCATTTGATCGCTATAATCGTCGTACCCTTGTTTGGTGTTGAGTCTATATCAAATTCGTCCATAAGGCGTTTGACCCCGGGCAAACCAGCACCTAATCCACCTGACGTAGAGAAACCATCCTCCATTACTTTCCGAATATCATTGATTCCAGGCCCATCATCTTTTGCAATGATTTTCAAACCGATTTTTCCATCTTTAATTTCCTTTTCAATACAAATTTGTCCTTGACCGGCATAAAGAAATATATTTCTTGCCAATTCACTAATAGCTGTTGTAATTCTTGCTTGATCAACTATTCCAAAGTGTAACTCTTTAGCCACGTTTCGACCTAATTGTCGAACCGCAACGATGTCCCACTCATTTAATATCTCTACGCAGGATTGGAGCTCCATAAAGTTAATCCCCCAGTTCCTGTTGTAATTTCTCTAAACCACTATCTAGGTCTATTGCAGTTAGGACATCCTCCAACCGAATCCCCAGTTCAATCAAGGTGATTGCGACGGCTGGCTGAATCCCAGTTATGACAACTTTAGCCCCCATAAGTTTTGACATACTTATGACATCTCCAAGAACCTTCGCAATAAAAGAGTCGATAAAATCGATGGAAGTAATATCGATCACAACACCACGTGCACTTGTTGCATGAATTTTATGTAATAGATCCTCCTGAAATTCCAATGCTGTTTGGTCATCCAGTTCCCATTGAATGGATATAAGCAAACACTCTTTTAGTTTTAAAATCGGTATTCTCACAGTGCACCCTCCCACTTCACAATTTTTCGATTTGTTGCTTCCAATGCTTGCTCTATGCCTTTTCTTAATGTGCTCGTTGTAATAATTTGTGACAAATTAATCCCTAGGTTAATGATCGTTTGTGCAATTTCAGGACGTATTCCTACTAACATACATTTTGCACCTACTAAACGAACGGCATCAGCTGCTTGAATAATATGGTGAGCAACCATTGTATCGACAACGGGAACACCGGTAATATCGATTAACACGACTTCCGCACGATGTTTTACCACTCCATTTAAAAGGTTTTCCATAATAAGTTTTGCTCTTTCAGTATCGATTGTCCCAACAAGAGGCATAACCGATATTTTTTCAAATACAGGAATTAATGGTGCCGATAATTCTTGAAGGGCAATTTTTTGTAAAGAAACGGTTCTTTCCCAAGTACTGTTATATGCTTTAATAATTTCATTATTTATTGGTGTCATCCATTTTTCAAAAATGGTAAAGTATTCGAGTTTTTTCTCTGAAGAAAATAATTTTGTTTCATTTACTTTTTCAAAAATAACTTTATTTAATGTAGAGATACCAGTAGTCACAAAAGTTAAAGGCCAACCAAGTCGAACAAGCCTTTCTGCGAAATCAGTAAGTTTCTCGTTATAGCTTTCACTTGAATCCGTTAATCTCGATAATATGACATTAACAAACTCACTGCTCGTATTAACAAATACTTGATCGGAAACAACATTTATAAAGCGCTCATCCTCGTCACTTTTCATTCGTTTCATCCACTCATCTAAAATCTCGTCTTTGTGGGTTGGAATATATTCTACTAAAAAATTGTACATCTCGACCTCTCCTATCTCAAATCTATTTCTAATTACTTTCTTTTCCATCACTTATCTATATTTATGTTATCAAAAAATAAATAACTTAAATATTTTTTATATCCTTTCTTGGACAAAATAGGTCGTTTTTCCTACCACGTTTTATACTTATAAAAAAAGAAACCCCCCATCTGACTGAGTGTTTCTTTATTGATTCATCCTATTAAAATTCTATAAGTCCTAAACTAATTTGTAATGCATCGTCCACTTTTTCCATCATTTCTTCGTCTAAATGTGTGATTTTGTCTGTTAAGCGTTGTTTATCAATTGTGCGAATTTGTTCAAGCAAAATAACAGAATCGCGTTCAAAGCCATAACGCTTTGCATCAATTTCAACATGTGTAGGAAGTTTTGCTTTTTGGATTTGCGCTGTAATAGCAGCAACAATTACAGTGGGACTAAACCGATTCCCAATGTCGTTTTGAATCACTAAAACAGGACGTACTCCGCCTTGTTCGGAACCGACAACAGGGGAAAGGTCAGCAAAATACACGTCACCACGCTTAACAATCAAAGGACTAACCCCCGCTTACTAAGCGTTCTACTGTATGTTCTGCTTCGTATTCTGCTTGAATCGCCTCAGATGCTATCGCTAAATTAATTTTAGCCATTTCCATGTAGCCACGTCTCATTGATTCACGAATTTGTCTTTTTTTACGCTCACGCAGATACATTTTTGTAGCGCGATAAATAAATTCATTACGATTCACATTCTCTTGTTCTGCAAATCCATCAAGTTCTATTAACAATTGTTGCGGTAACTGAATTAATATTTCTGTTGTTGCGCTGGATTCAGACACAAACTACACCTCCACCAATCACTACACACCGATTCTTAAATACCAATTTAATAATACCACCAAATTTACTATATGCAAATATATTTTAAGCATTCCTAAGTATTATCGCCAAAAAAATCTATTAAATATGCAAATGGATAAAATAATTTTCTAAACATCTATAATTACGATTAATAAAAACAATCAGATTAAACGATTATCCACTTCAATGATCTCACCATGTTGGATGTATACTCTAGGGATTCTTGTTGAAATTAAACATGGTATTTCATAATTGATGGTTTCAAGTTTTTTTGCTATCTCATCCATCGAGATGTATTCAGTTCCTTGTTTTCCGACTAATGTTGCTTTTGTTCCAATCGGTACTTCACGTTTTAGCCTGATCATGCATTGATCCATACAAATACGACCTACAATCGGCACTCTTTCTCCTTCCACGAGCACTTCTTGGCCTTGTAATTTACGGATCCATCCGTCTGCATACCCTATTTGGAGTGTTCCTATCCATTCCTCTTGCTCCGTTTTATAGACAGAACCGTAACTAACCCCTTCACCCGGTGGAACCTTTTTCACGTTTGAAATCCTCGTATGAAGTGAAAACACCTCATGCAAAGGAAACGGAAGAACGCTTTTCATTTCTTCGGACGGGGAAAGCCCATACATTCCAATCCCATATCTTACCGCATTAAATTCGGATTGATCAAAACGTAAGGATGTAGCACTGTTTGCACAATGAATAAATGGAGGTTTTTCATTTAATGCTGCTACCATTTCTTTAAATTTGAAAAGCTGCTGATTATAGTATTGTTGATCAAGTTCATCAGCCGTTGCAAAATGAGTAAATAGACCTTCAAATTGAAAACAATCTGAATGATGAAGAAACGATTCAATCTCTTTTAAATCACTTATTTCCCTTACACCAATCCTTCCCATCCCAGTATCACATTTTACATGGACGAGAAGCTTCTGTTCTTTATTTAAGTGCTTTTCTGCTTGTTCTAGCCACTCTTTTTGAAAAACAGTTAATGAAATATTATATTGGGCAGCTATATATGCATCTGTTGGTCTGCTTGCCCCTAAAACAAGTATAGGTGACATGATTCCTTTTTTCCTTAACGAAATGGCTTCATCTAGAAAAGCCACCGCTAATCCGTAAGCACCCGCTTGTAATGCTGCTCTACCAATTTGTACATCCCCATGCCCATAAGCATTCGCTTTCACTACTGCAAAAATTTTTATTCCACTAGGTAAGTGCTTTTCAATTTGCTTTAAATTCTTAATTAATTGATCTAAATCGATTTCGACCCAAGTATCTCGAAAAAACGGTGTTTTTTCATTCATTCCATCCACTTCCCTAATTAACCTATATGATTATTTCCATCATTATTTAAACATATAACAGACAAAAAAGAAAACAGGTTCCCTTAAAACTGAACCTGTCTGCATAAATATTGTTTACTATTCTTTTTATGTTATATTTCATTTATTTTACGGGTTCTGATTGTACCGATTGAGCTACCTCAATTAATTCATTTTCTGTTAACTCTTTCGATGCAATCATATAATCAACACCATCTTGAGTCCAAGATATGGAGCCTTTTGTTAAAGTACCGATAGCAAATCCTAAATCTACCATATCAGCATCAGCAATTGATGTAGGAACCATCGTTGCCGTTTGCATCGCTTCTGCCTTCTCTTGTATCATCGTAAACGATTTTTTTCCAGTGTATGTCAATACTACACGTTTCCCGTTTTCTGTATTAATTTCTTTTTCATCCAATAGGGTTGTATCACCAATTTTCGCAGTAGGATATTTCACCGTTAACTCAGTTCCCTCTGGTTTTGCACTGGCAGGTATTTCATCTAATATAGAACTCGTTAAATTTTTATGTGTGTCAAATGCATTTTTATCGAATTTCGCATTGAAATCCACTTTCGTAAATTGTACAGAAACTAGTGTTTTACGGTCTGTATCCATAACCTTCACACTTTTCGGAGATAAGTTTCTTTTATTAAAAACAATCTCCTGATAGGGTAACATTTTATTGTTTTGGTAACGAGTCTTTGTTTCAAATACGTATTGGTCTTTCGTTGATTTAAACGTTGCATCTTTATCCAATAAAATATCTTTTACAAGCGATTCAAATAAATATGCTTGGCTGCTGTTTTGTGGCCACTCACTTTGAAATTTATAACTTTTATTAAGAGCAGGTGTTAATACGTACACCCCTTCTTTATTTCTTAAAATCATTTGACTTTGCTCTTTTATATCATTTTTCAAAAGTACTCGATAAAAGTTTGGCTTATTATGCCAAATTTCAATGTCATAGGTTTGTGGTTCATTTCCCACTTGCAACGTCATTTTCGCTTTTGCCTTATACCCTTTTAAGTCCTCTATCTTTTCTTTTAAATTTCCTACTACATCTTCTTGCGACTTGGATCCACAAGCTGATAGTACGATCATTATTGCAAGAGCCATCACAAGCATCCAAACCTTTCTTTTCATCCCTTCAACCCCTTCATAGTGTAATATTCGTTGGTGAAGAGAAAGGCCAGCATAAATCAATTACCAAAAGTCTCTGACTTTCATCATCTACTTATAGCAATGTTCAAATAAGCCTTGTCTCTCCTATCGCACTATGAATATATGAGACAACCTTTAAGAATATGCAAAGGGGCAGTAATTTTTATATTGTCTCAATTACAACTTGCGCAGCCGCAAATTGCTTACTATGTGTGATGGAAAGATGAACACCCTTTTCATGGGGTTTACGAAAGTAGGGCTTTCCATTGTTATCTACCATAATCTCCATATCTTGCAAAGAAAGCTCCTTTCCTATGCCCGTTCCCATCGCTTTCGAGAAAGCTTCTTTTGCAGCAAATCTGCCTGCTAAGTATTCAGATTTTCTTGATTCCTTTAGTTCTAAATATAGTTCCAATTCACTTTCGGTTAAAATTTTTTCGGGAAATCGCGGTTGACGGGTTCTTAATTGATGTATTCGGTCAATTTCAATAATATCTATTCCTATCCCTTGAATCATTTTATTCAATCCCTTCTATCACTATAAGTTGTTGCATATGATGTACAAGACTTTTTGCGAGAGGAGTATATTCTATGTATATTCGTAACGAAGGTTTCTTTCAATATATAAAAAACTACCCAATCGTTAGCACTATTATTTTACTACATGTATTGTTGTTCATAATGAATTTTATCCCACTTATCCCTCACAAATACATTTTCCAATGGTTATCCGGAGTAAATCTTTATATAGCAGATGGACAATTTTGGCGACTCATTACTCCCATTTTTGTACATGCGAGTTTCCCACATTTACTATTTAATTCATTTTCCCTACTCATCTTTGGACCATTTTTAGAAAGATTAGTAGGAAAATTGATTTTCTGCATATTTTATCTTATTTGTGGAGTGATTGGAAATATCGCTACATATCTTTTATTACCACTTACATATAGCCATGTAGGTGCTAGCGGGGCAATTTTTGGTTTATTTGGTATGTATTTAGCGATGATTGTTTTAAAAAAACATATGTTGACGATGACTATTCACCAAGTAATTATACCAATTGTTGTCATTGCCCTCGTTATGACTTTCCTTGAACCAAATGTGAATATCATCTCACATATTTTCGGAATATTGTCGGGCTATTTGATGGGAATTGTATATCTTACTGCTAAAAAAAAGGGCATCCAATAAATTTTTTTGATGATGCCCATTGTCTTTTATTTACGATACCACTGATAAATCCTATTCACATCTGATAATTCTAAGTGATAAACCTTTGAAGTTTTTCCTGACCCGGATGACTTAACTGTGGAAAAGATTGACGCTAAATGCAGCTTTCTTTGAAACCAGCTTTGTTTTACCATCATACTTTGAATACGATTTTTCCTCATAAATATGGTATGTTTTAATAATCCTCGATAGCGAAGCGATAACTGATCTTGTTCCACTCTCCATCCTGCAGCACGATAGCGCAAAAGACCGAAGACTGCAAAGAATGCTAATAATATTATACTTAATAAACCAATGGGCCAGAAGGCGATGGCTAAACCTGCTGATATAGGGAGAACTTTCAATATTTCGCGAATGATATATCGATTTTTCGCACGACTTGGTGCTTTATGAAAAGAAGTATGAAAATTATAGTCTGTTAAAACATCACCTAAAATACTGGGGATTTTGCTTTTTTTCACTATTGGAATAAGTACGACATTCATACTTTCTTTATCTGCAACCGAACCGCCGGCACTTTCAATAAATACCGATGCGTAGCCCCATAATTGTCTTAGCGGGTTTTCAGTAATGCGTACCGCTTGAATTCGATGAAGAGGAATGGTCGTTTGACGTCTTTCTAATAACCCTCTAGTAATAATGAAGTTGCCATCACTTAGTTTCGTTGTAAACCCATTATATTTAATCAATGTAACAACAATTGATCCGATCCAAGCAACTAACAGAATTAGTACGATTAAAAATATAATTAGAAATACACCACTTTCAACGAGGTGACTCAGCTCTTTAAATATTTTTTCATAAGGGATCATTTCATTAAATTGTGAGATAAAGGCTAACAAAGCCGATACAATCACACCTGCGCCTCCGGAGGTAGATGCCATAATAAACATTTCTTTATTAGAAATTTGATAAATGATTTCATTTGATTGTTCGACATCAAATGTGACATCATTAGTTTCAATTTTTACCGATGACTTTTTCGCCTCTGTTATAATCTGTTGAATTTCATCGGCTTCGCTTTTTTTAATCGCTGTTAACTCAGCCTCCGCCTCTGTTACATTGCTGTTTCCCGCTGTTTCAATTTTCACTTTAACTAAACCGAATGGACGATGTAGAATTCCTTCGGATAAATCCAAACTTTGAATTCTTTCGAAAGGTATATAGCGTTTTTTCTTTACAAGTAAACCGTATTCAATTCGCAGTTCCCCCTCTTCCAAACGATAGGTAAACCGGCGCCATTTCACAATCCCTGAAATTAATACAATTAAGATCATCAACATCATAAAGAATATAGGTATATATTCCCATATAGATTCTTTATGCCCTCCTCTACCGATAAAAAGGAAGATGATAATCGGAGCAATCAATTGTTTCAATTCATTAAGAAAATTTGAAATTGCGGTGATCGGATGTAATCTCTTATAATTAGACATCATCTTCATCCACCCTTGCCAACGCAGAAATCGAATGACGTAAACGATCAGCCTCAAACATATCAACAGCCGGGATATGATGAACAGTCGCAGCCGTGGAAATCGTTATTGTAGCAAGATCGTAGTTTCGTAAAAGCGGCCCTTGAACAGTATCAACATGTTGGACACGAATCATCGGAACGAGCGTCCGCTTAATAATAAAAACGCCATGTTGTAATTCTATTTCTTGTTCCCTCACTTCATATTTCCATCTTTTCCATCTTATTTGTGGAATGATGAATATAAAAAGAACTGAATACAATAAGGCGATGATTAGAGCTAATCCAGTAAACCAAGTACTCCAATCCCATAAAGAAATGATAAATATTACCGCTGCACACCCGATCCAAACAAGGAGTGAATGTAAGATGCCGGTTATTTTCCACACCTTTAAAGCAAGCTTTGATATCCTTTTCTGAGGTTCTCTTATTTCCATACCCTACCTCCATCTAATGGACTATGTATATATACGTTTAACTAGAGCTTTTGTTTCATTTTTAAATGAATATTGGATTAAAAAAAGCAACCGGACATCGCTCCGATTGCTTTTTGTTTGCAAGCTCTATGTTCATAATAGCCAGCGTATTGATCGCTTACTCTTTTTTGGCCCTATTACATCAATTTATAATCGCGTTTTATGATCTGTTATGATCTCTTTTGTAATCTTTATTATTATCTCTGTTGAATTCTCTTCTTCCAGATCTTCTTGGCTTACGGTTGGCATTTCCACCGCTTCCACCTTTATTTCCATAAGATGGTTTCCCGCGTCTAGAGGAAGATCTTTGCCCATCTCTCTTCGATGGAAGAGGACGCTCTTCTGTAATATGGACAGGTGTTTTATCAGGCTCTTTCGTCATTAATTTAAGAGCAGCTGCAACAATTTGCGTCGCATCATTTTCTTCTAATAATTCCTTTGCGACATTAGCATACTCATTAAGATTATTTTCTTTCACAATATCCGCTAGTTTCTCCATTGAAACGCGAATTTGCCCTTCAAATGCCTCATCCCAACTTGGTGGACGCATTGGCATCATTCTCTTTTTCGTTGTTTGCTCAACGGTTTTTAAATAACCCATTTCTCGAGGAGTAACAAATGTAATGGCCATTCCTTCTTTACCTGCACGACCTGTTCGACCAATACGGTGAACATAGCTTTCAGGATCTTGCGGAATATCATAATTGTATACATGTGTTACACCTGAAATATCTAATCCACGTGCAGCAACATCTGTCGCCACTAAAACGTCTACTTTTCCATCTTTGAACTTTCTCAGAACAGACAAACGTTTAGCTTGACTTAAGTCTCCATGAATACCTTCCGCTGTATAACCTCTAAGATTTAAGGCATTTGCCAATTCATCGACACGTCGTTTCGTACGGCCAAAGACGATAGCAAGTTCCGGTGATTGAACATCTATTAAACGAGAAAGAACGTCAAACTTTTCTCTTTCCTGTACTTTTACATAATATTGTTCAATTAAAGGAACCGTCATTTCTTTTGCTTTTACGCGTACTAATTCAGGATCTTTCATGAATCTCTCAGCAATTCTTCGAATCGGATCCGGCATTGTTGCTGAGAAAAGTAATGTTTGGCGTTCTTCCGGAACACTAGATAAAATAGATTCAATATCATCAATGAATCCCATATTTAACATTTCATCTGCTTCATCGAGTACTAATGTAGATACTTGATCAAGCTTTAATGTGCGACGTTTAATATGATCTAGAATACGACCCGGAGTTCCAACAATAATTTGCGGACCTTTTTTCAACGCTTTAATTTGGCGTTGAATATCTTGCCCGCCATAAACTGCTAAAACACGCGTTCTTGCATCATATCCAATTTTATATAGTTCTTCAGATACTTGGATCGCTAATTCACGTGTAGGAGCAATAATAATTCCTTGAATATTAGGGTTTTTCGTATCAATTTTTTCAATTAGCGGAATCCCAAAGGCTGCAGTTTTACCAGTTCCTGTTTGCGCCTGACCAATAATATCTTTTCCTTGGGTACTTAATGGGATTGTCTTTGCTTGAATTGGTGATGCTTCTTCAAAGCCCATTCGTTTTAATGATTTTAAAATTGCCGGGCTTAAATTTAACTCTGAAAAATTCGTCAATCTTCTCATTCTCCTTTATTACTTAACAGGGCCAAGAAAACCTAAAATGGTTTGTTTCCCCGATACTATACAAAAAAAAGTCACTCATTTGTAAAATAAAGAGTTGCGGCAAAAAGTGTAAACGATGTATGGGTATCGTACCATTAATTAGCAGGGATTTCAACGAGCAAGAAATCCCAAATTATCTTCTTATTTAATGAATACGAAATACCTTCCCGATTATTATTCCCTATTTACCAAATAAAATATAAGGACCCTGTAAAAATTTAATTTCTTTTAATTTTCAATCAAGGACTTAACTACCTCTTCTAACTTCATTCCTCTAGAACCTTTTACAAGTATCCATTCATCTCCTTTAATAATAGATTTTAATGACTGTATGAGTTCTTGTTTGTCCGAAAAGTGGAAAACTCGTGTTGGCGGAAATTGTTCCGATGCACTTTCTGCTATATATTTTCCCAATTCTCCATAAGTAAAAACATAATGGATTTTTTCCGGATTTAATATACTTCCCACTTCTTTATGGAATTGGATTTCATTTTCTCCAAGCTCAAGCATATCTCCGAGAACAACAATTTTCCGTTCATCCTGATCAAGGTTTTCTAACATATGAATGGCAGCTTTCATCGATGTCGGACTTGCATTATAGGCATCATTTATCACTTGTGTTCCTTTTATTCCGGAATGTAGTTCCATTCGCATAGCTGAGAGCTTTAATGATTTTAGCCCGGACTCTATTTCCTCCAGCGACAAGTCTAATTCAAGCGCTGCGATTATACCCGCCAAAGCGTTTAAAACATTATACTCTCCTAGAACCGGTAGAAAGAGGTGTTTATCTGGTGCGATATTAACGGAGAATATGCTTCCATGATCTTTTTTCTCAATATAAATTGGGAATACATCATTCGACTTAGACTTCCCAAATGTTTTCACCCTAAAGTTGTTGTATAAATGTTCCCGTTCTTTTAAAAGTGGTTCATCACCGATATAAATAAATAATCCATCCTCAGATAAACCTTTCGTAATTTCTAACTTAGCTTCAGCTATTCCTTCCCTTGATCCGAGATCTTGAAGATGTGCTTCACCAATATTCGTGATAATCGCGATGTCCGGTTTTGCCATTTTCGTCAAAAATTCGATTTCTCCTCTAGCACTCATTCCCATTTCGAGGACAGCAACATCAGTCTCTTCATTTAATGAAAGGATTGTGATTGGAAGACCTAAATGATTATTGTAATTGCCTTCTGTTTTTTGCACGACATACTTCTCACTTAACATAGCGGTTACGATGTCTTTTGTCGTTGTCTTTCCGTTACTGCCGGTAACACCAACAATTTTAATAGTAAGTTCTGAGCGATAGTTTCTTGCTAATTCTTGCAAGGCAACTTCGGTATTTTCTACTATGATTATTGGTAAATGCGTAGGCGGATTAGGAACATCCTTTTGCCATAGTGATCCAGCTGCTCCGTTCTTTATCGCATCTTCGACATATTTATGTCCATCGACATTTTGGCCTTTAAAAGGGATGAAAAGATTCCCGGATTGTAATTTTCGAGTATCAATACATACTCCATTAATCATCGTATCAGCAAACGGGGAAACATCATTTTCAACCTTAATCATTTTAGTTATCTGCGAGATCGTTCTTTGAATCATTATTCATTTCCTCCAGGCATTTAAAAAGAATAATAAGGGTGTCTCTACTTGATTTATGAGATACCCTTATAGATATTGAAAATTAAAATGTGTGTTTAATGTTTTGTTTATCCTTATGTCGCTCTTGTGCCAGCTCTACCAATCGTTCAATTAATGCAGGATATTCAACTCCGCTATGCTTCCATAGAAGTGGGAACATACTAAATGGTGTAAAACCAGGCATTGTGTTTACTTCATTAATCAACACTTTCCCTTCGCTTGTAACAAAGAAATCGGCACGAACAAGGCCTGAACAATCTAATGCTTTAAATGCTTGAATAGCCGTTTTTGTTAATTCACGGTAAGTATCTGACGAAATTTCAGCCGGAATAATTAATGCTGTATTTCCATCCTCGTATTTTGCTTTATAATCGTAAAAGTCTTTTTTAGGAACAATTTCTCCAGCCACAGAACATTCTGGATCGTCATTACCAAGCACACCAATTTCTATTTCTCGAGCAATAATCCCTTCTTCAACAATCACTTTTCGATCAAATTGAAAAGCTTCTTCAAAGGCTGCTCCCAACTCATTACGATTCATACATTTACTTATCCCAACACTGGAGCCAAGATTTGCGGGTTTTACAAAGCAAGGATATCCTAGTTCTTTTTCAACTTTTTCATATGCAGCTTCGCGATTACTTTCCCAATTATTGCGGATAAACCAGACATATTTAACTTGTTCTAAACCTGCCTGGGCAAATAAATTTTTCATAATCACTTTATCCATTCCGGCAGCAGATGCTAAAACTCCGTTTCCAACATAAGGTAAATTTAATAATTCAAGCATCCCTTGCACAGTACCATCTTCACCATTTGGTCCATGTAAAAGTGGGAAAATTACATCATACCCACTGTTTGCCTCTGACTCGGAAGGCGCACTTACTAATGAAGTCGAAAGTGCATTAGGAGCGATCATTTCTCCCGTAGAAAACTCTAAAGCTTTAACACTTTCAATCGGACCTGTAATTGCTTCCCCTTTTATCCATTTGCCCTCTGTATTTATATAGATCGGATTGATATCAAATTTTTCATGATCAAGTGCCTGTATAACTGCTTTTGCTGTTTGCAAGGATACTTGATGTTCAGCAGATTTCCCGCCATAAAGTAAGCATAATTTGGTTTTCATGTTTTTCCTCCATCATAATAACTACAAATAGTTTAGCATTATTCCATTGATTGTTGATTTAGGTCATTTGCCTAAATTATCTTATGTAAAAAGTCCGATTTCTGTGCTGGGTCATTTTATTTCACAAAAGCCTTCCATTCTTTAGCTTTTCGATCATAAACAATTTTCCCATCTAATTGACGCCGATCGCGTTCCTTATATTCCTCGTACATTTCGTCCATATCATAGTAATCACCAATGACCCAAATCGGTATTTCTACAGTAGTTCTAGTGTAGGTAGCCTCTTCAATCGCAAAGAGCATTCCCTCTTTCATATCTTCAATAAATGGATAAAGGATTTCGACTGGTATTGAAGGAATATCCTTTTTCTTTTTAAATCCAAGAAGGGTTTTCTCTGCTTTTTCATTTAACCGGTTGGATATGGTGGTTCCTAAAGTTGTATAGAAGTCATCAAAGCGACGATAGTAAGTTTTGTTAACCCAGCCATCGTCATGGGATAAATAGGCAAACCGATTATTCAACTTTCGATAAAATGGCAGACGCAAGTGAGATTTTATATGGCTTAAATATAATAATTCTGCAATCTCCTGACCATCTAGATGATTTAATGTATCCTCATCCTCAAAATCAATCCAGCAAAAATCTTCATAATGATAAATGTTGTCTTTTGTCATTTTCGGAATCAATTCAGCGTCAACATAATCAAGTAATGTATGGAGATTAAAATTCGCATCCTCAAATTGATGTCTTAGTAAAAGAAGATTAGGTAAATCAGGAAAGGCTTGATAAAAATCATAAAAATCAATGCCATGTGATAAGACATAATGATCCACAACATTTGTATGAACGTAGATGACTCCCCGATTCGCAACACGATTTTTCAATAGAGTTCCCTCCGAATTAATATCTCCTAATGGGATACGTAAAAAACAGCTTCATTTTGAAAGGGCTGTTTCACAAAAAACTTTCGTTACTTTTATTTTACCAAATTTTTATGATAAATCCTTAAAATATTTTCTACATATTTTATCATCGATTGTTTTGCAACCTTTTTTATTTAGATTTATTCTGTATGATTTTCGGGTACATTATCAATAAGAGGAGGTGCAAGTTTTACTTATTAGTAAAACAGTCCTATGCCAATAGTCAATTTTATCATTATTATTATTCTTATTGCCATTACTGCTTTTTTCGTCGCTTCAGAATTTGCTATTGTTCGTGTGCGTACTTCTAGAATCGATCAATTAATTGCGGAAGGAAACCAGTCAGCTATAACAGCAAAAAAGGTGATTTCCAATCTTGATAGTTATTTATCAGCTATTCAGTTAGGTATTACCGTTACTTCCCTAATATTAGGATGGCTAGGTGAACCGACAGTCCAAGTGTTATTAAACCCAATTTTGGAAAAAATTCATTTTCCGCCGTCCATTTCTAGCATTATTTCGTTTATTATTTCCTTTGCCCTTATTACTTTTTTTAATGTTGTATTAGGTGAACTGGCGCCAAAATCATTTGCTATTCAAAAAACAGAAGAGATTACTTTATTTGTTGCCAAACCTTTAGTTTGGTTCAATCGCATTATGTTTCCCTTTATTTGGACATTAAACAAATCATCACGTCTCGTAACCAAACTTGCCGGACTAAAACCTGCCTCGGATAGTGAAATTGCACCTACAGAGGAAGAGCTTCGCATCATTTTATCGGAAAGTTTAAAAAGCGGTGAGATTAATCAATCCGAATATAAGTACGTGAATAATATTTTTGAATTTGATAATCGAATTGCAAAGGAAATTATGGTACCGCGTACAGAAATGGTGACATTGGAAAAAGAAGCAACAATTGATGAAATTTTAGAAACTGCAAAGGTTGAAAAGTTCACAAGATATCCTATTACAAACGGTGATAAAGATAGTATTATCGGGATTGTAAACATTAAAGAAGTCTTAACCGATTGTATTTTTGATGAATGTCTCGAAGAAAACCCAATTGAAAAATATATAAAACCTGTTCCAAAAGTGATTGAAACAGTCCCAATAAAAGGGCTTTTATCTAAAATACAAAAAGATCGTACACATTTGGTAATTTTACTTGATGAATATGGCGGGACCGCAGGGCTAGTCACTGTTGAAGATATTCTTGAAGAAATCGTCGGAGAAATTCGTGATGAATTTGACTCAGATGAAATTCCGCTCATTCGAAAGATTAATGATTCCCATTATATTTTAGATGCAAAAGTGCTAATTGAAGAAGTTAACGATTTACTAGGGACCCATATTTTTGATGAAGAGATCGACACCCTCGGCGGTTGGCTCCTTACGAAGAAATATGACTTAAAGAAAGGTGATATTGTGGAATGGGAGAATTTTGAATTTATTGTATCAGATATGGAACAATCACATGTCCAATATGTTGAAGTGAAAAAAATATAGTAGAAATCTAAAAAGTTTTCAAGTGATTGACGCTTTAAAAACAGCACAGAGTGGATTGAGCGGAAAGGAACGGACATAAAAAAAGGAAACCTTTTCTTAAAGTAAGACGTCTATAACTATTGATGTGTTACATAGAAATTAGGTGAAAAAAGTGAAAAAGCAACAAAAAGTGATCGATAAAATTGATTGGACATTAGTGCTTATCTTGTTCTTATTTTTAATAATTAGTTGCATCTCTATTTCAAGTGCACAAACATCTGCTCAATATAAAGGAAATTTTGTTCTGCAACAAGGTGTTTGGTATGTGATTGGCTTTACGATAATCGGAATGGCTATCATTCTAGATCCTAGCCAGTATCGAAAACTTTCCTATTATTTTTACGGATTTGGGATTTTATTACTAGTAGGATTGCTCGTTGCACCACATTGTATTGATACAGGATGTCTAGTTCCTAAAAGGAATGGCGCTACGAGTTGGTACGTATTACCAGGATTAGGGCAAATACAGCCCTCTGAGTTCATGAAAACATTCTTAATTCTTGCAGTAAGTAATATAATTGCCTCTCACAATGAAAAAGTGACCGTAAAAACAACAAAAACAGATCTGTTTCTTTTGCTAAAAATAGGATTAATTACAGCGCTGCCACTTGCTTTAATTTTACTTCAACCGGATTTGGGAACCGGTTTGGTTTTAATTGCGATTGTCGCCGGATTGGTGCTTATTTCGGGGATTACTTGGAAAATCATTTTACCATTATATACGTCCATTCTGACTATCGGGGGCACAGTATTATATTTTGTCATATGGGCACCTGAAACACTTGTAAAATACCTTCCTGTTAAAGCATATCAATTCGATCGAATTTATGCTTGGCTCTACCCCGAAAACTACCCCGAAGAGAGCTGGCATCTCCTTCTCTCGATGAGTGCTATCGGGTCCGGTGAAATATCAGGTAAAGGCTTTTTTAACAAAGAAGTTTATTTACCTGAAAGACATACGGATTTTATTTTTAGTGTAATTGGAGAAGAATTCGGATTTGTTGGAGCAAGTATTGTTATTTGTTTATACTTTTTCTTAATTTACCATTTAACGAAAACGGCCATTTTCACAAAAAGTCCATTCAACTCTTACGTTTGCGCCGGCATTATTTGTATGATTACTTTTCATGTGTTTCAAAACATCGGAATGACCATCCAGGTACTTCCAATCACAGGCATTCCGCTTCCGTTTATCAGCTATGGTGGAAGCTCTTTAATGGGGAATATGTTAGCTTTAGGATTGATATTTAGCATCCGGTTTTACCACAGGGATTACATGTTTTCTTCGGAAAATTGATAAAGTCGATTTTGGAAAAAAATCGACTTTTAATATTAAATATAAAGCATAGTGTACAATATAACTCCATAAATTATGTTAAAGAAGTATGAAAAGTATCACGTTTGACTGTATGGTTTATTTTTTTTATAATATGTTTAACATTTTATTAAGGGGTGATCGAATGGGGCTGTGTACCGAATCGGTGAATTAGCATCAATAGCGAATGTTTCAAAAAGAACAATAGACTACTATACTAGTATTGGCTTATTGAAAGCAAGTCGATCAAAGTCGAATTATCGAATATACGAAACAGACGCAATAGATGACTTGAAATTTATTGAAGACTGTAAAAAGCTGTCCCTGCCTCTTGATACGATCCGAAAAAAATTGGAAATCAAAAAAGGCATTACATTAGATGAGAAGTTACTTTTACAGCGCGTTGATTTTGTCCATCATCAAATAAAACAATTAAATAATGAGCTATCAGATTTAATTTTTGCAATTGAAAAACTAAATCAAGAAGAAAAGGAATCTTTTTACCAAAAGCTAATTTCTGAAAGTACTTGTTTAGTAAACTCTTTAAATCTATTAACAAAATAGGAGGTGACTCCTATCTCGTGTTCATACGGGATAGGTAAACTTATTTGGACGACATATTTAGGCTTGTGCTTGTTTTTATTATCATAGCACTTTCCGCATTCTTTGTTGCATCGGAATTTGCAATTGTAAAGGTAAGAAGTACTCGAATTGATCAGCTAGTAGAAGAAGGAAACAAGAAAGCTCTTGCTGCCAAGAAAATTCTTTCTAATTTAGATGAATATTTATCTACAGTGCAGCTAGGTATTACAATACTTTCGTTAGTATTAGGGTGGATTGGTGAGGCAACGGTTTCCAAGTTACTTATGCCGGTATTTTCTTTTGTCCATATTACTGGACCATCCGTACACGTAATTTCTACCATTCTTTCTTTCCTACTCATTACATTTGTACACGTAGTTGTAGGTGAATTAGCACCAAAAACGGTGGCTATTCAAAAAGCTGAATCGATTAGCTTATTAACTTCACGACCACTTATCTTTATTCATCGCATATTATTCCCATTCGTATGGCTTTTAAATACTTCTTCACGATTGGTAACAAGACTGTTTGGTCTTAAGGAAGTAAATGAGAATGAATTGGCCCATACTGAAGAAGAATTGCGAATTATTGTTTCCGAGAGCTACAAAAGCGGTGAAATTAACCAATCTGAGTTTAAATATGTGAATAAAATATTTGAATTCGATAATCGAATTGCAAAAGAAATTATGGTCCCACGAACCGAAATTTCTTCACTTTCGAAAGAAGATTCTTTAGATGCATTGTTACAAACGATTCGTGAGGAACGATACACTCGCTATCCAGTAATCGATGGGGATAAAGATCACATCATTGGGATGGTTAATGCAAAGGAATTTTTAACAGATTTACTTGGTGATCCTGATACGAAACCAACGCTTAATTCATATATCCGTCCGATTATCCGGGTAATCGATACGATTCCTATTCAAGAGCTTCTATTAATGATGCAAAAGGAACGTATTCATATGGCCGTATTAATTGATGAATATGGCGGAACATCAGGACTTGTGACAGTAGAAGATATACTAGAAGAAATTGTTGGTGAAATCCGAGACGAATTTGATATGGATGAGGTGCCACTTATCCGTAAAGTGAAGGAAAATCATTATATTATTGATTCAAAAGTATTAGTTACTGAGGTGAATGATCTCCTTGGCACGCATATCGACGATGAAGATATCGATACAATTGGCGGTTGGGTTTTAACAGAAAATTATGAAGCCAAACAAGGTGATGTCATCGAATTCGAAAATTTCGATTTCACTATTAAGGAAATGGAAGATCTTCATGTGAAATATGTTGAAGTGAAAAAAAAGCCAACACAAGACGTAAAGCTTAAAAAGCAGCTCCCAATCACAAATTCTGAAGCTGCACTTTAATATAACAGGAAAGCACTGCTTAGCAGTGCTTTTTTATATTTCTTAATACTATATTAGTGCTGTCCCAATACCCCTTTTATCATCGCTGTTTTTTCACAGCGTTTGAACACAACAACACCAAGAAAGAGGTACACTGCAGCGTTAGCAATTAGTGATGTATAATCAACAATTGAAAAATTCATTAAACTTGAGTGATGAATCATAATCCCCCTTGCCATATCTACCCCTTTCACAACCGGAAGAATCGTTAAATAAGGCATAGTTGAAAGCGGGGCAAAAGTTAGACCCATTAATATAAACTGAAAAATTTGAAGAAACGAACCAATTTGTTTAAAAATAATGGCCAAACCGGCAATCATAAAACTCACACCAACCATACTTATTAATGTAAAAATTAATATTGGAAGGATAGACAAAACATCTACATTTAGCCAAGTATTGGTTGTTATCATCGATAGGTATAAAAGAATGACAATCATAACAAGTTGAAGAATAGTAGATGAGATAATTCGGGCGAGTAAAATTTTCCATGCCCCCATTGGTGACATATACATTTGTTCTAGTGTACCTAGTTGCGCTTCATTCATAATGCTCCATCCAATCCCCTGCATCACCATCATAGCTAAAAACCAAAATAAATAATTCACAATCGTATTTTGTACATTCACTTCTACTGTGGACGGGTCACCAACAATTTGAATGCCAAAAAACAGAAACAAGAAAATCGCATAAAAAGTGATAAGTTCACTGATCGTGTTTGGTAAATATCTTTTTAAATAAATATACTCTCTCCGAAAGTTCGCCTTAAACAGATACAGCCACTTCATTTACCATTTCCCCCTTAACAATTTTCATAAAGACTTGCTCAAAGTCAATAATTGAACGATCTACCTTTTCAATGACGATATTTTTCTCTTTAAACATTTCAATGACTTTATAAAAATCATCGCTATGTTGAATGGTCACTGTCACGATTGATTGCCCGGAATCATTTGTGCCTTCTTGTACAATAAAGTGCTCCTTTATTTCTTCAAGAAATTGATGGGACAATGCAGTCCCCAGTGTAAAGGAGTATGCTTTTGTATCAAAAAGAGAAAGTAAGTTACTAACACTATCATCAGTAACAATTCTCCCCTCGTTTATAATTACGACTCGTTCACATATTTCTTGAACGACAGGCATGTCATGTGAGCTTAATAAAATGGTTTTATTATATTCTTTCGCTACTTCTTTTAGTAAATTTCTAATTTCATAGCTAATTTCCACATCTAGCCCTAGTGTTGGTTCATCTAGGAAAATAATCTCTGTATCAGCTAGGATCGCAATTGCAATTGACAGTTTTTGTTGCATTCCCCTCGATAACGAATTCACCAGTTCATTTGCCTTTTGTGTCAAATTTAGTCGTTCAAGTAGCTCATCGATTTTATTTGATATTTCCTTTTTCGACAATCCTCGATTTCCCGAGAAATATTCCATGTTTTCTCGCACCGTCATTCGCCAATATAGATTTCTATTACCTTCTAGCACTGCCGAAATATGTCGAAGGGCTTTAAGTCTATGTTTCACCATATCGATTCCATTTATCGTTACCGTTCCTTCGTTTGGAAGCAAAAGACCGCACATCATTTTAATTGTCGTTGTTTTCCCCGCACCGTTCGGACCAAGCAAACCGACAACTTCCCCTTTTTTCACTTGTAGAGATATCCCTTTTACTGCATCAATAATTTCATTGGATTTTCTTTTTTTATAACTCTTTTTTAATTGTTGAATATCAATTACATATTCCATACCCACACCCCTAATCGCAATATTCTGTATTTATAACACAATAATATCACCCATGGTTTTCCAACTCTAGAATAACTTTGTATTTAGCCAAAAAAATAAGCCCGATAAAATATCGGACTTATTTTATAATAACTAATGATGTAGTTTCGGATATTTTGGGATGTTTTTTACGTCTTCCAGCACTTTGAAGATTTCTAGTCGGGATTTTGTTTTTGAAAGTTTTACCCCAATTTCCGCAAAGTTAGTAATTACCTTCTTCAGTTTATCATGATCTCTTTTCAAGGAAGATCACCTCTTCGAATTTAACATCATATATTATTTTACCCTAAACTATCAATGATGTATATCAATTTCAAAAAATTTTAACATTTTGTTCGCCTTTTTATTTCGCTTTACTAAACACCATTTTTTCCTTACTCATTAAAAATATAAGTAAGAACGCTAATCCAGCGGGCACTAACCCCCACATAAAAGTATGAACGATGGATGAAGATAATGCAGTCGTTATTTTTCCTAAAATTTCAGTTGGAATGTGGGCACGTGCCTGTTCATTTAAAAGTGCATTTGGGTCGATGGCAGTTCCCTTTGGCATTGGGCCCATTTCTAAAAACGCACCATCCATTTTATTGGCAAATATATTCTTTTGAATCATACCAAAAATCGTAATCCCTATCGTCATTCCTAACGAACGAATAAAGTTGCTTGTTGATGTTGCCGATCCTCGTTGCTCCATCCCAAAATTATGGATAGCTGCCATTTGAAGTACCGAAAAGGAGAATCCAACGCCTAAACCAGTGATAATCATATAGATGGTAAGCATGAACCGTTTTGTTTCAGGTGTTATTGTCGTCAGTAAGAACAACCCAACGATAGTAATGACTCCTGAAATAAACATGATGTTTCGATAGCTTAATTTTGTCGTCAAAAATCCACCTAATTGTGCTGTTACAACTGATCCTAGCATCATCGGAAGTAAGATTAATCCCGAATTCGTAGCACTTCCTCCATATACACCTTGAACAAACATTGGTATAAATAAAGTAGCGGTCATAAATGCCGCTCCATAAAATAGTGCTACTAGTGTACTACCCGCAAATAGTCGCTGTTTAAACATAGGAAATGAAATAATAGGCTCTGAAACTCTTTTTTCTATCAAGATGAAAATAAAAGATAGAATAACAAAACCGGCAAAGAGACTGATGATTGTCGTTGAATCCCAATCATATTTTTTTCCGCCTAATTCTAAAGCAAACATAAGGCAAACGACAGCTCCAACTAGTGTAATAGCCCCCCACCAATCAATTTTTTGTTTCACATGCTGTTTTGATTCATGGTAGAACAATGTAACAAAGACAAGTGCAAGAATACCTAATGGTAGATTGATTAAAAACACCCAATGCCAACTGATATAATCAGTAATATAAGCGCCGATAAGCGGGCCAAAAATACTTGATAATCCAAAAACAGCTCCAAACAATCCGCCCATTTTTCCCCGATTTTCCGGAGGGAAAATATCAAACACAATCGTAAATGCTATCGGTACTAAGGCTCCTCCGCCAATCCCTTGAATGGCACGATAAATACTAAGTTGAGTAATGTTTCCTGCCGTTGCACAAAGAATGGAACCTATCATAAATAAAATTAATCCCATCATAAAAAATCTTTTCCTACCAAACATATCTGATAGTTTACCAAATATTGGCATCCCAGCCATCTCCGCTACCATATAAGCAGAAACTACCCATACAAAACTTTCTAGTCCGCCTAAATCTCCTACAATTGTACCCATCGCTGTAACTACGATGGTATTATCCATTGATGCCATTAGTATCCCCAGTAGTAAACCCGCGACAACAAATCCTATTTTACTTTTATTACCAATCATATATCCTTCCCCTTCACCTATATTTTTCTATTTTCTTTTACGTTCGAGTTTTTATGTTGCTTGAAGTTTTCCTTATATTCGACTATCTCGATATTGCATCCAGGTCCAATTTCTATATTATTTCCACGAACGATTTTTGCATCAGTATACTCTATATAAATTATGTCTCCCTCAATCAATTCAGTTGTCATTTTCCCAAAATGTTTGCTCATCCCAAGAAATGAAGGTTTTTTACGAATCGTAATTGATTCTCCGCCAATTTCATTTACTCTGCTTTCTCCGTATTTCATTCCAATGTTAATACTTCCCGCATTTAATAGTCCGCTAATTTGAAACCCGCCATCTAATTGAAAGGTTTCTGCTTCACAATTCCCGTTAACAGACAGACTTCCTTTGATCTCTACTTTTTCCCCATAAAGATTTCCATCAATTTCTCCATTGCCTCGAATTAAAATCTGATTTCCCGAGATATCACCATTGCTGTCCATCGTTCCATTGATTTTTACTACATTTGATTTCAGATTTTCTTTTATATCGACCGTTCCATAAATAATAAATGATTCGGCTTTTACGTTACCTAACAATTGGCTATTTCCATGCGTTTTGAATTCTTGACAGTCAATATCACCTGTTACTGTTCCATCGCCTTTTATTTTCACCTTTGCATAGTGACCACCGGAATAGCTTCCCGAACCAAATATATTTAAATTTCTTCGCTCCATTCTACTTTCCCCTCTTTCATAGTTGTACTACAGCTTAATGCACTCTTTCACAGTTGAGCCTTTATCTATAGAAGATTCTTCATAGTATTCAACTAAATCTATTTCACAATTGCTGCCAATCGTAACATTGTTACCTCGAACGATTTTTGCTCGGACACCTTCCAAATAGATATCATCGCCTTCAATAATGTCGGTTATCAAACGAGTGGGGAACAATGAACGTAAAAATTTAATGATTCCATACGGTTTTTGCCGAATTCTTATGGACTGTCCACCAATTTCCTTTGCTTTACATTCACCATATAAAGCTATATCAATTTCTTCAGCATTCAAAAGACCGCCAATAGTAAAAATACCTTCAGTAACAAATTCCTCGGTTTCACAATCTCCGCCAATCAATGCTTTCCCATTTATTTTCACTTTATCGCCTTTCACTGTTCCACCGATAGAACAATGACCGGAAATCCTAAGTGATTCATGTGAAGTATTTCCGCCTAATGAAGCGTGTCCATCAACCGTAATATCTCTTGCAACAATATTGCCATTGATTTTCCCCTTGCCATTTATTCGTACTTTCTCCGCTGTCACATTGCCATTTAAAGTTCCCATTCCATTGCAGTCATACATCTTGCATTCGATATCACCATCAATCGTACCTTTACCGTTTAAAACAACATCTTCAAATTGGCCACCATTTGATCTTCCAAAGCCATTAATCACTAAATCGTTTTTCCTATCCAACCCCATGGTCAATTCCTCCATTATGTCCATTTTGATTTCAATTCTTCCAAGCAACTAGCTAACGAAAGCCGAACGACAACTTTTGTCCCCTTCTCAAAGAAAAGTTCGTCACTATTTGATGCAAGAAAACAAGTTGACATTCCTAATTTTCGAATAAAAATCAGCTCTGCTGTTTTGGAATCTACTTTCCGATAATGCTCCTGTAGTACATGCAGAACCATTTTTCCTTCTTCCAGATTAATGTCTCCGGACTGAAGCATCTTTTCAAGAATATAAATCGTTAATGTTTGTTCAAAGGAAAACTCTGTTAATTGACCGATATTTTCAATAAAAAAGTCTATAATAGGTTTTGATGAGATGCTTCGTTTTAATATTTCTTCCTTACTTAGACTTACATTCGTTAATTCAGGAGAAAATACATCAGCTAATTCGTCTAAAGATAAGTTTTCCTTCATTAATTGAATCTTTTCAATTCTTTCCAATATCTTTACCTTAGGGAAAAATGTCTCTTGTCCTGTAAAAGTTGATTTTCGAATAAACCATTCTTCTGGTATTAAATTTTTTCGTTTCCATCTATACAATTGCCCATAGGAGATTCCTGTCAGGTCTAACAAGTCCTTTTTGGATATTAAATCTTGACTCATCACATAACGCCCCTTTCATGAAATTAATGTAACATAACACTGTTACGTTATGCAAATGTTTTTTTAAAACAATGGCTGTTTTCGCAAACTTTGTTGCTATTGATAAGTATGCAGGTGATTTCCGCTCCAGGGTGCTCGCTTTCCGCGGGGCAGGCGGTGAGCCTCCTCAACGCTTCGCGTTTGCGGGGTCTCACCTGTCCCGCTGATCCCGCAGGAGTCTCGCACCCTTCCGCTCCAATCAATCTTTTTTAACGGAACTTCAAGTTAAAACAATTGAGAAAAGAAATTCAATAAATCGCTGTATTAACAAATATGAAAACGCAGAGTGGATTGGAGCGAAAGGAATGGTCTATGTTCAAAAAACAACAAAATTTACACAAAGATCCTTTAGAAAAGAGCCTAAATAAAAAACAGCATGACATACATGTCACACTGTTTTCTTAACATTGTTTTATTCCTATATGGTCCCCTTGATTCGATTATATCCATCCACCAGTCCTTGGATTAACTCGCTTACTGTTTTATTTTTGCTTAATCTAGGGCTCTGTCCAGACCATAACGACATGAAGTTAGGATTGTTTTGTTCGCCCGCTGCTTTACGAATATCTTTTGTTAAAGAATTTTGAACGGGATAGCTCGGAATAACTCCTTCGTAAACACTCATCTCTTTAATAAAACGATTATTGATTCCCCTGGCATTCTTACCTGAAAAAGCTGAAGTTAATACTACTTCCTCTTCAGTTGCTTTGAGGATGGCAGCTTTATGCAACTCGTGTGCACCACTTTCTACACAAGTTAAAAAAGCCGTTCCCATTTGTACCCCTTGGGCTCCTAGACAGCGGGCAGCCATTATGCCCCTTTCATCCATTATTCCCCCTGCGGCAATGACAGGGATATTTACTTGGTCAACAATTTGAGGAATGAGAGATATTAATCCGATCATGCTACTTTCCGTTTTTCCAAGGAATGTTCCACGGTGTCCCCCCGCTTCGCTGCCTTGTGCGACAATTGCGTCCATTCCTGCTTTCTCTCCATATTGCGCTTCTTTAACTGTTGTTGCTGTTCCCATTAAAAAGATCTTTGCTTCTTTTAGCTGTTTCACAATTGGTTCCGCCGGTAATCCAAATGTAAAAGTACAGATTGGAATACCTTCTTCGCTGATGATCCTTACTTGCTCTTCGAATACACTGTTATTACTTATTGTTGGCATTTCCATTGGAAGATTTAATTCTTCACGATACTTTTGTAAATGAGTATTCATTTTCAAAATTTCCACTTCTTCTACTGCATTTTTCTCTGGTACGAACAAATTAATCCCAAACGGATTAGATGTAAGTGACTTAACCTCTCGAATGATCTTCCTCGTTTGCTCTGCATTCAAGTAACCCGCTCCAATCATTCCAAGTCCCCCGGCATTTGAAACAGCAGCGACCAGTTCTGGTGTCGTGATCCCGCCAGCCATCGGCGCCTGTATGATTGGATAGTCTATATGTAATGTTTTAATCCAGTTACTGTGAAACATTATAATCCTCCCTTTCGCTTCTTCTAATTATTGTACCAATGATCCTATTCGAATTTAAATACTATCCTTCGAGCTAATTCACCATAATATTACTTATTTTTTTGAAAGGTTGTAATATTTATGTAAAATAAGATAGAATAATGGTAGATATTTTGCCCGACGGAGGTTTATGCATGGTCTACCAATCTCGTATTTTTCACTTATTTAAACCGAAGACTACTTTCTTTCAACTAGGTAAAGCAGAAGTCATTTACGGACTCAAAATGAGACTGTTTTTAATGATTTTATTTAGTGCAGTTATTTTTACATTGGAAGGTTTATTGGGGATTGGATCCGCCTCCATCTCGAAAACTCTCACTCTTGATCCGAAAGGAGTATTCGAATGGCATAAAGCACTTTTCGTCATGGGAAAAACACTTTCAGGAATTATTTATTCCGTTTGTATATTGTACATCACTCCACTTGTATTTAGTGTATTTGCAGATGT
This sequence comes from Heyndrickxia sp. FSL W8-0423, assembly GCF_038009395.1. Classification (NCBI taxonomy): domain Bacteria; kingdom Bacillati; phylum Bacillota; class Bacilli; order Caryophanales; family Bacillaceae; genus Heyndrickxia; species Heyndrickxia sp. FSL W8-0423. The sequence goes on along the minus strand of NZ_JBBPBE010000001.1, from coordinate 1,212,685 downwards.
ATCTTATCGAAAACTCGTAGTGATACAAGTATTTGTATTATTCATCCTCTTAATTGAACATATGACCTATTTCCCTCTTGTATTATGGCTTAACTTGGACTGGTATTCTTCTCCGCTTTCTTTCGGAGTAATCGGCCAATACATTACAACCATTCCATTTCTAATAGCATTATTAGGCTGTCTATCAATCTTTAAGATTTGGGGAATATATATTCAATATAAAAGTTTATGCGCACTTTCTGAAAAAAATCGTATATCCTTGCTAATACTGGTGATTGTCGTCAACCTTATCTTCTGGGGCATCACAGCATTATTTACCGATATCGATTTTTATCGTTTATTTTAAAGTGGGGGTGAATCGTGATGAAAAAATGGTCCTTTTTATTAATAGCATTTGCCCTACTATTTATAGCGGTGAATGTGTATTTAATAGAAAAAAAGAACAATAAAATTGATCGTTTACAGTATGTTTCAAAATGGGAAACTGTAAAACAAAGCCATTTAATTGAATCATTTTCAAGCGATGGAGTTGTCGCACCATCCGAAACACATTATTTCTATGTAGACAAAAAAGCCGGATTTAATCAGTTTTTAGTAAAAGAAGGTGACACAGTCGAGACAGGGACCCCTTTATTTGATTATTCCACTTTAAATATTGAGAAACAAAAAGAGTTACTAGATACAGAAATTGATCGAATCGAACAAGAAATTGATAGTATTGATTCCCATCTGCAAAATCTGTCCTCTTTACTTTCAGATGCCGAAAAGGATGAAGCAACACAAGTGAAGACAGATAAAAAGGAGGAAGAATCAACTTCCATTCCTAAAACCGTATCATATTCAATTAAAATAGAGATTAATCAAAAAGAGCTAGAAAAGGAAAAACTTGAACATCAGCTAAAGCAATATGAAGAGCAAAAAGACAACTATGACAGTGAAGCTAGAAATCTAACGATTGTTAGTAACACTTCCGGAATTGTTAAAAATATTTCTTACAATTTAAAAAACCCTGTCCTTACAATTGTCTCAACATCACCTGTCATTCAAGGAACATTATCAGAGGAACAACTTTCCCAAGTGGAAAGCGGTATGAAAACAATCTCTACCTCCCCTTTATTTAAGGGGAAGATTACCGGTGTATTAGAGAAGATTTCCACTTCACCTAAAAACAAACCAAAAGTAGAAGAAAAGTCACTCTACCCTTATGAAATATCGTTGGATGATTTCGAACAAAAATTACATGAAGGTTATCATGTAAACACCGAAGTGATTACAAAGGAAATAAGTAATGCAATAGTCATTAATAAAGACAGTATGTTCATGCAAAAAAAGAAATATTATATTTGGGTTTTAGATAAAGGATTAATAGAAAAGAAGCCGATTACGCTTGGTTTTCAAATAAACGACAAGCAGCAGGTTAATAGCGGAACACAAATCGGGGAACTTTATATTAGTGAACCTGATTCGATTAAACAATCTGGCAGATTCATCACTCCACTTGATTTAGGAGATATTGATAAAAAATCAATTAAACAAGTGAAGTGGAAATCCGCACTCAAATATGTGACAATCGGGATCCTGCAAAAATAAGAAGAAAAAGTGCCACCAAAGGCACTTTTTTTCATATGAAGAATATTTTTTCGTCAATCTCAAAACCTAAAGTATTAATAGGTTGAGGTGAGTTTATGATGAAAAAAGTTCTTATTATCATGCTATTTCTTTTTCAAACTTCATTATCCTCCATTCATGCAGATACTCAAAAGCCAAGAAACGTAATCTTTATGGTTATGGACGGAACAAATTCCGATGTCGTAACCCTTGCAAGATGGTATAAAGGGCGCCCACTTTCACTAGATAGCATCCTAGTAGGTGGTGTACAAACCTATTCATTACGGTCAGGAATCACTGATTCTGCCGCGGCCGCTACTGCAATGGCAGTAGGAAAAAAAACAAATGAAGATATGATTGGAATGATTCCCTTTTTAGACAAAAACCACGGTTTTGTAGCGAGGCCAACGGTTAATATACTAGAGGCAGCAAAAATGAAGGGGTTGGCCACCGGACTCATTTCTACCTCCCCTATTCAGCATGCAACACCCGCTGCCTTTTCTGCACATTCTGCATCTCGAAATGATTATGATGATATTGCCGAACAACAAGTTTACCAAGGAATCAATGTCGTATTAGGAGGAGGAAAAATAGCTCTCCTTCCAAAAAATCCAGATCTGAATCAACTTCCGCAACAACCAATAGGGATCGGTTCAATACTTCCGCAATATCGAAAAGACGGAGAAAACTTAATTCAGACAATAAAACAGAAAGGCTATCATTATATCGAATCGAAGGAACAATTAAAACATATATCAGGCACAAAAGTATGGGGCAGCTTTGCAAATGAAGATATTGCTTATGAAATTGATCGTCAAAAACTGGCACCTAACCAGCCTTCCCTGGCAGAGATGACGAAAAAGGCGATAGAACTCTTGGCGAAGCAGAAGCAAGGTTTCTTTTTATTTGTTGAAGGAAGCAAGATCGATTGGGCCGCGCATAAAAATGATCCTATCGGAATGATTAGTGAAGTTCTAGCTTTTGATGCAGCCGTTAAGGAAGCACTTCGTTTCGCCAAAAACGATAAAAATACATTACTAATTGCTGTAACAGATCACGGGAACAGTGGGTTAACAATGGGGAATGACGATACGAGACATTCCTATTTTAAAACACCTGTACAAAACTTCGTAAATCCACTTAAAAAGGCGAAATATTCACTGGCCGGCGCAATCTCTCAATTGAATACTGAACACACGAATATTAAACAGGTAGCTAAATCATATGGGTTAGATCCGTTATCCAAACAAGACTTTATTCGCTTAAAAAAAGCAAAAGATATTGAAGAAGAAATGGTCACTCAATTAGCTAAACGCGCCCATTTAGGATTTACAACAAGGGGACACACTGGTGAAGATGTCTTTTTATATGCTTATGGACCGAGTAAACCCGTTGGTCTCATAAATAATACAGAAATCCCGAAAATAATAGCAGAATTTTTAAATGTTCCCTCCTTTAATAAACTGAATCATTCCCTTTTTGTTAATGCGAACGAGTATTACAAAAACTTGGGGTATGAGACGAAAATTGACCTTACAACAAAGGAAAATCCGATTTTCATTGCAAAAAAAGGAGAAACAACGATAACCTACCCTGCAAATAAAAACATTAAAGTTTATAATGAAAATGTTGTAGAATTAAAAGGGATTACGATATTCAACGGAAGTAACTTTTGGATTAGTCTTGATTAGGGAGGATTGATCATCACATGAGCGAAGAGATAAAACAGTACGGAAAACAGCTGCAAGAATTATTAGACCCTGCTAGTGATATCCACCAAAAGCTTGTCCAAAAAGGATTATTACTATATCGACAACAACTTGTTTACAATAAAAAGAAGTCACCGACAGAAATTATCGGTAAAGTACAGGATGTAACCCCTGTCCAAGTAACTTTGACATTGGAAAACCCATCCACTAGTTATTGCAGCTGTCCCCAAGAAGGGATATGCCGTCACCAACTAGCGCTTTTCTTTTCTGCATATAGCGAAAATGGAAGTGTTTTTGAATGGATACAAGATTGGAAAAGGGAAGAATCGACGACAAATATTTTAGCTCATATAAAAAGAGGCAGTGATCTATTGAAAGAAAAAACACCTGCCACTTTGGATGGAGTAGAGGCGTGGCTGGCGCGTTTTCGACATGCCTACCAAGGGATTGATCCGAGAAATGAATTTGTCCTCGAAGTGACCTGTAAAAATAAATACCGCAGTCTAATCGAATACGCTCCCGTTGAAAGAGAATGGAAACCACTCTATCAATTGTTTGCTGCATATGAATCGATGAAAATAGTGAATCAATTATGCTCCGAATATCATATTCGGACGTTTAAACGATTTTTCGAATTCATGCTTGATGAGGCAGATGAAGCTTTAAAAATATTAAAGGTATCGGCTGCACCGTTTGCATTTGATCCATACTTAAGTTATTTACGGGAAGATAGCATTTTTTTATTAAAAGAATCATCATATTATGAATACGAATTAATAGAGTTGTATCAGTTACTTTGGACATTTTTATTTAAACAAACGATCTGGAAAAAATTAGAATACAATCGTTTATCCGATTTAGTAAAAATAGATAATCGAAAGCGCATTAAAATCGGGTTGATTCATCTCGCTATCATGTGCGGATATGACGATACTGCAATCGAGGAAATTAAACAATATGGAGGTGAAATTGCCTCCTTCTCATCTTTTTGGCTAAAATACTTAAATGAACAAAAGCTGTACAATCGTCTCTATTTATATTTAAACACGATTGCTGCTTTCGTACCATCCTATTTAGAAAACGCTAGTGAATATGACCGTTACGCGTTCATTCGGTCATTTTTTCAGTTTATTAATGAGGGCGTTCTGGCGGAACAAAATCCGCTTTTATTAGAAAAAATATATAATCAAACATTGCCACATACCTTTTATCAGTATAGTGACTATTTATTTACAAAAGGGAGATTTAAAGAGTGGGTGGAACTCCAGCAATATAAAGGAATTGAGCTAGAGTTTATCGACCGTTCACGACTTGAAGCAATAGGAAAAAGCCGACCTCACTTACTTATGCCACTTTATCATGAAGCCATCGAACATTTGATTGCTGAACGAAATCGGGATTCTTATAAAAAGGCAGTAAGATATTTAAAAAAGCTCCGAACCCTTTATAAAAAACAAAAAACTTCTGATATATGGGAACGTTTTTTTGAAAGCTTATTACTCAAAACGAAACGATTACGTGCGTTTCATGAAGAATGTAAAAGGGGCAAATTGATACATGCTTAAAACCAGGTTATTACATGTAGTAATAGAAAAATGTGAAGATGGAATGTTCTTTATCCATACTACTGATGAAAATGGAACTCATGTGGATCCAACGGATTGGAAGCGCCAATTATTTATATGGCACCAAGAAAGTTTCTTTGGAACCTCTCTGTCTTTTGAAAAACATCATTCAATTGAAGGAGTGAAAGTAACTAGTTGGGAGCTATTAACCCTATTAGCCACAGAGGGTTTCAGTTCGATGATCCAGTGGGAATGGGATGAACTAGGACAAATATTCTTATCCACCGCCTATACAATGCATGAGGCTATAGTAAAAGGGGCTTTCTCTCCCCTTTTCGCACAAGATGAGCAGATGATCCAATGGCCACTCCCTTCACTCGTTATCGATGATTTCCATGATTCATTTTGGGAGCAAAAATACAATGATATGACCGTCAAATCAATCGTTGAAAATTGGTTTCAATCTGCCGTTGAACACTATTTTCAAACTAGACCTGAATTAATTGATAAAATTAATAGCTTAATGAGCTCCGGACTATCTGCAGAAAAGTTGACTTTGTATTTTGATGAAGTAAGCTTTCAAAAATGGTTAGGATTAAAAAATGATCGTCCATTCAAGATTGCGCTTCGGCTTTCGGAACCGGAGGAACATGAAGATAGTTGGAAACTGGAGACTGTACTACGTGACCGAAGTTTCCCGGATCGTTTATATTCAATGAACGATTCTCCTGCAAAATGGAAACCATTCATCGCTGAGGTACAAGAAGAACACCGAAGATGGGTGAAACTTTTCCCTTGGCTTAAAGGTGTTAACGGCTTGAACGATGAATTAGATGAAGATCAAGCATGGATTTTTTTAACAGAAGCAAGTGAAAAACTCCACGTATTGGGAGTTGAGATATTATTGCCTTCATGGTGGATGGCAATGAAAGATGCTCAAATAGCAGTGAAAGCGAAAATGAAACAAACGAACACTAGTTACTCTCCCTCCTTTGTCGGCTTAAATGCCATGATTGATTTTGACTGGCGGTTATCGGTTAATGGGTCGGAGCTTTCAGAAGATGACTTTCAGCAGTTAATCGAAAGCCAAAGAAAATTAATTAAATTAAATGGCCAGTGGGTACGCTTTGATCCAAAAATGATCAAGCAGATTCAAGATTTAATGCAACGTGCAAAAAAGGAAGGGCTAACAGTACGAGACATCTTTGAACAAGAATTAATTACTGCAGATGAAGAAATAGATGAAGATTTTAATCCAAAAGCATTTGCCAAAATCCAAATTGAATTAAATCGATCAATTAAGAAATTAATCCAACAGCTTACCGATTTAGCAGATATTCCACAACTGTCCGTACCTAATAAGTTTCAAGGGCATTTACGTCCCTACCAAGTACAAGGGTTTAGTTGGTTAGCTTTTCTAAGAAAATTTCAGTTTGGCGCCATTCTTGCCGATGATATGGGTCTTGGAAAAACCATTCAGCTCATCACGTATTTATTACATGTAAAAAATACAATTGGGATTCATACCCCTTCCCTAATCATATGTCCAACTTCTGTTCTCGGCAATTGGCAAAAGGAATTCGAACGCTTTGCACCAAGTTTAAAAGTAGTCCTTCACTATGGGCCGAATCGCCCAAAAGGTGAACATTTTGATGAATCTCTAAAAGATGTCGATGTCATTCTTACCACGTATGGTATATCCCATCTAGATTTTGACGAGCTTTCTGGAATTCATTGGAGTACGATAGCAATTGACGAAGCGCAAAATATTAAAAACTCGGGGACGAAACAATCTCGCGCAATTAGAAAACTAAATGGGGAGCACAAAATTGCCTTGACAGGAACACCGATGGAAAACCGCTTATCTGAATTGTGGTCAATATTTGATTTCACGAATCACGGCTTTCTTGGAACGTTCTCGCAATTTCAAAAGAAATATATACTCCCAATCGAAAAGGACGGCACGGAAGGGAAAATACGAGAACTTCAATCACTTATTCGACCATTTTTATTAAGAAGAACGAAACAAGATCCTGAAGTTGAATTAAATTTACCAGATAAAATCGAAGAAAAAGAATACTGTCCATTAACAACCGAACAAGCTTCTCTTTACGAACAGCTTATCCGTGATACATTTGATCAAATTGAAACATTATCGAGCTTTGAGCGTAAAGGTCTTATTTTAAAAATGCTCAATCATTTAAAACAACTTTGTAATCATCCCGCTTTATATTTGAAAGAGGAAAGACCAAACAATGTAGTGAAACGATCTCATAAAATTGAAAAACTCATTGAATTGCTAACATCCGTACTTGATGCAAACGAAGGATGCTTAATTTTTACTCAATATATAGGAATGGGAAGAATTATTCAGGAAACATTGAATTCCCATTTTAATTTGGATGTACCATTTTTAAATGGGAGTATGCCTAAAGCGAAACGTGATGAATATGTGCAATCCTTTCAGAATGGGGAGTTTCCTATTTTTCTAATCTCTCTAAAAGCCGGGGGGACCGGATTAAACTTAACAGCAGCCAATCATGTCATTCATTTTGATCGCTGGTGGAACCCCGCTGTCGAAAATCAAGCGACTGACCGTGTCTATAGAATTGGTCAAAGTCGTTTTGTTCATGTTCATAAATTCATTACTACAGGCACTTTAGAAGAGAAAATTGATGCGATGCTCGAAAAGAAACAAGCATTAAATGATGAAATTATTCAAAGCGATAATTGGATTACTGAGCTTTCAAATATAGAGCTACAAGATTTACTAGCATTGTCCTAATAATGGATAGAATCAAAAAAAGCGACCAGCGTACGTAGCTGGTCGCAATTTTTTGAGGGAAAATGGGGATATGAAACTACTACTTTTATCTGATGAGGATTGTTTGGAGTAAAAAGATAAATGGTTGTTCTTATGAAACATGTTTTGTAGATAATGTGTGGTCATTTCGATGATTTTTCAGTAGTTGATTTTCTAGATGAGTGGTTTGTATAGAAAGATTAAATACTCTTTGATTGGCTCTTCCTAACATAAAAATAAGGTCTTCTACTAAGTTCTCTAATTTTTCTATTCTTTGTTTTAATTCTTCCATTATCTTGTCCCTTCTTTTTAAGTTGTATGGAGCACCCTATCTTCTGAAGGCTTTCCACCTAAAAATTTCACTGAATCGGCTACTACCTCAGTCACATACACCTTCTTCCCATCTTGATTTTCATAATTTCTCGTTTGAATTTTTCCAACGACGCCTAAAATTGAGCCCCTCGTACAATATTTTGCTGTATTTTCTGCAGCCTTATTCCAAAGTGTACATAGGACAAAATCGGCATCATATTGACCTGCACTATTCTTATAATGTCGATTAAGTGCAAGTGTGACATTTAGTACCGCTTTCCCTTCCAACGTATAACGAAGCTCCGGTTTTTTCGTTAACCTCCCAACTAAGGTCACTTGATTTAGCAAAAATATATCCTCTCCTTTCATTTTCTGTTATTATCATAACTTGATTTAGTCATATGGTAAAATTAGCAAAATAGTATTTTTTGTTCACTGAATTATTGAAAATGACAATTTGCGCAGGATGTATTCTATATTTAGAATTAATTTTCCATTTAAAAAACTTTTTTAAGCATTTTAATTTTTATTTTCATATGAGTGATGTATTTTCTTCATCCGGTGATAATGTGATATAATTTAACAAATATGGAGGAGGAGTTTAAATGAAAACCTTCAAAATTGTATCGTTACAAATTGTTGATGATGGAAATATGATGAATATTCCTTTAGAAGATGGGTTAATTATTAATAAAGAAGATGGGAAAGCAACCTGGCTAATAGAGGCGTACACCGATAAAAAATTTTATGATTATTTTCGTATCATACAGCAAAAAAATGATGATGTTAATGTCCAAGTAATCATCACACATGAAGGGAATGACCCTGCCCCATTTAGCACACATATACGTGGAATAAAGAAATTCGAAAAAAATATAAGCGTACTATTAGAAGGGCATTTAAATGTGAAACGAAGCAAATATGCGGAGCTATTACTAAATGAATTAGTCAATGATGGTTTTAGTGGAGATGAATTAGTACAGGAATTTTCAAACCGTATGAATAAAAAGAAGCGATTTGCGGTTCCGAAAAGTAAGCTATAAAGGGAACGGAATCCGCAATATACATTAGCGCCCTTTTCTTTTCTTTAGAGGAAATGAAAAAGGCGATAGTAACAGATAAGTTTATTTATTTTTATCCTTATCTTTATTAGTATTCATATCTAAATCTGTATCTTCTTTATCAATTTTATTGTCTGTGTCATTCGTTTTATTGTCATGTAAATCGGTTTTATTATTATTTAGGTTGCTATTATCTAAGTTTTTATTTTTTACATCATTTTTGTCTACATCGTTTACACCTTTATTGTTGTTAGGTGGTGGTTTTTGATCATTGTTTGCACAGCCAAATAGCAGCATGGTTGCTAGCAGTGAACCCCCTGCTTTTTTCAATAATTTACCCATAATAATCACCTTTTTCATATTGTTTTTCAAGACCAAAGTGTCGGCCTGCCATTAATATTCCCTCACAATTTAAATGAATACAAAAAAAGAGATTTGTTTTCACAAATCTCTTTCAAAAAGTTATTTACCTAAAGCAAACATCATTTCTGTTTCGCAAACTAATTCACCGTTCACTGTTGCTACACCTTTTCCTTTACCGATCGGCCCTTTAAAACGAATCATTTCTACTTCAAGTCTTAATTGGTCACCGGGCTTTACTTGACGCTTAAAACGGCAGTTATCAATTCCGGTAAAAAAGGCTAGTCTTCCTCTGTTTTCTTCCTTTTTAAGCATGGCTACCGCACCAACTTGTGCTAGAGCCTCGACGATTAATACACCCGGCATGACTGGATATTCAGGAAAATGCCCATTAAAAAAGTCTTCATTGCCAGTGACGTTTTTTACTCCAACAGCACTTTTGCCTTCTTCTACTTCTAATATTTGATCAATAAGTAAAAAAGGGTAGCGGTGTGGAATAATCTCTTTAATTTGTTGAATATCTAACATTTCAAAAAAACCTCCATTTTCAAATAAGGCTCTGCTAAACTTACCTGTTGATTTCCGCTCCAGGCACTCGCTTTCCGCGGGCGGTTCGGGAGCCTCCTCGTCGCTTCGCGCCTGCGGGGTCTCCCGTATACCGTTTATCCCGCAGGAGTCTCGTGCCTTCCGCTCCAATCAACATAGTTGCAAATTCAACAATATGATTTAACATAGACTTCATTAAAAAAGAAAGGGCGTCTACCCTTTCTTATTTTTTATTTACTAAGTCAATTATATGGGTCCAGGTAGATTTTTTCAATGCGTCCATCGGTTTTCCATCTCCAATTACTCCATAACCTATGATTACACCGAGTATTAAACTAATGAACAAAGTAAAGATCACAATGATTACCCTTAACCAAATTGGAATTAAACGAACGCGTACTTTCCTTTTTTCTTTGGTAGATGCCTTTACTTTCTCTTCTTTTAGTTGTTCACGTGTCTTTGGATTGTGCTGGATTTCCTTTTCTGTCATTGATTTAACCCCTTTTAACGAATACCATTTATTAGACCCATCATTTGATCTGACATCGTAATAGCTTTCGATTGAAATTGATAGGAACGTTGTACATTAATCAAATCAGTCATTTCTTTTCCTGTGTCAACATTCGATGTCTCGAGCGAACCTCGTTTCATTGATATTTGATTTCTTAAAGGACCCGTCATCTCTGTTAAAACATCATTGATGTTTATGTTCGCTTTTGCAGGAATTCCTAGAAGATTTTCTCCTATTTGTTCAAGAAACTGAGGCTTTCTTACTGAGATCATACCTAAATTTGCTGTTTGTTGTTTGCCATTGGCTAAAGTAACGGTAATCTTTCCATTTTCTGAAATGGCATAATCCTTCGCATTTTTGTTAAAAATAATCATTTGATTTTTTTCATCCAGTACCGGGTAACCACTACTATTTACAAGAACTACTTCATTCGTTCCCATCGGTGATAACGAAAAGTTTCCGTCACGTGTATAACAAACTTCGTTTTTCCCATTTTTATTTGTCATTACTTTAAAGAATTGCTTTTCATTCGTTAAAGCTACATCTAACGGTCTACCTGTATCTTTAATGTTACCCTGAGTCAATACAAGCTGGGCTTGTGCCATTTTTGCACCTGTCCCTAAACGTAGCTTCTCAGGGGTTAGTCTACCGATTTCATCGTTTTTATTCGGTTGATTATTAAACGATTGGGCTAATAGGTCGGTAAAAGTAGCTTCCCTTTTTTTAAACCCATTTGTATCTGCATTTGCCATATTGTTACTAATAATATCAAGCTGTTTTTGCAGTTGATTCATTGTATTAGATGCGATTATCATTGATCTATTCACAATTCGATTCCCTCACATTAATTTTCTCTTAACCATTTACACGACCAATCTCATTTACCGCTCGTTCCATGCTTTTATCATACGCCTGAAGAACCTTTTGATTTGCCTCAAATGAACGATATGTTGAAAGCATGTCAGTCATTGTTTGAGAGATATCTACATTCGAACGTTCGAGAAATCCTTGCTGAAGACGATATTGATTATTGGCTGCATTGGGAAGCTCACGATTATTTTCAGTACGGTATAAACCGTCCCCTTCTTTCATTAATTTCTCGGGATTATTTGAATACACGATACCTAATTGAGCTCTCGTTCCATCGCCGGTTATCGTTCCATTACTACTAACCTCAAATTGATCACTGTTCAAACGAATCTTATTTTGCTGATTATCTAAAACATACATACCATTCGCAGTTGTTAGGTATCCATTTGGGTCAATTGTAAAATTCCCATTACGGGTATATTTCGTTTCTCCCTTTTGATCTTGAACAGTAAAAAAGGCACTGCTTTTGTTTCCATTTAAATCGATAAGTGCTAAATCTGTCTTTAAACCTGTTTCTTGCATATCGCCTTGCAGAAATTTAGGGATCGCTTCTTGTAAATAAACGCCTGTATTAAGAGCACCAATTTTTTGAAATCTAGAATAAGAAATACTATTTTCAACAGGGATAGATTTCTTGTCAAGTCGTTGTAACAACATTTCAGGAAATGCTCTTATTGCTGATTGGTCACTTTTAAAACCTGGTGTATTTGAATTTGCCATATTATTTGTTAACAGGTCGGTTTTTCTTTGTTGTGCAATCATTCCTGATGCTGCTGTATAAAAGCCTCTTAACATTGTCTACACCTGCCATAATATATTGAATATCCGTAAAAATTATTAAAATCTTCTGCTTGCAATTTTATCCATGTTCTCAAGCATAATGCCCGTACCAATTGCTACCGAGTCCATTGGCTCCTCAGCCACTAATACAGGGACTTTTAACTCTTCAGCTAGTAATTGATCTATTCCGTGTAAAAGAGCGCCGCCGCCTGTTAAAATCACTCCACGATCGATGATATCAGCTGATAACTCCGGTGGGGTTTTCTCTAACACATTTTTAGCCGCTTGTACGATTACAGAAACCGATTCTCTTAACGCTAATTCAACTTCTTTTGAATTAACCGAAATTGTTCGTGGTAAACCGGTGACCATATCACGACCGCGAATTTCCATTTCCTCATTTCTAGAACCTGGGAATACTGTACCTATATTAATTTTAATATTTTCAGCTGTACGTTCTCCAATCAATAGCTTGTATTCTTTTTTTATGTATTGAAGGATCTCGGTATCGAATTTATCCCCAGCCATTTTAATTGATGCTGAAGTAACGATATCTCCCATAGAAAGAACAGCAACATCTGTTGTTCCACCACCAATGTCGACTACCATATTCCCGCTTGGCTGAAAGATATCCATTCCAGCTCCAATCGCAGCGACCTTTGGCTCTTCTTCCAAGTAAACCTTTTTACCGCCGCTTTTTTCTGCTGCTTCTCTAATTGCTTTTTGTTCTACACTCGTAATGTTAGTAGGACAGCATATTAAGATCCGAGGTTTTGATAAGAATCCCTTTACATTTAATTTATTGATAAAATGTCTAAGCATCGTTTCCGTCACATCAAAGTCAGCAATAACCCCATCTTTCAATGGGCGAATCGCCACGATATTTCCTGGAGTTCTCCCAACCATACGACGGGCTTCTTCACCAACCGCCAATACTTTATTCACATTTTTATCAATGGCAACAACAGATGGCTCATTTAAAACAATCCCCTGTCCTTTTACATGTATCAATACATTCGCTGTTCCTAAGTCGATTCCAATATCCTTTGCAAACATTTAATATATACTCCTTCCGTCTTAAATCACGCATTTTAAAGGGTTATCTATGTAAAGTTTTTCTGTCCAAAAGTTTTTATTTCCCTAATTTAATATTCTAGCATATTTTTGTCGATTTTAGGAATGACTTGTCATAAAATATTTTTTAAAATATGGAAAAAATATGTGAAACTTTTCTTATATAAAATAGTCATTAATAAAATAAATTAAAGAAGCAATCTTATTTAGATTGCTCCCCACTCCTCTAATTACTTTGAAATTCTTCTTTTTTATATTTTTGTTTTGTTGCTTCACCACCACGAAGGTGTCGAATTGATTTATGATAATCTAATATTTCCTTTACTTCATTGGCAAGTTCCGGATTTATTTCTGGTAATCGTTCTGTAAGGTCTTTGTGGACAGTACTTTTGGACACGCCAAACTCTTTCGCAATTACGCGAACTGTTTTTCTCGTCTCCACGATATACTTTCCAATCTTGATAGTTCTCTCTTTGATGTAATCGTGCACACCACTCGCCCTCCCCAAATTGGATGTGAGAAGTGTGAAATGAGACTCGTTTATTTTCGACTGAAAATACTGTATTCCCCATATGATACTTTAAAACTTTGCTTTCATATGTGGCAGAAGGTGATTCAAACACCTTCTGTAGGTACTGAGACTAATCAAATATATAACTAAATCTATAGGATCTATGGTTAACGATTCCTCACCTCAAACACTCTCTTTGTTTTTGTCAAGTTTGTAACATTTTATTAGCTTGGGTTAAAATATATGCACAAAAACCGTAACAAGGACAAGGTTTATTACTAAAATTTCTGACGAATAAAAATACGACTTTTCACACGACAAAATCTTTAGGAAAATAATACAAAAACAAATAAAAAAGGACAGAATCTATTAAATTCTGCCCCTTTGGTTATTATCCTTGTGTATCTTCTTGATCGGTACCATTTGTAGTGTCTTCTTTATTATCCTGTTGTTTTGATTGATCACTTTCATCATTTGACTTTTCATTATTTTGATCAACCGCTTGTTCTTTTACAACTTCTTCAATAGAAGATGCTGGTTTATCGAAATAAGAAACAGGATTCACAGCTATATTGTCTTTTCTAATTTCAAAGTGAAGATGTGTTTTTGCTTTTTCGTTTAGTTGACTTGTACTTGCAGTAGCAATAACTTGTCCTTGTTTTACCTTATCTCCAACACTAACTTTATAGTCTTTAATGGATTGATATTGTGTAACAACACCATCTTCATGTTGGATTTCAATGACGTTTCCAAGTACAGAGTCATCTTCCACTTTTGAAACAGTACCACTTAATGCTGCAACAACTTCAAAGTCTTTTGCATCCTTCATGGTAATGTCAATTCCACGATTAGGTTGATACGTTGAACCATAAACAATCATTGCTGCCTCTTGCTTGTCTTCAGAAGCCTTTTCGTCATAGAATTCTTTGTCAATTTGGGCCTGTTCCGTATTTTTGACTGGCCATTTAAAGTTTTCTACAGATTTTCCTACTTCAACCGCGTCATTCTTGTTGCCGTTTTTACCTAGTTTATCCCCTTGCATACCAAATTCATTTTTTGCTGATTGATTACCTGATGATTGGTACCAAAAGATTGCTGAAATAATTAATGCAGCACTTGCTAGATAAATAGCAGGATAAACCCAACGTTTTTTTAAGAAGCTTTTTTTACCCTTTTTTTGAGAAGTTAGTTTCTTTTCTTCCTCTCTCATTTTCATCACCTCAGCAACCATTTTGAACACAAATGCGAAAATATATACATTTTTACGAAAATTTTTTTAATAAATAAAAAAATAGCTTGAAAATCACAAGCTATTGGGCTAAATATTATTTTTTTGCGGTTACTTTATCTAATAATTGCTTTGATTCACTAATCTCTATTCCTTGGTAATAATGTTGTACAATCTCCTTATAACTCTTTCCACTTCGAGCCATACCATTTGCTCCATATTGGCTCATCCCTACCCCGTGACCATATCCTCTCGTTGTCACGATAATTTTATTGCCTTTTCTAGCTAAGCTAAAGTCGGAGGATCGAAGACCTAATTTTTCACGCACCTCTCTTCCGGTAAATTTTTTTCCACCGATGATTACTGTTCCAATTCTTTTACCTTCTGTTAACGTAAAGTTTGTACTTACTTCTTTATTATCTCTTAAAGTCACGCCTAGTTTTTTCTCAACATCATTAACTACAAATTCTTGTTGGTATTGATATTTTGGGGACTTTTTATCCCACGGACTTTCCACACTTTTTAAATACGGAATCGCATTTGCCCAGTAATCCTGCGAATTCTCGGTATATCCATTACTTGTCGAAAAAAACGAGGCAAAGATCGGCTTTCCATCATACGTTAATATTTTTCCTTCTGTTGCTTTTACTGCTTTCGTAATTTTATTTATGTTCTTTTGATATTTTGAACCCCAATGTTTTTTTAATTCCTTTTTATTTTGAAACACCTGATCACTCACTGTATCGGTTACATTGGCTCCTTTAGGAATACCCTTATTCCCGCTTAATAGTTGCCTAACAATATATGTTCGTGCTGCTAATGCTTGTGCCTTGAGTGCTTCCTCTTCAAAGGTTGCATGCATTTCTGAAGCAACTACCCCTACTACATACTCTTCTAATGGTACTTGTTCAACTTTTTGACTAGTATTTCTGAAAACAGCTATATCAATAGATGATTGTAATGTACTTGTATTTTTTTCTTTCATATTTTCATCAAGCTTTCCACTTGCCTTTTCTTTTGAAAAAGGCAGTACAAGGAGCGATGGAATGGCGAATGATACGGCGAGAATTAGGATACTGACAAGGACAATTGGCTTAATATGTTTCATGCTTGATGCCTCCATATTGGTAATTTATTTATTTTCCTCCTTTCATACATATGGGTTAGGACAAGCATTTATGACTGGAAAAGCTAAAACGCCTTGGTCAGCAATGAAATGTTATACTTTCTTAAAACATAAAAAAGGCAGAACTGAATTTGTAATTAACAAATCCAATTCTGCCTTTTACCAGTTTCGGCTGGCTCCGCCTCCACCGGAGGAGCCTCCGCCGCCTCCACGATTTCCACCACTTCCTCCTCCGCCATTTCTCAAAATAGAGGAAAGGAGATTGATTAACACATATGTGAGTGCACCACCGAAAAATTTCATATCGATAATAATTAATATGATGATTCCAATGGCTATTAATATCACTTTCCAAGTAGAAAAAGAGGATTCTTGTTGATAAGGTTCTGCCTTTGCAACATCCTTAATATTATATTCATTTGCCACTTCATTTAAAAGCTGTTTATACGTATTAACAATAGCTAGGTCTGCTTTATTATCTTTTAAATATGGCAACGCATATCGATCAAGGATTCTGCCTACTTTACCATCTGGTAAAGCACCCTCTAGTCCGTATCCAACTTCTACTCTAATCTTCCTATCTTCCTTCTTTTTCCCTATAACTAAGAGTAACAACACGCCGTTATTTAACTCTTTGTTACCTAGCTTAAACTTCCTAAAAGCAGCATTTGCATAGGATTCGATATCTTGGCCGTTAAGAGTAGAAACGGTTAATACGGCTACTTGGGCTTTTGTTTGATCATCGACCTGTCGTCCAAGGTTAATTAACTCTGCCTTTTCTTCCTGTGTTAATACATTTGCAGTGTCTTGAACATATATATCCCCGGTTGGATTAGGTATTTCCGCACTGGCGATTCTTCCTAACAAACTTATTGCTAATACGGCAACAATAGATATGCTAAGAAGGGTCTTTCTAATCATTGACCATTCCCCTCAAAGTCAACTTTAGGAGCTTCCTCAGCCCCATTCTGAGCTTTAAAGTATTGCTTCTGATCAAACCCAAACATACCTGCCATCATCGACCCAGGGAATCGTTTGACCTTTTTATTGTACTGGGCGACTTCATCATTATAATCCTTTCGAGCCACAGCTATACGATTTTCAGTACCTGCCAGCTCATCCATTAGTTGTTGGAAGTTTTGGTTCGCTTTTAAATCTGGATATTTTTCAACTACTACAAGAAGTCGACTTAATGCACCCGAAAGGTTATCATTTGCTGCTGCTTGGTCTTCCGGCGTTTTAGCACCAGCAAGCTTAGCACGAGCATCTGAGACATCTTTAATAACTTCCTTTTCATGTGAGGCATAACCTTTTACAGTGTTTACAAGGTTAGGAATTAAATCAACTCTTCTTTGAAGTTGTGTGTCAATATTTGAATACTTTTGATTAACATTCTCTTCTGCGGAAACAAACCCATTATAGCTTGAAACTGCCGCAATAACACAAATAGCTATAACAACGATGATACTTATTAAGATAATACTTCCCTTTTTCATCTTCTCACTCCTCTTATATGTATACCGATTTGGATAAAAAAAGCCTCTACAAATTAATCATTAATCAAATGTCTGCCGATTATAACATAAAATTAATAATATATTTGGTCCTATAATTATTTTACACAATAAAAAAACCCAAACAATGAATTTGGGCTTTTTTTGTGATTAAAGTTGTTCGGAAAGAAATTCTTTTCTATTTGTTGTTGTAACTTCTACTTCATCATTGACTCTTTCGATATCCGCGCCTAATGATGCTAATTTTTGATGGAAATTCAAATAACCTCTATCCAAATGTTTTAATTCAGTTACTCTCGTATAGCCATCTGCTCTTAATCCAGCAATGATTAAGGCTGCTGCTGCTCGAAGATCAGTAGCAGATACTTCTGCACCTTGAAGCTGACAAGGTCCATTAATAATAACAGATCGACCTTCGATTTTTATATCTGAATTCATTCGACGGAATTCTTCAACATGCATAAATCTATTTTCAAAAACCGTTTCCGTTATCATACCTGTACCTTCTGCGACAACTAGTAGAGACATCATTTGTGATTGCATATCAGTCGGGAAACCAGGATGAGGCATTGTCTTAATATCAACTGCTTTAAGCTTTTCAGGACCAATTACACGAAGACCTTGTTCTTCTTCAATGATCGTTACGCCCATTTCCTCAAGCTTAGCAATCAGCGATGTTAAATGTTCAGGAACAGCACCTTTTACAAGTACATTGCCACCAGTAATAGCAGCGGCAATCATAAATGTACCAGCTTCTATTCTGTCCGGTATGATTGTGTGATCAGCGGCATATAGACGTTCCACACCTTCGATACGAATCGTACCTGTTCCTGCACCCTTTACTGATGCACCCATTTTATTTAAGTAATTAGCTAAATCTACGATTTCTGGTTCCTTTGCACAGTTTTCAATTGTTGATGTTCCTTCTGCCAAAGTTGCAGCCATCATAATATTTTGTGTTGCGCCAACACTAGGGAAGTCTAAATAAATTTTCGCACCTTTTAAGCGACCTTCCGTTTCGGCTTCGATAAAGCCATTCCCGACTTTTACCTTTGCTCCCATTGCCTCAAAGCCTTTTAAATGTAAGTCGATTGGTCTTGAGCCAATCGCACAACCACCAGGTAATGCAACACGTGCTCTTCCCATTCTTGCTAATAGCGGTCCCATAACAAGGACAGAAGCACGCATTTTTCTTACATATTCAAATGGAGCTTCAATTAACAACTCTCTTGATGCATCTACAGATATTTTATTTTCTTGAAACGTTACATCAGCATTTAAATATCGTAACACTTCACCAATTGTATATACATCGGAGAGTGATGGTACATCACGAATAATACTTCTTCCTTCACTAGCTAACAATGATGCAGCGATAACAGGCAGTACAGCATTTTTTGCACCTTCAACTTGAACTGTACCGTTTAGCCGTTTTCCGCCGCGGACGATGATTTTTTCCAAAAGTATTCCCCTCCGCGTCCATTTTCTCTATATTAATATTCAATCGTTATGATAGGTGTGCCAATTACAAAGCTCGTATTGGCGCCCATTCCAGTTTTTCGTAAGCCAATTTGCAGATTCATTCGGTTATCTTTTGTTGGGACTGATTGCATAAACTCCGATGAATATGCAGAAATAGAAACAAAATCTTTTTCTTTTAACGCCTCTTTTTCATTTGCATGTAAGCTTGTCAATATTTGACTTACTTCAGACAATAAAACCTTATCCATTTTATCACTGAATTCGCCTTTTATACAAGAGAAAAACACTGGTTTCTTACTGTAAAGAGCATCCAATTTTACACCTATTGTTTTATTCACATTGAGCGCAATTTGGCTATTCCAATGAATACCTTTTACCTCATATATTAAATACGAAGTATATTGATTATTTGTAGGGGTCGACAAAAGTTTTATTGATTCGACAATATTTTTTTTACTTGATAAGCCTTCTGCTTGCCACTGCCCTTTTTCTTCCCTCACATCCCACTTCAGTTGAGGAAATTGCTCTTTTAATAAGTCTACCTGCTTTAACCAATCATTTTTTGAAGAAATATTTATTGATTCTCTTGTATATAGAGACCATTCAGAAATTTGTCCGTGTTCACGTTTTATTTCTTTGACCAGCATGTCTAAATCAGTAGTAAAATTTGCTAATACCGTTCTATTCCCAATAGTTACACAAAACAAACTAAAAAAAATTGATATTGTTAACAGATATAGTACGCTTTTTTTCATTTGGATTTCCCCTCTCCTTAGTTAAAGTCTTTACCAGTACGGAAGACTACATACTTAGGAAAAGTCGTCATCTTTTGACAATCGAAATGAAAATAAAACAAATAATCTGCCCTTTTATTTAGACGTTATAAATTAAAGAAAGTAACAAATTCCACATACAAAATTAATCATAATCAATATTTATTCAATATGATACAGGAAAGATAGGCCAATTATTACAAAATGATGACAAATTTTAAAATAAAAGTGGAATCTGTTTTGACCATAACAGATAATCTAAGAAGAAGTTACTAATTGCGGATCCAATTGCGATGGTAATTAAAACATAAAGTAATCTTGCCTGTATAACACGATTAGGTTTTAATAATTTTTCAAAGTTTAGTGCTCCAAGTGCCCAAAATGTTAAAACGATAAAAAACAAATGTGAGATTATACTGAGCAACGCTTGTTGTCCAAATTCCGGAACCATATGTATCTCTCCTTTCCAGATAGAAAAAGTTGTAACATATTTATTTAAAAACACCTTCTGACGGCTAAATCAGAAGGTGTTTTAAGCATATTTTAGAAACGGTGTTCGAAAACATTAATACGATTTATTGCTCGTCTTAATGCTAACTCCGCACGCACTCGATCTACTTCAGGTTGGTTTGATTGAATTCGACCTTCTGCACGAGACTTCGCTTCTTTTGCACGCTCTATGTCAATGCTTTCTGCCTTTTCAGCTGATTGAGCTAAAATGGTTACTTGCTCTGGACGTACTTCAAGAAAACCACCGCTAACTGCTACAAGCTCAGTGTTATTGCCGTTTTTTAGTCGTACAGCACCTATTTGAAGTGGTGCCACCATTGGAATATGTCCCGGCAAAATACCCAATTCACCACTTTGGGCTTTTGTACTTACCATTTCAACATTTGAATCATACACTGGGCCGTCTGGAGTGACAATACTGACTTTTAATGTCTTCATTTTGCGATCCTCCTGGTCCCTTATTATACCTCTACGCCCATCTCTTTAGCTTGTTTGATAACATCATCGATTGAACCAACAAGACGGAATGCATCTTCTGGAAGATGGTCATATTTTCCTTCTAATACCTCTTTAAATCCTCTTACAGTTTCTTTTACAGGAACATATGAACCTTTTTGACCTGTAAATTGTTCTGCAACGTGGAAGTTTTGTGATAAGAAGAATTGAATACGACGTGCACGTGCAACGATTAATTTATCGTCGTCACTAAGTTCGTCCATTCCTAAGATGGCAATAATATCTTGTAATTCTCGGTAACGTTGCAATGTTTGTTGTACTTGGCGTGCAACATTGTAATGCTCTTCACCAACAATTTCAGGTGAAAGTGCACGCGATGTTGATGCAAGAGGATCCACTGCAGGGTAAATACCCATTTCCGAAAGTTTACGCTCTAAGTTTGTTGTTGCATCTAAGTGAGCAAACGTCGTTGCTGGAGCCGGATCTGTATAGTCATCGGCAGGAACGTAGATTGCTTGGATAGATGTTACAGAACCTACATTTGTAGATGTAATACGTTCTTGTAATTGACCCATTTCAGTTGCAAGTGTTGGTTGGTAACCAACGGCAGAAGGCATACGACCTAATAAGGCAGACACCTCTGAACCAGCTTGTGTAAAGCGGAAAATATTATCGATAAATAAAAGAACATCTTGACCTTGAACATCACGGAAATATTCAGCCATCGTTAAGCCTGTTAATGCTACACGCATACGAGCACCAGGCGGTTCATTCATTTGACCAAAAACCATTGCTGTTTTCTTAATAACACCTGAATCAGTCATTTCCCAATATAGGTCATTTCCTTCACGTGTACGTTCACCAACACCGGCAAATACAGAAATACCACCATGTTCTTGTGCGATATTGTTAATAAGTTCCTGAATTAATACCGTTTTACCTACACCGGCACCACCGAATAGACCAATCTTACCACCTTTAATATATGGTGCAAGTAAGTCTACTACTTTAATTCCTGTTTCAAGAATTTCAACCTCAGTTGAAAGTTGCTCAAATGATGGTGCAGACCGATGAATTGGGTCACGACGTACATCTGCAGGAATTTCATCATTTAAATCGATCGTGTCACCTAATACGTTAAAAACACGACCAAGTGTTACGTCACCTACAGGAACAGAAATAGGTGCCCCACTATCAATTACTTCCATACCACGTTGAACCCCATCAGTAGAGTCCATCGCAATTGTACGAACGGAATCATCACCTAGGTGAAGAGCAACTTCTAAAGTTAAATCAATATCAACTTCAGTCGCAGTTTGAGCTTTATATTGAATTTTTAACGAATTATAAATATCTGGAAGTTGACCGTTTTCAAACTTGACGTCAACAACCGGACCCATTACTTGAAGAACGCGTCCAGTGTTCATCCTTTTCCCTCCTATCTTGCATTAAAGAAAGACTTAGGTGCTATAAATTTTCCCTAAGCTTCTTGTATTCAATTGGTATGCTAATACAATCTATTCAAGCGCTGCAGCTCCACCAACAATTTCAGTAATCTCCTGAGTAATTGCAGCTTGGCGTGCACGGTTATAAGAAAGTGTTAACGAATCAATCAGTTCTTTCGCGTTATCTGTTGCACTCTTCATCGCAGTCATTCTGGCTGCGTGCTCACTTGCTTTACCATCTAATAATGCTCCATAAATAAGGCTTTCAGCGTATTGAGGAAGCAATGTTTCTAAAATATCCTCTGCAGAAGGCTCAAATTCATAAGAAATAAGCTTATTAGATGAAGTAATATCCGTTAGCGGCAACAGTTTTTTCTCCGTTACTTCTTGACTGATTGCATTTACAAAATGGTTGTAGTACATGTAAAGTTCATCATACGTACCATCAGCAAACATACTTACTGTTTTATTCGTGATTTTCACAATATCTGCAAATGAAGGATGATCGGGAAGTCCAATAACATCTAATACGACATTCATATTACGATTTCTAAAATAATCGGCGCCGACACGGCCAATCGCAACAATGACATATTCATCATCTGAACGATGTCTTTCACGAATTTTATTATGAACTAACTTTAACACGCTGCTGTTATAAGCTCCTGCTAATCCACGATCAGATGTAATGACTAAATAACAAGTTTTTTTAACAGGGCGTGTTTCAAGCATTGGATGACTTGCATCTTTACTGCCTAATGCGATGCTGGCAACAACCTCTTGAATCTTCTCCATATATGGAACGAAAGATTTTGCATTCATTTCTGCTCTATTTAATGCAGATGCAGAAACCATTTGCATCGCTTTTGTAATTTGACTAGTTTTTTTCGTCGAATTAATACGAGATTTTAAATCACGTAAGGATGCCACTATTTCTCACCACCCTTGTTTTTAAGTAGGCCTCACCCTTTAGGACAATTGCTAAAAGGGAGCGAAGGCCTTCATTATTACCTTTATTAGGAAAAAACATTATTCTGATTTAGAGAATGTTTTCTTAAATTCATTGATAGCTGAAGCCATATCTTCATCAGCCGGAAGTCCACCAGTTGTACGAATTTGGCCAAGAAGTTCGGCACGATTTGCATCTAACCAAGTGTAGAATTCTAATTCGAAACGAACAATATCCTGAACTGGAATATCATCTAAGAACCCTTTTGTTAAAGCATAAAGAATCATTACTTGTTTCTCTACTTTAATTGGCTTATTCAAATCTTGCTTCAATACTTCAACAGTACGTTGTCCACGAGCTAATTTAGCTTGTGTTGTTTGATCAAGGTCAGATCCGAATTGTGCAAATGATTCAAGCTCACGGAATGAAGCAAGGTCAAGACGTAGTGTACCTGATACCTTTTTCATTGCTTTAATTTGAGCTGATCCCCCTACACGGGATACAGAAAGACCTGCATTGATCGCCGGACGCACACCTGAGAAGAATAAGTCTGATTGTAAGAAAATCTGACCATCTGTAATAGAAATTACGTTTGTTGGAATATAAGCAGAAATATCGCCTGCTTGTGTTTCAACGAATGGTAGAGCTGTTATCGAACCGCCGCCTAAGTCATCGTTTAACTTAGCTGCACGCTCCAATAAACGAGAATGTAAGTAGAATACATCACCGGGATATGCCTCACGACCTGGAGGACGACGTAATAGCAAGGAAAGCTCACGATATGCAGCAGCTTGTTTCGATAAATCATCATAGATGATTAAAACGTGCTTGCCATTGTACATAAATTCCTCTGCCATTGTTACACCTGTATAAGGTGCAAGGTACAATAATGGTGATGGTTGTGCAGCAGAAGCCGTAACAACGATTGTATAATCCAATGCACCATGTTTACGAAGTGTTTCTACAGTACTTCTAACAGTTGATTCTTTTTGTCCGATTGCAACGTAAATACAAATCATATCTTGGTCTTGTTGATTAATAATTGCATCGATTGCTACAGTTGTTTTACCAGTTTGACGGTCACCAATGATTAACTCACGTTGACCACGACCAATTGGCACAAGTGCATCGATCGCTTTAATCCCTGTTTGTAGTGGTTCATGTACAGATTTACGAGCCATTACACCAGGTGCTTTCTTTTCAATTGGGCGAGTTTTTGCAGTGTTGATTGGCCCAAGACCATCAACAGGCTGTCCTAATGAATTGACAACACGTCCAATTAACTCCTCACCTACAGGAACTTCCATGATTCTACCAGTACGGCGAACTTCATCGCCTTCACGAATATCAGTATATGGTCCTAAAATAATGATACCTACATTGTTTTCTTCTAAGTTCTGAGCAAGACCCATCACTCCGTTAGAAAACTCTACAAGTTCACCAGACATTGCATTGTCGAGACCATGAGCACGAGCAATACCGTCACCGATTGAAATAACAGTACCAACATCGCTAACCTTCATTTCAGACTGATAATTTTCAATTTGCTTTTTTATCAGCGCGCTGATTTCTTCAGCTTTAATGCTCATGAATTTCACCCCTCATGTTAAATTTAGCTAATTAAACTGCGTTCTAGACGGTCTAGTTTGCCACGTAGGCTGCCGTCGAATATTTTATTTCCAATTCGAACCTTCACTCCACCGAGTAGATCCGTATCAATGACATTTTCAATATTTAATGAAACTCTGCCAACTTTTTTTGCAAAAACAGATGATATCGCTTCGCTTTCACTTGCGTTTAACGGTCTTGTGGAATATACAATTGCTTCAGCTATTCCGTTATTTAAGTTAGCAAGCTCGATATATTCATCTGCAACACTAGTTATTTCATTCACACGATGGCGCTCAGTTAATAACATTAGTGTATTTACAACTACATTTGAAGCCGAATGAAAAATCTCTTTAATCATGTCAATTTTCTTTTCAGAAGAAAATTTTGGAGATGTTAAAAGATTAATTAATTCAGGATTATCTTTGATAGCTTTTTTTATGGCACGAAGTTCATCTTGAACTTGCTCCAATAGATTTTGTTCTTTGGCTAGCTCAAAAAGCGCGGTAGCATAGCGTTTTGCAACTGCATTGTTACTCATCGTTTTTCTCCTGCCTCTTGAATATAGTCATTAATTAGCTTCTCTTGATCAGCTACAGTTAGTTCTTTCTCAATCACTTTAGAAGCAATTAATACAGATAAGGATGCCACTTGTTCACGTAAAGCAGCTACTGCCAATTCTTTTTGTTGTTCGATTTCTACTTTTGCACTCTCTTTTAAGCGATTTGCTTCCGCACGTGCAGTAGTAATAATTTCTTCACGTTGAAGATCGCCTTGCTTTTTCGCATTTTCAATTAATCCTTGTGCTTCTACACGTGCTTCTTTTAATAATGCACGTTGTTCTTCTAATAGATTGCTTGCTTCTGCACGGCTTTTCTCCGCTGCTTCAATTTCATTTGCAACATGTTCTTCACGTTGCTTCATGATTCCCATTAATGGGCCCCACGCAAACTTTTTAAGTAATGCCAACAATATAATAAACATGAGCAGCTGGAAAATAATATCACCAGTGTTCAAAAATTTATGTCCACCTTCAGCTACTCCAAGTACAAAACTACTTGTTAACACGCTCTATTCACTCCCTTCAAGAGTCAATACCTAAAACAGGTTTTATATAAACAATCTCTTTTAATCTTTAGTAAAATATACTGATTTCACTTGTTACCCATAAGTAAAATCCATAGACTTTTCGCTTGTCGTAACATAAAGCAATGGCGAAGGTTCTATCAGATGATCTTCGCCATTTTGAATGCTAAAACTATTTATTAACAACCATGAACGCGATTACCGCTGCGATAATCGGTAGGGCTTCTACTAACGCAACCCCGATAAACATAGTTGTTTGAAGCATACCACGTGCTTCTGGTTGACGAGCAATCCCCTCAACTGTACGAGATACAATAAGACCGTTACCAATACCTGCACCAAGTGCACCTAAACCGATAGCAATTGCTGCTGCGATTACACCCAAACTCATTATAAAGTTCCTCCTTTAAATGTATAAAAAAATTTTTTATAAAAATAGTTTTTGTCCTATTGGACGAATATTATATTAATGGTCCTGACTCACTTTGTGTGCCATATACACCATTGTTAACATAGTAAAAATAAATGCTTGAATTGTCCCTACAAAGACTGAGAATCCTTGCCATGCAAGCGTTGGAATGATAGCTCCAATCCAACCGCCGGGACCTGACATTGCAAGACCACCAGCTAAAAGTGAAAGTAAAATTTCACCTGCATAGATGTTTCCGTAAAGACGGAGACCTAATGTTAAAGTGTTTGAAAATTCCTCAATAATTTTGAAAGGAACCATAAACGCAAACGGCTCTTTAAAGCCTTTTAAATATCCACCAAACCCTTTTTGTCTAACACCATAAAAATGAGTTAATCCAACAATCATTATCGCTAAAGTTAGTGCGATCGTAGGGTCGGCAGTAGGTGATTTCCACCATAAGTCTCCTTTTATAACTACTGAAAATGGAAGACCTAACATATTGGAAACAAAAATGTACATAATAATCGTTATGCCTAAAACGTGAAAGGCACCACCTGTTTTCCAATCCATGTTACTCTTAATAATTCCTTTAACAAAGTCCATAATCCACTCAAAGAAGTTCTGCATACCTGTAGGTTTCATCGCTAATTTTCTTGTAGATAGTAACGCGATAATAAATACTATTAATGAAGCAACAGTAATCATTAGCACGTTTGCCAAGTTAAAGGTAAGCCCCATAAATTC
The DNA here is from genome assembly GCF_038009395.1 of Heyndrickxia sp. FSL W8-0423. Taxonomy (NCBI): domain Bacteria; kingdom Bacillati; phylum Bacillota; class Bacilli; order Caryophanales; family Bacillaceae; genus Heyndrickxia; species Heyndrickxia sp. FSL W8-0423. Next base: position 1,185,642 of record NZ_JBBPBE010000001.1, on the reverse strand, counting down.
CCATAACGGCGCTCCGTGTTCCAATCAAATTCACCTCTCTTCCTGCTATTTATGTGATTGTATAATATGATGAATAATAAAATCTATCATAATGACAACATAAGATGTCACTAATCCCAAAATAACACATAAGAAATTAAAATACTCAGGATACTTCGTAGCAATCATAACTGCTAGGACCGCCGCTATCATTCTCGTGACAGTACCGAACGATCGAAAGCTTTTCCCAGTTTCTATTGCTTCACCAAAACGTTTCGTTCTTCTTACCATGAGCCAATGATTATATAAGCTAATTGAAGTACCAAGAATCAAACCTAAAAAGACAGATTGATATTGGGTAAATCCCCAACCTAAAACATAAAGGGATAAAAGATACAGCATATACTTGCGGTGCCTATTAAACATTAGTTGGAGTTCCGGCATGTCTTTCAAATCTCTCCCGAAAAGAAATGTCGGACTGTATGAAGCAAGACTATTATTTACTAGTAATAGTCAAGGAGTAGTCCGATGAAAAAATTAGTGGTTCAGTATTAAAATGAGGATCTACTCAACTACAGCCAAGTATTTCTAAAACACTGGTTAAGTTTTTATGACTAACTACATTTTTGCGTACCTAGCATACTTCAATTCTCACCTTGCATAAGATGAATGGACAAGAGGTTTTTCATTGTGAAAGCATACTGAAAACCCTATCATTCAACACCCTCTGTTAGCATACAATAGGGTATTATCAATGTCAATTGGTTTCTGTGAAAAACCGCACTATCTCAACCATCCACACTAAAATTGTCACAAAATCATCAAATTTTATAAATAATTTGTTTTTCGAAAATTTATAAATTTTATATCAAACTATTTATTATTTACGTCTACTATTTTATCTATTTTATTTATCGCGCACCACATTTATTTTTTTCCATTATCATTTTGCAATAATTTTAGCGAATGTTCTTGGATGTCCTCTTGCCCATTGTTACGCGCAAAAGCTACCGCTACTACTTTGTTCAAATATTTAGGGGCTTTAAATTCAATTTGGTTTTCTTTTAAACCTGGTCCTACTTTCTTCCTTTCTTCAAGAAATCCTATAAATTTTAATGTATCTTCTTCAAATAATGCGATACCAAACTCTTCTGCACCCATCGGTAAATAAACTTCATAACGGAAAGTTTCCGGTGAATCTCCGGGCACTATTGAAAAGCCCATCAACCTCGGAAAACTCGGTTCCTTTTTTATAAATAGAAAAGGAAGATCAATACTTTTGTCTTTTTCAATCAATGAAAGATATCCATCAATCATTTCTTTATTAGTATGGAAGCTTCTTTTAATAAAAGCGGATATTGACAAGGTTCTTTTCTCTCCGGGTTTTAACGTAAATGGCAGCGGAAGTTTCCAATCTATATTTTCATCATACTTTAAAAGTTTAAAATGATAATGCTTTGTTTGATTACTTATATTTGTTATTGTTACTTGCTTTTTGTTTTCGTCAAATTGTTTTGTAAGTATCCCAAACGATAGACTACTTGGTGAAACTAATGTTTCGGTATGTATCGCTTGATCAATATTAATTCTTCCCGCTCCTTGTTCATAAACTTTATACCGATTTCCCTTTTCATCGTGGAGGATTGTTGCCGTGTTCATAATGGAAGATTTAATTTCGGCAGGCCCCCACTCCGGGTGAGCTTGTTTTATTAAAGCAGCCGCACCGGCAATATATGGTGCTGACATACTCGTCCCTTGTAATTCAATATACCTTTTATCGGGAATCGTACTTTTAATTGCCACACCAGGGGCCGTAATATCAGGTTTTATTGACCAATTTACTGTTACGGGACCTCTTGAGCTAAAATCGGCAAGAAGGTCTTTTTCCACTTTATAAATGGTTGAAGCCAAAATAGGAGATTTTTTGGGGATTAAACTTTCCCCATCAACCATGGATATCGAAACTGCAGGGATATCGATTTCACCATCAATTTTCCCTACGAACGGTCCTTTCGTATTATTAAAAATAATCACGCCAACCGCACCTGCGGCTTCTGCATTTTTTACTTTTTTTGAGAACTCTATCTCTCCGCGTTTTATAAGTGCGATTTTACCAGCTACATTTTTCATATCTTTCTTTTTTCCAATTCCGACGTATTGAACTGGATACGTATGGTTTAAGTTCCATTTTACGCTTCCTACAAAAGGGACTAGTTTGATTGGACTTTTTAATTGAACAGCTGACAAATAAGGTACTTTCAGCACAGGGGTTGAGGCTCCAACTGAAATGGCTTTTGAAGATGTCCCCGGAGTTCCTACCGTCCATAGATTTGGACCTGAATTCCCGTTGGATGTAACGGCCACGATCCCTTTTTCAACTGCCTTATTTAATGCAATGCTAATAGGTAAATCCGGACCATTAACATCTGACCCTAAAGAAAGATTAATGATATCAAGTTTACTTTTCACTGTTCTTTCAATTGCCGCCAATATTTGCTCGGTAGTGCCTTTACCACCCGCTCCTAATGCTCGATACGCGTAGATCTTTACATCCGGTGCAACCCCTTTCATCCTTCCGTTTGCACCGATTATGCCGGCCACATGTGTCCCGTGAATGGTTGGTTCACCTTCATGGATCTGTGTCTCAAGCGGATTATTATCCTCATCAACTAGATCGTAGCCACCACTATAATTGGACCTTAAATCCGGATGGGTATAATCAATCCCAGTATCAATGACCCCTACTTTAATTCCCTTCCCTGTCAGACGATTACCTTTGGAATCATAGTAATTTTGTGCTTTTTCCGCCCCAATTAAAGATAATGCAGACGGATTTAGCTTTTCTACACTGTAGGATTGGTTATCATAAGTAGCCGAGATTTTGCGATACATTTGTGATAATTTGAGTAAGTCTTGTCTTGAGCCGACAACGGAAAATCCATTAAACGTTTCGGAAAAAAGATACCTAAGTTTGATTGAAGGATATTTTTTTATATAATTCTCTATTTCTACCTTGTTAGGTGTTCCTTTTGTTGCAAAAATCATAACTACTTTTTCTAAAGGGGAAGGTGGTGGAAGTGAAGGTATGTTCCAAGCCTTAGCCGAAATACTTGGCGAGAAAGTCAAAAAAAACAAGAGTCCAATAAGTAATTGCTGCCGTTTCACTAGAGGAAACCCTCCTTATTACTTTTTTATTAGCTTTTCACGAAAGGGTAAGGTTATGCAGCAAGAGCATTAAAAAACAAGTCGGATTACTCCGCCTTGTTTTAAAGTGGTTTATATGGTTTCGGTTTTTCATTAATATTTTTAAAATAGTATTGAATGGCTTCTACAATACGTTTAGATGCTTGTCCATCACCATATGGATTGGCAGCCTTAGCCATTTTCTCGTAGGATTCTTTATTTGTTAATAATTCTGTAGCAAGTTGATAGATTGTTTCCTCCTCGACTCCTGCTAACTTAAGAGTACCCGCTTCAATTCCTTCCGGACGTTCAGTTGTATCGCGAAGCACAAGAACAGGAACACCAAGTGATGGTGCTTCTTCCTGCACCCCCCCCGAATCAGTCAAAATGAGATAAGCATGACTGGCAAAGTTATGGAAATCAATAACGTCTAGCGGTTCGATAAGATGAATACGAGGATTGCCTCCTAAAACTTCATTGGCAATATCTCGAACAGCAGGATTTAAGTGAACGGGATAGACTACTTGAACTTTCGGATGTTCATCAACTATTCGCTTTACTGCCCGAAACATATTTCTCATCGGTTCCCCGAGATTTTCCCGACGATGTGCAGTAAGCAGGATTAGTTTATCGTCTCCAAGTTTCCCTAAAATCTTATGTTCGTATTCACTTTTAACAGTCGTTTTTAATGCATCTATTGCGGTATTTCCGGTAATAAAGATACTGTCTTTATTTTTATTCTCAGCTAATAAGTTATTAGATGCTTTCTCAGTTGGAGCAAAATGAAGGTCAGCTAAAACCCCTGTCAATTGACGATTCATTTCTTCAGGATATGGCGAGTATTTGTTCCAAGTTCGTAGCCCGGCTTCCACATGACCTACAACTATTTTGTTATAATAAGCGGCTAGACTGGCAACAAAAGTTGTCGTCGTATCACCATGTACTAGAACAATGTCAGGCTTAGCCTCTTTCATTACATGGTCTAGACCTTCTAAACCTTTAGTTGTGATATCTATTAATGATTGGCGATCTTTCATCATATTTAAATCATAATGTGGTTGAATATGAAAAATATCTAAAACTTGGTCTAACATTTGGCGGTGCTGAGCAGTTACCGTAACAATCGGTTCAATACTTTCGGGATACTTTTGTAGTTCAAGAACTAAAGGGGCCATTTTAATCGCTTCCGGCCTCGTTCCAAAAATAGTCATTACTTTTATTGGTCTTTTCATGTCCTCTCTCCCTCTAAGTATCCATTTATTTCGTTCCGAATAAACGATCCCCCGCATCACCTAGACCAGGAACAATGTATCCTTTTTCATTTAATTTTTCATCTAATCCGGCAATGTATATGTCAATATCAGGATGTGCTTCTTTCAGTGCTTCCACACCTTCCGGAGCGGCAATAAGGCACATAAATTTAATGTTTTTCGCACCACGTTTTTTCAAAGAATTAATTGCTTCGACAGCCGATCCCCCTGTTGCTAGCATCGGATCAACGACAATAAAGTCTCTTTCTTCCACATCATTTGGAAGTTTTGCATAATATTCAACAGGTTTTAATGTTTTCGGATCACGATACAAGCCAATATGTCCTACTTTTGCGGCAGGGATTAGCTTCAACACGCCATCGACCATTCCAATTCCGGCACGAAGAATAGGGACAATTCCTATTTTCTTTCCCGATAATATTTTAGACTTCGATACACTTACAGGTGTTTCGATTTCGATATCTTCTAATGGCATATCACGTGTAATTTCATACACCATAAGTGTTGCTACTTCATCAACTAACTCACGGAATTCTTTAGTACCAGTGTTTTTATCACGTATGTACGTTAATTTATGCTGAATAAGCGGATGATCCATCACATGAACATTTCCCATTTTTTTCGCTCCTTAATATATAAAAATTTATTACTACTACAAATTCACCTATCTCATTCTACACGAAAAGGGAGTTCATTCTCAAGGCTAGACCAATTAGAATAAACTCCCTTTATTATTTATTTTTCTTGGTACAATGGAAACTTATTGGTAAGTGCTGATACTCGTGTTCGTGCTTCTGCTAGTTTTTCATCATCTTCATGATTTTTCAATGTGTTTCCAATAATGGATGCAATTTCGTCCATTTCTTCAAGTCCAAAGCCGCGAGAAGTAACAGCAGCTGTACCGATACGAATGCCACTTGTCACAAATGGACTCTCCGGATCAAATGGAATTGTATTTTTATTTACTGTAATACCGATATCATCAAGAACTTTTTCAGCCACTTTTCCAGTTAAACCTAATGAACGGAGGTCGACCAATAATAAATGGTTATCCGTGCCGTCGGATACTAAACTTAACCCTTCTTTTTTCAAAGATTCACCTAGACGTTTGGCATTGTCAATGATTTTTTGTGAATATTCTTTAAAGCTGTCATCCAGAGCTTCCCCAAATGCGACTGCTTTAGCAGCAATTACATGCATTAGTGGGCCGCCTTGAATTCCGGGAAAAATTGATTTATCAATTTTCTTCGCGTATTCTTCTTTACACAAGATCATTCCGCCGCGTGGGCCGCGTAATGTTTTATGTGTAGTAGTTGTAACAAAGTCAGCAAATGGAACTGGGCTTGGATGTAATCCAGAAGCAACCAATCCAGCAATATGAGCCATATCTACCATCAGATACGCTCCAACTTCATCAGCTATTTCACGAAACTTTTTGAAATCTATTACTCTTGGGTAGGCACTAGCACCCGCCACAATCAGTTTTGGTTTATGTTCACGAGCTTTATTTAATACGTCTTCATAATCGATCGTGTGGCTATGTTCATCTACACCATACTCCACAAAATTATACTGTACACCACTAAAGTTAACTGGACTACCATGTGTTAAATGGCCTCCATGGGAAAGATTCATACCTAAAACGGTATCACCTGGCTCAAGAACTGTAAAATAAACAGCCATATTTGCCTGAGCACCTGAATGTGGTTGAACATTGGCGTGTTCTGCACCAAATATTTGCTTAGCACGTTCACGAGCAAGATTTTCAACTACATCTACATATTCACATCCGCCGTAGTACCTGCGACCCGGATATCCTTCTGCATATTTATTCGTTAAAACAGACCCTTGTGCTTCCATTACAGCTTCACTTACAAAATTCTCAGAAGCAATCAATTCAATTTTCGTCCGTTGGCGTTTCAGTTCATCTTGAATCGCTTGATATACTTCTTTATCTTGTCCAGCTATCTTACTCATTTATGTCCCCTCCTGCGTCAACAATTAGTCAAATACCTTCTTATTTTAACATAGTTTTCTTACAGGCAAGTCTAATACTTAACTTTTTTCTGATAATTTTTGCTTACTGAGTGATAACCATCTTAATGATGAACAAAAAAAGAATCCTGATTATTTAGCAGGATTCTTGATTTTCGTTCATCTGATTTTCATAAACGGCTCTAGCCCCGCCAATTAATTTTGGTCGTGTTTTTGCTAGAGTAACATTGGCAGAACCAAGTGTATGATTTTTGACTCTAATTGGTACGGCAACATGTTTTAGATGCATCCCGATAAATGTATTACCAATGTCGATACCCGCATCTGCTTTAATAAACTCGATCACGACAGGATCTTGAAAATGGTGATAAGCATAGGTCGCCATGGCACCACCGGCCGCCCTTACAGGTATGACGGAAACTTCCTCCCATTCATGACGATTCATGAGTTCTCTTTCTATTACTAAACTTCTGTTTAAATGTTCACAGCATTGAAAAGCTAAATGAATCCCATGGTTACGTGCAAAGGCAGTTAACTCATCAAATATGACGGATGCTACTTCCTCACTTCCTGCTGTCCCAATTTTTTCGCCAATCACTTCAGATGTAGAACATCCAATAACTAGAATTTGGCCTTGTTTAAACGTAACTTGGGAGGAAAAGTCATTAATTATTTCCTTCAACTGTTCTTTCCAAAGTAATAGATCTGTAGTCAATCCAATCACCTAACTTATCGTATAATGAACCATTTATTACAAATTCTGTTCTTCGTAATTCGTTAATTTTTCAATTCGACGTGCATGTCTTCCACCTTCGAATTCCGTTGTTAACCACACTTTTGCAATTTCTAATGCAAGTCCAGGACCAATGACTCTTTCACCCATCGCTAGCATATTTGTATCGTTATGCTGACGGGTTGCTTTTGCACTAAATACATCGTGAACGAGAGCACAACGAATTCCTTTCACCTTATTTGCAGAAATACTCATTCCAATTCCTGTACCACAAATGAGGATTCCACGGTCAAATTCGCCATTTGCCACTTTTTGCGCAACAGGGAGAGCATAGTCAGGGTAATCAACTGAACTTTCACAATTACAGCCAAAATCTTGATATTCGATTCCCATTTCCTCTAATAAATTGCGAATTTCTTTGCGAATATGAACGCCGCCATGATCGGATGCCAATGCTACTTTCATTTTTATACCCCCATTTTCTTATTTCCTACCTTTATTTTTACACATAGTACTAAATTTATAAAGTAATCCATATAAGAAAAGCGAAAAGCGCCTTGGTTGTCTTATAATTGAAATTGAGAGATTGTTGCTTTCAACTTGTCAGCATCATCTTTTAACTGACAAACAAGTTGCTCTACATTTTCCATTACAGCTACTTGCCCATTTGTTGCATCCGTTACTTCTTCGGCACCTGCAGATGTTTCTTCAGCGATCGCTGCGACTTCTTGAGATTGTCTAGACGCTAGCTCGACACTTTCCATCTGTTTGTCCACAAGAGTTGAGATGCTCTTTACTTTATCGGCAACAACATGGATCGTATTCGTCATCGTTTCAATCACTTCATTTGTTTTTGCACCTTTTGATGCTTCATAGTTTGCCGTTGATACTTGATCTGTAATTTGTTTGACGACACTATCTACACCGTGTTGAATATTTTGAATTAATTCGGATATTCCTTGTACTGCTTTTGCACTTTCATCGGCTAATTTACGTACTTCTTCTGCTACAACCGCAAACCCTTTACCATGTTCACCTGCACGTGCCGCTTCAATAGAAGCATTAAGAGCAAGTAAGTTCGTTTGCGCTGCAATATCTCCGACTAATAAGATAATTTGCTCCACTTTTTTAGCGTTTTCCTCTAAATCAAGGACAACTTGTAATGATTCTTGATTTTCCTTCGCCAATTTATCAATACCTTGGATCAGCGAACTAACGACTTCTTTACTTTCTTGCAATTCTTTAACCATTTCTACTGAAACCTGCTCTGAGGATTTTGCATTTTCTTGTACTTTATAGGCAATTTGAATAATATCTTCAACAGATTCAGCTGTTGATTGAATTGCGATAGCTGAGCTTTCTGCCCCTGCAGATATTTCATCAATCGTATGTGCAATACTTTCCGCTTGTTCTGTTGCTCTTGTCGTCTTTTCGGAAATTAAGATGACGTTTCCATTTGTTTGTTGGAAATTTTCTTCTATACTATGTACCATCACACGTAAATTCGCTAACATCTGATTAAACGCCATACCGAGTGAGCGTATTTCATCATCTGACTTTGGCAATTCCACATCTAACTGAATGTTTCCTCTACTTGCATCTATTGCTGCGCGCTCTAAACGTTGTAACGGCTTAGTGATAACCCCTGCAACAAAATAAGCTAATAGGCCTGTCCAAAATATTCCTAATAAAAGTGTAATACTATTAAACAACGATTCATCTACATTTGCTGCAAATTTTGAATGAACAATACTAATAAAAAAGAAACTCGTTGAATAAGTGACTAGAGCTAACAGTGTAACAAACAGCACTAATTTTTTCCGCAGACCAAACTTATACCGCTTTTTCATGTTTCGACTCTCCCCTATGTTGTTGATCTATTTTATTTTTTCTATCGCTTTTTCTATTAGATCGGATAATTCAAGAAATGTTGTTCTATACATTTCTACACTTCCCCCAAAAGGATCTCCGACGTCGATATTATCGCCTTTTCCATTTACAAATTCCTTCAATGTAAATGTTTTTTCTTTAGCAAATGGATAGGATTCGATGATTGAAGATTTATGACTCTCTGTCATCGTCAGGATCAGCGTCGCCCATTGGATATCCTCTTCTGTCAACATTTTTGATGTGTGAGAATGTTCAATATTGTTTTCTTCAAGAACAACCATTGCTTGTTGTGAAGCATTGTGACCATCGACGGCAAATATCCCCGCAGATTTAACGGATATGTTTTGCAGCTTTTTATTTTTTAAAATTGCCTCAGCCATCGGGCTACGACACGTATTTCCAGTACAGACGAATAATATATTCAATGATATCCTTCCCTTCAACAATTAACGATTCTAATTATTCTACCATTATTATAGTCTAAAAGACCCTATTTCAATAGTAGGCTTTGTTAAAATAAGTGAAAATTTAAAGACAAGCAATCAAAGAATTGATTGCTTGTCTTTAAATTTCCCATTATTCTTTCATTTTTATAGAGCTACTAGTAGCTTTATACCAAATCCCAATAATACGCAACCACCTAAGGCTTCACTATACGCCCCAATATATCCTTGAAACTTTCTTCCTATAATTAAGCCCGCCCAAGTCAATACTGTTGCTGCAATTCCAAAGCAGAGCAGTACAGCTGCTGTGCGAGCCCCCAAAATTCCAAGTGAGAGCCCCACTGAAAAGCTATCTAAACTAGAGCTTAAGGCAAAAAATATTAATCCCCAACCATATGGTTTAATGATTGTTTTTTCTTCCTTTTTAAGGGTGGAAAAAACCATTTGTAGGCCTAAAACAATTAGGAGGATTCCACCAATATATTGAGCAATTGTTCCAAATGCGTCAGATATAAAATGTCCAGTTAATATTCCTAATAATGGCATGACAACATGAAAGATTCCTATCGTTAAACCAATATAAAAAATTTGCCTGTATCTAAGCTTAATCATCCCCATACCAAGTCCAATTGAAAAAGCATCCATACCTAAGGCAAATGCCATTAACATTAATGTAATTAATTCTGCGATGATTGCCATCATTCTTTTTCCTCCTTCGGACGTGCCTACTGACAACATATGCATGTCCAAAGAAGAATAGAATTTTATTTTGCAAGATTTTGGTCAAGAAAAGAGATTTAATCCACCTTATTTTGACGAACCCAGCGATGTCCCGCTGCTTTTTCCAATCGATTCATAATAGCAAGGCCTATTCCCTCTATTGGAAAAGTTTCTGAAAATATTATATCGACATCTTGATTATTAAATGCACGTAAAGTGTCATAAAGAGTGTGTGCTACCGTTTTTAAGTCCTGACGGCTTCCGCAAGCAATTACAACATCCGCACGATAGTCCTTTTTTGTTTCCTCTGTCGCTATTACCCCTACTTTTAACCCCTCTTTTTGTTTATTGCTCACCAATTCCTGGATATAAGCAAAAGTTCCATCGACTAAATACACTGGTGCATCCGGTGCATAATGAGTGTATTTCATGCCCGGGGATTTCGGACGATCATTTGTATCACTATTTAAAGCCGGATCAACGAGCACTTCACCAATTACCATTTCCATTTGTTCTTTTGATAAGCCGCCCGGACGAAGAATCATCGGTATATCACCTGTACAATCAATTACTGTTGATTCTACTCCCACACCTGTATATCCACCGTCCACAACTCCGGCAATCCTGCCATTCAAATCGTCTAAAACATGTCGTGCTGTTGTCGGACTTGGTTTTCCGGAACGATTGGCACTCGGTGCTGCAATTGGAAGTTTAGTTAATCGAATTAATTCAAGTGCTAGTGGATGATCCGGCATCCTTATTCCTACTGTATCCATCCCAGCTGTCACTTTCTCCGAAAAGATACCCGGTCTACAATTAAATATAATTGTTAAAGGACCTGGCCAAAATTGTTGAATAAGCAATTGGGCTTGTTCGGATATATTTGTCACAAGTTCTTCTAATTGATTTATTTCAGCAATGTGGACAATTAGTGGATTATCACTTGGTCTTCCCTTTGCTTCATATATTTTTGCAACGGCTATATCTGATTTTGCATTTGCACCTAGCCCATAAACCGTTTCTGTCGGAAAGGCAACCACTTCATTTTGCCTTAATAGCTCCGCTGCTTCTTCTAGCTGTGGATTACCCGATAAATTATCCACATAATTATCCACACTCCACTGAATTGTCTTCATAGCTTCCACCTTTTTTCTTTTTTGTTGAAATTCATTCGTTAAAGTAGAGTTTTGTCGAATAAAGACTTATATTATCCTTTTTTAACCCGATAACAACGAACACCAACATTTTTTCTCTTTTGAAAGTATATTAAAAAGTAGAAGTAAACACAAGCATATCCACAATATGTGGATAATTATAATTAAACGGTGGATAACTTCTGGGGAAAATGTGAATATCTTTTACATTACTTTTTCCATAAAAATTACTTGTTGATAGTTTAATAAATGCTTGCCATATCGCGAATTTCCAAATTCCTTTGGAAGATGAGTCCTTTCTATCTTTTCAAAACCAGCCATTCGAAATAACGGAATTGACTTTTCTTTATTTGTCGTTAAATATAGTGTGGATAATTTTTTATTTGACGCTAATTTATACACATGTTGAAAGATTGTGAATAAATCCTCTTCCTTTATAGCCGGATGGATGACCATTGAACGGAGAATGCCAATGTTATTGAGAGGTTCAATTCCTAATGTGGCTTTTAAATTGCCATCAATATCCTCAATGACTATAAAATATTCGATTAGCTTTTCTACTCCTTCAGTACTTATCCCCACTTCATTAAGAAAACTCTTTACCTTTTCTACATCTTTATGTGTCGCCACTCGAATAACCTGCATGCGATCATCCCCTACCATTCATTATTTTTGATAGACTCTACTAAACTTTCCACTATAATCCTTATGATAGAAACAAAAAAATAGAACAAAAAAAGAAGCCGATATTGACTTCTTTTTAAAAGATTTTCTGAAAAAGCTCGACGATAAAGAATTTTACTTTTGCTTGGTCATCTTCCTCTTTTACATAAAGGGGTTTCTTTGCTTCCTTTGTAGTTTCTTTTTCTGTTTCATCTTTGATTTCACGTTCTGATTTTTCTTTTGTCGTCGATTTGCTTTCCTTTTTCTCTATCACTGGTTCCGTCTCTTTTTCTTTCTTTTCATCAAATCCGGGACTTACCGCGACACCATTTGAGAAATCCATGAAGCAAAGCGGAGGATAGAGAACACACCACCAATTGGCTCCCTCCCCTTTACCTAAAGTAATTAAAACCGCCTCGTACTCACCCGCCGGGTATAAAAATTGTCCATAAAGCTTAGTCGGGAATTGAACTTGACCGAATTCTACCTTTACCAATTGCTTACTATTTTCTTCTTGAACTACTTTTAATGCAATCTTTTTGATATCCGGTAAATGGGATTTAATCACTTTTCTAGCATCATCAATTGAATCTAATTTCTCTACCCATTTCGTAATCTCTTGATTTACTTTATCTCGAATTTTCCTTTTTAATGCTTGGTCTTCTTGATTATCACTATTTGCCAGGATCCTCAGACGAACCGCCTCTTTCGGAATGACAATCGCTTCCTCTGCAGCAATTTCCTGTTTCGGTATATATAAACTTAAGATCGTTCCAATCGATAAGATAATAATATAAACTAATGGATAATATTTTTTATTCATTTCCTCTCCCCATCCCTTCACTAACACAGTTTGGACAAGAAAGAGAAATCTTAAACTAGTAAACTTAAAAAAATTAAAAAACAGGTAAACAGCGAAAATAAAATAAGCGGAATTTTTCCGTCTATTTATCATTTTGGGGTGCATAACCTAATCCATAATCACCCAAGCTTGTTTTTCATTAACCTATTTCGCAGAAAACCATTCGGTCTTTGCCATTGATGTCATGAACAATTTCAGTACGACTTTCTGGGAATGTATTATTTAGTAACTCCGCTACTTGCTCACCTTGTCCCATACCAATTTCAAAGCCGATTATTGCTTCATTGTTAATTATTTGTGGAATTTGTTCCATCAGTCTTCGATAATAGTCAAGCCCGTCCTCTCCGCCAAATAATGCTTGATGTGGTTCATGGTCCTTCACCACTTCTGATAGTATATCGAGTTCTCGATCAGGAATATAAGGTGGATTGGATAGAATAATATCTACTTTTTCCTGACTCGCTATGAGTGGCTGAAGTAAATCACCCTGTAAAAAATGAATATCTGCCTCTAAATTCTTGGCGTTTTTTTCTGCAATAGATAGTGCTTCTTTCGATATATCAACAGCTGAAACCGTCAGATCGGGACATTCAAGTTTCATTGTAATGGCGATAATACCACTCCCCGTACCAATATCGACTAGCTTTAATCCTTCTAAATTAGAAGAGTAGGTCTGTTTTATCCGATTAATCGCCCCTAAAACTAGCTCCTCTGTTTCAGGCCTCGGAATTAATACATTAGAATTCACAATAAATTTCCTTCCAAAAAACTCTTCAAAACCGATAATATGCTGAATTGGAATACCTTCAGCATGAGCGAATACTGCCTGTTGAAACGTTTCTTGAATTTGTTGTGAAAGAACCTCATGCATATTTGCCAGCAATTGTGACCGCGTCATCCCTAGGAAATGGCGAAGCAACAGTTCACCTGCATTTGCATCTCGGTTATTTTTTTGTAAAAAAGAAGAAGCCCAGTTAAGAGCTTCAAATATTTTTTCGGTTTGAACCATTAATCATTCACACTTTCAAGTTTATGGGATTGATCTTCTAAAATTAACGCATCAATAATTTCATCTATTTTTCCTTGAAGAATTTGATCAAGCTTTTGTATCGTTAAACCGATACGATGGTCGGTCACACGGTTTTGCGGGAAATTATAAGTACGAATACGTTCGGAACGATCCCCTGTTCCAACTGCAGATTTACGATTCGCATCATACTCTGCTTGTGCTTCTTGTTGGAACTTATCATATACACGTGCACGTAAAACCTTCATCGCTTTTTCTTTATTCTTAATTTGTGACTTTTCATCTTGGCAGGACACGACAGTTCCTGTTGGAATATGTGTTAAACGAACAGCCGACATCGTCGTGTTTACACTTTGCCCACCTGGTCCGCTTGATGCAAAGGTATCAACACGGATATCTTTTTCATGAATTTCTACTTCAACTTCCTCTGCTTCTGGAAGAACTGCTACTGTTGCTGTTGATGTGTGGATACGGCCACCAGATTCTGTTTCCGGAACACGTTGAACACGATGGGCACCATTTTCAAATTTTAATTTTGAAAAGGCTCCTTTCCCGTTGATCATAAAGATAATCTCTTTATACCCACCAACACCTGTCGTACTCGCCTCGATTACTTCAGTTTTCCAGCCTTGTGCTTCGGCAAAGCGGCTGTACATACGGTATAAATCTCCTGCAAATAATGCTGCTTCATCCCCTCCTGCAGCACCGCGGATTTCCATGATAACGTTTTTATCATCATTCGGGTCTTTCGGTAAAAGGAGAATTTTTAATCGTTCTTCGTAGTTTTCAATTTGTTCTTCTAATTCATTGATTTCTTCTTTTACCATTTCTTTCATTTCAGCATCTAATTTTTCTTCAAGCATTGCTTTTGCATCTTTAAACTGTTGTAGGACTTCTTTATATTCACGATACACAGCAACAGTTTCTTGAATATCTGATTGTTCTTTTGAATAATCTCTTAATTTTTTTGTATCATTAATAATTTCGGGATCGCTTAAAAGCTCATTCAACTTCTCATAGCGATCTTCCACCGCTTGCAATCGATCGAACATTGCATTTCACCTCTATAGTTAAAGCTTAAGCAAATTATCGCTCCTGCTTTCCATTTTATCCATAACAGTACTATTATATTATACAGATCCCTTCATAGTAAAGAACTCATTAATTCAAAACTGCCAGATCCGTTTTGGCTCTGGCAGTTTTTTTATCTTTCTTCAATTTTTACATTAATATCGTATCTCGGTAATGCTTGAATGAGTTTTTTATGAAGTTTGGCTTCCTCTTTCATACGTTCATTTGCTGTTAAGCGATCATCCGTATGGGCTGTTACCCACATATTATTTCCATTCACCCAAACATTCGGATCATAATAATTTTTATACCGTTTTACCACATACTTCGCCTTATCTACATCCGTACCAACCGTAATTGCCGGGTCATTTTGTCTCAGATCAACCATATTAGGATTCTGATCTGTTGGGTTACTCGATATCTTCCTCATCTTATCATTTCCATCATTGGTAGTAGCACTGTCATTCAATTGGTTGGAACCACAACCCGAAAGTATAGCTATCAGAAATAGAAAACCAATTGTTTTTTTCCACATGAAAAACACCTCCATAGGAATATGTTTTCCTATGAAGGAAATGGTTATGTATTTTCAAAAACAAAAAGTCCCTATCATTGACAGGAACTATTTATTAGCAATTTGCTCGCCCGATATACTCACACCCGACGGTACTTCGTGATGGTGACGGCAACGAGCTTCATATGCTTCGGATGCCCCTACTAAAATAATGGGATCATCCGCACATGCAGGATTACCATTAATTAAGCGTTGAGTTCGACTTGCCGGAGAACCACAAACTGTACAAACAGCTTGTAATTTTGTTACCGTTTCAGCAATCGCCATTAATTTTGGCATTGGGCCAAATGGAAACCCACGGAAATCTTGATCTAGTCCGGCTAAAATAACCCGATATCCACTGTTTGCCAACGTTTGTGCAACATCCACAATTTCTTCGTCAAAAAATTGTGCTTCATCAATTGCAATGACATCGATATCCGAAGGTAGGTTCTCAAAGATATCACTAGCTTTTTCAATCGGAAGGGCAATGACAGAGGTACCGTTATGCGAAACAACTGATTCTTTACTGTATCGATTATCCAATTTCGGTTTAAAAACAGCTATTTTCTGTTTAGCAAATTGTGCACGTCGAACACGTCTAATCAACTCTTCTGATTTTCCAGAAAACATACTTCCGCAAATGACCTCAATCCAGCCAGAATGGTTCATAACATACATCTTACTCGTTCCTTTCCGATTTCAAATTGACCTTTAATTCGTATTTATAGAAATAAAAAACAGGCAAGCTTTCTTGCCTGTTTTTGATAATTATTTTATTTTTCTTTAAGACCGTATTTTTTATTGAAACGATCAACACGTCCATCAGCAGATGCGAATTTTTGACGGCCAGTGTAGAATGGATGACATTCAGAACATACCTCTACGCGAATTTCTTCTTTTACTGAACCAGTTTCAAATTCATTGCCGCATGCGCATTTAACCATTGCTTTTTTGTATCCTGGATGAATACCTGCTTTCATTCTTTTCATCTCCTTTGCCCTGAGTCATTACGAAACAGAGTTATATATTTCTATATGGTTTCCTAAGGAAAGTTTAAACAATTTTCCTACACCATTAGAATTTTTTTTACAAACACATGGATATATTATAACAAGCTATATTTTGAAATGCAACAACACAATACTTCCATTTATTCACTTTCCTACACTGTACGTCTGTTTGTTGTGTTGCCTTTCATTTCAGCTGTTAATACTTCGAAGAATTCCTCATTCGTTTTTGTTTTCTTTAATTTCCGTAAAAATCTTTCCACAAAATCTGGAGTATCTGACATAGATTTACGAATTGCCCAAAGTTTATCTAAATGTTCTTTCGGAATTAAAAGTTCTTCTTTACGCGTTCCAGATCGACGTATATCAATCGCAGGGAAAATACGTTTTTCAGATAATGAACGATCAAGATGTAATTCCATATTTCCCGTTCCTTTAAATTCCTCATAAATTACATCATCCATACGTGAGCCTGTTTCAACGAGTGCAGTTGCTAAAATCGTTAAACTTCCACCCTCTTCAATATTACGAGCTGCTCCAAAGAAACGTTTTGGTCTGTGGAAAGCTGCTGGATCGATACCACCTGATAGAGTTCGTCCACTTGGCGGGATGACTAAATTGTATGCACGAGCCAAACGGGTAATACTATCCATAAGTATAACAACATCACGTTTATGTTCTACAAGACGCATCGCTCTTTCTAATACAAGTTCAGCTACTTTTATATGATTTTCAGGAACTTCATCAAAAGTTGAGCTTACTACTTCTGCATTTACTGATCGTTCAATATCAGTAACCTCTTCAGGTCGTTCATCGATTAATAAAACGATAAGCTCAGCTTCCGGGTTATTTGTTGTTATAGAATTAGCAATTTCCTTTAAAAGCATCGTTTTTCCTGCTTTCGGAGGTGCAACGATCAAACCACGCTGTCCGAACCCAACAGGTGCAATTAAATCCATAATACGAGTAGATAGCTTATTAGGAGCCGTTTCTAATTTAATCTGTCTATCCGGATATAACGGAGTTAATGCTGGGAAATGTACTCTCTCTTTTGCCGATTCAGGATTTTCACCATTAACCGCTTCTACATGAAGCAATCCATAGTAACGTTCATTTTCTTTTGGAGGTCTTACTTTCCCAGAGACTTTATCGCCATTTCGTAAATCAAAACGACGAATTTGAGAGGCGGAAATGTAAATATCCTCTGAACTTGGGGAATAATTAATTGGTCTTAAGAAGCCAAAACCTTCAGACTGGATGATTTCAAGAACACCTTCCATAAAGAAATAGCCTTCTTGTTCTGCGCGGGCTTTTAATATCGCAAAAATTAATTCTTTTTTTGTTAATTTACTATAATAAGAAACTTTATACTCACGAGCTAATGCATATAGTTCCTTTAATGTCATATTATCAAGACTTGAAATTGATAAGCTCTCCATATCTACACCACACTTTAATTTTTTCAAAAACAAAATTTCATATCTTTATTTCATTTCATCTTAAGGGAAATCCTGTTTTATATCATGATATCGACTAAAGAAGTATTCACCTAAAAGAGATGAAGGAATGGTTGAATAAGAAGGTTTATATAAAATAAACCTGTAAGAAAATATTGAAGATTCAGAAGCTAGAGAAGTACTCTATTAATATAAATGCAAAACAATATCTATTTTAACCATATTTACAAAAAAGAATCAATACTAAGGAAGGAAATAAATTTGTACAGGTGACAAAACCTGTACAAATTTATTTTATTTTGAAGGAATTCTTTTCTTTTTAAAATAGTAATGGATCAATATTAATACAAATTGTTGATTTCCGGCTCCAATCAACTAACGGTTATATTAATAGTGATCTTTAACAAAGCTTATTTAATAACAAGATTTGGTTTCTTCTTTAAACTATGCTGCCCTTCAATGAAACGAACTGTTCCTGATTTTGCACGCATGACTACTGAATGTGTAGATCCATAGGAACCTTTAAATTGTACTCCTTTGAGTAGTTCACCATCTGTTACTCCAGTCGCAGAAAATATTGCATCGTCACCGCGTACAAGATCTTCCATTAGTAATACTTTATGAATATCATCTAAACCCATTTTTGCACAGCGCTCTACTTCGGCTTCATTTTGTGGAAGGAGTCGACCTTGCAATTCTCCTCCTAAACATTTTAGAGCTACTGCAGCAATAACTCCTTCCGGTGCTCCACCTGAACCAAATAAAATATCGACACCTGTATGATCAAAGGCCGTATTGATAGCACCAGCCACATCACCATCATTGATCAGCTTTATTCTTGCTCCAGCTTCTCGAAGCTGTGCAATAATATGCTCGTGTCTTGGTCTGTTTAAAACAGTGGCAACAACATCTTCAATATCCTTATTTTTCGCTCTTGCAACAGCTTTTAAATTATCTAAAACGGAAGCATTGATATCTATTTGTCCAACTGCTTCAGGTCCAACAGCAATTTTGTCCATGTACATATCTGGAGCATGAAGCAGGTTACCATGATCAGCAACCGCTAAAACGGAAAGCGCATTCCACCCACCTGATGCAACGATATTTGTTCCTTCAAGCGGGTCAACAGCAACGTCAACTCTCGGCCCATATCCTGTCCCTAATTTTTCACCGATATAAAGCATCGGAGCTTCGTCCATTTCTCCTTCCCCAATGACAACTGTACCTTTCATAGGGATCGTATCGAAAACATCACGCATTGCGGATGTAGCTGCTTCGTCTGCTTCATCTTTCTTTCCTCTTCCCATAAGACGGGCTGATGCCAAAGCTGCCGCCTCAGTAACACGAACTAACTCCATTGATAAGCTTCGTTCCATCACTCTTCCCCCTATATTATCAACAAAAACGGATTAGTATAACACATTTCTGTTATATTGTAGCACAATATTCGTAAATTGTGTGTACTATTTTGGAATATAGAGGGATAACATCGATTAATAGGCAAACACGTTTCGCTCAAATCAACATATTACTGTAGCATAGCCTTCCTTGTTATAAGCTTTTTTGTTGTTCCATTTCTTCTTCCGTCATCTTTTCACGCCAAATGGTTGCTCCTAATCCTTCAAGCTTCTCTACGAGATTACTATATCCGCGATCAATATGCTCTAAACCGGTTACTTCTGTCATGCCTTCTGCCATTAAACCAGCGATAACTAAAGCAGCCCCAGCTCTCAGATCACTAGCCTTAACCTTAGCCCCTTGAAGAGTTACAGGACCATTTATGATGGCAGATCTACCTTCAACTTTAATATTAGCATTCATTCGTCGAAGTTCATCAATATGTTTAAAGCGGGCTGAATAAATAGTATCCGTGACAACTGATGATCCTTCTGCTCTCGTAAGAAGTGAAGTAAAAGGCTGTTGCAAATCGGTTGGAAAGCCAGGATAGACTAGTGTTTTAACATCAACTGCTTTTAGCTTTTCGCCTTTTCCGATAAAAATTTGTTCATCTCCAACCTCGATTGGAACACCCATTTCTCTAAGCTTCGCTGTTAATGATTCTAAATGATGAGGAATGACATTATCGATAAGGACCCCTTCTCCGGCAGCAGCCCCTAGTAACATAAATGTACCTGCCTCAATACGATCAGGAATAATTGTATGTCTGCAGCCGTTGAGCGTTTCAACGCCTTCAATCCGAATGACATCTGTTCCAGCACCTTTAATCTTTGCTCCCATATTAGTTAAAAGTGTTGCTACATCAATAATTTCCGGTTCTTTTGCCGCATTTTCAATTACTGTTTTTCCTTTTGCTTTAACTGCAGCAAGCATAATATTGATTGTTGCCCCTACACTAACAACGTCTAAGTATATACGGGCTCCTCGTAATTCGTCGGCACGCAAATAGATTGCACCTTGCTCATTAGTTACCTTTGCTCCTAATGCTTCAAAGCCTTTAATATGTTGATCGATCGGCCTTGGTCCTAGATGGCAGCCTCCCGGTAAGCCAATAACAGCTTTGTTAAAACGGCCAAGCATTGCTCCCATTAAATAATAGGAAGCTCGGAGTTTTTTCACCTTTCCATTTGGAAGCGGCATTGAAACCATTTTGGTCGGGTCTACTACCATATCATCACCATCAAAAGTGACTGTACCGCCTATTTCTTCGAGTAATACTTTTAAAGTAGCTACATCAGAAATATCTGGTAATCCCTCAATTGTTACAGGGGATTCAGCCAAGATAGTAGCAGGAATCAAAGCGACGGCACTATTTTTTGCACCACTAACTTTTATTGTTCCTTTTAACGGGTATCCCCCTGCAATCTTCAGTTTTTCCATTTTTGACTCCCTTCCACAACCAATGGAAATTGGTTATTTAAAACAAACTTACATTTGGTTCATTAATGACCTCTATAAATGAACAATTTACTATTCACTTATACAGGTCAACCTTTCAGCAAGGCTAAAAGGCAGAAGAAATTTCTTCTCATGAATGAACCAAAATAAACTAATATTCAAAAAACTAAACGTATATAGACTTAATCATACTCTTCGTATCACTGATAATAACAATATCATAAATGATACAATAGATTAACAATATTAGCTTTTCCAAATATTAATTTTTATAGTATAGATATGGGATTTTATCCATTTTTCTGACTTGAATTCCAATCTTGTAAAAACTGATCAATTCCCTTGTCTGTTAAAGGGTGTTTAAATAATTGATTAATTACCTTTAATGGAACAGTTGCAATATGCGCACCAGCTAAAGCAGCATCTGTTACATGTTGCGGATGACGTATCGAAGCAGCAATTATTTCTGTTTCAATTTGATGGATAGAAAAAATTTCTGCAATTGTTGAAACAAGTTCAACCCCATTATGTCCAATATCATCCAGTCTTCCTAAGAAAGGGGAGACATAGGTTGCACCCGCTCTTGCAGCCATTAATGCTTGATTCGCGTTAAAGATTAAAGTTACATTTGTTTTTATTCCCTCAGAAGCGAAAATATGTACAGCTTTTAAGCCTTCAGGAGTCATAGGAACTTTAATTGTAATATTCGGAGCAATTTTAGCTAGTTCTCTACCTTCTTTCACCATTCCTTCAGCATCTAAAGCAATTACTTCAGCGCTTACAGAACCGGAAACCAGACTAGTAATTTCCTTTAGGCGATCATGAAACGAAACGTTCTCTTTCGCTACGAGAGAAGGATTAGTCGTAACTCCAGATAAAATCCCCAATTCATATGCCTGTTTAATTTCATCAATATTAGCTGTATCAATAAAAAACTTCATTTTCTCCACCCCTAAAAATTTTAATATAGGGAAACCGCCCAAAAAAGGCGGTTTCTCAAGCTTTGCGTATTTCTAAAGATGTTAAAATATTTTTATCAGCAATTATGCTTTATTTGAGGAACCAAATTCGCGAATTTTTCCAATGACTGTTTCTTTAATTACTTCACGAGCTGGTCCAAGGTATTTACGTGGATCATATACTTCAGAATCCGCTGCAAGTACTTCACGAACTTTTTTAGCAGAAGCAATTTGGTTTTCAGTGTTTACATTGATTTTCGCAGTTCCTAAAGAAATAGCTTTTTGAATATCTTTTGTTGGAATACCAGTTCCACCATGAAGCACTAGTGGAAGTCCAGTTGCAGCACCGATTTCTTCCATTTCCTTGAAACCAAGGTTTGGTTCACCTTTGTATGGTCCGTGAACAGATCCAAGTGCTGGTGCTAGTGTATCAATACCAGTACGTTCGACTAATTCTTTACACTCATTTGGATCGGCATAAATTACACCATTGGCAACAACATCATCCTCTTGTCCACCAACTGTTCCAAGTTCAGCTTCTACAGAAACTCCTTTTGAATGAGCATATTCCACAACTTTTGAAGTAATTGCTACATTTTCTTCAAATGGATGATGGGACGCATCGATCATTACAGAAGTAAATCCTGCATCAATTGCTTCTTTACATTTTTCAAAGCTTGAACCGTGATCTAAATGAATTGCAACTGGTACAGTAATATTGTAGTCTTCCATTAATCCTTCAACCATTTTTACAACTGTTTTAAATCCACCGATATAGCGTCCTGCACCTTCAGAAACACCAAGAATTACCGGAGACTTTTCTTCTTCAGCTGCTTGAAGAATCGCTTGTGTAAACTCTAAATTATTAATGTTAAATTGACCTACTGCATAATGCTCATCTTTCGCTTTATTCAGCATTTCAGTCATTGAAACTAATGGCATGACTTGTTTCCTCCTTTGATATTCGTCAAAATGGTTTATTTCATCCTAAGTTAGGCAGGTCATTAAACCATAAAGGTTTTCTAAAGTGTCTTCTTCTATAGATTAAACAAACAATTTGACTTCATACAAGTTAAAATTTCATTTTCATCATACCAAACTAATTTTTCTTTTTCCAATGAACTTTATTGGATTTTGCAAAGATAGAATTTTGCATTTTTTCATTCTATTTTTTAACAGGCAAATGATCTTTTACCGCTTTTCTTATATCATCAATATCAAACGGTTTCGCAAAATGAGTTAATGCCCCTAAATCTTTTGCCTCTTGAATCATATCCAATTCACCGTAAGCTGTCATAATAATTACTCGAATATTAGGGTCAAGTACTTTCATTCGTTTCAAAATTTCAATACCGTCCATTCCCGGTATTTTCATATCTAGCAGCACAAGATCAGGTGCGTATTTTTTTGTAATTTCTAATGCTTGTGCTCCATTTGCTGCTTGAAATGTTTTGTACCCTTCTTTTTGCAAAACTTCATTTAATAAAATACGAATACCAAATTGATCATCCACAATTAATATTTTTTCCTCCATTAAAATCCCCCCAAATAAACCTTGTCTAAATTTTCAATATGATCGGCCTTGTATATTTAATTTGGAAAATCTGGTTAATTGAGAAAATTTTCTCTTTACTCTTATTGTATTATACTAAAAAATTAATAAAATTTTTACACTTTTATTTTGCTTTTACAAAGCTTTATGTATCATCTACATATGTGTATTCTATTAATGTTAATCATTTTCCTGCACAAATAGGATTCTATGCTAGAACAAATATTTTTATTATCTCGTTTTTAAGGAGTGTTAATTTTATGAAGATGTTTTTAACCCAAGTTAATGGTTTATTTTCAAGAATTTATGAAAAAGAACAGTTTTCCATCGAAGATAGTGCAAGGTTTTTAGCTCAAGCTGCTATAGGGGAAGGAAAAATATATATTAAAGGATTTAATGAAATGGAGGCTGTTACATTAGAGGCTTTGGAAGGTGCGGAGCGATTGAAAGGTGCTTTGCGGCTTACGAAACTGGATGATGTGTCTGACACGGATCGTGTTATTCTTCTATCAAGGTTTTCCAATGATGCCGAGGCATTAGCTCTTGCTGAAAAACTTGAAATAAAAGGTGTACCTTTTATTTCCATCTGTGGTGACGTGAAAAGTGATGAAAATGATTTGTCTAAACTAGCGGAAATACATATTAATACTACTCTATTAAAGCCTATGCTTCCTACAGAAAGCGGCGAGCGAATTTGCTTCCCAACCTCTATGGCCGCATTGTTTATTTATCATTGTATTAAGCTTACTTTCGATGAAATTATCGAAGAATATAAATAAAAAAATCCCATTAAGGGATTTTTTTATTTATTATTTAATGCCGCTCCAATAAATCCACGGAACAATGGTTGTGGGCGAGTTGGTCTAGAAGTGAACTCTGGATGGAATTGTGATGCAACAAACCATGGGTGATCCTTCAATTCAACCACTTCAACAAGTCTCCCATCCGGACTTGTCCCCGAGAAAACAAATCCTGCTTTCTCCATTTGTTCACGATACTCATTATTGAATTCATAACGATGACGATGACGTTCGTTAATCATTTCATTTTGATAAACTTCATATGCCTTTGTTCCTTTTTCAATTTTACAAGGATATAGTCCTAAACGAAGTGTTCCACCTAAATCTTCGATATCCTTTTGCTCTGGGAGAAGATCGATAATTGGATAATTTGTATTTGGGTCAAGCTCTGCGGAGTGAGCCCCTTCAAGCCCAAGAACATTTCGTGCAAATTCAACGGAAGCTAGCTGCATCCCTAAGCAAATACCAAGGAATGGCACTTTGTTCTCACGCGCATATTGAGTAGCATAAATTTTTCCCTCTACGCCACGATCGCCAAATCCACCAGGAACTAAGATTCCATCAACATCTTTTAATAAAGATTGAACGTTTTCCGCTGTGACATGTTCAGCATTTATCCAATCAATATCAATATCCGCATCATAAGCATATCCTGCATGTTTTAATGCTTCGACTACAGAAAGGTACGCATCTTGTAATTCTACATATTTACCAACTAAAGCTATTTTTGTTACTTTTGATAAATTCCTTACCTTTTCTACAAGCCCCACCCATTCAGTCATATCTGGTTCATGACATTGTAATTTCAAATGGTCACAAACGATTTGATCGAGGTTTTGGTCACGTAGGGCCAATGGAATTGAATATAAAGTATCTGCATCTCTGGACTCAATTACTGATTTTTCATCAATATCACAGAATAGCGCTATTTTATCCTTCATATCTTGAGAAATAGGCATTTCCGTACGAACAACAATTATATTTGGCTGAATACCAAGGCTGCGCAGTTCTTTTACACTATGTTGTGTTGGTTTTGTTTTCATTTCACCAGCCACTTTAATATATGGCACAAGTGTACAATGGATATACATAACATTATCGCGACCTACATCACCTTTAATTTGACGAATAGCCTCCAAGAAAGGTAATGACTCAATATCTCCTACCGTTCCTCCAATCTCTGTAATAACAACATCGGAATCTGTTACTTCACCTGCTCGGAACACACGACTTTTAATTTCATTTGTAATATGAGGGATAACTTGTACTGTACCTCCAAGGTATTCGCCACGTCTTTCTTTTCTTAATACCTCTGAATACACTTTGCCTGTTGTGACACTGCTATATTTCGTTACATTAATATCGATAAAACGCTCATAGTGTCCTAAATCCAAATCTGTTTCAGCACCGTCATCTGTTACAAACACTTCACCGTGCTGATATGGACTCATCGTTCCGGGATCGACGTTAATATACGGATCAAATTTCTGCGTTGTCACTTTCAATCCTCGATTTTTTAATAATCTTCCTAAAGATGCAGCAATAATTCCTTTACCAAGTGAAGAAACAACCCCACCGGTTACAAAAATGTATTTTGTCACTTTTCTTCCCCCTTCTATTTGATGTTATTGTGTCACAATATTGTATCAGTTAATCTGATAATTAAATTGATTAAGTAGGGTTAAAAAAATAAAAATGCCCCCCTTATTTACTAAGGGGAGCATTAGAATATTCATTCTTCGTCCTTTTTAAGGAGCCCAAATAAAATACTACCTTCCTAATGGAAAGAAGTCAAGAAAGATTATTTTTCCTCTTCTTCCTCTTCTGGGTCAAGATCATCTTCTTCATCTTCACCTAGGTCATAATCGTCTTCGCCAATTAATTCCTCATCATCTTCAAATACTTCATCATCATCTTCATCAAAGTCTTCGTCATCTACTTCTTCATCATCATCGATTAGATCATCTTCATCCTCAAAGTCATCTAAATCATCATAATCAAGATCTTCATCATCCAGTAGATCTTCGTCTTCCTCTTCGACAACCTTTTTCGATTTTTTCTTTTTCGTTTTAACAGGCGCTACTACTTCTTCGTCAATTTGATCATAAGGATACCATATACGTAAGCCCCATCTGTTATCACCTAGACTGATGAATCGTCCATCAATATTTAAGTCTGTGTAGAATTGGACCATTCGAGAGCGCATATCCTCCATTGGTATACCTAGGAGATTAGCAATTTCCTCAACTAACTCATTAAAAGATAATGCTTGTTTGTTTTGCTCTAAATATTGATAACCTAGCTCAATAAGTGACATTTCACGTAATTCTTCTTTTGATAATTGCTGTAAACTCAACTTTCGCACTTCCTTTCTCTATTTCAAACTCCTATATATTAGGAGCAAAAAAGGGCAGAGTTTAAAAATAATTGCAAAATACATACTTACCATTATAAACAAATTCAAAACATTTATGCTAGCTTTAAAACGCCTTTTAGAATGTTTTTTGTAAAAAAAGAATGTAACTCTTTACTTTTTTTTAGAACGTATACTTATTCCAAGATAAAAAAGAATAATAGACAAAATTAAAAAGGGAACCGCACCTAGCTGTTTCATATAAAGAAAGTATCCAAAAATAAAAAAAGCAATAATACCGATTATTTTCAGTAAGTTCTTATAATGCATTTTTTCACATCCCGTTAGGCACTGTACCACTTCTTCGTTGTTTATTCATATCTATCTAGATTTTACCTTTAATTCACATTAGCATTCAATAGCTACACAATTATTTTCGGAAAAACTCCTTAGCATTTGTATACTAAGGAGTTTTTTGATCATTTTCACTTACATATTTCTTCTATATTGACCACCGACATCATACAAAGCTTTTGTAATTTGTCCTAAGCTAGCTACTTTTACCGTCTCCATTAATTCCGCAAAGATATTTCCGCCATTCATTGCAGTATTTTTCAATTGTTTTATCGCCTGTTCAACTTTATCGCTATTTTTTTCTTTAAATTTGTTTAAGTTGCGAATTTGTGTTTCCTTTTCTTCTTTCGTAGCGCGAGCTAGTTCAATGCTGTTCATTTCTTCTTCTGTAGGCGGGTTAGGATTTAAATAGGTGTTAACACCGATGATTGGTAATTCTCCGCTATGCTTTTTCATTTCATAATACATCGACTCTTCTTGAATCTTTCCACGTTGATACTGCGTTTCCATTGCTCCTAATACACCACCGCGATCATTCAAACGATCGAATTCAGCAAGAACCGCTTCCTCAACTAAATCCGTTAACTCTTCAATAATAAATGACCCTTGTAATGGATTTTCATTTTTCGTTAATCCATGCTCTTTCGTAATGATCATTTGAATCGCCATCGCCCGCCTTACCGATTCTTCGGTAGGGGTGGTAATCGCTTCGTCATAGGCATTCGTGTGTAAAGAATTACAATTATCATGCAATGCCATTAGTGCTTGTAAAGTTGTTCGAATGTCGTTAAAGTCAATTTCCTGAGCGTGAAGTGAGCGGCCAGATGTTTGAATATGATATTTCAGTTTCTGGCTTCGTTCATTCGCTCCGTACTTATCTCTCATTACCGTCGCCCAAATCCTTCTTGCCACACGTCCAATCACGCTATATTCAGGATCAAGTCCATTAGAAAAGAAGAAAGATAGGTTAGGAGCAAAATCATTTATATCCATTCCTCGACTTAAATAATACTCAACATAGGTGAAACCATTAGCTAAAGTAAAAGCAAGCTGTGAGATAGGATTAGCTCCTGCCTCAGCAATGTGATACCCTGAAATCGAGACAGAATAATAATTACGTACTTTATGATCGATAAAGTATTGTTGAATATCCCCCATCATTCGAAGGGCAAATTCGGTTGAAAAGATACACGTATTTTGTCCTTGATCTTCTTTTAAAATATCTGCTTGAACGGTACCTCTTACAACTTGTAACGTCGATTCTTTTACGGTTGTATACTCCTCTAACGTTAAGCTTCTTCCGAGTTCTTTTTCCTTAAATTGCACTTGCTGATCAATGGCTGTGTTCATATACATGGCTAAAATAATCGGTGCAGGCCCGTTAATAGTCATCGAAACAGATGTCGATGGGTGACATAAATCAAATCCTGCATAAAGTTTCTTCATATCATCAAGTGTACAAATACTTACACCCGATTCGCCAACTTTCCCATAAATATCTGGTCGATAATCCGGATCCTCGCCATATAATGTTACTGAATCAAAAGCAGTGCTCAAACGTTTTGCCGGATCATTTTCCGATAAGTAGTGGAACCTCTTATTCGTTCGTTCTGGTGTTCCTTCACCTGCGAACTGCCGCTTCGGATCCTCGCCTTCGCGTTTAAACGGGAATACACCTGCCGTATACGGAAAAGAACCGGGAACATTTTCTTTATATACCCATTTTAGAATTTCTCCGTAATCCTCATACTTTGGTAAGGAAACTTTCGGAATATCTAGTCCTGACAAGCTTTTGGTCGTCAACTCGGTAATAATTTCTTTATCGCGAATTTTCGTTACAAACTGTTTTCCGGAGTATTTCTCCTTTAATTTCCCCCAATTATTGATGATGCTTTTTGATTCTTTTGTTAGACTTTCGTACACGTCATTTTTCAATGCTTCCAAGGAAGAAATAACATCATCATTTGTTTCCTTTTCCCGAACCGCTTGAAGTGCGCCTTCAAGTTGGAAAAGCCTTCTTGCCAATCGTACTTGCTCCTCCGCTTTCTTATGATAGTTTCGCACTGTTTCGGAGATTTCCCTTAAATAGTAACGACGGCTATTCGGAATAATCACATTCTGTTTTTCCACAAGAGCATCTTTCGAAAAAGGAACCTCCCAATTCGTAGACATTTTTTCATTAATTTTTTCTACAAGTGCGGCAAATAGCGCATTTGTACCTGGATCATTGAACTGACTTGCGATCGTTCCGTAAACGGGCATACTTTTTAAATCTTTATCAAATAGTAAATGACTTCGTTGATATTGTTTCTGGACTTGGCTTTTGGCGTCTTCAGAACCTTTCCGTTCAAATTTGTTGATCACAATTAAATCTGCAAAATCGATCATATCGATTTTTTCGAGTTGTGAAGGTGCACCAAATTCGCTCGTCATTACATACATAGCAATATCACTTATTTCAGCAATCTCTGCATCCCCTTGGCCGATACCGCTCGTTTCAACGATGATCAAATCATATCCTGCTGCTTTTACTACATTAATCGCATCTCTTATAGCAAGTGATAATTCAGTTCTTGAACCCCTTGTCGCCAAACTTCTCATATATACTCGTGAATGAAAAATTGCATTCATTCGAATTCGGTCACCTAGTAAAGCTCCACCCGTTTTTTGCTTTGTTGGATCAATCGATAGAATAGCTACCTTTTTATCCGGAATCTCATTGAGAAACCGGCGAATAAGTTCATCTGTTAAAGAGCTCTTTCCCGCTCCCCCTGTACCTGTAATACCAACAACAGGTGCCTTTTTCGCTAATAATTTTATTTCGTCAAATGCTGTTTCTACAGAGGAGGCAACTTCTTGTTTTGCACCAATTTGATTTTCCGCAAGTGTGATAAACTTAGCTACTGAACGGATATTCCCCTCTTTTAACTGATTTATCTCATCTGTTAGTTGGCTTGTAATAGTAGGATAATCACATTCTTTCAGCATGATGTTGATCATCCCTTGAAGACCAAATTTCCGCCCATCATCCGGTGAAAAAATCCATGCAATTCCATATTCATGGAGTTCCTTAATTTCACGCGGAATAATAACCCCGC
Source organism: Heyndrickxia sp. FSL W8-0423 (assembly GCF_038009395.1). Classification (NCBI taxonomy): domain Bacteria; kingdom Bacillati; phylum Bacillota; class Bacilli; order Caryophanales; family Bacillaceae; genus Heyndrickxia; species Heyndrickxia sp. FSL W8-0423. The sequence continues at coordinate 1,155,659 of NZ_JBBPBE010000001.1, read as the reverse complement.
CTCCACCACCATAAATACGAATATGTGAAGCGCCTTTTTCCTTTAATAAATCATACATATATTTAAAATATTCAACATGGCCACCTTGATATGATGAAATAGCAATCCCTTGAACATCTTCTTGGACAGCTGCATTGACAACTTCCTCAACCGACCGATTGTGTCCAAGATGAATGACCTCTGCCCCGCTTGCTTGCAGAATTCTTCGCATAATATTGATTGATGCGTCATGGCCATCAAATAAACTTGATGCAGTTACAAAGCGTACAGGATTTTTTGGTTTATAAATCTCAACCGTGCTCATTCTTCTCCCCCTGTTCCATACTAAATTTCAAACCCGGCAATACCCTTAAAAAGTAAGTTCGTTTGTAATTCAATATATTCTTCTTTGGAATAATTCTTTTTGAGTGCCCATCTTCTAAATCCCCACATTTGTCCTTGAACAAAAATATTATGAGCTAATAAATCGATATGTGAATCATCCATCATCAATTCACCATTTTCAATGCAACGGCGAATTAAAGTTTCAAACATGCCTACCATTTCCATTTCCTTTTTTAGCACATATGGGAGCGCATCTTTCGATAATGATTTTGCCTCCTGGTACATAACCAAAACCTCATCTTGCATTTCGTTCATAATGTTAAAATAGTAGGCGATTCCAAGCTTTAAACTTTCAAGAGTGCCCTGTTCCAAATCCATCCCTTGCAGACGCTCTCGAACCTGGTCATAAATACTATCACAGACAAGATATAAAATATCTTCCTTCGTTCTGATATATTCATATAAAGTGCCGATACTAAAACCAGCCGCTTGGGCAATTTCCCTCGTTGTCGTTCGATGGAATCCTTTTTCCTTAAAAAGTGCTACCGCTCCCCGAATCATTTGGGTTCTTCGTATATTAACAAGTCGCTCATCCTTTACAGACGCATGAACAGCTCTTTTTTTACTCAGAAAACATCACCTTCTCCCGATACAGATGAAGGACCTCCCCACGTTCCTTATCTGCACATCACTATCTATTAAAAATACCCCTTTATGACTGTTTTTTCATGACGATGTTGTTATTTTGTTAGCATTCTCGAGATTACCAATCGTTGAATCTCTTGTGTACCTTCATAAATTTGTGTGATTTTTGCATCACGCATGAATCTCTCAACTGGATAATCCTTTGTATATCCATAGCCACCAAAGATTTGCACCGCTTCTGTCGTAACTTTCATTGCTGTATCACCAGCTAAAAGCTTAGACATCGCTGATTCCTTGCCGTATGGCAAACCATTTGATTCAAGCCATGCTGCTTGATAGGTCAATAGGCGAGATGCTTCAACACTTGTTGCCATATCAGCAAGTTTAAAAGAAATGCCTTGATTCGCAGCAATTGGTTTCCCAAACTGATGACGTTCTTTTGCATATGCGACAGATGCATCTAATGCTCCTTGAGCAATTCCTACCGCTTGTGCAGCTATTCCGTTACGACCGCCATCAAGAGTCATCATCGCAATTTTAAAGCCATCCCCTTCTTGACCTAGTAAATTCTCTTTTGGAACTTTACATTCCTCAAAAATAATTTCAGTTGTCGGTGAGGAGCGAATACCTAATTTTTTCTCCTTTTTCCCTACAGAAAAACCTTCAAAATCTTTCTCAATAATAAACGCACTCGTTCCTTTATGTTTGCTAGATGGATCTGTCAATGCAAAAACAATATAAATATCCGCTACTCCGCCGTTTGTAATAAAAATTTTCGATCCATTTAAAACATAATGATCACCTTCTAAACGTGCAGTCGTGCGCATGCCACCCGCATCCGACCCTGAACCCGGCTCGGTTAATCCATAAGCGCCAATCTTTTCACCCTGTGCCATTGGTTTTAAATACTTCTGCTTTTGCTCCTCGGATCCAAATTTATAAAGTGGCCATCCAGCTAAAGAAGTATGGGCAGAAAGAGTAACTCCAGTAGATGCACAGACCCTTGATAGTTCCTCAACTGCTATGCAATAAGCTAAATAGTCGCTGCCGATTCCACCATATTCCTCGGGCCAAGGGATCCCTGTTAAACCTAACTCAGCCATTTTATCGAAGATTTCTCGATCGAAACGCTCCTCTTCATCACGTTCAGCAGCACTTGGAGCCACTTCTTTTTCCGCAAAATCGCGAACCATTTTTCTAATCATTTCATGCTCTTCTGATAAACGAAAATTCATAATTTAGTTCCTCCACTTATTGTTATAATTGTTTGCTTATTACGATTCGTTGTATTTCACTTGTTCCTTCATAGATTTCAGTAATTTTCGCATCCCGGAAATATCTTTCTACCGGGTAGTCCTTTGTGTATCCATACCCGCCAAAGATTTGAATTGCTTCTTTCGTCGTTTCTACTGCAGTTCGTGAGGCGAATAATTTAGCCATAGAAGCTTCTGTTTTGCAAGGAAGACCTAATGATCGTAGATTAGCTGATTGATAAACTAACAGTTTAGCCGCCTCTACATTTGTTGCCATATCAGCAAGTTTAAATCCAACTCCTTGTTGAGAAGCGATAGGCTTGCCAAATTGGATTCGCTCTTTCGCATATTCTATCGATTTTTCAAGAGCGGCTTCAGCAATTCCTAAGCTTTGAGCCGCAATGCCAATTCTTCCGATATCCAAATTGGCTAGTGCTATTCTCATCCCTTCTCCTTCTTTTCCAAGTAGATTTTCAACAGGAACGGCCATGTCGTCAAAAGTAAGCTGTACAGTACGAGACCCATGAAGTCCCATTTTATGTTCATCTTTTCCTATGATTAAACCGGCAGTATTTTTCTCAACGATGAAAGCCGATATGCCATCTTTTCCTGCTGTTGAATCGGTCACGGCAAAAACAATATACGTATCAGCTTCACCTCCGTTTGTAATAAATACTTTTGAACCATTGATAATATAGTGATCCCCTTTTTTAATGGCTCTTGATTTTAAATTTCCCGCATCGGACCCTGCGCTAGGCTCTGTTAAGCAAAACGCTCCCAAATATTCACCAGTTGCCAGCTTCGGAAGATACTTTTGTTTCTGTTCCTCTGTACCGAAATAAAGAATTGGATTCGTTCCTACTGATGTATGGACTGAAAGAATGACACCGATTGTTGCACTAACTCTTGATAACTCGTGAATCGCAATAATATAAGAGGTAAAGTCCATCTCAGATCCGCCATACTTTTCTGGAACGGTAATACCCATTAGCCCTAATTCCGCCATTTTTCGTAAAATAGCCCTTGGGAACTCTCCTTCTTCCATCTTTTCTATGAAAGGGGCAATTTCTGCTTCTGCAAACTCATGAACCATTTTTCTCATCATTATTTGCTCTTCGTTGAAATGTAGATTCATCATGGTCTCCCCTTAGTTCTTTCAAAAATAATTAGTTATAAATATAAAAGCCTCTTCCTGATTTCTTCCCTAGCCACCCAGCTTTTACATACTTTCTTAACAATGGGCAAGGTCGATATTTGTCATCACCAAAGCCTTCATGTAATGTTTCCATAATGTATAAACAAGTGTCCAAACCAATAAAATCAGCTAGAGTTAGTGGTCCCATCGGATGATTCATCCCGAGCTTCATTACCTCATCGATTGCTTCCTTTGTTGCAACCCCTTCATACAAGGTATAGATCGCTTCATTAATCATCGGCATGAGCACACGGTTAGAAACAAAGCCCGGAAAATCGTTTACTTCGACTGGAATTTTTGATAACGATTTTGTCATGTCCTCTACAGCCTGATATACTTCATCAGAAGTTGCTAGACCGCGAATAATCTCAACTAATTTCATAACTGGGACCGGATTCATAAAATGCATACCAATGACTTTTTCCGGACGATCGGTGGCTGCTGCAATTTCAGTTATCGGCAATGAGGATGTATTGGAAGCTAAAATCGCATGATTTGGCGCGTATTGATCCAATTCTTTAAAGATTTTACTTTTCACTTCCATATTTTCAACGGCAGCTTCAATGACAATATCAACATTTTCAGAGTCTTGTAGATTCGTAGACGGAATAAAATTTGAAAGAACTTTGTCTTTTTCTTCTTCTGTCATTCTCCCCTTAGTAACCTGCCTTGAAAAGTTTTTAGAAATGACTCCTAATCCTTTTTGAACAAATTCCTCTTTTAAATCATTTAAATAGACGATGTATCCCGCTTGTGCGCATACTTGAGCGATTCCGGATCCCATTTGCCCAGCACCGATCACCATTACTTTTTTAATATCCATTCGCGTCTTCCTCCCTAGTTTTTCTTCACTTCAATTAATACCGCGTCTCCTTGACCACCACCGGAACAGATAGCAGCTAGCCCTAATCCGCCACCACGGCGTTTAAGCTCGTAGATAAGTGTCAAAATAATTCTTGCTCCGCTCGCTCCTATCGGATGTCCCAGGGCAATCGCTCCTCCGTTAACATTCACCTTTTCAGGATCCAAATGAGCGATTTTACTACTAGCAAGTGATACTGCGGCAAAAGCTTCATTTATTTCAAATAGATCAATTTCCTCTACCGCTTTTCCTGTTTTCTTAAGTAGTTCATTAATGACTAAACCAGGTGTTTGCGGAAAATCCTTCGCTTCAACCGCAATGGCTGTATGACCTATAATTGAGGCTAACGGCTCCAAACCCATTAATTGAGCCTTTTCTTCGCTCATTAGAACCATAGCTACAGCCCCATCATTTACCCCTGGTGCATTACCTGCCGTAATTGTCCCATCTTTATCGAAAACGGGTGGTAATTTTGATAATTTTTCTAGGGATGTATCACTTCTTGGTGCCTCATCATCTTTAACAATTAGCGGAGTTCCTTTTCGTTGCGGAATCTCTATAGACACAATTTCTTCTGCAAACTTTCCTTCTTCAACTGCTTTTACAGCCCGTTCATGGCTTCGTAATGCCCATGCATCCTGTTCTTCCCTTGAAATACTAAATTCGCTGGCCGTCCGATTTCCATATGATCCCATATGAACACCTGAGAATGAACAAGTTAAACCGTCATATATCATTAAATCTTTTAAAGGAGCATCACCCATTCTTAAACCAAAACGGGCATTCGGTAGAATATATGGTGCATTGGACATCGATTCCATTCCACCAGCTACAATGATCTCTTCATCACCTAATCGAATAATTTGATCAGCTAACGTTACACTTCGCATTCCGGAAGCACATACTTTATTAATCGTTTCCGTCTTTACTTCCCATGGAATATCTGCCAATCTTGCAGCCTGCCTTGAAGGAATCTGCCCTTGCCCCCCTTGCAGAACAGAACCGAAAATTACTTCACCTACATTAGCAGGTTCAACTTTTGCTCTTTTTAAAGCCTCTTTAATTGCAATTCCACCTAATTTAGGTGCAGTTAGCGAACTTAACTTACCTCCAAGCTTGCCGAAGGGAGTTCTTGCCCCACCCACAATGACTGTCTTTGCCATTTTATCCACTCCTTCATAAGTAATTTCGAGAAATCGCTTACAAAACATTGACTGAACGCTCGCTCAACAACTTGGTTTACAAAAAGGGACTAAAAAGCCCCTTTTTGTGCCCTATTCCTACTAAATGTCTATAAAACTATATTAACTGAAAAGTTGTAAGAATTGAAACATTTTATTAAAAATTGCCAATAAATTTTATGTTCAATTTCATCGAAATAGAACATTAATTATGATGCGAGATTTTGTTCTGGCTCACCACAAACTGCCTTTTCAAGTAATTCTGCGACATCATATGTTTTGACTGTTTCTTCTACTTCCTTCGCTTTCGTACCATCAGACAGCATTGTTAAACAATACGGACATCCAGAACTAATGATAGAAGGGTTCACTGCTAAAGCTTGTTCAGTACGAGAGACATTAATGCGGTGACCCGTATCTTCCTCCATCCACATTAAACCGCCTCCAGCTCCACAGCACATCCCTTTTTCTCGGTTACGTTCCATTTCAACTAGCGTAACACCAGGAATCGCTTTTAAAATTTCCCGAGGTGGATCATACACATCATTATATCTTCCTAAATAACAGGAATCATGGAACGTAATTTTTTCATTCACTTCATATTTAGGTTTTAAGCGCCCTTCTTTAACTAGTTCATAAAGAAGTTCTGTATGATGATAAACTTCCGCTTCTAAACCAAAGTCAGGATATTCCTTTTTAAAGATGTTATATGCATGAGGGTCAATTGTGACGATCTTTTTCACTTCATTTTTCTCAAATTCAGAAATATTTTGTCCCGCTAATTCTTGGAATAAGAATTCATTTCCTAGTCTTCGTGGTGTATCTCCCGAATTTTTCTCTTTATTACCTAAAATCGCAAATTTCACTCCCGCTTCATTAAGTAGCTTTGCAAAAGATAATGCGATTTTTTGACTGCGATTATCAAAAGATCCCATCGATCCAACCCAGAATAGATATTCAAATTCTTCACCGGATTTTTTCACTTCTTTTACAGTAGGTACGTGAACATCTTCGCGGGCATCACGCCAATTTTCACGTTCTTTCCGATTAAGTCCCCATGGATTTCCTTGACGTTCAATATTTTGCATTGCACGCTGGGCGTCCGCATCCATTTTTCCTTCTGTTAAAACGAGATAACGTCTAAGATCGATAATTTTATCAACATGTTCATTCATTACCGGACATTGATCTTCACAGTTACGGCATGTTGTACACGCCCAAATTTCTTCCTCGGTAATGACGTCTCCGATAAGGTTTGGAGAATAATTTAAAGCGGCTGCTGATTCTTCTGCCCCTTGTCCGGCACTTGCTAATGCAATTTGATTTCCTTTTGTATTAGAGAATGCGAAAGTTGGTACCCACGGTTGTTTCGATGTCACTGCCGCACCATGGTTCGTTAAATGATCCCTTAATTTAATTATTAAATCCATTGGGGATAGCATTTTTCCTGTTCCTGTTGCCGGACACATATTTGTACAACGTCCACATTCCACACAAGCATATAAATCAATCAATTGTAATTGGGAGAAGTCTTCAATTTTTCCTACACCGAATGATTCTTGGGACTCATCTTCGAAATCGATTGATTTCAGTTTTCCTGCACCATCTAAACGATTAAAGTACACATTTGCTGGTCCGGCAATTAAATGTGCATGCTTCGATTGTGGTACATAAACAAGGAATGAGAGTAGGAAAATCAAATGGATCCACCAAGCGATATAGAAAATAACGAGCGATGCTGTTTCACCTATCCACCCAAATGCTTGTGCGATAAGTGATGCAATTGGCTCCGTCCACGATACTTCTTCACCGTGCCAAATTATTCCCATCCCATTTCCTATTAGCACAGATACCATTAAACCACCAATAAATAAAAGAACAAGTCCAGATTTGAAGCCTCTTTTTAAACGAACTAATTTCTCAATATAACGACGGTAAAATGCCCAAACTACTGCAACTAAGATGACGAGTGTGACAATTTCCTGGAAGAATGTAAATCCTGCATATAATGGACCTAACGGTAAGTGTGATTCAGGTGCAAGACCCTTCCAAATAAAATCAATTGCCCCAAATTGTACAAGAATAAAGCCATAGAAGAACATCACATGGATCGCGCCACTTTTCTTATCCTTCAAAAGCTTTTTCTGACCAAACACATTGACCCAAATCTTTTGTAGACGTTCTTTGACCCGATTATCGAATTCAACTTTTTTGCCTAGCTTAATATATTGAATTCTAGTCTTTACTACATAAACAAATAACGAGATTGCGTAAACGGTTACAAATAGAAAAGCAATCCAATTTACCCAAAGTAACCAAGACATATAATAAACTCTCCCCTCCAAAGAATAACTTTAGGATTTAAAACCCCTAATTTTCTGAATGTTACTTACTTACATTATATAATGAATGAGCATTCAGTCAATGACTTTATTCAAAGTTTTTTGACTTTTGCAATGTAATTTTTTCTTTTTATGTATAAGAGCGATGATATTCCCTTATTTTATTATACGCCGTGAAATTTGAATTTTTCGAAAATATTATAAATCGGCTATTTTTTATGTTTCTCTAAATTATGGAGATACTATTGAAACATTATTTTTTTGTTAGGGAGGAACTTATGCTGACATGGCTTTGGATAGTGTTTCTATTCATTCTACTTATCATCGCTTTATGTACAGCTGACTATGTTTTTGGGAAAAGAAGTTATTTACGTCATTGTAAAAAAAGAGAATATCCTAAACGAATGGGAGAAATTCATCTAATTACTAGGGGAGATGACTTATTTAATTTATTTTACTCCGACATTAAAGCAGCTAAATCAAGCATTCATATTCTTTTTTATATTGTCAAAGGCGACCAATTTAGCAAAAACTTTTTAGAATTACTGGCACAAAAGGCACTTGAAGGTGTAGAAGTTCGCTTATTAATGGATTGGATGGGAAGTTATAGTGTATCCAAAACATTAATAAAGGAATTAAAAAGTATTGGAGCGAGAGTTGAGTTTTGCAATCGGCCCCGTTTTCCTTTTTTATTTTTCACCCTTCAACAAAGAAATCACCGAAAATGTTCGGTGATTGACGGAAAAATTGGATATGTGGGTGGTTATAATATCGGCAAAGAATATATTGATAAAGATCCGGTTCTGTCTCCTTGGAGAGATTATTGCTTTCGCTATATAGGTGAAAGTGTTAAAGATATTCAGGAGGAATTTTCCATCAATTGGGAAAGAGCAACGAAACAGCCTTTATCATTACAGTATTCCCCTGAAGCAGTGAACGGAACGATGATACACAAGTTCTTTCCAACAGAAGGGAAATATTTTGAGGAAGTAATATGCGGTTTAATTGATCGCGCAAATGAAATGATCTATATTGGAACTCCTTATTTCATACCTTCACACGAAATTTTAGAAAGGCTTCTTGCTGCTTTAAAAAGAGGGGTTACGTTAAAAATCCTCGTACCTGAAAAAGCTGATCATATTTTAGTGAAAGAAGCGTCGTTTCGTTATTTTCGGAAGTTAATGTCTAACGGTGGAGAAGTGTACCAATATATGAACGGCTTTTATCATGCGAAAGTGATGATTATTGATCAGTCAATATGTCAAACCGGGACAGCTAATTTTGATCGGAGAAGCTTTTTCCTTAATCATGAATTGAATTGTTATATTTATGATCGCGACTTTATTGAAAGAATAACGAAAGTAGTTGAAAAAGATCTATTAGATTCACATCAGCTTGCCATTGAAGAACTTCATAACACTTCTTTCGGCACTAAAATAAAAGAACTGTGTGCAAATGCAATAGCAAATATTTTATAGTTTAAAAAAATCCAATTCATAGGAATTGGATTTTTTGATGTTACATTTTTTCCGGTGCCGATACGCCAATCAATGCTAATGCATTTTTTAATGTGATTTGTACGGATTTAATTAAAGCAAGGCGTGCCTTTGTTAATTCCACATTGTCTTTATCCAATACTTTTTCCGCGTTATAAAAGCTGTGGAAGGTAGATGCAAGATCATTAATATAATTTGTGATTCTGTGTGGTATCCGCTTTTCGGCTGCTTCAGCAATCACCGCTGGGAAATCACCGATTTTCTTTAATACTTCAATCTCTTTTTCCGCTTTAATTAAATCATATTTTGCATTTTTTTCTACCGTAAATCCTTGTTCTTCACCTTGGCGTAAAATACTGCAAATCCTCGCATGTGCATATTGTGCATAATAAACAGGGTTTTCATTTGATTGTGAAACCGCAAGATCTAAATCAAAATCTAAATGTGTATCCGCACTTCTCATTGCAAAGAAGTAACGAACCCCATCAAGGCCAACTTCTTCGATCAAGTCACGCATCGTTACAGCTTTCCCTGTACGTTTGCTCATTTTCATTTTTTCGCCATCTTTATATAAATGAACAAGCTGAATAATTTCTACTTCAAGATTATCCGGATTGTATCCTAAAGCTTCCATTGCTGCTTTCATCCGCGGGATATATCCGTGATGATCGGCTCCCCATACATTAATTAACTTATCAAAGCCGCGTTCAAATTTATCATTATGATAGGCAATATCTGGTGTTAAGTACGTATATGAGCCATCATTTTTAATCAACACGCGATCCTTATCATCACCAAATGCAGTCGATCTAAACCAAGTAGCCCCATCTAATTCGTACACATGGCCTCTTTCACGAAGAGTCTTTAACATGGCATCAATTTTTCCATTTTTATAAAGTGATGTTTCTGAGTACCAAACATCGAACGGAACACGAAAGTTTTCTAAGTCGGTTTTCAGTTTTTCCATTTCATAGTCCAAACCATATTGACGGAAAAATTCAAAGCGTTCTTCTTCGCTCTTTTTCGTGTACTCATCACCGAATTGTTCGGCAATCTTCTTGCCAATACCGACAATATCTTGACCATGGTACCCATCTTCAGGCATTTCCTTCTCCAATCCAAGGGCTTGATAATACCGTGCTTCAACAGAACGTGCCAAATTATTTATTTGATTACCAGCGTCGTTAATATAATATTCACGACTAACATCATAACCCGCTTTTTCGAGAATATTACATAAAGAATCGCCTACTGCCGCCCCACGAGCATGTCCTAAATGCAAATCTCCAGTTGGATTGGCAGATACGAATTCAACTTGAATTTTTTGACCTTTCCCTGCATCTGTTTGTCCGTACTGATCACCGGCTTCAATAACTGTCGGAATCAGATCTGTTAAATAACTATTATTCATGTAAAAATTTATGAATCCTGGACCGGCGATTTCAATTTTTTCAATAGAGGCTTTAGATGTATCAAAATGGGAAACAATTTCTTCTGCAATCATTCGGGGGGCTTTCTTTGCTATCCGCGCTAGTTGCATCGCCGTATTCGTTGCATAATCTCCATGTGATTTATCTTTTGGTGTTTCTAGAATAATTGCGGGAATTTGTTCTTCTTCTGCTAAACCAGCCTTTAATACGGCATTTTTAATTTCATTTTTGATATTCATTTGAATTTGTTCAACTATATTCATTTATTATGCCTCCTTATAGTTTATCGACATTTCGTATTTACCTGATGAGGAGCCCTGCATAAGAAGATCGTATGCTAGATTAATTCGTCCCTCATTCTTCGTCGTTTTTATATGTTCAATTTTTTCTGTTTTCGTTGAAAGTAAAAGTGTGCCAAATGTACTTTCATAGGAACCATTTTTTTCTACATCCATATGGAAACTTAGGCGCATTTTAATGGCGCCGCTTCGCAAAATAACCGCGTTGTTATCTGCTATTTTAACAATGGTATGTACCGTTCCTTCCTCAACCTCTTCATCGTATTTTAAGAAAAATGCATTTCCTTTTTGATAAAAATTTCCGAAAAGCATTAATTCATAGCTTTCACTTTCCGCATCCTGTTTAATTACTGTCTTTAAGTGAATTTTGACAGGTGTTTGTTGGGTCATTTCTTCTGTCAAATGATTCACATCCTTTTTCTTATGGGCTGTTTGCGTAAACATTGTTGTTTTTGGGAACATAGACCGTTACTTTCCACTACAGGAACCTGCTTTCCGCGGGGAGGAAGTCGAGCCTCCTCGGCTTGCGCCTGTGGGGTCTCGACCTTTCCTCTATATCCCGCAGGAGTCAGGTTCCTTTCGCTCCAATCCACTCTGCGTTTTCATATTTATTAAATATATATAGGCTTTCAAAGCGAAAGCCAGTCCTTTCCATTATAACCTTTTAAGTATAAAAATAAATCTCGGGAAAATCAATGGTTATACGATGAGGATCAATGCGCTAACTGCTGGTGTTAAGATCATTGCTGTTTTCAAAATTCCTTTAGGAACAAGATTTGTAAATTTTGCACCTAGGTATGCGCCAAGCATCGTTCCTATTAATACTTGAATGAGTAATGTGACATCTAGAAATCCTTCTGATGAAAAGCCGACTCCGCCCCCGATTGCAATCGGAACAATGACTAGCATGGTTGTCCCAACTGATTGTCGAAGGGAAAGTCCCAAAAATGTGAGAAGGCCTAATTGAATAAAAGGTGTGGAGCCAATTCCAAACGTACCCGAAAGAATCCCTGTAGCAATTCCTAATATGGCAGCTTTCATTAATAGTTTCGCATTTAGTGTCCATGCTTCATTATCCACTTCTTTCTTTTTCATAAAAAATAAGCGAAAAACTAATAAAATTGCCGATAGAAACAGCATACCACCCGTTAAATAATGCATATCATTTGTCGGGATAAATGCTGCAATTTTTGAGCCAACAAATGCACCAATTGCACCAAATCCGCCTACTAAAAGCCCAGCCCTTACAGAAATATTTCCTTCACGGTAATGGCTAAACGCACCTGATAAACTAGTGAACGCCATTGCCGTTAAAGAGGTAGCTAATGCGACATGTATCGGAATCTTAAATACAAGTGTAAGAATGGCTATGATAAATCCAGAACCACCTGCTCCAATAAATCCTAGTATTGCTCCCAGTATAAGCATCGTAAAAACAATCGCCACTATTGCCACTCCTATCACATTCAAAATACATTAAGTTATCCTTATGATTACTAAAACATTATACCTTATTTCCTTTTGCGAACTAAAGCCGTTTTAAAAAAAGGGCTTTTTCATATAGGGATGGAATAGTATTTATATGATTTCATTTAACATAGGGGGACGAAGGATTGCTATTTTTTAAATACCTTTTCATGGTGGGTGTACTGTGTTTTACAATTATACGTACATTAATTAAGGATCCTGAAAAAGAAACAGAGGATTATGATCCGAAGAAGCTTTTAAGCTTGAGTCACTTCTTATCTTTAAGTTTTTTCAACTCCTCAGTTGCTTGGATTATTTTTAAAGTCGATTCCTTTTTATGGTTAGCCTTTTTTTCTGTGGTTTGTAAAATTATATTACTAGCATCAGACAAAACCAAAAATGCTTGGCTCGTAAAGCCAGTAGTTATATGTATTTGTCTTATTTTCGTTTTCATCCTCCGTGTTCCTAAAGAAAGTGATTCTTTCATCAACTATTTAAGTAGTAAAGGGACCTATCACTGCCCCTTACGTTACGAATGTGTAAAAATAACAACTCCCGTAAATAAAAAAGATGAAATACATACAAAGGCGGAGATCATTCCTATAGATGATTCCTCATTTAATTGGTATGTTCTTTTTTCAAAAGGAGCTATTCGTTTAAAAGGAAAAGAAGGAAAGATAGTTGAAATAAAAGGAACGAATATTGCAGGCTGGTGGATTGTAACCGAAGAAAAAGGACCCTCTTAATGAGGATCCTTATTTTACCCAACCTAATATCATTTAACGAATCAATTTACTTGCAGTATGCGCGAACTAAAACCTACTATACTAATAATTTATTGGAAATTTATGTTTAATAACCTTATCCCCTATATATTCAAGAAAAAAAAAGTCTGCTTTTGTATTAGGATTTATTCCCCACTCCTTTTGCATAGAAAATATTAAAACAAGCTGCTCGGAGGAATTCGCCGCTACTCCTTCCCAAGGAAAATCTTTATTGATCGGATTGGATAAAAATCGCTCTCGATCCAGCATATTGTTTGTAAAATTACTTCTTATATGGAAGTTCTCTACACCGAGTTTTTGCATTTCTGAGGTTTTATTATCAATCGATAATGGAATTTCATAGAAAATTTCATTTTTATTTTCCTTTAATGTCGGTTTTCCTAATTTATAGGAAAGATCCCGAACAGTAAAATGTTTCCCGCTTTGTTCCACTTTTTCAACTACAGAATAATTTTTAAATGGACGATTAACTTGTTGATAACGATAGACACTAAAGGAAACAAAGATAATAAACAAAACAATGATAATGCTCCACTTTGCCTTTTTAGACAGCGACATGAGAAATCACCTCATGCCCAATAATTTTTCCGCCATCGATTTGATAAATTTCATCTGAAACTTTATCTAACGATTCCCGGTCATGACTAGCAATTAATATTGTTTTCCCAGATTTCTTTAAATCTAAGATGATTTGATTAATAATCGTAACACCTTCTTCATCCAAAGCATTCGTTGGTTCGTCTAAAATGATTAAATCGGGATTTTCCATAATAGCTTGTGCAATTCCTAGTCTTTGTTTCATCCCAAGAGAATACTTTTTATATTTCCTTTTATCCTTTGGATCTAAGCCCACTTTCATGATTGCCTCTTTTACCTGCTCCTTGTTAATCTTCCGTTGGATAAAAGATAGAAGCTCTAAATTTTTTAATCCTGTATATTCCGGAATGAAACCTGGGTTTTCAATCAGTAATCCTAGATTTTCAGGAAAAGAGATATCTTTCCCAATAACTTTTCCATTAACAGTTATGATCCCTTTTGATGGGCGAATAAGACCAGAAATGGCTCGAAATAGCATTGTTTTCCCAGAACCATTCTTCCCTCTAAATCCATAGATTTTCCCCTTCATTAATTCTAAATTAATATCATTTAATACCGCATGACCTTGTATTGTTTTAGATAGATGATCAACTTTAATGTATTTATTCATTTCGTATCAGTCCCTTTCCTTTTGAAATATATCCATTTTCTTAAAGAGTACATATCCACTACAAATAATCACAAATAGGACCACTAATATATAGATAAAGACGTTCATCCAAGTGAACCCATTTTCAATGTCTAATGAATGATGTCTCAAAATCATACTGTAACTTCCGGGTAACAATCGACTAGTCGAAAATACAGAGACAGCTAAGGCAGATAATAAAATAAAAAATGCATAAATAGGACGAACAAATACAGTTAAAATACCCTGAGCAATGACTATAAGAAGTGTAACTAAAAATGGAAGTATCAAAATATCTATAGAAAAGTCAACCGGATCCAAGGTTGTAGATAATAACGGTTTAATCATTTTCTCCCCATAGTCACTCCATTCGAATGAAAAGGATAGAAATAAGGAAGTTAATAATATCGCTAATATAAAAAATAGATACATCGAAATAGCAACAGTAAAAGAAAATAGTAATTTGCTCAACCATAATGATAAACGGTGCTTAGCTCGGACAATTAAAAATGAAGATTGATCAAACAAATCTTCTCGTACATAGCCCCCGATAATAAACGGACCCATCATTTGAAGGATTAACCATGAAAACGGAAATTTCGCATTTGGTTCATCTAGTATTTGATATTCAGTTCCTTTAAAAATAGTATAAAATAGGTCGGTATAGGTTATAGAAGAAATATTAAATCCCTCGACTTCTGAGGATAGCTTTATTTGATAAAAAGAAATTAATAGAATCATCACGAATAAAATCATAGAAGCAAGCCAGCGAAAACGAACAGCAAAAAACCCAAGAAATAAATCACGCTGAAATAAAGATAGAGTTTCTTTTACCATTGTTAGTCATTCTCCTCTGATATAGGGATGAAATCTCTTTTGGAAGCTGCTATGTAAATACCTAAGCATAAAATAAGGATGATACCAAAAAAGTAAAGTACATTACCAAAAAAGGTTGCATTATTTCCCCATCCATCTAATGTAACTGCTGCCTGCAATAAAATGAAAGTGAAGTGGAATAAGGATTGAATCACTGTATCAAGCAACACAAACCCTACAACAATAAAAAAAACAAGTACATACCTTGATACAAGTAAATAAAGAAATGCTGTTAATAAACCGATGGCCATAAATGCAAAAAATTCTGTAACCGTATAACGAAGAATCATATTTCCAGTACTAAACAGAGATAAATCAACTTGCCCCTTTGACTGTTTAAATGGAGTCCCTGCTTCAGTAACCCATAGATTCTCTAAAGAACCGCTTTTCCACCATCCATATAGAAACCCACAAATAAAGTAAATACATAGAAAAACGATAACAGTTATAAGTACACTTAATATCATAATAGAACCTATTGTTTTTCTTTCCTTAATCCGAGCCAATCGTAAAGGATCAATGATGACTGGTATTACAAAGGAAAGGAAAAATAAAAATAAAGGGACAGTTAATGTAATCAAACTACCTTTTGTAAATAAATTATTAAAAACATCAGGAATAGAATTAGATGTATTCAAAATACTGGTGTATTCAGAAGCAGTGATCACTCCAAAAATCAATATAAATAAACATACAACTATCTTCCAAAGTGATTTTTTACAATCTAAAAATAATAGTTTCGTATAGTTAAGTAATGACACGTTTCTTCACTCCCAATATATAAACGAGTGTACTTATAATCATCCCTAAACAAAAAATAATGACAGTAGTTGAAAAAGAAACATTTGCTGAACCGATTTCCATTAAAAAATAAGATGGAATCCATTCATAATGCTCCGTAAATTGTGCCAGTAATGAAAGAACCATTTGGACTAAAAAACCGGCGACCAAAATAATAAATCTATTTCTAATAAATATAGAAATACTTAAACAAATCGTTGCAAACATTCCTGCAAAGAAGAAAGCTAAAAGTAAATACAATAACATATGTAAAAAAGGATGACTATAATATAATGCTGGAAAAAAAGTATTCATTAAATCTAATGCCATTTGATTATTAACCAAGGGATCTGGCTTTATATTGGGTAACATCATAAAAGATAAATAAATGTTAACGAGAAGCGGAATTATTATTATTACACCTGAAACAATGAAGTTTGAAAGGTATAAACCTTGAAAATACTGTTTCATTTGCCCTTTAGATAATATCGAGCGAAGATAGCCAGATTGCTTATCTTTTGCATATGTATCTGCAAAAGGGAGAGCAGCTAATATAGGCAACAAAAGAAAGTAGAAGCCTGCAAGTTGTGATGCCGATCCAAATTCAAACCATTTCGTATATGGGGTGAACGCAACACCCAGGTTATATTTATACATATTTTGTAAAGGGAGAATTTCAAACTTAAATTGTAGAAAAACAGATGTTAGACCGATGAGTAAAACAAAATATAAAGATTTACTCCTTACAATACGTTGAATAAAAAATCGACCCATATTGGTTAATCCTCCTTTTGCTAAACGCAGGCAGTGAAATACACATAAAGTAAAAACTATTTCTCTTTCTTATATTTAGAAACTTCTTTATAAAAGATATTTTTGTCTAACCCTCTATCAATTTTAATGTTTCTAGTTTTTATATAATATTTGACTGTATTGTTTTCATCATAGCTTTTAAAATCCAATACAAGTCCTGAATTTTTTGTAACAATCATTTCGAACTTTCCAGCTAAACTATTTGATACTTTCTCATCTATTACACCTGTCAACTTATAACTAGGAATCCCAGAGAAGGTTGCTTCACTATAATTCCAGCTATCGAAGTCTTTTAATAAAAGTGATAGTTCTGAATGAACAACATTACGAGCAACCCGGCCGAAATCGTCATCCATCCGATTATCAGAAATCAATCTTTCAGTTGCGCTCTGTTTACTTATTTCCTCATTTTTTGTGTCTTCCAATAATTTATATGTTTTATACGTATGTTTTTTTTCATCATACATTATCTTTTTATCTTCTTTTCGTAAAATAACAATTGTATCTTCTGGTGTATTATTAGTAAATGTTGTTGCAATACCCCTTTTATTCACCACATCTACTGCAAATTTATAGGTTGTTTTTTGGTCATATTTTTTGTCGTATTCTTCTACTTCTCCTTGTAAATCCTTGAAGTAATCAATAGAGTCAAGCATTTTCAACACTATTTTTTCCTTATCTGGAGATTCAGAATTCGCTTCTATGTTGTTTTTTATGACGTCCCTTGTAAGCTCCTCTTCAGTAGTAGTTGATTTTTTAAAACGGTCAAAAAAATCGAGTTGATACAATACAAAAGCTACTATGACGAAAGCAACAATGGCCGAAACCCCTAATTGTTTCCCCTTCACAAATTTCCCACCCTTCCTTTTCCATTCACTATAGAAGATTGAAATACCAATACCACATTTTCTTAGAAAAAGATAAAGAGAAGAAGTTTCTTCTCTTTATCTGGGTCAGGCTGATTACTAGGAATCATAAAACTTTTCAGATTTTTACTCAGCCATTTAATCCTTATTAAATTTAAATGATTTCATAGATTGGTGGTTTAAGGTCCACCGACACTATCTGGACTCCATACACCAGAGGCTGCAAAAGTGCTAGTACCAGCAATTTTCCTACCCTCTAAACGAATCAAGACATGTTTTCCATATTCTTCGTATGCCCAATTTTTCATGAATACATCTTTATTTTTTGGTACCTGATAATGGTTACCTCTTGAAATATCAGTACCATTATTTAGAGCTACCCAAGAAGTGATATATGAGCCCCCACCTATGCTAGAAGCTCTTATATAGGCAGAAGTACTGTCAAGCTTTTCTCTTGATGCAGTGTGCTCTGACTCTCCAAACACAAATGTGAAGCTGGTGTCTCCAACATTCCCGGCAGCATTAGCGTAATGAAAACCAAACCCACTTACAAGGACTCCTAAAATGACAAGTCCCGAAACTATTAGTTTCTTCATAGCTCATTTCCTCCCCTTTTATCAATGTTTTTCATAAGTCCCTATGATAATTCAATAATAAAACAGAATTAGACAACCCTACACCGAAATTTTTTTGTTAATTCACGCAATTTTTTTGCGGTGTTGTTATATCCTGTTTTTCTCTATAATATTCCACATTCTTTCGCCCTTTTTACTGCCTCTATACGTGAACGGGCGTCTAGTTTGCGAAAGATAGTCGATAAACTATATTCCACAGTTCTTTGGCTTGTAAAGAGGCTTTCGGAAATCTCCCTATTCGTTTTCCCCTTTTCTACTTCTAACAAAATATCCCGTTCTTTATCAGTTAATACACTTCTATATTCTCCACTCAAATTTCTTCCATTTTGCATACGTAACTGTTGAAATAATTCTAGTGGGATGACGACATCGCCTTGAACAACTGATTTTATCGCATTTACTAAGGTTCTATTAGTTGCAGATTTACTCACCATTCCCGACACACCACAATCAACAAGCTTATTAAAAAGAGGCTTTATGTCATAGCCGGTATAGATTATTACATTAGCCTCAGGATATTTATGCAAAATACTTGTCGTTATTTCTATACCATTAGTATCGGGCATTTGTAAATCTACTAAATAAACATCATGTTTTCGTTCAGATAGAGTCTTAGTCAGATCGTTATTGAATGATAGGATGTCCACACTAATTTCTGTATCTTTCTCAATTAAGGATTTTACTCCGTGACCAACTACCTCATGATCGTCAATAATTAATACGGATATCATCTAATCACTCCTTTTCATTTTCCTAAATTTGAATGTCCAAATGAAGAAACCTAGTTTACCAAAGAATACTGTTTCAACTGTAAAACTATTTCAGCTTGAAATCCCTTCCCTACTTCTGAGTTGATTTTTAATGAGCCGTCTATTCCTCTGACTCTTTCTTTAATCCCCGATATTCCTCTTGTACTAAATGGTTGTTCTAGATTATTCCAATCACACCCAACACCATCATCAACGTATTGTAAATAAAGAAGATCATCCTTCCTAAACAAATTCAGATGTACTTCTGTTGCTTTTGAATGCTTCATAGCATTATTTAGTAGCTCTTGAATAATTCGATATAAAGCCAATTCATGAGACTTTTTAGCCACAGTTACATCTTCACCTAATTCGCTGTAAAAAAGGAAATTTGCATTTAAATTTATCTTTTCAAAAAGGGAAAGCAGAGATTCGCGCAAGCCTAATTCAT
Organism: Heyndrickxia sp. FSL W8-0423; assembly: GCF_038009395.1. Lineage (NCBI taxonomy): Bacteria > Bacillati > Bacillota > Bacilli > Caryophanales > Bacillaceae > Heyndrickxia > Heyndrickxia sp. FSL W8-0423. The sequence goes on along the minus strand of NZ_JBBPBE010000001.1, from coordinate 1,135,988 downwards.
GCAAAAAAGAAGGATGTAGTTCAGTTGTCACTTCTCTTAAAACATGGGCTTGATCTAGTATTGACTCCCTCGTATCGTTTAATAGATTAATAAAAGATACGTCATTTATTTTTGTCATTTCATCATCTATTTTTCGCGCAAGGCTTAACTGATCCTGTAAAATGGTATCGTGTAAATCTATAGCCAAGTTCTTGCGTTCTTTTTCAGAAATGGAAAGCAATAATTTTGATATATATACAGGAATCGATTGATTCTTTTTAAGACCGCTTAGTTTTCCCATTATTTCTTCGATTTTATAAAGATTTTCTATCATAATTTGAGTATAATTAATAATCGTTTCTAACCAGATCTGTTCTGTGGTAGTTAATTTTTTTCTTGGTTTTCTCCATTCTGCTATTAATACTAAAAAACGCCCATTTTTTTCTGACAAAGGCACTGAAAATCCTGTAGAGTTTTTATGAATCATTCCTATTTGACCTTTATCCTGAATCATCGTTTCAATCGCATGGTGAATGATTTCCTTTTTTTCAAGATACGAAAAAAGCCTATTATCCTCCTGTACTTGTACAAGTGTTGCTTCTGAAACGGGCAAGTTAACTTCTATTTCTTTTTGTAGTCCCGCAGTAAGTTTTTCAAGTTTTGTCTCGTTCTTCATCGTATGCAAAAATCGGTTTAAACTTACTTGAAAATCCTTTTCCTTTGGATATAACCTTTTTCTTAATAGAAAGTCGATCTTATCCTTAAAATAAAGAACACAAGTAAATGCACCAAATATAATTAAACTTAATCTCATTATTTCAATGTGATTATCAAGAATATTCGATTGAGTAAAAAGTAAAAAGCCTATAATAATAAACGCTGTTGCAACAAAACTTATCAGCAAGCAATAATATAATTTTCTAATCACGAATTCCATATCGATAAATTCTTCGGAGACAACCAAATACAATAAACTAAGAGGTAGTAGAATAAAAAACACAGTTGTCATTTCAGCACGCATAATTGGTTGATTGAATAAAAGAGTTGGAATCGCAAATAAAATTATAAAAGGAACGAATGAAGCGTATAATCCGGTCACTAGTATTTGAATGATTTGTTTATGCTCTGTTGCACGATTATTCAAATACAGTTTAGTGATAAGAACATTTATACCAATAAAAGTAATTGAAAAAAAGATTAAATCTGGGGGTAATAAATTAATTGATTTTACACTTTTTAATACCTCAGTGAAAATAAATATCAATAAACCAATGCCATACATGTAATTAATATAATTCATTTTTATAAAAGATAAATTCCATTTAGAAAAGTATTTTTTCAAGAAATGCATTAGTAAAATAAGGGTAAAAACTACTGAAAAAGTAGTAACAGTATCTCCTATAACATCTTTCCTTGAAGAAGCACCTGTACTTATCAACGTAATACCAAAAACGTTTAATAAATATATTAAAATAGTAACAGAACTACCGTATTCCTTTCTTATCATTAAAAATAACGAAATTGAAATACATGATAAATAAAAGATAACCGGAAAAACTAAATGATACACGTAATAATGATCAAATCCACTATATTTAATCGTGTAATGCTTGATTTCATTATCCTTCAATAATTGAATGGAATCGGCTTGTTCAATCGTGTCATATTGATCGACAGTAAAATGTTGATTAGGGTCCTTATCATTAATAGAAAGCACAATATCTCCCTTATGAATGGAATTTTCTTTTCCCCAACCTGCCGATGATACTTTTTTTACTATAAGCTGCTCTCCTTTTTTTACTACATCAATCCCTACAAAAGGATTTTTAATAGTTACATTTATCATATGAAGTGCAAGAAACACTCCAACTAACATTACAATGAGTGGTAAAATTCCCTTTTTATAATTTTTCAACAATATCATTTCCAGTATTCGAGTGGGTTAACAACTTCATCCCCAACCAAAGTTGCTAATACCACTTTTCTCTCATTTTCATTATTCGTTAGCAAACAAAGATTTCCTTTCTTCAATTGATCCTTCATTTCTGGATTCATGATTAGGTTATATATTATTTCTTTCATTTCGACATATCTCCTTTTTCTATATGTATGATGATAAAAGAATTTTGAATTTTTCCTCTGCCTTTATTTGGTTCACTGCCTCTATTGCTTGGTTTTGATACATCTTTATCATTGCATTCGAATATAAGATTACCCCTGACTCTTTTAACGTACTTTCTATGAATTTTCTGTTCGATAAAAGTTCTTGTTTAGATAAAATGCCTTGATAATACTCTCGAATAAAGTTAAACATTGGATCTGGATGTTCTAACAAATATAATGTGGCTAAAGTTTTCTTTCGATTTATTAGATCACTTTTCCGATCCAATCGTAATACATCTTTTAAATCATTGCGTATTTGCGCAGCTATTCCGATATTTGTTGCGTAATCTTCAATTAAACTGATATCCTTGTCCTGACCAGCTGCTAAAACGCCAAGAATACATGCTAACGCAGTTAAAGTACCCGACTTTTGTTTCATAATCTCTATATAGTTAGATTCATTATCTACATTATTAGTCAAATCCACATGCTGCCCGTTAATTGCAATCAAAGCATGTTTGCAGTATTTTTTTATTATTTCGTCTCTTTTGCATACTTTTATAGATTGAATTCCCGACAGCGCAGCGAAAATAAATCCTGTTGCAATATTCAATGCCTTTTCATCATCTTTCATCCATGGTGGTTCATCATTATCTTTATCTTCTAGATCATCAAAAATATCATATGATAGAACCAATAACTCTACTGCAGCTGCAATTGTAGTAATCTCCTTGCAACTGCCACTAAACATGTCATGATGAATGAACGTTAAATTACCAAACGGAAAATGACCTTTAGCATGGTATTCAACATATTGACTAGCTACTTCATTCATATCTTTTTGGTAGAAATACTGATTTATCCAATTAGTTATTTCCCTTTTAATTTCATTTGTACTATTTATTTCTCCAACAACTCCTAATTAATTTTGGTCCCAGATTTCAAAGCACTACTTTAGAAAGATTATTTTACATTATATTTACAATTCCTATTTTATCAGACAATTTTAATAATATAAACACAAAAAGCTAAAACCCAATTATATGAGTCTTAGCTTTTTCTTAGATTTAAATTAACTAAAATACCTTTATATCCTATTTCACCCAACCAAGTATCATTTCACGAATCAACTTACTTGCTGTATTTGCCGTTTGTTCTGATGAATCATAGATAGGGGCTACTTCTACTAAATCTCCGCCAACAACATTCACTTGTGAACGTGCGATTTCATGGATTGATGCTAGTAATTCTTTTGAAGTAATCCCGCCACAATCAACTGTTCCTGTTCCGGGTGCATGTGCAGGGTCTAGAACATCAATGTCAATTGTTACGTAAACTGGACGACCAGCAAGCTTCGGAAGCACTTCCTTCAATGGCTCAAGTACTTCGAACTTTGAAATATACATTCCATTTTCTTTTGCCCATTCGAACTCCTCTTTCATTCCGGAACGAATGCCGAAAGAATATACATTTCCAGGACCAATTAATTCAGCCACTTTTCTGATCGGTGTGGAATGGGAAAGTGGCTCTCCTTCATATTCGGAACGCAAATCTGTGTGTGCATCCATATGAATAATCGCAAGATCCGGATACTTTTTGTACATCGCCTTCATAACTGGCCATGAAACAAGATGTTCCCCACCCATTCCTAATGGAAATTTATTATCCTTTAATAGCCCATCAATATATTCCTCGATAAGATCAATACTGCGCTGCGGGTTTCCGAAAGGCAATGGAATATCACCTGCATCGAAGTATTTCACCTCTTCTAATTCTCGGTCCAAATATGGACTATACTCTTCTAAGCCAATTGAGACTTCTCTTATCCGCCCCGGACCGAAGCGTGAGCCTGGTCGGTAGCTAACTGTCCAATCCATTGGCATTCCGTAGATAACCGCTTGGCTTTCCTCATAGTTCGGATGGCTTTTAATAAAAACATTTCCGGAGTAAGCTTCATCAAATCGCATATGTGTACCTCCTCTTCCTTATTCAGTTAAATCTTTAACAAACTTAGGCAGTACAAATGCTGCTTTATGAAGTTCTTTCGTATAGTATTTAGTTTCAATATCATGGAAGCGGTCTTCACTTACTTCAAGTGGATCATATTTTTTTGATCCTACTGTAAATGTCCACATCCCACTTGGATAGGTTGGAACATTCGCGATATATAGACGAGTGATTGGGAAAATTTCTTTTACATCCTTTTGTACTTCACGAATTAAGTCAGCTTTGAACCAAGGATTGTCCGTTTGTGCAACGAAAATACCGTCTTCTTTTAATGCTTTGGAAATTCCTGCATAGAAGCCCTTTGTAAACAAATTAACTGCTGGTCCAACTGGTTCTGTTGAATCAACCATAATTACGTCATATTGATTTTCACTTTTTGCAATATGCATGAAACCATCATCGACTTGAACATCAACACGAGGATTTTCTAGTTCACCTGCGATTTCGGGCAAAAATTTCTTGGAATACTCAATCACCTTGCCATCAATATCTACAAGTGTCGCTTTTTTTACGCTTGGATGTTTTAATATTTCACGTATAACTCCTCCGTCACCGCCGCCTACAACAAGAACGTTTTCTGGATTTGGATGAGTAAACAATGGAACATGTGCCACCATTTCATGGTAGACGAACTCATCTTTTTGCGAAGTCATCACCATATCATCCAAAAGAAGCATATTGCCCCATTCAGCTGTCTCTACCATATCTAGCTTTTGAAATTCCGTTTGTTCTGTATGTAAAGTTTGTTTGATCTCCATTGTAATTCCGAAATGATCAGTTTGTTTTTCAGTAAACCATAATCCACCCATTTCCATCTTCCTTCCTATTATAAATATTAGCGTCCATGAATTACGTACTTCTAACTCATTTTTCCCTAAGACACTAAATACAAACATGAGAAAAAGTATAGTGAATTCTGGCAAAATTGCAAGAAAAATTTTCACTCATATATTAAAAATATTTCTACTAAAAAATTATTTTTTGCATGTTTAAAATAGGGTCTGTTTTTTCATACTGATACAATAGGCATTTTTAGAAGCTTGAGGTGAGCGTCATGGAAACAATGACAAATCCAAAAATTAAAAAATCAAAACGTTTTTTATGGTTATCATTATTTGCCTTACTTATTGTTCTTACTATAACGATTATTTCTATAGCTGGAATTTTAATATATGCAAAAATATTAGGTCCTCCCCCTCTTTCTGTCCCGCAATCTACTCTATATTATTCAAATGATGGTACTCTTATCGGAGAAAGTAGTAACGGAGATAAAAGATATTGGGTTGATTTAGACGATGTAGCAGGAGACTTGATCCATGCGACAATATCCATTGAGGATCAAAACTTCTACTCACACCACGGGTTTGATTACAAACGAATTGTAGGTGCTGTTCTAGCAGATATAAAAGCGATGGAAAAGGTGCAAGGTGCTAGTACGATTTCGCAACAATATGCAAGAAACCTTTTTTTAACGCTTGATAAAACATGGAAGCGGAAAATTTCTGAAGCCTTTTATACGCTTCGACTAGAGATGAATTATGATAAAAAAGAGATTTTAGAGGGCTATTTAAACACAATAAATTATGGTAATAAAGCATATGGAATCGAAGCCGCCAGCCAATTTTATTTCGGAAAAAAAGCGAAAGATCTCAGTCTAGCAGAGTCGGCCATGTTAGCAGGAATACCAAAAGGGCCAAATATTTATTCACCTATTGGTCATTTTGATCGAGCAAAATTAAGACAAAAGATTATTCTACAATCAATGGTTCAAAATGGCTATATAACACAAAAAGAAGCTGATAAGGCAGCAAGCAAGAAGCTCAAAATTATCGGTGAACATTCCTATTCGCAAACACAGGTTGCCCCTTATTTTCAAGATACGGTGAAACATCTTTTAAAAACTAAAATTGGGCTTGACGATCGAACCATTGATTTAGGCGGTCTTCGTGTGTACACAACATTGAATACCGAACAACAAGAAATTGCCGAAAAGGTGATTGACGAAACCATTTCCGAGGATTCTAAAATCCAAGTAGGATTTACAGCTATGGACCCTAATACAGGCTTTGTATCTGCATTAGTTGGTGGGAGGAAATACGAGGCTAGTCAGTTTAATCGGGCTGTACAAGCTATTCGCCAACCAGGCTCCACCATTAAACCATTACTATACTATGCAGCTTTAGAAAAAGGATTTACGCCAACAACAATGATGAAAAGCGAACCGACTACTTTCCGTTTTGATGATGGTAGGAAGGATTATACTCCACATAATTTTAATAGTAAATACGCGAATGATGAAATTACTATGGCACAAGCACTCGCACTTTCTGATAATGTATTTGCAGTGAAAACACATTTATTTTTAGGGGAAGACGTTTTAGTACAAACAGCCAAACAATTTGGAATCGAGACAAAAATGTCTAAAGTTCCTTCTTTAGCTTTAGGAACATCCGGTGTCCGTGTCATTGATATGGTCAATGCCTATAGCCTTTTAGCAAATGGCGGTAAACAAGTGGAGCCAGTCTTTATTACGAGGGTAGAGGATTATCAAGGGAAGGTTATATATCAGTATGAACCTCCTAAGAAGCAAGTACTTGATTCAAAACTTGCCTTTATAATGGATCAAATGATGACAGGAATGTTTGATAAAAAGTTAAATGGGTATTCGAGTGTCACAGGGTCAACGATTGCTAGTCAAATAACAAGACAATATGCAGGTAAATCCGGGTCAACCGATACGGACAGCTGGATGATTGGATTCACTCCACAGCTTACTGCGGGAATATGGACGGGATATGATCAGGGGAACCAGATTACACTAAATGCAGATAAACTATATGCCAAAAACATCTGGGTGCGCTTTATGGAAAAGTCCCTTGAAGATCAGCCAATCAAAACATTTAAACAACCAAAAGGTGTAATTGCTGTACCAATCGACCCGGAAAGTGGAAAAATTGCAACCGATGACTGTCCAGTTTCTCGATTAACATATTTCATCGAGGGAACAGAGCCTACTGATTATTGTGATAAACACATTAATGAAGAAAATCTTTGGAAGCACGATAAAAGACATGAAAAAGAGAACAAAAATTGGCTTAAAAGGTTATTTAAATGGTTTTAAAGATCAAATGCGGAAGCGCCTTGGTCAGCCCCGACAAGCAAATAACCTTTCACCAATGAAGTCTGCTTTTTGACTTCATTGGTGAAAGGTTATTTGACCTCGAGGGGCTAGGCGCTGGAGCTGGACGTAGACTTCACCAGTAGGAAAGTTATTCACAATCGATTATTTTATAGTTTCCCAAACGTTGAAAAAACTCGGGGTGTGCGTCCCCGAGTTTTTTCGTGTCCTAGTTTGTATATGCAAACCATCAATTCTAGTTTACTTATTTTCCATGGAATCAGCAAGTAGCTGCAAATAAATTCAAACAAATGTCACGATTTATTCACATTTACTTTATTCCGCTGCCAAGCCTTTTTTTAACTCTTCACTAGACAGCTCCCACATTTTTTCATCGTGACTTTTCAAGAAGTCTGCCAATATTTTTTTAGATTTTGCATCCATATGGTCAACAATAATATGGCGCTTTAATGATTTATCTAAACGATTTACGTGCTCTGGCAATGATTTATACCCACGTCTTGCTTCTTTATTAACAGTCATTTCACAAGCTGTCACACCCGCAAAATATGGTCCTTCCTCTTTTCTGTCGATCGTCACCCAAACTAACCAATAAGGCTTAGCCCCTTCTGGAACATCCTCACGATTAGGTAAAAATTTCACCCTTTTCTCAACAGAACTTCGTGCATGCATAGCACCAATATCAACAAAGGCTTCTCCTTCATTTACATCTACAAATACCGGTGATACATTCTCTAAACTTAATGATCCGATTCCGAATCCTCGATGCCCATCGGTAGGATCGTTTTTAATAATATTGAATTCTAGCTTTTTCTTCCCTTCCATTACGAAACCTCCTGACTACATAAACATTGAAAAAATTGTTTGAAAGCTAGATAGAAAAAAGTTACTAACTTTTTGCATCAGCGGAAAAATGGTGTATTCATCTAATGGTGTTACAATAATAATTAGAAATACTAAAATACTGTATTGTTCAAATTGAGTCATTTTTGCCCGTACGGTAGGGCTCACTAAGTCCTCCACAATTCTATACCCGTCTAGCGGCGGAAGTGGAATTAAATTGAAGACAAATAACATCATGTTTAGTTGGACAAAAATATTTAAAAAATCCATGATGAAGCTTGATGCATTCGTCCATGAACCTGAAGAAATTAAAAAATAGAAAACCCCATATCCGATAAATGCCAATAATAAATTACTTAACGGACCCATAATCGAAACTAAAATTCCTGCAGCTCTCGGGTTTTTAAAATGGCGCCGATTGACGGGTACAGGTCGTGCCCAACCAAAACCAGCAATTAAAATAAGAATCGTCCCAAATGGATCAAGATGTTGAATCGGATTTAATGTTAAACGACCTTGATCCTTAGCTGTTGGATCGCCAAATTTATATGCCGTATACGCATGGGCAAATTCATGCACGGTAAAAGCAATTAATAATGTAATAACTACAAACGGAAGTTGTTCAATTGGATATTTCAAAATACCAGACAAAAAATTAATCAATTGATCCACATGCAAACCCCTTTTTCAATCATTCTATTCATTCTAACTATTAGTATACAACAATCCAATGATAAATTCCTTGTAGTGAAGCTCTTTTTATTAATATCCCCTTGCATGCCCTTTCATAAAGCAATACACTTTGAATTGTATATACTATTTTTCGTAAAAGGAGATGTCAATTGAATGCCATACATTACAGTAAAAATGTTAGAAGGTCGTACAGAGGAACAAAAAAAGGCTTTAGTAGAAAAGGTAACAGAAGCTGTTAGTGAAACTGCTGGTGCACCAAAGGAAAATATCGTCGTTTTTATTGAAGAAATGTCAAAAAATCATTATGCAGTAGGCGGAAAAAGATTAAGTGATAAGTAAAAAGAACCGGGCATGCCCGGTTCTTCTTGGATTAATATGGAGCATTATATATAAAATCACTAAAAGGCCTTAAAAATTGGTAGTTTCCTGTTCAATCGGGTCTCTTTTGTTTCTTGCGGTACCATTGGCGGTGGTGCTCCTGCTCTATCGGTTCGCTTTTGACTCTTGCAGTACCATTGACGTTCGTGCTCTTGCTCTATCGGATCGCTTCCGTCTCTTCAGGTACCATTGACGTTCGTGCTCCTGCTCTATCGGTTCGCTTTTGACTCTTCCAGTACCATTAGCGTTCGTGCTCCTGCTCTATCGGTTCGCTTCCGTCTCTTCAGGTACCATTGACGTTCGTGCTCCTGCTCTATCGGTTCGCTTTTGCCTCTTCCAGTACCATTAGCGTTCGTGCTCCTGCTCTATCGGTTCGCTTTTGCCTCTTGCAGTACCATTGGCGGTGGTGTTCCTGCTCTATCGGATCGCTTCCGTCTCTTCAGGTACCATAGGTGGCGGGACGCCTGCCCTATCGAATTGATCCTTCATTCTATTAATTCCTTACTTTTTAATTAAAACAAACAGCTAAGCCTATTCCTGTGGCTTAGCTATTTTTTTCAATGACTCAATATATTTATAAGCTTCATCAATTTCAGCTGCACTATAATTCTGTTTTGCCTTAACAGTTTGGATTTTTTCGATGACCTCTTGCTGAGGAAGATTATCAAAATAAAGAACCGTAGATACCAACTCTAGAAAACGAGAGTTTTGTTCGTTCATATTGACTAAACATTCATCTAAATGTGGAACCTTCGTTTCATACATACTTAAAAACTCTTTACCACTATCAGTGATTGTATAGCGATATTGAAAGTATCCACCTTTTTTTTCTTTCACTTCTTCAATAAAACCTAAATTAGTAAGTTCCTCTACCCGAAGAGTTAACTCCTCTGAATAAGGACCATAAAAGTGAAATTGAAATCTTTCTTGAAAAGGAAAATCTAACTTTTTCGATATATAGATCATCTTTTGTAACTTCTTTCGTCCAATAATCTCTCCTGAAGCTGCAAGTGCCCCCATCAATCTAACATGATCATTTAACAAAGAAACTCATCTCCCGCTTAATAAAAACTAAAAACTTATCAATCGTGATTCATCTATATACTCTCTAGTATGGAGCGAATCTTCTGCTTTGTTTCGCTATTCATCGTGTCATCATGAATAAAGTCAGCTGGATAATATAATTTATGATCCGTTCTGCGTTTTCCTGAAATTGCATCGACAATATCGGATGCCCTCGATAATTCTCGTAATTCACCATTTGACTTTAATAAATGAATAGGAAGTCTTTCCTCTTCTTCACCTGGACGATAAAAATCATATGGAAGGTCAGATGAAGAATCAACCACTAAATAATAGTTAGGATCTATTCCTGCTTCTTTAAAAAGATTTTCTAATTTACTATGTACTTTGAATTGCTTTGCTGGATCAAAGTCAACATATTTAAATAAGTTTCTATTCACAAATCTTGTACACAAATCACTTAAAATCGAATCATCTTCGTCCTGCCACATTTGAAAATAATATAATATGACATTTTCATCTAATTTTAAATAGTCTTCTAATGTCATTTCATCCTCAAAAAGGGAATAAAAATGAACCGGATGCTGTTTAAAGGAGTAATATTCATCATGTAACTGCTTTGCCCGATGCAAGATTTTCGTTAAGATTACTTCTGCACTGCGGGTGACTGGATGAAAATAAATTTGCCAGTACATTTGATAGCGACTCATAATATAATCTTCGACCGCATGCATTCCGCTATATTTAAACACTACCTGTTCTTCACGCGGTCGCATTACTCGCAATAGCCTTTCTATATCAAAATGGCCATAACTAACTCCTGTAAAATAGGCATCCCTAAGCAGGTAATCCATTCGATCGGCATCAAGTTGACTCGATATTAAACTAACGATCAATTTATTTTCATAAGTTTTAGCAATGACTTCCGCTACTTTCTTCGGAAAATCAGGACCAACTTTAGCCAATACTTTGTTCACTTCAGTATTTCCAACAATAATTTTCTGTGTAAATTCCTCATGATCAAGTTGAAAAACCTTTTCAAAGGAATGTGAAAATGGACCATGTCCTAAATCATGTAAAAGAGCCGCACATAAGGTAAGAAGACGATCCTCTCGATTCCAATCTTTTCTTCCATCAAAAACATCATCAATAATTCTTCTAATAATTTCGTAAACACCTAGGGAATGATTAAACCGACTATGTTCTGCACCGTGAAATGTAAAATAAGTGGTTCCGAGCTGACGAATTCGACGCAGACGTTGAAATTCTTTTGTAGCTACTAAATCCCATATGACCCTATCTCTTACATGGACGTAGCGGTGAACAGGATCTTTAAAAACCTTTTCCTCGCTTAACTTCTGTTTAGAATATTCCATGTCTAACCCTCTTCCCAGACTATCTTTTTTATATTATAGCGTTCTTTTTTTGAATATGAAAGACGTTGAATATTGCTCTTATTTTACAAACCCAACATGCTAATTTGAGAAACTATTATATTTTTTACAATATTGGTATAAAAGAGGTCCGTTTTGTCCATCCTTTGAATATTGGGGAAAGTTAATTATGAATATGGGAGTTGAGAAGTATGAAAGAGCGCCAAGATGCTTGGACAGAAGAAAATGATTTACAATTAGCAGAAACTGTTTTGCGACATGTACGTGAAGGAAGTACCCAGTTAAACGCATTTGAAGAAGTGGGAGACAAATTAAATCGAACATCTGCAGCATGTGGTTTTCGTTGGAATGCCGTTGTTCGACATGATTATGAACAAGCTTTGCAACTTGCAAAAAAACAACGTAAACAAAGACAGCGTTTACTTGGGAAAGATCAGGGTGGTAAGAAAAAACTACTCTATCAACCACCTACGCCATCCTTTGAGGAAGTGGAAGGTACACCTTTAGAAACTATTAATCAAGAATTTGCTGAAGAGATGGATGCTGTTAAAACACCAAGTGCAACGAATTCCGCGCCGATTAGTAACAACAATGGTGAATTAAATCTTCAAAAAGTAATTAGTTATTTACAGTACCTAAATAGCACCCAGTTCCAATCAACCATTTTAAAAAGTGAGAATGCAAGATTAAAACGCGAAAACTCAGAATTAAAGCAACAAAACGAAGAACTTCAAAAACGAATTCGTGATTTAGAAAAGAACTCTGTTACAATGCAAGAAGATTATGAAACGATGATGAAAATCATGAACAGAGCGAGAAAACTTGTCCTATTCGAAGAAGACGAACCTTCCACTTCAACGTTTAAAATGGACAGAAACGGAAACCTGGAGAAACTGGCGGAATGATATAGAAAAACAAACAAGATCCGGAAGCAGTACCCGTTTTTTAACAGATTTTTTGGGATTCGGGTAGATGAACCCATGTGGGCTGCTGTGAACTTCCCGTATCTTTTGGAATCGGGTACTTCATGCAAAGCTGGCTGATGCGATCTTCCCGTATCCCTGGGATTCGGGTACTTCATGCAATGCTAGCTGCCGCGATCTTCCCGCATCATCGGGATTAGAGTACTTCATACAATGTGGGCTGTCGGGATCTTCCCGCATCCATTAGATTCGGGTAGATAAACCACTGAAAGCAATAGCCATGACAAATAGAAAAGCACAACTTTTCCTTATGAGAAGTTGTGCTTTTTATATATTATCGGTTAACCAACCTTTTTCATTTGTTGAAGTTGATACATTTGAAAGTATTTTCCTTTTAACTCCATTAATTCGTCATGATTGCCTTTTTCCACTATTTCTCCTTTATCTAAAACAAGAATTTGGTCTGCATTGCGGATTGTAGATAAACGATGGGCAATAATGAAGGTCGTTCTGCCTTTTTTCAACACTTCCATTGCCTTTTGAATAATCGCCTCCGTTTCCGTATCAATATTAGAAGTCGCTTCATCCAATATGAGAATCGCTGGATTAAAGGCGAGTGCGCGTGCAAATGAGATCAACTGTCTTTGCCCGGATGAAAGGGTGCTTCCCTTTTCAACAACGGGTTCATCGATTCCATTTTCCAAGTTTTTCAACACTTTATCCGCCCCAACATCCTTCAGCGCCTTTTCTACTACTTCACGTGATATGTGTGGATCACCAAGACTGACATTCGAAGCAATCGTTCCAGTAAACAAATACGGATCCTGTAGAACGATGGCCATATGCTCTCTTAAACTTTGAGTAGACATATCTTTAATATTGACACCATCAATCCTTATTTCCCCTCTTGTACAATCGTAAAATCGGAATAATAGGTTCATAATTGAGCTTTTACCTGAGCCAGTATGCCCAACTAATGCAACGGTTTCACCGCATTTCGCATCGAAGGTAATATCTTTTAATACATCATTATTTTCTTTGTAGCCAAAATGCACATGATCAAAAGTCACATTCCCTTGATAGCGCGGAATTCTTTGATTATTTACCGCTTTTCCCTTTTCATCAAGCAATTCAAAAACCCGTTCACCAGCGACCAATGCTTGCTCCAATTTCGCCAATTGGTTCACAACTCCTGTAACCGGCTGGAACAAACGATTAATATAATCAACGAAAGCATATAGAACACCAAGTGTAACAAATGAACCAACCCCAATGGAACCTCCTCCGAAGTACCAAATGAACGCGACAAATGTAATATTTCTTAACACGTGAGAAAAGAACATGATCTTGCGGGACATAGCCGATCCAATCGCGTACTTGTTCCTTTGTTTGTTGGCTAATTTCAACTCCTGAAAAGGAAAACTTGCCATCCCCTTCTTTGTATTCTCTAAGAAGCTGCTTAATAAGCGTCGTTTTTCCACTTCCCGTTTTCCCAACTATACCAAGGGTCTTTCCACGACTTAGATCCAAATGAATGTTTTTTAAATTTTTCACTGTAGAGGTTGGATATTGGAACTCATAATGGTTAAATTCAATCGAGTTCGGTCGATCCACCTTAATTGGATTTTCAGGATTTGTCACATCTTCTTTTGCACTTAATGTTTCCTCCACCCGATCTAAAGAAGCACTCCCCCTTTGCATTAAGTTCATCAATTCGCCGATTGCAAACATTGGCCAAATGAGCATTCCTAAATAGACATTAAAAGACACAAGGTCCCCAAGTGTAATTGCTTGGTGAAACACAAGATAAGCTCCATAACCTAAACCAATTAAATAACTCATTCCAGTTAACACTTTAATCGTTGGATCAAATAACGAATCTATTTTTGCTACTTTCATATTTTTTGAATACACATCTTCGGTCATTTTGTGGAATTGGTTTTCATCAGCCCGTTCTTGAACGTAAGCACGAATCACCCTTACACCGGCTACCGATTCTAATACTTTATCATTTAAATCACCGAATGAATCTTGTGCTTCGATAAAGCGTTCATGAATTTTCTTTCCGTAAATGGTCATTAACACAGCCATTATTGGTAGCGGCAAAATGGCTGCAAGTGTGAGTTTCCAGCTAATTAATACACTCATCGTAAACAATATCGTAAGCATAAAGACAGTGGAATCGGTTAATGTTAAAATGCCGAATCCAGCCGTAATTGAAACAGCCTTCAAATCGTTCGTTGCACGAGCCATTAAATCACCAGTTCGATTTCTTTCATAAAAAGCGGGAGTCATCTTAAAAAAATGGCCCATTAAACGTGAACGCAATTTTCTTTCTACCAGGTATGCCCCGCCAAACAACTGGTACATCCACACATAAGTAATACCGTAAGACACGACGGTAATCAGGAATAAATAAAATAAATAACGAAGGATCCCGCTCCAAGTTAAATTTCCTAGATGGATATTATCAATCGCCATCCCAACTAGCTTCGGTGGGATTACATCTAATATTCCAACGATAATTAATAAAAGTACTGCAATTACATACCGCTTCCACTGTTCTTTGAAGAACCAGCGAAGCTTCCATAAAACACGAAACATCCCATCACCATCCCATTTGTTCGAAATAAAAATAGGCAGCTGCACTAAGCAGCTGCCCACTATATACTACAGCACGTAAAAACACTGTAGAAAGACAACAAAAAAGCACAGAAAACGATACGCCTCCTGTGCTTATTACTATCAAAAATAATAAACGTCCCGTTCAATAAATCCTATGCAGCGGGCAGGTTGCGTCATGTATGAAATTAGTTAATTCTTTGTTGAGTAAATCCATATATATCATCATCACAATTCCTCCCTTGCTTTCGAATTTATTTGGTAATACTTTGTTAGATTACCATCATTTAAATTGTGTGTCAATTGCTAATAATTTTAATTTGCTTTATTTAGCAATTATTTAGTGAAGTCGAGAATTCATATCATACAAGACCTATTTAAATTTTCGATCAATTCCCTTAGTGATTTTCTAACTTATCTAATTCTTTTCGAACTAATTCAATATAGTCTTCCCTTTTATATAATTTAAACACAAGTAACGCTTTATTATATGCTTTTCTTGCTAATATTATCCGTCCCTTCAACCTAAGAACTAATCCTTTTTGAAAGTAAAGATCTCCAAGTGCATACATTAAATCAAATTTAAAACATGCGCTAATTCCCCGTTCGCAAATTTTAATAGCTTTTTCGTAGTTTTGAGTTAACCGAAGAATCCTAGAATAATTATAACAAGTTCTAATATACAGTTTTTCCATGCCCCTTTCGTGATAATTCGTTAACTTTTCATAGATATTTTGATATATTATTTCCGCCTTACTGTACATTTTACTATCCATCAATATATTAGCCTTACTAATCATAATTTCTAACTTTGTTCGACTAAAAAATTCAGAGTCGTCCTCCAACTCAATTGCGTAATCAATATTTTTTATTGAATCACTTATATTTCCTTCGTTGTAAAAGACTACGATACCCTTATGCCAATAGTAAAATTGAGTTAACGGTTTATTTTTAAAGAAATTTGTTTTTTCATTTTCAAGAATTTCCTCTATCAATTTATACTCTCGTCTAGCTACGGCCTCACGAACTTGTTCTAACATTTCTTGTATGTACAGTTCTTTTTCGTCAGTTTTCAATAAAAAAGATAAGTCTACACCTAATCTCCTAGCAAGTTCATCAAGGACATATGCGGAAGGAGAAGTTTGTCCTTTTTCTATATTACTTAAATATGATTGTGTGCAAATGCCGTTACTTAAAATTGCTTGTGTGAGATTTTGCTCTTTTCTTAAAAATTTTATTTTTTCACCAAGCAATCGTAATGTCTTCTCCACTATCCTTCCTCCTAATACGTAAGAATCACAAAATATCACTATATTTATATTTTATCATAAAAAACCTTATTTATTATCCATAAATGTGGGGTTTTATATCTCAATTGACTTAAATAGGAATTAAGTGAGTATTTTTAAAATGGTATTTTTATATGGAAGAGTTAGGGGGGAAATAATGAAAAAGTTTAATAGACTCATTGTTTTATGTGTATTGGTCACAGGAGTTATTTTTATAGGTAATAAAAATGATTCTACTAATCATAATTCATTTCAGCAGAATGTTTTATCCATTTCAATTAAAAAAAACGGGGATGATACAGGATCTTTACACTAAATTTTAGATAGTGAAATTTGAATATGTTATTACCATTACGTTGATTCATAAGGGGGTGTCTTGAATGAAATAACATAAATATTCCATTTTATCATTAAATTTGTAATAAAAGGGGAAACAGGCCACAAAATTAAAGAATTATAGTAAGTGAAAGTTAATTAGCATCTTATACAAAAAATAACTAGATGTATTAAATGGGGGGAAACGAATTGAAAAGTTCTTTTAAAAACTCTATTTTTGCGATATTTACTTTAATCCTTGTTATTAGTTTAAGTTTTTCCACTCAAAGCTTTGCTAATACTGATGTTTCTGAAAATGATGAAGATAAAGGAGAAACATCTGAATTTTATTTAAAAATTCGAGGGGAATTACAGAAATATCTTCGTGAACTTGAGGATGAAATTATTACCGAAGAAGAATTTGAACAAAAAGTCAAAGAAAATATCACTCCTCAATTACAAACTGAGAAAGATGAAGACATGCTAATTGAAAGTGAAAGTAAAAGCAAAGAAATCCAGCCTCTAGGTCTTGATAAATTTTATGATTTCGGAGCCTTTGGCTATAAAGCTACTGAAATTGCTTTGTTCGCTAAACATCCAATTAAAGCAAGTAAAGCTAAAAAACTAGCTGAACAGGCATTAGACAGTGCTAAATATCGTTATAAGGATTACACTCTTTGGCAAGGAAACGGAGATGCCTATAGACACGCCTTTTGGTCGGCCTTGATGACAGTGCATATTGACAGAGATTTTGCTTATGAAGCTGGCTATGCACATGAAGGTTATAAGCCTGGAGCATCTATTAAAAGCCTGGATGTAAAAATGGATATATTGAATAATTACTCTGGGAGAAAAGATGGCACATACGGAGAAGGAAAAAAATATAGCGATAAACAACTAGCTGAATATATACTAGATACAGTGTCAGCAGGAAAAAAAGTTAGAATACGGACATATACATCTGGAAAAGCCGATGATTATTTGGACGGAGTTCCTACTAAATATACGGGGAAATATGTCCCTACTACAGATGGTGGGAGAGTCCATTAGGCTTAGACTTATCTAATGGAGGAACGATATGAAAAAAGTTTTAGCGTCTATGTTTTTGCTGATTGCAAGCATCGTATATTTGATTTGGAGAATAACTAAAAATACAATTTTCCTTTCTGATGTTTCATTGGAAGCCAAAAACCCTGTAAGTTTCCATTGGTTGTATCTTCAAATTGATACTAATTTAATTCAACATAGCGAAAAATCCTTGTACACTATATCTCTTGTTCCAATGTACTTAATGATAATAATTGCTATAGTTCTAGTGGCTATCTTTATCAAAAAGCGGAGATAAAAACTTTTAACAATGCAGACCTTTTCTAGAGTCGTTATGGGATATTTTTTGATTCAAAAAACAAACAGGGCTTTTGTTTGAAAAGCCCTCTCAGCTAAAACTTTTGTTTCCGTTTTAAAAAGTCTATTTTTTGTTCGAGAAAAGATACACTTTTTCAACCTCACTAAAAGTTTCACAAGAAATTTTTTTCTTTATTTTAACAATGCACATTTACACATTTAAAATAAACACTTTTATCCAATATTAAACAAACCTCTCATTTCTTTCGACAATCCGCTTGTAATAATCCTCATACCACACAAGCTCGTCCCCTCTTAAAGGTTCAGCAAATATTTCACCACTCATATTTTTAAGTGTGTTAAGAAAACGGAGCATAACATCTTGTACCGTCATTTGCGTTTTTAATAGTTCTGATAGTGATGCCATTACTTCTGGTTGAATCGTAGGGTAGACCCATTTTGTTTCTATCCCTTTTTTTGCTTTTTCATAAAACTGCTGAACTAGTTTCGCCCGTTCTTGTCCATTTCCAGTGATACATAGATAGATTTGAACAGCTACTCCTTTTCGGATACGCCGTTGAGAAATACCGGCAAATTTTTTCCCATTTATGCTTAAATCATAGCTGCCTGGACAATAGGAACCGACAATTTCTCTCGCTTCAATGCTTGCATCATAGTCTGAAAACATATGCTTGATTAATGCCCACATTGCCTCATAGCCTTTATTAATATCGATTCCCTTTTCAGTATCCGGAATAATGAGGGATAGATTAAGCACTCCTTCATCCAAAACAACTGCTAATCCTCCAGAATTGCGCACAATATAACGGTAGCCTTGTTCCTCTACATAGGCTAATCCATCCTCTAAAAAAGGAAGTCTCGTATCTTGAATTCCTAAAACGATTGTTTGATGATGGACCCACGCCCTCGCTGTTGGAGCTGAATATCCAGAACCAACGGAAGTACAGAGAGTATCATCCATTGCAAATGACTGCAAAGCCTCAAACTGGGGACCTAAGCTGGATTGATCAATAATCCGCCATCTATCTTGTTTTAATAATGTTAATGCCTGCTCCATTCTCCTTCTCCTTCATTCAATGCTTTAATCTACCTTCATTTTACAATACTTGGGCAGCAGTAATAAGGGCAAGCTTATAAACATCCTCTGCATTGCACCCTCTTGAAAGGTCATTAACCGGAGCATTTAATCCTTGTAATATTGGACCAACTGCTTCAAATCCACCTAAACGTTGAGCAATTTTGTAACCAATATTACCCGCTTCAAGACTTGGGAAGATGAAAACATTCGCATCTCCTTTAATAACCGAATCTGGAGCTTTTTTCTGTGCTACTGATGGAACAAAGGCTGCATCAAATTGAAATTCTCCGTCCAGCACAAGGTTTGGTTCACGTTCTTTCGCAATCTGTACCGCTTCCGTTACTTTTTCTGTTTCTGGTGATTTAGCTGATCCTTTCGTAGAGAAGCTTAGCATCGCTACTTTTGGTTCAATATTAAACATTTTTGCCGTTTTTGCACTTTCAATAGCAATTTCAGCTAAATCTTGATTGTCAGGTGCTATATTAATCGCACAATCAGCAAAAACGTATTTTTCATCATCCCGAACCATAATGAAAACACCTGAAGTTTTTTGAACTCCTTCCTTCGTCTTAATAATTTGTAAGGCAGGTCGCACCGTATCTGCAGTTGAATGTGCGGCACCACTAACTAATCCATCTGCTTTTTTCATATAGACAAGCATCGTTCCAAAGTAATTTTCATCTAATAATATTTTACGTGCGTCTTCCTCTGTCGCCTTCCCTTTTCTTCGTTCAACAAAGGAACGGACCATTTCATCCATTTCTGAATATGTATTTGGATTGAGAATTTCCACTCCATCTAGGGAAATATTTCGCTTATCCGCTTCTGCATTTATTTCATTTTCATCCCCTAGCAAAATGGGGTTGATGATTTTTTCATTTGCCAATCGGCCGGCGGCAGTTAGAATTCTTTCATCCATACCTTCAGGGAAAACGATAGACAAACCCTTTCCTTGTAATTTTCCTTTTAAGTCCGTGAACAAATCACTCATGATAACTCCTCCTATACATTTTTTATTAGCATAACCAAATGTATCATATTTTTTGAAAGCAAAAAAATTCCTTGTCTCACTTCACAAAATAGTAAATCGTTCTTGACGGATTTTCAACAATTGAGGTTGAAAATAAGTGATTTGGAAAAACTATGCTATAGTAATGGTGGAGATAAGAAAAGTGGAAGTGCCTTGCGGGGCGCTGAAGCTGAACATATAAATTAAAATAGGAGTGATCTAGATGAGTGAAGCAGCTCAAACTTTAGATGGTTGGTATTCCTTACATGATTTAAGAGCGATGAACTGGACAGCTTGGAAAGAACTTTCTAGTGATGAAAGACAAGCAGCAATCCAAGAATTTCACCAATTTCTTAATAAATTGAATGAAACTCAAGAGAAAAAAGAAGGAAGTCATGCATTATATACAATTGTTGGGCAAAAGGCAGATTTCATCCTATGGATGCTTCGTCCAACAATGGAAGAGCTAAACGACTTAGAAAATGAATTTAATAAACTTGCAATTGCAGAATATACAATCCCTACATATTCATATGTATCAGTTGTAGAGCTAAGTAATTATGTCGGTGGCGGGAATTCTGATGAAAACCCTTATGAAAATCCATATGTAAAGTCTAGACTGTATCCGATACTCCCTAAATCTAAATATATTTGCTTCTATCCAATGGACAAACGTAGAGAAGGAAATGATAATTGGTATATGTTATCTATGGATGAACGCCGAGAATTAATGAGAAGTCACGGAATGATCGGACGCAAATATGCAGGAAAAGTAAAACAGATTATTACTGGATCAGTTGGTTTAGATGATTACGAATGGGGTGTCACTCTATTCTCAGATGACATGCTTCAATTTAAAAAGCTTGTCTATGAAATGCGCTTTGATGAAGTAAGTGCACGTTATGGTGAATTCGGCTCCTTCTTTGTCGGAAATCTTTTAGAAGATGATAAAATTGCAAAGTTTCTACATGTAAATTAATTCAATTTATGACCCTGTGGCGAAAAGCTATAGGGTCTTTTATTTTAAATATTAGAAAAGCCTACACATTCCCTGCATATCTTTCCTCCCTCTTACATACATATGAAATGTAAAAGCCTAATCTTTAATCATTCATCATACACTTTATGAAAGTATTGGCAAAGTGAGGTGAAGGATAGGCAGTTTATGCCTTTAATAGAGGATTTCCTATTTTCTTGCTACTTGTTTCAAGCATTTATTAGCATATTTTAAGGAGGGAGAAGATTGTCTAAATCAAATTATAATCCACCTTACGGGTATCAAGCCCCACAAGGTGGTGCAGGTTCACAAGGTTTTTATGGAGGATACCCGCCACAATACGGAGCGCAGCAACAAGTTCCGCCTGCCGTTCCTTTTTCACCGCCTCAAGGCGGAGGATCAAATGCAACAGGACCAAATGTTCCCGGAATGTTACCGCCTGAACAATCTTATATTGAAAACATTCTACGCCTGAACAAAGGAAAACTGGTTACACTCTATGCCACATTTGAAAACAATCGGGAATGGAATGCGAAAATATTTAAAGGCATCATTGAAGCAGCAGGTCGGGATCATGTCATTTTAAGTGACCCACAAACTGGCGAACGTAATTTAATTCCTATGGTTTATGTTGATTACATTACATTTAGCGAAGAAATTGAGTACGAATATCCATTTGGAGCCGCACCAAATTTATCTACTTATTCTCCAAGATGATTAAGAAAAGCGGAAGCGCCTTGCTCATCGACGTAAAAACTGGAAGGACTTTGACTTATCGTAGGGAAAAGTCCTGAAGTTTTCTAGTCGATAGGCGCTGGAGCTAGACAAAGCAGATATTTATTAGGAACATTAACCTAAAAAAATTTATGCTTTCTTACCTTCAAAACCGAAAAGGGATCCTTCGATTTGAAGGACCCCTATTACATTTTATTTTATAGATGTTTTACAGCTGCAACAACTACGAGAATCCAAGCAGCTAAGAACGCTACTCCTCCTATTGGAGTAATCGCACCTAATATACCAATTTTCGTCACGCTTAATACATATAAACTACCTGAAAATAAAATAATACCGATAAACATTAACCAACCTGACCAAGTCATTAATGATGATCCTTGAATATACCCTGCAAGTATTCCAATCGCAAGTATTCCTAATGCGTGGAACATTTGATAAGTAACACCGGTCTTCCAAATATCTAAGTATTTCGGTTCTAATTTATCTTCCAAACCATGTGCACCAAAGGCACCGAGCGCAACTGCTAAGAACGCATTGATTGCCCCTATAATGATAAAAGCTTTCAAAAAAATACACTCCTTCTTTTGTCCATCCCTTTATATTTTCAAACTATCTCCTTCATTTTAAGAAAAACCCGTCTAGAAATCAAAAATTGACTCTCCGTTTGCGCCATCATCCGTTTTTAAAGGCTCTGCTTTTCCTACTGACATCATTGGTTTACTTTGGGATACTGAATGTTCTGCTTCAACTTTTTTCGGGATTTCATATGAAGTTGATAAGCTTTGCCCTTCCGCTAAGATTAATTCACAAAGGGTTTTTACTGAATAAATATGATTTTTTAACACACTATCCTGTTCTGCTTTCTTCGCATAGTTTATTTCTTGTTCGATTTTATTTAATAGCGAATGAATTGATATACTCATTACTTCATCTCCTAGTCGCTTCAATTTCTGCATACCTCGATTCTATCATATTTATTTCAAATCTAATATTTAGTTAGTCTTCACATTTCGACATGTTTCACGTGAAACATGTTAAATTTTGTCATCTTCTGTTCTAACAATATAAATGTTTAACGATTAAAATAGCGGATATATAAATACTAGATTCGAGGTGTAAGTTACCTCTCAAATACAAGGAGGAGATTTTTCAATGTACAAAGTAAACGTAGTTGAAAATGGCCTAGAAGCATCAAATCTAATTAGTGAGTTACAAAACGAAGGATACTTAAAAAGTGAAATTTATATATTTGCACACGGAAAAGAAAGATCAAAAGATATAACAGAAGCAACTGAAACAGGAAAAGTCGGTATTGAAGAACAAGGGGTACTTAATACATTAGGCAATGTTTTCAAAAAGAGAGGAGACGAATTAAGAACAAAGATGGCATCGCTAGGACTATCAGACCACCAAGCAGCGGAATATGAGAAGGAACTCGATCAAGGAAGACTTGTGGTGATTGCTTCAAGAGAAGCACCAAATGAATATCTAACAGAAAATCCATTAAACTAATATTTATAAATAGGGAATACTAGCCTCACTTTTCCAGTGAGGCTATACTTTATTCATCCAATAAATGAATAATATATTTTCTTTGCCTTTACCGGATCATTCGTACCGTGAATTAATGCACGACCATCTTTAAACATGATCATTCGTACATCATCTTTATGGACAGAAACTAAATAAGGGTTTTGTTTAACTTGATATCCCGCTAGTTCCCATCGTGAACAAAGCTGTCCTATTGATGGAGAAAAAGTTTGTGAAGGTCGAATTTGTACGGTATTTCTCCCACAAAGTAGCGCTGTTTTTGTTTGTGCCTCATACGATAGAAATGGATAGGTTCTTTCCTCGCCACAAGTTGTACATGCTTTGTTTTTTATCGCATCATTTGATTTTACCGATAAGTGTTGATTTTCCCAAAGATCAAAAGTTATATATGTTTTACGAATAGCATCCATATTTCCGCTTAAAATTTTTAATGCTTCGGCGACTTGATAAGCCGTCACCATTTGAACAGTAGGAGCGATAATCCCCACAGTATCACATGTCTGTCCTTGCATTGGGATATTTTTCAGCAAGCACTGTAAACAAGGTGTGTGATTAGGGATAATGGTATAAGTCGAACCAAAGCTTCCTACACATGAGCCGAATAGAAATGGAACCGTAAATTTATGTGCGATATCATTTAAAATAAATCTTATGTCAAAATTATCCGTACCATCAATCATTAAATCTATTTTTGGAGCAAAGTTTTCTAGCGTTTGGACATCTGCTTCCCCCACAATTGCTTCTATCTTAACTTCCCGATTAATATCAGCTAATCTCTTTTTTGCCGCAATCACTTTTGGGAGCTTGTCTTTCGCATCGCTTTCGGAAAATAGTTGTTGTCGTTGTAGATTACTAGTTTCTACGTAGTCACGGTCAATTAAAGTTAATTTCCCTACCCCCGCTCTTGTCAGCATTTCTGAAACGCTTGATCCTAAGGCACCTACTCCTACCACTAACACATGCTTTTCGCCAATACTTTGCTGACCTTGTTTACCGATCGGTGAGAACAAGATTTGTCTAGAATATCGATCATTCATATTTCACCCTCCACTTACTGGCGGAATAAGTGCGATAATATCCCCTTCATAAACCATTGTTTCATCATGGCAAAACTCTTCATTAACTGCTGTCATGATAGAATCCAAATTGTTCAGCGAATGGTTAATTTGTAAGTATTCCTTTAACTCTTTCACTGTCCCTTTAAACGAATTAATTTCAATTTCCCCGGTGCCGATTTGTTCGCGCAAATGTGCAAAGAACATAACCTTAATCATCCAAATCTTCCTCCCCCGGTTTTCCTTCGAGATATTCTTTTGTCCCTAACTGATCCCCTATCCACTTCTCGCCATCTTCCCAATGTTCCTTTTTCCAAATCGGGACGATTTCTTTAATCCGTTCAATCGCATACCGATTTGCTTCATAGCTTTCTGCACGATGGGGAGTAGAAGTAGCAATTACAACAGCGATATCAGTAATCTCCAATCGACCAATTCGATGGGTAATCGCTGTTTTGGTTCCCGGCCAACGTTCACTAATTTCTTGACCAATTTGTTCTAACTTTTTAACCGCCATAGATATATATGCTTCATATTCCAAATATAAGGTTCTTTTACCATTTGTTAATTCTCTTACTGTACCGATAAAAGTTGTAATTGCACCTGCTTCACGTTGCACAACTTTACTGACAACAGATTCTATACTAATTGGCTCCTTAATAATTTCAAAAATCATTATGACCCCCTAAATGCTTTAATGCTTTCTGGTAATCGTCCATTGTGTTCATGTTCCAGAAACATGTCCCCCAAATTTTTTGTAAATAGTCTGGAGCATCATTTTGCTCGACTAATTTCACATTTAATTGATCAATTAAATCGGTCATTCTTCTTTTTTGATCTAATAAGCAAGTTCTTATAATTGGTTGGATTTTCTTGTGATAGGCACCAAACAGTGGATGAATTCTGCCTTCCGAAACTGGAATAACTGCATCGAAATTGCCGTTTGTAAGCTCATCGATCAACCATTTCCCCACTTGCTTTGAGGCGAACGGCATGTCACAAGCAATAATTAAGCATTCTTGGGAAGTAGCGTTTTTTAATCCAATCTCCATCCCAGCTAAAGGTCCTTGTCCCTTAAATTCCGGTTCATCCGTCAGTATATTTATATTTATAGATTGGTATTCGGAAGGATGGTTCGAAACTAAGAACATCCTTCGAGTTATAGGAGAAAATTCATTAATTAACCGATCGATAACTCTCTCATTCCCCAAAGGTAAAAGTGCTTTATTTTGTCCCATGCGACTTGATTTTCCGCCTGCTAAAATGATCGTATCCATTATCCCGCCTCTTCTGTTGGTGCGACTACTTCTACTTTAATTCTATCGGGATCCTCAAAATATAAAGCATAATGATTTTGACCACCTGCATATGGATAACGTTCAGAATATAGAATCGTCATGCCTCTTTCTTTTATCTCAAGAGCCAGTTCATCGACTTGTTTTCGGGATTGTGCCTGGAACGCTAAATGATTTAAACCGACACGACAGCGATGATAAGGAGTCGAAAGAAATTCTTCCTTCGCCTGAACAAAAACAAGATAGGTTGATTGATATTTCCAACTTATACCTTGGTCCCATTTTTGAAACTGGTGGTAACCGAGCTTCGTTAAAAACCATTCCCAAAATTCAGTGGATTTTTTTAGATTGGAGACATATATTTCAAGATGGTGAAGCAATTAAACTCCCCCTATTCAACATAATATGAAATTTATCTTATATTATCATCAAATTAATACTATGTGCTTTTGAAATTTCCTTTGAAACCCAATAATTCATTTGGTTGCTGGTCTTTCGTGCACTTTGTTTCAAAAGCGCAGACTTCAAGTGCACGAAAGAGCCGCATTCGAGCACTTTATTACAAGAATGTATGCCTCATCTTCCCGAATAAGCTGGATGAGTGCACTTCACACGAAAATGTCGAGTTCATCTTCCCGAATGAGCCGGATGCGTGCACTTCACACGAAATTGCTGTATTCATCTTCCCGAATAGACTGCATTCATGTAAAAGAGAAAAACAGTCCCCGCAAAAAGGACTGCCATTTACATAATTACTTTCTATTCTTTTTTTGACCATTTGTAAGTTGTTTCATCCTTGCCTTTTCAGCTAGTTTTGCCTGTCGATTTTCTTTTCGTTCTAAAAAGGCCAATTCTCTTTGAAGCTTAACATAGCTTGCATATCTACTTTTATCTAATGTACCTTCTAAAATCGCCAGCTGAATAGCGCATCCTGGTTCCTTAGAATGTGAACAATCTCTAAAACGGCAACTTTCAGCCAGCTCCTCTATGTCAGAGAAGCCTTGACTTAAACCATCATCTGCATCCCAAAGCTGCAATTCTCGCATTCCAGGAGTATCAATCAAAATTCCTCCACTTTCTAAAACAATTAATTCTCGATGGGTTGTTGTATGTCGTCCCCGTCCATCATCCTCTCGAATCGTACGAACCTCTTGCTTTAAACTTCCAAATAAAGCATTCGTTAATGTGGACTTTCCAACTCCTGACGAACCTAGTAATGCGATCGTTTGCCCTTCAAAAACATATGAGGCTAATTGCTCCAATCCAATATTTTGTTCGGCGCTGATGGCATGGATCGGTACACCAAAGGCAATGGATTCTACTTCTTGGATTTTTTCTTCAACATTTTTACATAAATCGGCTTTACTTAGAATGATGACAGGATTTGCTCCACTTTCCCAAGCAGTCAATACATATCTTTCAATCCGGCGGAGATTAAAATCGGAATTTAATGCATTCACAAGAAAAATGGTATCAACGTTTGTAGCAACTATTTGCTCATCCATTTTTAGTCCAGCTGCTTTTCGTGAAAATTTACTTTTGCGAGGCAAAATAGCATGAATCGTCGCTTTTTGTTCCTCTACTCTCGGACTGATGACAACCCAATCCCCGACTGCTGGATAATCTTGTCGTTCCAATGCTTGAAACCTCAGTTTACCTGATACTTCAGAAAGTAGCTCTCCATATTTAGTTAGTACTCTATATACTTTTTTATGTTCTAAAGTGACTCTGCCCACTTCATAACCCTGCTGTTTATATTCTTCAAAATGTTCTTCAAAATAAGTATTCCAACCTAATGTTTGTAAATTCAAATGTAATTCCTCCAATATTTGTGTATAAATAAAAAACCATCGACTGAAATGGCAGTCCATGGTTGAATACACAAAATTAATTAGAGAAAATTTTACAATTGATTTTTAATTAATTGGTTTTGTCTTTTCCCATGGACTGCAATATGAAATTAACGTTAGATTTATAAGTAATTTGTTCATATTACATACCTCCCACCATGGAAATTTATTAATTGCTACTTCAATAGTATATCCACTCATCCAAAAAGTAAAGAGTTTTCACAAAATTATATTTCTTTCAAACTTCCATGTATAGTCTTAGAGAATTTGTCCATAATAAATAAAGACGATGATCCCCCCTTTTAATAGCTTATCTACTCTGGTAGATAAGCTTTTTTATTTCTGAGTATGGAAATCTATTTACTATTGGTATATTCTAAAATAGAGATTTTTTGAATATTACTCACTTTCGCTGATAGAGGAGGATTTGTTTATGACTTTGAAGAAGACTTTAACCCTTGCTGGTTCAGATTCAAGTGGCGGTGCGGGAATTCAAGCTGATTTAAAAACATTCCAAGAACTTGGCGTTTATGGAATGACTGCGCTAACTTCCATCGTTGCAATGGATCCAAAAAATGATTGGCACCATAATGTGTTCCCTATTGATGTAAAAACGGTCGAACCACAATTAGAAACGATTCTATCTGTGAATATCGATGCGATGAAAACGGGGATGCTAGGCTCAGTTGATATTATTGAGTTAGCCGCTCGTAAAATAGACGAACATAAATTAGATAAAGTGGTTATTGACCCCGTTATGGTTTGTAAAGGTGAAGATGAAGTATTACAGCCAGAAAACACAGATGCAATGCGTGAGTTATTAGTCCCACGCGCTACAATTGTCACTCCAAATCTATTTGAAGCTGGGCAATTAGCAAAATCCGGGCCTATTAATACAATCGATGATATGAAGGCAGCCGCTGTGAAAATACATGATCTAGGTGCAAAAAATGTCGTTATTAAGGGCGGTAAACAGCTACATCATGAAAAAGCAGTCGATTTGTTCTATGACGGCAGCGATTTTACACTTTTAGAAAGTGAAAAATTTGATACTACTTTCAATCACGGTGCAGGCTGTACGTTTGCTGCAGCGATTACAGCTGAACTTGCAAAAGGAAGCTCAGTTAAAGAAGCTGTAGCTGTTGCGAAAAAATTTGTATCAGCAGCTATCGAGCATGGATTTAAGTTAAATCAATATGTCGGTCCGGTTATGCACGGAGCGTATACACGTTTTGTTACGAATAAATAATTCTCGGGAGTGGATTTCATCCGCTCCTTTTTTATTTTGTAACGCCAGTAAGCAATCTCTTCGCTTTCCACTACTATTTTTAGTAAAATAATCACATACTTTAGTTATCGTTTCAAAAAAAGGAGGGTTCTACGTGGAGCCTATACAAATCTCTGCTGTTCAGGAGAAAATTAATGAGTTTGCGAATAAAACCGTATATATACATTTGGAAACAACAAATGGTGCATATGCTTCCCATTTTAATGAAGGTTTCTTTTCAGCTGGAGCATACATACGGAATGCCCAAGTCAATTATGAACACGGGAAAATTATTGGGGATGGTCCGTTTCGAGTTGGCTTAAAACTAGCAATTGGTTGGATTTATGCTGAGGGTTTAACCCATTTTGAAGAAGATGACCTTGGCCGCTTGCTTCTTGCTGGCCATGGGTACGATGGAAAACTAGCAGTGGCACTTGAGATTAGTGAAACACCATTTGAATAATGTAGTGAAGAAAGGAGCGTTTTTTCAATGGAAACAGAACGTCAAGTTTTAGTAATTTTCCCTCACCCGGATGATGAAGCATTTGGGGTGTCAGGCACCATTGCAACTCACGTAAAAAACGGGACACCGGTAACTTATGCATGCCTAACTCTTGGAGAAATGGGGAGAAATTTAGGAAATCCACCATTTGCTACAAGAGAATCGCTGCCGAAGATTCGCAAAAAGGAGTTGCAAAAAGCGGCATCTGTGATGGGAATTCAAGATTTACGGATGATGGGTCTTCGTGATAAAACAGTAGAATTTGAAGATGATGAAAAATTAACTCAGATGGTTACCGGTTTGATTAACGAACTTGATCCATCGCTGATTATTACTTTCTATCCGGGATATTCCGTCCACCCTGACCATGAAGCAACAGGAAGAGCTGTTGTTCGTGCAGTTAGACGAATTCCTGAAGAAAAAAGACCGAAGCTTCATTGTGTGGCATTTTCAAATAATCACGAAGTAGAAATTGGACCTCCGGACGTAATCAATGATGTAAGTGCGGTTATCGATCAAAAAATTGGTGCGATGAAAGCACATATTTCGCAAACGGGCTGGATGATAGCCGATCGTGAAGAAAAATTAAAACAAAAAGATCCTGAAACCCTTGCTTGGTTACAAAACGAAAGATTTTGGAATTACCAATGGGAGAACGATCGGGTTAAATAAATGTGGAAGAGCTGTAATTTCAATTACGGCTCTTTATTTTTTTAAAAGGGGTGAGTATTCACTCACTTTGTGATTGACAAATACTCCATGGCGTTTTATTATAAAGTGAGTAATCACTCATTTTATTAGTAGGAGGTCGTAAGATGAATCATGCTATTCATATTCACAAAGTAACGAAGACCTTTGGTAAAAAGACTGTTTTAAAGGATATTGATTTATCGATAAGTGCAGGCCAAATCTATGGTCTTATCGGACCTTCAGGGTCTGGAAAAACAACATTAATCAAAATTATTGTCGGAATGGATACTCCTTCTAAAGGTGATGTTCAAGTATTAAATACACGAATACCTAATCTAAAGGCATTGCAAAATATTGGCTATATGGCTCAATCCGATGCTCTTTATCCAGAGCTAACTGGAGCAGAAAACATGGCTTTCTTCGCCTCCCTATTCAAATTGAAGAAGCCCGAACAAAAA
This sequence comes from Heyndrickxia sp. FSL W8-0423, assembly GCF_038009395.1. NCBI lineage: Bacteria > Bacillati > Bacillota > Bacilli > Caryophanales > Bacillaceae > Heyndrickxia > Heyndrickxia sp. FSL W8-0423. Next base: position 1,105,425 of record NZ_JBBPBE010000001.1, on the reverse strand, counting down.
GAAAGAATAGCTTATGCCGCGAATCTTGTCGATCTTAGCTCACATTTATCCAAGAAAGTAGGAACCTATTCTGGCGGTATGAAACGGAGGCTGTCACTAGCAATTGCTTTAATCCATGATCCACAAATATTAATTTTAGATGAACCAACTGTCGGGATCGATCCTGAACTGCGGTTATCAATATGGAATGAATTAATTCGCTTGAAGGAAGAAGGAAAAACTATTCTAGTCACTACACATGTCATGGATGAAGCAGAAAAGTGTGATTATCTCAGTATGGTGCGTGATGGAATGATTTTAACGAGTGGCTCCCCTTCAACATTAAAAGCACAATATAATGTAAGCAATTTAGAAGAGGTATTTTTAAAAGCTGGGGGTATGAACTCATGAGAATTGGTGCATTAATAAAAAGAATTTGCAGGCAAATGATAAGAGATAAACGGACACTTGCATTAATGATGATTGCCCCACTCATCATTTTAACCCTTATTCATTTTCTCTTTACGAGCGATTCCGATGATACTAGAATTGGTGTCATAAACGTAGACTCTTCCCTAGTTAAACAATTGAAAAACCAAGATATTCACGTCATAATATACGATACATTAAAGGATCCAAAAAAAGTTATTGTAAAAGATGAATTAGATGGAATCTTTCAGTTGAAAGACAATCAGCCTAGGCTTACATTAAAAAACGATGATCCTACTGTATCAAAAGCGTTACAAATGAAAATTCAACAAATATTTTTCGCACATGTATCACAAATGAATAGTCATAGTGTCTTAAAGGACTTCCCTAAGATTGAAACTTCTTATATATATGGTAATAAAGATACAACGTTTTTTGATGTGTTAAATCCGATACTAATTGGATTCTTTGTCTTTTTTTTCGTCTTTCTTATTTCAGGAATTGCTCTTTTAAGGGAACGGACGACTGGCACTCTTGAAAGACTTGTAGCAACCCCTATAAAAAGAAGCCAGATCGTTTTCGGCTATTTATTCGGTTATGGTATTTTTGCGGTTATTCAAACAATTATTGTCGTATTTTACGCAATTAAAGTGTTAGATATACAGTTAGTTGGTTCTATATGGAATGTGCTCCTTATTAATCTTTTATTAGCCTTGGTTGCGTTATCATTAGGGACTCTATTATCTGCATTTGCAAACACTGAATTTCAAATGATGCAATTTATTCCGATTATTGTTGTTCCTCAAGTTTTTTTTGCCGGAATTTTCCCGGTTGATGGAATGGCAAATTGGTTGCAAATTATCGCTAAATTTATGCCGATGTATTATGGTGGGGATGCATTGCGAGGCATTATGTATAAAGGATTAGGATTTCAAGATATTTATTTAGATCTACTTTTACTTTTCGGTTTTGCACTTTTCTTTATTGTTTTAAACGTGTTTGCTTTAAAGAAATATCGTAAAATATAATAGATGTCCATATAGATCGGAGAGAATGCAATGCCCAAACGAGATAATGTTCTTGACATACTTTTTGAAAACCAAGAGATGACCGAAAAGCAAAAAAAAATTCTTGAAGCTGCCGTAGAAATCTTTTCAGAAAAAGGTTATTCTGCTACTTCTACGAATGAAATCGCCAAAAAGGCAGGGGTCGCTGAAGGTACCATTTTCCGTCATTATAAAACGAAAAAAGATCTATTATTATCGATTATTGCCCCAACGATGGCAAAATTTATTGCTCCTTTTTTTATACGAGATTTTAACAAAGTTTTGTTATCCGAGTATCAAAGCTTTGAGGATTTTTTAAGGGCTGTGATCATCAACCGTATGGAGTTTGCAAAAAAAAATTTTCCTATGATTAAAATATTGTTTCAAGAAATACCTTTTCACCCTGAATTAAAAGAACAATTTAAGGAACATATTATCAATCATGTAATTAAACGGTTGAAACTAATTGTAGAAGAGTATCAAAAAAAAGGTGAAATTATAGATATGCCACCTCAAACGGTCATTCGGCTTACAGTATCATCTATTCTCGGTTTTGTTATTGGAAGATATTTAATGTTTCCCGAAGCAAAGTGGGATGATGAAGCAGAGATAGAAAGAACCATTCAATTCATTCTCCATGGACTTTCTACTCGCAGTAAAGAATAAAGGGCAGCGAAAATAATCGCTACCCTTCTTTTATTTTGCAGGTTGACCAGTCAATACTTGGTAAATAGCTTTTCCTACACCATCTTCATCATTCTTTACTGTGTGAGTAGGAATCACCTTTTTAATTTCATCTTCTGCATTACCCATTGCGACTGGATGCCCTACTATTTTCAACATGGAAAGATCATTAAAGTTGTCACCGATAGCCATCGTTTCCTTGAGTGTAATTCCTTTAGATTTTACAAAAGCTTCAAGGGCGATTCCCTTTTGTGCATCTATATGATTAATTTCAAGATTATTATGTCCCGATGAAGTAATCTTGATCTCTTTTAATGCTTTTAATGAAGCATTTGCCATTGTTAATTGTTCATGGTCTTTTGAAAAAACGATAATCTTATAAACGACACAGTCCGGATCGGAAAGAATTTCCCCGTAATCATTTACAGTTTGGATAAAGCCTTTTACAAATCTATCTTTAATAGTTGAACGAATCTCTTCTGCAGGTATTTCGGGATTAGCAGTATGAAAAATGTCAACAATTACACTAATACTTTTCTCATAGTCCTCAGTATATTTCCCTTTACTCGTATACACCTCGAGATAAATATCTAATTTGCTAAGCAAATTGATGATAGTTGCTGCATGTTCCCTGTCAATTCCCATTGTACCGACGATTTCACCTTGAATATTTCTTATTTCAGCTCCATTCGCTGCAATGATAGGACAGTTGATTCCTGAACTTTCCAAAACACCATTTGCTTCATCATATGAACGTCCTGTAGCGATGACAAATTCAATTCCTTGCTCCTTCGCGAAAAGAATCGCCTCACGATTTAACTCACTAATTTCCTGCCTTGAATTTAATAACGTACCGTCCATATCGGATGCGATGCATTTAATCATTAAAAACAACTTCCTTTCTACCGTACTTAACTTGATTACAATATTGTAACATTTGTCGTTCTTTAAGTACAAATAACGGAACTAATGGATGGGAATCCCATCCATTAGTTATACTTTCTGCTCTTTTCCCCTTTGTAGAAATGCTCTTATCATAAAAAAGCTAATTTCCTCCGGGAGTAACTGTTTAATAGGCGTCAATCTTTGTGAATCCACTTCATTTACTGCTTCCTTTATTAATTCTTCATACTGTGCGGGGATAAATTGATTCCAGTCAATTGAAATGCCATCTTCCGAACATTTGATTAAATGTCCTTCAATTGTTCGTACCGTCATATTTCGTTTAGCGGCAATTTCTTCGATGGTTAAGCCTTGTTGAAGGAAGGAGAAGGTTATATGATGGCTTTTCTCTTTATCATCCTTTGCTGTTTCGCTTCTAGCCATAATAAAATGATCATGCTTTTCTACAGCAATCCCATTTTCTTCACAATAAGATGTGATAACTGTGATAAATGCATCTCCGTATTGTTCTAGTTTCCGCTCCCCTACTCCTTTAATTTGTAATAATTCATTTTTCGAAGTTGGCAGCTTTGCACTCATTTCCTTCAAGGATTGATCGGAAAAAATAATATATGGTGGTACTTTTTCCGTATCCGCGATTTCTTTCCGTAACAGCCTTAATTGTTCAAACAGCTGATTATCTTCAATGAGTTGTTTCACTTTTACTCTTTCTTTTCTTAATACTGTACTTTCCCCACGCAAAACTTCAACCGCTTGATTAGTCAACATTAAGACGGGATATTGTCCATCTGTTGGGCGCAAGTACCCCTCGGCTGTTAAAAAATCGATTAGTTCATTCACTTCTTTTTGTGTTCGCTCTTTCATAATTCCGTACGTTGATAATTTATTAAATCCAAAGCTTTTAATCTTTTTATCTGATGAGCCTGTCAGTACTTTCGTAATAAATGTTTTTCCAAATCTTTCATTCATTCTTTTTATACATGACAACACCATTTGCGCTTCTTTAGTGACATCTACTTGAATTCGATCATCTGTACAATTCCCGCATTTTTGGCATACAGTCGCGTTTTCTTCACCGAAATACTCTAAAATATATTGTTGAAAACATGATTCCGTATGGCAATAACTTATCATTTTCCGAAGCTTACCATATTCGTTTTCTTTCCGCTCATCATCCATTTCAGATTGATCAATTAAAAACTTTTGGATGTGAACATCTTGGGGTGCAAACATTAAAATACATTCGCTTTCTACCCCATCTCGGCCCGCACGACCAGCTTCTTGATAATAAGATTCCATATTTCTAGGAATATGATAATGCAAGACATAGCGCACATTTGATTTATTAATCCCCATCCCAAATGCACTAGTTGCTACCATTACTTGGATATTATCATACAAAAATTGTTCTTGATTCTCGTTACGATCCTTTTCGGACATCCCAGCATGATATTTCCCTGCTTGAATTCCCCTTTTCTTTAATAAAAGATAAATTCGTTCTACCTCTTTTCTTGTTGCCGCATAAATAATCCCCGATTGGAGGTTATTTTTCTTAATGTATTCCTCCATAAACAAATCGCGGTCTTGGCCTTTTACGACTTTGAATATTAAATTTTCTCTTCCAAAGCCCGTAATAACGACATTTTGTAAAGGAATATCGAGTAAGGCGCAAATATCGTCCTTCACTTGAGGAGTGGCAGTTGCTGTTAAAGCTAAAATAACTGGTTTAGGCTGAATATATTGGATAAACTTTTTGATCAATAAATAACTTGGCCGAAAATCGTGCCCCCATTGTGATATACAATGTGCCTCATCAATAGCGATCATTGAAACTTCAATTTGGTTTAACATTTCTATGAAAGACGGAGCCTCTAGCCTTTCCGGCGCAATATACAAAAGTTTATAATCATTGGACATGATTCCTTGCAACCGTTCCTGCATTTCACTATTGCTTATGGAGCTATTAATAAACGTTGCAGGTATTCCCGCATTAATTAATGCATCCACTTGATCTTTCATTAATGAAATTAAAGGGGAAATAACAATTGTGACACCCGGAAGTATCATTGCGGGGACTTGATAACAAATAGATTTCCCTCCACCAGTCGGCATAATCGCTACAGTATCCTTACCTTCTAGTACTTGTTCGATAATTGTATTTTGCCCGCTGCGAAAGTCCTCATATCCGTAATAATCTTGGAGAATTTTCTTTGCTTGATTGAGCAATCTAGTAACCTCCTTTAATGTTATGTTGGGAATTTTTATGGAGTAGGCTCTGTTAAACAAGATTGTTGATTTCCGCTGCAGATACTTGCCTTCCGCCCAATCAACATGGTGTCAATATCAACAGTGAACTTTAACAAAGCCATGAAGTAAAAAAGGAAAACGGGGCAGAGGTAAGTGAATGCCCCGAAAAGTTATTAACCTAGTGGAAATGTCATTGTAACCTTTGTACCAACATTTTCAGTACTTTGAAAATCAATCGTTCCTCGATGTTCTTGTATAATTTTGTGGCTTATCGTAAGGCCTAAGCCCATTCCTTTTTCTTTTAAAGTAAAAAATGGCTCTCCTATTTTCTTTAACCTTTCAGGTGGGATTCCTACTCCTTGGTCAGATATAGAGATAAACGCCTTATTCCCAATAATTTCACTACTAATGGTTATAATGCCACCTTCCGGCATTGCATCCATTGAATTTTTGAAAAGATTAATAAATACCTGGATAAGACCATTTCTATCCCCTTCAATTTGACAATGCTCCGCACCTTTAAATTCTAGTTCTACCCCTCTTAATAAGGCCTCAGGTTCCATAATATTCATTACATAACGTAGAATATCTGTTAATGCCACTTGATTGTGCTTCCTTGATTGGGGTTTAGAAAGTGCAAGTAATTCGCTTGCAATTTGGTTAATGCGATCAATTTCGGAAATCATCACCTTGACATATTCATCTGTAACGTTTTGTGATTCATGCATTAACTGTGTTAAACCTTTTATACTTGTCAACGGATTTCGAATTTCGTGTGCAATCCCTGCAGCCAATTCGCCAACTACAGACAGCTTTTCTCTTTTTAGGAGCATAGATTCTGCCGTTTTTTGCTGTGAAATATCTCTTCCAATCGTTAATAATCCTTTTCGCTTGCCATTTGGATAAAAAAGAGGAATTTTTAACACATCAAAACTTTTAATATCTCCGGATGGAATCGCGAATGATTCTTCTACCCGCAAAAGCGTCCCCTTATTCCAAGCATTTTCATCAGAGGTATAGCAGGAGTTAAAATCATTTTTGAAAAATGGACTTAGTTCTCCAAGTTCCAAATCAGTTTTCCCATAATAATCGATATTTTCCAGTTGGTACAATTTCCTACCAAATTCATTTACCTTTATCCATTTACCTTGTCCATCTTTAAAACAAACAAAATCAGGCATAAAGTGAATTAGCGCAGACCATTGTTCCTCTTCTTCTTCTAGTTTACAAAACTCTTTATAAAAGAGTGAGATTCGATAAACGAAAAAGATTAGCATACCTATGGACAGGATTAGCAAAGCAATACTCAAAAGCTTATCCCAATCGAACATCATTACTAATAATGACAAGCTTAAAAAGGCAAATAACAATAGTATATATACAATCCAAAAACGATTTGATCTTAAATTTTTTATATTTGTCATGAAAGTCACTTGTTCCTTCATCATCTTTTATTACTATTTTATCATGAAGAGACCAGGAAATATATCCCGAAAGTTTTTTCACTGTTCTAATAATATCCCTCTTATTATAACAAAAAAATATAAAAGGCAATGGTTTTTCACCATCACCTCTATATTATTAATTAAGTTTTCGTTTTAATTTCTCAAGCATATCGATTGTCATTTTTTCTAGATTATATTCTGCTTTGAAACCCCATTCTTCTTTAGCAGCTGTTGCATCAATTGAATTTGGCCAACTATTTGCGATTGCCTGTCTTACGGGATCAACATTATAGCTTATTTCAAATTCCGGAATATGTTTTTTAATCTCAGCAGCAATTTCTTCAGGGGCAAAACTCATCGCTGTTATATTGAATGCATTGCGATGTTTTAATTTTGTTGAATCTGCTTCCATTAAATCGATGATCGCATTCAAGGCGTCCGGCATATACATCATATCCATATATGTTCCTTTATCAATATAGGAAGTAAACCGTTTATTTTTAACCGCTTCATAATAAATTTCTACAGCATAGTCCGTTGTTCCGCCACCAGGTTCTGCAACGTATGAGATTAAACCAGGAAAACGCACCCCACGTGTATCGACTCCAAACTTAGTAAAATAGTAATCACAAAGAAGCTCTCCGGACACTTTATTTACCCCATACATTGTCGTTGGGCGTTGAATCGTATCTTGCGGTGTGTTGTCCTTTGGAGTTGAAGGGCCGAATGCACCAATTGAACTCGGCGTGAAAAATTGACAGTTCAATTCTCTAGCCGTTTCCAATGCATTTACTAACCCACCCATATTCAAATTCCATGCGAGCAATGGCTTTTTCTCCGCTGTTGCCGATAATAATGCGGCTAAGTGAATAATCGTATCTACTTCATATTTTTTCGCTAAATTGTACATCTTCGTTGCATCTGTTACGTCTAATATTTCAAATGGACCAGCTTTCACGACTTCACTGCCATTATCTCGAATATCAGTGGCAATGACATGATCTGTCCCATAAATACTTCTCATTTTTGTTACTAACTCACTGCCAATTTGACCTAATGATCCAGTCACAAGAATCTTTTTCACTAGTATTCCTCCTGATTATGTCGCCATCTCTATGTTGTCTAAATTAAGCCCATTTCTTTTCCGACTTTTTCGTAGATTGAAATCGCTTGATCAAGCATTTCTTTCGTATGTGCAGCCGTAGGCATATTTCTTACACGACCAGTACCTTGTGGAACAGTTGGGAATACGATCGATTTAGCATAAACCCCCTCTTCATAAAGTCGTTTACTGAAGAGTTGTGTTGTCTTTTCTTCACCAATGATGCACGGTGTAATTGGTGTTTCACTTTCGCCAATATTAAACCCAAGTTGTTTCAAGCCGTTTTTCAAGTAGTTTCCATTTTCCCATAGGCGGTCATTTAATTCCGTACTACTCATTAAGATTTCGATGGCTTTCGTCGCGGCTACAGCATCAGCTGGAGTGACAGCCGTTGAAAACAAGAACGGACGGGAACGGACTTTTAACCAATCAATAAGATTTTTCTTCCCTGCAACATAACCTCCAACAACACCTATTGCTTTAGAAAGTGTACCTATTTGAAAATCGACTTTATCAGCAAGACCAAAGTGTTTAACAGTACCGGCACCTTTACCAGTTACACCAGATCCATGGGCATCATCTACATATGTGATAAGATCAAATTCCTCAGCAATTTCAATGATTCCCGGAAGGTTAGCAATATCTCCATCCATTGAAAAAACACCGTCAGTGATGACCATAATCTTATTGTATAATCCCGATTCTTTTGCTTCTTTTGCCTTTTTTCTTAAGTCATCCATATCTGAATGATTCACGCGAATAATTTTTGCCTTAGACAAACGACAGCCATCAATAATTGAAGCGTGGTTTAATTCATCCGAAAGGATTGCATCATTTTTATCCATAACCGCGGAAATAGCTGCCATATTACAGTTAAATCCGGATTGGTACGCAATTGCCGCTTCTGTTCCTTTAAACTTCGCTAATGTTTTTTCTAGTTGAATGTGGATATCTAATGTTCCGTTAATGGTACGAACCGCTCCAGCGCCGACACCCCATTCGTTTATTGCGTTAATGGCTACTTCCTTCAAGCGCTCGTCTGTCGCTAATCCTAAATAGTTGTTGGATGAAAGATTGATTAGTTCTTTCCCACCTATTTTTATTACTGGGCCATTCGCACTTTCAACTACATCGATTTCATTATATAAACCTTTACTTCTTAAATCCTCAAGGTTTTCATTTAAAAATTGATCTAATGCGTTACTGCTCATTTTCATCCCTCCAAGGTAAATGTAAGCGTTTAACAAACAACTGTCCACCCGGTGTGAACAAAATAAATTATTCATTCCTTTAATACCAATATTCTATCACATATATTATTTTTTGTTTATATGTAGTGGACATTTTAAACCATATTTTTCATTTTAGATATTGTTTCTTAAACGTGTAAAAAACTATCCCCTCACATGGGATAGTTTCCTTCTGACTAGATCCAACAAATTTTAAATTTTTTCCCGCCTTTTATATACTTCAAAAGCGGGATATCTTCTTCGATGACTCTGCCAATTACATTTACTTTCTCATCCGCATCTAAGCTCGTTTTTGTGATTTGAATTTCCCCTTGATAGCGTCCGTAATTTTTATTATCAACAGTAATTGAGCCAATGCTTCGCTTAATCGTATGAAACGGCTCAACGGGATTCGTTCCGATCAATCCATACTCCCTAGATTCCATTGATCGGATGCAATCCCTTGCTGAATCTAAGCGGTTGGTTTGTATCTTTTCGAAAACATTTAGCATTTCTTTATTTTCGGTATATGACTTCGCTCGAATAAGAAAATATCCATCACGATGAAGGGCAGAAAATTGTTCCAATACGAAATCGCTTAATTCAAAATCCCCTACTAAAATTTTATCAACTTTTTCCTTGAATTTTAAATCACAAAAGGCGACAAAAGGAGATAGTGCCCGATGATCCTCTAAGGTTGGCAAACCTTTGAAAAGTGGACCGCGGCGTTTTTTATCTCCGGGAATAAAGGCCATTACTTTCAGACCTTCTGATTTTAGCCATTGATTCTGCTCGTGGAACTCTTCACGCGCTAGACCAGTTTCCGGCCGTGGATAAAAATTGTGCCACGCTTCAACTGAAGAGGTATTTAATCCATAGGATTTTAAACGATTTAATGATTCTTCTGTAATCGTGCTTGCATTTAAAGCGATTTTCATTTTATTCGACTGTTGGGCAATGATGTTTTCTTCCACACCGTAGTCGATTCGTAAACCTGTCAATCCCCAAGTGAGCAATTGATCGGCTGTTTCCCATGTATATCCTAAATAATGAAGGGATTTCGGTGAAATGTCGGCGATTAACTCCATATTATTCTGTTTTGCAATCGCGCCCAGTTCGATAAGTCTTCCTTTAAAGAGGTCTGGATTGTCCTCTGGAATATGTAACGATGTGAAAATCGATTGAAATCCTTTATCTGAAAGCTTTTGAATATATTCACGTTGATTCTCGATTGGTTCAGATAAGTAAACTGAAATACCTAGCAAACGTACCACTCCTAGTTCATTAAGCTCTGTTAAACTTGGTTGTTGATTTCCGCTGCAGGTACTCGCTTTTTCGCGGTTCTGCGATGAGTCTCCTCATCGCTTCGCTCCCCGCGGTGTCTCATCTGTCCAGCTGTTCCCGCAGGAGTCTCGTACCTTCCGCTCCAATCAACACGGCGTCAATACCAGCATTGAATTTTAACAAAGCCTTTCATTAAATGATAAAAGGGAGGAAAAATCCCCCCCTTTTTTGTTTTAAATATCTTCAGCCATTTTTTCTTTAAACCCAAATAGATAGGTAAAGAGGAAACCAAATGCATAGGCAATGACAATACCAATTAAATATAATATATATTTATTATCATCAATTAACATCGTAAGGGAAAGCCCGGATACTCCGATACTTTTCGCTGCAACATGGAAAACTGCTTGAAATGCTCCACCAACCGCAGCACCTAAACACGCTGTGATGAATGGTCGACCAAGTGGAAGAGTAACCCCATACAAGAGTGGTTCACCAATTCCTAAGAATCCTGCCGGAAGTCCCCCTTTAATAATATTACGTAATCTTTTATTCTTTGTTTTTACGAAAATAGCAATTGCCGCACCAACTTGACCTGCACCCGCCATCGCTAATACTGGTAAAAGCGGTGTATTGCCAAATTGATTCATAAATTCTAAATGAATTGGTGTTAACCCTTGATGCAGCCCAACCATTACAAGCGGTAAGAAGAATCCCGCTAAAATCGCGCCTGCTACAACACCGCCGATATCTAAAATTGCTTTAATTCCACTTGTAATTCCATCTGTTAATACTCCTGCTACAGGCATAACAACAAATAATGATAAAATAGCGACAATTAAAACCGTAATAAGAGGAGTTAAAATAATATCAATAGAATTCGGAATAATTTTTCTAACCTGCTTCTCAATCACAACCATTAACCATGCGGCAAATATGACACCAAATAATCCGCCACGCCCAGGCATCAATGCATCACCAAAAATATGAATTTCTGCTAATCCCGGATTAAATAAGAACATCCCTGCAATGGCACCTAATACTGGTGTTCCGCCAAATTCCTTTGCTGTATTCCAACCGACTAAAACGGCAAGATAAGTAAAAATACAGCTACCTAATACTAATAGAATTTGCATGATTGTTGTTTTTTCATCAACACCTGCATTTTTGGCAAAATTGGCCGCTCCATTTATTAATCCTGAGGCAACTAATCCTGGAATAAGCGGAATAAAGATATTCCCTATTTTTCTTAAAAAGTTTTTCAAAGGTGTGTTGTTTTTCTTTTTAATATTTGCTTTCTTTAGTTGTGCTTTTTCTTCAAAGGATAAATCATCATCACCGGCAACTTCCCCGATTTTTAATCCTGTCATTGTACTTAACACATCAGAAACTTTATTTACTGTTCCGGGACCAACAACGATTTGCAATGTTTCATCGTCAATAACGCCCATAACCCCATCGACTTTTTTTAATGAAGCGATATTGACTTTGTCACTATCTTTTAGCTGAAGGCGAACACGCGTCATACAATGGGCAAGTTGTCTAATATTTTCTTTACCACCTACATGTTCGAGAATTCCTTCTGCGATGACTTGTTCTTTTTTCATGGTTTCTCCCCCTTACATGCGACTATAATGTTTTTCTAATATATCCATTTGCATTTTTAAGACTTTCTAAAGCCTTTTCATAAGAGCATTGTAATAAAATCATTACAATAGCTACTTTTACATTGTGATGTGACTCTTCAAAATAATCAGCCGCCGTATCATAGTCTACATCTGTCGCCTGCATAATAATGCGTTTAGAACGTTCGACAAGCTTTTTATTTGTTGATTGAACGTCAACCATTAAATTTTTATAAACCTTGCCAATTCCAATCATCGATGCAGTGGATATCATATTTAATATTAACTTTTGCGCTGTGCCCGCTTTTAAACGAGTTGAGCCGGTTAATACTTCAGGGCCTGTTTCAACTTCGATTTTGACTTTCGCGTATTTACTCATTTCAGCGTTTTTATTACAGCTGATGCTTACTGTTTTTGCACCGATTTTACTTGCGTATTTTAATGCACCAATGACATATGGTGTACGGCCACTTGCCGCGATCCCAATTACAGTATCTTTTTCCGAAAGCTTAATACTTGCTAAATCCTTCTCACCTTGGTTTTCATCATCTTCGGCACCTTCAACCGCCTCCGTAAACGCTTTCATTCCACCCGCAAGAAATCCTTGAACCATTTCAGGTGGAGAACCAAAAGTTGGCTTACATTCGACGGCATCCAAGATTCCAAGTCTACCACTTGTACCTGCACCAATATAAATTAATCGACCTCCTTCTTGAAAGGATTGGATAACATATTGAACGGCTTTTTCAATACTATGAAGTTCCATAGCAATGGCTTGAGGTACTGTTTGGTCTTCTCGATTCATCGTTTCTAGTATTTCCTGAATCGACATGACGTCCAAGTTCATCGTTGTCTCATTACGTTTTTCTGTCGTCAGTTTTTCAAGCATAATACCATCCTTTTAAATTTTATTTCTTACTTTTATTTTATATAACAGAAATTAAATGTCAATAAAATATATAAATTTAATGAATTAAAATTTCATTTGTCGAAAAATAATCTCCATTTCTTTTTATGTACAAAAAACTTGGCACAGTTGCCAAGTTTTCAATCCTTATCGTCGTAATCGAACCGCTTCATTTCTCGCCTCATGATATTGTTCCAACACATTTTCACCAATATTATTAAATACACTCAAATACAAAGTATCAATAATGTTTAATTGTGTCATACGGGATGAGATTGTTCCAATACGGACATCTCCCTCAACAATCGGTGTACAAAGGCGAATATCTGCTTCTTTATACAAGGGGGAGTTATCAATATTTGTGATCGATATTAAAGTTGCCCCTTTCTTTTTAGCAAATCTCGCCAGTTCAAGCACATCCTTTGTTTTCCCTGACATACTAATCGCAACGAACACATCGTCCTCAGTAAGATACGGAATTAGCGAGATCATAAAATGGAAATCTAAAGTCGTTATGGAATGGTAGCCTAGTTTTGAGAATTTATAATGTCCATCAAAAGCAGCTGTTGCCGATCCCCCTACTCCATAGAAAATAATTTTTTTTGCCTTTTTAATTAACTCAACTGCTTTTTCTAACTCACTTTTATCAAGTGAGGATAAGGTGGAGTCAATGGCCGCCTTATTTACATAGGTTACTTTATGGAATAAATCATAAGGTGAGTCTTTTTTTTGCAATATCGAAAAATCGGTAATATTGTTTTGTGATAAAGTTATGTTTTTTACTAGCTCCAACTTAAACGTTTTAAAACTACGAATTCCAATCGATTTACAAAATCGGACAACACTCGCTTCGCTTACACCGCTTTTCTTTGATAATTCCTTCGTTGTCATATTGGGGATAAGTTCTGGATTTTTTATAATATATTCGCCAATTTTCCGCTCTGCATCGGAAAGCTTACTTAACTCCTTTTCGATTCTAGTTAGTAATGAATTCAACCATTCGTCCTCCATCTCAAAACTGTTTCATGTATACGATGAACAGCTGTTTCTAGCCGCTCTCTCGGACAAGCTATATTCATGCGTAAAAAAGCATCCCCACTACTACCGAACTTATAGCCTTCATCGAATTTGATTTTCGCTTCTGTTAAAAAATACTGGAATAACTCTTCCCCTTGCATTCCCAATTTACTGCAATCTAACCAAATAAGGTGCGTAGCTTCTGGTCTGATAGGGACAATTTCAGGTATATTTGATTTAAAAAAGTTTAAAACATATTCAACATTCTCTTCTAAATATATTAGTAACTCCTCAAGCCAATATTCACTTGATTCATAAGCGGCAATCGTTGCCTCCACTCCAAATGCATTTGGCCGCATTAAACCATATTGAAAAAGTTTTTCGTTATATTTTTCTCGTAACTCCTTATTAGGTATCATAATAATCGATGTTTGCAAACCTGCTACATTAAATGTTTTACTAGGTGCCGCACACAAAATACTTCTTTGTTTAATTTCGGGATGAATGCTAAATAGAGGGTGATGTTGCTTGCCTTTATACACGAGGTCCCCATGCATCTCATCAGAAATAATCCATACATTGTGCCTTAAACAGATGTCAGCCACCTTTGCTAATTCATCTTCAGTCCAAGCTCGTCCAACCGGATTATGCGGACTGCATAAAATCAAGACTTTTGCTTTCGGATCGCTTGCCTTTGTTTCTAAATCTGCAAAATCCATTTCGTATGTACCATTTTTGTAAACCAGTGAATTATGAACGATCGTGCAATGATGGTTTTCAATACTGCTATAGAATGGATAATACACGGGCTCTTGAACAATAACTTGATCCCCGGGTTTTGTTAAAATTTGAAGTAAAAGATTAATTCCAGGAATAATCCCGGGACTAAAGGAAATCCATTCCTTATCAATATTCATATTGAATCTTCTCTTCCACCATCCAATAATTGAACGATAATAACGATCGCAAAAAGTCGTGTACCCATAAATACCATGCTCTGCCTTCTTCTTCATTGCCTCGATTATTTCCGGAGCAACTTGAAAGTCCATATCAGCAATACACATCGGAATAATTTCATCCGGCGCAGTTGACCATTTTACTGAATGTGTATGTGTACGTACAATACAATCATTCCAATTCATTCTAAAACCCTCCGTTATTAAACATCTTAATTACTACTTTAATATAATTGCTGCGAAATGGAAAACTAAAATAGGACTACCATCAAGTTAGTAGTTCCGATCACGTGGAGAAAAATTAAAACCGGAGCACAAATAACATAAGATTTCGTAGCATTTGAGCAACAATATAATTTGCACACAAAAGCTTGGGGTTTTTACCAAAGCTTTTGTGTGCTAATTAATGGAGAAGTTGTACAGGTTCATTAAACGCTAAATTGAGTTTGATAATAAGCGGAGAAAATCCTCTTAATTAAGAAATTGCACTGAAAATACCTTTAAATATCCGGAAAAATTCCGACTATTAACTCGAAAAACGTGAAAATGAGCAAATTTGCTTTGCTTAAGCGGAAAAACTCCGCTTAAATCTCACGAAACTAGCTCTATTCTGCTGTATAACCGTAAAATATCCGCTTATTTTGATTATCTTTAGGACATCATTTACCTACTTAAGTAAAAAACATAGTAATTAGCATGTTGACAAGTCAAGATATTTGTTAGGCTACTATTAATTAAAGTATATAAGAAAATAATAGACCAAATCATATGCGATTTAGTCCGCTAATTAGAGTGCTATTTGAAATCTTTATTCATAAATAAGGAACTACTTACCCATCAAGGATAACCCTAATCATATGAAAGTTTACTTTCTAAATGAATAATCTCATTATTTATCTCTTCATAAATTCGATCTATGATTGTAAAGTCCATTGCTTCAACATAGTATTTTTCCAGTTCGTCATGCAAGGTTTTTGCTTTTGCTAAATAAGCAGTACCTTCTTTCATCTTATCTTTATAGCGTTTATGCGCTTCATCAATTTCAATGCTATATTTTTCATCTGTTCCGGGTGTTACCGCCGCTAAGTAAAGATCGACAATTTCATCCCCATCCCGATCCGGAAAGTATTCATGTGGATCCGTACTATCAAAAATCGCAAAACTCAATTCTCTTACGACAACCATATCAATACTATTAGGATCGAATCCACAATGATAAATTTCCGTATCAAATCCTCTTTCTTCTGCGGCTGCGGCAATCTTTTTCAATAATGTAGACTTACCTGTACCTGCTCGCCCCTTTAAAAAATATCTTTTTTGTAAGCCGTCCGTAATATTTGGTATGAAATCAGCTGCACCTTCCGGGGTTGCTGCACCTAAAAAACGATGCCGAACATCCGCCTGTTTGGAGAGCTTTTCCTCTGGAAAAATTTGCTGAATCAATTCGTTTGTTAGCTGATTTGCTTTTGCAAAATCCATTTCTTTAAAATAGATTTCCTCTAATTGATCATGTTCCTCCAGCCCTTTTGCAAATGTGTCATATGCGAGCTGAAACGCATTGGAAACTTCATGATGAAGGGAAATAATTCTCTCTTTATGTTGTTGTAATTTTTCACTGTCCCACGCTCTACCTACATTCACATACTCCTCAATTGCACCCGGGGCGGTTGGTTCAATGATGTGGGGTGCAGTACCGTCAACGATTCCAAATTTTAATTTTGGGATAACCACACCATCTATAGAACCATTGTCTGATGAACAATGAATAATTTCTAAGTCATAACCTTTATGTCCCCATTCATCAGTCAGTCTCTTCATCATGCTCGACTTACCAGTTCCAGGTCCCCCTTTAAGGATAAATAAGCGTTCCAATCCCTTCAAATTCGAGTCGAAAAGATTATAGAATCCTCGGCCCGTATTTCCGCCCGCATAATAATTAAGTACCTTCCCTGCCATGTAAAACACTCCTCTTACAGTGGGATTTATCATTTACTCTACTCACTAGCCTATGCATTTCATCCTAATAGGTGAACACCTACTTCCTACTTGTACTTTTATTTTATAAATATTTAGGGAAAACAAAAATAAGAAACTTTTGAAGTCATGAAGTTCGTATTCTATACTTATGTAGTAATCGAGTTATAAAGAAGGAGTTCATTGAAGTGATTTTAAAACGTACGTTCATGCGAATGATGGTTGCACTCCTATTAATTATAGGATTGTCACTGTTATTGCTGCACCATACAAGTTCAAATAAAAATTCTCCCCCAAACGAGAATAGGATTCCAACCATTTTTGTCCATGGGTTTAAGGGGACTTCTAAATCATTTAACACGATGCTAAATCGGTTTGAAAATAATTACTTTTGGGGAAGAAAGACAATGGTTTGTCGGGTTAGTCATAATGGACATGTTTTTATTTCCGGAGGCATCCCCAAAAATCAAAAGCACCCTTTTATTCAAATTATTTTTGAAAATAATCGATCCACAATACAAAACACAACAGATGAATTAAAGGATGTAATGAAGGTTTTAAAACATAGATACGGGATTAATGATACGTATGCTGTTGGGCATTCCATGGGTGGCCTTGTTTTAACAAACTATATCGAACAGACCAGCAATAAAAAGCGTTATCCAATAATCAAAAAACTAATTACGATTGGAAGTCCATTCAAAGGGATTGAACGAAAATCCTATTATAAAAATCCAAATAATACGGGACCGGCAGTTAAAGATTTAAAACCTAATTCCGGCGCTTTACAAGCACTTGTTGAACATAAAGAATCATTTGATGCAAACATTAAAGTACTATCCATTGCAGGTGTCATTTTGGACTCCAAACATGGTGATGGGGTTGTTTCACAGCCAAGTGCATTAGGCATTCAAGACATCGTCCACTCAAACCAATTAAAGACAAAAATTGTAAATGATATTAATGCTACACATAGCGGACTTCACGAGCATCAAACAGTGGATCGATATATTGGGGAATTTTTGTGGAATATTAAAGATTGATTACATGTAAAAGGCTTGTAGAAAATGAACTTTTCTCTACAAGCCTTTTATTAAGCGGACATGGTGTCCATCAAGCTTTACTTCACACTTTCTTTTAATCTATTCATACTCTTTTGGATTCTATTTTCCGTTTCCACGTTTAAATCCTTCTCATACACATAAAAAACTAACACATTGTTTACCTCATAATATTTATAAGAAACTGTATTAGAATTCTCCGTTTTTTTACGGAAATCTTCCATTCCCTTCCTACGCTCTTTAGCCGAAGGATAGATATATATTAGCAATTTTTTGCCATCTAAAGCATATGAAGATGGTCTTGCTCCATTCAGCTTCATTCCAAGAAGATCATCATTACTTGATTTTGCTTCTTTGATTGTTAGTTGCTGTTCTTTCAAGGCAGACAAGACTTGATTTAATGTAATTGCGGAGGCATCTGAACTAGTTGATTTACAAGCGGCCAATAAAAAAATAATCAATACTAATAATGTTGATTTCTTCATTTTCCCCCTGCTTTCTCCTTTTAGGTGCTCCACCTTTTTAGATTAAATTATTATCTTAATCAAGCTTTGCTAACTGTTCATTTAATAATTTTAACTCTTTTTCTATCCCTTCTAGCTGGAGTTCCAGTGGGGATAAATTCCCTTTAACAAACTCAAGCTTTTCCAAGTCATGCTGAAGACGTACATAATCCGCCTTTAAGTCTTGAATTTTATATTCTATCTCTTTTCGATTCATGTTGGACACCTCATTTTTTTACTTTACTCTTATTTTAACGTACCATGCATTCATTGGGAATCTATTAGAACTTAAACATTTTTCCATACATTCAACTAAATAATCGTGTGTGATATACTTGAAGTGAAATGTAATATAGGAAGGTGAAATCTAGCATGGATCATCATACTGTTTCATCCATTATGGAAGTTATCCAAGAGTTTGTTCCAAAAGATACTTCAATTGCGATAGCTAACGATAAACAATATATTTATTATCAACCAAGCAAACAAATCGATTTAAAGATAAAACCAGGCGATCAAATCCGAGAAGGGACTGCTACCTTTAAAGCCTTAAAAGTTAAGCAAAAAATTTCCGATTATATTGATAAAAACATACTCGGTGTCTCGTATTTCGGTATGTCCGTTCCTATTGTAAAAGGGAATCAATTAAAAGGTTGTGTTACGGCTATTTTACCAAGAAAGCCAATCACATTCCCTACTTCCTTTCTAACCGTGAAGTCAAATGATCGATGGCTCCCATTGCCTTTTAATCAAATTATGTTTTTAGAAGCACAAAGTAGAAAAACCAACGTCCATTCTTCTTCATTAGTGGGAACACATAAATTTAACTTAACAGAACTAGAGTTCTTTTTACCTTCTGATCTATTTATTCGATGTCATCGTTCGTATATTATTAATATCAATTTTATTGCAGAAATTCATCCTGACTCACATTCCACTTTCTTACTAATTATGAAAGACGGGGCAAAAATTCCTGTAAGTCAAACATATGCGAGTCAATTTCGAAAAATATTATGCTTTTAACAACTTGCCGATGATGCAAGTTGTTTTTTTATTCAAGCAATAATGCTCCTTTATGTATAAAAAATACCTCTTTATTCCTAAATAAAGCCCTTTCATTCCAATTCTAGTGAAGAGTCATCCAATTATTGATAGAATATTTCAAAAAGAAACAAAGGGTGACGTTAATGGAAAACAATACAATGAAATATATTAGAGACCCTCGTTTAACGGACCGAGTTGTAACAGCGAAAGATGCTGCATCATGGATAAAGGACGGCATGACATTAGGATTAAGTGGATTCACACGAGCGGGAGATGCTAAGGCTGTACCTACTGCATTGATCGAACGGACAAAGAAGGAAAGTTTAAAGGTAAATGTTTATACAGGTGCTTCCTTAGGATCTGATATTGATAAATTAATGGCTGAAGCAGGAATGATTCATAAGCGTATGCCATTTCAAGCGGATCCTACAATGCGCAAAAAAATCAACCAAGGAGAAATGCTATTTGTCGATCAGCATTTGTCCCACATGGCGGAAGCAATTCGTGCGGATGTACTTTGCCCGATTGATTTCGCAATTGTGGAAGCGGTTGCAATCGACGAAAACGGCATGATTATTCCGACAACATCTGTCGGAAACTCTTCTATTTTTGTTGAAAAATCAAAACATGTAATTGTCGAAATTAACACTGCACAGCCAATCGAACTAGAAGGACTTCATGATATTTATGAGACTGGCATGCAAGGAAAGCGTGATCCCATACTACTTAAAAATGTACAAGATCGAATAGGTACAATAGGTATTCCGGTAGACAGTGAGAAAATTATTGGCATCGTGTTCACCCATCAATTGGATTCGGCTTCTACTATTGTGCCACCTGATGAAGAGACACAAATCATGGCCAATCATTTAATTGATTTCTTAAAAAGGGAAGTAAAGGCGGGGAGATTAACAAATCAGCTTGCACCATTACAGTCTGGAATAGGTTCTGTTGCAAACGCGGTATTACATGGACTTATAGATTCAGAGTTTACTGACTTGGAAGTATACTCCGAAGTTCTCCAAGATGCTGTCTTTGACTTAATTGATGCGGGGAAAGTACGATTTGCTTCTTGCTGCTCTATTACATTGTCCGATGAAAAAATGAAGCATGTATATGCCAATCTTGAAAAATATAAGGAACGTCTTATTCTCAGACCACAGGAAATATCGAACCATCCGGAAATTATCCGTCGTTTAGGATTGATTTCAATTAATACGGCATTAGAAGTGGATATTTATGGAAACGTAAACTCTACACATGTACGTGGAACACATATGATGAATGGCATTGGTGGCTCGGGGGATTTTGCAAGAAATGCACGCCTAGCTATATTTGTTACGAAATCAATTGCAAAAAATGGAGACATCTCCAGTATCGTCCCATTCGTATCACATGTAGATCATACCGAACATGATGTGGATGTTATCGTAACTGAACAAGGCTATGCCGATTTACGAGGCTTGGCACCTATTGAGCGTGCACCACTCATTATCCAAAATTGTGTTCATCCATCCTATCGTGAGCAGCTGCTTGAATACTTTGAAGAGGCACGACACAAAGGGGGACAAACACCACATGTATTGGAAAAGGCATTTTCCTGGCATATTAATTATGAAAAAAATGGAACGATGCGTCAGCATGTAAACCAAATATAAACCATGCAAAAATGCCATCCATTGCTATAAGGATGGCATTTCTATTTATCTATGCTTCTATTGCATTAGATTGTTGATAAACGTCTTTATCAAGCTCTTTTGTCGCCTTACCTGTTAAAATTCCAGCTGTCATACTTCCACTCACATTTAAAGCTGTACGGCCCATATCAATTAAAGGTTCTACTGAAATTAATAGACCAACGATCGCAATCGGTAAGTTCATAACTGATAATACGATTAATGCAGCAAATGTTGCACCCCCACCAACACCTGCAACACCAAATGAACTAATTGCTACCACTAAGATTAGGGTAATAATAAACGATGGATCGGTTGGATTAATTCCAGCAGACGGAGCTACCATAATCGCTAGCATAGCTGGGTAAATTCCTGCACACCCATTTTGTCCGATTGATAATCCAAAGGATCCCGCAAAGTTTGCAATTCCTTCTGATACACCGAAGCTTTTCGTTTGCGTTTGAATATTCAAAGGCAATGTTCCCGCACTTGAACGTGAAGTAAACGCAAATGTTAAAGTAGGCAAGCTTTTCTTCACATACTTCACTGGGCTAAGCTTAGCTAATGAAATAAGTACTAAATGAACGATAAACATAACAATAAGTGCCACATAAGAAGCGATAACGAATTTGCCTAGTTTGGCAATTGCCCCATAATCACTTGTAGCCATTACTTTCGTAATTAGCGCAAGTACACCATAAGGAGTAAGTCGTAAAATTAACGTAACAATGCGCATAATAATTGCATATAACGTATCTATTATTTTTGCAAAAAATTCCCCTTGCTCCGGACTTTTTCTCCTAACTCCAAGGTAAGCCATTCCGACAAACGCCGCAAAAATAACAACTGCAATTGTAGATGTTGGGCGTGCACCCGTTAAATCTTGAAATGGATTACTTGGTAACAATTCAATAATTTGCTGAGGAATTGTCATATCTTTCACACCTGTGACTTTTTCCTGTAGAAGTGCATTTCGTGCAGCTTCTTCTTCCCCTTGATTTAAATGAATCCCATCTAAATGAAAGCTTAAAGCCGAACCAATAGCGATTGCAGCAGCAATCGCTGTTGTGCCTAGTAAAATTCCAATCACGAGGAAGCTGATTTTACCAATATTTTTCGTCAGCTTTAATTTTGTAAACGCGCCAACGATTGAAATGAATACAAGTGGCATAACGACCATTTGTAATAGTTTTACATAACCATTACCAACAATATTGAACCAATCTATTGTATTAACAGTTACACTGTTCGTTGTTCCGTATAAAAGATGAATGATAAAACCGAAAACAATCCCCAATCCTAAACCTGCGAATACACGTTTTGAAAAGGATACATGCTTCTTCTGCATCATAAACAATCCGAAGATTAAAAGCAGTAAAACAATTATATTGATAATAATAAGTAAAGAATTCACTTTTATCCCCCTTTAATAAAGTAATAAGATAGTGCAAGCAAAACTATATTACAATTAATCCAATCAGTCAAGTAGGAATTACTACGAAAATAAATTATTATTTTTTGTTATGCTTTTACAATATGTCAATTAAACGAAAAAAAGTCCTTTCTCAAAAAAAGAGAGAGGACTTCAACCAAAAAAGTTTAATAAGGGACCTTCATATAAATTATTGTCACCTCACCCGCAGACTGAATACACTGCGCTTTCCGCGGGTGAGGTGTGAGCCTCCTCGCACGTACCTCGCTGCGGGGTCTCACATTGCTCACTTTTCCCGCAGGAGTTTACGTGTATTCAGTCTGCTTAGTACTTTTATAATGTTTCTATTCTAATCAAAAATACTAAGTAGAAAGTCATTATTTCTCATATACTATTAGAAAACAGTCTTTAATAAATTACCTTCCAGTTGTCATTCACTGTTGCCTTAACTACTTTCTTTTCTAATATATAGTTCGCGATGAGTTCCGATACATCTGTAGGAATATCTTTAATGACTGGCTTGTCCTTATACATAAAGTACTCGCCTCCGCCGCCGGCACGGTAATTATTCATTACTACATCATATTGCCCATTGGGGTCGATTGGGTTGCCTTTATATTCAAGCTTAATCACTCGTTCACCTATTGGCTTTCTTATATCAACAATATACTCAATACCTTCCCACATATCATAGTTGAAATGTTGCGGCTTTGGAGTTGTAAAAGTTGGATTTACCTCCACTTCCCCTCCAGTATATTGTTTAAAATAGGAAGCCGAGCGTTCAAGTGCTTCTTTCATATCGTTACCGGTCATACGGATAACCTTTAATGTATTAGGGTATATATAGTTTGAAACAACGTCCCTCATCGTTACATGTTCAGGAAATCCTGGAGATTGATTATCGAATAAGGCTGTATTTGAAATTTCTACACCCGCAACTTCCATTTGAACATGATTAATAAATTCAATTAACGCATTATCCGTTGTTCTTGTTTTCATCGGATCCCGAACAAGCATGTCCCCTTCAATTTTACCAATTGGTTGATCCAGCCATTTTTGTGTCGCTTCCTCATAATCCTTTACCTTTTCTAAAAGTTGAAGATCGGCATCAATTCCTGAAACAGGAAGGAGCTCAGATGATTTTTCAACACATTTCCATGTACCATTTTGATTCTCGAGCGTTAGCGAAACCTTGCCTAAAGCAATTCCATTATTTCCAGGTTGCACAACAATGACATCATTAACTTTATTTCCTGCAATTTGTCGATGCTGGTGCCCGGTTAATAATACATCAATCCCATTTACCTCTTGGCAAATTTGATAGCCTTGATTTTCTCCCGTTAACGTTTCAGTCGGTTCACCTGTCTTGAGATCTCTCTCGAATCCGCCGTGATACGAAACAATGACTAAATCCACTTTCTTTTCATTTCGCAAAAATGTTACCCACTTCTTCGCAACCTCTACTGCATCGGCAAATTCAATTCCCTCAATGTTTTCTGGCTGTTCCCAATTCGGTATGTATGGTGTCGTTAAACCGAGGATACCTATTTTTAGCTCATTAACTTCCTTTATTAAATATGGTTGTCCATAGTAAGGCTCGCCTGTTTCTTTATTTAAAATATTCGCTGACAACCATGGAAAATTAGAGTCCTCTATTGCAGATGACAATATCTCTTGACCATAATTAAATTCATGATTCCCAAACACTGCTGCATCATAATTCAACTCATTTGCCAATAGAATCATTGGATTGATCTTTTCGTGATCGATTCTTGCGTAATGATAGGTAAGTGGAGTTCCTTGGATTAAGTCCCCGTTATCAATAAGAAGAACATTTTCATTTTCCATTCTTTCTTTTTTTATCAAAGAAGCAATTCTTCCTAAACCGACCTCTGCTTCCTTATTCGTTCCATAATTGATCGGGAAAATATTCCCGTGCACATCGCTAGTTTCCAGTATTGTTAATGTTAGTTGCTTCATTTCTTTACCACCTGTCTATTAAATGTCTGTAACTATTATAAACTAAAATTAATTTAACTCTCTACTATACCTATCTAATAGCAGAAGTTTGAATAATTAAAATATATCACAAAAATAAATAGTGCTATTAACCAAACTTTAATACTTGATTAATATCTCCTTAACAATTAACATTTATCTACTAAAAATTTAATAATAAAGTAATTTTCTTATTTATTTTATAGTCAAAATATTATATGCTTAAAGCGTATTCAAAAAAACTTTTACATTCGGAGGTAAATGTATGCTGAAAAAATTTGCTGCATTATTTCTAGCACTTGGTGTCGTTGCAATGGTAATGGCTGGGTGTGGAAAAAGCGATGACAAAGCAAAAGATGGCAACAAAGACGGTAGCAAAGGATTCGTTCCTAAGGAATTAACAATTGGGTTTGTACCATCTCAAAACGCTGAAACATTAGAGGCAAAAGCAAAACCTTTAGCAGAACTTCTAGAAAAAGAAATTGGTATTCCTGTTAAAGTTAAAGTAACTACTGACTATAACGGTGTTGTCGAAGCTATGGGTTCAAAACAACTTGACCTTGGTTTCCTACCACCTACAGACTATGTATTAGCACACGAAAAAGGATATGCAGATGTATTACTTCAAGCACTTCGTAATGGGGTTGATGCTAAAACTGGAAAACCAACTAGTGACCTAGTAGATTATTATTATTCCGGTGTAGTAGTAAGAACGGATTCCGGTATCAACAGCGTTGCCGACTTAAAAGGTAAAAAAATTGGCGTTCAAGCACCTACATCTTCTGCGGGCTATGTTTGGCCGGCGGTTTATATGAAAAAAGAAGGTGTAGATATTCAAAAGGATATGACAGCTATTCAATTACAAGGTCATGATAAAGGTGTACAGGGTGTTCTTAATAAAGATGTCGATGCAGCGGCTGTTTTTGTTGACGCACGTAATATCTTAGAAAAGGAATATCCAAACATTTATAAAGATACTAAATATCTATTCTTAACTGATAAAATTCCTAATGATACAATTAGTGTTCGCCCTGATATGGATCAAAAATGGAAAGATAAAATCGCTGATGCGTTTGTTAAAATCGGAGAAGATAAAGAAGGAAAAGAAATTATAAAACAAATCTATTCTCATGTAGGATATACAAAATCTCAAGACTCTAATTTTGATGTAGTTCGAGAATACACTAAGAAATTTCAAGAAATAGGAAAATAATAAAAAGTTGTACTTAATAACTATGCATATTCACCCTTTCTAACGAGAGGGTTTTTTTATTAAAAAGATGTCTTTTATTGTTACAATCGTTATTCGAGTTATTTTATTTTCCAAATGTCGGTTATTAAGCGGAAACCATTCTAACTACTAGTTATGATCTAAAATTTTAGTTGTTTGAAAACTACTTGCCAGAGTATTTTACTCATTTCTACAAAAAAGCCTTAACATCTTCCTTTTTAAAGAATGTTAAGGCAACATTGATAATAGGAAACTATCAAAAGTTATATAATAATTATATTCTTAGATATATATTTCAAGAGGTGGCTAACTCCTATTTATTTAAAGACCAAACTATTGAGCCTTTTACAGATACATCGTTCTGTGCTGTGTCCAAATGAAGTCTATATTTTCCACCTGAGACTTTAACTTTTGTATTTACCTTTTCACCATGGTTAACCCCTCCACTTTTATAAACTTTCCCTTTACTATCTACAAGCGCCCAGTAAACAGCTGACCAAATTCCGATGTCACCATTAATTTTAACAGTAATTACTCCAGGGTTTGTTGTAATATAGCTACTATTTCTTGCCTTCACTCCATCTATATAAGGACTTAATTCCACCGAGGTATTAGTAGCAGCAGATGACGGGATTGCAAAAACTAACAAACTAAAAATTAAAGCTACAGGTAAAGATAATTTTTTAATAGAATTTTTCATAATGTTGCCTCCTAGTTTTATAATTTTGGTATTAACTAAATATTAATTTAATTTTTACCTGTAAATAATTATAATAAATTCTAGTAAAAGTTTGTATTGGGAAAATAAAGTGCATTTTACTCTATTAAAATAGTATTCCTACTTTCCTAAATATCCTTTTTGAATCTATTATTTTTCTTTTTTTAATAATTTGTTTGATGTTTTTTAAAGATATAGAGATGCTTTCACCAACAATACTCTTGATAAACGATTCTTATGGTTTAAATTGAATTATTAATCACATGTTAGATCATGATACCCTTTTTTCACTTGATGCATAGATAAAAAATAAATACTTGAATAAATATAAAAAAAAGCAAAACCCACAGAATCTGTATGTTTTGCTTTTTTTTATTTATATTGGGTACAATCATACTAATCGTTTACGAATAGCAGCAGAGATTAAATCAATAATTGTTACCATAATGATAATTCCATAAAGAATAATCCCTACACGATCCCACGAGTGTCCGTTTAATGCAAAGATTAATGGGGCACCAATCCCCCCAGCACCAACAATACCTAAGATAGTGGCTGAACGTACACTAATTTCAAATCGATATAATGTATACGACATGAATGCCGGCATGATTTCCGGAATAATCGCAAACCATAATACTTGAAGCTTGTTTGCTCCCGAAGCAATTAACGCCTCTCTTGCAGTAAATTCTGTGTTTTCAATCGACTCCCCAAACAATTTCCCTAGCATACCAATTGAGTGGAAACCAAGTGCTAAAATACCTGCGAACGCTCCTAAACCAACTGATTTAATGAATAAGAGTGCCATAATAAGCTCTGGAAACACACGAATACAGCTTAAAACAATTTTACCTAGACTTGAAATTGCGCGGTATTTCGTCATATTTCTTGCTGCCCAGAATGCAAAAGGAACACAAAGAAAAGCTGAAATAAATGTACCTAATACAGCAATTGCTAATGTTTCAAGTAATGTTCGTAATAAATCCTCTCCTGCTGGATCGTAAATATAGTCCCAATCCGGATGAAAGAATCCATGAAAAATCGCCTTCAGTGCTTGAATAGCGGAATCTTTAAACGCAATGGAGGGTGCGCTTGCAAATGCCCAAACATAAATTGCGATAACGATAAGTACAATTGCCCAGTTTCTTATCCGTTTTCCTATTGGTTTTTTTAATTGATTTTGGCTCATAATAATTTCTCCCGAATCTTATTACTTATCGCATCTACTATGATAACCACGATAAATGTATAAATAATAATAGATAATACACGGTCATATTGGAAAAATCCTAGTGCATTATTTAGGAATAATCCAATCCCACCTGCACCTACATAACCTAGAATAGCGGCTGCACGTATATTAATTTCAAAGCTATATAAGAAAAATGATGCATAGTGTGCAATAACTTGTGGAATAACTCCAAAGAAAATCCATTGAATCTTATTTGCCCCAACTGCTGTCATCGCTTCTAGCGGCCCTGGATCAATCGTTTCAATTGCTTCATAAAATAATTTCGCAATAATACCGAAGGAAAAAACAGAAATTGCAAGGATACCAGGGATTTCACCAATCCCAAAAATCGGTACAAATAATGCAGCCAATAACAATTCCGGAATCGTACGGATTAAATTCATTATAAATCTAGCAATTTGATAAACAACTGGAATTCTCACAACATTACTAGAAGAAAGCAATGCTACAGGGATAGCCACGATCCCACCAAATGTTGTACCTAAAACAGCCATTCGAATAGTAGCTAACATTGGTTCTGTTATCGATTTAAAATAACTCCAATCAGGAGGAAACATTTCATTAAGCAAGGTCCCCATGTTTGGAAGCCCATCCCATAGCTTTTGAAATGATACATCTGTATTGAGTGCACTGGCCCAAATGATGACTACAATAAGTAAGAATGTAACAATCCCCTTAACTTTTGACGGTTTTTTCACCTTTATTGAGTTCATTCTTCCTTCTCTCCTAGCAACTCATCTTTCTTAATCTCACGTCCATAGATTTCAGAGAAGACATCATCTGTTGCCTCTTCAACAGGACCATCATATACTACTTCCCCTGCACGTATACCGATAATTCTTGTGGCATATTGACGGGCTAAATCAACAAAGTGCAAGTTTACAATTGTTGTTATTCCTAATTCCTGGTTGATTCGTTTCAAATCATCCATAACTTGTCTAGTTGTAAACGGGTCCAATGACGCAACGGGTTCATCTGCAAGAATAATTTTTGCTTCTTGCGCTAAGGCACGAGCGATCGATACACGTTGCTGTTGTCCCCCAGAAAGTTCATCTGCACGGGAATAAGCCTTTTCTTTAATGTTCACACGATCAAGTGCATTTAAAGCGAGATCCACATCTTCTTTTGGGAACATTCCAAGTAGAGTACGGACAGTAGAGTGATATGCCACTCTTCCAGATAATACATTACGAAGGACGCTAGAGCGTTTTACAAGATTAAAGTTTTGGAAGATCATACCGATATCCCGACGGATATGGCGAAGAGACTTGCCTCTTGCAGCAGTTATAGATTTTCCATCGATGATAATTTCACCATCAGTAATTTCATGTAGCCTGTTAATAGAACGAAGTAGGGTCGATTTACCTGCCCCCGATAGACCAACAATAACAACAAAGTCTCCCTTATTGATGGTAAGGTTTACATTTTTTAAACCTTTCGTTCCATTAGGGTAAACTTTCGATACATTTTTAAATTCTATCATTTCTAAATAATTTCCCCTTTTGGATAATATTTTAATATAAAATTAATCGCAAAATACAACAAATTACAACATTAAATTTACCAGTGAATTCACATAAACTCAAGCTAGATTTTGTATTTATACAAATTTTATATAAACTCAATAATAAATTTACAATCTAGTACTTTTTAATTATATAGTAAAATGCTATTCAATGTATATGGAAACGCTTACTAATTAAGAAGAGGTAGGCAATAGCCTACCTTCACTTTTTCTTTGCTTTGTTATTATTTTGATCTCTATTCTCTGTATTAAATTCAACTAATTCTTCACTAATTTCATTTTGATTTTTCGCATTATTGTTTCTTTGAGCATTGGCATTTCCGCGTTTTGTTCGACCCATTCTATTCCACTCCTTTTTAATTTGCCTTCATGATGTAGTCTAATTAAAAAGGAATGGAATATTCACTATTATCTTCTTTTTCGTTTTCCTTTTTCTTGCTGGCCTTTTTGTTTATGATTGCGAGTATTTCTTTTATGATTTTTATTCGTTTTCAATTGGTTCTTGCCTGACTCAGATGGAGTAAATTGTTCTTTTGCCGGACTAATACTTATCTTTTCAATTTTATGCTGGATTCCTTTTTCAATCATCTCAAGATAGGAACGATCCTTAGGTGCAACAAAAGTAATAGCCATCCCTTTTCCTCCGGCCCTACCTGTTCGGCCAATACGATGGATGTAGCTTTCCACATCTTCAGGGATATCATAATTAAACACATGGGTAACCCCTTCTACATCAATGCCCCTCGCCGCAACATCTGTGGCAACTAAATACTGGATTTTGGCTTCGCGAAAGAGCTTCATTACTTTTTCACGTTTTGCTTGTGATAAATCACCATGCAGTTCCTCTGTTTCATATCCAAAGCCTTTTAATGCATCATTTAATGTACTTGCTCTCCTTTTCGTACGGCAAAAAATAATTGCCAGAAATGGACGATATTGATCCATCATCATGCGTAAAGATGCTTGTTTTGCCCGATCGGTTGTTTCAACAACTAGTTGATCAATCTCATCCACTGTTATTTGTTTATTTTTAATTCGAATATCAACCGGTTTTTTCATATATTGGTTGGCGATTGAGCGAACTTGTTTCGTCATCGTTGCCGAAAACAACATCGTTTGCCGGTTCGATGGTAAGGCCGTTATGATTTCCTTTACTTCCGGCAAAAATCCCAAATGTAACATTTGATCCGCTTCATCAAGGACAAGCATAGATATTTCCGAAAGATCGATTGTTTCCCTCCTCATATGATCTAATAAACGCCCTGGAGTACTAATAACAATATGTATGGCCCCTTTTAACTTTTTCATCTGTTGGGCAACGTCCTGCCCCCCATAAACAGCTAATGCTTGAATGCTATTAAGTACTGCTGTGAAATTTTTTAATTCCGCAGTTATTTGTAAAGCTAGTTCCCTCGTGGGTGTAACAATTAATGCTTGTACATTCGGTTGATTAGGATCGACTTTTTCCAAGATTGGCAAAAGAAAAGCCAATGTTTTCCCTGTCCCTGTTTGGGCTTGAGCAATCACATCTTTCCCTTCAAGGAGTACTGGTATCGTCTCACTTTGGATGGGAGTGGGCTCGGATATACCATTTGATTGTAATCGTTTTTGTATAATTGGTTGAATACCTAGTGTTTTAAAATCAGGCAAATTTATCATTCCTTTAGGTTTTTAAAAATAAGCGAAATAAAGTGATAACATCGCAATGATATTATCACTGAGTATCTATCATACCATTATTCATTAATGTTAATGCCATATTCTTCAAACCAATAATGAATTTGTGCAAGATAGGCGAGTAATTGCGGACCTGTCATCAATTGTCCAAACCACGGGACTTGGAATGCCCTTCCTTCCGATTCAACAATCGCAAGTAACTGATCTTTCTTTAAAAACTCATAAAGAACAGAACTCTTTTCTTGTAAAATTTCATGTAGCCACCCTTTTACTGCCTTTGTATAAGCTGGATGGTGTGTTTTCGGGTAAGGACTTTTTTTACGATAGAGCACATCATTAGGCAGTATTCCCTCCAAAGCCTTTCTCAGTAAGCCTTTCTCACGATTATCATACATTTTCATCTCCCAAGGGATATTCCATGCGTATTCAACCAACCGGTGATCGGCAAAAGGAACTCGAACCTCCAGACTTGCTCCCATACTCATTCGGTCCTTACGATCCAGTAAAGTGGTCATAAACCAAATCATATTTAAATAAAATAATTGTCTCCTTTTTGCCTCAAGCGGATCTTCACCTTCAAGAATAGGGGTCTCCCTAACCGTTTCCTCATACTTAGTTAACACATAATCTTTAATATTCAGCTTTTTATTCCAGTGATCTTTTACTAAATCAACACGCTCATTCACCGACCTCATCCATGGAAATCCTTCCCGCTCCAAATCATCCTTTCGGTGGAACCATGGATACCCGCCAAAAATTTCGTCGGCACATTCACCAGAAAGACTAACAACAAAGTCCTGTTTGATTTCCTTGCAAAACCATAAAAGAGAGGAATCGACATCAGCCATTCCTGGGGTATCTCGAACGATTACTGCTTCCTTTAAATACTCCGCCAACCGCTCTTGAGTGATAACACGATTGTGATGGATGGTTCCAAATGTATTGGTTATTTTGTCTATCCAGTGTGCATCGGAATTAGGTTGAAAATCATTGGCTTCGAAAAATTGGTCATTTTCCTCATAATCGATTGAAAATGTATGCAAAGCACCTAATCCATTTTCTTGAAAGTGATTGGAGGCAATGGCCGTAATCGCACTGGAATCAAGCCCTCCTGACAAAAACGTGCATATCGGTACATCTGATACTAACTGTCGGGTTACCGCGTCTGTAAATAAATAGTTGATTTTTTCTGCTGTTTCCTCCACAGAATCGTGATGCTTCTCACTTTTCACATTCCAGTATCTCCAGACCTTTAGTCCATCTCTTGAGAAGGTAAATGCATGCGCCGGTCTTAACTCATTAATACCGAGAAATATACCATGTCCAGGTGTTCTTGAAGGTCCTAATCCGAGGATTTCTGTAAGTCCATCTAAACCAATTTCAGCCTTTACCTCCGGGTGAGCGAGAATCGCTTTCAACTCCGAACCGAACATAACCCCACCAGTATACTCCCGATAAAACAAAGGCTTTACCCCTAACCGATCTCTTGCAGCAAATAAATGTTGTTTCTTTTCATCCCAAATAGCGAATGCAAAAATTCCATTGAAATGATGAATGCAATCCTCTTCCCACTCTAGATAAGAAGTTAATAACACTTCTGTATCCGAGTGACCCTGAAAACGATACCCTTTTGCTAATAGCTCCTTGCGAATATCTTCCGTATTATAAAGCTCCCCGTTATAACATAACGTATAAGTATATTCACCCTTTTTCCGTGACATTGGTTGAATTCCGCATAGAGGGTCCACTACAACTAGTCGTTTATGTCCAAAAGCCGCGTGTTTTGTAAACCATGTATTTGTATCATCTGGCCCACGTCTAGATAAAGTTTCCGTCATATTTGAAACGATCTCATGTGTATCCGATAAATTTCTTTTAAAATCAACCCAGCCTGTTATCCCACACATATATTGCATCTCCTCCTTAACATGTATAAAAAACTGATACTTATTATATGTGCGTTCGCCTAATGGTTGAGTTGTCTACAAAAAAAAAACGCAGATTTCCGATTCGAAAATCATGCGCTATTTTTGAGTTTGCCGTCCGGATTTTTTAAAGGTTAGAAAGTATAAATTTTATAGGAGTAATGTTCCTAATAAATATCTGCTTTGTCTAGCTCCAGCGCCTATCGACTAGAAAACTTCAGGACTTTTCCCTACGATAAGTCAACATCGATTCGCCTTACATCACCCGTGTTTCCTTTATCTCAGTCG
The DNA here is from genome assembly GCF_038009395.1 of Heyndrickxia sp. FSL W8-0423. Lineage (NCBI taxonomy): Bacteria > Bacillati > Bacillota > Bacilli > Caryophanales > Bacillaceae > Heyndrickxia > Heyndrickxia sp. FSL W8-0423. The sequence continues at coordinate 1,072,268 of NZ_JBBPBE010000001.1, read as the reverse complement.
AAGTCCCGTAAGTCTTTTACGTCGATTAGCAAGGCGCTTTCGCTTTTCTAATCATTTGATTAATTACTTCTGCAAATACGATTCCAATCGCAATAGCACCAGATATCATGAATGCTTTTGCAGCCATTTGTATAGCTGTATTGTAATCATTTGCTACGAAATGTCTCATTGCATCATAAGACATTCCTCCTGGAACGAGCGGAATAATTCCTGATACACTAAAAATAATAATCGGCGCCTTATATATTTTTGCAAATACTTGACTAATCACAGCAATAACGAACGCAGCAACCAAACTAGCTACTGCCGCGTTTGCATGTGAATTGATTAGTAAAACATATATGAACCAGCCAATCATTCCAACAAGTCCACAAAGTAATAATTTTTTCCTCGGTATATTAAAAATTATTCCAAACGCACCCGTAGCGATAAAGCTAGTAATCAGCTGTTGAATCATCACATATTTCCCTTCATTATAATATTGAAAAAAACGAAATAACTACAGCAATCCCTGTTCCAATAGCAAATGCTGTTAAAAATGCCTCTGCACCTTTTGAAATACCTGATACAAGATGTCCTGCCATTAAATCCCGTACCGCATTCGTTATGAGCAATCCTGGAACAAGGGGCATAACGGAACCAATAATAATCTTATCTATTTCATTTCCTAGCCCCGACCTCACAAAAAGGACTGCTAATAATCCGATGATGAGTGAGGCCAAGCATTCCGAGAAGAACTTTACTTGTACGAGGCGATGTAAATAAATAAAACCCGTGAAACCTAAACCTCCAGTAATGATAGCGGGAAGAAAATCATGCCACCCGCCATTGAACATAATTAAAAAACATCCGCTCGATATCGCTGCAGCGGTAATCTGTATCCAAATAGGATAGGCGAAATTCGTTCTTTCGATTACCTTTAATTCGTCAAAAGCCTCACTTAACGATAGTTCGCCACTAGTTAATTTCCGCGATATACTATTTACGATTGTTACTTTTTTTAAATCTGTTGAGCGTTCAGATACCCGAACAAGTTTAGTCGGCTCTGAACCATCGATTGAAAAAATGATACCTGTTGGCGTCACAAAGCTATGTGTTCCTTTAATACCGAACGCATAAGCAATTCTTGTCATTGTGTCTTCTACCCTATATGTTTCAGCTCCACTTTGAAGCATAATTTTCCCTGCCAGTAAGCATGTTTCCACGACTTTATAACTTTGACTTGTGTGAGTTTCCATACCTTTTTCTCCATTTATCATATTAAATTCATTATATATTAACACATCAATCAGCGTTGATTAAGACCTATTAAAAAAAAAGAGAGATGATTGAAAAATCACTCAATTGGTTCAACTTTATTGAAGTTAACAAAAAAAATATTTATACTAAAAGAACAAGTTTCCTATTAATACCCCTTTAATTAGTAAATACCACCTTAAAAATACATATATGAAGGAGACTAACATGCTAATAGGTTTAATCATTATTTTATTATTTGTTTTATTTCTACCTTTCTCCGTTAAGTTTGTTGAGCATAATTTAGAAATATTTTTATTCATTATGGGACTTGCTGCTGTATTAGTTAGTGGAGTATTGGATAAATCACTAATTCTTAAAGCATTGGAAGACCCTATAAATATTTCTCTGGCTGTTTTAATTGCCGGCTTATTATTTAGATGGCTTCAAAAGCCATTGGAGAAAATGATTCTTGGAATAAGCGGGGCTATGCCTTACCAATTATTCTTGGCACTAGTCGTTATTATTTTAGGACTCATATCTAGTGTTGTAACCGCGATTATAGCTGCACTTATTCTTGTTCTCATTGTGAGCGTCCTACGCTTGGATCGAAAGTCAGAAGTTCGTTTAGTTGTTTTGGCATGCTTTTCTATTGGACTCGGTGCAGCCTTGACGCCAATTGGTGAACCATTATCTACTCTTGCGATCAGTAAGCTTCATGAGGACTTTTTCTATCTATTTCGATTAATTGGCCCTGAAGTGATTTCCTTAGTGGTGATATTTGGTATATTAGCTGCGATTTTAGTTAGACCGAAGAATGATGAAGACAGTTTAAAAAGTGATCAAACCACGGAAGGCTACGGAGAAATTATTATTCGTGCATTAAAGATTTATCTATTTGTAATGGGATTAACACTTTTAGGAGCAGGTTTTGAACCGTTAATTACTAAATACTTATTGGATTTGAGTCCATTTATTTTATATTGGATTAATATGATCTCGGCTATTTTAGATAACGCGACTTTAGCTGCAGCTGAAATCAGTCCTGCTATGGGTCCATCAACTATTAAGGCAATCCTGCTCGGACTGCTTATCAGCGGTGGAATTCTCGTTCCGGGAAACATCCCAAATATCATTTCTGCGGGAAAACTAAAGATAACTAGTAAAGAATGGGCAAAGTTTGGGATTCCCGTTGGATTAAGCGCAATGGTTGTTTATTTTATTGTTTTAATCTTTATAAGCTAATTCAATCTATAAAAAAACTGTCTCCAACTAGAGACAGTTTTTTTAATATTATTCCAATCCTTTTGCTGCTTCTTTTACCATTTCGGCTACAGATTCTAGTCCGCCGCCTGATAGGTACCAGTAACCAGGATCTAAGTATACAATTTTGCCATTTTTGTAGGCATTTGTTTTCTTCACTAAGCTATTTTCGATAACTTTTTTCGCATTATTGCCTTCACCTACGGCAGCATCACGATCAATTACATAAAGAATGTCTGGATTTTTTTCATTAATGAATTCCATTGAAATGTTTTGACCGTGTATAGGGTCTGCTTCAATATCATCTGCTGCAGATTTTACACCAAATACATCATGAATTAGGCCAAATCGGGAAGCTGGACCATAAGCTGTTACTTTGCCACCTGAAGTTAATGTGATCAATGCTTTGGCATCACTTGCATCCGCTTTTTCCTTCAAGCTAGCAATTTCTTTGTCAATAGTTGAAAGTTCTTCTTTTACTTGAGCCTCTTTACCGAAGATTTCACCTAAAGTATTTACATTTTGTTTAAATGAATCCATATATTTTTTGCTATCAATTCCCATAAAAATTGTAGGTGCGATTTCAGCAAATTTATCATATGAATCTTGTTGTCTACCAGAAATAATGATTAGATCAGGTTGAATTTCATTAATTGCTTCAAAATCCGGTTCCTTTAAACCACCTACATTTTTATATTTTGCATCCTTATATTTTTCCAAATAAGCTGGTACATTTTGTTGTGGCACTCCCGCCACCGTATCGGATAATCCAAGCTTATCTAAAGAATCTAATGTTCCCATATCAAATACAACAACTTTTTGGGGATTTTTCTTTACAGGAGTCTCTCCTAATTGATGTTTAATCGTAAGTGTATCTCCCTTACTTTCTGAACCATTAGATTTCTTCCCGCTAGTTGAACCGCACGCTGCCGCAAAAATGGTCATTACTGCTATGATTAAAAATAATGATAATTTCCTTTTCATCATTACACCTCGATAAATATATTTTTTTATAAAAATTGTCATTGTAAAATTTTGCGATAATGAAATTCATTCTCAATGAAGGATAAACTGAATACGGGGCGCCATCCGTATGTTCAGTATTTCTTCCTTTTTTACAATCACAACGTTTTATCTTAATTAAGCATAGTAAACACAAATTTTGTTTTCATTGATATTTTGAATAGCAATATCCATTTCATAAATATCTCCTAAAACAGATGAATCAATAATATGATCAGTTGGCCCATTTTGAACGACCCTGCCATCTTTTAAAGCAACGACATGATCAGAGTAACAAGATGCAAAATTGATATCATGAATAACGATGACAACTGTTTTCCCTAATTCATCCGTCAGCTTTCTTAGAACTTTCATAATTTGAACAGAATGTTTCATATCAAGATTATTTAATGGTTCATCTAACAATATATACTCGGTATCTTGAGCAATAACCATTGCAATATAAGCCCTTTGCTGTTGACCACCACTTAATTGATCAAGAAATTTATGTTGAATACTTGTAAGCTCCATATATTCAATGGCTTCATCAACGAATTTCCAATCTTCTGCACTAAGCTTACCTTGTGAATATGGAAAACGGCCGAAGGAAACAAGTTCCCTTACTGTCAATCGGATATTAATATGATTTGCTTGCTTTAAAATCGCCATTTTCTTAGAAAGTTCATTCGTTTTGCACTTACTAACTTCCTTTCCGTCAATAGTGATTTCCCCCATATCCTTTGATATTAGACGACTCACCATTGATAGAAGGGTGCTTTTACCCGCCCCATTCGGTCCAATAAAGGAAGTAATTTTACCTTTTTCTATCGTTAAAGAAACATTATCTACTACACATTTATTACCGTACTTTTTTGAAACATTTTTGATTGTAATCATGCTTTACTCTCCTTTAAAAGTAGATAGATAAAATATACTCCGCCGACAAAGTTGATAATGACGCTTAATGTGGTTGAAAAAGTAAAAACCCTTTCAACAATAAGTAATCCGCCAACTAATGCAATAATACTGATAAAAACAGACCCGGCAATCAAATAAGAATGTCGATATGTTTTCAAAAATTGATAGGAAACGTTTGCTACAAGTAATCCTAAGAACGTAATAGGGCCAATTAATGCGGTAGAAATGGAGATGAGAACCGCTACAATAATAAGTAACCGTTTAACGACATAATCATAATCCACTCCTAGGTTAATCGCCTCTTCTCTTCCTAGTGAGAGCACATCTAAATATTTAGCAAACCGCATAAAATATATGAAAACCAAAATAACTAATATAATAGATAGTGTGAGTAAATCGGTATTGATATTATTGAAGCTTGCAAACATTCGATCTTGAATGATCATAAAGTCATTTGGATCGATAATCACCTGCATAAACGATGAGAAGCTTTGAAATAACGTCCCCATTACCAATCCGACTAGTAAGAGAAAGTAAATATTTTGCCCTTCTCTTTTAAATAAAAACTTATATAAAAAGTGCGCAAACAACACCATACATCCAACACAGAGAAGAAAGTTAATATTTTTATTCATTACAACTGTACTTGTTGCACCAAAAACAAAAATGAGAAACGTTTGAATAAGCATATAGAGCGAATCCAAACCAATAATGCTCGGCGTTAATATTTTGTTATTGGTAATCGTTTGGAACACCACTGTTGAAAAGGCGATTGATGCGCCCGTAAGAACGATGGCGAGAATTTTGATGCTTCGTTTTGGCAGGACATACCCAGGAAAATTCCCTAATTGGGTAAATAAAAAAATTCCAACGAGAATTGCAGCCAAAACAACTAATATCCCTAGTTTAACTTTATTACGCATACGCCTTTCTCCTCATGAGCAAGTAAAGAAAAATACCGCTACCAATGACCCCAACAGTTAATCCAATTGGAATTTCATATGGATAAATAATGATTCTGCCTAAAATATCACAAAACAGCAAGAACACGGCACCTAACAAAGCTGTTTGAAACAGGTTTTTCTTTAAGTTGTCGCCGTTATAAATGGAAACGATATTTGGAACGACTAATCCAAGAAAAGGAATAGTCCCTACTGTCAAAAGAACGGATGTAGTAGACAGTGCTACAATAATTAATCCGATATTTACGACAAGCTTATAATTCAAGCCAAGATTTACTGAGAAATCCTCGCCCATGCCCGCTATCGTAAATTTATTCGCAAATAAATATGCGAGAATGACAAGTGGGATACTAATATAAATCATTTCATATCTTCCTGACATGACCATGGAGAAATCTCCTTGCAGCCAAGAGGAAATGCTTTGGATCAAATCATGCTTATAGGCAAAAAACGTTGTAATGGAACTTATGATATTCCCAAACATTAATCCGACTAGTGGAATGAAAATAGCATCTTTAAATTTAATTTTGTCGAGAATATTCATAAATAAAAATGTACCTGCTAAGGCAAAAACAGATGCCATCAACATTTTTTCCATCATGCCTGCCGATGAAAAAAGAATTAAGGAAACAAGTATCCCTAATCTTGCTGAATCCATCGTTCCAGCAGTTGTTGGGGAAACAAATTTATTTCGGGACAGCTGCTGCATAATCAATCCACAAACACTCATACTGACTCCCGCCAAAATAAGACTCACAAGCCTTGGGAAGCGACTGATCAATAAAATATCTCGTTGTTCCTCGGATAAATGGAAGATGTCCAATGGTGTAATATTTTTAACTCCGACAAATAATGAAATGACGGATAAAACAATAAAAGCAATTATTAAAACGACTTTTTTCATCGCAAATCCTACTCTTCCCTTTTGAATGCTGGCAATTGGATATGTAATTCAATATTTACGATAATGAGATTCATTATCAGTATGGGTGATAAAAAAATGAATGTCATTATTCACTAACTTCCGCAAATGATATTCATTATCAATTACAATATTAAACATTGAAAATACTTCTGTCAATACTTTTGGAAAAAAAGACAATATTAATCCAATTTCTTTTCCATTGTATTATAAATTGGGTTATAAAATTATGAATATTTTTTACAAATCCGTGAATATATATTATAATTTGACTAATTTTAATTCAGAAAGAGGCTTGCAATATGACAAATAAACCATCGTCTCTTAATAATAAAAGCATTGTATTTATTGGATTTATGGGAGTTGGCAAGACAACAATTGGTGAAGCCGTTGCAAAAAAATTGAACAGAGATTTTATCGATATAGATCAAGAGATCGAAAAAGAGTTTCAAATATCTACTACTGAAATTTTCAACATATATGGAGAAAAGGTATTTCGGGAAAAGGAAAAGGCATTGATCTCTGAATATTGTAAGTGTCCAGAAAAAATTATTTCCGTTGGAGGTGGGGCGTTCCTCCAGGATGAGATTAAAAACTTATGTTTATCCGAATGTATTGTCATCTATCTTCATTTATCTTGGGAAGCTTGGAAGGAAAGGCTCGATTTAATTATAGATAGCAGACCCGTTTTAAAAGGTCGAACATTGGAAGAAACAGAACAACTTTTCTATACTAGGCAGAACATCTATGCCTCACACCATCTAAAAGTGGAAACAGATCAACTGACTGTTGATGAAATTACTGATCGTATTGTCGATCTCATTCAAAAGACTCAATAAGACGGAACTTACTTGAGTCTTTATCTTTTACTATGGCTCTTTTCTGAAAAAATGTTGTTTTTTCACATATTAAGCACGCAGAGTGGATTGGAGCGGAAGGCACTTGACTCCTTCGGGATCAGCTGGACAGAGATGAGACCCCGCAGGAGCGGAGCGACGAGGAGGTTCATCGCAGAACCGCAAAAAAGCAAGTGCCTGTAGCGGAAAGAAACGGTTCATTCCCCAAAAACAACAAACATTACGAAAACAGCTTTTACTTTTTATTTTTGCTGCTAAGAATTCCACGACCAATTCGAACAATCAATCCGAAGAAAAGACCAATTCCTGCTAATATATAAACCATAGTAAAAATCTTTCCAAAATCCGTTTGCGGTACAAAGTCCGGGTGCCCAATCGTACTCAATGTAACAAAGCAAAAATACAATGCATCAAGTACCGATAGCCCTTCTACCTTTGTATAAAATATCGTACCTGATAAAAGCATCACAACAATTAATACAAAGATAACTTGGAATTCTTTCTCTTTAAAGGAATGGAATAATCCATGAAAAAGTCGTTTTAACGTAAGGATAAATGATACCAAGAAACTGCCTCCTAGTTAGTTTAGTTTGATTACTAATTATTTTAGAGAATTGTGGTTAGGGAGTTAAATGATAGTATCTACTTTTATGGCTAAATTATTGGATGATGTACCTAATTGAGTAACTAGTAATATTCAAAATAAACGGAGGTTTTCCGGTTATACTGCGGAATAGAGCTCGGTTTTGGGGATTTAGGCGGAGATTTTCCGATTAAGCAAAGCAAAATTACTAATTTTTGCGTTTTTCGAGTCATTAGTCGGAAACCTTCCGGCTATTTTAGCTAAATTTCAGTGCTATTTCCTCAATAAGGGAAATTTCTCCGCTTATCAAACTCGTTTCAGCATCTATTACACTTGTGGTTCCTGAGAAAAGAAGGCATAGAGAAATTACATCTCTATGTCTTTTTGACTGTGAAGTATGCTTTGAAGTTTATGTGGATTGATCCGTCATTTGATTGCAGAACCCTTTCTTACAAAACCTTCCCCAAAAACGCCTTCGTCCGTTCATTTTGTGGATGTTCAAAAAGTTCTTGAGGGGTGTTTTCTTCGACGATGTATCCCCCGTCCATAAAGATGACACGGTCGCCAACTTCTTTGGCAAATCCCATTTCATGGGTGACGACTACCATCGTCATCCCTTCTTGCGCGAGCTGCTTCATGACCTCTAGCACTTCACCGACCATTTCAGGATCAAGGGCGGATGTCGGTTCATCAAATAGCATGATTTTTGGTTCCATTGCTAATGCTCTTGAAATCGCCACACGCTGCTTCTGACCTCCTGATAGTGAATCAGGATAAACATTGGCTTTATCAGCTAATCCAACCTTCTTCAAAAGCTCCATCGCTTTTGTTTTCGCTTTTTCTTTTCCCCATTTTCTCACCATCATTGGTGCCAACATAATATTTTCTAAAACTGTTTTATGCGGGAATAGATTAAATTGCTGGAATACCATACCGACTTCTGTTCGGATATCATTAATATTTACCTTTTTATCCGTAATATCCGTTCCTTCTATATAGACATGTCCATCTGTAATTGACTCCAATAAATTTAAACAACGGAGAAAAGTTGATTTCCCAGATCCCGATGGACCAATCACAACGACTACCTCTTGAGGTTTGATTTCTATATTTATATCTTTCAATACTTCCGTTTGACCGAAGGATTTTTTTAAGCCTTTCACAGAGATCATTCTTTTGCAAACCTTCTCTCTAAATATTGGATTAAATAGGTTAATGATAGAGTGAGAATAAGATAAATGATAGCAATTGTAATATATGGCTCCCAAACCCTCATATAGGCACCTTGTGCTGATCTTCCCCAGTACAGCAGCTCCGGAGCAGCAATGATAGCAGCTAAAGATGATTCCTTTAATAGTACGATAAATTCATTGCCAAGCGGGGGAATCATTCGTTTAAATGCCTGTGGCAGAATGACCTTTTTCATTGCTTGAGCATGACTCATTCCTAGCGAACGCGCCGCTTCCATTTGACCTTTATCAATTGATTGGATACCAGCACGGAAGATTTCCGCAATATAAGCTGCGGAGTTGAGCGATAAGGCAACAATTGCTGAAAGAATTGGGTTTACCGGCTTCATAAACATCGGCATGACACCAAAATGAATAATTAAGATTTGTACAAATAAAGGTGTACCGCGAAAAATATTAATATACCATATAAACGGAAAACGTATTAGCTTCTTTGACATTTTTCCCATACCGATAAACAACCCAAGAATTAACCCTAAAATTGTTCCAGCAAGTGAGAGACCAATCGTAAGTAGCGTTCCTTGTAAGAAGAAGGGTAAATACTCTTTTACTATACCAAATTGAAAGTCCATCGTCTTTCTCCTTTAGGCTAAAAGAGGCAGACTAAATTAAGTCCAGCCTCTTTTGTTTTTAGTTAAAATACACTGTTGATTTCCGCTCCAGGTACTCGCTTTCCGCGGGCGGTTCGGGAGCCTCCTCGGCGCTTATCGCGCCTGCGGGTTCTCCAGTATACCGTTTTTCCCGCAGGAGTCTCACACCTTCCGCTCCAATCAACATAGCGTCAAAATCAACACTTAATTTTAATAAAGCCTTTATTTTTCAGCTGACTTTAAAGTATCGATATCCGGTTCTACTCCAAACCACTTTTTATAGATTTCCGTGTATGTTCCATTGTCTAGCACTTTATTTAATGCTTTATCGAACTTGGACTTCAATTCGCTTCCTTTTGGAAGGAGAATTCCATAATACTCAGAAGAAAAATTTGTCTTATCGTCAATTGTCTTCACTTTTTTATCGGGATTCTTTTTCACATATTCATTTGCTACAGCATTATCTGTCACAACCGCATCAACATCGCCATTTTCCAATGCCATAAAAGCCATTGCAGAAGTTTCGTATTTTAAAATATTTTTGTTATTTTCACCGAATAATTTTTCACTTGAGATTTGACCGGTCGTTCCATTTTGAACACCAATTTTTTTACCTTTTAAATCCTTGGCATTTGTTACAGTTGAATCTTTTCCTACAACGATCATATTAATAGATTCAAAATATGGAAGAGAGAAATCATATGATTTTTTTCTTTTATCATTGATTGTTACACCGGCCATTCCTACATCAATACTCTCATCTTTAACTCCTGCTAACATCGCATCCCAGCCTGTATTTTTAATATCAACCTTATATCCAGCTTCTTTGGCAACTGCATTTAATAAATCCACATCAAAGCCCTCCACTTTACCTTTCTTCATAAACTCAAACGGAGCAAACGTTGCTTCGGTACCGACACTTAAGGTTTTATCACCAGAGCTTGTACCATTTGAACTCTTTCCACAGGCAGATAGAATTAATATACAACTTACTAGTAAAGCCAATGCTAATTTACCGTTCCACTTTTTCATATTTATTCACTCATTTCTATTTTTATTTATATGTTACTAAAGATATTAAACTGAAAATCTACATTTTTCAATACTATATTTTTATTTTTATTAACTTCTATTTCCGTGCCGTGTATAAATCGCGCATAATTATTAGCACAGCCAATGGACCCTTTGCTCCTCCTAAAGACACAAAAAGAGCCACAGTCAATATGACCATGGCTTGCCTCTAACTATCTTTAAAAGCTTGTTAACCTATTATGTTATTCCTTATATTTCCTATTACTATTGATTTTTACGTATCCATTATCAGTCTTAACTGCTAAAGAATCATGTTGGTCCACTTCTTTAATTGAATATAGTAATGTTCCTTTTTTGAATTTATTAGAAAATGTTTCGTTTTTATTAACATTTGTTTCATTATCTAAGTAAATCTGAATTTCTCCAACCTTCTTATCAATTTCAGCTTCTTTCACTTTTTCATCTGAAACAATATAATTGTACCCTTCCCAAACTACAAATGAATTCTTCCAATCTTTATTTGAGGTTTCTTTATCACCACAGGAGGCAATAATCATTATCAAAAATGGGAAAAATATATAGAATGGTTTTTTCATCAGATAATTCCTCCTCAAAGTGGGAAAGTGTACTAGTCTTACATTTCAAGCTCCGTAATCTTCTGCTTTAGTTCTTTTAATTTCCTTTCATACAATTCCTTTTGCTGTTCATCATCCGGAACTTCTTCAGCAATGAGATTAGCAAGCTGGAGTTCGAGTATGCTTCGCTCATTTTTTATTTTTTGAAGTTCACTCGACATATGTGTATTCTCTATCCACTCATCGTATGTGCCGGGATAATCGAAAACATCCCCATCCTCAAGTGAAATGATTCGGTTCGCCACTTTTCTTAGCAAAAAGGAGTCATGGGAAACCATAATGACAGCTCCCGGATACATCACTAATGCATCTTCGATTCGTTCTCTCGTTTCAATATCTAAATAATTGGTTGGTTCATCAAATACGAGTAAATTTGCGTGGGAAAAATATAATTTCACAAAGGCCACTCGGCATTTCTCACCCATGCTTAAATCTTTCACCTTTTTGAATACGTCCTCACGACGGAAAAGGAAACAGGCTAAAATTGTCCTTGCTTCTGTCTGTGTCATATTCGGTAAGGAAAGAACTTGTTCTAAAATCGTTTCTTCATAATCCAAGCTTTCTAACTCCTGCATGAAATAACCGATACTTAATTGCGGATTCTTTGTAATTTTTCCGTAGCTAGGCTCTAGTTTCCCTGTTAATAGCTTTAGTAAGGTGGTTTTTCCGATACCATTTTTCCCAACGACAGCTATTCGATCTCCCCGATTTATCTCTAATGATAACTGATTAAAAAGAGACTTTTCTGAGGAGTAAGAGAAAGAAACATCTGATAATGCCAGCATCGTTCTACTTGAAAATTCCTCCGTATCGATACGATAATTGATATTTTTCGTTTCAGCTGGTTTTTCAATTCGATTATTTTCCAAACGTTCCAGTGCCTTTTCTTTTGCCTTTAGTCTTGTCATATTTTTATTAGCCTTTTTCTTGGCAAACGGATCGCGTTCACTTGCCGCCGCATGGGCTTTATCAAACCATTGTCTGTACTGGTTCACCGCTTCAGCAAGCTTCTTTCTCTCTGTCTCTTGCTTTTGATATTGCAACTCTAAAGTTTTTTGTTCAAGTTGTTTTTGTTCATGATAGAAAGAATAGCCACCTTGATATTTTCTAGTACCTTTACTTGTCAACTCATAGGTAATCGTTGCTACCTTATCGATAAAATCCCGTTCATGAGAGGTAAAGAGAACGGCACCTTTAAATTGTGATAGCCATTGAACAAGCCAATCAATTGAATCTGAATCCAAGTGATTCGTCGGCTCATCCAATATCAACAGCTTTGGTTCATTTATCATCACTTTCGCAAGTTTCGCCCTCGTCTTTTGTCCACCGCTTAAGTTTTTAAACGGCTGTGACCAAAGTCCTTCTTCTAAGCCCACTTTTGAAAGTTGCCGTTCAATAGCCGCTTCCCAATCATACCCATTCCCATCGATATATTGCTGAAATACTTCCATATAGTCATCGGTATAATTATTTTGGTCTTCTGCCCGCTTTAACTTCTTTTTTAAATCAAGTAGATGTTGATTTTCCATCTCGACAAATTCTCTCGTCGTTCGTTCATCTGTTTCAGTGGATTCTTGGTCCATCCATCCAACTTCATTTTCCTTTACTTTCAATTGAACCGTACCTTTTTTAATTGGTAACTTTCCTAACATACTTTTAATAAAAGTTGTTTTTCCGACTCCGTTATTTCCGATTAATGCAATTCGATCACCGTCACCAATTTCAATTGATGCATTTTCAAATAAAATGTTTCCATTTATTTCAATCGTTATATCTTCAGCTCTTAATAAAAACATACACAGTCACCACCGTTCTATTTTTTTGGATAAAAAAAGCACAGGCATCTGCCTGTGCTAAGTTCGTGACGGTGTGGAAAAATTGGAGAACACAAAAAAAAGCTGATTTCCCCTTTTAAATCCGTACAATATTAAAGCTAGTATCAAAAATAGACATAATTATCCCATCACTCTGACAGCAGGCAGAGCCACTTTTTCGTATAAAATTTATTAGCGAAAAAAGTGTAAGGAAATCATAATGTCTAAATTCGATACCTCCTTTAAGTAGTTACTATTACTATACTCAATTTTGCGGAAAGTTACAACCGTTTCTCTAAGTTTGACCCTTATTTTAGGTTCATTTACTAAAAATAACGGAATCATTGTCCACTTAAGATCGTTTCCGTATCTATCTTTGTTTCTTTTTGATGTGGCTTCCTCATAATCAATGGATATAAGATTAACCCTACTACAAATAATCCAATTCCCAATAAAAATGTCATCATATCGGCTGTTCCTGTTTTGATCACCCAAAGGGAGTAAATAAGAGCCAAGGCAGTGATCATTCCATCCTTTATTCGCGACCCTTTAATCACATCATATGTTTCTCCAGTTAGTACGAGCTTTAATTGATAAATGGCTGAGACTAAATATGGGATAAGATAGGCTAATGTTGCTACAACCATTGCGAAATTATACGCTTGGGTAACTGTCCCCGAAATTGTTGAGAATAAAAAAATTTGGGTCATAACATTTGTTAGTGTTAATGAATTTCTTGGGCTTCCTGCTTTGTTTGTTTTAGCAAAAAAGGCTGGAAATAATCCTACTTTGGCAGCTTGATAAGGCACTTCCGAACTAACGACAATCCAACCGACTGTTGATCCAAATAATGAAACAAGGGCTAAAATGGCAAGAATAAACGGTCCTTTATTACCAACAACTACTCCTAAAGCATCTACTAAAGGTTTGGAAGAATCCTTTAAAACATCCTGTGGCAATGCTCCCATTGTTAATAAGGTAATTCCAATATAGATCACTAATGAAATTAATAATCCAATGATCGTTGCTTTTTTCACATCTCCTTGTGATTTAGCACGATTGGAAAGCATCACGGCAGATTCTATTCCAATAAACGCCCAAAGAGTAGCAATTGCAGCAGAATTCACTTGTCCGCCTAACGAAAAGGACTTACCTGTTGCATCAACAAATTCCTTCGCATTTCCTAAGTTTACTTTATCAAAAATAAAAATTGTAGCAACAATAAATAACCCGAAACCAATAACTTTAGCAACCGTAGCCATTAAATTCATTTTCCCCGCACTATTAAAGCTTTTGGAAAGAATAAGTTGGATTCCCCAAAGCATGATGGAACAAATAATAAATGTGATTGTTTTACCCATCTCTAATTGAAATGAGCCAATTGAAACTAACACTTTCGTACTTTGCATGATCGGAAAAAATGTTGTTAAATACCCCGCGAATGAAATGATTACTGAAGCGGTTGCTGCCCAATTGGCAGCCCAATATCCCCATGCCATGCTATATCCGGCAACTTTCCCGGTCTTCGGAGATGAAAATAAGTTTTGTGCATAGCTTTGTGGGCCGGCCTTTAAATTCGGTTTGCGAATCGCTAAATTTCCGAATACGAGGGCAATCATAAACACTCCTAACCCTGTTGCAACCCATGCCAGCGTTGAACCTAAAGGGCTGGACACTTGTGCTAAATTGGCAGGTAGCATAAAGATCCCGCCGCCAACCATATTTCCGACTACGAAAGTAATTAAAATCAAAAGCCCCCATTTATTATTCATGATGCCTCACCTTTCTATCTGAAAGTCTATTAAACTCGTTCTTTTTAATATGATTTTATTCTATACCAATCCTTTATTTTAGTAAAGTGGTAAATAGATGAAGTAATAAAGTCTAGAAAATAAAAAGATTAAAATTTTTCAATAGGTAAGATTGTTATAATGAACAGGAGGAGTTGATCGAATGGAAAAGATTAAGGTAATTGTATTCGATTTGGATGGAACACTTTACGAGGATACCCATCATTTTGATTATTATGCGAATAAATTATGTGAAAAGCTAGATATAGAGAAACAGGAGCTATTTAGAAAAGATTACGAAGCAATATTAGCAGGAGAACATTCATTAAAAATGGGCGCTGTATTCGATGTTGAACATGATTTGATTTTAACTCATGTAAATGGTCACGTTATCCAGGCACACACATGGGATGGTGAACCTCTTTCGGAGCATGAAGTAGGTGAGCTTTATCCCAAAGAGCTACAATTCAATTTCCACTCCATGTTAAACATCGGAGATTTATGGTGGGTTCCCGCAGCTATTGCTAGGCATTACGGCATTGATAATGAGTCTGCCGGTAAAGCTTTTCTGGAAACCAGACAATATATGATGACTCCTGAGTTTCAAATGAAAGTAGTTCCTGGTTTCAAGGAAGTACTCCAGCAATTATCAGACAATAGAAAACTTGTTCTTCTTACAAACTCGCCAAAACAAGATAGTGAGGTACTTTTGAACAAACTAGGATTCAATCATCTTTTTGATACACTCATTTTTGATGGAAAAAAACCAATTCAAACGAAGGATCATTTAACGAAGATTAAGGAGAAGTATCAAGTTGAGTATCATCAAATTCTATGTATAGGAGATAACGCAATCAATGAAATTTTTCCAGCGAAACGGCTAGGCTGTCAGACGATTTTGATTGACCCGCACGCGATTAGTAAATCGGAAAATGCTGATTATATTGTTTCTCATTTATCAATGCTAGTAAATATATTAAAAACCTTTGAAAGGTAAGACCCTCTCAATGAGGGGTCTCACCTTTTCTAAAGCAAACTTTTATGTATCCAAATCGCTGCCTGTGCTCCTTCACCCATAGCAATCGTTACTTGTTCAGAATGTGCAACGACATCACCTGCCGCCCAAACATTTTTAATATTGGTCATTTTTGTACGTGGATCTGTCAGGATATGTTGATTTTCATGTAGCTGAATACCAATGCTAGCAGCCAGTCCTGAGCGAACATCATTTCCACCTAGTGCAACAAAAGCATGTTCACTTTCAAAATGAAGGTTATTCTCCAGAACAACTCCTTTAAATTGCGATTCCTTTGTTATGACATTTTTGATCGCCTCATTATAGTAGGTAATATTTTTTAATTGTAATTGATTCTGTAGCTGTGCATCTATTTCAGTTTGTTCATGGTTAATATAAATGATGTTGTCTGTCCAATAGGTTAATGTAAGGGCCATATTAGCACCTACATTTCCAGCTCCAATAACAATTGTCCGTTTGTTTTTCACTTCATACCCATCACAATCAGGACACACATAGACACTTACACCAAGACAAGGGTAAATTTCTGGGAAGTTCGGAAGGCGATCCATAATTCCCGTCGCAAATAGAATACGATTTCCAGTATATTTTTTTTCATCTTTAACTGTACATACGAATGCATGATTTTCTTGCTCAATTGTCACAACCGTTTGATTAATAAATTCAACCCCTAAATCTTCGGCCTGACTTCTACCAGTTGTCCTTAAGTACTCTCCACTTACCCCATTTGCCCAACCAAGAATATTATGATAAGCCCGACACAGATTCGATCGTCCATTATGTGAATCAATGACAAGAATTTTGTGCTGATATCTCCCTAGTTGAATAGCCGCCTGTAACCCAGCGATTCCTCCACCGATGATGATACAATCATAAATCAATAGCGTTCACTCCAGCTTTAATTAGTATCGACATAGTTTTTCCAACTTTGCAGCATTTTATTTTTATCTCTTTTATAAATCACTTGAAAGATTAGTCAGAAACATCTTACTATTAATAAAAGATATCTTTTAAGAAGGAAGTGTTGTGATGAATTTTAAACCTCGCTGCATACCCGCAGAGTTGCAAGTTACCCAGTATTTAAATTGGAGAATGAGTTTATCTCCCAAAGAACATTCATACTATTTAAACCTAGAAAAGGGGTTTATTGGCGAACAAAGAGTCGACGAATGGCTAAAGAATTTGTCAGAGGATTGGCTTATACTTGATGATTTACTATTAGAATGCAATGGTACTGTCTTTCAAATCGATAAGGTATTGATTTCTAATCAGAAGATATACATTTTTGAGGTAAAAAATTACGAAGGGGATTTTTATATCGAAGCAGATAATTGGTATACACTTTCTGGAACTGAAATAAAGAATCCATTACTACAGTTGCAACGCAGTGAATCCTTATTTCGAAAATTACTCCAAGAGTTAGGATATCATTATCAAATCGAATCCTATATTATCTTCATCAACCCCGATTTCCAACTGTATCAAGCTCCA
Source organism: Heyndrickxia sp. FSL W8-0423 (assembly GCF_038009395.1). Lineage (NCBI taxonomy): Bacteria > Bacillati > Bacillota > Bacilli > Caryophanales > Bacillaceae > Heyndrickxia > Heyndrickxia sp. FSL W8-0423. The sequence continues at coordinate 1,054,887 of NZ_JBBPBE010000001.1, read as the reverse complement.
CGAGATCTTCCTATTATTTTCCCAACTCAACTTAATCGATTTCTAAACAAACTAGTTACAATATCACCAAAAATAAAAGATAAACATATAAAACTAGCAAAACATTTAGTATCCCTTCATATTCATACATCTCCTTACAAACGGACAATTAATTACAACTTTGATAATTTAAAAAAGGGGATCATTTGTACACAGTGCCACTCATTTATTGCTGAATTCCATAAAAATGTATTAATTTGCGATTCATGTGGTTATAAAGAAAAAGTAACATCTGCAGTTTTACGAAGCATAGAAGAATATCTTTTTCTTTTCCCTGAGAAAAAACTTACAGCAAATGCCATGTATGAATGGTGTGAAATAATACCGAAAAAGACCATTTACAAAATTCTCTCAAAAAATTTCAAAATCATTGGACATGGTAAATATTCGCATTATTTACGCTAAGACTGAGATAAACAATCATATTGAATCACTTATTGGACAAATGGTAAATTTTTGTGATATTAATAGGTACTTTTAATGCATTCTAGAGGATACTGAAAGTTCCTGAAGGTGTCTAGCACTTCCTTTTCTTCATTAGAGATACTTATTTTTGTTTTCTTGATCATGATGTGACTCATGAACCTCTTTGGAGGTACTTCCTTTCGTCCATTTGCTCATGATGTACCTCATACCCTCTTTTGAAGGTACTTTCTTCTGCTTTCTCTAGCATGATGTGACTCATGGCACTCTTTGGAGGTACTTCCTTTTATCCATTTGCTCACGATGTACCTCATACTCTCTTTTTGAGGTACTTACTTCTGCTTTCTCTAGCATGATGTGACTCATGGCACTCTTTGGAGGTACTTCCTTTTATCCATTTGACCAGGATGTGACTCATACTCTCTCTTAGAGGTACTTACTTCCGCTTTCTCTAGCATGATGTGACTCATGGCACTCTTTGGAGGTATTTCTTTTTATTCATTTGCTCATGATGTACCTCATACTCTCTTTTTGAGGTACTTACTTCTGCTTTCTCTAGCATGATGTGACTCATGGCACTCTTTGGAGGTACTTCCTTTATCCATTTGCTCATGATGTACCTCATACTCTCTTTTTGAGGTACTTACTTCTACTTTCTCTAGCATGATGTGACTCATGGCCCTCTTTGGAGATACTTCTTTTCATCCATTTGACCAGGATGTGACTCATATCGCCAAAAAAAGGAATCACATACTTATTAAAATGAACCATTGTCAAATCATGCATTTCCGTTGATAATATTTTAGGATAGTATAGAAAATACAGAAAGGTGTTGAACATCTTGGGAAAGCTTCTGGCAAATTATAAATCGACCATTCTACTGCTCCTTTCTATTATTATAGGCGGAATAGCAGGGGTTATCTTCGGTTCAAAGGCAACAATAGTGAAGCCTTTTGGAGATTTATTTCTTAATTTAATGTTCACTATTATTGTTCCGTTAGTCTTTTTTAGCATTGCTTCGGCGATTGCAAACATGAATGGAATGAAAAGACTTGGAAAGATAATGGGAAGTATTTTTTTAGTTTTTATTATAACTGCCCTTGTTTCAGCTATTTTAGGATATATTGGTGCAATTATCGTTGATCCGTTAAAAAATACAGATATTTCTTCTATTAAAAGCATTATGTCATCTTCAGGGGAACAAAAGGCGGATGATGTAACTTTTCTTGGACAACTTGTAAAAACATTCACAGTAGGAGATTTTTCGGAGTTATTTTCGAAAAGTAATATGCTTCAATTGATTGTGTTTTCGATCTTGTTCGGACTAGCAACAGCGATGGTTGGTGAAAAAGGTAAACCCATTGCGAATCTATTGTCATCAGGTTCAGCCATTATGATGAAATTTGTAAAGTTTATTATGTACTATGCACCAATTGGTCTTGGATGTTATTTTGCCACGGTTATTGGTGAGCTTGGTCCACAAATTTTAGAAGGTTATGTTCGTGCGTTTGTATTATATCTTGTTCTTTCCATTATTTATTATTTTGGTTTTTTTACAATATATGCTTTTTTCGCGGGTGGCAAAGAGGGTGTAAAAGTATTTTGGAAAAACGCTATACCCCCCTCCGTTACAGCAATTGCTACTTGTTCAAGTGCTGCTTGTATACCTGTTAATCTGGAATCTGTTAAAAAAATGGGGGTTCCAAATGATATCGCAGAAACGATTGTTCCTCTTGGAGCAAACACCCATAAGGATGGATCCGTTTTCGGCGGGGTTTTAAAAATTGTCTTTCTTTTTAGTTTGTTCGGCAAAGATATGACAAGTGTAACTGGAATTCTAAGTATTATTGCTGTTTCATTTTTAGTTGGTGCCGTTATGGGCGCGATTCCGGGTGGCGGGATGATCGGGGAAATGCTTATTCTTAGCGTGTTTGGATTTCCACCAGAAGTGCTGCCGATTATTGCAGTAATTAGCACAATTATTGATGTACCGGCTACTTTATTAAATTCTACTGGTAACACAGTTTGCGCCATGATGGTTAGCAGACTTGTCGAAGGAAAGAATTGGCTGAAAAAAGCGTTCAGTAAAGAAAATGCGTTATCTTAATCTAGAGGTGTTTCACCCTCTAGATTTTTTGTTAACAACTAAGTATGATATAATCATGCAATTAAATGATGATTTTATGGAGGCAATATGCTTACTTTTGAAGAAAAATTAGCGATTATTGAATCGTTTCCAGAACTACAAAGAAAAGACGTTTCTTTAGGGCGAATTAATTTCCATTATGAGGAAAGTGCGTCAGATAAAAAGAATGTTGTCTATCATTTGCACCCGAACGGAAATGGTTTTGTCTATGCTGAGCTTTTGAATGGCTATGAAGTGAATGATAAAGGAATGACTAATATCCGTGACTTTACGGAGGAAGAACTGCGTACAATCATTCAAAAATCAATCCTTTCACTTGCTCCAAAAACAACGGTGGAATCGTCCATTGTAGGAGATCAATTTGAAGAAAAATGGATCAACCAAGACAATTTTACATTAGTCCTTGTGAATGAAGATGATATGTGGAATGTGTATGCAGGGCTCAATCTAGATGGAACATTTAACTCTTACGCAGAAGCTACGGAATATTTAGACGAAGAAGGGTTCTCGAGATTATAGGAACATAAGTGTAAATTTAAAGTCCCCATTAGTAGTGCTGGTCTTTTCCAACCTATTGATGGGGAATTTTTATTTTTTCAATCACCATTCTTTTCTCATAGCTTATCTGCACAATATTGTGTGTTACCGGACTTGCAGAACGACATAGTATAGAGATTATGGAGGTGAAATTGTTGAAAAAACTCTTTTTTGTCCCTTTATTTCTTTTTGCTATCTTACTCACAGGCTGTTCTAATGACCCCGTACAAGATGATCTACTAAATTATATTAATAAAGAGATTGAAGTAGTAGCTGATTTGGAAAACAAGGCGGTTTCAAAATATGAAAGTGTAACAGGTGTCAATTATACAAATGATCAAACATTATATGATGCCTTATTGGATGAAATAATTCCTACTTACCAAGACTTCTTAAAGAAGTTGGAGGACATTAGCATTGAAACCGATGAAGTAAAAAAAATACATGAAAAGTATATTGATGCAGCCAATCTTCAATATGATGCATTTGTAAAAATACTAAATGCACTCCAAAAACAGGACATCACAATCATCGAGGAAGCGAACGGAATGCTTGCTGACGCCCGAAAAATGTTCCGCGACTATCAAGACGACATAAAAAAGTTAGCTAAAGAACATGACGTCGAACTGAAAAAGAACAAAAAAAATGCAGCATAAACACATTACTCCCGCCACAACTTCCTAGAAAAACCCAAATTGTCCACCACCTGTGGAAACTGTCCATATTCGGTGCCTGACACCAGTGTAAAGACACTTTGTAAAAACACCTTGTAAAGGTACTTTGTAGAGACACCAATGGTACACAAAGAGAGGCTAACCCCTTGTTCAAGATGGTTAGCCTCTCTTAAAGTTTGTTATTAAAAAACGGTTGATTACTGCTAGGACAATGGATTTGTCTCTTTGTTCTGATTAGTTTTCTTCGATTTCTTTGCGGTTTTTCTTGAATAGTTTGGATAGTACTTCGTAGACGATTGGGACGACTACTAGTGTTAATAGTGTTGAGCTTATTAATCCACCAATAACGGTAATTGCAAGTCCTTTGGAGATTAATCCGCCGCCGCCTTCACCAAGTGCTAATGGAATCAATGCACCAACTGTTGCAATGGCTGTCATCAGGATTGGACGGAGACGTGTTGCTCCTGCCTCTAATACGGCTTTACGCATTGTCATTCCGTCACGTTCCATACGAATAATTCGATCGACAAGAACGATCGCATTCGTGACAACGATACCGATGAGCATTAGTAGTCCCATCATAACCGGAACAGAAATCGTTTCGCCAGCAAGAAATAATCCGACAAACGAACCGATTACAGCAAATGGTAACGAGAATAGAACCGCAAACGGTGCAACTCCTTCACGGAATGTAACAACAAGGATAAAATACACAATGGCAATAGCCGCTGCCATCGCTACACCAAGTTGTGTAAAGGCATCTGCCATATCAGCCTGAACACCACCAACTTCAGAGCTGACACCTTTAGGTAAATCTAATTTATTGATATCTTTATCTACCGCAGCGGTAACTTTTGATACGTCTTTGCTTTTAATTTCGCCCGAAACCGTTGCATAATATTCACCTTTACTTCTTGAAAGTGTATTTAACGTCGTGCCTTTCTTCACTTTTACAAGGTCAGAAAGTGGCATTGCTTTCCCTAATGCCGTCGGTATTTTCTTGTCCAAAATATCATCGATTGATTCAGGTTGGGCTGATTGTTCTTGTTGAACGATTACATCCAATGAATCTCCGTCTTTCTCTACTGTCGTTAAAACATCTTTTGTTTTTTGCGGATTTAACATTCCAACAATCTGACCTGTCGTTAATCCATATTTCATCAAGTTGTCTTGTTCTACACGGAATTTATACTCCACATAGGCTTCTTCAGCACTTGAAGAAACATCTTTAAGATCGTCATTTTTATTTAATAAGTTTTCTACTTTTGTGATCGTTTGGTTTAGTTTATTTAAATCTTCACTGTAGAAAGTATAGCTAACTTCATTCGATGACATTGAAGATGCAGAGAAGTTTTGGCTTTTCCACGTACCTGGTTGATCAATATTCTTGACATAGTCCTCAATTTTTTCTTTCACTTTCGGGAAGTCTTTCATGTCCGGATCGAAAATCAAGTACATTAGACCACCACCTGAGCCACCGCCCATCATCGCTGCTTGTGTGTCGCCAGGCTCTGTAACAGATACTTGAACGATATCAATATCGTCACGTTTTAACATTTTCTCTTCTACTTCTTTAATATGTTTTAATGTTTCGTCATGAAGCTCTCCTGCTTTCGGTGTGTATGTTAAATACATGACTTTTTCTTCTTCACTACCTAGAAAACTAAAGCCGATCAGTGGCGTCAATGCCAAGCTGCCAGCTAATAACACAATGGCAATGATGGAAGAAATCCATTTATGGTTGAGTGTTTTTTCCAAGAAACCTTTATACCAATTAGCAAGCTTGCCGGCTTCTTTATGACTCTTTTCCGTTCGTTCCCCATATAACTTTTTCTTAAATAAGAAATGAGATAGAGCGGGAACAATGGTAATCGCCACAAGTAATGAAGCACCTAGAGCAAAGGCCATTGTTAAGGCAAATGGCATAAACAACTCGCCAACCATGCCGCTAACAAAAACTAATGGGGCAAATACAGCAACCGTTACTAATGTAGATGACATAATTGGTTTAAACATTTCAATCGTCGATTCCCGTACAAGAGCACGGCCAGTTAATTTTTCGTCCTTCAAGTGCAGACGACGATAGATGTTTTCTACCACAACAATCGAGTCATCGATAACCCTACCGATAGCAACCGTAACTGCCCCGAGGGTCATAATATTTAAGGTGATTTCCATCCAGTTCAATAGCAAAAATGCCATAAAGATAGAAACTGGGATCGAAATGATCGAAATAAGCGTCGATTTGAAATCACGTAGGAAAAGAAGAATGATCAATACAGCAATTAAACCGCCAAAAATCGCCTTTTCAACCATCGTTGAGACTGAATCTTCAATCGGTTTACCTTGGTCAAGAGTAATATCGATTGCAAGGCCATCGTATTTTTTCTTCTCATCTTTTATAAGCTCTTTCACCTTGTTGACTACATCGACTGTATTAGCTTGCTGATCTTTTACAATTTGAATCGTAATTGCGTCTTTACCATTTGTGCGGGAAACAGATTCAACTTTTCCAACCTTTTTAATGGTCGCAATATCCTTAAGCTTCACAAATGGGGATGGATTCGTTGCAGATGGTGTAACAGGAATCAACATATTTTGTAATTCCTTCACAGTCATGAACTTACCATCTATCGCAACAGCCTGTTCACCTTCTTTAAATTCATAAAGCCCTAATGAAACAGACATGTTGCTTGCTTGAATAATTTCTTTCACCTTATCAGGCGTTAAACCTAATTTATCCATTTTATCTTTTTTGTAAGTAAGATCGACTTCCTCAATGTGTTGCCCGGTAGTCGTTGCGGATGCTACGCCATCAAGCTTTTGAATCTTTGGAAGAAGGGCATCTTCAACGGTTGACGTTAATTCAACAATATCTTCTTTTGAACTACTTACACTAAGAGCCACGACCGGCATCATATTCATACTAATTGCGGATGTTTTTGGTTTTTCCGCGCCTTCCGGTAATTCAAGTGAATCTAAGACAGATTTTAACTCTCGTTTTGCTTCATCCATATCAATACCATATTCATATTCCACTTGAATGCTTGCCATATTTGAATACGAATTGGAGTAAACGGATTTGACATGGTCAAGTCCCTCAACTGCTTGTTCAATCGGCATGGAAACATCATTCATTACCTTTTCAGGAGTTGCGCCAGGGTAGACATCTGATACCATCAAGTATGGAATTGAAATATCCGGAATTGTTTCCATTTTCATTCTTGTGCCTGAGTAAATTCCCGAAACGGTAATAATGATGGTTAATAACCAAACCGCAAGTTTATTCCCCAAAACAAAATTAACTAATCCTTTCACCTTTACACCTACCTTATTTGACATGTTGAACTCAATTACTTATACTAATGACCGATTAGTCAATTGTCAATAAAAGACCCTAGGAGTGAGCAAATAAAATGCAAAAAAAACAACTAATTATGGAAAAAGCGTTAGAATTATTTGCTGAGCAAGGATTCGAGGCAACTTCTGTACAACAAATCACCGATCATTGCGGGATCTCGAAGGGTGCTTTCTACTTGTCCTTTAAATCAAAGGATGAATTGATTTTGGCCATTATCGACTACTTTATGATGCAAATAACCGCTGAGGTTGACCGAATAGTCAAAAGCTCAATAAATAATGATAAACTTTTATATGAATTTTATTATGCTATTTTTCACGCATTTCATCAGAAATCAGATTTTGCACAAGTCATGATGAAGGAACAGTCCCATTCACTCAATCAGGAGTTATTCTCTAAATTGCAGTACTATAATCAACTGTTCGATCAATCGATTCTATATATGATTGACCGTCTATATGGAAAAAAAGCAGCTGCCATAAAATATGATCTTATGTACTGTATTCGAGGCTTTATGGGGACCTTTTCCCATTTGTTGTTCTTTTATAACTTTCCAATTGACTTAGAAAGCCTGTCCAAGTCTCTAGAGGAGAAAACCAATTTCCTTGCCCAACATACAACCATTCCCTTTATTTCTGAGGAATTGGCAGAGTTATGTAAAATAGCAATTCCAGAAGAATTAACAAAAGAAAAAATGATTAAGAGTATTAACCAAAAGATAATGGAACTAGAGGAATCTATAGAAAAGGAGTCCCTAGTCCTCTTAAAAGAGCATCTAATAAAACCCGTTTATAGCCCTGCCATCGTCAAAGGATTATTAGAAAATATTCGAAATCATCCTCAATGCAAATGGCTTTCCTATTTATTTAGTCAATATTTCGGGACTTAAGACCAGACCCTTTGTCAGATCCACCAAAAACAGCAGGAAGTTACACTCCCTGCTGTTCGTATTGGACTTGGTGTAGTTTCGCGAAGATGCCGCCTTTTTGGATGAGTTCGTTGTGTGTTCCTTCTTCGGCAATGCCATCCTCGGTAACAACGATGATTCTGTCGGCGCTTTGAATAGTTGCTAGACGATGGGCAATGATTAAGGTAGTTCGGTTCATTGCTAATTCATTTAACGCTTGTTGGATGATCCGTTCCGTTTCAGTATCAAGTGCCGATGTTGCTTCATCCAAAATTAAAATGGGCGGGTTTTTCAAAAACATGCGCGCAATCGCAATTCGTTGCTTTTGTCCACCGGAAAGCTTCAGTCCTCGCTCGCCAATTTGCGTTTCATATCCAAATGGCAGAGAATGAATAAACTCCTCTAAATGCGCACGTCTTGCGGCTTCTACGATTTCTTCTTCTGTCGCATCTAATTTTCCATAGGCAATGTTTTCACGCAACGTTCCAGTAAAGAGAAAAACATCTTGTTGAACAATCCCAATTTGTGATCTCAATGATTGTTTTGTCATCTCACGTATATCGATTCCGTCAATTAAAATTCTTCCTTCGTTCACATCATAAAATCTCGGAATTAGCGAGCAAATGGTCGTTTTCCCTGCACCAGATGGGCCAACAAAAGCAATCGTCTCCCCTGCTTGAATTGATAAATCAATACTTTCCAGCACAGGCTTATGTTCATCATAACTAAAGGAAACATTCTCAAACTCAATATCCCCGTGAAGATAAGAAATTTCAGTTGCACCCTTTTGATCCACGACTTCCGGTTCTTGATCAATCATCTCAATAAACCGTTTAAAACCAGCCATTCCTTTCGGATAGAGCTCCATAATTGCACTAATTTTATCCACAGGTTTAAAAAGCACGTTTACATATAGGATAAAAGAAACGAGCTCCCCATATGATAAATGATTATTGAAGCTTAACCATGCGCCATAGATCAATACTGCTAAAATAATGAATCGAGTCATCATATAGATCCCCGAATTACTAAACGACATCACTTTGTAACCGCTAAGCTTTGCCTTTCTAAAACGACGATTATTTTTTGTGAATCTAGTAATTTCATAGTTTTCATTTGTAAAAGATTGAACAACACGTACCCCGGAAACACTATCTTCCACACGGGCATTGACGTCTGCTATATCACTATACATTTGCTTCCATGCTTTATTCATTTTTATATTACAAACCGCAATTAACCAAATTAAAAAAGGAACAATAATAATTGTTACTAAGGCTAATTGAACATTAATCGTTAACATTATCCAAAATGCGCCAACAAAGGTCATAACAGCAATAAACATATCTTCCGGCCCGTGGTGGGCAAGTTCACCTATATCAAACAAATCATTCGTAATCCGGCTCATAATATGCCCTGTTTTCGTATTATCAAAAAAGCGAAACGATTGCTTTTGGACATGCTGAAATAACTGCTGCCTCATATCTGTTTCAATATTGATTCCGAGCTTATGCCCCCAATAATTGACTATATATTGCAAAAACGTACTCATAACATAAAGTGCAAGCAACCCGCAGCCCACTGACACAATCGTAGACCAATTTCCATCCGGTAAAAGGCTATCGATAAACCATTGCACAGCAAGCGGAAATCCTAATTCTAATATCGCAACAACGACCGCACTGAAAAAATCAATCATGAATAATTTCTTATGCGGCTTATAATATGAAAAAAACCTGCGTATCATGATGCATCCCCCATCAATTTCTATTCATCTTTAGCGATTATAAATTTTATCATGAATGGAAGCAATCAATTGTACATAATTATTATAATTTTTATTCTAATCGATGATTCGGATATGTAATACTCCCTATTGAACAACTGAATATTTATTATAAGTACAATAAATACAAATAGCGGGTACGTGCACCCGCTATTCCGAGGATTTCTTCATTCCCAACACCGACTTGACCGCCTGTTCAATTTCCTGATACCCTGTGCATCGGCAAATATTCGATTCAAGCCATTCTTGAATAACTTCATTTGATGCATCTGGGTGTTTCTGAATGAGAGAATGGCAATTCATAATAAATCCCGGTGTACAGTAACCACACTGAAACGCAAACGTTTCGACGAATGCTTGTTGAATAGGCGCTCCTCCTAATCCTTCTATCGTAGTAATCTGTTTATCGACTGCTTCAACCCCTAACATAAGGCAGGATTTCATCGGCCATCCATCGATATTTACAGTACAGGCACCGCAATCCCCATTTAAACACCCAGGCTTTGCCCCAGTTAACCCAAGCGTATTTCGTAGTACATTAAGCAAGGTTTCTGCTGGCCTTATATTTACCGTCCTTTGCTCCCCATTTACATGTAATATAACGGAAACTAAAGTAGACATAACTAAACCTCACTCCTTCTCCAATTCTACTAAAATATCAATCAATGTATTTTTTAAAACGAAGAGTCGATACTCTGAAGAACCCTCTACATCATTTAAGACCGAAGAAGGAAGCTTAACTATTGCTTGATTGACCCTTTCCTCCAAAGAAAGTTGATCGTTATTTAGATCCTCCTCCATTTCAAAAGCACGAAAAGGGAAAGAGCATAGGCCACTTATAGCTACTCTTATCTTATTTTCCACCTTTAATGCCGCAACAGTAATAAGAGGGTAACCGGTATTCCATTGTTTCCGTTTTTTCACCGTCATGTATGGTGCACTAATCAACTTTTGATCGGTACTAACTTGGAGGAGAAATGACCCTTCATTCAAACAGAGACACTCCTTAAAAACTTCATGAATCGGATAAAATTTAATGCCATTATACTCAGCAACTACTATTAGACTATCAGCTAATAAAAAGGGCAGTACCGCTTCTCGATAAAAGATTTGGGCACAAATATTTCCGCCTACTGTAATTTTCGTACGAGCCGTATGATCGGCAATTTCACTTATTGTTTTAGCTAATAGTGGAAAGGGATTCGTTTCTTCGATTTGTACAAGCGAAAGACCTCCACCAATGATTAGGCGATCTTCACTAGCATATACGACGTTATATTCGGGGATTTTTTTCAAATCAATGACGGCATCTGTATACACTTTGTTTAATCTTCCAAGAGTGATGATTTCCGTTCCGCCTGAAAAAAACTTCGGCTTTCTCCCATCGAGCCTCAGTGATTGATACAAAGATGTTGCTTGTTCAATGGTTGACGGTTGATAATAGTCAAAATCATAGGGAATCACGTATGGTGCCCTCCTTTGTCCTCCATATCAGCTCCGGAATAAGGGGGAGGTGATGCAGCGATACTCCTGCCGCCTTCGATAAACTGTTCCCTAATGCAGCAGGCATTCCTAATATTCCGTGTTCCCCAACACCTCGTAAACCGTACGGAGCATCTAACATAGGGGTTTCGATAAAATCTACTAAATACTCGGGATTCTCCCCATAATGAATTGGACGATAGGTTCGTAGTTGAGGATTTAGCATTCTCCCTAACTCGTCAAAAATAAAAGTTTCTCTCCCTCCATAAGCAAGCCCCATACTCATCGCCCCCATCACTTGCCCTCTTGCTGTCTTTTCATTTAAAACCCTTCCAATATCCACAACTGTGCTTGCCCGAATAATTTTATAAGTATAATCCCTTCGATCAAATTCTACCTCCACGACCGAAGCACATACCGTCCATTCAGGACCGGGCTTCCCGGCACCTGTCTCGCGGTCAATATTTGTTAATCTTCGCAAAATATAATTTCCCCTACCGATAATTTGCCCCCCAATTGAGTTGCCATTTGGGTACATGTAGCCATAAACGATTTCAGGAAAATCAAGTCCAACGTTCGGATCATCTCTTAAAAATACACGCGAATTTGCCACTACTAAATCCTCTTGCGATACGCGTAAAACACATGAGGCAACCTCTTTTAACTGTCGTTCCACATCATCTGCAGCTTCCAGCAGTGCTCTTCCTGCCAGAAAAGTTCCTCGGCTTGCTACCGTTTTCCAATGTTCAGGCGTTGTTTGTGTATTCACTTCCATTCGAACATGAATCTTATTCACATCCATTTGTAAACGCTCGGCAAGCATTTGTGCAAGAACGGTTTTTGTTCCTGTACCAATTTCAATGACTCCCGACATTAAATTAATGCTTCCATCAGTATTAAACGTCAATATCACACCCGAGCTTGAATTAAGGTCAATGGTTGACGTTTTCCACCCACAGCTAGCCCCTTTTACACGGACAATTCGATCATTTACTTCTGTTATTTGACCTTCATCCCAATTCGCCAATTCCTTTACTCGATCAATGCATTTTCGTAAATCACCGACCATACTTTGATTAAGTACGACTTGCGTTGGAGTTGTTTGTCCGGGGAGAATTGCATTTTGGTAACGTAGATCGAATGGATCCATTTGCAATTTTTCTGCTAAAAGATCCATCGTTCGTTCGAATGCAAATAAAAGCTCAGAGTGACTGAACCCGCGAAACGGTGCTGCATAAGGATGATTCGTATACATACAGTACGAATTACACCATATATTTTCAATGTAATAAGGCCCTGTGCAGTCAACAGCTGCTGCTCTACTAAGATCAATAGATTTATCTGAGTAGGCACCTCCATCAAATAAAAAAGTGATTTCGGCTGCCTTTAATATTCCCTCCTTTGTACATCCTAATTTAATCGTTGCATCAAGTCCGATATGACATGGTGCGGAAAGCATATCCTCTTCTCTTGAATAGGCGAGTTTAACAGGACGCCCGCCAACGGCTTTTGAGGCAAGATAAGCAAGAATCTCCGTTTGTACAGACGCCTTGCCACCATATGCCCCACCTACAAGTGGTGTGTTAACAATAATCTTCCCGACATCTTCCCCAAAATAGTGGCTAATTAGCCTCTTTACCATAAAAGGTGCTTGGGAGGTCGTTGAAATGAGGATGGTTCCATCAGGTTTTATTTCTGCAGTCGAGCATCGCGTTTCCATTGCAGCATGATCCGAAGGTTTAAAGGAAAAACTTGCCTCGACTGTTACATCGCTCTCATTCCATCCTTGTTCGATTCTGCCTTTGCGAATTTTTTGTAAACTGGCTATATTCGTTCCTGGAACCGGATAAACTGAAGGGATCTTTTCGTATTTACCTAGGTTTTCGTGTATGATTGGAGCGTTTTCACTGAATGCTTCAGATGGTGAATTGACAACTGGTAGGGGTTCATATTGAATTTTAATTAGGTTCGCGGCCTTTTTAGCGAGGAATAGAGTATCTGCGACAACTAATGCGACAACTTCTCCATGGTAGCGAACCTTATCAACTGCTATCGGTGGACGGTCGCGCATTTCCTCTCCGGTTAAAGGAAATCTTTCACCAGCAATGACGGCCCTCACACCAGTCATCTTCTGAGCTTCTTCCGTATCTATTGATTTAATGATCGCATGACCTAATGGACTAATTACAGTAGCCGCATGTAACATGCCCTGTGTTGTGAAATCATTTATATATTTTGCATTACCTGTCACTTTATCAAATGCATCCTTACGTATGATACTTTTTCCTATTATATTCAATGTCTTCCCCTCCCCGACTTGTTTTTGTTTACTAGATTTCTAATCAATAGGTACTCTTTTTCTCGATCAACATCTACAAATTGCAACCGATCGGTACATTCCAAAGTCTTCCGTTTGCCAATTTCTTTTCCTCTTACTAGTTCTCTTGCACCTTGGTCTCCTTGTAACCGCATAATTTCCGAAAAAACGTTTTTTGCAAAAAGAACGGGAGGTCTTTGGATATGATTAAAAGATGCTGAAACAATGTCTAATTCCATATTTGATTTAAATATAGAAATCAATTGATTCACTATTTTTCTAGAAATGAAAGGTTGATCAGCAAGAAAAACCATTGCCGCATCTGCCCCTAGTTCTTTTGCTTTTTTCACTCCACATTTTAAAGAATACGATTGCCCATTATTCGCCTCAAGACATGGATACGAACGCCACATAGTTGTGTTCACTAAAGTGGAGGGAATCCACGTAAGTTTGTCTGCAGGATTAGTGATAACTATTGTATAATCAAGATCTGTCTGTAAAATTGTTTTCAATGCAATTGTTCCTAGGCTTTCACCACCTAAAGGTAGCTCAAGCTTATTCCTGCCCATTCTTTTACTCTGTCCAGCTGCAAGATAAATACCAACAATCATGGCGACCCCACTGTTGTTCGTTTTCTTAATACCTTTATCATCTCGGCAACAATGCTAATAGCAATTTCTTCTGCCCCTTTCGAACCAATATCCATACCTACCGGAGAGGAAATCCACTGGGGAATATCGCCACCACCAAGTAACCGTACTGTTCTTTTCTTAGGTCCTAATATACCGAGAAATGATAGTTTGTCATTTTTAATTAAGGATAGGAACTCTTTATCTCTTTGAAAATGATGACTCATAATCACGACGAAATCATGTTGTGTTAATTTTATTTTTTCATAAATCTCCTGTGGAAATCCTTGAATAATCGTATGTGCATTAGGAAAGTTGGCTTTATTGCAATGTGAGGGACGCCAATCACAGAGTATGACATGAAACCCAATATAGTCTGCAATATGTACTAAAGGTTTTGCGTCCTCACCAGCTCCAAATAAAATTAATCGCGGCTTCGGTTTAAATAGATGTATAAATGCTGGGGATAAGTTTTCAATAGTCATTAAACCACTTTGGATAAAATCATTCACTTCTATACTGTGAGGACATTTATCACCAAAGGCTTTGCCCTTTTCTGAAAAAAAACTTGTTGATACGAGATTAAAATCATTATCAAATTGCTTTATTTGTAATACTGAATCACCCTCATCCAAGCAGGTCTTCAACATGAATAAATTCTCCATTAATAGTTGATTTATCGGTTCTAACAATATATGCAAAATGCCGTTACAGCCCGCTCCCTGACCCCAAGCAAGATCTGTTTCATCTTTCATATCATAGGTAAAAATCCTCGCTGTTCCATCAAGAAAGACTTGTTCTGCTTTCCACCTCAAATCTTCCTCTAGACATCCTGCACTTAACAAACCGATTTGACTTCCATCATCTGCTATTAGCATGCAGGACCCTTCCTTTTTGTAGGCAGATCCTTCAACATGAATAATGGTTGCCAATACACTTTTTCCTTTTATCAAAGAAAGCTTTGATAAAATTTGAAAAATATCGTCCATATCTCACACCACTTTCAGGCTTACTATGTATAAATATATTCAGTTAGTGTGAAGAAATAGAATAGTTTCTTAAAATCCCTTAGGCGTTCTCTTGATTAATAAACTGTTTGGTCACTTGAACTAATGATATATGATACTGCTGCGCAAGTTGTTCTGCCGGCAAAAGGGATGGAAAATTACTGCCTTTTGAGAAAGATTGCTCTTTTTTCAGATTACCAATATCCCGATTAAATCGTTTCATCTGATTTGACCATACCCCTTTATCAGCTTCAGTCATCGTTTCTGACGATCCCCATTCTTTAAATGTTTCTGTTACATTGAGCAAATAACTATAACCATCGCTTATTTGTTTTGTTTTTTGATAAATCTCTTTTAAAATTGTTTTTTTCTTCATACAGAATGGGAAGTATCCAAACGTTTTGGCCGTCTTTTTTACATCCTTTTTCATTTGTTGAAGTTCCTGTACAGTCTTCTTTAATTGTTCTTTATATTCGTTCCCTTTGACAGGATCACAGCCACCCAAAATCCATAATGAATATTCTGAAAACATGGTTGACAATTCGGAACTATACTCGTTAAATGCCGTAGCAGCCCTTTTTACAAAAGTTGATGGGAAGATATATACATTTACTATTATCGCTACCGCTGCACCGATTAACATATCTTTGATCCGATCAAAAGCATAGTGTTCAGACTTTTGCTCGAATACAAATACAAGCAAAATCGTTAATGCCACTTGCTCGATAGCGTTCATATCTAACTTAAACCATTTCGCAATAAAACCCCCACTTAAAATTAATATTCCTAAAGTTAATCCATTTAATTGAAGGGATTTGGCAACCATAATAACGAGGATAATTCCAAACACTGTTCCAATAAAACGATAAAAAGCAAAAAGGATCGTTTGATTAAGTAATGGTTTCATACATAAAATAACTGTCAAAGGTGCCAAATAGGGATGATGCGATCCCGTAAACTTTGCTAGTTCCCAGGATAATGCTGTGGCAATTGCCATTTTCCAAATGACAAGTGATTTATTTTCAAAAACTGGACTATTCTTCTTTTTCATTCCTTAACCATCCTTCATTAATTTCCTAAGTCCTATTTTTCATTCTTTCCAGGTTTTTATACGGCAGGTTTCCTATATGGGGAAATACTGTTCACCCAGCTATTCAAAAATAGGCACGACCGTACATACCTTTAAAGATGAATAAAAAATACTCCTCCGTTCATACTGTAATTAGAAAATATTTTGGGAATAAGCGGGGAAATAGTCCTAATTAATTCCTAGTCAAAAGGTTGCTTTTTTTAAAATAGGTTGCACTTATTTTGACTAATAACCATAAAAAACTTAGACTTATTATCGCATAAATAAGGAATATGAAAGAGGGACTTTTATGGCTGATATCGGATTACTTATTATTCGTCTTGTTATTGGATTAACTTTTGTTGGTCATGGAGCGCAAAAATTATTTGGCTGGTTCGGCGGAACAGGCATTAGTAAAACCGGTGAATGGCTTGAATCAATTGGAATCAAACCGGGAGGCACTATTTGGGCTATTTTAGCGGGGCTGTTTGAGTTAGTCGGAGGATTACTTTTTGCTGCGGGTGTATTTACACCGATCGGCGCCGGACTAATTGTTATTATTATGATCGACGCAATTCTGTCCGTTCACGGACGTAATGGGTATTGGTTAACAAATAACGGTTTTGAATATAATTTCGTATTGATTGCGGTTGTTGTTGGCGTAGCAATGATTGGACCGGGTGACTATGTACTTTTCCACAATCTATAGTTAGGAATTGCAAAGGCGTCTATCTAGACGCCTTTTCCATTGCACAATATGTTACTTTATATAAATCCCCACTACTTCAGTTGGAAATATTTGAGCAAATTAATACTTTTGAATAGGGCTGTTTTGATATGATGGCTATAAGTCAAATAAAGGAGATGAAGGGTAATGGACAAACGAGTTAGGCTTGGAAAAACAGACCTTTATGTCAATCCAATTGGTCTTGGTACAAATGCTGTAGGTGGTCATAACATTTATCCGGATTTAAAGGAGGAAACAGGTAAGGATGTTGTTCGAGAAGCACTTGAAAGTGGTATCAACTTTTTGGACACAGCCTTCATTTACGGCCCTGAACGTTCGGAAATATTAATTGGAGAAGTATTAAAGGAAAAAGGATTGCGCCAAGATACAATTATTGCTACAAAAGGGGCGCATAAATTTGTCGATGGCAAGATTGTAATGGACAATTCCCCCGCATTCTTAAAAGCAGCTGTGGACGATAGCTTAAAAAGATTACAAACCGACTATATTGATTTATTTTATATTCACTTCCCCGATACTGACACACCTAAGGATGAAGCAGTAGGTGCATTAAAGGAATTGAAAGACCAAGGTAAAATAAGAGCAATCGGTGTTTCTAATTTTTCTATTGAGCAATTAAAGGAAGCAAATAAAGATGGCTATGTAGATGTATTGCAGTCGGAATACAATTTATTTAAACGTGAGGCTGAGAAAGAGCTTCTTCCTTATACAGCAAAATCGAATATTTCTTTCGTTCCTTATTTTCCGCTCGCTTCAGGCTTATTAGGGGGTAAATATACAAAGGATACAACCTTTAATGACGGTCGCGCAAAAAGCCCTTTATTTACCGGTGAAACCTTTATTAAAAATCTCGAAAAGGTTGAACAAGTACGCGAAATTGCCCAAGCAAAAGGAGCAGAGGTCGCACATGTTGTACTTGCATGGTATTTATCACGTGAATCGATTGACGCACTCATCCCTGGTGCGAAACAGCCTGATCAAGTAAGAAGGAATTTAAAAACATTAGACATTCAATTATCGAATGAGGAAATTGATAAAATTGATCGGATTTTCCAATAAAACGTTTAGCAATTAGGATGGACGACAACACATCGTTCATCCTTTTTTATGAATTATCATATTTTTCTATTTCCGAAATATATGTATAGAGTTACAATGGATTTTGTATATTATTTTAGAGTAGGAGAATACAATTGAATACTGATACAAGTAAATTTCAAGATCAGACCCTTTTCAATATAACTTGGCCGCTTTTAATCGAATTAACATTGCACATGGGAATGGGGATTATGGCTACACTGATGCTCAGTCACTATTCCGATGACGCAGCATCCGGTGTAGGGGTAGCAAACCAATTACTAAATATATTTATTTTAGTGTTTACCGTTACCTCAATTGGGGCAACTGTTTTAATTAGCCAAAATATTGGTGCAAAGCAATATAAAAAAGCAAGACAGCTTTCACGCTCCGTTTTTGGCTTAAATTTCTGGTTCGGATTAATCATTGCTGTTATCGTATTTTTGTTTGGTGAACATTTACTTCGTTTATTTGATATTCACGGTAAAGTATTTGATTATGGATTTATTTTTGTCCGTATCGTCGGGGCATCACTTTTTCTTGAATCACTGTCACTTGCTTTAAGTGCTGTCCTTCGAAGCCATGGATATACGAAGGAATCAATGATTGTTACTGTTATTATGGATTTAATTAGTATTGGTGGGAATATCCTTGCGACTACAGGCATAATGGGCCTCCCGATTACAGGTGTAATCGGCGTTTCCTGGGCAATGTTCGCCGCACGAATTTTTGCGGTTGCAGCACTTATTTATTTTGTTTATAAAAGACTTTCTTTAAAATTAACGATTAAGGATATATTTCATGCGAAAAAAGAAGACGTTAAAAGCCTTCTTGCTATCGGGATACCATCTGCGGGTGAAAATCTGTCTTATCAATTGTCACAGTTAGTTATTACTGGGTTTGTTGTCGCTATTGGTACTTCGGCCCTAGCTTCGCGAATTTATTTATTAAATCTCTCTATGATTTGCTACTTATTTACATTAGCCATCGCACAAGGGACTCAATTATTGGTTGCCCGCTATATTGGTGGCAAGCAATATGAACGCGCACTTCGAAGGGGAATTAAGACTTTAAAAATTGCGATGTGTGCATCTTTTATTGCTTCTCTCCTGTTAGCCCTAGTTGGTTCGCCTGTATTAAAGCTTTTTACCGACAATCAAGAAATAATCGCAATCGGGCTTCCTGTATTATGGGCGATTGTCGTTGTTGAGCCGGGAAGAGCAATGAACATCGTTCTAATGAGTTCATTGAAATCTGCTGGAGATGTTCGTTTTCCTGTCATTATAGGGATCATTTCAATGTGGGGAGTGGCCGTTGTACTAAGCTACTTACTCGGAGTGCGCTTTGAACTTGGATTATTAGGCATTTGGATTGCACAAGGAGCAGACGAATGGTTTAGGGGAAGCTTCGCCTTAAGAAGATGGATGACTAAGCCTTGGGAACGGAAAACAATAAAGATTCGTACGGAAGTGGCAAAAGCTTCGTCGTAATAACGAGTTTAATACCCTATACAGAAAAACTTGAATTGTACCTTGTATTAAGGTTCATGATAAAATAAAAATATTATGATAACAGGGAGATGAATGTAATGAAAGACGAAATTATTAAAAGATTTACTTCCTATGTAAAAGTGGATACTCAATCAAACGAGGAGAGTGAAACATGTCCTTCTACACCGGGACAATGGACACTTCTTCATATGCTCGTAGAGGAATTAAAGGAAATTGGCATGGAAGAAGTCACAATTGATGAAAATGGCTATGTGATGGCCACCCTTCCTTCCAATACAGAAAAAGAGGTTCCTACAATTGGATTTTTAGCACATGTTGACACAGCGACAGACTTTACAGGAAAAAATGTAAAACCCCAATTAGTTGAAAATTATGATGGGCAAGATATTGTTTTAAACGACTCATTACATATTGTCTTATCTCCAAGTGATTTTCCTAATCTAGCCAATTACAAAGGACATACGCTAATCACAACAGACGGCACTACCCTTCTTGGTGCGGATAATAAAGCAGGAATTGCCGAAATTATGACGGCAATGGCTTATTTAATTCAGCATCCGGAAATTAAGCACGGAAAAGTGAGAGTAGCCTTTACACCTGATGAAGAGATTGGAAGAGGGCCACATAAATTTGATGTACCTGCATTCAATGCAAGTTATGCATATACAGTAGATGGTGGACCATTAGGAGAACTAGAATATGAAAGCTTTAATGCTGCTGGGGCAAAAGTTACTATAAACGGAAACAATATTCACCCTGGTTCAGCTAAAGACAAAATGGTTAACTCCCTCAAAATTGCCATGGAACTGCAAAATATGCTTCCACAAGATGAGGCGCCTGAATTTACTGAAGGCTATGATGGCTTTTACCATTTACTTTCCATGAGCGGCGATGTAGAACTAACAAAAATGAACTATATTATTAGGGATCATGATAAAGAAAAATTCAATGCGAAAAAGGCTAATTTAGAGCGGATCGTAAATGATTTGAAAGCTAAATATGGAGAAAAGAACATCACTTTAGAAATGAATGATCAATATTACAATATGAAAGACAAAATTGAACCAGTTAAACATATTGTCGATATCGCCTACGATGCAATGAAGCGTCTAGAAATCGAGCCTGTTGTTTCACCGATTCGCGGTGGTACTGATGGTTCCCAATTATCCTACATGGGACTCCCAACACCAAATATATTTACCGGCGGTGAAAACTTCCACGGCAAATTCGAATACATTTCAGTCGATAATATGATCAAAGCAACAAAAGTAATCGTTGAAATCACAAAAATGTTTGAAGAAAAAGCATAAAAGGTGTCAGGCACCGTCTGTGGACATTTGTCCACGAGAGGTGCCTGACACCTTTTTTTAAAATTGAAGTTTTTATTTATTCATTTGTGCTAGGAAGTCTCCAAGGAGGTCTTGTATGTCTTCGGATGGTTCTGGTTCTTCGTTTTCCTTTGTGTATGCCGATTCCTGTCTGGCTATTTGCCAATCAAAGTTTTCTAAATCGTCTTCTTGATTAGGCGTTTCTGGATCAGATTGCTGATTGTCATGCTTGATTTCATCGACATTAATTTCCATATCATCCGGATCTGTAGGTGATTCTTCAGTATAAAACGGGCTGTTGATTTCCTCAACGGAACCTTGGTTTATTGATGCTATAAGGGAAGCTGTCTTTACCGGATCAGTTAATAATTGATAAACGATACTTCCTAACAAGGCCTGTGACTGCTCATGCTTTAACCAGCTTCGTTGGGCTTTATTAAGCCTCTTTGGTAATGGAATCGTTAATGTCTCTCGATGTTTCGATAAAGATTGTCCTACCCCAGCCAAGACCATTTCCGCAATTTTACTTGAAAAGTTTCTTCTTTCTGTTTCTTTCATCCGTTCCAAATGTCTCAAAATGTGATCAGGGGTATCAGAGGGGAGACGGAATGTGATGGGTTGTCCCCTCTTCATCTCAATATCTTTCATCTAATCACCTTATTGGGTTTTAGCTAACTTCTTTTCTTCTTTTGGTTCAACTGGTTTATTTTTGCGAGAAAAATCCATGATTAATTTATAGTAAGCATTAGCCATCATCCAAATGCTTTCTCTTTCATCTTCAAAAAAGTCGATATTATATCCATCAAGATTGTTATTCATCGTTTTCAGATAATCTTTTAAAATAATTGAGCCTCCACCGATAAAATAGCAAATTTCAGTTTGCGAATTCTTTTGCCAAGTATTTCTTAAAATACGATATTGTTTTTTAGCTAAATCAAATAAAGTTCTATCTACAATATCATGTACGCTTGTCCGACTACCTTTAACCATAATATGGTTTCGATCGTTTTTCTTTGTAATGATTTCTACAACATCTCGTCTACTATCCAATTCAACACCATGTTTTGAGCGTATTTCTTCCCTTATGGATTCAAGAGACTCTGAAACACCTAAGTTATACCCTTGCGCCTTATCATCGTCTACTTTACGATTTTTAATTACAGCAATATCTGTAGATAGACCACCGATATCTTGAATAAGAATTCGTTTATCAATCAACTCTTTATTAATGATATTTAAATTGTTATCCATTACTAAATTAATATAAGCAGCAAAACCTTCCGGATACACTTTCACTTCATCAAATCGAATATTTACCTTCTTCCCTTGATATTTAGGAGTAACTAAAAATTCAACTTGATGCACAGATCCGAGTAGACGTGAACGAAAGCCTACATCTTTTCCTTCCTTCACTTCCCTAAGAGGTAATCCAGTACCTAGGGTATAATTTGCCTCGATAACATTATTGGATCGCTTAAACTTCTGACTATTTTCTTCACTTACAGCGTCTAGAGCTAGGCTTGCGAATAACATAACAAGTGTTTGGTCTTCTTCTGATTTACTGCTTCCAGGATCAAGCTCAGTAGAATTGTCACTTTTTGTCGCGAGGTGACCAACCCGATAAATGGCATTGTTATCTTTAAGAATGGGGGAGTGGACACGAATATGTATTCCTTCTATGGGGTTTTGTTGATCTAACTCCTCTAAACCTATGATAGGACGATCTTCTATATCTCTTGCAATGACATTTGGAATATTTATTTCGGTTTCCAGCTCTCCAAATATTCCTTTTAATGAGTCATTACCTACATCAATTGCTGCGATTCGAGAGTTTGTCAAAATCATCATCCCTTTCAATTTATATTAAGTTTAGCTATTTTTGAAAGTACTTATTTCAAAAAACAACCTAGTATAAAGGTTATAGAAACAGGTATGAACCGTCAATATGTCATAAAAAAGTAACATGAAGATTTATTAATAGAAACAATTTTGTAATCTTGTATACAGTTTCGTAAACATCACTCAAACAACAAGAATCCTTCTTATTTATGAATGTGTACACATTTGTTTACATGTACACTATAATGTATACTTCTGTACACGTTTAAGTGTACATGTTTACCTAAATGTATACATAACCTAATCACCTTCTTAACTTCTATTCCTTACGAATTGTTTATCCTCTTTAGGGTTATAGTAAAAATGACATTCTTGTTAGGAGGATTCATTTATGGATACACATGATTTTGTAAAAAAATTACATGAAGATCAGGAAAAGCAAGAAAAGAACAAAAACCGCGGACATGGCAGTCCAAATAAAGTTTTGCCTACAAAACAACATGGAACAAATAAATAACCCCTTATCACTAAAGCCATGAAAATAATCATGGCTCTTTTTCTTGCCAAAAAATTAAATTATTCAATAAGCCTATTGTATTTTTTATTAAAACCATATATACTACATTACAACACTAACGCACTAATCCTCGAGAGGAGGACATATTTTGAAATTAAACACAGATGGTTTAAAGCCTATTTATGTGCAAATTTCAGAGTGGCTGGAAAATGAAATTATTAACGGGAATTTAAGTACTGATCAAAAGGTCTATTCGCAATACCAACTTGCTGAAATGTTTACAATTAATCCAGCAACTGCCGCAAAGGGATTAAATATATTGGCTGATGAAAACATCCTTTATAAAAAGCGTGGTCTTGGCATGTTTGTCACAGACAATGCACAAGAAATCATCCTTTCCAAAAGAAAAAGCCAAACATTAAAAAGACTTGTTTTCGAGACAGTCCATGAAGCTAATACTCTAAATGTTTCGGAAGTTGAATTGGTACAAATGATTAAAAATGCAATTAAGGAAATTAAGGGGGTTGGAAAATGAATGCCGTTTATTGTAACAATTTGGCAAAATCATATACAAATGCTCAAGTATTGAAAAATATCTCTTTTACGATCGAGCCAAACACAATTACTGGGATTATTGGAAGAAATGGTGCCGGAAAAACAACGCTTTTGAAAATTATTGCAGGATTTTTCCGTGAAACCTCAGGTGAAATTAAAGTATTTTCAAAAAATCCTTTTAATAATCTTTTCGTGTCTGCAAACACCATTTATATCGATGATCAAATGAATCTACCCGCTACCTTACAGCTAATTGAAATTTTAGAAGAGGGCCGTCGCTTCTATAAAAATTGGGATCATCAACTTGCACTTCGTCTATTTGACTATTTTTCTCTTCATCCTAATCAATACTATAGCAATTTATCTAGAGGGATGAGAAATACGTTTAATATGATTATAGGATTGTCATCTCACTGTCCATTAACTATTTTTGATGAACCGACAACTGGAATGGACGCTGCAGTTCGAAAGGATTTTTACCGAGCTTTATTAAAGGATTATATTGCACACCCTAGAACAATTCTTTTGTCCAGTCATCATTTAGATGAAATTGAAGATCTATTGGAAGATGTACTACTTATTAAAGATGGAAAAGTTTTATTACATCGTCCAATATCCGAATTTAAAGAATGGGCAATCGGACTCAAAGGACCAAAATCACTTATTGAACAATGGATTGAAAATAATGATGTCCTCCATGTGCAAGAAGTCGGAAATAACTCCCTATATGCCGTCATTAAGAATGATTTTACTTCTTTTGATATAGATAATATTCGGCTGGCTGGAATAGAAATTACTCCTGTTACAGCAAGTGATGTATGTGTCTATTTAACAAGTACGTTTAAAGGAGGGATTGATGATGTCTTTAATTGAAGTGAATCTTCCTGAGATTGTAAAAAAGCAGTATTTATTTAAGCTTAAATCATATAATCGAATCTTCAGTTCAATGGTTGTCCTGCAAATTATAGGTATTCTTTTTTCGCTAGGTGGAACCGGCGGCGGTGGTGGCGGTAGCAATAATATTGAGTATAAAGTTTCATATTATTCTTCTACTACTGTAATGTTTTTTACTTTTTTGTGGGCCTTTATTTCGGCGATTTTACTGACAACAAAAGCCAATAGATTTGATGATTTTTCACTCATAACAACTAGAGTTTGCAGTCATTTATCTAATTTCTTAATTCTGTTAACGGCTAGTATTTTAGGAGGACTCTCATTCTTTTTATCAGGATTTCTATTAAAACTAATCATTTATTTCTTCGTAAATCGCCAAGTATATACCGGGGAAGGATATGTACCGTTGGACTTTTTAATTGGCATCACTTCTTCAGTCCTTTATGTATTACTATTTTGTGCGCTTGGGTATGTAACAGGAACACTCGTTCAGCTTCACAAAGGATTTATTTTATTACTGCCCGGACTTTATATCGGGTTAATTATTTGGGGAGATAATAATCGATTTGTACGTATTTTAAAGAATATTACGGAGTTTTTTACAACTGAACAATCTATTATATTATTTGGTATCAAAGTAATAATAACCGCCGGAATGCTTTTTGCCTTCGCCATCGCAATATCCAATCGAATGGAGGTTAAACAATGAATGCTGTAGGAGCCTTCATTCCCATAATATTTATTTTCTTAATTATTTGGGGAATCTTTTACATTATACAAAGTAAAAATAAAAATCAGTTGACTCAAAAGCATAAAAAACAACGCTTCTATTTATCTAACAAAAGGATTCTCTGGATGGTCAGTGGTTATATGATTATACTCATCCTTTCTGCTGGCATTTATGCTTTTATCCCTCAAAAGCATACACCTGCTAAGGTTTATATTGATGACGCGGAATACGATAAGATTAGCAACCATCTATACGATGCGATAAATACTGGTAATATTGAACAAATTGACCCCTCCTTTATTAGCAGTAAGTGGGAAAAGAAATATACGGGGAAGCAATTGAAGATTGTCGCTCCTGAACCTGACGACATAACTCCCACTATTATAGTCGAGAGAAAAACGACAGACGATAAGCTAATAGAAGGAATTTTTTATAAAACTAAATCGTATGTTGATAGCATCGATGTTACCGAAAAAGTTCCATCCGACCAATTAAAATGGTCAAACAATACACTTACCTTGATTCCGCCTAAACCAGTAAAACTTAATTTTGCATTATTTCATAAAGATATGACACTCAAACAATTTACAGAGGAACCATCCTTAAGGGATGATGATTTCAACAGTAGCTTCGGTTTCCAAATTCTCTATTTACGCATCCCGAAAGACCTAAAAATAATCGAAAGTGAAGAAATAGGAATTCAATATGTTGGAGATTCAAACTAAAGATTTAGTGGGGATGAAGTATCTATTCATCCCCACTAAATTTGTTCAAAACCTACGCCACTACGCCACGCTTATTTTCAAATTGCTTATACTGTTCATCCTCCATAATCTTTTTCAATAGCTGAACAGAATTCCAAACCTCTTCATACGTAGTATAAAGTGCAACTGGTGCAAGCCTTATCCCATTTGGTGCGCGGAAATCAGGGATAACACCGTTCGCTTTCAATGCCCTACAAATTCTTGCTGCTTCTTTATGCTCCAAATAAATATGTCCACCACGGCGATGATCATCCAACGGATTCCCTATAGTAAACCCCATATCATTTAACTCATATGTGATAAGATTCATCATATATCGAGTGATTTGCAAAGATTTATTGCGCAGATGATCCATCCCCGCTTCTTCAAACATTTCAAGGGAACCGATTAACGGTGCCATACTCAATATATGTGGAGTCCCAATTTGATAAGCTCCGGCATGTTCCGCGGCGGATAAGATATGCTCCATATCGAATTGTTTATCCTTTTGTGAACTAAACCACCCTGCAAGACCGGGTAAACGTCCGAAGTGTCGCTTATTAACATACAATCCACCCACCGCACCAGGTCCACTATTTAAATATTTGTAATTACACCAAACAGCAAAGTCCACATCCCATTCATCGAGCCAATGCTTTATTGCACCGATGGAATGGCATAGATCAAAGCCGATGATAATTCCACGTTTGTGTGCTTCATTTGTCAATCGTTTCATATCTAAAATTTGCCCGCTCCGATATAACACGCTTGGCAAAAGTATTATGGCCACTTCCTCTGTCATTGCAGCAATAATATCATCTTCCTCTATCACTCGGCCATCTCGACTTTTCACTCGTAATAAATGTGTCCCAGGATCAAAACCTCTAAGCTTAAGCTGGCTTTGAAGGGTATAAATATCCGAAGGGAAATTTAATTCATCTGCAAGAATTTTGTTTCTTCTCCCATTTGGTTCAAAAAAGGTCGCAACTAATTGGTGAAGATTAGTCGTTGTGGAACCGCTTACGATTACCTCATCGTCCAAAGCACCAATTAGTGGAGCAATCATTTTTCCAAGTCGTTCAGATAGGTCAAACCACGGATAATCTCCTTCTGTCCATCCATCAATCCCAAAGTTTCTCCATGAATCTAGCAATTCCAATAATGACTTCTCCGCTCGTTTAGATAATAACCCTAGCGAATTCCCATCAAGATAGATGATCCCCTTTTTTTTATAAAATTCGGCCTGATATTTAGCTAACGAATCTTCGGCATCCAATTGGAGAGCATAATCCAGTGAATACTCAAATGTTTGTTCGTCCATTATGTTACCCTCCTAGACTCCCATCATCATTCCTTTTTCAAAAACGTACTTGGCATTACGACAGCTACTACTTCACCGCGAACACAAAGCTCATCATTTGCAAATACTTCCGTAGCAACTTTCCACTTTTTAGGGTGAATTTCCTCTACTGTCCCAATCGCTTTTAACGGAACACCATGTGGTGTGGGTTTAAGAAAGTCGACCTTTAGAGATGCTGTAACAAAACGAGGTGGTTCCGAACCATCTCCCGGTTCGTGACCGTTTTTTCTATGTAATGCTAATGCGGCTGAACCTGTACCATGACAATCAATTAATGATGCGATTACTCCACCATAAACAAAACCTGGAAGTGCCAAATGATCCTTTGACGGTGTATAAACAGTTACTGTATTTTCCCCTTGCCAGACTGTTCGAAAGTGGTGCCCCTCCTCATTTAATCGTCCACAGCCGTAACACCAAGCAAAACTATCTGGATAATCATCTTGAATCGCCTTTACACTTTGTTCTTCCATTACTACCCCTCCTTTTCAGAATAGTATAACATATTTTGCTAAAACTTTTTAAAGCGCTTTACTAATCTTTAGTCCCTATTTGCTAGCTGTTATGTCTAATAAGTCAGAAAATAGTAATGCATTCTGGGAACTTTTTAGGTAAAATGAATTATAAAGTATTTAGAGGAGAATTCTTCAGTGACGCTAAAAGCACGGTTATTCGATTTTTTACTATTTTTCACTTCATTAGCAGTAGCATTTAGTTTAGGTCATTTTACAATTGACCCCACTACATTTGTAATCGCATTACTTTTGTATTGGGTATTTTCTAGTCTTTATTACCAATTACGAATAATCAGCAAAAAAAACAATACTAGTTTTGATTATGGAATTAGCTATAGCCTTTCATTTGCTATTTTCACCGGAACATTAGGCTTATTGCTTTTTGAAACAATCTATCGTTTTACGGTCTATCTAACGAAAAGGTGGAAAAATACAGCGGATCCCGGTGAACTTTTAGATGTATTTTATAATATCGGTTCATTTGTCCTAAGTAACTCTATTTCCTATTATTTATTCACGCTTTTGCATCCCGGCTTTCAACATATTCCTTTTGGATTTTGGATATTAATGATTTTCCTAGTATGTGTAAGCTCCTTTCTTACAGGAACTTTTTTAGCTATTGTCCTTTATATTTCGG
The DNA here is from genome assembly GCF_038009395.1 of Heyndrickxia sp. FSL W8-0423. Classification (NCBI taxonomy): domain Bacteria; kingdom Bacillati; phylum Bacillota; class Bacilli; order Caryophanales; family Bacillaceae; genus Heyndrickxia; species Heyndrickxia sp. FSL W8-0423. Next base: position 1,026,056 of record NZ_JBBPBE010000001.1, on the reverse strand, counting down.
GGGATATAAAATCAAGGTCAGAAACCATCGAATTTATTTTTAAAACAAGAAGCTTTATGGATATTGGGAAAGTCGCCTTTACGAACGGACTATTACTCCTTCTTTTAGAAGAGGGAAAATGGGAGATGATTATCAGCCTGTTTATTCTTAACTATCTTGTTAACCGATCCTTTGTTTTCAAATCCCATAGCATACAAAACAAAATCGAAAGAGATAAATTTGAACAAATGGCATACACGGACTTTCTTACCGGGATTGCAAACAGAGCATACATGGATAAAAAAATGGCTGAACTTAATCAATCAAATGAAACAATTGCCATCGTTGTTGCAGATATCGATAAATTTAAAAGAATTAATGATAACTACAATCATGCCGTCGGAGACCGCGTCATCCAGCATTTTTCAACTATATTAAAAAGCCGCTTAAACTATGATGATTATTTATTTAGAAGTGGCGGCGAGGAATTCACACTGTTTCTAAGAAATCGATCGTTTGAAACGAGTGTCGCCTTAATCGAAACAATTTCACAGGATGTTATGAGTAATATGGTAACAGTTGAATATCATTCAGAGTCCATTCCTATCTCTTACACCGCCTCGTTTGGGCTTTATTTCCTCAAGTTAAATGATGATGTATCAATTGGTAAAGGATATGTATACGCAGACCAACTTCTTCTTCAGTCAAAAGAATTGGGTAGGAATAAAATAACGGTAAAGAACGCCATACTAAAGACAGATAATCAATGAGCATTGTTCATGATTCTCTGTCTTTTTTTTGGAATAAAGTTATTTCCAGAAAATTTATTATTAATAATAACGGAGAATATAAAAACGCAAATACTAATATAACAATTATTCTGACAATAACTAAAATTACAAGTATTATATTATAATAACAAGGGAGGTAAATTTAATGTCAGAAATCAATAGACAGAAAATTGTGTCTAGTGTTCCTCAAAAGGGCTTTTTCGGACACCCGAAAGGATTATTCACCCTGTTCTTTACGGAATTCTGGGAACGTTTCTCATACTATGGAATGAAAGCAATTTTAGTTTACTATATGTATTATGAGGTCTCAAAGGGCGGTTTAGGACTTGATCAATCAACTGCCCTTGCTATTGTATCTATTTATGGATCATTAGTTTATATGTCGGGAATTATCGGTGGTTGGCTAGCTGACCGTATTTTTGGTACATCCAGGGCGGTATTTTTCGGTGGGATACTTATCATGCTCGGGCATATCGCCTTAGCCATACCGGGGAATATTTCATTTTTCTTCGTGTCAATGGTATTAATCGTCCTCGGTACGGGGTTATTAAAGCCAAACGTTTCTAGTGTGGTCGGTGAAATTTATAGCGAAGAGGATAGTCGTCGTGATTCCGGTTTTAGTATCTTTTATATGGGAATCAATCTTGGTGGATTTGTATCTCCTCTAGTTGTTGGGGCTGTACAATCAAATTATGGGTTCCACCTAGGCTTTGCCTGCGCAGCGGTTGGTATGTTTATCGGACTAGTTGTCTTTCTTGCAACGAAGAAGAAAAATCTTGGTCTTGCTGGAACCTTTGTTGCCAATCCATTATCTCCAACTGAAAAGAAAAAGGTATTCACTATAATTGGGTTAGCTATTGTTATTATTGCGATTTTATGTGCGATTGCTATTCCGATGGGAATCCTTAATTTTAAAACTTTTATCGGCTTAATCGGTATATTAGGAATTTTGATTCCGACTATGTACTTTATTGTAATGTATCGCAGCCCTAAAACAACAAAGGTAGAACGGTCACGCATAATTGCCTATATTCCATTGTTTATTGCTTCGGTTATGTTCTGGGCAATACAGGAGCAAGGATCAACCATCCTAGCAACTTACGCCGACAAACGGACACAATTAGATTTTGCTGGAATTCATATTTCACCTGCTTGGTTCCAGTCATTAAACCCATTATTTATTATTGTGTTTGCACCAGTGTTTGCATGGCTTTGGATGAAGTTAGGAAAACGCCAGCCATCTATTCCTAAGAAGTTTTCATTTGGATTATTATTTGCCGGTATTTCATTTTTAGTTATTCTTTTACCAGCATACTTCGGCGGCTCTAATTCATTGGTTAACCCGCTATGGCTTGTTCTTAGTTACTTTATAGTCGTAATTGGCGAATTATGTTTGTCCCCTGTTGGACTATCAGCAACTACAAAACTAGCACCTGCTGCATTCTCAGCACAAACAATGAGCTTATGGTTCTTATCTAATGCAGCTGCACAAGCAATTAACGCACAAATAGTAAAATTCTATACACCTGCAACCGAAATGGTCTACTTTGGAATCATAGGAGGGGCATCAATTGTTCTAAGTATTATTTTATTTATTCTCTCTCCAAAGATTCAAAGCTTTATGAAAGGTGTTCATTAAGAAAAGCGCGGGGCACCTAAACAAATAGTAAATTACATTTTCAAAAGCCTATGAAAACGAAAAGGGCTGCCTGATATTTTTCTGATCAGGCAGCCTTTTCTATTTATATTATCATATTTGGTTTAACCTAATTTTATAGGAAACTAGTGGTTAAGCGAGTGAACCGCCTTTTTTAAGATACTTTTCAATACCTTCTGCAGCGCGATATGCTAATGCTCCTACTGTTCCTGTTGGATTGTAGCCGGAATTATGACCAAAAGCATTTGCACCGGCGGAGAATACATTTTCACAATCCCACATTTGTAAATAATTATTTAGAGCGCTTGTCTCAGGATCTGCTCCCATAATTGAACCACCAGTATTATGTGTAGATTGATAGTTTCGAATATCATAGTCGCCTACTTTTTGGCCACCTTGATTGACTTTTGATGCGCCCATTTCTTTTAAAATTCCCGCAGTTTTTTCACCGAGATATTTACCTAATTGCTTATCTTGGTCTTTCCAGTTAAACGTCATACGAACAAGAGGATCACCAAAGGCATCTTTATAAGTTGGATCTAAATCTAAGTAATTATCTGCCCATGGCATGGATGCCCCTTGTGCACCAACTGAAATTGTGCGATTTGCGTATTTTATTGATGCATCTTTAAATTCTTTACCCCAAGAGGGTGTTCCCGCAGGTACCGCATTGTTTTGAATTGGACGATTTCCTGATTTACCAATTCGAACATTTGCACCGTGGATAAAGTTTAAATCAGAGTGATCAAAGAAGTCTCCGTTAAAATCATCAAGATTAGATCCTAATGCTCCAGCTCCGGCAAATACATTGTATTCTTTATCGAAGAATCCAGTAGATCCACCAAAGTTAACTTGATATGCATAGTTTTTACCAATTACACCTTGTCCTGTTTTTGGATCATATGGCTTACCTAATTTTGAATTTAACATGATCTTTACATTATTCATTTGATAAGCAGAAAGAACAACTACTTCAGCTTCTTGAATATATTCTTCACCCGTACGTGTATCAACATAAAGCACACCTGTTGCTTTTCCACCACTATGTAACACTTTACGAACTACAGAATGTGTACGCAGTTCATATTTACCAGTCTTCTCAGCGACTGGAAGAACAGTCACCACAGGGTCTGCCTTAGCTCCATACTCACAACCGAATCTTTCACAGAAACCACAATATTGACAAGCTCCACGACTAATATTGTCTGGATTTGTGTAGTTCTCTGATAGATTGGCTGATGGCATACTATATGGATGATATCCAAGTTTACTAGCTGCATCTTTGAATAATTTCATTTCTGAGCTTTCAAGCATTGGCTTTGTCGGATATTTGTATTGTGGTGAACCTTTTAATGGGTTCGGCTCTCCGGAAATACCCGACATTTTTAAGAATTTATTGTAGTAAGGTAATAATTCATCATGAGTGATTCCCCAATCTTGAATCGTCATACCTTTAGGAATTTTGTTTTTGCCGTAATGCTCAACGGTTTTAGAATAAATTTCAAAATCGTATGGTAAAAACAAATAAGTTTGTCCGTTCCAATGAACCCCAGAACCACCTAATCCATCACCAAACAGGAATGAACCCCATTCGCGATATGGTAATGCTTTTTGCTTTAGATTATGACGAATTGTTACCGTTTCTCTCGATAAATCTTGCATTAATTCATATCGTTGTGCATAGCGCAATTCATCATGTACTTTTAGATAATCTTGTGTAGAACGGCTTTTTCCTCGTTCTAGACCTACTACTTTATATCCTTTTTTAGTAAGCTCAGAAGCAATAATACCACCAACCCAGCCTACACCAACTGTTACTATATCAGTCTTTGGTAATTTCTTTGCCATAACTAGTCACCTTCTATTAGAGAATTTATCACATTGAACTTAAGCTTTTCGGATCCATTTTCACAAACGAATCTTTTTCGATAATATCTTTATAAGACATTTGATGTCCTGGGAAGTTTTTCATTTTCCATCCAGCCATATCTTTATTTCCACCGTACATTGGATCAGCATAAACTCCCTCAATCGTTGCCTTTCTTAATAATCCAAAAAAGTTACTCGCTGAAGTTGCACCATTTAGTTTTACTTTATCTGCCTCAAAATCTTTTAAAATAGCAACTTGTTGATCGCCTTCAAGCTCATGGAATTTCTTCTTATGTTTCTTTTGTGCAGTACTATTTAAAGCTTGAATTCCCAAATCAAATATTTCATGTCTTTTTAGATGGGTTTGATATCCTAGCTCTGGAACAGAATCAGCAAGAGAAAAAGGACCGGACATGTATTCCTTTGTATTTAATCCCCAATTCCCAGCTAATTGGTGGTCAATATAATACGCTACATCTAAGTCTTTTGCTCCAGGACCTACATCTGTTTTAGGAAAAATTTGTTCTGCCGCAGCTTCAATTGTTGAAAAATCCTCTTGATTCGTGAAATACATCAACGCTCTTGACGGATTGGATGAGTTAGACATTTGATGACCACCGGGTTCCGTTGATGCTGGTTTCGAAGAACCAGGTTTTTTTCCAATCAAACCACCTAATGCACCACCGACAATAAGTCCACCGACAGTCAATCCGGAATTTTTCAAGAAAACACGTCTTGAATTATCTTGTACACCATTTTGATTTTTTTTATCTGACACACAAAAAACCCCCAATTATCATTACTAAATAATGTGATTTAACAAAAGAATAATCTTAACCCTGTTCAATACTAGGTTAAGATATTATTTGTTGGGACTATGAAGTTAGCAATTCATCATCATACAAACGAAATACTAAATACCTGCATAAAATTAATTTTTAGTATCCTTTTTTTCTTCTGACTCAAAAGGTTCTGTTACATCATCAACAACCTCTTTTGTTGATTTTTTGAATTCTCGAAGTGTATCACCAACCGCTTTACCTAGTTGTGGCAATTTAGCGGGCCCGAATAAAATTAAAGCGAGAACTAGAATAATAATTAGACCTGGAATTCCGATTGAACTAAACATAAATATTCACTCCTAAAAAATAATTTTGATGAAACTATGAATCTCTTACCCTTTTTTCTTATAAATAGAACTTGAGCAAATAATACTAATCTCAAACAAAAGAAGTAGAGGTATGCTGACTAATATTTCAGATACAAAATCCGGCGGAGTAATAGCTGCAGCTATAACGACTAATACCATATACGCCACTTTTCTAATTTTTCGTAATAACTGCGGATTTACAATACCAACCTTCGTAAGGAATATGACGATTACAGGCAACTCGAACATAATACTAATTGGAAATATGATTCCAAACATCAGTTTAAAATACTGATTAATTCCGTATGTTTCCGTTGCTCCGATTGTTTGATTGATTTTAGTTAAAAATTGAAGCATCATCGGGAACAAAACAAAATAACTAAAGAATACGCCTAAAATGAATAAGAAAAATGAAATAGGAATAAAAATAAATGTACCTTTTTTCTCCTGTTCAGTTAATCCTGGCTTCACAAACTTCCACGTTTGATATAAAGCAACAGGTAAGGTGATTAATACCGAAACAATAAGGGCACATTTTAAATAGATGGTTATTCCATCTCCGAATCCAAAAACATTCCACTCTATATCCACAGCTGAAGGTTGATTTTTAATAAAGTTTAAAATCGTAGAAGATACGAAAAATCCTAAAATTAAAGAAAGTATAAAAAATACAATAACGATAATCATCCGTTTTCTTAATTCGGTTAGATGCGAAACAAGTACATGTTCTTGATCGTTTTGATGATTTGCCTGTTCCATATTAAATTAGAGCTCACCCCTTTTTAAACGGATAAAATAATAGTATACTTATATTTAGGAAAACGAAATAACAAAAACCATTATACGCCCAAAAAATTGAAAAATCACTAAAACTTTAAAAATTTTTTTGAAAAATGATTAGGAATTAAAAAAATTTTTTCATAAGGAGAAAAACAATGACTACTCACAATAAAGCGGAACTATCTCTTTTCAGTGAGGTTCTTTTATCAGTACTATTAACCGCGTGCCTAGCAATCTTTCTTTTTAAATTCAATGACACTTTTCCTTGGTTATCCTTTATTGGTATTCCAATTGGACTTGCAGTGATCATTGCATGTTGGGAGCAGAAAAAGAATAGTTGGTCTCTTTTAATTACCGGATTGGTACTAAATACGATTGTATGGTCAGTTGTATTTAATTGGACATCCTTTTTCTAAGTTTGTAAGAAAAGTGAAAGCGCCTTGCTCAGTTTTTCAAAAAGAGAACCTGAACCCCATTTTTTTGGGTCAGGTTCTCTTTTTATTACCCTTATTTTTTCTTTGATAACCATTCAGCGACACTTTTCGCCTCGTCTTTTGAGATAAGACCGGCAGGCATTTTTCCGTTTTTTCCGTTATTAATAATATTTTCTATCTTACCTTGATCATATTTGGAACCAATTTTATTCAAGGCCGGACCCGCACCACCTTGTAATGTATCTCCATGGCAAGTAATACAATTTTTCTTCACTATTGCCTCTGCATTAGCAGTCGTATTAGCTGATGCATGTTCACTAGTACTTGCTGTTTGCGAAGATTGAGGTCCCTTGTATATAAACAATACAAATACTAAACACACCAAAAGAACAATATTGATTCCAAAGGAAACCCATGTCTTTTTCATATAAAAAACCTCCTAGAATAAAGTATTTAGTAATACGAACTTTCTTATTATAACTCAATAAAAGATGGTGAAAAGTAAAAAACACTTTTTTGAAAATTCATTATACTGGAATACAAAACGAAAATTGTCATTCATTTACTTTTATAAAGCTATATTGAAATAACATTTACTAATTTCTTTCTCATTTACTTCTGTCATATTGAATAGTAATAAAAAAGAGGAGGGAGTCATGTGCAAAAAGGCAAAACACTAAAGTTTGGAGACACGATTGGCTTAATTGCCCCTGCTAGTCCCACAAAAAGGGACCGGACTCTCAAGGCAATTGAAACAATTGAACGTCTTGGATTTCATGTAATAGCAGGCAATAGCTGTTTTCAAGAATTAGGCGGTTATTTAGCGGGTACTCCAAAGAGCCGCGCTACGGATTTGAATTCAATGTTTATGAATGACAGAGTAGATGCTATTTTATGTATACGAGGAGGATACGGTACTCCCCAACTATTGACATACGTAGACTATGAGATGATTGCTGAAAATCCTAAACTATTTATTGGTTATAGTGATATTACAGCACTTCATATTGCATTGATGCAAAAAAGCCATTTGGCAACTATACATGGTCCGATGGCCGCCTCTGATTTAATCGATGCGGATGATTTTACAAAACAAGCCTTATTAAGGACAGTGATGGACCATCATCCTCTTGGAAAACTTATGAATCCGAATAAGGAAAATATGTGCAGTATGGTAGATGGTGAAGCAACCGGCGAAATTGTTGGTGGAAATCTCTCGCTAATTTGTGCATTATTAGGAACACCCTATGAACTAGATACGAAAGGAAAACTATTGTTTTTAGAGGATATTGATGAAGAGCCATATAAGGTTGACCGAATGTTAACCCAATTAAAGTTAGCGGGAAAATTAACGGATGCTGCCGGTATTATCCTTGGGTCATGGACAAATTGCGAAAGTAAAACGGATCCAAATGGTTATACATTGATGGATGTGTTTAAAAATATACTAATTCCAACCAATAAACCCATTATTTATAACGTATTTGCTGGACATTGTAAAACGAAATTGGCCTTGCCACTTGGTGTAAAAGCACGTGTAGACGCAACAAATAGACACTTGATAATAGAAGAATCCATTACTTGCAATTAGTTTTAAAGAATAGAGAGTCTCATAGACTTACGAGACTCCCCTACTTACTCACAAACAATGACATGTCGGGAAAATGTGCCCTTTTTTGCAATAGCACGGTCAGTAATGATAAATCCCGCTTCTAGTAGAATGTCATCAATTTCTTCAATTGTTATTACGACCAATTTACTAGAAAATCTCCGCGCACTTTGTAACATGTTCAATTTATCAGCATCCGGTAAAACAGAACATAAATTATACGGCATATCGATGATTGCTACATCATACTTTTCTGTTATCTTATTCATATCCCTAACAGTTACTTCACCTTCAAGTCCAAAATAAGCAAGGTTTTCTCTTACCCCTGGAACAATAAGATAATTTCTGTCGCTTCCAACGATATCTATCCCCATCGACAAAGCCTCCACTAATACTGTTCCAATTCCACAACAGGGGTCTATGGCTTTAGTTCCAACTGGATTAGGAACGGCAATATTTACCACTGACCTTGCCACACGTGTACTGAGTGCCGTTGAATAACTATTTGGCTTTTTTTGATGCCGCAACCAACTTGCGTCATTCTTAACGTACTCACCAAATACCCACCTTTCATCTATACGTAAAATACCAAATAGTCGATCTGGATTGATTAAATTCGGTTCTCCGTCGATATGCAATCCAATTTCCCGCTCTATCTCTCGTCGCTTAGTAAAGCTTATCTTTTTTGTCTGATTGAAGTCACCGCTTTTTACATAAATAACTTTATACGTATACGCCCCTACCTTTAACTGTTTTACTTTCTGCACGATATCTTGAAGTTCATTTCCTTCAAAAATGACATCAATTCGTTCTTTTAAAAACGGGCTCCTACTAGGATTAATTTTTACAGGACTTTCAATTATGCGAAAATCATTATTTATATTGTTTATATCAAACAGTGTGCGTAGCTCTAATTCACAAAGCGATTGTTCCTCATCGCGATAGGAATATGTATAAACATAAGATATTGGCTTATAATTTTTACCTTCCAACAATTCTCATCCTTTATCGCAGAAATTTTAAAAACTAGTAAGCTGGCTAGATTTATCTAGTATTGTATCTGCTTCATTCATTATATCAACAACCCGGCATATCCCACAAAAAGAAGTTCTTTAAGAACTTTTTTAAAAGGATTCTATCTATTGTGCGCGAATAATAATTACAAAAGGGGGAATGTAATTTGGAGTCTGTTTTACAAAATCAAAAGAAAAGGAAAATAAACTGGAAAAAGATATCAATCTGGACGATATCAATCATCATTGTGCTAGTACTTGTTGCGTATTTTGCAGCGAATATGTACATCTCTCGCTCTTTACCAAAAACAGAAGGGGAAATAAAATTGTCCGGATTAAATGCTAAAGTAAATGTAATAAAGGACAAAGATGGGGTGCCACATATAGATGCGGAAAATGAGCATGATTTATATATGGCACAGGGGTATATTCAAGCACAGGATCGTTTATTTCAAATGGATCTAAGCAGGCGCCAAGCTTCAGGTGAATTAAGTGAAGTTGTCGGCGAAGCGGCTATCGATAAAGACAAATACTTCCGTACACTTGGTTTAAGAAGAGCTGCCACTGCATCCTATAATGAATATTCATCACAAGCGAAAGAAACATTACAGTGGTTTGCCGACGGAGTAAATGCCTATATAAAGGAATTAAAAGACAACGGAAAATGGCCGATTGAATTTACAATCCTTGGCTATAAGCCGAAGGAATGGACACCAATTGATTCACTAACAATTGGAAAATACATGGCATTTGACCTTGGGGGACATTGGGAAGATCAAGCATTCCGCTATTACTTACTGCAAAACTTTCCTAAGGAAAAGGCCTATGATTTATTCCCATCCTATCCAAAAGACGCACCATACATTATAAGCAAAGATACGTTAAATCTTGAAAAAAGCTTTGCCTCTGCAGTTATACCTCCTGAATTCAATGGTAGTAATGATTGGGTCGTAAGCGGCAAGAAAACAAAATCAGGAAAACCAATATTAGCCGATGATCCACATTTAGGACTTAATTCACCATCCATTTGGTATCAAATGCAGCTTAAAGCGCCAACTGTAAATGTAAGCGGTGTTATTTTCGCCGGAGTACCAGGAATTATCTTAGGTCATAATGAAGAAATTGCATGGGGTGTAACGAATACAGGACCAGACGTTCAAGATTTATATATTGAAAAAAGAAATCCAAAAGAGAAAAACCAATTTCTTTATAATAAAAAATGGGAGAATGCGGAGGTTGTTAAAGAACCAATAAAGGTTAAAGATCAAAAAACGATTGATTATGAAGTGACTATCACCAGACATGGTCCGGTAATTTCCGAATTTGCTGCAGATAGCGGCAAGGACACGGTTCTTTCATTACAATGGACGGCTCTACAGCCTTCAAATGAATTGGAGGCCGTCTTACAAATGAATAAAGCGGGAAATTGGGATGAATTTGAAAAGGCACTAGAAAACTTTGAAACTCCAACCCAAAACTTTGTCTTCGCTTCGAAGGACGGAACAATCGCTTATAAAGCAAATGGCAAAATACCGATTCGAAAAAAAGGAGATGGCCTGCTCCCAGTCCCTGGTTGGACGGATGAATACGAATGGACGGGTTACATCCCTTTTAACGAACTGCCGAAAACCATAAATCCGAAGGAAGGATTTATTTCAACAGCTAATAATAAAGTCATTTCTGACGATTATCCATACCATATTAGTCATAATTGGGCACAGCCGTATCGTCAAATGCGAATCCAAGAAGTTTTAAAATCAAAAGATCAAATAACAGCAAAAGATATGCAAGATTTGCAAATGGATAAAGTAAATTTACAGGCAAAGGAATTTGTTCCTATTTTTCTAGATCAATTAAAAGAAATAAAGGATAAGTCGGCAAAAGAAGCTTTAACATCTTTACAAAAATGGAACTATATTGATGATAAAGATGCAGCTGCACCCCTCATTTTCAATATGTGGATCAGGAAAATCCCTGAAGTTCTTTTCGCTAAGGAAATCTCAAAAGAAATGCTTGATAAATTCGGTGGCCAAAAGCAAGCAGTCGACGAACTTATAAGGCACGCAGCAGAAGGTCAGCCGGGTCCATGGATAACTGAACATGGAGGATTACAAAAGGTGCTGCAATCATCCCTTACCTTAGCTATAAAAGAAATAGAAAAAAAACAAGGTGATAATGTGAAGAAATGGGAATGGGGCAAATACCATCAACTCTATTTCGCCCACCCACTTTCTAGCGTGAAACCATTAAACTATTTATTTAATAGTGATGGTAAAATTCCTGTAGGCGGTTCAAGTGTCACCGTTCAAGCAGCTGCTAATAAAGAAGATGGAACAGTTGATCACGGAGCCTCATGGCGGTTTGTTATTGATACCAATGATATGAATACCGGTTATCATATAGTCGGTCCCGGCCAATCAGGACATATAAAAAGTGAGTGGTACCACGATCAACTCAAAGCATGGACAGAAGGAACTTATCATGCAACAAAACTTAACACCAAAAAGGGAAACAAGCTCGTACTATCCCCTTAATCCGAAAAAAGTCGGGACGGTGGACCCAAACCACTGTCCCATTATTTTTTTGTTTCCTTTCTAACAACAGGAGCTACCTTTGTTGCCAATTTTTCTATGTTTTTGGCCACTTCTTTAAAAGGCATGCCACCTATATCCATTTGTGCAAGGAAGCGCTGATGGCCAAACAGCTCGTGTTGCCGTAGAATTTTTTCGATGATTTCCTGGGGACTTCCAACAAATAAAGCAGATTCTGGACCGGTCATCTTTTCAAAGTCTTCCCTAGATAAACGTGTATTCCCTTTTGGAGGTTGATTCGGATTCCCCCAATAATTTGAATGATAGGGGTAAAATTCATCCCTTGCCTGTTGCGATGTGTCTGAAATATAAACATGTCCGGTTACAGCAACCTTTAAATCTTGAGGAGAAAATCCAGTATTATAAGCCGTTTCACGATACTTCTCGACAATTGGTTTAAATCGTGCTGGATCACCTTCAAGAATCACTATTGCTAAACCTGTGCCTAACCTTCCTGCTCGTGCTGCACTATTTGGATTTCCCCCGACACCAATCCAAAGGGGAATATTTTTTTTGTATGGACGTGGTGAAATTTCCGCATTGTGTAGTGCCGAACGATATTGTCCTGACCAGGTAATCTTCTCACACGCATTCAATTTCAGAAACAACTCAATGTTCTCTTCAAATAACTCATCATATTTTCCTAAATCACATCCAAATAAGAGAAAAGGTTCAATAAAGGCGCCACGCCCTGCAATTATTTCAGCACGCCCATTGGACAAAAGATCAAGTGTAGCAAAATCCTCGAAAAGCCGTACAGGATCTACCGTGTTTAATACTGTAGTAGCACTCGTTAATTTAATTCTATTTGTGACCTGTGAGATCGCAGATAAAATGATTGCGGGTGCTGACACAGCGTAATCTAAACGATGATGTTCACCAACACCAAAAACGTCTAGTCCCGCTTCATCAGCAATCTTTGCCGCCTCTATAATTTCCTCTAAACGTTGCTTTGAACTAATTATTTGTCCCGAATGTGGATTAGGAGCGATTTCTCCGAATGAATATACCCCTATTTCCATCCCGGAATGCTCAGATGTGGGATCAGTTTTCACCTAATTCTCCTCCCAAGTGCTGTATATCGCCTACCTTTTATTGTTAATAACATAAATGTCACTCATATACTATTCTCATATCAAAAATGAGTAACCTTTGAAGGTATCTTTCTTGGAAATAATAAGTTCCCAGAGCTTAATATCTCTGTATAGCAAGGAAACTGAATTTACTATACAATATTTTTAAGAAAAGAATTGGGTGATTACAATGTTTAAACTTCTACTAATTGAAGATGATACTACTCTTTACCATGAAATCAAAGATCGATTATCGAGTTGGTCTTATGATGTATATGGTGTTACAGATTTTAATCATGTGATGCAAGATTTTACGTCTATAAAACCAGATTTAGTCATTATTGATATCCAATTGCCGAAATTCGATGGATTTCACTGGTGCCGAATGATTCGCGCGCATTCAAACGTTCCCATCATCTTTCTATCGTCACGCGATCATCCTACTGACATGGTGATGTCCATGCAGCTAGGTGCAGATGATTTTGTACAAAAGCCATTTCACTTTGATGTGCTCATAGCAAAAATCCAGGCAATCCTCCGCCGTGTATATAACTACAATACGGAAGAAACGGTACTCAAAACTTGGTGTGGGGCAACGATTGATTACGAAAGAAACATCGTCTCCAATGAAACAGGCTCTATTGAACTGACAAAAAATGAAATTTTTATTTTAAAACAACTAATTGAACAAAAAAATAAAATCGTTAGCCGGGAAGCGTTAATTAAGAGCTTATGGGAAGATGAGCGCTTCGTGAGCGATAATACATTAACCGTCAATGTAAACAGACTACGAAAAAAGTTAGACGAGATCGGTTTGGGGCAATTTATCGAAACAAAAGTAGGACAAGGGTATATCGCAGTAGAAGAGGCATTTTAATATGATTAAAAAATTTTTACGCGAAAGATTTAGTTGGATCTTCCTATTTATATTTCTACAGCTATTGTTTGTCTTTATAGCATTTATTGATACAACCATCCCGCTTTCATCTATACTTTATATTGTCTTTTTATCCTTTATCATCTTTATCTTTTTTGTCATCATTCGCTATCAAAAGGAAACGAAATTCTACCGAAGCTTAGAAGAGTGGGAAAACAGTCTCGATTTAACGAGAATCCCCAATGCAGAAAGTCCTTTTGAACATATTATTGAAGACTCGATAACTGGACAAACAGAGATGCTAAAAAAGAATTCTTCACATAATTTGATGTCATTAGAAAAGGAGAAAGATGAACTATTATCTTGGATTCATGAAGTGAAAACACCGTTAACAGCAATGAGTTTAATGATTGATCGTTTAGAAGATGAAAAGATTAAAGAGCAATTAACCCATGAATGGCTGCGAATCCACCTGCTGCTCGACACCCAGCTTCATCAAAAGCGGATTCCATTTATGGAAAATGATTTATACATGGAAAAAGTAAACCTTCAATCGTTAATTGTAAAAGAAATTAAAACTTTACAATCATGGTGTATGCAAAAAGGCATTGGATTTGATATGGAATTAGAAGTGACAGAAGTGGTTAGTGATGGGAAATGGGTCGCCTTCATCATCAGACAGCTTTTAACAAATGCCGTTAAATATAGTGAAGCATCCGATATTTTCATTAGAACCTATGAGCAAAATAGACATACAGTCCTTGAAGTCAAAGATTTCGGACGAGGGATTGACCCAAAGGATTTGCCGCGGATATTTGATAAAGGGTTCACTTCCACGGCCGAACATCAAGATCATGCAGCAACAGGCATGGGACTTTACTTAGCTAAAAAGTGTGCCAAATCCCTGTTAATAACAATTGATGTCCAATCCACTCTTGGAAAAGGAACAACTGTTACATTAACTTTTCCAAAGAGAAATGAGTTTCATCAAATTATGGGCGTGTGACAAAAATGTCACATGCTTTTATTTTTTGTTCGCTTAATCGAAGGATAATGAAAATTTGGCTCGTTATAATAAAACTATAAAATAAAGGAGCGATACAAAAATGAAAATATTAGATGCAAATAATATTTATAAAGTATATGGGAATAAGTTCAATAAACAAGAAGTATTAAAAGGCATTGATATAAGCGTAGAGAAAGGGGAATTTGTCGGCATCATGGGTCCTTCTGGTTCCGGGAAAACTACCTTGCTTAATGTCCTTTCCTCTATCGATCGGGTGAGCAACGGAACCATTCAAATTGATGGAAAAGATATGACTCGTATGAAGGAAAAACAGTTAGCAGAATTTCGCAAAAGTCATCTAGGCTTTATCTTTCAAGATTATAATCTACTGGATACATTGACTGTTAAAGAAAATATTCTATTGCCGCTATCGATTACAAAAGTGCCAAAAAAAGAAGCAGAACTAAAATTTAAAGAAGTGGCAACTGAACTAGGGATTTACGAACTAAAAGATAAATATCCAAATGAAATTTCTGGTGGACAAAAACAACGTACTTCTGCAGCCAGATCATTTATCCATCATCCAAGTATTATATTTGCTGACGAACCAACCGGTGCGCTTGACTCAAAATCAACTTCCGATTTATTAAATAAGCTTAATGATTTAAATGCAAAGCTTCAAGCAACCATTGTAATGGTCACTCATGATCCAGTCGCAGCAAGCTATTGTAACAGAGTCGTTTTTATTAAAGATGGAAAAATCTATACGCAGTTAAACAAAGGAGAAGAAACAAGACAAGCTTTTTTTAACGACATTATGAAAACACAAGCAGTACTAGGTGGTGTGCAAAATGAGCATTAATCATCTCATTCTTCGCAACTTAAAAAAGAATATTAAGAATTACTATCTTTATGTATTTGCCTTAATCTTTAGTGTCGCTCTTTATTTCGCGTTTGTTACGCTGCAATACGACCCATCCATGAATGAAGCAAAAGGATCCATTAAAGGGGCCGCTGCGTTGAAAGCAGCATCCATTCTGCTCATTGCAATCGTCGCAGTCTTCCTTTTATATGCAAATAAGCTCTTTATGAAGCGCCGCAGTAAAGAAATTGGCTTATTTCAATTGATTGGAATGACAAAGAACGGGATCTTCCGTCTTATGAGTGTTGAGAACTTGATCCTTTATTATGGTTCTTTACTAATTGGTATCTTTATCGGATTTTCCTGTTCTAAATTGATTATGATGTTATTATTTAAAATTACGGATGTAGAAACAAACGCAACCCTTCAGTTTTCTGTAGAAGCTTTAATACAAACATTTATTGTTTTTACACTCATCTATCTTGTAATCATGTTAATGAACTATGTTTTTATTAAAAGACAAACGATATTATCCTTATTTAGGGTGATATCTTCCGCAGAAGGAAAAGTGAAAAAAATAAGTGTTTTTGAAGTATTGATTGGAGTTATTGGCATTGTATTAATTATTTCAGGTTATTATGTTTCATCAAAATTATTTGATGGAGACTTTTCAACTACGAACGAACTTTTCATGGCCATGATCTTTATTCTCGGTTCAGTCATCATTGGAACGTATCTTTTTTATAAAGGATCTGTCACATTTATTACGAATGTTATTAGGAAAAAGAAAGGCGGATACTTGAATATTAATGAAGTATTATCCCTTTCCTCGATCATGTTTCGGATGAAATCAAACGCCTTGTTACTGACGATTATTACAACCGTTTCTGCACTTGCTATCGGCTTATTGTCGTTATCTTATATCTCTTATTACTCAGCAGAGAAAACCGCGGAGCAAAATGTACCTACTCACTTTTCTCTGACAAATGATAAAGATGCAAAGGAATTTGAAAAGGCATTAGCTGCTAAGAAGATTGCCTATAATGAAAAAAGAATGAAAGTCATTCAAGTAGATATTGATATACGTAAAATAATGGATTCTAATTTTAAAGAATTGAAATCCGATCCGTCGGCCATGACCTTTCCAGTTATAAGTGACAAATCCCTAAGCGATGTCGACCTATCAAAGGATGAGATCCTCTTTAGCGGATTAGATGGGATGCTTTCAAAAGTGATGTCCTTCAAAGATTCAGGAACCATTGTCTTAAAGGGAAAAAAGGAACGGATTCCACAGAAATATATTGGTTTAAAGGATGAGTTCATACTTCCTTATACTTTCACATTCGGTGGCTTGCCTGTTGCTGTTGTTGACGATACTGTTTTTCAACAATTAAAAAATGATCTTGATCCTGAAATTCAATTTGATCAATCTTATTATGTTGGCATCGATATTAAGGACGACGCCAATCTTGAAAAGGCAAATAACATTTTCGAAAAGTTGCATCTTGATGACCACCCTGGAAACTTATCACGTCTTTTGATGAGCAGCAGCCAGAAACAAGCGATGGGACTCATTATGTTTATCGTCGGGTTCCTAGGATTAACTTTCTTGATTACTTCTGGTTGTATTCTTTACTTTAAACAAATGGATGAAAGTGAAGATGAAAAACCAAACTACACGATCTTGAGAAAACTCGGTTTTACCCAAATGGATTTATTAAAGGGCATTCAAGCTAAACAACTATTTAATTTCGGTATTCCTTTAGCCGTTGGATTACTTCATAGTTACTTCGCCGTTAAATCAGGCTGGTTCATGTTTGGTACTGAATTATGGACACCGATGATCGCCGTTATGGTTCTATACACGGTCCTATATTCAATCTTCGGTATATTATCTGTTCTTTATTACAAAAAGGTTATTAAAGATGCACTATAACGAGCAATTCATACGAAAGAGCCTTTACACAAGGCTCTTTCTTTCATGTATAATGTACTTATCAGAAAATTCTTTTACCTATTGCCGGATATGGAAGGGGAAAAATTCAATGAATACTGATTTTATTCAAAAGATAGGACAAATTGGGGTACCTGTTAAGGATTTAGAAAGGGCTATTCACTTTTATAAAGAGCAACTGAATCTTCCTTTATTATTTAATACGGAGACTATGGCATTTTTTGAATGTAATGGTCTGCGTCTTCTACTAAGCCTACCAGAAAAAGACGAGTTTGCATCTGCTAGCTCCGTCATATACTTTCAAGTTGAACACATAAAAAATACTTATGAGGAATTCATTCGGAATGGGGTAACTTTTATCGACGAGCCACATATCGTAGCAAAAATGGGACAAACCGAGACGTGGATGACCTTTTTTACAGATACAGAAGGGAATACTCATGCTTTAATAAGTGAGGTTCATGCTCAATAACATCATAACTTCCTTTATAAACAAAAAATGACCTATTCAACTAATGAATAAGTCATTTTTTGTTTATATTACTTTTTACGAAAGGCCATGATAAGCGCAACTAACGAAAGGACAACTGCAACGATTGATAAGATTAAAGGAAGTGAAGTTGATTGATCAGAGTCAGATGCTTCAACATTTGTTGTTTTTGTTTCCTCTTTTTTTGTTGTATTTGTTGTAGCCTGATCATCATGATGTTGATCCGTAGAGGCACCTGCAACGATATCTGTAATTGAATGAGGTGTATCTCCACCTTCATCTTTCGTCCATTCTACAATACTGCCATCTTTATAAAATTGGAAAGCATCCCATGCAATTTTTGTTGCCTTATCAGGGTTTTTTGCAACAAACGTAAACTGTTGGAATTGACCAGGTAAGATTCCTTCACCAGTAGCCTCGAATGTAAATGATTTTATTTTTCCATCGGCATCTTTATCAGTGGAATATTTCCACCCAGGTATCGGCTGGTAAGACTCAATTTCTACGCCCTCTGGTGCTTTAATCGTAAATTTAGTTGTAGGGATTTCTTTTTCCGTTGGAACTTTAACTGTATATGTTTCCCAAGCACCTGTTGTGGAAGTAGTTGGGTTCACTGTCACATGGGCACTTGCCACACATGAAAATAAAAATAATCCTAGAACTGTTGGTAAAAGCACTTTCGACATCTTTTTGATTGTTTTTATCATTTTCGATTCTCCTCTTATTCTATATTATTGACTACCTACCAATACTTTAAAGTCAGTATCGAGGGTTGCTAAATCTTTCGTCAGGACGTGAACATGAACATTCCAGCGACCTGCCATATTGAAATTCATACCCATTCCTTCATATTTGCCTTCTTTAACTTTCAATAATGTTTTCGTATCCTCGCCCATATCCATCTCCTGACAAGTAAACGTAAGGACAACTTGCTCAATATTCTTCATTGGTTGCCCATTTCGATCTTTTAAATCAATAGCAAATGTATTTTTTCCGATGACGTTTGGGGTTGCTTCAAAAGTAATTTTGCTTCCTTGATTTACAGTTTTTGATTCTTTTATCGGACCCGGTGATGCCATTGCCGTTGGTAAATTTGTTAAGATAACGGAAAGAACTAGGACAATTATTCCTGCTAGTAATTCACCCCATAAAGAAGGAGAAACTCCCTTTTCACTCTTACGTTTTCCTTTAGTAAAATTCACTGCTGCAAATATAATCATAATAACCAGAAGAATAACTTTCCCTAATAATGTCCGTCCATAATCAGTAGTAATAAGTGAACGGAGATTAGGAATATATAATAGACTTCCAAAAATACCTGTCGCAGTTAAAACGAGGAGAATGATGATTCCCCACTTGGAAAACCTTCTTATCATTTCGAGATAATGATTCTTTGTATCCACTTTCCTGCTTAAAGGAAGTAGAGCAACAAAAACAACTAAGCTCCCAATCCAGATCGATGCTGAAAGTAAATGGAGAAAATCCATTCCAACCGTTAATAATACATTTGTCGTTGAAGCAGCATGGCTTGTTAGTGCTTTGGTTAGTATCAAACCTACTCCAATAATAAAAGAAATCCAGTAAAGTAATGATTTACTTTTAACATGCAATAAATAAGTAAAAATCAATAATAAAATTAGACCACCAACTTGGATTAACCACGTTTTCCCATAAGCCGAATTTGTAATCATATCCTTAAGCGTTTCAATGTTTAATACTTGTTTCCATGATGTTGTTAATTCAATAGATGCCATTAATGGTAAACTGACAATAATACTCAAAAATAATAATAATAGCGAATAATTTAGTATCTTTTTAAACGCCTTTTTAACATATCCATTTTGGACTAAATCCTTTTGAAGTATCAAAAGTAAAAAGAATAAAGCACCAATATAGCTTGCATTGCTAAAGTATTGTAACCAACGAATAATGATAAGATCACTTTGCGGTGTATACCCCTCTGATTTCGCCTCTATCGCTGTTCCATCTTGGACTGCACTATCTGAACCGATTTGAAATGGAATCACACCTTGAACGGGATGCCCATCATTTGATACAGCCTTCCATTGAATTCGATACGTACCATTTGGAAGTTTCGAGTTTAAACCGCACTCGAGAATGGTTGAATTTTTTGCATTTACATGCCCGTTTTTCTGGTCCACCCGTTTACCTTTGTCATTATAAACTTGAATCGAATTATTCACAGATTGGATGGTCTCATCGAATTGGATGAATATCTTTTTCGGTGATTGTTTGAGAATCTCGTTATCAGAAGGATTGGATTTGACTATGTAAGCATGGGCGGAGGTAAAGGTTGGAAATAAAAATAAAGTAAGACAAATGAGAGATATTAATAGATTAATTTTCTTGTTATTTATCAACGTAACTACCTCCCAATTGATGACACTCACAACTTCGATTCCCATTCATTCTTTTCACGATTTCTTCAATGGCTTGCTCAAATTGGAAAATTACCCCCCCAAAGCCTTTTTGAAATTGTTCAGCATATTTTAATGAATCAAACGTAAGTACCTGTGGTTGGCAGCAATTTAAATGAAAATCAGCATCCATTAAAAAATAAGCTAACTTCCCGCTAATCGTAGTATTTTGTAGAAAGTCGCGGCAGATGATTTGCGAGACATTTTTTTCAATATCCCGATATCTTAATAAACCACAATGAGGGCAACATAATTGTTCCACCTTCTGATCATTGGTGATAATTTGCACAGGATGTCTATTATTTAATTCCTTTAAACAATACGTACATGAATTCGAAGGAATATGGCCAATGGTCGCCAGAGAAACACCACGGGAGGTTTTAGTAATCTTTTTATCCTCCAATAATGGCTTTATATCCCGATATACGGTCATTTCAGATACATTTAAACGTCTACTAATTTCTGAAATTGATAGCGTTTCTTCTTCTTCTAACCAAGCTACTATTTGTCTTTGCCTTTCTATCGGTAACATAAAAGCACCTCTCTTAATCTAGTTGGAATTTACTTCATATAAATAGATTAAAACACCCATTAGTTATTAACAAGATAGAAATGTGAAATTTATGTTAAGAAATATCAATTAATCACATTTTTTATCAATGAAACATGTATATACATAACTAAAACTTTATAACCTATTAAAAAGTTAATTAAAGTATAAAAATAGTTTTTACACCAGGTAAAAAAGCGTTTACATTTTGAAAAATTGAAATTATAATACTTGTATACAAGTCTACTTGTAACATTGGAGGATCATTCATGGTTGAATCGACAGAACATTTATATCCAGAAAAGTGGTTATCTAAAGCTTCAACTGGAGACCGTATTGCATACGAGCTTAGAATGCGAATCATTTCGGGCACAATTGAAAGCGGTACCGTTCTATCGGAGAATAAATTGGCAGCAGATTTTTCTGTTAGCCGCTCACCTGTTAGAGATGCGTTAAAAATACTTGCTTCCGAAAATATTATTCAATTGGAAAGAATGGGGGCTATTGTCCTCGGATTAAAAGAAAAAGAAATTGAAGAAATTTATGATGTCCGTCTACTCATCGAAACGTTCGTATTTGAACGGCTTGTAAGAATGGATGTGAATGAATTAGTAAAGGAACTTAGCAAGATTTTGGAAATGATGAAAGTTGCAATCAAATATTATGATGCTGATGAATTTTCCTATCAAGATGTCCTTTTCCATGAAACGATTATTCGTGCTATTAAACATTCATACATCTTGATGATTTGGAATAATTTAAAACCAGTGATGGAAAGCTTCATACTTTTATCGATGAGGATGCGGTTTAAGGAAAAATACGAGGATTTTGAACGGATTGTAAAAAATCATGAACTCTATATTGAAGCGATCAAAACAAAAGATCGGTCACTCATGATTAAATCCTTGCATCAAAATTTTGATGATGTTCAAGGGAAAGTTGAAGATCTATGGAGATCACAAGAATTGCTTTCTAAAGGAGTCATACAAGAGAATGACTAACTTTATGTTAGGAATAGATATTGGTATGACAAGTACAAAAGCTGTGTTATTTAGTGGGAAAGGAAAAGTAAGGAATACAGGAAATTATTATCCGTTTCCATTCACTAATCCAAAGTTTTAACAGAAGATTATAGAAGAATTGCAAATTATCAAAGGGGTTTACTAAATCAAAAGGGGGAAAACAAATGCCATTAATTATTGTAGCAATTGGAATTTTAGCATTATTAATCTTAATTATGGGGTTTAAATTAAACACTTTTATTTCATTAATCATTGTATCATTTGGTGTTGCTTTAGCTCTTGGAATGCCTTTAGGGGACATTGTCAAAACGATTGAAGCTGGATTAGGCGGAACACTTGGGCATTTAGCATTAATTTTTGGACTTGGAGCGATGTTAGGTAAGTTAATTGCAGACTCAGGGGGAGCGCAGCGAATTGCCATGACCCTTGTGAATAAATTCGGTGAGAAAAATATTCAATGGGCGGTAGTTGCAGCCTCCTTTATCATCGGTATCGCCCTATTTTTCGAAGTTGGTTTAGTATTATTAATTCCTATCATATTCGCTATTTCAAAAGAGTTAAAGGTGTCTATTCTATATCTTGGTATTCCGATGACAGCGGCATTATCTGTAACTCATGGTTTCCTACCACCTCATCCGGGACCAACCGTTATTGCTGGAGAATATGGTGCAAACATCGGTGAGGTGCTACTTTATGGTTTTATTATTGCGATTCCAACAGTTATTATTGCCGGACCCATATTTACAAAGTTTGCTAGAAAAGTTGTGCCTGAATCCTTTACGAAAATGGGCAGCATCGCCTCTTTAGGTGAACAGAAGGTATTTAAGCTTGAAAATACACCTAGTTTTGGTATCAGTGTATTTACAGCAATCCTTCCTGTTATTTTAATGTCGATCGCTACTATTATTACACTGCTTCAAAAGACAATCGGATTTGAAGATAATAGTTTACTAGCGGTTATTCGTTTTATCGGAGACGCAGGTACATCTATGTTAATCTCCTTACTTGTCGCAATCTATACGATGGGAATAGCGCGAAAGATTCCTATCAAAACAGTAATGGACTCATGTACGACAGCAATTACACATATCGGTATGATGCTCTTAATCATTGGGGGCGGCGGGGCCTTCAAACAAGTATTAATAGATGGCGGAGTCGGTGATTACGTAGCTGAGTTGTTCAAGGGAACTTCCCTATCACCAATCTTACTTGCTTGGATCATTGCAGCCATCTTAAGGATTTCCTTAGGATCAGCAACGGTTGCTGCCTTAACAACTGCTGGATTGGTAATCCCAATGCTCGGACAATCCGATGTCAACCTCGCTTTAGTTGTTTTAGCAACAGGTGCAGGTAGTTTAATTGCCTCACACGTTAACGATGCTGGATTCTGGATGTTTAAAGAATATTTTGGCTTAAGCATGAAAGAAACCTTTGCAACATGGACATTACTAGAGACGGTGATTTCAGTAGCCGGATTAGGATTTATTTTATTATTAAGTTTAGTCGTGTAAATAAATTACAGTTAATTAATCGTTAAGCATCCCTTGCTCTATTGGCGGTATATTCCCCCTCTCATTCTTCTAGTATGAAGGGAGGGATATGCTGCCAATTTTCTTTTATTAACACCCCTTACTCCCCTACTTATCGGTTGGCGATTAGGTTAAATACCCGAGATAAAAACATAGGCGGAAAAATTCCGCCTAATTAGTATTTATTAATAAAAAAAGCTTAAATAGAAGGAGAAATTCCGCCTATTGACTCGAAAAATGCGAAAATAGGAGATTTTTCTTTGCATAGGCGGAAAATCTCCCCTTATATACCCCAGAAACGATCTCCATTCTGCATTTAACCGGAAAATCTCCGATTAATTTTACTCGTGCTGGTTACTCGATTAAGGACAAGCGAAAGTCACTTGACTCTCGCGGGATACCGAGGAACGGCCCTTTGTTTATACCGAAAACAGCATTTAGTGACTAATTTTCGAAAAGATCATAAATAATACAAATTATACGTATTTTTTATTTGACCTAGAATAATTATTTCCATATAATAATTAATATAAATTAATATTGATTATAGATTTACAATAAGGAATTATGGTAATACTTATTGTAGTCTATAATTTATAAATTAAAAACTTAGGAGGAATTAATAATGTCTTTAATCGGAAAAGAAGTACTACCATTTACAGCTCAAGCATACAGAAACGGTGATTTCGTGGAAGTTACTGAACAAAATTTCAAAGGTCACTGGAGCGTCGTTTGCTTCTATCCAGCAGACTTCACATTCGTTTGCCCAACTGAGCTTGAAGATCTTCAAGAACAATATCCGGCTCTTCAAGAACTAGGAGTAGAAGTATTCTCTGTATCAAGAGATTCTCATTTCACACATAAAGCTTGGCATGATACATCAGAAGCAATTGGTAAAATTACTTACACAATGATTGGTGATCCTGCACACGTTCTTTCTCGCAACTTTGATGTATTCATCGAA
This sequence comes from Heyndrickxia sp. FSL W8-0423, assembly GCF_038009395.1. Classification (NCBI taxonomy): domain Bacteria; kingdom Bacillati; phylum Bacillota; class Bacilli; order Caryophanales; family Bacillaceae; genus Heyndrickxia; species Heyndrickxia sp. FSL W8-0423. The sequence goes on along the minus strand of NZ_JBBPBE010000001.1, from coordinate 1,001,418 downwards.
GAATTAGGACAAGCTGATCGTGGTACATTCATCATTGATCCAGATGGTGTTATCCAAGCAATTGAAATCAATGCGGATGGTATCGGACGTGATGCAAGCACACTTATTAATAAAGTGAAAGCTGCACAATATGTTCGCAACAATCCAGGTGAAGTTTGCCCAGCAAAATGGAAGGAAGGCGAAGAAACACTTAAACCAAGCCTTGATCTTGTTGGTAAAATCTAAGGGGTGCTATAAATGATACTCGAAGCAGATATTAAGGCACAATTAAATCAGTATTTACAACTATTAGAAAACGATGTACTTCTTAAAGTAAGTGCAGGTTCTGATAAATTATCACATGACATGCTAGCTCTAGTTGATGAGCTAGCAACAATGTCACCTAAAATAAAAGTTGAAAAAACAACATTAGAGAGAACACCTAGCTTTAGTGTAAACCGTATCGGTGAAGATACTGGTGTTGCTTTTGCTGGTATACCTCTTGGTCATGAATTTACCTCATTCGTTTTAGCCCTACTTCAAGTAAGCGGAAGGGCTCCAAAGATTGATCAAAGCTTAATTGATCGGGTAAAAAGCATTAAAGGTGAATATCACTTTGAAACATATGTCAGCCTTACTTGCCACAACTGTCCTGATGTCGTACAAGCATTAAACATCATGACTGTCCTCAATCCTGGTATAACCCATACGATGATTGATGGTGCTGCCTTCAAAGAAGAAGTAGAAAGCAAGGACATTATGGCAGTTCCAACTGTTTTCCTAAATGGCGAATCCTTTGGCAGCGGTCGAATGACATTGGAAGAAATTCTTGCAAAAATGGGCAGTACAGCCGATGCTTCCGAATTCTCTGATAAGGAACCATTCGATGTACTTGTTGTTGGTGGCGGTCCATCCGGTGCTAGTGCAGCCATCTATGCCGCACGTAAAGGCATTCGTACAGGTATCGTCGCTGAACGCTTTGGCGGTCAAATCATGGATACGCTCGGCATTGAAAACTTCATTAGTGTTAAATATACTGAAGGTCCTAAGCTTGCAGCAAGTCTTGAAGAGCATGTTAAAGAATATGACATTGATGTGATGAATACTCAACGTGCGAAACGGTTAGAAAAGAAAGACCTTATTGAAATTGAGTTAGAAAACGGCGCTATTCTTAAAAGCAAATCAGTTATCCTTTCAACAGGTGCTCGCTGGCGTAATATCGGCGTTCCCGGTGAAGCGGAATTTAAGAACAAAGGTGTAGCATACTGCCCACACTGTGATGGTCCATTATTTGAAGGAAAAGACGTAGCGGTAATTGGTGGCGGTAATTCCGGCATTGAAGCAGCGATTGACCTTGCTGGAATCGTGAACCATGTAACTGTTCTTGAATTCGCGGCAGAACTAAAAGCGGATACAGTTTTACAAGATCGTCTTAATAGCCTTCCAAATGTGACGGTTATTAAGAACGCTCAAACAAAGGAAATTACCGGAACTGATAAAGTAAACGGTATTACCTATATTGACCGTGAAACAGAAGAAGAACGTCACATCGACTTGCAGGGTGTATTCGTTCAAATCGGCCTAGTACCAAATACAGATTGGTTAGGTGATACGGTTGAACGTACAAGAACTGGAGAAATTGTTGTTGACAACCGCGGAGCAACAAATATTCCAGGAGTATTTGCTGCAGGTGACTGTACAAATAGTCCATATAAACAAATTATTATTTCCATGGGATCTGGCGCGACTGCTGCTTTAGGAGCATTCGACTATCTTATCAGAAATTAATAAACATTTTTCATGAAAGTCGCTTTTCTATTGATGAATAGAAAAGCGACTTTCTTTTTCTTTGTTTGGGCCCATTGATTATAAATTTGGGATTTGCCAATCGATCTCTTTCCCCCATATTTCCCGTAAAATCGCATTCGTCTTGGAAAATGGTCTACTGCCAAAGAAGCCTCTATTGGCAGAAAAAGGGCTTGGGTGTGGAGACTTAATAATAAAATGCCGAGGAGAAGTAATCAATTGTTGTTTTTGTTGAGCAAATTTCCCCCAAAGAATAAATACAACCGGTGTCTCCCTCTGATTTAAAGTTTCTATCACTTTATCAGTGAATATCTCCCACCCTAAACCTTTATGTGAGTTTGGGATTCCCGCTCTCACGGTTAAGACGGCATTTAGCATTAATACACCTTGCTTTGCCCATTTTACAAGGTAGCCATTATTCGGGATATAGCATCCTAAATCAGACTGTAGTTCCTTATAAATATTTTGCAATGATGGGGGAATTTTCACTTCTGGTTTAACAGAAAAACTTAATCCATGGGCTTGTCCAGGACCATGATACGGGTCTTGACCAATAATGACAACCTTTGTATCGTTAAACGGAGTAAAATGAAGCGCGTTATAAATATCATACCGGTCCGGATATATTACTTTCGTTTGATATTCTTCCTGCAAAGTTTTCCTTAATTGTTGATAATACGGTTTTTTAAACTCATCTTCAAGTAACGGAGTCCAGTCATTTTTTAAAATAGCCATTGCCATTTCACACTCATTTCTACTATAAAATTAATTTTCACTAAAAGATCTACATTTTTATAAACATAAAAAAAGCACCTATAATGAACTGAACCCCAAACGTTAGACACTTAAACTAATATTTGAGGTGCAGTTCTTAGATGCTTTTATAATAGAATTAGTTAGATACTGTTTCCTTCTCACTATGATTTAAACCAAGCGCCTTCGCTGTTGATGTATGAATTTCCTTGAAAAGATCAGGATTTTCCACTAGTGACAAGCCATAAGATGGGATCATTTCTTTTATTTTCGGTTCCCACTCTTTTTGATATTCTGGGAAGCATTTTTTTATTATCTCAAGCATGACATGTACGGCAGTAGAAGCACCTGGAGAAGCACCTAACAATGCCGCAATCGTTCCATTAGCCCCAGTAATAACTTCCGTACCAAATTGAAGTGTTCCTTTGCCACCCGCTTCAGTATCTTTTATTACTTGAACACGTTGACCTGCTACTACGATATCCCAATCTTCACTTTTAGCGTTCGGAACAAATTCTCGTAATTCTTCAATACGCTGTTCTTTTGATAACATAAGTTGTTGAATCAGATATTTTGTTAATGGAATGTTTTTTGCACCCGCTGCTAACATAGTGAAAACATTATTCGGTTTTACAGATAGAATTAAATCCATATTTGAACCCGTCTTTAAAAATTTTGGTGAGAATCCCGCAAATGGTCCAAATAGTAATGATTTTTTATTGTCGATATATCTTGTATCAAGATGCGGCACAGACATTGGCGGTGCACCAACTGCGGCTTTTCCGTATACCTTTGCATGATGCTGCTCGACAATCTCCTGATTGTTACATACTAAGAATAATCCGCTTACAGGGAATCCCCCAATATGTTTACTTTCGGGAATACCGGTTTTTTGCAGTAAAGGCAGGCTTCCTCCCCCACCACCGATAAAGACGAATTTTGAAGTATGGCGTTCTATACTGCCCGTTTCCATATTCCACACTTTCAATTCCCATAAACCGTCGTCTAAACGTTTAATATCCTCAACTTGATGTTTGTATCTAATATCAACGTCTTTACTCTTTAAGTGATCAAACAACATGCGTGTTAATGCACCAAAGTTAACATCGGTTCCTGAGTCAATTTTCGTAGCCGCTATCGGTTCCGTCGATTTACGGTCTTTCATAATAAGCGGAATCCATTCCATTAGTTTGTTCGGGTCTTCGGAAAATTCCATCCCTTGAAACAATGGATTGTTTGAAAGAGCTTCGAAACGTTTTTTCAAAAACGAAACATTTTTCTCCCCTTGCACTAAACTCATATGTGGCAATGGCATAATAAAATCCTGAGGATTACTTATCAGATTGCTGTTTACAAGATAAGACCAAAATTGTCTTGAAAGCTGAAACTGTTCATTAATTGTTATCGCTTTACTAATATCTAAAGTTCCGTCTGGTTTTTCGACGGTATAATTAAGCTCACATAGTGCAGAATGCCCTGTTCCCGCATTATTCCATTCGTTAGAACTTTCCTCTCCTGGGCTTTCAAGCTTCTCAAACACTGTAATTTTCCAGTCCGGCACTAATTCTTTTAAAAGTGTTCCTAAAGTCGCACTCATAATTCCGGCACCAATTAAGATAACGTCTGTACTCGTTTGTCTGTTACTCATCTTTACCGTCCCTTTATACCCTAATATTTGCAGAAAAGATGTAGGTGCACCTGCCTAGCAGCACAGCAAGACAAGGCATAAACCAGTCATACCTTTTCTGTATCAATTATTACATAACTATAGTATATCACTATTATTTATAGATTAAAATAACACTATTATGGGAGGGGTATTGGTTATTTAAGTTTAGGTGAAAATTGACAAATATATATGCGTCCTAAAAAATATATAAAAAAGCAAGAATTTAATCTAGCTAAGAAACTATTTCGTTTGAACCAAGACAATTTCGTCAATAATTGGAATTTCCTTTTTTAATAAAGCTAAGACATTTTCCTCAATATTATTGTCGATTTCACAAACTGTTATCGCAGGACCATTCATTTTTGAACGCTCATTAGCCATACGCGCAATATTAAATCCTTTTTGATAAAGAATCTTCGATAATTCTGCAATTACCCCTTTATGATCGTTATGACGAATCACAAGTGTTGGTCGTTCACCAGAAAGTTTTAACGGATAACCCTCCAATTCCTGAACCTCGACTTTACCGCCACCTAAGGAACTTGCTAGTATCTTAACACGACGTGTTCTCCCTTCCAATTCAACAAGAACCGTATTAGGATGATAGCTTCCAAGCACCCGTTTCGTGAATTTGTATTGTAATCCATTTTGTTCAGCTATTTTTTTTGCATTTGGAATGTCATCATCCATAGTTGATAGCCCCATTACACCAGCTAGCAAAGCTAAATCCGTTCCATGTCCTTGATAGGTTTCAGCAAAGGATCCCATCAAAGAGAACTCCACATATAATGGATTCTCGTGTAATAGCTGGCGGGCAATATTTCCGATACGGACAGCCCCAGCTGTATGCGAACTTGAGGGGCCAACCATGACAGGTCCAATGATTTCATATGCACTCTGGTATTTTGCAGGGCCATCACCACTAGTTTTTTTGCTTAGAATCTGCTCTTTTAATTTTTGCCCTGTCGGCGTTCCGGCAAGCCCGCCGATCCCGGTTTCTCTCAACGATTCAGGCATTTGCTGTCCTACTTCGTGCATGACATGAATCACTTCATCAGGAGGAATGACGCTAGCTACCCCAGCTAATGCCATATCCGCTGCAGCTTGTGCTGTAATGGCATGTAAACCGTTACGAATGATGCATGGTATTTCCACTAGCCCAGCAACGGGATCGCAAACCAATCCAAGTGAATTTTTCAAAGCAATTCCAACAGCATTTCCCACCTGCTCCGGCGTACCTCCAAAAAGCTCAACTAAAGTACCTGCTGCCATTGCGGTTGCTGAGCCAACTTCAGCCTGACATCCGCCAGCAGCCCCTGATATCGAAGCTTTATTGGCAACAACTAAACCGAGAGCAGAAGCAGTGAAGATTGATTGGACTATTTGCTCACGGGTGAAGTTCCCACTGTCAAGCGCATGAACAAGTACAGCTGGCAAGATTCCGGCTGAGCCGGCAGTTGGCGTTGCCACAATCCGCCCCATTGCCGCATTTACTTCTGATACCGCTAGTGCGTTCGCTGTAACATTTAATGTTGTAGGGTTGATAATGGAGAAGCCATTTTTGGCATATTGATAAAGACGGTTTCCATCTCCACCCGTTAAACCCGTTCGGGACATCGCGGGACTCATTGTCCCTTTGCGAACAGCTTCCTCCATTACTGTAAATTGTTCCGCCATTTTTTCAATGATTATATCCCTTGGATAACCCTTTTGTTCAACCTCTGTTTTGATCATCAATTCCGAAATTGTTGTTTTCCCTTGCTCAGCAAGTTCTATTAATTCTTTTAGACTTGTAAAAGACATGTAACCACTCCTTAACAGAAGACGGTTCAAACGCTAAAAAGCATAAGAACCGTCCCTTTGTTTATTCTTGTTCGAAGTATTCCGCAACAACGGCAGCCATTGCTTTTGCCGCAATGATTAGACTATCTTCATTAATAATAAATTTAGGATGATGATGAGGGTATACTGGACCATCCGCTGGCTTTGCTCCAACATAAAAGAAACTCCCTGGGACCTTTTGTAAATAGTATGCAAAATCCTCTGACGCAGATGCAGGTGGTGTTTCAAGGACTGCTTTAATTTCAGGAATATCGGCTTTATTTATCGCCTTGGAAACCAATTCTGTCATCTCTTCATCATTTATTAATACTGGATAATCATGTGAATAGATCAAATCATAGGTAATATCAAATTCTTGAGCAAGCCCGGCTAAAATTCGTTTGAATTCCGTTTCCACTGTAGCACGAACTTCATTGGACATCGTCCGAACATCTCCTTCAAGCTCCACACTATCCTTAATAATATTGAAGGAACCTTTGCCATCAAACGAACCGATTGTTACTGTTGCCATATCAAAAGGATTGATTCGACGACTGACAATCGTCTGTGCGGCGACAACGAAATGACTTGCGGCAACGATGCTATCATTACTTGTATGCGGTGCGGACCCATGTCCGCCTTTACCTTGAATTTTCACTTTGAAATATGAGCGTCCGGCCTGCATTTCTCCAGCACGATAGTGGACTTCCCCAGTATTTGCTAAAGACATTAGATGAATACCGAAAACATTATCAACACCATCTAAACAACCATCTTCAATCATTGCAATGGCGCCACCAGGAGGTGTTTCTTCCGCAGGCTGATGAAGAATAACAATATTCCCCTTTAATTGATCCTTTACTTCGATTAATGCCTCGGCCAAAATCATTAAATAAGCAGTATGGCCATCATGACCACATGCATGCATGACTCCTGGATTTTGTGATTTAAAAGGAACATCCGCCTCTTCCGTAATCGGCAGTCCATCGAAATCAGCTCTCAGGGCGACTGTTTTTCCTGGAAGGCCGCCTTCGATGGTGACAACCACTCCATAACCCCCAACATTCGTTCGAATCTTTACATCTTTATCTTTATAAAATTCAGCAATATATTGAGATGTCTTTTCCTCTTCAAACGATAATTCAGGATGTTGATGAAGATATCTGCGAATTTCTATCATTCTTTCTTTCTTCTCATCTAGCTTTTGTAATAGTTGATTTAACATATTTTCTCCTCCAATTATTTTTCTACTTTAACGGTTAGAGTAATGAGACCGCACACAACAATAGCGATTGCCAAGCTGATAAATACGATTGAAAATGAACCCCCTGCCAAAGAAATTAAAGCCCCAAATGAAATCGGGGCAATAAAGCCTCCAAGTGTTCCTCCAGTATTGACGATCCCAATGGATGAACCAATTACTTTTTCCGGCAAAATCTTATGTGGCCAAGAAAAAATACCTACAAAGATCGTCGTTAATAAAAATGTTAAGGCAAATAAAAATACGATAGACAGTGGTAATGAATCTGAAATTACTAAACCTAGAAAAAATATTGATGATAGGACTGAACAAACGATTATCAGTAGTTTTTCCTTGCCGTTAAACTTTGTCAATAAGACACCGGCAAATAAAGATGCTAGTGCTCCTCCAATAGCATTTACTGCTAGAATTGTTCCAACTGTACTAATTGATAGTGAGAACTTTGCCTTTAAAAAAGATGGCAACCATGACATATTTCCGTAAAAGGCAACATTGGCAAGCAACATGGCAATGAATAATTTAATGACATTTCGATTAGAAATGACGGATTTAAAACTAACTTTTTTCGATACAACATTCACTTTTTCTACCGGAACGTTATTTGGTACAAAAAAGATGACTAAAAGTAATGAAATAGCGAAGAGTACTCCTAATGCATAGTAAGCATAATGCCAATTTAGATCTATTAGCCTCGCTCCAATAACAAATGCCAAGATACCGCCAATCCCATTCGTTGACAAAATGAGAGATTGGATAAAGGTACGTTTTTCCTTTGAGAAATTAACCGCAATACTCTTTGAACAACTTGGCGGGTAACCTGCATGACCGATACCCGCTATGAAGCGAATTAGTACAAAAACGAGTAGACTCGCTCCAAAGCTAAATAGAAATGAAAACAATGTAATCAGCGAAAGAGATAGAATTAAGACCTTTTTATATCCGATCTTATCTGACAGCCATCCTCCAGGAATTTGCATTAACGAATAACCGAGGAAAAATAAACTCATCATTAATCCGGTCTGACTTGTTGTAAGATGGAATTGATCTGCAATTGGAATAATGGCGGTAGAAATCATATTTTTGTCCATATAAACCATGGAATAACCAGCCATTAGAGCTGTAATCAACATCACTTCACGAGAACTTTTGGCCTTAGGAACCGAAAGTTTAGCACCGCTTTCTTTTAACGCTTCTTGAGAAACAGACATATAAAGTCCCCTTCCGGTACATGGTATTTTGAAAACGTTTTCTTATTTATGATTGTAAATGATAGAAGTATGAAAGGCTTTCCAATCATTGTCCAGAATATTCCCTCCATTTGTCCTCATCCCTTATTCTTTTCCTAACAAAGGACAAAAAAAGACCACCAAGTTTTAACTTAATGGTTTAATTTCAATAAGATGAAAAGCATTTAATGTTAGGGTTGATTGTAAATAAAGGTCCGAATCAATAGTTTCCTCATAGATTTGTAATCCAGGATAGGTACGCTGCTTCAAGAACGTAATGGTTTCTTGATCATTAATATCCCTCTGTTTGAAATTCATCCACTTCATATAAAATGCACCGTTATTCCGATCTAAAATATGTTTACGAATTTGATAAGACCCGCGGGGCAAACCTGAAATCACAAACTTTTTTTCCTTCGTTAAGGAGCTTAAAAAGAAGCTTTCAACTGAGTAGGAAGGGTTGACATAGGAAGTGTTATAAATAGCCAATTGGTATCCTTGATCTCCCTTGGTCAGGACAAAGCCTTCTCCTTCCGCTAAAATTTGGTCGTTCATTTTTGCCATCAATTGAATGTTAAAAAAAGCGGGACGTTTCAATTGGTAATAATAAAGCAGGGCAATCCCATTCATGGCAATGTGCTCATACTTCCAATTATTTATTTCTAATGAATGGGTATCAATCCAAAATCCTAAACCAGAAATAATTTTCATTACATTAAACATATCTTTAAAAATAAGCGATGAGCGAAAAAAGCTTCCGCTTAAATCCACAGTATTTCCATAGAGAGTATTCCAATTTGTTAAGTAAATGGGACTGTCTGTCAATCCCACTGATTGCAGCTTTGCTTTCAAATCGATACATGATTTCATTAAAAAATCTTTAACGTCTTCAAAGATACTATTATTCATGTCAGTAAAATCAACTTGTTCATTCGGATTGCATGTGAAGCAGACCAGTTCGCATTCATTTGCAAATTGCTTTAAAAAGGCAGTAACAGGTGCTGTGATTCCTGTCTCTAAAGAAAATGGCACATGCAGACCAACTTTGGCGGCAGAGGACCATTTTTTCACCGTTTCATAAAAATTTCGGTAAAAGGTACCCGCTGTTTCCCCCCACTCTTCGAAAGCTAATTCAAACTGCCATTTCTCCACAAAGTCACTGCCAAAATAATGAACACTCTGCTGTAGAAATTCACCTAACATCTTGATGTAATCAGAACTTCTTTCGACCTCCTTTTCAAACTCGACACGGATAAAAGGCACTAAACCAAGCTGGCGAAAGGAATTGAATAATGTGTTAATCTGATAAAATTGTCCTCCTGTTTGCAGGAGATGAGTTGTAATCGTAAAAGTAGAAGAAAATAGGTTCGTGAAATAGACATATTCAAATTGGAGTAGCTCTTGAATAAGCCGTAATTCCGCTTGGACTTCTTCTTGTAAGGCATATTCCAGTTGTCCAATAACTAGTAATCTGCAGTCTTTTTTACGAATAAAGATGGGCTCTTTTGGCAGATCAATATATACCGTCGAAACGGCTGGATCCATCAACGTGAAAATTTTCTCATTTGATGGGATATACTTACTGATTTCAATTAAAAAATTCGGTGATTTCAATAATGTATATTGATCACTTACATAATGTACTTCCTCGATGTCGTTAGGTTCCTTTTTATGAAGGTTACGGTATTCAGCAGGCGTTTGCTGGTATATTTCTTTAAAAGCCTTATTAAATGCCTTTGCATTGGGAAAACCATTATTGAGCGCAACTTGCGTTATAGTATGTCCAGTATATAAGAGCTCACGAACAGCTGATTTCAAACGTAATTGCTTTACATATTGTGAAAAACTAACACCAACCTCCTGCTTGAAATAACGTGATAAATAGTATAGGGATAAATATTGCTGTTTGGCGATTTCCTCTAATGATATTGACTTGCGATAATTTTTTTCGATATAAGCAAGAATAGCCTTAATTCTTTCATCCTTCATACTAATAAATTGATTCTGCTGCAGATAGGTCGTTTTAAAATTCCGTATCAAAATAGTGACTAACTTATAAATCAGGCTAGTGGTTTCAAGTTCACTTCCATCTTGCTTTTGATAATGTGCAATTAGAATTTCCGCTAACAGTTGACGAATTTGATCAAATAGAAGATATTGACCATGATCCTCTTTAGACGAATAGCAATCAAAATAACACTCATGAATATCTTGATAATACCGCTCGATAGAACGTAGTGGAATTTGCAATAATAAGACTACATTGTCTTCAATCCCTTTTATGTTATGAACTTGATTAGCATTTATAAGCAGAAGGTCATTTTCAACCAAATGGTAGGAATCTTGATTGACGACAACCTCAATTTCTCCTCTAATAACTAGAAGAATTTCAATTCCTAAATTGATATGTTGCGAATGGTGCCGAATATTCTGTAAACTAATTTGGTACGATTCTTCGATTGCTCCGGACATAACATTCACCTCAATATTTCATCTTTGCAATCTTAATTTGTTCAACTTTATCCATAGCAATTATATCATGTAATACTATTTTAATAGACAAGATGTATGGGGGCACTAGGCTTTCACAAAACATAAGCTGTAGTAACTTCCATTTCATACAATTTGTAACAATAAATTTTAATAGTATAATAGTAATATCTAGATAGTAAGATAATATAAGATAAACAAAAGTCTAAAACGAAATTCCATCATTTTATATTTGAAGGACGCAGCTAGGTTAATAAGTGGCGGAGGGAATAGAGATGAATGCGTTAAACGAAATGGAAGTTATAAATAAAAAACGCAGTGAGCGAAATAAAAAGCCTGCAAAGCGTATATTCATTGTCATTGGAATCATCTTCATTATAGTACTCCTTTTTACGGGATTGAGCTATTATCAGGCAACTCATTTTAATTCATCGATTAAGATTAATAGCATAAAAGTCGGCGGACTCACTGCTAATCAGGTAATCAATAAATTAAAAACAACAGAACTAAAAAACAGAGTCTACATCGGAAACCAACAAATCTTAGATGGAAAACCTACAAAAATGGCATTTACAGAGAAAGATCTATCTGAAGTTAAGAAATTATTAAAAAGCCAGTGGACCTTTTTTCCTTCCTTCAAGGAAAAAAATTATTCTTTGGTACCGAAAAAGGCGGATCAGTTTCGCAGTGTAGCGATGAAAAAGCAAGTAGAAGAAAAGCTCTTGGAAATGAATAAGAGCTTAAAGGCACCCCAAGATGCGGACGCGAAATTAGAACAAGGTGAAATTGTTATTAGCGATAGTAAAGATGGCAAACAGTATGATGTCGACGGTATATTAGAGGAATATAAGAAACAAATATATACGAGTGATATCCATCTGAAACCTTTACTGCTAAAACCAATCAAAAAGGATAGTCCGATTATCAAGGAAAAGGAGCAAATATTAGAGGAACTTCTAAAACAAACAGTTGATTATAAAGTCCAGAAAAAAGTGCATCCTTTAAAAGCCAGTGAATTAATCAAAAATGCCTCTGTATCAAACGATAAGAAAATTACCATCACTGCGAGTGACATTAAAAAGAAGATAGATGCAATTAATCGTACTCAAGCAACATTAGATAAAAATTTTACATTTAAAACCCATTCAGGAAAGAACATTTCCGTAAAAGCAGAAGGCTATGGCTGGGCAATCAATGCTGAGAAAGAAACGGCAAGGATTCAAAAAGCCTTTGAAAAAGGAGACAAAGCGATTTCTGCCTCCAATATTTACGGAAAAGGCTGGAGCAATGAAGGCATTGGCTATGAAACGACAGCGAATCATGGCATTGGCAACACGTATGCTGAAGTATCAATTGCTAAGCAGCATATTTGGATCTACAAAAATGGAAAACTAGTTGTCTCCACAGATGTTGTTACCGGTAAACACAGCACAGGGGAAGATACTTCACCAGGAATTTGGTATATCCTTTATAAACGAACTCCGTATACCCTAAAAGGCACCGCTGTAGGTAAGGGCGAATATGCTGTTGATGTAAAATACTGGGCTCCATTCACAAACAGTGGTCAAGGATTCCACGATGCAAGCTGGCGGAAAAACTGGTCAAAAAAAGCTTATCTCAATGATGGATCAGGTGGATGTGTAAACACACCTCCAAACATTATGAAAGCTGTGTATGATAATCTCAGTACGTATGATCCAGTTGTTATTTATTGAGAAAAGCTCAAATGTCATTTTGAGAAGCGTGATGTGATCACTTACACACCTATATGCGGAAAATTGGAGTAAATCTGAAGCTGAAAAAGCGAAGTATCAGCAAATAATAAAACAAATTGAACTGAATGGTACAAATTTGAAATAGATATTCGTCTTTATAATGGAAAAAGACCGGGCAAATTCGCCCGGTCCTTTTTATTTAAGAGAATGTCCGAAGGTTTTTAGCGCCTCTTTAATTTAATCAATTCTTCTGTATCAGATTCTTCAAGTTCCAATTTATCCCCTTGGAGATACTTCACAGTGAACGTAAGTGTTTCCACACTATCTTCTTTCCGTTCGCCATCTTGATAAAACTCTATGTCATTTGTAAGTTTTAAGATTTTTGCTTCTGAATCATACTCCCAATGTCCTTTAACATAATCCGTTTTCTTAGGATACGTGTCATCCATATATTGCTCAAAAATACCGTCTGGATGAATAATGAGAGCTACATTGAATCCATTTTCTGCATCCTCCCCCCAAGTACCGGCTATTTCTTTGCTATCCTTCGATATGTTTGGTGTCTCTGGCTTACTTTCCTTTTTCGTTTCAGAGGATTCAATCTGTTTAGCCGTTTTTTTCACTGTTGCATCCCCACAGCCCCCTAATAACATTAACGGAATTGCAAAGCATAATAATTTTTTCTTATTCATGGTCCCCTATTCCTCCTATGTATTTATTTACCATAATTCTTTTATCCTACCATTCTCATTTTTAAGCGTCAATGAATCTTCTTTTCTAGAAAATGTTGTTACCCTTAGGATAATTAGAAACCTTCTACTGTTCAAAAATCCCTACTGGTATAAAAAATTGCCATAAAAGGACAAGAAGAAAAACAATGGCGAACAGCTTATTTAAAGCAAACGGAAGGCCGGACAGCACCTTCTGTCCATGGTAGTTAATTCCTGAAAATAAAATCGTCATATATTTATAGAAAAAATCCAAAATACTTTTGCATTCATTATGAACATTTGACTGATACAATATCATCACTGCCTTTTGAACGAAAATCGAGAAAAATGCAAAAATACAGTTAGCGATTAATATAATGGACACATAACTGCTTGGGATCGAAATATTGATGCCAAGAAAAGGTAGTGCAATTAAGGTGCAGACGAAAAGTGCTAAAATCATAGCGATAAATTCATTTTTCGTCCATTTTCTTTTTGTTTTGTTCTGATTATTCGCCTCATTAGTTTTCGGACTAAAACAGGCCAAAATAGATAGGAGAATGATTAAAAATTCAAATCCTAAAATAAAGATAATGACGGTTACGGATCCATCGCTTCCCCATTGTTTATAGTTAACAAATAATAAAAGGATCATGAAGCATAAGACCAAATTACTTTGTAAAAAGAAGCGAAATCCATTTTTTGTTTTAAACATCTTCTTTTCTACTCCCTCTTATTTACTAAAAAAATTCTTTTATCGTTTCATCTATCTTATCAAAGTATTCTTTATTGTTTATTGCAGCGAAATAAATCTCCCCATCATTAACCTTTTCATAATCGATATGCCATATAAACTCATCACTAGGAAGAAGGAAAGCGATTTGGTCAATTTCATTCTCGTCCCTAACATAATTGGATTCAATAAAAGAGATATTATCCAATTCTTGTTTATTTCTTCTGAAATCCTTTAGAAAAATTCTTAGTTCTTTATCTAAAGCTTCATCCTCGATCATTGCCTCGATAACTTCCTTTTCAATAGTATGAAGCTCATCAAACATTTCATCGGATACTTGTATAGGTCTAAGGTTATCCACATCCTTTTCCTTATTTGTTTGTACTTCAAAATATTCACAAAGCAATTCATAATATCCCAGTTTGTTTTCATGAAATGAAAATGTATGTTCAATTTTTTCTACATGCTGGATCATCGAATTTCCCCCATCAAGATAATGAATAAACAATACTCGATCCTGATTCACGCAACGGATTTTTCTACGAGAATGTACGAGTAAATGCAATAAATTTTCTAATCCAGCCGTAATTTTAGTTTCCCTTTCTTCATCCCAGTACCCTTTTTGTTTCAATAACCATTCCGACTCGCTAACAAATCTTTCAAATTCCTTATCATTATTAATTAATTTATTTTCATTTAAAATTTGACTAGCAATATGGTCATGCCCGCATAAAGCCAATGCTGAAACTAATTCATTTGTGGTTAATTTTATTTCAGAAGCCATTTCTTCCTCTCCTTCATATAGTTTGATTATCTAAAGTAGCTTGAAATAAATTTCTTTGCCCCAGATAACTTTTTAGATATTTTATTGGTTGTTTCTTTAATTAAGTCATTTGTATCTTCAATACGTCTTTCTACCCAGCGGCCGACAGATTCTCCCCATTCTTTGACTTTATCTTCAGCAAACCATGAGCCGATGATCCCTGACCCAGCTCCCACTGCTCCACCAATAATTGTACCCACTCCGGGACAGATCATAGTTCCAATTACTGCCCCTCCTGTAGTAAGTCCAGCAACTCCTGCATCTAAACCAACTCCTGCAACAAATCTGCCTGTTTTCTCAAAACCTGATTTATATTTATTTTCATCACTAAAAAATTCACTCGTATTCATTGTTAATGAAATTGTTATACCAGCCACAGGTATACGCTTTGCAAATGCACTTAATTTGGTCGCATCAGTAAATTGGGAAGTTGTTCTTCCGACATTGACCTTCATTTTATAATTGTTAAGCATGCTTTTATCAAATACGACCGAGTTAGTATACTGACGTAATATTCTTCCAAAATAAATGCGTTTTGTATTAGGTGCCAAACCAACGATTTCCTTCAGAACTCCTCCTGGTGCTTTGCTATATTTTGAAAGATAACGCTTTAAAGGAGAAGAAGAGTTTGGATCTGCTTTCTTCAAAATACTATATATCCGTTCGGCTAATTTCGATTCAAATTTTCCATTTGCCGCTTTCCTCCATTTTGAAGAGACGACCACCTTAAAGATTCCTTTTCCCTTCTTTTCTAATTTCAATGCTCCAGATGACAGCACACCAATGGCAAGAGCACCTTTCACAACATCTAAAGCACCCGTCCCTTTGCCAAGGGTATCCATCCAACTTGCAATATCTCCGATAAATGTTGAATTTCCTTGTTCTACAGACAATTCGATCGCACTATCAACCATTTCCTTTATTGCATCTGTATTTAAGAAGTAGTCTTCTATCATACGGATTTCTTTTTTACTTAAAAAGATTCCGCTCTTTGACCATACTTTCATTTTCCCTATAAGTTGATGAATGTTTGTTAAATCTTTTCCGGGATCCTCTAGTTTTACTGTACTACTTTGATCAAGTTGATTTATATCTTCTATCGTTTTTCGAATTTGTCGCTTAGCACTTGAAATATGTGCATCAAAATTTATTGTTTTAATTGGAATAGCAGCTACTAAATCATTCACTTTATACAAATCTTCATTAATACTTTTTACGATATCATGAGTTTCCTTCTCTACCTTAGTGATACCATTCATAACATCATGATGAATAAATTCCTCTTTAATAAAACCATCTTCTGTTTCATAATGTTTTACTACGTTTTTGATATTCTTTAATTCTTGAACATAATTCTCTAAGAATTGGTTAAATAATAGAATTATAGGAAAATGTAGCACGTTATAGTAATCCTTAATTGCATTACCCCCTCGCCTTTTAAAGCATCATCTAAATTAATGACCTTTTCCATTGCATCGTGAATGGCGAGAATTTGTCTTTTCTCTTCTTTCTTTTTGTTAATCAATTGATCAATTCCATTGTTGATCTCGGAAACTTTTAACACTCTCATTGTGCCTTCTCCTTATGTATACTCCGAGCCAGATTTTGATCTAATTTAATGTATGATTCAATACTCGACCAAGCATCATTATTCGTTTTTATTAAAAACGTTTTAAAACTTTTGATTGTTTCATAATATTGTTCTTCAATCTCTTCCATTTTTTTGATGAAATCAAGTTTGGACTCTGAGAATTCAACTTTTGGATTAGTAGTATCCAACTCATTTGTTTTTTCCTTTAAATTTTGAAAAACAGGTTCAACTTCACTCTTTATGACTTTTATCTCCGGCATAAACATAGACTCCTTCCTACATATTATTGATTCTAGAAATTTCCCTTTGTTTCACGCTTATCGAATCCAAAAGACTTTCATTTTTATCTTTCAATTTTTTTATTTTTTTATCAATTTCATTTAAAAGTTCCCCAACTTGTTGATTAGCAATATACGTACTACTTTGGGCAATACTATCTCGAATATTTGAATGCTCTTTTGCATGTTTCCCAGCCCAAGAAGTTGAAAAAAACTCTGGCTTAAATACATTTTTTTATTATTGATTAAATCTTCTCTCAGGTTTTCAATGCTCATTTTTGCTTTCCGTAATCGTTTTATTTTCTCTTCATTCTCTTGGATAGCTGTTGAAAATCTAGAAATATCCTGATTCAAAATCATAATAGTTATCATATTTATATTATTCACTCAACCACCACCAAAGTAATTTCGTATTTTATCTTTTTTAAAACATGCGGACTAGAAACCATAAGACGCAAGGCTGATCCGCTAAAGAATTCTTTTGTTTAAAGTCGGATTATACTGTTACTATTATCATAATTTACCAAATCCCACATCAATAAAAATATGAATAAATTACTGAAATCAGGACTTATTTACTGTTATTAGAGTCAATATCCCTCATATAGTAATAGGATATTAGTCATACTAAAATGAAAGAGTTTTTTATAATTGGATTATGTGTTATTAACACCAAGTACTTCACGGTTCTCATTTAATTTGTTATTTTTAGAATTGAGTTAAACAAGATAAATTTAGTGGAGGAAATTAAAAAATGGGACCTAAAGAACTTGGCAAGAGAATCAAACAAATGAGAACAAAGAAAAAACTTACACAAGCTGCTCTTGCTGAATTAGTAGGGATTACAAAAAGTCATATTTCAAAAATTGAAAATGGTGTTGCTACACCTAGTTTGGTGACACTCTCAAAAATTGCTGAAACATTGGATTCCCCAATGTCCTGGTTTGTTATTCAGGAAGAGCATGAGGGATTATCCATTGTAAGAAAAAGTGATAGGAAAGAAAACGTCGCTAAAAATGAGATTGGCTACGACTATGAGTTATTAGCAAATAAAAACTTTATGAGTAATATTAATCCAACGATTGTTACTGTTTTACAGGGAGCAGAAGAAGTTGAACCTTATATCCATAATAGTGACGAGTTTATATATGTTCTTACTGGGGCCATCAAACTAATTTATGATGGGGTAACATATAATTTAGTTGAGGGTGATTCAGCTTATTTTTCCGGAAGAAAACCGCATATATTTATCAGTAATAGTCAAGAGGTTTCAAAAGTATTAACCATTTATGTTGAAGAATAGGCAAGACTTATAAATCGTTTTAAATATATCATCAAAAATACTACCTGAAAAGGACCCCACTTTACAAAATATTTATACTATTATAAATTATATATATCATTATTCAACAAAGTTGAATTATAGGAAACTATTTTCAATCAAAGGGGGCCATATGATGGTTATTTCAAGAGTAAAGGGTTTCTATCAATTATCTGTAGACGAAAGAGTAGATCTTATTACTAAAGGAATAGGTTTAACAGAGGATGAAATAAATGTATTGTCTAATGGTATGACGTTAGATTTAGCTGATGCTATGGTTGAGAATGTAATTGGACAAATTGGTATTCCGTTAGGGGTTGCTGCCAATTTTAAAATAAACGGTAAAGATGTATTCATTCCGATGGCTACGGAGGAACCTTCAGTCATTGCGGCAGCAAGTAATGCCGCTAGGGCAGCATATGATTTAGGTGGTATTCACACAGCAACTTCCGGAACAATCATGCGCGGACAGATTCAAGTATTAGATATTTGTGATCCATATGCAGCAAGAGCAAGGGTATTTGAGAACAAAGAAGAAATTATTGAACAATGTAATTTAAAAGATCCAACCTTGGTGAGCTTAGGGGGCGGAGTAAAGGATATTGAGGTACATCTAGTAAACACTGTTAAGGAAACAATGCTAGTTATCCATTTAATAGTGGATACAAAGGATGCGATGGGCGCAAATGCAGTAAATACAATGGCGGAATCTGTTTCTCCATTAATTGAAAAAATTACCGGGGGCAGAGTTGTTTTACGTATTATAACGAATTTAGCTGATAAACGAGTCGTTAGAGCTCGAGGAGTTTTTTCATCAGAAATGTTGGGAGGAGAAGAAATTGTAAAAAATATTGTAAGCGCTTTTGAATTTGCCGATGCAGATCCTTATCGCGCTGCAACACATAATAAAGGTGTGATGAACGGGATTACCTCCGTAGTTCTAGCGACCGGAAATGATACACGTGCTGTAGAGGCGGGGGCACACGCATATGCTTCTAGAACTGGAAGATACCGTTCCCTTACAACTTGGGAGGTAAATAATGAAGGCAATTTAGTAGGAACATTAGAAGTCCCAATGGCGGTTGGAATTATTGGAGGTGCAACAAAAACACACCCAGTCGCACAAGTTGCATTGAAAATTATGGGTGTAAAGACAGCAGAAGAATTAGCTGGAATGATTGCAGCAGTTGGATTAGTAGAGAATGTAGCTAGTTTACGAGCACTATCTGCAGAAGGGATACAAACAGGTCATATGCGCTTACATGCGAAAAATTTAGCTGTAATGGCTGGAGCTAAAGGAGATCTTATTGAAAAAGTGGTTCAGAAGGCGGTAGAAGAAAGAGATTTTCGTTATGACCGAATTTTAGAAATTACTAATTCACTGTAACGGGGGGCTAAGTATGTTAAATCCCAAAAAGAATGTTATCGATCATGAAAAAGATATCGTTGTACAAGAGAAAGGGCAGTTTATTGAGATTTTAGGGGATACGACTTCTAGTAAACAGCTTATTGTTGCAATTTTGATGAGTGTCGTTGTTAGTTTAGGGGGATATAAGTTAGGTCAATATATCTTTCCAAAAATAGCGAGTCCCCAAATGGTAAATTCATATTCTTTGTTGTTAGGAATTGCTGGTACTGTGATAGTTTTATTTTTAAATGCCGTTCTTTTTAAGCCAAAAAGAATATTGGTTGAAGACGAAATCTCAAATAGCACAATGGAAGATGTATTTAAAGATTTACAGCTTGATATTGATGAAGAGTTAAGACTAATCGATGCCGATCCGATAACAAAAAGAGAATTGAATGAGCTTGGGGTACTAGCAAATTTTGAGAATATGAAGAGAGTGAATAAAAAGTGAGTATTTATTTAATCGCATTGTTATTTGCTCTCTTAGGCGCTTTCATTTTTACCATTATCGGTTTAATTTCAGGCACTGATGAAACCGCTATCATGGTGCCGATTACACTATTAATCATACTTTTAGGTGCACCCCCGGAAGGAGTCTTCGCATTCTTTATGGCAGCTGTACTTTCAAAGCATCTTACTCATGCTGTTCCAACGGCACTTATGGGGATCCCGGGAGATACGACCGCTGTTCCGTTAATTGATCATGCAACAACACTAAGACGTATGGGGATGCCTCATATCGCCTTACGGAAAATGATCTCAGGTGGGATTATTGGTGCTTTTATTGCATTACCTACGGCGGTTTTGCTGGGACAATTTTTAGGGCAATTTGCAGACTTCTTTAAAGCATCATCCGGACTGATATTTACAATTGCTGCTTTTTTAATTGCTTATTTTTCAAAAGGGAAATGGGCTAGTGTACTAATTATTATTCCTTTTGCCTTTTTTATTAAATCGTTAGATACTTTAAGCTTCTCTATATTGGATAAACATTTATCCATTACTTTCTTTCTAGGAATTGCTATAGGACCAATGTTTAGTAATATATTAGTGGCAGCTTCTCCCGCCGCTCGAAATGCAATTGTAAGAAATAAACCAAATGAATACAATCTAGCACCAGAGACGAAGTCATGGAAGGGTTATTTCCCGAATCCATTTAAGATACTAACCGGACGTCAAACGACTTTCACTTCTATTACAACGTTTATATCTTCATTAACATTTGTATTCAGTCCGGTCGGAATGACTTCATTAATGGGTGAAATTGTTGGATCACGTACAAAAGGGGCTTATAAAAAATCAACTACGAGTTTAACAGTTATGAATGGTGTGACAGAGTCTACTTATCTTGCAGAAGCAATTATTCCACTTATTGCTTTCGGTATCCCATTAAGCCCAGTAGCACTAGGCCCGGCATCGGCCTTGTTTAATGCTCCACCGGTATATTCAGTGGAGCCAATTAATAACTTGCACACATATTTATCAACGTGGGATTTCTTTATTTTTGGTTTTATTGGTATTGTCATAGCTTCATTGATTGCTTATCCATTTTCAATGAATTATGCCCGAAAGGCGTCCGTTTTAGTTTTAAAATTTGTTAGTCAAGAGGCCATTGTAGCCATGTTCATAGGTTTAGCTTGTTTACTTGCTTATAATGAGGCAGAATTCCTTGGGATTATCTTAACATTTACCGTTGCAACCGTAGGCGGGTTATTAAACCGCATCTTAGGTGTAGGTGCGGGTGTACAATTTATGGTATTTTACGCGTCAAGCTGGATCATGCTTCAATTATTCAGATTCTAACTAGAATAAGGATGTGCAATGAAATTTCTACTAAATTATCGCGGTTTTAGCTTGTACTGCTTATGGGCAGAATAGGTGTAATCTCTCTCGTAAAGATTCACGGAGTTCTTGCGGCATTTCCTTGACCTCGATATCTCCACCGAGGAAAAGTAGCCAATTTGTTATTTCGGTCAATTCATCTGAATTATTAACATTGATAAAAGTCTTTAGAATGGCTGTCGTTTGGTAAGGATTCGTATAGGAAATTGAAACTTTTAAAGGATGATATTTTTTGAACTGTGCAATCGCTTTGGGACCAAGTTCAAGGACAAGGTTAATTACTTCTTCCTGCTTACGTAGTTTTTCTAAAATCTTTTTCTTACTTAATTTTTTTTTCGTATAGTATGGTTCGACATTGGTGAGATTGTCGACAGGGATAGTCCGTCTCTTTTCATCCTTTAAGTCAAAGCCTTCAATCAACCAAAGACTTTTTTCACGATAAAGATGCAAGAGATAAATTGAATAAGACTTTATTATCTTCCCTTCTTCAATGGTAACCAATAAATAGCTATCTAAAAGAAGGATTTCGATTAGTTTTTCTAACATCGGGTGTGGCAGATCTGACAGATCGAGTAGGTCCGGATTATTGGGATTGGTCCCTTCGAAAAGCAAGAGTTGATTTAACAGAACAAGTTCATCTTGCTGGTTTTCTGAGATAAGACCAAGTAATTTTTCAGCTAATGATTGACGGCTCTTTAGATAAGGGAGTTGTAGATTTCTCGTTGCCATGAAAGCAATAAAAAGTGCTTTAATCTCATTATCGGTAAAGCGAACAGTTGGCAGGACAGAGTTATTCATGACAAAATAACCACCATCTCTGCCCACTTCAGCAACAAGTGGCATCCCCATGGCTTCAATTTCTCTGATATCTCTAATAGCTGTCGAACGAGAAATGTTAAATTCCCGCATGATTTCAGTAATGGTAAAGCGAGAGCGGTTGTTGATATACCGCATAATGGTATTAATCCGTTCAACTTTTTTCATAAGGTCTCCTAAACAGTGTCACTTTTTGACATGATTTAAGGTTATCATATGCTTAGCAAGTGAAGAACGCAAGGCATTTAACTACTTTTGAAAAGGAAGGTTTTGAACATGGCAAACTATACTTTAGAAGAAAAAGACAGCTTTACCGTTTTAGGAATTGGAACTGAGCTTAAGAGCCATTACACAGACTTTGCGGGCATAAACAAGGAAAAGTCGGACTTTTGGGAAGCTATTAGCCAAGATGGAAGGCTTGACGCTTTAAAATCCATTGCTACAAATGATTACATTTTTGCCGTTAACGAAGCGGTGAATAACAAAATGATGTATTATGCTGGTGTCATGACAGAGGCATCGATACCAGAAGCAACTAGACTTATTCAATTCCCAAAAGGGGAATACCTTGTTGTAAAGGGAGAAGGGAATACAAGCGAAGAGTTGAGTAATACGCTTACTGGCATTGCCTTTGGGCAGGCATTACCAGAAGCAAAGGATGTTGCCTATGTTGGCGGGCCAAATACAACGGTTGAGATGGGGCAACGAAACGGCTTAGTCTTTGGTGAAATGTGGATTCCTGTTGTTAGGAAATAAGAGATTGAAGGAAAGTTTAAGTTTGCAAGGCAGAAGGCTAAATTAGCTGGAACTATTCGAGGCCCGTATTTAAAGGAGACTATTAAAAGTAACAGCACCTCTTCATTGAATTAGAGGTGCTGTTACTTTTTTGCAAAAACGCTAATCAAAATAATTAAATTATAACGATTTTCTTAAATTACTGGTTTCATCGTTTCTTTTAGGACGGAAACGGAATGATTAAATTGTTCTTTTTCCTTTCCACTCAGCTCAATCTCAACTATTTCTCGAATGCCGGCACGGTTAATGACAGCGGGTACTCCAATAAATACATCATTTTGACCATATTCTCCGTCTAGATAAGCAGATACTGTCAAAATGCTGTTTTCATTATTAAGGATTGCTTTTGTAATCCGCACGAGAGACATTCCTATTCCATAGTATGTCGCCCCTTTTCTTTCAATGATCTGATAAGCTGCATCACGGACATTTACAAAAATGTCATCTAAACATTCTTTTTTCAAATCTCCCTTCCGTTCTAAAACAGAATCAAGATGTTCAATTCCAATCATTGCATGACTCCAAACAGGAAGTTCTGTATCTCCATGTTCACCGATGATGGCTGCATGAACATTCCTTGTATCTACGTTAAAATACTTCCCTAGTGCAGATCTTAGACGTGCAGAGTCTAATACTGTCCCAGATCCTATTACACGTTCTTTTGGCAGACCAGATTCTTTCCAAGTTACATAAGTTAAAATATCCACCGGGTTTGTTGCAACTAAGAATATTCCATTAAATCCACTTTCCATAATACCTTTTACAATTTGTTTAAATATTTTAGTGTTTTTTTCCACTAATTCCAAACGGGTTTCTCCTGGTCTTTGGGCCAGTCCAGCAGTAATGACCACCAAGTCTGCGTTCGCACAATCTTGATAAGAACCACTCCATACACGTATAGGTGATGGCGCGAAAGGCATTCCATGATTAAGATCCATCGCTTCCCCTTCTGACTTTGCTTCATTGACATCAATTAAAACTAGTTCCTCAGCAACTCCTTGATTAATGAGAGAATAGGCATAACTACAACCTACAGCACCTGTTCCAACTAATACAATACGATTTACTTTTTCTTTATTCATGGTAATAGATCTCCCTTCTGATTCTAAAGATTAAAAGATTATCCAGCTATCCAACATCGCTGGCTTTTTATAAATAAATAGGGCAATATTCCCGCTATAAATAAACTGAGGAGTCTTGCGATATATCCTTTTAATTTAAACACCGTCAGCATAACTATAATAACTAGCTAACTAATTTGTGAAATGTTTCACAATAGGATATAAAAAAATATATCTTTCAAGACAAATTTACATTATTACTTTTCTGATAACACCGTTAGTATACCATAAGTTTTGTGAAAAATTTCACAAAATTTACGAACAAAATATGAATATTATTTTTAAAAGCGGACATTCTCCGAGACTTTAAATCTCGTATTTTTATAGGTAAAATTATTGATAACTAATGCCTTTTAACATCCCAATGTAAGCGTAAAATCAAAAAGCCGTGGATGATTAGCGAATAGTAACGATAAGGAGATGATTTTTATGAAAAGGATTCCAGTTACAATGGTAAGAAAGGATTTGTTAGATATCCCTCAATATTCGCTTCCAGCCGGATTTCGTATAAGGTTATTTGAAAAAGGCGACGAACATAATTGGACTCGTGTTGAAACAAGTGTAGATGAATTTAAAAACGAACAAGCTGCACTAGAGCACTTTAACAAAGAATTCGGGCCACATTTGGACGAAATGTCACGAAGATGTGTTTTTATTGAGAATGGAGATGGAGAAGTGATTGGTACCACCACAGCATGGTATGGCGACTTACATGGCGATGGAGAAGTATCCGGCAGAATTCATTGGGTAGGTATTGTTCCAGAATATCAAGGGAAGAAACTTTCAAAACCATTACTTAGTGCTGCTATGAATATTTTGGCCAATAATCATTCAAAATGCTATCTTACATCGCAAACGACAAGTTACCAAGCAATCAATATGTACTTAAATTATGGGTTTGAACCTTTACTTACCAAACCAAGCTGTCATGAAGCCTGGTCCTTGTTAGAAGATAATTTAAACCGAAAAATACTAAAATAACATTTAAAGTAGAAGTCCAAGAACATCTTGGCGGTACGTTGGTGGGGAAGTGTTTGCACTCATCGGATTATACTTACTTCTATTCAAACGAAGTGAAAAACTTTCAATCTATGAAAACACGATTGTTTTGACTTTAAAAGGGCAAGAACTATTGATTCCAAAAGAGCAGATTAGCCAAATCGAATATCAGAAACTAAAAGTTAGAAGAAGTCCTGTCGTGAATTATTATCCAGTACTCATATTAAACGATCAAAAAAAAGTGTTAATTAATAAGGCATTTAATTCAATGGTCAATCAAGATTTCAAGAAAGTTATCGAGTCATACCTTTGAATATCACGATTCTAAAAAGGTGCCCCAAAAGTATAGAATTTGGGGCACCTACTATTTTTCAAAACTTATTATCTAAACTTGCAAACACTTTGTGAACTTCGTTATATAGATGTTTCCAACTTTCGGATGTGCTTGCAATTTCACTTAAACTATTCATGTAAAGCTTAATAATAAACTTTCCAAGCTTACTGCTGGGAGTGGTCTCAAGCGTATTCATGATCTGCTGCAATCTTTCATTCATAACCTTGACAGTTTCCACTTCAAATTCATCATTAGTATAATCATATGTGGCATGTTCATACGCATCTTTAAGATCAAAAGGTGCAGTTAATATATAAACAATGGAAGAAACAATTGGTTCAACAAATTGTGGCTCGCTTTCCATGATTTCCGGTGAAACTTGGTTTAACACAACAGTTTCTAAGTTGTTGATTACTTCTGACATTTAATTTGCACCCCAATTATATTATTTTTGAACTATGTATTCTAGATAAAAAAAGCACGTATGGTAAAAAGAAAATGCATTAGCATCCTTCAAATTTCATCATGATTATACAAAAAACTAAGCAACTTTTATACTATTTAAAAAAAATAATTTTCCAGCTGGGTTCTGGTTCTGCTGCTTAAGGAAAAAAGCACAGGTTTTTATAATGGGTGAATGCATTATCATTTACTTATGGTACTGTTCAGACAGATATCAAT
Organism: Heyndrickxia sp. FSL W8-0423; assembly: GCF_038009395.1. Taxonomy (NCBI): domain Bacteria; kingdom Bacillati; phylum Bacillota; class Bacilli; order Caryophanales; family Bacillaceae; genus Heyndrickxia; species Heyndrickxia sp. FSL W8-0423. Next base: position 975,246 of record NZ_JBBPBE010000001.1, on the reverse strand, counting down.
AAATGAATTAAAAACGTTTAACTGTTTTTTCTCTTTTCTGTAAAGTAACTGACGATGAAAGTTTAAAGCTGTATCATTCAAAGGAACGGTTTTTAAAAACTGATCATTTTCCTCTACTGCAAATAAAGGTAAGAAACCAATTCCCCAATGGTTTTTTATCGCTTTTTTAATGGTTTCCACACTGCTAAGTTCCATGGATATATCATGAGAGATACTTTCTCCATTTAATTTTTCAAGTAAAAAAGCCCGATAAGTACATCCTTTTTCTGTTAGAATGAATGATTCATCCGTTAGATCTTTTATTTCTAGCTCACGTCTATTAGCAAATTTATGATCATGTGGAACAACAATACCCATAGGCTGTTTCTCTAAAAGAAGGTTTTCAACTTCAGGGATATAATAGGGAAAATCTAAAATAAGTCCAAAATCAATCTCCTTTTCTTTAATCATTTGTATAATATTTCTCTCATTGCTTGGAATAATTCGTATATGTACATCAGGATATAACTTCTTAAATTTGTCCAATATTTCAGGAAGAAAATAAAGAGCTACGGTCTCAATTGAACCTATGGTAAGGGTTTTAATTTCCTGATCTCCTATCGCAGAATGTGAATCCTGATATAAGGATAATATTTTTACAGCGTAATCATAAAGTAATTCCCCAGATGAAGTCGCCTTCATCTGTTTCCCTTTTCTTTCAAATAAACGAACTCCCCCATATAATTCTTCGAGTTTCTGAATATGATTGGTCACACTAGATTGAGCATAGTCTAAATCTATAGCTGCTCGAGAATAACTTCCACTCTTTAATACTTGAACGAACGTTTTTAAATATAAAAATTCGATAATATCCCCCTCCTATTATCAACATTAATGATACTTGATATCTATAATTATCTATAACTATGAATTAAAAAGCAATGTATGATTACCATATAGAAACAAAAATACATTTTGTAGAGGAGAATATTAAATGAATTTAAAACCAAGATTTGCTCTTTCATTAGAAATGGAACCTGCTAGTCCGGAAATAGCTTATTCACATTTTATGAACAAATTGACTTTTGAAACGGATGTAGCTGACTTGTCAATCGATTTAAGGAAAGGTTACGAGGGCATCATTGTGGTCGATGTAAGGGATTCAAAGTCGTACGAAGAGTGCCATATACCAGAAGCGGTATCTCTACCAAATAATAAAATTAATGAGAAAACCACAAATGGTCTATGTAAAGATAAGACCATCATAACTTATTGCTGGGGTCCAGCATGCAATGGAGCAACTAGAGCAGCGGCTAAGTTTGCTAAGTTAGGTTTTAGAGTGAAAGAGTTAATTGGAGGAATCGAATACTGGAGGAAGGAAGGAGGCGATGTGGTAGGAAGTGTAGCTGAAAATGCTCCTCTATATTGGAAAATGAAATAAAAGAAGGGTGTCGGGATCTTAGTTAATAACTTTGCAAAAATAACATAAGTCAATGTGGGTTTAAGGTTGTTATATTCAGCATGATCGTATTAATCCGTTCAACTTTTTTCATACGGTTTTCTAAACAGTGTCACTTTTTGACATGATTTAGGGTTATCATATACATATCAAGTGAAGAACATGTGGTCAAGTACTTGGTGAAATGTAGATTCCTGTTGTTAGGAAATAAAAAGTGAAAAAAGGAGAGATGGAATTGTCCTATGTCGTTGATTTTAAAAATGTGTCTACGGTTGGTCTAGAGTCTTCGCCAGTAGCTGAAACGCTTGCTGGTTTACGTGCTAATGAAGCGCGATACTTTATGAACAAATACAAGCATGAATTTACGGTTGTCCCAGCTAGCGAAAGTCAGGAGACACTTGATTATGTAAACCGCATTTTGAAAGAACGTGATATTGAGTTTGCAGCCAAACCTTTAGAAACGTCGCGTTTTCAAGTGGAAAATATCAAAATTGCCTACGTCTTTTATGAAGATGGCCTTAGTGTCAACGTCATGTACACGATTGATGACCCTAAGAAGCGTGCCGTAGGTTTTAAGCTTTCTGAAGGAATGGAGGTACCAAAAGAGTTAGAAGGCAAGTTTAAGTTTGCTAGGCAGAAGTCTAAGTTAGCCGGAACCATCCGGGGCTCATTTTTTGTCATTAAATGAAAATATTAAAGTAAGCAAAGGTCCTCGTGGAGGAATTTAGCCATTTTTCATATTTTTAATAACAATTATTTTTATAGCAATTTAATCATCTATATTTTTTAATCTATCTACCTCATCAGTTAAACCTAATTTAATCATTTCATTAATGACCAATTCTTTTAATTCTATTTCATCCGAAATCAAGCAAGTAAATTGGGCATCTCGTATGAAAGCTAATTTACTTTCAGGTGTCGCAGAGTTGAAAAATTTTTCCATCTCGTTAAGGTTAATAATCATATCCTTTTCAATCTTGAAGATATTAAAGTTTCTATTAACATTTTCCAATGCTATTATTCCCAAACCATCAAGAGTTGGTAAAATTGTTTGCTTCTCTCTTTCTGTCTTTACTTTTCTTTCCACATAATGATACACATCATCTATAATTTCACATCCAATAGTGTTTATTACCTTCTCTACTACATAGTTAGTCCTTTTTACAAATTCCTCATTTTCAATTTCTTCTTGTTTAAGGTCTTTAATCAAGTTTAAATAATCTTCCTCTTCTTTAAAATAATTAAAGTTAGAAATAGCTCCTGCATCTTTCATTGTACAAATTAAACTAACAAACTCCCTTATATTCCTTGCAACAATCTTTATATGTGAACCAAAATCCATTGGACTAATACATACAACAAAGGCATCTTCTAAAGATGACACCGTTCCAAAGTCGGTTAACAAGCCAAAATGTATTCCATCACAACCTATACTTGCAAATGTAATTACGTCATAGGGAGTAACAAAATAAGAATAGTAATCGGAATGTAAAATAAGGCCCAAATCACTATCTAAAGAATATCCTTCTTCTTTTAAATGAACATCTAGTCTTTTTAACTTTTCAAATGTTAATGGCATTTGCTTATACTTGCCTAAATAGCTCATATTGTCCTCCCTTATTAATTCTATTTAATTAGGTTATCTATTAAATTTTAACATTTTTACTTTGTTAATAGTATTTTGGAAAACAATTGAAACATACACACAGTAAGTGCAAAAAAGATGGAAAAAGCTCACTTACTTATGATACGGTTCACCGTGGTGATTTAAGAGGCAAAAACCGGCATTGGAATCAATTTCCAGTGCTGGTTTTTCATTAATTCTATGCCTCGTATCTGGTATTTAGACACTGGTGGTCGGGGTCGAAAATGGTGTCAAACCCTTGATTCTATAAGGTTTTGTAATTGTCGTGCGTAAAATTTGCGTAGATTGATAAAAAGTCAGATGAAAGAGAGGTAAACGAGATTGCCATTTGAAAGAGGAGAAAGATTTGATGTGGTTTATTTAGGTGAAATTTTTCCTTCTCATGTAAGCTACATAGGTGCGAATATTCCAACTTTACTTTTTAATGATTATGTATTTTGTTTTAGCACCATGTTAGGTCAAAGTGAAGATTCGAATGTTTACGGTCAAGTGAGGATTGATTTGGTAAGGCATGACTTCTTATCTTATTTCAATCATACTCTAAGAAAACAAGGAATGTTAATTGTACATAAAATATATTTATAAACAATAACATAATGTATACATTGTATTTGAAATGGAATGAGTCAGTTATTCACAGTTTAATAAATAGAACGGTTTATCACAGCGATTTAAGAGAAAAACAGCATGGGGCTTTAACTACCAATGCTGTTTTTAAAATAGTCTATTATTTAACTCACTCTATAACCAGTTATTAGCTTTTCCATATCTTTTCATATTCAGTTTCAAACTCAATATTATCAGCTATATTGTAAAGAGGTAATCCAATTAATATGTACTTATCGGATTTATAGGTTAATATATCCTGGTTCGAATACCTTTCTGTTATCTCTCTTAGCAAATTATCTTTCCATTTGTCCTTTTCTAGCAATCCATCGCCTTTTGGCTCCATAAAGACGTGATAAAACTGGTTTCTTTTATCTTTGTCTTTCAGTAATAAAATAAAGTCTGGTTGAAATCCCCTTCCTGTATCAAAGTCATATATCTTATAGACTTCTTCATTTCTAAGCAAATAGACTTCCTTATACTTTGTTTCCAAATTGTTTATAGTGCTTTTAATATCGTTTATTAATCCTATTTCTTCAGTTGTTCCATTGAAATCGTTAAGAATATACCAATTCTCATCAGCTAATTCTTTTGCTAATCTCTTTGAGGCCTCATTTTCTTCAATCACCTTTATCTTAGGTTCAGCAAATAATTCACTCATTTTAATAGGCTTAAATTCAGAACCTAAATAAGGATTAATATAGTTTTGGAAATTAACTAAAAACTGGTCTAAGAACTTAATCATAATGTTTAGCTTTTCCTTATTTGGAATTTTCCTAAACTCTTGCTTTTGGTTTACTACTATATTAAGAACAAATTCCCCTAGAAATTCATCGTTTAAAAGTTCATCAATACTTTCGATTTTTAATTCCTTTTTTAAATTGTTAAACCGAAAGATTGATTTGTCTGCTTTTGATTTAATATTTAGTGCCTTATAAAAGATGTGACGATCAAATTCTTTTAGTTTTATCCTCAGAGTTTTATTTTTCTTTTCTTTAAACTCCAATCTGTTAATATCTGTATCCTGTTGCAGATCTAGTTCTACCTCAGTATATTCAAAGCCACCTGTTTTATATTCAAATGACCAAGATTCCCTTATGTCTTCTAATGTATTCTTTCTACGATTAGGATTGTCAATTCTTTCATTAACCCAGATTATTGATTTTTTATAAAAAGGTTTATCCCTAAATTCTTCCTTTAAATCAAACTTTTTTTCAACCTTATTATCACTAATGTAACCTTCTTTTCTCAACTCTTCTTTAAGATGAGAAATATATCTTGAGTCCTCATCATAGGTATAATAATATAGTTCTTCTAGCACTCTTAACTCATTACGGACTTCATCATCAAATTTCCTTTTGTTTTTTATCTTATTCTTATATGAAAATGGATAGTATCTTACGCCTCGACCAATCAGCTGTTTTTCTTCAATTGTAGCTTGAGGGGTTTTTTTAGTCGAACCACCCGCATTTTGACCTTGATAGAGTCGAACAATATCATACAGGTTTAATACATCCCAACCCTCTGTTAGTCTTTTTACTGTAAAGATAGCTCTAATGTGATTTTCTTTATCCTCAAGGCTGTTCAATAATCTTTCTTGCTCATCATTAGTTTTTTCAGTTTTTGTAGTGTTACTTTCTGAGTTGGTTATGATACAATTCTTTTCAGAAAAATTATTCTTCATATATGAGACAATTTGAGAGTAGGAAATACTTTCAACTTTTATGAATTCTAGCACATCTCTTGTCCTAGATTTCCCTTTTTCATACATACTTTTATTTTCTTGTACCTTACTCTCTATTTCATCTAAGAAAGAGAAGTCACTAGGTTTTAAATTTTTAATAATTCTTAAAAAATAATCGTAATCATTTTTTGATTCTTCTATGGTTTTACTTCTAAATAAAATAACTGGTTTAAAATTCCCTAAACTTTTGTTCCCCAACCTATAGTGTTTAAGTGCAACTTTTTCTCTGTACCAGCTAAAGAGGAGTGCATGTAAGATCCTTTCTTTTTTATCAAATCGAGAAGATATTAGGTTGATTTCCTTTGTATAACCTTCTGATAGGAATTCTTTTAAACCAAACTTATAAATAATTTTGTCTCTATACTTATCTGCTACATGTTTATCCTCCGGTAGGGTAGCAGTGAACTCCAGTAGTATATTTTTATTTCGTTTAGCTTTATCCCTCTTTTTTAAGATTAATTCAATAACTGTATGTTCCCAGCCTTTTCTTTCTATCTCTGCTTCGCCAGTTCTTGCAGTTATCTCGGTTTTTAAATCAAGTTCCATTTGTGCAGCTTTTTTTTGCGTATTTGTATTTAAGTGATGTGCTTCATCAGCTAACATTACAATATCTTTTTTATCTAATTCATCCAATATCACATTGTTTTCCTTTTCAATATGTATATCATTGTAAAGTTTCTGTATTGTGGTAAATTTAATTTCAATGTTTTCAGTTGTTTCACTAAAAAAATCAACCTTTTTAATTTCTACAGTTTTATCCTCGATTACTATATCTTCAGTGAAAAGATATTTTGGATGTAATCTTTCAACGAAATTATTTTCAGTCTTATCAACAATATTGTTTTGATTAACAAAAAACAAAAAATGTCTATAACCCTTTTTGTAATAATATAAAATACAAGCAGCCATTAACATAGTTTTCCCTGTACCGGTTGCCATATTGAACATTAAATGCGTAGGAGAATTAGGGTTTTCTACTTCCTTAATTTTTTGATATGTCATTAGATTTTCAAAAGCATTCTTCTGCCAAGAAAAAAAATCATACTTCAAATTATTCATTACGAAACTAGGAACTTCTGGATGAGAAAGTCTTAATTGCCACGCCTTCTGACCCAGAGTTTTATAAAGTTCTTTACTTTCAACCAATTGTTATTCCCCCTCATAAAATAAAGCTGTAATTTGCTGATCTTTCTTATTTACTCCATACTTATGGTCTTCTATTTCCGTTCTTTGTATATACAATTGGTTTAAGTCTAGCATGGTAATAAACATTGATTTTTGTTCCTCAAGTGATAAATTAATAAATTCTTCTTTATTAATTACTTTTTCAGTGAACTCATTAACATTAAAGTTATAATTTAAGAAGTATTTCTCACATAAATCGGAGAATAAATCTTTTAGATTTTCGAGATTTTCACATTTATTTATTTCCTCTTTGGCTTGTTCATTCCATTTTGCAAGTTCACAGTAAATAAATTCTCCTCCACCCTGCCATTTAATACTTTTAGAAATTCCACCCTGTTCACCATTAATAACATTATTCATACGCTTTAATGAGATATTTTCAATATAATCCATTTGTTCAATACCAATAAATTGTCGTCCCAACTTCATAGCCACTGCTTGAGTAGTTGCTGAACCCATGAAAAAGTCTAAAACTAAATCACCTCGTTCTGTAGCCATTTCTATTATCCTTTGCAAGAGCTTTTCAGGCTTTTTCCCTGTAGGAAATGAAACACCTTGTCCACCTTCATTTTGGGTATTTTGAAAATCAATGTCCGTCCATAAATCTCCTAATAATTGTGCAAGTTTCTCTTCACCATCAATAAGATGGACTGAACTTGAAAGAAATGCAATTCTGCTTCCATTTAAAGCATATTGTGTATTCCCCTCTGTATCTTTGTATTTTATTACTGTGTTTTCATTATTTAAACTCTCTTCCTTTATGTCAGCCGGGATAGAGTTTACTAAACGATATATTTGCTCTTTGTTTGTAATGCAAAAATCCATAAACTCTTTATTATTAATAAAATCTTCTGTAATAGTAGTTGTGGAATTAATTATTCCCTGTTCAACTAAAACATCCTTTAACCTCTTAGGTTTATAAATGTTTTTCTCCTCATCAACAATTTCTAAGTAAGCATTATAATGTGTGTCCCATTTGCTTTTTTCGGTATATTGTGGATTTATTGTTACCTCTCCACTACCTTTGTAAACTAAAATTGTGTCCTTATTTTTTAAAATGGTCTTATCTTTAAATCGTGTTTTACTACCTGAAATGGAATTAGATTTGACAGTTATAGAAGTTATATATTTGTTACGTCCAAATATCTCATCCATTAATACTTTTAAGTAAGCATCTTCATTCTTATCACAGTGAACAAATAATAACCCATCATTTCTTAATAGGTCTTTTGTCACTTCTAAGCGATTTTTCATAAATGTCATCCAAGTAGAATGATTAAACTTATCATTGTATACAAAGCTATCTGATTCCGTATTAAAAGGTACATCAATATAACAGAGCTTAACCTTTTTGGAAAATTGCCTTTTTAGTGAATGTAATGCAAGTAAATTATTTCCTTTTATAATTAAGTTATCTCTAATAAAGCCATTCTCATCTCTATTAAAACCATTCACATCAGACTTTCCGTCTTTGTTATATCTAGTCCAATTAACAAGAGCTTTTTCATCTAATAGCCTGTCAATTTCATCTTGCCCTAATATTTCATTAAAAAATATTTCATTTCTCTTAGTTTTCTTTTCTTTAAACCCTGCCGGTTCAATCACTTTCTTACCTTTTACAGTTTTTAATTTCTCTTCTTCATATTCAAAATATACGTCAATCCCTTCTTCAGTGGATTGGCCACCTTCCAAAATACAATCTTTGTAAGGAAAATTTATTACTACGTCACTGCGATTAATAATAAATTCCTGACCATCTGATAAACCAATTTGGTTTACCAAATCAGTATAGGAGTTATTTATCTTGTTCTCTTCCATAAAGAATCTAAAGTCATTAATCTTAAATATGTATTTGTCTTTAACATTTAGGAAAAATTTTTCGCATGTCTCATTATTATTAGATAATAGGCTTATCACTGTCTCGTCATATTTATCTAAGAGATCAAATAAAAGAATTTGATTTAATTCCTGCTCTTCTTCATCCCAAAGTCTATTATCAGCCTTTAATACCTCTAAAACGATATTTTTTAATTTACTATTTTCCATATTTGTTCCCCCTAATAATTTCGTTTATTTTGGAAGGGTTTGAATTAAATAACATTTTATAGATCTTGTTTAATTTTATAAATTGTACTTCTTGCAACACCAGTTCTTCTATGTATATCCATAATACTTGTTCCTTCCACTATCTCTTTGATTATCTCTTCATAGATAATCTTGTCCTTACCTTTTGCATTTGAATGATACTTTCTTTTTCTTCCTTTATATTTACCTTGTTTCTTTGCAATTTCTATTCCTTGTTTTTGTGCTATTTTTATTCTTTGTCTTTCTTCATCAACCATCCATGATAATAGCGATAATGTTAAGTCAGAAATTAATTGTCCAACCCCTTGTAAGTCCTTATATTTAGTAGTATCTAGTATCGGCATATTTAAGACAACAATATCTATCCCATCTTTTATTAGTGATTCCCACTCATCTTTTATCTCTTGCTTGTTCCTACCAAAGCGACTTAGATCATGGACTACTAAAACATCTCCAAACCGTAATTTTTCACGCAGGTTTTGATAAATCTTTCTATCAACAAAATTTTTCCCTGATTGTTTCTCTGTAAATATCTTTTCACATCCATATTCTTCTAGTTCTTTTATTTGTCTGGAAAGCGACTGATCTGAAGAACTAACTCTCGCATACCCAATAATCATATATTAAAATCACCTCTTTATCCGAAGTAATTATCGTACAACCCTAATAATACACTTTGAAGGTTGATTTTACAATGTTTTATCGTGGAGTCTTTGGGTGTACCTAAAAAGGACAAATAAATATAACAGCAAAAAGCCCTACAATCAAATCTTGTAGAGCAACCATAAAAAAAGAAAGTGACTAATTCTACTGCTCCGTTATTCTAAACCTTATTTTAATTGCTTGAAATGCCAATCGGCTATTTTGCCTATCTAGGTTTCGGAACAACTCTGAGATAGTCCAACTAGGATAGTTATTATAAAGATTGTAACCAAGAAGAACCAATGCTCTAGCACCGCTTGAAATAGATGCACGATCATTGTCTATTTTGATCATTCTTTCTTGAAAATCATAGAAGAGATTCACTTGTTTCATAATTTCTTCATTACCTGCAAAAATGTAAAATAATGATTTTCTTTCTATATCATTCGGATGTGTTCCATCTTTCCCCAATAGACATTCGTAGTTATCTTTGTGATTCGGAAACATGAACATAAAAATCCCCCTAATTCTTTATTAGTACACTCTGTACTATGCAGTTATGTACAGAATGATAACGCTAATAATGGGAAACTTAGCATAAATGTTAAGGGTTCCCCTTTTATTATGTGGGGAACCCTTTCTCATAGGTTGTATATAGTTGGGATTGTTACATCAACCACTTTTCTAAACAACTTAGTTGCCATCTCTACCTTTTCCCTTGGATTGTCTAAATCCAATATCGGAAAAACTATCCTTTTTCCCTCGAAAAAGATAGTCTCAAAATTCTCTACATCCTTAAATTGACTTACTACTCTTTGAAACAACTGAGATTGCCATTCATTTTCTAGCCTTATTGCAATTTCACATGCAGCCAAATTTATGACAAAGCTGAAGTCTGAATAACCTGAACCAAAAACGATAGAATTTACGGTTAATTTTTTGGATCGGTGTACATTAAGAAGATACGGAATTTCTTTTCTGAGAGTAGATAGGAGGTAGGAGTTCATCGCTTCTGAAGAAGTAGAATATAGTGGAAAGTCCGGTGCTGATATTACGGAATCCTTAAAGCCTAATGGTATCCCTCCCCACTGTTTTACAATGCTTAATTTTGGTAGCACAAACTCTCTGTGATTAAAATGGTACCAAATGTCTGAATCCTTTTGTCGATTTAATTTGTTCAGAGTTTTTGTGTAACCATTTTGGAAGGTCAGAGCTAAGATTTTGATAGGCTTTCCTTTGGCATGTAACTCTAGCAGTTGTTCTATCGCAACTAGATACTCTTCTTTAAACCTAGAAGCAATCCAGATAAAAATCCCACTTTCATTTTTGTTGGTTTCAATTAAGTATTTTACCTTATCAAAATGAACTTCGTCTGAACATCCTAGTTGGCTTTCGATGTAAATTGGTGAGTTATGCTCTAAGTCATGACCATAAACATCAATCCTCTTTACTGAATCATATTCTAACTCGAGCAATTCTACTTCTCCTAAAAAAGGCTTCAATATCTGAGGGTTTCTTTGTAGGATAAGGTTAAAGATAAACTCCTTTTTACTTCCATTTTTGCTCATTTAACATTCCCCCTGTGAAGGAGAGACAATGCTCTCCATTATTTTAGTTATCAGTAGCTATCCTCTTTCTATATATCTATTCTTTTGGAAATGCTACTTTAAGTAGGTACTCAAGGTCTATTTCCAGTACCTGTGACAATCCATAAACGATACCTACATTAGGATTTCTCCGTTTATGATTTTCAATTCTACTTATATAACCATCACTAGAATGGACAGCTAAGGCGACTCTCTCAATTGTGTAGCCTAAATCTTCTCTTCTTTGTTTGATGAGATTTGCAAATTCTGGAGAGACCCCTCTTGCAGAACTTTGATTACTTTTCATTTCTATCACCTTCAATTCAATAGTTTTTGTCAAGTGGATTATCATCATTTGACTAATATATTCTAGTATTCGAGTCAACTTTTAATAACCCTAAAGTTGTTCTACCTCAGAATTGAAATGGATTTTTAACCACGGAAGGTGATTTTCTACTTTTGGGAATTAAGATAGGGTTTATGTTGAGGGAATTTAGTTGTTTGAGGAACTTTTTTCGGTAGTACGTGGAATACTTTTCCTTAACATAATCAAATCCATGCTTCGATATTTCGCATAAAAACAATAACAACTTTTCCTTTTCAGAATCTTTCAGTTGGCTATTGTTGATTATCGTTCGGGCCTTATTGATTTTGTAGAAATCTCCATTAAATAGTATTTCTCCAAAATATTTTTCCATATATTCCTTGAATAGCTCGTCTTTAAAGTATTCTTTAAGACACTTTTCTTTCCCCTGTCGGTATTTCTTGTATTTTAGATGCTGATTAAGGATCCTTACTTCCAATCGCAACACAGAATCCTCATACCACTCTACCTTACCTCTTTCCTCTCTGGCCTCGAGGTCCTTATCGTACACACAGCTAATTATGCTTTTGCTGTTGAAATATAATGTGGTTTTATATCTCAAATCCTTTTCCTGATGACGATGTTTTGATGTAGTCTTTCTATATAAGGAGAGTAGCAGTTCTCTTTCTACCATAGGTATTTGTACATCTCGACGATAATCCAATCTAGTCATACAAATACGGTCGAGGAAAGACGCATCCTGAAAAACAAATAAGATAAATTCATCAATCTTTCTTTCAGTTTGGACATAATCGCTTTCTTGAATATTTGATTTATTCAAGAGCTTAACAAAATCAATAGTGAAGAACAGCCTCATTCCATATTTTTGGATAACCCAAGCAGTAATCCCATTAAATTTCTTTTCAATCTTAGATTTAAGCTGATCTAATGTTATGCCTAAATTTCTTTCGATTAAGTATGCTTCATCTTTTGTTAAGTCGATATAAAAACGTGCAGTGTGTAACAATCTAATTCCTCCTTCAAGTGTGTAGCGGGAAATTCATAAAACTTCTATTTTCTCTATAAATCTCCTATTTTCTCTATCATTCTCTTATTTTCGCAGATAACAAAAGGGCTTTTTTCCCGTAAACCACCCATATTTAATGTATTTATCAACCACCTGATAGGCAATTGACTTTGGCATACTATTCAAGAGGCAATATATTTATTCATCATTGTTAAATTGAATGTTGTTTCTATGTTCTGATTCCTTCATGAAAGAAAGTAAATAAATAATTCCAGGAGGTAGAACCAAATAAAGTGGACTTAAAAAATGAGGGTCTTTAATATAGTAGATAACAGCTAGTTTCAAAGTTAAATAGAACATCATAGAAAGGAAGGGCATTGTGAAAGACGATTTCTTCTTAGACCCAAGAGGTAAAATTAACGATATAATTTTTGGAGAGAAAGATTCAAAAAAGGTTTATGCAAATAACTTTTTGAATATGTTTGTGGATCTAATTTTAGAAAACGACAAATTGAAAAATAAGATTAAAAATGAAAAGATGGTGAATGAATAATGGCAAAGGCAGTAGGATATTCAAGAGTGAGTACCGGTAAGCAATTGGATGGATTCTCCATCAGTACCCAACATGATATGATACAAGATTTCTGTAAATCAAAAGGACTAACCTTATCAAAAATTTACGATGAGGGTGCGGGATCAGCGAAAAGTATTGAGAATCGGGACGTATTTAAAGAGATGATATACGATGTGATAGAAAACAACAAAAATCAAAAAGTATACGTCGTATTAGCTAAACTTGACAGATTCTCAAGAAATACTGTAGATGGTATTCATGTAGCTGATTTGTTAAAAAGCCATGGACATTGTCTAGTATCAATAGTAGATGGTTTTGATTCAGATAACCCCTATGCCAAAACATTGCTAATCAACAAATTTGCACAATCAGAGCAAGAAAGAGAGAATATTGTTTTAAACGTAAGAAATGGTATGAAAAAAAGAGCACAACAAGGTTTGTTTAATGGCGGGAAAGTGTTTGGTTATAACTCTACACTATCGAAGGAACTAGAAGTAAATAAAGAACAAGCAAAAGTCGTTCAATTTATTTTTGATCGATACACAAATGATGATTGGGGATATAAAAAGATTGCCCATTTCCTAAATACACAATACACTGAAGCAAAAGCCCAAAGAGAATGGGATGTTATATCCATTAAAACCATAGTTACAAACCCAATTTATGCTGGATTTATTCGTTGGGGCGAGAAAAATGATGAGAGAAAGATTTACATCGGAAAACATCAAGCAATTATCAGTAATGCACAATGGGAAAAAGCAAAGCAAATATTTGAAGCCAAAAGCTATCAGCCTATAAAGATACACAAAGGTTCATACTTCTTATCTGGCTTACTAAGATGTCCAGATTGTGGGTCTTCTATGGTTCAGCACAAGTCAAAAGGCGGTAAATATTTATATTATCAATGTAGCAAAAACAAGACTAAAGGACTTTGTAAATCAAACTTAGTCAACAAGGAAAAGGCCGAAGCAAAGGTCCTCAATGAATTATCCTCAAAATTACAATCCCCAGATTATGAAAATCTCCTTTCAGAAAAAATTAAACAGCAAATAAAACTTGAACAAATTCCAGTAAAAAAACAATATTCCATGATTGAACAAGAAGAAAGAGAACTTCAAAATAAAATTGACGAACTATTTGACTTATTTACAAGTCATACAATTCCCAAAGAAACACTACAAGATCAAGTATCAAGATATGAAAATATGAAAAATGAACTAAAAACCCGTAAAGAAAATATCGAAGCAAAACTTCATCTATCCTCTTCTCAAAACACCACATTTATTGTTCAACAGGTTTTAAACAACTTTGAAAGTTTCTTTTACTCACTTGGTGATACTGAAAAAAAAGGACTTCTTAGAGAGATTATTTCTGATATACAAATTGAAGAGGTGGATACAGGTGGCAAAAGGAAAAAACGCCAGATTTCTGAAATCCACTATTACTTTGATGAAAATATTTTGATGGAAATAGCTTCTTAAAGTTAGGAAAGGATAACCTCCTTTCCTTTTTTGCGTCTAAGTCTTAGAATAAATTTGAAAGGAGGCTATTTACTTGGAAGAAATCAAAAACGTAGCAATTTATTGTCGTGTAAGTACAGAAGAACAAGCGACTGAGGGTTACAGCATCTCCGCTCAATTACAAACCTTACGTCAATATACACAATTATATGGATGGAAAGTAGCAGAAGAATACGTTGATGAAGGGATATCTGGAAAGAATATTAAAGGTCGCCCCGCTATGCAAAGATTGGTTGCAGATGTTGAAAAGGATAAGTTCCAAGCAGTTCTTGTATGGAAAATTTCAAGACTTTCACGTAATATGTTGGATACTCTAACACTATTAGATAAGTTTGAGGACTATGGAGTAAAATTCATTTCCTACTCGGAAAACTTCGATACTGGAACCCCTATTGGGCGTTTAGTTGTACAACTTATGGCTTCCATTGCGGAGATGGAACGCAACACGCTTTCAGAAAACGTTAAACTCGGTATGAAACAAAGGGCTTTAGAAGGATTATGGAATGGTGGTGTTGTTTTTGGATACGACCATACTGATAAGAAAAAACTTGTTATCAATCATAAGGAAGCAGATGTAGTGAAGTTAATCTTTACTATGTATGCAGATGGCAAAGGACTAAGAGCAATTTCCAATCACCTAAATAAAGCAGGTTATAAGACTAAACGTAATCGTTACTTTTCCATCAATGGTGTAGCACAAATCCTTGACAACGTTATCTACATTGGAAAAATCAGATGGTTACAATTCGAGAATTGGGATACAAAACGAAGAAGGGGTAAAAATCCTAATCCTATCCTTGTTGACGGTCAACATGAAGCCATTATATCGGATGAATTATGGAGTATTGTTCACTCAAGAAGAAAAAGTAAATCCTTTAAACAGCGTCAATCCAATGAACCTTTCTTACTAAGCGGCCTTTTACGCTGTCCTGATTGTGGGCAAGGAATGGTTCCATCTATCACTTCTCACACTCGGAAAGACGGAACAAAACGAAAACATCGTTATTATGTTTGTGGTGATTTCCACAATAAAGGATCATCTGCGTGCAGAGCAAACTCAATTAAAGCGTATGATGCAGAGGATTCAGTTATAAATAGAATCGAAACAATACTTTCTAAGAAGAAGTTATATAAAACGCTTCATGATATAAACTCAAACTCCGTTGATTCACATAGTCAGCTAAATAAGGAATTAGAAAATATCGAAGAACGCTTGTCCGAAATTGAGTCATTACAAGACCGTTATATGGAAGCATTTGAAAAGAACACCTTACCGACAGCAATTCTTCAAGAAAGACTACAGAAAGTCAGTAATGAAAAAGAGGAATTGCAGCAAAAGAAAAATGAGATATCCGTAGAGTTAAGCTCTACCGATTCAAGGATTATACAGCCCGAACTAATTGAATTACTACTAAAACAATTTCTCTTAATGTATAAAAGTTCTTCAAGGGAGAATAAGAAGCGGTTGCTTCAACATCTTATTAACAAAATAACGATCAAACAACAAAAATCAAAGTCACGAACAATTAATGAAATTGAACTCGACTTTGATTTTACAGAAATCAACATATCCAAGACCTTTATTCTTATCCATTTGTTATATCGTGATACGGATAATGAAAACTTGTTTTCAATACCCGCTTCCGACAAAGAATTACCACCTTATCTACAACAATTTTTGCCTCTATTTGTGGTACGGTTCCCCCCGAATAATCCGAAACGCCCGATACACCTGCTCCACCAACACCAACCTCATCAACTGATGCGGAAATGTCATCTTCGAAAATGATAGGCTTTCGTTCGCCCGCTTCATAACTTCATCACTCAACCCTAATGATCCGCCAATAACAAAAGCAATTTTACTTTTTCCATATGTACCGAGTTTGTCGATGCCGTCGGCAAGTTCTTCGGAGGTTTTCATTTTTCCTTGGATGGCGAGGGCGATGACGTGGGCATCTGGGTGGATTTTTGCGAGGATGCGTTCACCTTCTTTTTGTTTGACTTGTTCCATTTCTGTTTCGCTTAGGATTTCTGGTGCTTTTTCGTCAGGGACTTCGATGATTTCTACTTTGGCGTAGGCTGTTAGTCTTTTTAAGTATTCATCGATTCCTTGCTTTAAGTATTTTTCTTTGAGTTTTCCGACGGTGATGATTGAGATATTCACAGTTTACCCCCACTATATGAACAGATTACAAACACAATATCCACAATAGTTATCCACATATCCACAAAAACTATCCACATTTTGTGTGGGAATATTAGTTCCCTACCATATATACTGCAGGAAGATTGCAGTATTCACAGGTTGTGGATAATGATTCGTCTTCTTTCAGTTTTTTAAAAATAGGTGCTAATGCATTTTCATAAATCGCTTGATCTAAGGCGATTTCAACATGCTCTTCGCATACATAAGCCTTCATAAAAAAACCAACCTTTCACTGCATTTTTATCGAACACTTATTGTCCAAATGCTATTTTACCATTAATTTTTCCATTTTCATAAAAAGGTTTTTATAGTTATTATTAATTAAATTCCCTGTAGGGTATGCGTGAAGCGATTTCTATACGAAGTATAACTAGCTGAACGCATACCCTACAGGACTTTAACAGAAACAATATTTTTTCACAAATACTGTGCTAATAACATTCATAGTTATCCACACAAAAATGGGAAGCGACATACGCTCCCCGTTTTTACAATTATCCACATTGTGAATTATAATCTTGATTCATTTGTTAATTTCAATGTTGCTTCTTTTTCTTTTCCTTGACGATAAAATTTTACTTTCATTGAATCGCCTGGTTTTTTATTAGTGTATAAATATTTTCTTAGCTCTAAGATGTTATTTACTTTATGACCATCTAATTCGAAAATTACATCCATTTCTTGCATGCCTGCCTTTGCAGCTGGAGATCCAGGAGAGACGCTTTCAATCATGATGCCTTGTGTTACACCTTTTGGAAGTCGTAATGTTTCTTGTTGATGGTAGGCTGGGACATCACTGACATTTTGAAGTTTTACACCCATTGCTGGACGTCTAATTTTTCCATACTTCTCTAAATCGTTTATTACTGGTTCTGCAGATTTAATTGGAATGGAAAAACCGATTCCTTCGACAGCTTCTTGAGCAATTTTCATTGAATTAATTCCAACGACTTGACCAGAAACGTTTATTAGTGCACCACCGCTGTTACCAGGGTTAATGGCAGCATCTGTTTGTAATACTTCTGCTTCCCAATCCTCAAGTCCGTCATTATTTAAATCCATAGGTACCGTCCGATTGACCCCAGAGACAATTCCTTGTGTGACGGAGCCGGCAAAGTTTTCGCCAAGTGGATTTCCAATTGCGATGACTGGTTCACCAAGTTTCAACTTATCAGAATCCCCAAACTGAGCAACAGTAGTTACATCTTTACCATCCACTTCAACTACCGCTAAATCTGTCCAAACATCACTACCTAATAATCTTGCCGATAATTTTTTTCCATCGTAAAGTGTGACTTCAAGTTGATCAGCGCCTTCAACAACGTGATTATTAGTTACGATAAATGCTTTTCCATTTGCTTTTTTATAAATTACACCTGAGCCCGATCCTGTTTCATGTTCGCTTTTCCCTTGCCCTTGCTGTGACCAAAAGCCTTGTGATTGGATATTAGCAATCCCGACAACAGCCTTTTCGGCTTTTTGAACCGCTTTCGTTACATCTGTCGTCACATCTAAAGAAACTGATTTGCCTGTAATATTATTTTGGCTATTTTGTGCATTTTCAACTGATGTTTGTTGATCAGAGGAACGATTGAATACATTACCGAGTGAAGGGAAGGCAATCATTACAAGTAATGCTCCAATAATTACACCGACTAGACCAGAAATAAAGGATCCGCCTTTCGACCGCTTTGGTCGTTGATAGCGATCATTATCATTATCATCATAATAACCCACGTTTACCCATCCTTTCTTTCGTCAAAAACTATCTATATTTTAGTTTACCTTCTATATGCCCTTATTATAATCAGCAATTATTAAAATATCATTAAACAGAATTAAGAAATTTCTTTTTAATCAATTTCCAATGCAAAAAGGGCAAAAATCCTTTATGTAAAGAACCTTTACCCTATTTTTTATACTGCAGTCAGTGGAGTTGGAATTTTTGGATCGGTATCAAATAAATCAAATTGGTGACCAATTCCCATTCCACGTGCTTCCAACGTCTGAGCAACACTCATTCTCGCTAAATCTTTCATATTATTATCAAGACTTAAATGGGCAAGGTAAATTCGCTTCGTAGCATCACCGATTACTTCACTCATTGCGATTGCTGCGTCCTCATTCGATACATGTCCGACATCACTTAGAATACGTCGTTTAATACTCCAAGGATATTTACCCATACGCAGCATTTGGACATCATGATTGCTTTCAAAAATAAATACATCCGCATTTGAAATGGTGCCTTTCATTCGATCACTGACATATCCTGTATCAGTAATTACGACAAGCTTTTTTGATCCATTTCTAAACACATAAAACATCGGTTCGGCGGCATCGTGAGAAACGCCAAACGATTCAATATCAAGCGAACCAAAGGTTTTGACTGTTTCCATATCAAATGTAAACTTTTGCTCGACTGGGATAACACCAATGAGATTATCCATCGCTTTCCACGTTTTTTCATTTGCGTAGATCGGTAATTTATATTTACGTGCTAGAATTCCAACACCTTTAATATGGTCACTATGTTCATGGGTAACAAGAATTCCGTCTAAGTTTTCCGGTTTGCGATCAATTTTTTGAAACAAGGCTTCCATTTGTTTGCCGCTAAATCCAGCATCGACTAAAAATGAATGATTTTCTGTTTCAACATATGTCGCATTTCCTGTACTTCCACTGGCAAGTACACTAAAATGCAATGACATTCTTTTCACTCCAATGTTTCAGTTTCAGTTCCAGTTCCAGTTTCAGTTTCTTTATCATTTTTCGGGATTACGCGACCATCTATGGCATTTACAAATAGGTCATCAGCGACCTTGCCATGCTTAACGACAAAATGCCAAGTAGGTACAAGCATTTGTGATTCCGTTTGTGGAATTAATGTATAATAACCTAATTCTGCTTTTACAACTTCACTTTTAGCAAAAATCATATTCTTGGCATAAAGATTGCCGATCGCTGTCATAATCGGCAGTGCCTTTTCTCCGCCTCTTTTTTCCATCTTTTCTAAAATTGTTTGTTTATACGAAACAACTTCATTTTTATCGTTCAGAATTAACACCAACTGACCACTATCATTTTTGAAAAACTGTTTATCTTCATATGTCTGATAAAATATAATTACATTTTTATCTTTGTCGTATTCCCAATATTTATATTGATTACCATACAACATATTTTCCGATATAAATGTTTCTAATTGAATCGGGTCGAAGCTGGAGTTTAGTTTTTCTGGCTTTTTAAAGGTAGAAAATAAAGACGTTTTATTTGGCCCAATTGTTACCGTTTGATTAACTAATTCTTTTATTTCTTTTTCGGTAAACTTCTTTGTTTTTGCGCTTATATACTGAACTTTAATTGATTCAGAAGGAAAGCTTATATTATAAGTAATCTCCGCATCCTTTAACCGATCCTCTAATGAAGGATCTTCCTTTAGTTGCTCAATTTTGCTATCACTATATTGTCTAGAAAACTGGACAAATAAAAAGATATCAAGAATTAAGAAGACAATGATAAACATTGTTTTTGTTTTATTCCAATCCATGCTGCTCCCCCTTAATATCCTCAGACATCAATGGCAGCCATTTACCGTCATACTCATAATACCATATCGGTTCAAAAGTTAGCACCTTCCGCTTAGAATCATAGTCTAACTGATATCCAACCGATAAATTATTAATTTTTTGTTGATCAATATCAAGCTTTTCTAAGTATCCCAACACCATATCAGTAGAAGGAAGTTTTACTTCTCCATTATCTATAGGTACGAGGGATGAAAAGTTGATATATGGTCTTTCATATTCATAAATGATTTGGGCGTCTCCCCAATTGAGTGTTGCATCCGCTATATGGTCTGGATATTTCGTATTAAATACAGGGATTCCATTTTTGAAAAGACGAAAAACCACTTGATTTTTATTTGGATCCGTACTAAAGTAGCGAAAATCATCTTTCCATCCACCATTATTATTAACAAAGTCATTGCTCTGCCTAATTAGATTTTTAATGCGAATAAAAATCCCCGGGCTTTCACTTGGATTAAAGAAATCTATTGAACCACGATCTAAATTCGCCCTCATAAAACTTGTCCCATCTTGATATTCTATATTGCTGCCTTCCTGGCTTTTTTCTACAATCTTGGGTACAGGGAATAAAGCATTTTTGAAATTTTCTACGATTGATAAATCATTTTTATCCCACAAATAACTATATCTTGTAACAGTTTGTACGGATGTAGGTAATAAAATTTCCTTTTTATTATTTAACTTGTACACGTGATATGGTTCGTACAGATCCTTTTTATTGTTAATTTTATTTACAAAGGCTTGTAGACCAGTATAGCTAGCAGATCCACTAAACACTCGTTTCGCCTTTGTATTAATAAAATATACGGATGCAACCTTCTGGGCCGGATTTGAAATATCAATCACCATTTGGTTAAACTCTTCAGTAGGAACCTTTTTGTCACTGACATGAATAACACCTTTAAATGTATCAAAAGGGATCAAATCTGAAAAATAAAGTTCTAATTTTTTTGATCCGTGTATAATCTTTTGCCAGTCATTGTCTCTATAACTCTTGGCAGCTCCAATCTCATAAAACTTAAAGCTCCCAATTTCATTCATAATCCGATCAATTTCTGTTTCTTCTGTTGTTCCACTATATAAATCATTATCATGAAGGAAAATTTTCATCGGTTTAATGATTTCCTTTAGTTCCTTTGGTTCAACATTTTCTGTATCAGGTGTTTCTGTATTTCTAATGGTTTCATAATTTACTTGGAACGTCCACAAACTCCATGTTAAATAAATACTGATGGCGACTAGAAAGATTAACAATATTGTTTTCAACGTTTCATATTTCATAACCATTCATCCTCTTGAGAACGATCATATGGAAGTGTTAAATAGATCGTTGTCCCTTTTCCTTCTTCACTTCTAGCCCATATTTCCCCACCATGTGCTTCAACCATTTCCTTGGCAATTGCTAGTCCAAGTCCAGAACCGCCCATTTTTCTAGTTCTCGCTTTATCAACGCGGTAAAAGCGTTCAAAAATCTTCTTCAGATTATCTTTAGGAATTCCCATTCCTTGATCGGAAATACTTAGTTCAATCATTTCATTAAGTTCACGAGCTCTAAATGTTATTTGCCCGCCTTCAGGTGAATATTTTAATGCATTTGAAATAATATTATCTAGCACTTGAGTCAATTTATCTAAATCAACCTCGACAAATAAATCCGCGTTAGGAAGCTTTCGTTTAAACGTTACATTTTGCTCTTTTGCCATTTCGAAACGATCAATGACATGGTGGAAATATTCAATGATATTAACCCATTCTTTATTTAATTGATAGTCTCTGCTGTCCATTTTTGATAGTTTCAACAAGTCATTGACAAGGCGAATCATTCTTTCCGTTTCATTTTGCGTAACTGTTAAAAATCTTGGTGCAATTTCTTTATCTTCCCAAGCTCCGTCAGCTAATGCCTCTAAATAACTTCTCATCGTTGTAAGCGGCGTTCTTAATTCATGGGAAACATTTGATACGAACTCTCTTCGTTCCATATCAATTTTTTCTTGCTCGGTAATATCGTGTAATACAGTTATTAACCCGCTAACAAATCCCGTTTCACTTTGAATAACGGAAAAACTAGCACGCAAAATATACGGTTCATCCTTTTTACTATAATCCAAAATAACCGAGTCCTGTTCATTCAGTAAATCTTCAAAATGGTGGAGGTCCTCAATTTTTAGTAGGGAAACAAGCTCTTTGGAAAGGACTGTTTCACGTGAAACATCTAGCATATCCGCTGCAGGCTCATTAATTAAAATGATTTTTCCTCTTCGATCAGTGGCGATCACACCGTCCGTCATATGGGAAAGAATGGAGGAAAGTTTTCTTCGTTCTCCCTCGGTTGTTGCCTGAGATTCTTGAAGCTTTTTCGTCATATGATTAAAACTATATGCTAGTTGCCCTATCTCATCGTTTCCGTACACTTTCACTTTTCTGGAGAAATTTCCTTTCGCCATTGCCAATGCCTGCCTTCGCATATCGGAAATTGGCCTTGTAATTGTTTGAGCTAGTACAATCCCAAGGATTGCTGTAATAACCATAGCGATCGCAGTACCTTTGGTAAAAATTGAATTAATTTCATTGATTTCTTTATATACTGATTCAATCTTACCTACGATATAAATATAGCCAGTTTCATTGCTGCTTAATTTAATAGGATTAATTAAAACCCAAATACGCTTTCCCGAGTTATCAACAAAACGCTTGCTCCATGTATTTCCGGAATTTATCGCCCTTTTCACGTTATTATCTATTGCCTTTTGTCCGACAATTCCTTGATCACCTGTATCAGAAGTAGCGAGAATGACATTATTACTATCAATTAAACGTATTTCCTCAATCTCTGCGCGTGCATTGTCTTTTAATATATCTTGTATTTTTTTTCTGCTATCTTCATTCGTTTCCTCTGTGCTCATCGCCTCACGAATAAAGTATCCTAAACTGGTCACTCTCCCCTTAATGGAGCTCATAAAGTTTTCTTGTAGTTTTTCCTCTAATTTATTAACAAAATAGACTCCGATAATCTCCATTGATACTAATGTTAATAAAAGAAAAATTAAGACGAACTTTAAATGGATTGACTGAAAAAAACCAACCTTCTTCATCACATTACTCCTGTTCGGGATTACGCAAATAGTAGCCTACTCCACGGCGTGTAACGATCCACGCAGGATGACTTGGATTATCCTCTACTTTTTCTCTTAAACGTCTTACAGTAACATCAACTGTTCGGACGTCTCCGTAATAGTCATATCCCCAAACCGTTTGCAGCAAATGTTCTCTCGTCATCACTTGACCGATATGTTGAGCTAAATAATATAGTAACTCAAATTCCCGATGTGTTAACTCTATCGTTTCCCCACGTTTAGAAACGATGTATGCATCTGGGTGAATAACTAATGATCCAATTGTAATTTCATTGCTTTTCTCTTCTTCGTCCGCTACGGCTGCGACTTGTTGATGGCGTCGCAAATTCGCTTTCACACGCGCGATTAATTCTCTTGTGCTAAAAGGCTTCGTTACATAATCATCCGCTCCGAGCTCTAAGCCGATAATTTTATCGATCTCTGAGTCCTTAGCTGTAAGCATGACAATCGGCATTTCATATTTTTTTCTAACTTCTCTACATACTTCAATTCCATCACGCTTTGGTAGCATAATGTCTAATATTAATAAATCAGGGTTGATTTCCTCGACCATTCTAATTGCTTCTTCACCGTCATATGCACAGTAAACGGTGTATCCTTCTTTCTTTAAATTAAACTGAAGGATATCAGCAATTGGTTTCTCATCATCAACGACCAATATTTTTTTATCCATGTTATTACTCCCTTTATATTCAAATAAAATTGATTTTAATTATAATGTATTGTAATACGGCAAAAATTATCCACTACCTCTATTTTACTGTAACATGTTCTATACGTGAATTCATCTTTTAAGGATAATTGTTTTTTTCCAACTCTTCCAAATTCCTTTTATATAAATAGCAAAAAGCTCTAGACTTTGCTAGAGGCATTTTTATCATCTATTAATAGTATTTTAATTGTCTTGAATAATTAAAGAAAATGAAGGGGGAAATTGTCGAAAAGAATTGTATAAATAAAAAAGCATTGCGAGAGTCTTATGTCATCGCAGTGCTTTTTGATGATGGCTCGGGACGGAATCGAACCGCCGACACATGGATTTTCAGTCCATTGCTCTACCGACTGAGCT
This sequence comes from Heyndrickxia sp. FSL W8-0423, assembly GCF_038009395.1. Lineage (NCBI taxonomy): Bacteria > Bacillati > Bacillota > Bacilli > Caryophanales > Bacillaceae > Heyndrickxia > Heyndrickxia sp. FSL W8-0423. The sequence continues at coordinate 950,891 of NZ_JBBPBE010000001.1, read as the reverse complement.
ACCGAGCCAATTGGAATGGCGGTCCGGACGGGACTCGAACCCGCGACCTCCTGCGTGACAGGCAGGCATTCTAACCAGCTGAACTACCGGACCAAATATTATTATTAAAAAATATTTGAAGGATGAGCCATGAAGGACTCGAACCTTCGACCCTCTGATTAAAAGTCAGATGCTCTACCGACTGAGCTAATGGCTCGAACTTAATATTTCGTAACAACGTATTTTATATTACCATAACATTATTTCATAAAGCAACAACTTTCGGCAAATTTCGTAAAAAAAATAGAAAAGCTAAAAGCTCCTTGCTTAGCTTTAGCTAGACGTTGCAGGATAACTTTGTAGGACTGATTACAATAAAAAATGAGGATGATCAAAAATTCATCCTCATTTCCTCATTTATCTCCAAACACTATTAACAACATTTGTTTGTGAACGGTCAGGTCCAACAGAGAAGACGGACAATGGAATTCCTGTTAACTGTGAAACGCGTTCTAAATAGTGACGAGCATTTGCTGGTAACTCTTCTAATGTTTTGCAGCTTGTAATATCTTCCGTCCAACCCGGCAGCTCTTCATAGATTGGTTCACATTCAGCTAAAATATTTAGATTTGCCGGAAACTCTTCAATAACTGTATCTTTATATCGATAAGATGTACAAATTTTAACTGTTTCAATACCCGTTAATACATCAATGGAATTAAGGGAAAGGTCTGTAATTCCACTAACACGACGTGCATGGCGAACAACAACACTGTCGAACCAACCAACACGTCTTGGTCGTCCTGTCGTTGTCCCATATTCACGACCAACTTCACGGATTTGATTGCCTATATCGTCATGTAATTCGGTAGGGAATGGACCATCTCCTACACGAGAAGTATATGCTTTTGCTACACCGACTACATGATTAATTTTTGTCGGACCAACACCGGAACCGATTGTTACTCCACCGGCAATTGGATTGGATGATGTAACAAACGGATATGTACCTTGGTCAATATCCAACATAACTCCTTGTGCCCCTTCAAATAGAACACGGCGCCCTTCATCTAAAGCATCATTTAAAACAACAGACGTATCACAAACATATTGCTTAATTTGTTGTCCGTACTCATAGTATTCATCCAAAATTTCCTCTAATGAAAATCCATTCGTTTCATAGAAACGTTCCAATAAACGGTTTTTCTCTTCTAAATTACGAGCCAATTTCTCTTCAAATATTTCTCGATCAAGAAGATCAGCCATACGAATACCAACACGAGCAGCTTTATCCATATAGGCTGGTCCAATTCCTTTTTTCGTCGTACCTATTTTATTCGCACCTTTTCGTTCCTCATCCATCTCATCAATTTTCAAATGATAAGGAAGTATTACATGTGCACGATTACTAATTCGTAAATTATCTGTGGAAATTCCTCTTTCGTGCAATCCTTTTAATTCTTGAACAAGCGCTTTCGGATCAACCACCAAACCATTTCCGATAACACTGATCTTTTCTTTATAAAAAATCCCAGATGGAATTAAGTGTAATTTATATGTTTCACCATTAAAACGAATCGTGTGACCCGCATTATTTCCGCCTTGGTATCGTGCAATGACTTCTGCATTTTCAGAAAGAAAGTCTGTAATCTTTCCTTTTCCTTCATCGCCCCATTGTGTTCCGACAACAACTACTGATGACATTAATAAGGCACCTCCAAATAATTTTTACGTTCTATATTTTATACCCTACTTATTTTAACAATTTATATAAAAAAGTCAATCCAAACACGAACATTTAGTAGGTGTTTAATCTACTTTATTCGTAATTATGTAAAATATAAAAAAAGAGAACTGGTAAACTCCAATTCTCTTTATCTACTATTATTAATTCAGAAATCTTCTTAAGCTCCCGCCGGAACTTGAGCATCATCAAATCGACGTTCCAAATTAACAAACTTATTATATTCTTTTACAAAAGCTAATGATACGGTTCCAACTGGGCCATTACGCTGTTTAGCAATTATGATTTCGATAATATTTTTGTTTTCACTTTCCTTATCATAATAATCGTCCCGATAAAGGAAGGCAACAATATCCGCGTCTTGCTCAATACTTCCTGATTCACGGATATCTGACATCATCGGACGCTTATCCTGACGTTGTTCAACACCACGAGAAAGCTGAGAGAGGGCGATAACCGGAACTTCTAACTCACGTGCGAGTGCTTTTAACGAACGTGAAATTTCGGAAACTTCCTGTTGTCGGTTTTCACCTGAACGGCCATTCCCTTGGATCAACTGCAAATAATCAATTAATATCATTCCGAGACCATGTTCTTGCTTTAACCTTCGACACTTGGAGCGGATCTCGCTAATCCGAATACCTGGCGTATCATCAATAAAAATACCTGAATTCGAAAGACTTCCCATCGCCATCGTCAGCTTTCGCCAGTCTTCGTCGGTTAATGAACCGGTCCGCAAGTTTTGCGCATTAATATTCCCTTCTGCACAGAGCATACGCATTACTAATTGTTCCGCTCCCATCTCGAGACTAAAAATTGCCACATTTTCGCCAGCCTTTGTTCCGACATTTTGGGCAATGTTTAAAGCAAAAGCCGTTTTACCTACTGAAGGACGTGCAGCGACAATAATTAAATCATTCCGTTGGAAACCTGCCGTCATCCGATCAAGCTCGGTGAAGCCAGTAGGAATCCCAGTAATATCGCCAACACGGTTATGCAGTAATTCAATATTATCATAGGTTCTTACAAGCACATCTTTAATATTATGAAAGGAACCCGCATTTTTCCGTTGGGCAACTTCCATAATGCTTTTTTCAGCCTCATTTAACAATGCATCTACTTCATCTTCACGAGAATAACCTTCCTGGGCAATCGTTGTTGCCGTTCGAATTAATCGGCGCAAGAGAGATTTCTCTTCTACAATTCTCGCATAATATTCAATATTTGCTGCTGTTGGAACAGATGCAGCTACTTCACTTAAATACGATATACCACCAACATCTTCTAATTGTTTAGCAGCAGCTAGTTCTTCAGTAACTGTAACTAGATCAACCGCTTTGCCCTCATCATTTAGCTTTAAAAAAACACTAAATATCTTTTGATGAGCACTGCGATAAAAATCCTCCGGAATCAATGTTTCCGAGGCCAAGATCAATGAAGATGGTTCCAAAAAGATAGCCCCTATAACTGCTTGTTCTGCTTCTATATTTTGAGGCGGCATGCGATCCGCAAATAAATCACTCATTGAAATAAAACCTCCCATTTATGAGCTATACATACTCAAAATAAATCCATAGAAAAAAAGTGATCAATTATATTCGATCACATTTAATTCTTTCTTTATTTCCACTCTTAAAAGAGAGATTGTCATATCAAACATTCACCTTACTTAACTATTTTATCACGAAGTTATTTCTTGTGAAGCTGGCAAATTTAACAAGACGTGTTTTTATTTTTCTTCTTTTACATGGACATTTAATGTTGCTGTTACTTCAGAATGAAGTTTAACAGGTACTTTAGTAACCCCTAGAGTACGAATGGCATCGTCCATTTCTATTTTGCGTTTATCAATTTTAATATCGTGTGCCTTTTTTAATTCCTCTGAAATTTGTTTGCTTGTAATCGAACCGAAAAGGCGACCACCTGTACCAGATTTTGCTTTCAATTCTACAGTAATTTGTTCTAGTTTTTCTTTCAACTTTTTCGCTTCTTGAAGCTCTTCTGCAGCTAATTGCTGTTCCTTTTTCTTTTGTGCATCGAGACCTTTTAAATTTCCTGGAGTTGCCTCTACAGCCAATCCTTGCTTAAGTAAAAAGTTGTGAGCATATCCATCCGCTACATTTTTTGTTTCTCCCTTTTTTCCTTTTCCTTTAACATCTTTTAAAAAAATTACTTTCATGATTGCTGTCTCCCTTCTAAATAATCATCTATTGCTTTCAACAGCGCCTTTTCTGCTTCTGCAATTGTCGTGTTTTGAAGTTGCGTGGCGGCATTCGACAAATGACCACCGCCGCCTAGACTTTCCATTATAATTTGAACATTTACTTTTCCTAATGAACGTGCGCTTATTCCTATCTCTTCTTCTGATCGTTTAGAAATAACGAAAGATGCCTGTACTCCATCCATTGTTAGTAGAGTGTCTGCAGCTTGTGCAATTAATACCGAATTATAAATCTCTTCATCGGTACCTTTTCCAATAGCGATTCCATCACGAGAAAATTTTACACTCTCAATTAATTTTGACCGTTTAATATACGTTTCCAAATCTTCTTTCAAGAACTTCTGGACTAAGATAGTATCTGCACCTTGGGCACGTAAATAGGAAGCAGCATCGAATGTTCTTGAGCCCGTTCTTAACGTGAAGCTTTTTGTATCAACGATTATTCCGGCTAATAGGGCTGTTGCTTCAAGCATATTAATTTTTTCATTTTTTGGTTGGTATTCTAATAACTCAGTGACAAGTTCGGCAGTGGAAGAAGCATATGGTTCCATATACACTAAAAGTGGATTTTTTATAAAATCCTCACCGCGTCGATGATGGTCGATAACAACAATATTATCCATCCTCTTAATGAGTTTTTCTTCGATGACAAAGGACGGCTTATGCGTATCCACAATGACCAGTAGGGACTCTTCCGTCGCCATTTCCATTGCGTCTTCCGGTGAAATAAAGCGAGAATATAAATCCGGATATTGCTTCACTTCATCAATTAATCGCTTTACCCCGGTATCAATCTCAGAAAAATTGATAACAATATAACCTTCTATTTGATTCATTTCCGCTACTTTACGTACACCGATAGCTGATCCAACGGCGTCCATATCAGGAAATTTATGCCCCATTACAAAAACTTTATCGCTCTCAATCATCAATTCTTTTAATGCATGAGAAATCACTCGTGCACGTACTCTTGTACGCTTTTCCATCGGGTTTGTCTTCCCGCCATAAAACTTCACTTTTCCATTCATTTGCTTAATGGCTACTTGATCTCCCCCTCTGCCAAGTGCTATGTCCAAACTTGATTGGGATAAAGTACCTAAATCAGGCAAGGTTGGTCCATCAGCACCAATACCAATACTTAATGTTAGCGGGATATTCTGCTTCGTTGTTGTTTCACGTACTTCATCTAAAATAGAGAATTTATTCTCTTCCAACTCATTAAGAATTTTCTCATTAAAAACACCGATAAATCGTTCAGCGGACACTCTTTTTAGAAAAATCCCGTACTCAGTTGCCCATTTATTCAGAATTGACGTCACTAAACTATTGAGACTACTCCGTGTTTGGTCATCCATTCCTTGTGTCACTTCATCATAATTATCTAAAAAGATGATGGCAATAACTGTTCTTTCCTCATTATACAGTTTTACAACTTCAGCCATTTCTGTAACATCTAAAAAGTAAAGTAATCGTTCCTTATGTTTTAAGGTAACGCGGTATTTTCGCCCATTTAATGATATTAGCTCAGTATCTACTTCTTGCTTAATTAACGGAACTAAATCTTCTGCAACATCATATAATGATTCCCCGACTAGTGTATCTTCATTAAAGCATGAAGCCATATAATGATTTGTCCATTCAATAAAGTAATCATCATTGATCAGCATAATTCCAATTGGCATTTCTAATAATGCCTCTTCACCAACCCTTTTTATTCGGTGGGATAAGGTGGAAATATACTCAAGAGTTGCTTTATTTGACCTTTGTTCAAGAAAAAGGGCTAGATAAAACAAGGTCCCTATCAGTAGAAGCCCAATAACCGTAATCCACCAATGGTAAAAAGCAATGAGTCCTAAAAGGGCTAAAGAAACCGCCAGCAGTCCATATAGTGGATAACGTACCATTCGATTTTTATAATATGAAGGCATGTTTATTCTCTCCCATTTAATTCAAAACTCCCAGTGATTATTCCGTTCCCATCATTCAAAACAGGGGTCATGATGATTTTCGTTTAATTATTTGTCGTAAATTAAACCCTAAATCCATTATACCTAATATTCTTACTAGATATTGAAGAGGGAAGAGTAAAAATGAAAAAATAATAATCAAAACCGGAATTGCTTTTGGCCACTTTTTTTCATAGCTATAAAAATAAAGGAAAGAAAATCCTTGAAGTAACATTAATAATTGTAAAACAAAATTTAAGTTAGCTAATGCTGTGTTTGCAAAACTGCCTTGTTCAGGCTTTAAAATAAGCGTCAATATAATTGTTATTAAATAATACCATAATATGCTTCTTGGTAATTGTAAATCCCCAAATGAATTCCACTTCGGAGTATCGATTTGAAAACGCCTAACTATTGGCAAATTAATCGATAACAATATCCAAATAATAAGGAAGGATGCAGTTACAAGCAGACTCGGCAATAGAATTGTAAACGAATTCAGAACGGTATTGAATTGATCCATCAGTTGATCAGAAGATCCTTTGTCTACTGCTTCAAAAATTTGCATGGACTTATTCATTGATTCACGGACCATTTTGATTGTGTCTTTTAAAATGTCTATCTTAAAAAAGACGACCGAAACAACATATTGACCGATTGTATTTAGTAAAAACATGATACTTGCAGCTATGTATAGAAATGTTTTGGACTTTTTCCTTTGAATGCTGTAACCGATAACCATTCCTGTCGTACCGTAGGCGATTGCTACCGGAATTAATAACAATGTTCCTACTAATGCTGAAATAATAATTCCTCCAATTAATAACACAAACGAATATTTTAAAGGATATTTAGCACTATAGAGGATGAACGGTAACAATAGAAAGGCAACCGCAATTAAAGACAAAAATGGGATATAGTTGAAAATCAAAAGTAAAATCGTGAAAACAGCGAGCATTAAAGCTCCTTCTGTTAACATTTTTGTGTTTTTCATTCTTTCACCTCATGTATCTATTAGGTTTATACTACCATATGAAGGAAGTCTAGACAAAAAAAACAGTGCCCTTCAAAGACACTGTTTATTAGAACAATTAACCTGTTTATTAGCTATTCAACTTAAAATGGCTAATTACATTTTGTAAATCATAGCTTAATTCCGTTAAGTTACTGGCTAATTCCGCAACAGATTGAATGGCTCTTAATTGTTCATCCGTCGAAGCGCCAACTTCTTCACATGCTGCAGCCGTTTGTTCTGACATTGCCGCCATGTTTTGGATAATATTTACGACCTCATCTTTATGAGTAGATACTTCTTGTATCCCATTATATACAGAAGTGATTGATTGCTGCATAACATTCATAAGCTTTGTTATTTCCTCAAAGGTTTGATTCGTTTCATTAACTACTTCTGATTGTTGCATCCACGTTTCCTTTGTTTTCTTCATTTCATCTACTACATGATGTGTTCCTTCTTGTATATTTAGTATCGTTTGCTTTACTTGGTCTGTTGCCTTTACTGACTGTTCTGCCAGCTGCCGAACTTCTTCAGCTACTACCGCAAATCCCTTTCCGTGCTCACCGGCACGTGCCGCTTCGATACTAGCATTTAATGCTAATAAATTCGTTTGAGAGGCAATCGATGTAATTGTTTGAATTACTGTCTCAATTGAGTTAATTTTCATCGATAAATCTAAAACTACTGAAGACATCGATTGGATATATTGATCTGCTGTATTAAAGGAAATCTTTAAATCTTGCATTTTACTTATACCTAAATGATTCATTTCATTTGTTTTTAAGGCAAGATTACTCATTTGTTCAGATTTCTCATGAATATCATTAATTTGTGAACTTAAATTTGTAGAATTAATATTGGCCACTTCAGCATCCTCTGCTGATTTAGATGCGCCTTGGGCAATCTCATTTACAGCTAGTGCCATTTGTTCACTTGACGCATTCGTTTCTTCCGAACTTGCACTTAAGTTTTCAGCTGATTCCCTAACTTTTGAAATGGACTCATTTACAACTATAATTACTTGTTTAATTTTTTCAATCATTGAGTTAAAGCTATTCGCCAACTCTCCAATTTCATCATTTGAATTTACATTAGCGTATGCTTGCAAATCCCCATCTGATAATTGGCCCATTGCCGCTTTTAATTTCTTTATCGGCTTAGTAATACGAATTGAAACATATGCTAACACAATAACTGAAAGGATAAGCGTTGATACACCAATAATGATTAGAATCGTTTGTAAATCTTTTGCCAAAACTAATAAATTACCTTGATTGTATACTGCGCCTATTTTCCAACGGTTCGTTAAATTAGTACTATATACGAGCACTTTGCTATTTTTGCCTTCTTGATAGTTAATAATTCCTCTATCCTTATTTTCCTTCATCATTTGCTTAATAAAAGGAATCGTTGTTAAATCCTCGCCATGTGTATCTTTATATATAATTGACTTTCCATCAGAATTGACGATAAACGGGATCCCTTTGTATCCAAGTTTCATATTAGATATCCGGTTGGTAATTTCAGACATTTTAATATTTGCTCCAATTACACCAACGATCATACCTTTATTTATAACAGCTTTTGAAGCGGTAATAATATATTCATTTGTTGCAGGATCTTTATATGGTTCAGTCCAAACGACTCTCCCTGTGGTGGTAATCGCATTTTTATACCAATTTTGTGTAGTTGGATCCGCATCCGCTGATAAATTAGCTTTTGGTAAAGCAACAATTTTTTTATTTGTTGTTGCGAAGTATGTTGAAGTTGCTTCCTTATATGTATTTAAATAACCTGTTAATATGTCTTTAATTACTTGGTCATCTTGCTTTCCCTTCTCTTTGTTATTAATGGAAAGTCCCTGATAACCATATTCCCCAATCTTTTCATACGTACTAATTTGTTCAATGCTTTTTTCGTATTGATTAAAATACAACTGGATTGAGTAGTTTAGTTCATTAACCATTCTATCTGTTTCAGAAATGACATTTTCTTTTGTTTTTTTACTCGCTTGCCATGTTGTAATTGCAATCATTGCTGTAAACGAAACAATTAACAAAATGGTCACAACAAAAATAAACTTAAATTTTATAGATTTAAACACTATCTTTTTAGCACCTACCTATAAGATTACCCTATAATATTGAAACTACTTTTAATTTCGACATATTTCATCAATAGTTTAGAAAATCGGAATTTGTTGTAATATTCAAATTACCAAAACCTACACAAAGCCATAATAGGCAAAAAAAGAAAGCTACTGGTCAAACAGACCAATAGCTTTCTTTCTTCTTATTATTCACCAGATACGTATGGTAATAAAGCCATAGTACGTGCGCGTTTGATAGCAATCGTTAATTTACGTTGGTATTTTGCGCTTGTTCCAGTTACACGACGTGGAAGAATTTTTCCACGTTCAGAAATAAACTTTTTCAAAAGATCTACATCTTTGTAGTCGATATGTGTGATTCCGTTAGAAGTAAAGTAACACACTTTACGACGTTTACGTCCGCCTCTGCGTCCACCTGCCATGTTATTTCCCTCCATTTCTTAATTAGCTATCGTTAGAATGGAAGATCATCATCTGAGATGTCAATCGGTTGACCATCATTTGAAAATGGATCTTCATCTACTCGTGTATATCCTTGGTTTCGTTGATTCTGATTTTGGTTGAATGGTGTGTTTTGATTTCCTTGACCACCGCCATAAAAATCATTGTTGCCGCCACGATTAGGGTTAGCATTAGCATTTCTTGGTTCTAGGAATTGAACACTTTCTGCCACTACTTCAGTAACATATACGCGTTTTCCATCTTGTCCTTCATAATTACGAGTTTGCAAACGACCGTCAACACCTGCTAGACTTCCCTTTTTCAAGAAGTTCGCAACGTTTTCCGCCGGTTTACGCCATACTACACAATTAATAAAGTCTGCTTCCCTTTCACCTTGTTGATTCGTAAACGTACGATTCACAGCAAGAGTAAAAGTGGCAACAGCAACCCCACTTGGAGTATATCGTAAGTCTGGATCTTTCGTTAATCGACCTACTAATACGACTCGGTTCATCATCAGAATCAACCCCTTCCTTTTTAAAAACTATGTTCCACGTGAAACATAGCTATCATTTATATAATTACTCTTCTTCTTTAATGACGATGTGACGGATAATGTCGCCACTGATCTTAGCAAGACGGTCAAATTCTTGAACCGCTTCTGGGTTAGCATTTACAGTTACGAGACGGTAAAAACCATCACGGAAGTCTTCGATTTCATACGCAAGACGACGCTTACCCCAGTCTTTAGATTCGATGATTTCCGCACCTTGAGTTGTTAAAACGTTATCGAAACGTTCAACGAGAGCTTTTTTAGCTTCATCCTCAATATTTGGACGGATAATGTACATAATTTCGTACTTTTTCATCTTTCTGTCACCTCCTTATGGACTATGCGGCCCTTTTAATAAGGGCAAGGAGCAATGTTTAATATACGTTCATTACTCACAAGTAGTAATTATAGCACATCAACTAGCCATGTGCAACGGATGTCCAATCTTTTATATCAATCTTGTTTCAATTATCATAACACAAACATTTGTTCGCGTAAAGTGTTTATCATACTTTTCCTTTGAAAATATCTTTTACAAAAAAAGGCAGTGCAAAAAGCACCACCTTACTTTTTTATTCTTACACATTAAATCTAAAATGCATAACATCTCCATCTTGTACAAGGTATTCTTTTCCTTCTAGACGAACCTTTCCAGCCTCTTTTGCTGCAGTCATTGAGCCGCCAGCAATTAGATCGTCAAATGAAACTGTTTCCGCACGAATGAAACCTTTTTCAAAATCAGTATGAATAATACCCGCACATTGTGGTGCCTTCATTCCTTTTTTAAATGTCCAGGCACGAACTTCTTGGACTCCGGCTGTAAAATAAGTCGCCAATCCAAGTAAGCTATAAGCAGCTTTAATTAATTGGTCCAACCCTGATTCTTCAATTCCTAGCTCTGAAAGGAACATTTCCTTTTCATCATCGTCTAATTCAGCAATCTCCTCTTCAATTTTTGCACAAATGACTATTACTTCTGCACCTTCATTAGCTGCATAGTCACGTACCTTTTGAAGATTTTTATTACTAGAAGGATCCGCAACCTCATCTTCTCCGACATTAGCAACATAAAGAATTGGTTTGCTCGTTAACAAATGAAGGCCTTTTACAAGTTTTAATTGCTCATCCGTAAATTCAACTGAACGAGCAGGTTTGTCCGATTCAAGTGCCTCTTTTAATTTAGTTAGCACTTCAAACTCTGCCACAGCTTCTTTATCCTTTTGCTTTGCCAATTTTTCAACACGAACAATTCGTTTGTCTACTGTCTCTAAATCAGCTAAAACCAGTTCTAAGTTAATTGTTTCAATATCATCAATCGGATCGACTTTTCCGGATACGTGTGTAATATTTCCGTCCTCAAAGCAGCGAACAACATGACAAATAGCGTCTACTTGACGAATATGAGAAAGAAATTTATTTCCTAGTCCTTCTCCTTTACTTGCACCTTTTACAATTCCCGCGATATCAGTAAATTCAAATGCTGTTGGAACAGTTTTCTTTGGTTGAACGAGTTCTGTTAATTTATTTAAACGTTCATCTGGAACTTCTACGATCCCTACGTTTGGGTCAATTGTACAGAATGGATAGTTGGCAGATTCTGCTCCAGCTTTCGTAATTGCATTAAATAAAGTAGACTTACCGACATTTGGCAATCCTACGATCCCTGCTGTTAGTGCCATTATGGGTCACTCCTCTTGAAAGAATATCTATATTATTAGATTGAATTTATCGTTTCTGCATACCTTTCACAATTATATGGATTATCCTAAAAAAGCGCAAGCATCATAGAATGTCCCATAGAAAAAAGCATGAATCTATTCTTCATGCTTTACTAATACTTTCTTCATTTTTCTAGAAAATTCCCTTCTAGGGATCATCACACTATGTCCGCATCCTTCACATTTAATACGGATATCCATTCCCATTCGAATGATTTTCCATCGGTTTGTTCCGCACGGATGCTGCTTTTTCATTTCGACAACATCATTAAGTCCAAATTCCTTTGGTTCCATCATTTACTCTCCCCTTACTTCTTCATTATTTCGTGAATACATGACAAGCTTCGGAAACGGAGCATGAATCCCATGCTGATCGAGAGTCTGTTTGACTTCCTTTCTAATCGCTCTAGCTATATACCAGTGCATCATTGGGACCGTTTCGGCTATTATCCTTAATTGTATATCAGAAGTTCCTAATTTTTGAACACCGAGCAATTCCGGTTTATTAATGATTTCTTCATACTTATCTTGAAGTCCTTCCAGTAACTCTTCGATAATTTCTTCCGCTCTTTCAATGTTTTGTTCATAAGGAATATTAATATCAACAACAGAAATACTGTTATTGATCGAGTAATTTGTAACTTCGGTTATATTTCCGTTTGGAAGAATATGAACTTCCCCTGTCCAGCTTTTGATCTTTGTCGTTCGTAATCCAATTTCATCAACGGTTCCCATAAACTTACCAACACCAACATAATCCCCAACCGAAAACTGATCTTCAAAAATAATGAAAAAACCGGAGATAATGTCTCGCACCAGACTTTGAGCACCAAATCCAACTGCTAAACCAACGATTCCTGCTCCCGCTAACAATCCTTTTACATCAATATTTAATGAAGATAGAATTGTTATTAAGGCAATAAAATAAATCAAATAGGTTAAAACATTTTCCAAAAGCTTTAAAAGTGTGTTCTCCCTTCGCTCCGATACTCGTATTGGCGATTTAGCCCTTACTTTAAACACGTTTCGTATCGTTGCTCTTCCTATTCTAATCACAATAGATGCAACTACGAGAATAATAAATATTTTTAGAATCAATTCTCCTAAATGTATCCACAGTTCTCGATCAAACAACTCTCCTGCAACTTTTTCAGTGGATTTTTCCAATGAATTCAATTCAAACACCAACCTAAAAAAGATTCGATTCTAAAAAAATAGCATAAAAAGACATGCAGATAAACTAATAATCATAATAATTTTTTATTTTCCCCAAAACCTCTTCCTTTATGTATAGAAAAATAATTTCCTCCGTATACTGTTAATACTATTAACGAGGAGTGGACGAAATGAAACTAGGGAAAAGGTTTTTTGAACAAAAAGTGGATGAAAGAAAAATCCCTCATGATGAACCGCTTGCAAAAGAAATCATCTCAACGCAAATTTTATCAATGCTTCCGATAAAAGACGATCAGCCTGTTATCATTGTCTGCATTGGAACAGACCGTTCCACTGGTGATTCATTAGGACCACTCACCGGAACATTTCTTCAAGAAAAAGGGCCATCTATATTTTCAGTTTATGGGACATTAGATGATCCAATCCATGCCGTCAATTTAGAAGAAAAGTTAAAAGCCATCCATGAAATGCATGAAAATCCATTCATTATTGCTATCGATGCATGTCTTGGAAAATTGAAAAGTGTCGGCATGATTCAAATTATGGATGGACCTGTAAAACCCGGAGCTGGAGTCAAAAAAGAATTACCGAGTGTCGGAGATATGCATATTACCGGGATCGTTAATGTTAGCGGCTTCATGGAATTCTTTGTTCTGCAAAATACACGATTAAATTTAGTCGTCAAAATGGCAAAGACAATTGCAGGAGGCATCTACCGTGCAAGTCGTGCCTACCAACAACCTCATATCCATGAACTAGATTGGGATAATAATCATGAACGGACAATCTAACTAAACAGGGAAAGTTAACCTTTCCCTGCCAACTCAAATACTACAAAATTTAAATAAAGAGATTTTTATAAAAATAAATAACTGTAACAATAATAGCAACTACCAAAATTCCCGGAAGCAAATTTGCCACCCGAATCTTCGTTATCCCCGCGATATTTAAACCTATCGCAACGATCATAATCCCACCAGTCGACGTCATTTCGACAATAAAGGAATTCATTAGCGCATCTGGAATAACCCGATCAATTTGCGTTGCAAAAATAGCGATAAGCCCTTGATAAAGAAACACCGGAATGGCTGAAAAAATGACACCAATCCCTAATGTTGTGGTTAAAATTAAGGCTGTAAACCCATCAATAATTGCCTTTGTATATAATACATTATGATCCCCACGTATCCCGCTATCCAATGCACCGATAATTGCCATTGCTCCAATGACGAATATTAGTGTTGCTGTAACAAAACCTTCAGAGATATTCCCTTGTTCATTTGAACCAACCCTTTTTTCCAGCCAGTTCCCAAGTTTATTTAATTTCTCCTCTATCATCGTCATTTCACCAATGACAGCGCCAAATACTAAACTCAAAATAACTATTAAAAAATGCTCGCTTTTTAACCCCATTTGCAGTCCTAAAACAATAACTGCAAGTCCAATGGCATACATAACTGTTCCTTTTACTCTTTCAGGAATTTTATGTAAAAGTTTACCAAGTAGAGATCCGATAACGATGCAAATTCCATTTACAATAGTTCCTAAAAGTACCATAGATCCACCTGCCATATGAAAAAATAAACCATCTACATAGATGGCCTATCAGTCATTATTTTTATCTAATAGCTCTAATATCCGTTCTAAATCTTCATCCGAGAAAAACTCAATCTCTATTCTACCTTTTTTCTTTGATTTTTTGATGGATACTGTCGTGCCAAATCTTTCTCGCAATGCACTTTCAGTTTCACGGATAAATACATTTTTTTCCTCTTTTGGTTTCTTTGTTTCACGTGAAACATTATCATTTAATTGCTGAACCAATTTTTCCAGTTGGCGAACATTTAATCCATCATTTATTACCTTTTCGGCAACTGGTAAAAATTTATCCTTTTTCTTAAGACCTAAAAGGGCACGCCCATGTCCCATAGAAATTTTCCCATCCGTGATAAAAGCTTGGATCTTTTCCGGTAATGCCAGTAATCTTAAATGATTCGCTATATGGGGGCGGCTTTTACCAAGTCGCTTTGATAACTCCTCTTGTGTTAAGTTTAATTTATCCATTAACATCTGATACGCATTTGCTTCCTCAATCGGAGATAAATCTTCCCGTTGTAAATTTTCAAGAACAGCTAGCTCCATCATTTGTTGCTCAGTTAAATCACGAATAACGACAGGTACTGTCTGAAGTTTTGCTTCTTTAGCTGCACGAAAACGTCTTTCTCCTACAACTATTTCATACCCTTTAATGCTTTTTCGAACGATAATTGGTTGTAGAATTCCATGTTGTAGAATTGAATCTTTTAATTCCTCAATCGCTTCAGGTTGAAATATTTTCCGTGGTTGATAAGGATTCGGTCTGATTTCCTTTAGCTTAATCTCTTGAACAGAATCCTCTTTATTTACATCAACATTAGCAAATAATGCATTAATGCCCTTTCCAAGTCCTTTAGCCATTCATAGCCACTTCCTTTGCTAAATCTAAATAGACCTCAGCCCCTCTGGATTTAGAATCATAAATAATAATCGGTTCTCCATGGCTTGGTGCTTCGCTTAATCGAACATTACGAGGAATAATCGTCCGATAGACTCTATCTTGGAAATACTTTTTCACTTCTTCAATAACTTGGATACCTAGATTCGTCCGAGCATCCAACATTGTAAGAAGTACTCCTTCTATTTTTAACTCTTGATTTAGATGTTTCTGAACTAACCGGACAGTACTTAGTAACTGACTTAATCCTTCAAGTGCGTAGTACTCACATTGAACAGGAATTAATACAGCATCCGAAGCGGTTAGTGCATTAAGAGTTAATAATCCTAAAGATGGTGGACAGTCAATCAGAATATAATCGTAATCATCCTTCACTGCCGCTAATGCGCGTTTTAGCCGCACTTCTCTAGATATAGTTGGGACTAGCTCAATTTCTGCACCTGCTAATTGGATTGTTGCAGGAACTGAATCTAATCTTTCTACTCCCGTAGCTTTGATTACTTCTTTTATATCAATATCATCAACTAGAACATCATAAATACACTGCTGGACATCACCTTTATCAATACCTGCTCCACTAGTTGCGTTCCCTTGTGGGTCAATATCAACTAACAGCACCTTTTTCCCAATATGTGCTAAGCAGGCACCCAAGTTTACTGATGTAGTCGTTTTACCGACCCCACCTTTTTGGTTGGCAATTGAAATAATTTTGCCCAAGCGTGTCACCTACTTTCAACTTCCTATTAAATTGGCAATCATATTATCTATTTTAACAAAATTTCAATTAGAAGGTTTAGTTTTTATAAAAAAAAAGAGAAACTTACAAGAACAAGCTTCTCCGAATCTAGTTATTTATTATTTTTTCGGGATTTTAATCGTAATTTGATAGTATTCATCAAACTCTTCTTCTTCTGAGTTTAGTTTGATTCCATTATCCTCAACCATTGTCAACGATTGCCGAATGGTATTAACGGCAATTCTCATATCTTTACTAAATGCCTGACGACGCGGCTTTTGTTTCCGTTCTTTTTTATTTAATAATCGTTCTACATAATCTTCTGTTTGCTTTACATTTAAGTTTTTTTCAATAATATTTGTCAATAGATTTATTTGCTTTTCCGGATCTTTCAATGGAATTAATGCACGAGCATGGCGTTCAGAAATCAATTTTTGCAATAATGCATCTTGAACTTCTTGCGGAAGTTTTAATAAGCGTAATTTATTTGCAACTGTTGATTGCCCTTTTCCTAAACGTTGTGCTAACGCCTCTTGAGTTAAGTTATGTAATTCCAAAAGTTTCCCATAAGCAATCGCTTCTTCAATTGGTGAAAGTTCTTCACGTTGAAGATTCTCTATTAAAGCAACTGAAGCTGTCTCCGTATCATTTAAGTTTTTTATTATTGCAGGGACAGTATCCCATCCAAGCAATTGCATAGCCCTATATCTCCGCTCACCAGCAATGATTTCAAATTGACCGGAACTATACTCACGAACAACTATTGGCTGAATAATACCATGTGTATGTATGGTGCGTGCTAATTCTTCAATTTTATTCTCATCAAATACTGTTCTTGGTTGAAAACGATTGGGGACTATGCTAGAAATAGGAATCTTCCTAACTTCTTCATTTTCATTTACTATTTCTGTTTCCGACTCTTCCACCTTTTCGCCCACACCAAAAAAACGAGAGAAAGGATGCTTCATCGACCGACACCACCTTTAAGAGACTCCCTATCTACCTATTCTTTATTATAAGACAAGTTCCTGCATTTTCGTTGGTTAATTTTCGAGTTTTTCTTACATGATTAAACAAAAACTTGTTAAGTAATTTAAATTTCCCGTAGAAAATTCGCAAATAAACAAGAAGATTTGATTATTATGGCAAAAAACTTATTATTATTTCCTCATTCTAATGGCATTTTATTTGGCGTTCCCGGTTTTCTCGGATATTTCTTAGGAGTCTGTTTGCTTTTTTTAATCACAATAATATTTCTTTCGCTTTCTTCATACGGCAAAGTGAAAGAGTAAGTATTCTCCACATCTGCGCCAAGTAAACGGATTGCCTTATTAGCACTAGTTAACTCTTCCTTCGCATTTGCCGCCTTCATTGCAATAAATAACCCACCTTGTTTTACCAATGGAATACATAATTCACTAAGAACTGACATTCTAGCCACAGCCCTAGCTGTTACAATATCGTACTTTTCCCTATGCTCCGTCCTTTTTCCAAAAGTTTCAGCACGATCATGATAAAAGAAAGTTTCCTTTAATTCCAACTCTTTTGCAAGGTGCTCTAAAAAGGTTATTCGTTTTTGGAGCGAATCAACAATTGATACCTTTAACTCTGGGAAACAAATTTTCAAAGGAATACTAGGAAAGCCCGCACCCGCTCCTACATCACAAATATGATAAGGCTTGTTTAAATCAACATAAAAGGAAGCGGTAATAGAATCAAAAAAGTGCTTTAAATACACATCACCTTTTTCAGTTATTGCTGTTAAATTCATCTTTTCATTCCATTCCACAAGCAACTCAAAATACCGATTAAATTGTTGTAATTGCTTAGAGGAAAGAGAGATTCCCTTTTCCTCTAAGAGAGTTGTAAATTGCTCAATATTCATAAATTTATTCCATCCTTACTGGTTATTCTTTCGCAACCTTTGCAATCCGCCCTTGTTCAATATAAACAAGTAAAATGGAAATATCAGCTGGATTTACACCAGATATTCTAGATGCCTGCGCAATTGATAATGGCCGAACTTTACTTAATTTCTGTCTAGCTTCCGTCGCTATTCCATTAATTGCATCATAATCAATGTTTTCAGGAATCTTTTTATCTTCTAGTTTCTTTAACCGCTCTACTTGCTGTAATGACTTCTCAATATAGCCTTCATACTTAATTTGTATTTCGACTTGTTCGGTCACTTCTTCTGGTAAATCTTGTTCAGCTGGAATTAATTCATGGATATGACTGTAAGACATTTCAGTACGTTTTAATAAATCTGAAGCACGTATTCCGTCTTTTAGTTCACTTCCTCCTGCTTGTCGGATTAATTCCTGTGTTTTTTCATTTGGTTTTATAATAATGGAACGCAATCTTTGCTTTTCTGCTTCAATTTTTTCCTTTTTAGCGACAAATTTTGCATATCTTTCTTCTTTAATTAAACCAATTTGATATCCTAAATCTGTTAAACGTAGATCTGCATTATCATGTCTAAGCAATAGACGATATTCCGCACGGGAAGTTAGTAAACGATAAGGTTCGTTTGTTCCCTTCGTGACTAAATCATCCAATAAAACACCAATATAAGCATCTGATCTGCTTAAAATAACTTCTTCTTGTCCTAATGCATTTCTAGCTGCATTTATACCGGCCATGAGCCCTTGACCAGCAGCTTCTTCATATCCGGATGTACCATTTATTTGTCCCGCGGTATAAAGGTTTTTCACTCGTTTTGTCTCTAATGTAGGCCATAATTGTGTAGGGACGATGGCATCATATTCAATGGCATAGCCCGCACGCATCATTTGTGCTTTCTCTAATCCCGGAACGGTTGCCAGCATTTTTAGTTGAACTTCTTCAGGTAAGCTTGTTGATAGTCCTTGTACATAAACTTCCTGTGTGTTTCTTCCTTCAGGTTCTAAGAAAATTTGATGACGCGGTTTATCTGCGAATCGAACAATTTTATCCTCAATAGATGGACAATACCGCGCACCTGTTCCTTTCACCATTCCGGAAAACATTGGTGATCGGTGTAAATTTTCATCAATAATATGATGTGTCTGTTCATTTGTGTACGTTAACCAGCATGGAAGTTGATCCGTTATATATTTTGTTGTTTCGTAGCTAAACGCTCTTGGTTTTTCATCACCCGGTTGAATTTCAGTTTTACTATAATCGATTGTATGGCTGTTAATTCTTGGTGGTGTACCTGTCTTAAATCGAACTAATTCAAAACCTAATTTCTCTAAATGCTCGGAAAGCTTAATAGATGGCTGTTGATTATTAGGTCCACTTGAATATTTTAAATCACCGATAATGATTTCTCCTCGTAAAAAGGTTCCCGTCGTAATTACTACCGTTTTCGCACGATAAACCGCACCTGTTTTTGTAACTACACCGTTACAAACTCCGTCTTCGACGATAAGTTCTTCAACCATACCTTGAAGCAGTGTTAAATTAGGTTCATTTTCAAGTGTTTTTTTCATTTCATTTTGATATTGGAATTTATCAGCTTGAGCTCGTAAAGCTTGAACTGCAGGCCCTTTACCGGTATTTAACATTCTCATTTGAATATATGTTTTATCAATATTTTTACCCATTTCTCCGCCGAGTGCATCAATTTCCCGAACGACGACTCCTTTTGCGGGACCCCCTACTGATGGATTACAGGGCATAAATGCAACCATATCTAAGTTAATGGTCACCATTAAGGTTTTTGCGCCCATTCTTGCAGCAGCTAAACCTGCTTCACAGCCTGCATGTCCAGCCCCGACAACAACGACGTCAAATTCCCCAGCATCATACTTTTGCATAGTAAATCCCTCCTTACTTTTATTTGTCCAGCTCCAGCGCCTAACGGCTAGCGTATTTCTACGTCTTCCCCTTACGCCGATGACCAAGGCGCCTCCGCTTCTCTTACTTCCCTAAGCAAAATTGCGAGAACAGTTGATTAATCAAACTTTCTTGGACGGTATCTCCGATAATTTCCCCTAGTAATTCCCATGTTCTTGTTAAGTCAATTTGGATAATATCTATTGGTGTACCCATTTCAATTCCGGAAATTACTTCCTCGATTGAATCTAATGCCTGCCCAATTAATGCGATATGGCGACTGTTTGAAATATAGGTTATATCGGATGCTTCAATAGAGCCTTGAAAATACATAGAAGAAATAGCTTCCTCAAGCTCGTCTACACCTTTTTCTTCCAATAGGGAAGTAGAAATAATCGTATGTTTATCAGCTAATTGCTTTACTTTGTCCATATTTATTCTTTTTTGTAGGTCAGTTTTATTTATTATAACAATAACGTCCATACCTTTAACGGCTTCGAAAAGTTTCATATCTTCAGTCGTTAAATCATCCGCATAATTCAATACGAGAAGAATTAAATCTGCCTCTTTTAACACTTTTCGTGATCGTTCCACACCAATCCGTTCAACAATATCTTCCGTCTCACGAATTCCGGCGGTATCAACTAAGCGTAGAGGAACCCCTCGTACATTGACGTACTCTTCAATGACATCCCGTGTTGTCCCAGGAATATCCGTTACAATCGCTTTATTCTCTTGTACTAAACTATTTAATAAAGAAGACTTTCCAACATTCGGTCTGCCAATAATGGCCGTAGATAAGCCTTCTCTTAATATTTTCCCTTGGTGGGCCGTTTGTAAAAGTTTCTTCAATTCATCTCTTATATATTCTGCTTTCTCCTTCAGCATCCGATGTGTCATTTCCTCCACATCATCATACTCGGGATAATCAATATTTACCTCGACATGCGCGACAACTTCTAATATTTCTTGACGGAACTTTTTCACTAGTTTAGAAAGTCTTCCTTCCATCTGACCTAAAGCTACCTTCATTGCTCGATCCGTTTTCGCACGAATTAGATCCATGACAGCCTCTGCTTGAGACAAATCAATTCGTCCATTTAGAAACGCTCTTTTCGTGAACTCGCCAGGTTCGGCTAATCTCGCCCCATGCCTCAACACCAATTGTAAAACACGATTTACCGATACTAGTCCACCATGACAGTTTATTTCTACAACATGTTCCCGCGTAAATGTTTTTGGAGCCTTCATCACACTTACCATAACTTCTTCTACTAGTTCCTTCGTACTCGGATCGATGATTTTCCCATAATTTATCGTATGTGATTGGACATTCCTTAGTTTCTTCCCATTTACCCCTACGAAAATTTTGTCAGTTATTTCAATAGCTTGATCGCCACTTAACCGAACGATAGCAATGGCCCCCTCGCCCATCGGCGTCGATATAGCCGTAATTGTATCAAATTCCATCCTTCCTCACCTCAATTCCATATTTGTTTAGTCTATATATCAAGCTTTATTTACGAATTAATCCCAAAATATTAGAATAACAAATTCTAATCTAATTAAAAATAATAAAGTATTTTGTATTCGAAAAAATTATCCACAGTACACAAAGTCAATGATATATATTTTAACTTATCCACATGTGAATAACAATATTTGAAGCAACTACTCTCTTTAGATAAAAATAAACCAAGCGAAATTCGCTTGGTTTATTAATTAGTAGGTTTGATAACTAAATAACGATTCGGTTCTTCCCCTTCAGAATGTGTTTGGATTTTCTTGTTACGGGCTAAAGCGCTATGAATAATTTTCCTTTCAAAGGAAGGCATCGCTTCAAGAGTTACAGCTTTATTCGTATAAATAGCTTTTTCGGCCAATCTTTCTGCTAATTGAATAAGAGAATTTTCCCTTCGCTTTCGATAATCTTCTGCATCCAAAACGATAGTTAAAAATTGATTTTTATATCGATTAGCTATCAATTGCGTTAATAATTGTAAAGAATTAAGTGTTTGTCCTCTTTTTCCAATTAACAAGGCCATTTTTTCACCGGATAGTTTAAATTCAGCTGTATTTCCTTCGATCTTAACTTCAATTTTTGCATCGATCCCCATTTGTTTCACTATTTCCAGCAAATATATTTTAGCTTCTTCAATCGGATCGGGCTTTAATTGAACATGAACGATTGCAGGACGTGAACCAAATATTCCAAACAATCCTTTTTTTCCTTCATCAATTATTTGATATTCAATTCGTTCTTTCGTTACATTTAATTTTCCAAGGGCTACCTCAACTGCTTCTTCGACACTTTGTCCTGTAGCAGTAACTTCCTTCACTTTTTAGCTCCTCCCGCTTTTCCCCCAGTTGATGGACCATTTTGGATTTCTGGAGTTTTAATAAAATACGTTTGAATAATCATGAAGATGTTACCGACTACCCAATATAGCGGCAGTGCTGCTGGTAAACTGATTCCTATTACAATGATCATAATTGGCATTACCCAAAGCATAATTGACATTTGTGGATTTTGGTTTTCTGTTCCTGCCATCATTACTTTTTGTTGAAGGAAAGTCGTTACTCCCGCAATAACTGCCAATATATAATCTGGTGATCCTAAATCGAACCATAGGAACATCGATTCTCTAATTTCTGGTGTTCGATTAATTGCATGGTAGAATCCAATTAGTATAGGCATTTGAATAATTAACGGAAGACATCCTGCTAATGGATTTACCCCATACTTTTGAAATAATTGCATTTGTTCTTGCTGTAATTTTTGTTGTGTAACCGCATCTTTGGAACTATATTTTTCCCTTAGCTTTTTAATCTCAGGTTGAATTAATTGCATTGCTTTTGAACTTTTTGTCTGCTTAATCATTAATGGAAGGATGATTAAGCGAATAATGATTGTTACAAAAATAATCGATAACCCATAGCTATTTCCTAGAAATACTGCAACCTTTTTAATGATCCAGGATAGTGGAAAGACGATATATTCATTCCAAATCCCTTTACTTTCTGGAGTAATGTCTTTATTGAACTCCGTACATCCTGAAAGGACGGCTGCAAGTCCCACTATTGCAATAATTAAAAATATTCTTTTTCTCAAACCGCTGTTTCCTCCCTGCTTTCTAAGTATCAATTTTTTATGTAGATTAAGGCATCCATATTACATTACAGCAATTGGACACCCTTACAAACAATAAAAAAAAATTAATCAACTAGAACTTTTGCTACTTTTAACACATGTTGCAAGCTTTTATTTACTTCATGGAAATTCATTTCGGCCGCTGGTTTTCTAGCGATGATCACATAATCATTATCTTTTTTGATATTTTCTTCTAATTCGTGGAAACATTGACGAAGATAACGTTTAATTTCATTTCTTTTAACTGCATTTCCTATTTTTTTACTGACTGACAAACCTATACGGAAATTTTTTTGATTTTCCTTTTTTAAAACATATATAACAAATTGGCGATTCGCATACGATTTTCCTTGTTTAAAAACTTTTTGGAAATCAACATTTTTTTTAATTCGATACGATTTTTTCATTTCTATCACTCGCAATACGAAAGTTTACGAAAAGGTGGTAAGAAAAAAAACCACTGAGACGTTTCAGTGGTCTACGCTGATAATACTTTTCTTCCTTTACGACGACGAGCAGCTAAGACTTTACGTCCATTTTTTGAACTCATACGTGCACGGAATCCATGAACTTTACTTCTTTTACGAGCGTTTGGTTGATATGTTCTTTTCATTTATGACACCTCCCTCGAGGATCTTTTGTAACAGTAGAAGACAGTCCTACTAATTATAATGATCATCAATAATAATTGTCAACTCTTTATAGCAGAATACTTTTTCCAATAATCGCTATTTAAATATCGTCTAGTTTTTAAAAATTGGATAGGTAAATCTAATAATATATGTTGTGGATAATTTTCGACAGCATTTTCACTATCCACAACAATTATTGACAGGTTTTTCACAAATTAATAACCTGTGAATAAATTTATTCCTCAGGCTACGGATGGTGTGGATAATTTTTAAAATGCATTGCAACGCCTATAATTATTTGTTATGATTATTGTGTTTTCACTCTGAATATATATTTGTGCATAACTTATTTATCCACAAATTGTGGATATCGTGTGGATAGTTTATGTACATGCTTTGTATAAACTTGTCCACAAACAGTGGATGGTGTCGAAAATCTACTTTCTTTCCTTATTATAAGTTTTTCCACAATCATAGTTATGTATATTTATTAATTTTAACATCTCTAAGACGAAACATTGTTACGTTGTTTCTCACATACACGTCAAAAATACTGATATTACAAAGGAGGGTATGGTGTTGGAAAATATAGCTGATCTTTGGAATAAAGCACTAACTATTATTGAAAAAAAGATCAGTAAGCCTAGCTTTGAAACATGGTTAAAGTCTACCAAGGCACATTTATTACAAGGCGATACGTTTATCGTTTCGGTGCCTAATGATTTTGCTAGAGATTGGCTAGAAGGGCGATATGTCACGCTAATTTCAGATGTCCTCTATGACATAACTGGTGAAAAACTCACAGTAAAATTTATCATCCCTCAAACTCAAGAGGATGAAGAATTTCAATCAAAGGTTCCGCCTCAAAATAAACCTAAAATAGAGGATTCAACAGAATTATTCCAAAACGTACTGAATCCAAAATACACGTTTGATACTTTTGTTATTGGTTCTGGAAATCGCTTTGCACATGCTGCTTCGCTTGCTGTAGCAGAGGCTCCCGCTAAAGCCTATAATCCGCTTTTTATTTATGGGGGGGTTGGCCTCGGAAAAACGCATTTAATGCATGCCATTGGACATTATGTAATTGAGCATAATCCTACTGCGAGGGTCGTTTATTTGTCCTCCGAAAAATTTACGAACGAATTTATTAATTCCATTCGAGATAATAAAGCTGTCGATTTCCGTAATAAATACAGGAATGTTGACGTGCTATTAATAGATGATATTCAATTTCTTGCTGGAAAAGAATCAACTCAAGAAGAATTTTTCCATACTTTCAACGCCTTACATGAAGAGAGTAAACAGATTATCATTTCTAGTGACCGTCCTCCAAAGGAAATTCCAACATTAGAGGATCGTCTACGATCTCGTTTTGAATGGGGTTTAATTACTGATATTACCCCGCCGGATTTAGAAACTCGGATTGCTATTTTGCGAAAAAAGGCAAAGGCAGATGGACTTGATATCCCAAATGAGGTTATGCTGTATATTGCTAATCAAATTGATTCAAATATTCGAGAGCTAGAAGGAGCGTTAATTCGAATCGTAGCCTATTCATCCTTAATCAATAAGGACATAAATGCAGATTTGGCTGCTGAAGCATTGAAAGATATTATTCCTAGCTCGAAGCCAAAAGTGATTACGATTCAAGATATTCAAAGAACAGTTGGACAAGAATACAATATTAAATTAGAGGATTTTAAAGCAAAGAAAAGAACAAAATCTGTTGCTTTTCCGAGGCAAATTGCTATGTATTTATCAAGAGAATTAACTGACTTTTCTCTACCGAAAATTGGTGAGGAATTTGGCGGGCGAGATCATACGACTGTTATTCATGCCCATGAAAAAATATCTAAACTACTTCTAACGGATGCTCAACTGGAAAAAAGCATTCAAGAGATTAAAAGTCTACTAAAAGGGTAACCTGGGAAATTGTGAATAACTTTTTACTGTATATGCACAGTCTGTCCACATGTGGATAGGCTGTGTTTCCTTTCGATTTTTAAGTTATCCACATGTTCACAGGCCCTACTATTATTACTACTATTTTTTAAAAGATTAATTATATATAAATCACCATAAATTAGAACAATATTAAACAAGTTGACAGTTACGTATTTGCAATCCATTTTTCCAAAGATGAATGGTACAATAATTAATTAAACAAGTCTCGGGGGGAAAATCATGAAATTTTCGATACAACGTGATCGACTTATCCAAAGTGTACAAGATGTAATGAAAGCAATTAGTTCTAGAACTACGATTCCCATATTAACTGGAATAAAAATTGTAGCGACAAATGAAGGCGTAGCATTTACAGGAAGTGATTCAGATGTATCCATTGAATCATTTATTCCAAAAGAAGAAGATGGAAATGAATTAGTGGAGATTTTTGCTCCTGGTGCCATCGTTCTACAAGCTAAGTTTTTTAGTGAAATTGTTAAAAAGTTACCTATGGATTTCGTTGAAATTGAAGTAATCAATCATTTGCAAACCGTTATTCGTTCAGGTAAATCTGAATTCAATCTAAATGGATTAGATCCTGAAGAATATCCACATCTACCTCAAATTTCTGAAGAGAATGTATTTAAAATTCCAACAGATATTGTTAAAAACCTTATTCGCCAAACCGTTTTTGCTGTATCTACGTCTGAAACTCGCCCAATTCTAACCGGGGTAAATTGGAAAGTTGAATCAGATCGATTAACATGTATTGCTACGGATAGCCACCGCTTAGCAATGCGTTCAGCAGCCATCGATTTTGTAAATGAGGCGAAATATAACATTGTCATTCCTGGAAAAAGCTTAAATGAATTAAACAAAATTTTAGATGACACAAATGAACCAGTAGAAATTGTTATTACCGAAAATCAAATTTTGTTTAGAGCAAAACATTTACTATTTTTCTCAAGACTTTTAGAAGGTAATTATCCTGATACTTCAAGATTAATACCTACTGAAAGCAAAACAGACATTGTTATTAATACAAAAGAGTTTTTACAAGCCATTGATCGTGCCTCTCTATTAGCAAGAGAGGGTAGAAATCCCAATGTTGTTAAATTCTCTACGCTAACATCAGGAATCATTGAAATTTCATCTAACACTCCTGAAGTTGGGAAAGTTGTTGAACAAGTTCAAAGTCAGTCAATTGAAGGCGAAGATTTAAAAATTTCATTCAGTGCAAAATATATGATGGATGCCCTAAAAGCATTGGAAGGTTTAGAAATTCGTATTAGTTTTACTGGGGCAATGAGGCCATTTATCATTCGACCAATTAATGACGAATCGATCTTGCAACTTATATTGCCAGTCCGCACTTACTAAATAAAAGTTCCTGTCTTAGACAGGACTTTTTTCACATTTATCCACAATAAACATCTAAAAATATTTATAAAAAAATCATCCACATGTTAATAACTTTGAAACGAAGTGACGTTGTATTAATTAAAATTATTTAGTAAAATTATATATTAGAGAATTATGAAGCGGAAAAGAGTGAATGTATGGAAAAGAACGTATCAATTGAGACGGAATTCATTACTTTAGGCCAATTTTTAAAATTAGCTGATGTTATTCAAAGTGGTGGCATGGCCAAATGGTTTTTAAGTGAACATGATGTATTTGTTAATGGTGAACAAGACCAAAGAAGAGGGCGAAAACTTTCAGTAGGTGATCGAATAGAAATTCCGAGCGTTGGTAATTTTGTTATATCCCGATAGATAATTTTTGGGAGAAAAAGGATGTTACTGAATGTATATTGAAGAGTTAGAACTGAAAAATTACCGTAACTACGAATCACTATCTATTTCCTTTGAAAATAACGTAAATGTGATTTTAGGTGAAAATGCACAAGGAAAAACTAATGTTATGGAATCTATTTACGTTTTAGCTATGGCAAAGTCCCATCGAACATCAAATGATAAAGATTTAATCCGTTGGGATGAGGAATATGCTAAAATAAAAGGTAGGATAAAAAAACATAGTGGATCAACACCGCTAGAACTAGTTATTTCAAAAAAAGGGAAAAAAGCAAAATATAATCATATTGAGCAATCTAAATTAAGCCAGTATGTAGGAAATATGAATGTTGTCATGTTCGCGCCTGAAGATCTCCATCTTGTTAAAGGGAGCCCTCAAGTTAGGCGTCGTTTTATTGATATGGAGATTGGACAGGTATCACCCGTATATTTACATGACATCAGTCAATATCAAAAAATTTTACAGCAACGGAATCATTATTTAAAACTGCTGCAACTCCAAAAGCAAAAAGATGAAACGATGCTTGATGTACTAACCGACCAATTTATACAAATGGCCGTTAAGATCATAAAAAAGAGATTTGAGTTTATTCAACTGCTAGAAGAATGGGCAAGACCAATCCATACGGGGATATCCCGGGGCTTAGAATCGTTAAAAATTCAGTATAAACCGTCCATTGATGTATCAGAAGACATGGATTCGTCAAGCCTATTAACGAAGATGGAGGAAAAATTTTCTATTAATAAAAAAAGGGAAATTGAACGAGGTGTTACATTATTAGGTCCACATCGTGATGAGCTTGTATTTTTTGTGAATAATCGTGACGTGCAAACATTTGGTTCACAAGGACAGCAACGAACAACTGCTCTTTCATTAAAATTGGCTGAGATAGAATTAATCCATTCAGAAATAGGGGAATACCCCATTTTACTCCTTGATGATGTTTTATCTGAACTAGATGATTACCGCCAATCCCACCTGTTGAATACGATTCAAGGAAAAGTCCAAACTTTTGTTACAACTACAAGCATTGATGGAATCGACCATCAAACACTGAAAGAGGCATCGACCTTTTCTGTAGAATCCGGGATTATGTTTCCGGTGAAATGAGGTGTAAAACATGTACCTACATGTAGGCGAAGATGTGATGGTTCGAGCAGATGAAATTATTGCTATTATAGATAAAGGTTCAGTTAATCAGTCTGTTATTATGCAAGAATTTTTCCAATCAAAGAAAAAGGGCATGATTAACTTGTCAAAAGGAAAGTTTAAATCCTTAGTCATTACTGACCATCAGCACTATCTTTCACCTTTATCCTCTAGTACGCTTTTAAAGCGATTAAATTAAAACTATTTTTGTTTTTTTATGACTAGAGAAAATAACTAGGAATTTTAATTGTTTTTCAGTAACCCCTATGAAGAATATTTATTTATTTTGATACGTTATAAATACATGTTTAACTAATTTATTTTTAAAAAGTGTAGGTGAATTCAAGTGCCAATGGAACAAGATCAAGTTCAAGGTCAAAGCTATGATGAAAATCAGATACAGGTTCTTGAAGGACTGGAAGCTGTTCGGAAGCGTCCAGGTATGTATATTGGATCCACAAGCAGCAAAGGGCTACATCATCTTGTTTGGGAAATTGTAGATAATAGTATTGATGAAGCACTTGCCGGATTTTGTGACGAGATAAATATTGTCATTGAAAAGGATAATAGTATTAAGGTTGTCGATAATGGACGCGGTATTCCGGTTGGGATACAGGAAAAAATGGGAAGACCCGCAGTTGAAGTCATCCATACTGTCCTTCATGCCGGAGGAAAATTTGGTGGCGGAGGATATAAGGTATCTGGTGGTTTGCACGGAGTAGGTGCTTCCGTAGTTAATGCCTTATCAAGTGAATTTGAGGTTTATGTCCATCGTGATGGGAATATATATTATCAAAAATATGAACGTGGAGTTCCTTGCTTTGATTTAAAGATCATTGGGGAAACAGACCATACCGGAACGACTAGCCACTTCGTACCGGACAAGGAAATATTTACAGAGACTACGGTCTTTGATTACGATATTCTTGCAACACGCGTTCGTGAACTTGCATTTTTAAATCGGGGATTAAAGCTTACGATTGAAGATAAAAGAGACGAATCGAAAAAAAATGAATATCACTATGAAGGTGGAATAAAGTCATACGTTGAACATTTAAACCGTACAAAAGAAGTCATCCATGAAGAGCCAATCTATGTAGAAGGCGAAAAGGATGGGATTTCTATTGAGGTTTCAATTCAATATAATGAGGGCTTCACAAGTAGCATTTATTCTTTTGCCAATAATATTCATACGTATGAAGGTGGTACACATGAATTTGGCTTTAAGACAGCCCTAACAAGAGTTATTAATGACTACGCTCGCAAAAATGGCCTAATTAAGGAAAGTGATTCTAATTTATCGGGTGAGGATGTTCGTGAAGGATTAACTGCGATCGTTTCAATTAAACATCCTGATCCACAGTTCGAAGGGCAAACAAAAACAAAATTAGGTAATTCAGAAGCTAGAACAATTACCGATGCTATTTTCTCCGAGCATTTTGATAAATTTATGTTAGAAAACCCAACAGTTGCTAAAAAAATTGTTGAAAAAGGTTTAATGGCAGCACGTGCACGTTTAGCAGCGAAGAAAGCAAGGGAACTTACTCGTCGAAAAAGTGCATTAGAAGTTTCAAGCCTTCCCGGGAAATTAGCGGATTGTTCATCTCGTGATCCGAAAATCAGCGAATTATTTATCGTTGAGGGAGACTCTGCCGGTGGCTCTGCGAAGCAAGGTAGGGATAGACATTTTCAAGCGATTTTACCTTTAAGAGGGAAAATCCTCAATGTTGAAAAAGCACGGTTAGATAAAATTTTAACTAATAATGAAATTCGAACCATTATTACTGCATTAGGTACAGGGATTAGTGAGGATTTTGACATTTCAAAAGCTCGCTATCATAAAATAGTCATCATGACTGATGCCGATGTCGATGGCGCACATATTCGAACATTATTATTAACATTCTTCTATCGCTATATGCGACAAACAATAGAGGCGGGATACATTTATATTGCACAGCCGCCCCTTTATAAAATAGCTCAAGGCAAACGCGTTGAATATGTATATAGTGACAAGGAATTAGAACAAGCATTAAGTCAAATGCCACAGCAACCGAAACCCGGAATTCAAC
The DNA here is from genome assembly GCF_038009395.1 of Heyndrickxia sp. FSL W8-0423. Lineage (NCBI taxonomy): Bacteria > Bacillati > Bacillota > Bacilli > Caryophanales > Bacillaceae > Heyndrickxia > Heyndrickxia sp. FSL W8-0423. Next base: position 920,173 of record NZ_JBBPBE010000001.1, on the reverse strand, counting down.
GATATAAAGGTCTTGGTGAAATGAATCCTGAACAATTATGGGAAACAACAATGGATCCAGAGCGTAGAACTTTACTTCAAGTAAGCTTAGAAGATGCAATAGAAGCGGATGAAACATTTGAAATGCTTATGGGAGATAAGGTTGAACCACGACGTAATTTTATCGAAGAAAATGCAATTTATGTAAAGAACTTAGATATTTAATCGGGAAAGTACAAGCAACAAGATAGGTTAAGCACTTTTGTGCGTTAGTAATGTTAACTTTTCATCTTTACAAGAGGGGCAATCAGTCATTACTGATTGCTTCATTCTCTTAAGGGAGGTTCCAGTATGGCTGAAACACCAAGTTCAAATATTAAAGAAATAAATTTAAGTCAGGAAATGCGTACATCTTTCTTAGATTATGCGATGAGTGTAATTGTTTCACGTGCACTTCCAGATGTGCGTGATGGATTAAAACCAGTACATCGCCGAATTCTTTATGCGATGAACGATTTAGGTATGACATCGGACAAAGCATTTAAGAAGTCGGCACGTATCGTTGGAGAAGTAATCGGTAAATACCATCCACATGGTGATTCGGCCGTTTATGAGACGATGGTTCGTATGGCTCAAGATTTCAGTTATCGCTATATGCTTGTAGATGGACATGGTAACTTCGGTTCTATTGATGGTGATTCTGCGGCTGCAATGCGTTATACAGAAGCTCGTATGTCTAAAATATCAATGGAATTACTTCGCGATATTAATAAGGACACAATTGATTATCAAGATAACTATGATGGTTCTGAGAAAGAACCCGTTGTGTTGCCATCAAGATTTCCGAATTTATTAGTCAACGGTACTTCGGGTATCGCTGTTGGTATGGCGACTAATATTCCACCACATCAACTTGGGGAAGTAATTGATGGAGTATTGGCTTTAAGTAAGGATCCTGATATTACCATCCAAGAATTGATGGAATTTATACCAGGACCGGATTTCCCTACTGCAGGATTAATTGTGGGAAGAAGCGGAATTAGACGTGCTTATGAAACCGGGAAAGGATCAATTACATTAAGGGCACGAGTAGAAATTGAACAAAAGGCAAATGGCAAAGAGACCATTATTATTAAAGAAATTCCTTACCAAGTGAATAAAGCAAAGCTTGTGGAAAGAATTGCTGAACTTGTACGTGATAAAAAAATTGATGGAATAACAGATTTAAGAGACGAATCTGATCGTACTGGTATGCGCGTAGTTATTGAAGTACGAAGAGATGCCAATGCGAATGTTCTTTTAAATAATTTATATAAACATACAGCATTACAAACAACATTCGGAATCAATACGTTAGCACTTGTTGATGGTCAACCGAAAGTATTAAATTTAAAACAATGTTTATATCATTATTTGGAACATCAAAAAGTCATTATTCGTCGTAGAACGGAATTCGAATTAAGAAAAGCTGAAGCTAGGGCACATATTTTAGAGGGATTACGTATTGCTCTTGATCACATTGATGAAATAATTAGTTTGATTCGTTCTTCTCAAACAACAGAAATTGCAAGAAATGGTTTAATGGAACAATTTTCATTATCTGAGAAGCAAGCTCAGGCTATTCTTGATATGCGTCTCCAACGTTTAACAGGATTAGAACGTGAGAAGATTGAAGAAGAGTATCAAGAATTGTTAAAACTAATCGCTGAATTAAAAGCTGTTTTAGCAGATGAAGAAAAGGTACTGGAAATTATTCGTGAAGAATTAATAGAAATTAAAGAACGCTTTAATGATAATAGGAAAACTGAAATTGTTTCAGGCGGTATTGAACAAATCGAAGATGAGGATTTAATTCCTCGAGAAAATATTGTCATTAGTTTAACCCATAATGGATACATTAAACGTCTGCCAATTTCCACATACAGAAGTCAAAAACGTGGAGGACGCGGGGTCCAAGGAATGGGAACAAATGAGGACGACTTTGTTGAGCATTTATTAACAACTTCAACCCATGATACGATCCTATTTTTCACTAATAAAGGAAAAGTTTTCCGATCTAAAGGATATGAAATTCCTGAGTTTAGTCGAACAGCTAAAGGGATTCCAATAATAAATCTCCTTGGAATTGAAAAGGACGAAGAAATTAATACGATGATTCGTGTCGAAGAATTTGTGGAAGATTCGTTCTTATTCTTTACTACGAAACGTGGAATATCTAAACGAACTCCACTAACTGATTTTGCAAACATACGAACAAATGGATTAATTGCTATTCATCTTCGCGATGAAGATGAACTGATCTCTGTTAAATTAACTGATGGAAATAAAGATATGATCATTGGTACTAAAAATGGTATGTTAATTCGCTTTCCGGAAGTTGATGTTCGATCCATGGGAAGAACTGCTACCGGTGTTAAAGGAATCACGCTAACGGGTGATGACGAAGTCGTTGGAATGGAAATTCTCGAAGATAATGACGATGTTTTAATTGTCACTATTAATGGTTACGGAAAACGCACTAATTCTTCAGAGTATCGCATTCAAAGCCGTGGTGGTAAAGGGTTAAAAACATGTAATATTACAGAAAAGAATGGAAACTTAATTGCAGTAAAAACCGTTACTGGGGAAGAGGATCTTATGCTGATAACCGCCGGAGGAGTTCTTATACGGATGGCAGTCGGTGATATTTCCCAACTTGGACGTAATACTCAAGGAGTCAAATTAATTCGCCTTGGTGAAGACGAACATGTGGCAACCGTTGCAAAAGTCGAAAAGGAAGAAGAGGAACCTTCAGATCAAGAAGAATTAGAAGTAGTTAATGACAATAATCAAGAAGCTGAAGAGGAATAATAGGTTTTTTTGCAATTTTTAAAAGAGACATCGATTCGATGTCTCTTTTTTGATAAAATTGAAAATAAATAGAAATAAAATAGATACTATTACTTATATGGAGTGGTCATATGAAAATAAATATAGACGGATTACGTGTAGGATCTATATTAGCTGAGGATGTAATGGGAATGACTAGTTCCCCAATTATCCCTAGAGGGACGGTTATATCAATAGAACATATTGATGTTTTAAAAGCATTTTTTATTAGAGAAGTAGAAATAGAAAGTATATCTAATGGTCAAAAGAGACAAAAGGGAGCTAACAAAAACCATTCTGAAGTGAATGTAACTAAAGCGGAACAAGTAAAAGTCCACTCCATCTTTCCTTTTTTATTTTCTGAATCAGTAAAAAAGTACAAAGCTGATTTTCAAAAATGGCAATCCGGAACTATAATTGATATAGCAAATGTGAGAGACTATTTATACCCTTTATTGGAAATAGCTGAGGAGGAAAACATCGCTCTTAACTCTCTTTTTGTAAATAATCCGGAAGATTATATTTACTATCATTCTATTTCAGTTGGAATTCTTAGTGGATTAATTGCTAAAAGAATGGGGGATAATAAAGGCCGCTATTATCAAACGGCTCTAGCAGGCTGCTTAGCAAATGCAGGTATGGCAAAGATTTCACCAAGAATCATTTCTAAACAAACAACTTTAACTAACAGTGAAAAGGCTGAGATTCAAGAACATCCAAATTATAGTTTGAAAATGGTGCAAAATAGTCCACTACTCAAATCAGAAACGAAATTAGCAATCTTTCAACATCATGAGAGACTTGATGGAAGCGGTTATCCAATGGGGGTAAAAGGGAAACAATATTACTCTATGTCTAGAATTATTACAGTAGCTGATGTATTTCATGCACTAGTATCTGATCGCCTTTATAAGAAGAAAATAGCACCTTTAAAGGCCCTAGAGATAATGAAAATAGATGAATTTGGTAAATTTGATTTAGAAGTGATAAACACTCTATTATCGATGATTGCCAATTTTTCAATAGGAACAAAGGTTAAGATATCAAACGGCTCTTTCGGAGAGGTGATCTTTATTAAACAAACTGCACCAATTAGACCGCTTATAAGGTTGAATGATGGAGAAATCATCGACCTTGAAAAGGAAAGAAATTTATATATAGAAGAGGTATACTAGTTTCGATATTACTATTGTATTTTCCTTATTCGTTTGATATAATAAATTTCGTTGGCTTTTTAATAAATATATAAAAGTATTTTAAAATAGTAATTGACATTACATGATGAAATATGCTATTATATAAAAGTCGCAAATAACAATTGATCTTTGAAAACTGAACAAAACGAAACGTCAATTAATTTATTTTTTAACTAGAGCTATTTCAAACATCTTTTTGGAGAGTTTGATCCTGGCTCAGGACGAACGCTGGCGGCGTGCCTAATACATGCAAGTCGAGCGAATCTGATAGGAGCTTGCTCCTTTTCAGATTAGCGGCGGACGGGTGAGTAACACGTGGGTAACCTGCCTGTAAGACTGGGATAACTCCGGGAAACCGGGGCTAATACCGGATAACTTTTTCCTTCGCATGAAGGAGAATTGAAAGGTGGCACTAGCTACCACTTACAGATGGACCCGCGGCGCATTAGCTAGTTGGTGAGGTAACGGCTCACCAAGGCGACGATGCGTAGCCGACTTGAGAGGGTGATCGGCCACACTGGGACTGAGACACGGCCCAGACTCCTACGGGAGGCAGCAGTAGGGAATCTTCCGCAATGGACGAAAGTCTGACGGAGCAACGCCGCGTGAGTGATGAAGGTTTTCGGATCGTAAAACTCTGTTGTTAGGGAAGAACAAGTATCGTTCGAATAGGGCGGTACCTTGACGGTACCTAACCAGAAAGCCACGGCTAACTACGTGCCAGCAGCCGCGGTAATACGTAGGTGGCAAGCGTTGTCCGGAATTATTGGGCGTAAAGCGCGCGCAGGCGGTTTCTTAAGTCTGATGTGAAAGCCCACGGCTCAACCGTGGAGGGTCATTGGAAACTGGGAGACTTGAGTGCAGAAGAGAAGAGCGGAATTCCACGTGTAGCGGTGAAATGCGTAGAGATGTGGAGGAACACCAGTGGCGAAGGCGGCTCTTTGGTCTGTAACTGACGCTGAGGCGCGAAAGCGTGGGGAGCGAACAGGATTAGATACCCTGGTAGTCCACGCCGTAAACGATGAGTGCTAAGTGTTAGAGGGTTTCCGCCCTTTAGTGCTGCAGCTAACGCATTAAGCACTCCGCCTGGGGAGTACGGCCGCAAGGCTGAAACTCAAAGGAATTGACGGGGGCCCGCACAAGCGGTGGAGCATGTGGTTTAATTCGAAGCAACGCGAAGAACCTTACCAGGTCTTGACATCCTCTTGCCCTCCCTAGAGATAGGGATTTCCCTTCGGGGACAAGAGTGACAGGTGGTGCATGGTTGTCGTCAGCTCGTGTCGTGAGATGTTGGGTTAAGTCCCGCAACGAGCGCAACCCTTGACCTTAGTTGCCAGCATTCAGTTGGGCACTCTAAGGTGACTGCCGGTGACAAACCGGAGGAAGGTGGGGATGACGTCAAATCATCATGCCCCTTATGACCTGGGCTACACACGTGCTACAATGGATGGTACAAAGGGTTGCTAGACCGCGAGGTTACGCCAATCCCATAAAACCATTCTCAGTTCGGATTGTAGGCTGCAACTCGCCTACATGAAGCCGGAATCGCTAGTAATCGCGGATCAGCATGCCGCGGTGAATACGTTCCCGGGCCTTGTACACACCGCCCGTCACACCACGAGAGTTTGTAACACCCGAAGTCGGTGAGGTAACCTTTTGGAGCCAGCCGCCGAAGGTGGGACAGATGATTGGGGTGAAGTCGTAACAAGGTAGCCGTATCGGAAGGTGCGGCTGGATCACCTCCTTTCTAAGGAATATGGAAGACCACTAACGTGGTTACAAAAAAGACGTTTTCCGTTTTGTTCAGTTTTGAAGGATGAATTCTTCAAAAAAATATGCAATAGATAAAAACAACGACAAGGAGTTCTTCTTCCATATCGATGTTTTTTATTTCCGAAAATGTGGGCCTATAGCTCAGCTGGTTAGAGCGCACGCCTGATAAGCGTGAGGTCGATGGTTCGAGTCCATTTAGGCCCACCATATAACATATTCGGGGCCTTAGCTCAGCTGGGAGAGCGCCTGCTTTGCACGCAGGAGGTCAGCGGTTCGATCCCGCTAGGCTCCACCAAAAGATAAAGTCAATAAAGATATTATTTTTAGATAATTTCTAAATTGCACTTTGGGTAAAATTGCTCCTGCGGCAATGCTTATTCGAGGAAGATTAGGTTCACCTCGGAGCAAGGCAGCACGAAGCAAATGCTACGATGATTAATCATGATGTGATTGAAATCAGTAGCCTTGTTCCTTGAAAACTAGATATCATGAGAAATAACCAAGTAATAACCGAGAATCGCCACTTTATGGATGAATCCATTTAAGTAGTTTTAAAAATAAACCTTATTTTAGGTTAAGTTAGTAAGGGCGCACGGTGAATGCCTTGGCACTAGGAGCCGATGAAGGACGGGACTAACACCGATATGCTTCGGGGAGCTGTAAGCAAGCTTTGATCCGGAGATTTCCGAATGGGGGAACCCACTGCCCGTAATGGGGTAGTATCCTTACTTGAATACATAGAGTATGGAAGGCAGACCCGGGGAACTGAAACATCTAAGTACCCGGAGGAAGAGAAAGCAAACGCGATTTCCTGAGTAGCGGCGAGCGAAACGGAAGAAGCCCAAACCAAGAGGCTTGCCTCTTGGGGTTGTAGGACACTCTATACGGAGTTACAAAGGAACGGAGTAAATGAAGAGGTCTGGAAAGGCCCGTCAAAGAAGGTAACAACCCTGTAGTTGAAACTTCGTTCCCTCCAGAGTGGATCCTGAGTACGGCGGGACACGTGAAATCCCGTCGGAAGCAGGGAGGACCATCTCCCAAGGCTAAATACTCCCTAGTGACCGATAGTGAACCAGTACCGTGAGGGAAAGGTGAAAAGCACCCCGGGAGGGGAGTGAAAGAGAACCTGAAACCGTGTGCCTACAAGTAGTTAGAGCTCTGTGCGTCTTTCCTTCGGAAAGACGCCGAGTGATAGCGTGCCTTTTGTAGAATGAACCGGCGAGTTACGATTTCAAGCGAGGTTAAGCTGAAGAGGCGGAGCCGCAGCGAAAGCGAGTCTTAATAGGGCGAATGAGTTTGAGGTCGTAGACCCGAAACCAGGTGATCTACCCATGTCCAGGGTGAAGGTAAGGTAACACTTACTGGAGGCCCGAACCCACGCACGTTGAAAAGTGCGGGGATGAGGTGTGGGTAGCGGAGAAATTCCAATCGAACTTGGAGATAGCTGGTTCTCTCCGAAATAGCTTTAGGGCTAGCCTTAAGGTAAGAGTCTTGGAGGTAGAGCACTGTTTGGACTAGGGGCCCTCATCGGGTTACCGAATTCAGACAAACTCCGAATGCCAATGACTTATCCTTAGGAGTCAGACTGCGAGTGATAAGATCCGTAGTCAAAAGGGAAACAGCCCAGACCACCAGCTAAGGTCCCAAAGTATACGTTAAGTGGAAAAGGATGTGGAGTTGCTTAGACAACCAGGATGTTGGCTTAGAAGCAGCCACCATTTAAAGAGTGCGTAATAGCTCACTGGTCGAGTGACTCTGCGCCGAAAATGTACCGGGGCTAAACGTATCACCGAAGCTGTGGATGGACACCGTTGGTGTCCGTGGTAGGAGAGCGTTCTAAGGGCTGAGAAGCTAGACCGTAAGGACTGGTGGAGCGCTTAGAAGTGAGAATGCCGGTATGAGTAGCGAAAGAAGGGTGAGAATCCCTTCCACCGAATGCCTAAGGTTTCCTGAGGAAGGCTCGTCCGCTCAGGGTTAGTCGGGACCTAAGCCGAGGCCGAAAGGCGTAGGCGATGGACAACAGGTTGATATTCCTGTACCACCTCTTCACCGTTTGAACGATGGGGGGACGCAGGAGGATAGGGTAAGCGCGCTGCTGGAATAGCGCGTCCAAGCAGTTAGAGGGGTGACGAGGCAAATCCCGTCACCATGTACCTTGAGCTGTGATGGCGAGGGAAATATAGTACCGAAGTTCCTGATTCCACACTGCCTAGAAAATCCTCTAGTGAGGTGAAAGGTGCCCGTACCGCAAACCGACACAGGTAGGCGAGGAGAGAATCCTAAGGTGAGCGAGAGAACTCTCGTTAAGGAACTCGGCAAAATGACCCCGTAACTTCGGGAGAAGGGGTGCTCTGTTAGGGTGCAAGCCCGAGAGAGCCGCAGTGAATAGGCCCAGGCGACTGTTTAGCAAAAACACAGGTCTCTGCGAAGCCGTAAGGCGAAGTATAGGGGCTGACGCCTGCCCGGTGCTGGAAGGTTAAGAGGAGAGGTTAGCGTAAGCGAAGCTTTGAATTGAAGCCCCAGTAAACGGCGGCCGTAACTATAACGGTCCTAAGGTAGCGAAATTCCTTGTCAGGTAAGTTCTGACCCGCACGAAAGGCGCAACGATCTGGGCACTGTCTCAACGAGAGACTCGGTGAAATTATAGTACCTGTGAAGATGCAGGTTACCCGCGACAGGACGGAAAGACCCCGTGGAGCTTTACTGCAGCCTGATATTGAATTTTGGTACAGCTTGTACAGGATAGGTAGGAGCCTTTGAAGCCGGAGCGCCAGCTTCGGTGGAGGCGTCGGTGGGATACTACCCTGGCTGTATTGAAATTCTAACCCGCACCCCTGAATCGGGGTGGGAGACAGTGTCAGGCAGGCAGTTTGACTGGGGCGGTCGCCTCCTAAAAGGTAACGGAGGCGCCCAAAGGTTCCCTCAGAATGGTTGGAAATCATTCGCAGAGTGTAAAGGCACAAGGGAGCTTGACTGCGAGACCTACAAGTCGAGCAGGGACGAAAGTCGGGCTTAGTGATCCGGTGGTTCCGCATGGAAGGGCCATCGCTCAACGGATAAAAGCTACCCCGGGGATAACAGGCTTATCTCCCCCAAGAGTCCACATCGACGGGGAGGTTTGGCACCTCGATGTCGGCTCATCGCATCCTGGGGCTGTAGTCGGTCCCAAGGGTTGGGCTGTTCGCCCATTAAAGCGGTACGCGAGCTGGGTTCAGAACGTCGTGAGACAGTTCGGTCCCTATCCGTCGTGGGCGTAGGAAATTTGAGAGGAGCTGTCCTTAGTACGAGAGGACCGGGATGGACGCACCGCTGGTGTACCAGTTGTCTTGCCAAAGGCATCGCTGGGTAGCTATGTGCGGAAGGGATAAGTGCTGAAAGCATCTAAGCATGAAGCCCCCCTCAAGATGAGATTTCCCTTAGTTTATCTAAATAAGACCCCTGAAAGATGATCAGGTTGATAGGTTCGAGGTGGAAGTGTGGCGACACATGGAGCTGACGAATACTAATCGGTCGAAGACTTAACCAACAATAGATTCAAGGTTATTACGAAGTATTTCTCATCTATCTAGTTTTGAGGGAACAAACCCTTAAATAAATAGTCTGGTAATTATGGCGAGAAGGTCACACCCGTTCCCATCCCGAACACGGAAGTTAAGCTTCTCAGCGCCGATGGTAGTTGGGGGCTCTCCCCCTGCAAGAGTAGGACGTTGCCAGGCAAATGAAAAACACAGAGTGTATGCTCTGTGTTTTTTTGTCTATATTCATATAACGAATATTATCGTTGTTCTCTTAAATATTGATAAACTAAATAGGGCGTTTTTTGAGCAGTTATAGATAAAAAGGATTTTATTAATGAATAGTCATTGGTCGGTGTTGTTTTTAAAAGCTCACACCACCATTCCGTTTCATATCTGGCAATCATACTTAAGTTATATAGCAATAAATAATGCACCAATAGGTCCGGATAATTAATATATTTCGATTGCTTGAAAGGCAAGCAATATTCCTGTTTAAATAAATGAAATCGAAAGGGAAGTAACGGACGAGAATTATTATTTGTTTGTATCATAATATTTTCCCCCTCTGTATAGACCGTTTGTATTTCGATACAACTTTTTTGCTCAATAAATCGAGCAAAACTGTCTAACGTAAAGTGATACTTGTCCAATATAGAAATTGGTATTTTATAGGTCTGATCAAGTTTATGTACTACAAAAATATTTTGTTGCTGGTTAAATAAAAAATAATCGTCTAGTTCCGGAATTTGCTCTAATAAGTTCTTCATTATGATTTTTTCCCCATCCAGTCGTTCCACGTGAAACATTTGCTTAGCAAAGTGAGTACACAATCCTAGTTTTTGAATCTTTATTTCATCATTAATAAATTGATACTGTTGCTTCTTCCTCTTTCTCGAAGAAACCCCATGGGCCAATACGGAGGTTGTTGCGGGATAATTTGGATCTACAGTAAGTAGACAAGCCTTTATTAAGTGTATAAGGCCATAAAAAAGTAATACTGGTTTAATAGCCATTGGAGCTATTGAGGATTGATTATAGTAAATCTCCCCATGTTGCAAATAATATATAAAAGGGTAACAATTTTCATAGCTCTTTATTTCAGCTTTATCATAAAGAGAATCCTTGTAACAGTGATGCAGAAACTTTTGGGCGTTTTCCGCGGAGTGAAAATATGTTAGATTTTGCCAAATATCTTGCAAAATAATCACCTCCGAATTATTAGAAAAGTTGGACATATCGTGATTTCCTTGACAGTAGTTTAACCAATTGATAACCTACTAATAATATTTTTGGAGCAGGAGGAATAGAAATGTGGGAAACTAAATTTGCTAAAGAAGGTTTAACGTTTGATGACGTGTTACTAGTTCCAGCTAAATCTGAAGTATTACCAAAGGATGTTAATCTACAAGTAGAACTAACTAAATCTTTGAAGTTAAATATTCCAATTATCAGTGCTGGAATGGATACTGTTACTGAAGCTGAAATGGCTATTTCAATGGCAAGACAGGGTGGATTAGGAATTATCCATAAAAATATGAGCATTGAACAACAAGCTGAGCAAGTTGATAAAGTTAAACGTTCTGAAAGTGGAGTCATTACAGATCCCTTTTTTCTAACCCCTGATCATCAGGTTTTCAGTGCAGAACATTTGATGGGGAAATATCGAATTTCAGGTGTTCCGATTGTAAATAACGAAGAGGAACTAAAATTAGTAGGAATTCTTACAAATCGCGATTTGCGTTTTATTGAGGACTTTTCCATACAAATCTCTGATGTGATGACTAAAGAGAATTTAGTTACTGCTCCAGTAGGGACAACATTAAGCGAAGCGGAGAAAATCCTTCAAAAACATAAGATAGAAAAACTTCCTTTAGTAGACGAAAATGGTGTGCTTAAAGGTTTAATTACAATTAAAGATATTGAAAAGGTAATTGAATTTCCAAATTCGGCAAAAGATAATGTAGGCAGACTTCTCGTTGGTGCTGCTGTAGGTGTTACAAAAGATACGATGAAACGTGTGGAAGCACTTGTAAAAGCGAATGTAGATGTGATTGTGATTGACACAGCACACGGCCATTCTAAAGGCGTTACTGATACAGTTCGTGAAATTAGAGATGCATATCCTAATTTAAATATTATAGCAGGGAATGTGGCAACTGCAGATGCTACAAGGGAACTAATTCTTGCAGGGGCTGATATTGTAAAAGTTGGTATCGGACCTGGTTCTATTTGTACAACGAGAGTAGTTGCCGGTGTAGGTGTACCGCAAATTACAGCTATATACGATTGTGCAACAGAAGCAAGAAAACATGGAAAGGCAATTATTGCTGATGGAGGAATAAAATATTCCGGAGATATCGTTAAAGCTTTGGCTGCGGGCGGACATGTTGTTATGTTAGGAAGTTTACTTGCAGGAACATCTGAAAGTCCCGGAGAAACGGAGATATTCCAAGGCCGTCGTTTTAAAGTATACCGTGGAATGGGATCAGTTTCTGCGATGGAACAGGGTTCTAAAGACCGTTATTTTCAGGAAGATGCGAAAAAATTTGTTCCCGAAGGCATTGAAGGTCGACTTCCATATAAAGGTCCACTTTCAGATGTAATTTTCCAATTACTAGGAGGAATTCGTTCTGGGATGGGATATTGTGGAACAAAAGATTTGCAGGCATTGCGTGATGAAGCTCAATTTATCAAGATGACAGGAGCCGGCCTTCGAGAAAGTCATCCACATGACATCCAAATAACAAAGGAAGCACCAAATTATTCCTTATCATAAGCATTGGTGAACCTATATATACCAAAATGGCAGGAACATATACCTAAAGTATAGTTCCTGCCACTTTTTGTTACTAAGAGCATACTTAACATAGCTACTATTATACAAAAATTTATGATAAAATAACGAAAGTGTATTAAAAATTGATGGAGGGCATGTTAGTGAAGAATAAGAGATTGAAAAAAGTAATAGCCTTTATAATGGCTTTTTCATTGATATTTGGTATTATACAATTGCCAAAAACAGCTTTAGCTGCCGAAGATGTATTAGATATACACGCGGATGGAGCAATTTTAGTAGAAGCTAGTACAGGAAAAGTATTATATGCAAAAAATGCAGATACAGCACTAGGTATCGCCTCAATGTCTAAAATGATGACCGAATATATCCTTTTGGATTCAATTAAAAAAGGAAAAGTGAAATGGGATCAAGAATATTCTCCAAGTGACTATGTTCAAAAAATCTCACATGATACGAATCTATCAAATGTACCATTAAGAAAAGATATGAAATATAAAATTAAGGACCTTTATCAAGCAATGGCAATGTACTCCGCTAATGCTGCTACAATTGCAATTGCGGAAACGATTGCTGGATCTGAAACTAACTTTGTTAAACTTATGAATGAAAAGGCGAAGGAATTAGGTCTTAAAGATTATAAGTTTGTTAATAGTACTGGACTTAATAATAAAGATTTAAAAGGAATGCAACCAAAAGGATCAGGTCCAACAGATGAAAACATTATGTCTGCTAGAGCAACCGCAAAATTAGCATCCCATTTAATTAATGATTTTCCAGAGGTATTAAAAACGTCTAGTATTCCAAAAGCAAAATTCCATGCAGGCCCAGACGAAGATATTAATATGGAAAATTGGAACTGGATGCTTCCTACACTAGTATATGGAACAAAGGATAGTGGTGTAGATGGTCTAAAAACTGGAACGACTAAATTTGCAGGATATTGTTTTACAGGTACTGCTCAAAAAAATGGCATGCGTGTAATTACAGTTGTACAAAATGCGACGAATGGAAAAGGTAAGGGCGGCTATAAGGCAAGATTCGACGAGACGAAAAAGATGATGGATTATGCCTTTGCGAATTTTTCTGTTAAAGAAATTTTTCCAAAGGGATATAAAGTTAAAAAACATGAATCAATTCCTGTAGTAAAAGGGAAGGAAAAGAAAGTTAACATTCAAACACAAAATCCATTAGAAGTTGTTATAAAAAATGGTGAAGAAAAGCTTTATAAGCCTTCTTTTAATATTGATAAGGACAAGCTTAATAAATCGGGTGAACTAACCGCCCCTGTTAAAAAAGGTGAAAAGGTTGGAACATTGACTGCAGAATATAGTGGCAAAAATGATTTCGGTTATTTGGATGGACATAAATATGCTACTGTAAATGTTGTTACGGCTGATAAAGTTGAGAAGGCAAATTGGTTTGTACTAATGATGCGTGGGGTCGGCGGTTTTTTTTCTGATGTTTGGAGTGGGATTACTTCCACGGTAAAAGGCTGGTTTTAAGAATTAAATAAAATTTATTGGGGACACCTGTCTTGACACGGTGTCCTTTTTGCTGTTTATTTAAAATAGGCTTTAAAGAATTAAAATGTTTTGTATTTTACAACTATGGTAAGGGGCTGAGGATTGTGGAATTTGGTACAGATCGAGTTAAACGTGGAATGGCTGAGATGCAAAAAGGCGGCGTAATTATGGATGTAATTAACGCTGAACAGGCAAAAATTGCTGAACAAGCTGGTGCGGTTGCAGTTATGGCACTTGAAAGAGTTCCTGCTGATATACGTAAAGCTGGAGGAGTAGCAAGAATGGCTGACCCTCGCATTGTTGAAGAAGTAATGAATGCTGTTAGTATACCAGTTATGGCGAAGGCTAGAATTGGTCATATAGTTGAAGCGCGTGTTCTTGAATCGATGGGTGTAGATTATATTGATGAGAGTGAAGTTTTAACTCCAGCCGACGAAGAATATCATTTAAACAAAAAAGATTTCACTGTTCCATTTGTTTGTGGTTGTAGAGATTTAGGGGAAGCGGCACGTCGTATTGGAGAAGGAACTTCTATGCTTCGGACAAAAGGAGAACCAGGAACAGGAAATATTGTTGAAGCTGTTCGTCATATTCGAAAGGTGAATGCCCAGGTTCGTAAAGTAGTAGGCATGAATGAGGATGAGCTTATGACTGAAGCTAAATTATTAGGTGCTCCATACGAAGTATTACTTGAAATTAAAAAACTTGGGAAATTACCTGTCGTAAATTTTGCTGCAGGTGGGGTAGCAACTCCTGCTGATGCAGCATTAATGATGCAATTAGGTGCAGACGGTGTATTTGTTGGATCAGGTATTTTCAAATCAGATAACCCTGAAAAATTTGCTAAGGCAATTGTTGAGGCAACGACACATTATCAGGATTATGAACTAATTGCTAATCTTTCAAAAGATCTTGGAACTGCTATGAAAGGTATAGAAATTTCAACATTAACACCGGAAACACGTATGCAAGATAGAGGTTGGTAAGGAGTTTTGGGAATGATTAAAGTTGGAGTATTAGGCCTACAAGGTGCTGTTAGAGAGCATGTTCAGGCTATTCTAAACTGTGGCGAAGAAGCTGTCGTAATAAAAAAAAGGGAACAATTAGATGAGATAGATGGGTTAATTCTTCCGGGTGGAGAAAGCACGACAATGCGCCGTTTACTTGATAAGTATGACTTTATGGACAAGCTGTGTGAATTTGGCCAACAAAACAAGCCAATTTTCGGGACTTGTGCGGGACTAATATTGTTAGCAAGGGAAATTAAAGGCTATGATCAACCTCATCTGGGTCTTATGGATGTTATCGTTGAAAGAAATTCATTTGGCAGGCAGGTTGATAGTTTTGAGGCGGATCTTGCTATTGCGGGTGTGACAGATCATTTCAATGCTGTGTTTATTCGTGCTCCGCACATCTTGGAGGTTGGTGAGGATGTTGAAATTCTCGCAAAGCATAATGGAAGAATCGTCGCAGCACGTGATGGACATATTTTAGGGTGCTCTTTTCATCCCGAATTGACAGATGATCTTCGATTGACACAATACTTTATTAATATGGTAAAAGAATATAAAAAACGTAATAAATAGTTGCAAATAGGGTATAATTGTAGTAAATTAATTGTTAAAATCTTGACTAAAGCAGTGAGAGGAAATAGTAACAAGATTGACTTCTCTAGAGAGTCGGTGGTTGGTGTAAACCGATGAAGGAAGCTTGTGAATCCATCCTTGAGTAAAGTACTGAACGAAATAAGGTAAGGTGGCCGCCTAAGGCGCTTTTGTCTTTCTTATTAGTAAGTACTTTCGGGTAAAACCGTTATCGATTAAGTGGAAAGTATTTATACTTTCAAACTGGGTGGCAACGCGGGTAACTCTCGTCCCTTTTTAGGGACGGGAGTTTTTTATTTTTTAATAAGGAGGAGTTATAAATGCTTGATATCAAATATTTACGAGCTAATTTTAATGAAGTAAAAGAGAAGCTACAACACAGAGGTGAAGATCTTTCAGATTTTGATAAATTTGAGGAACTTGATACGAAGAGGAGGGAACTAATTGTTGCGACGGAGGATCTAAAAAGCAAACGTAATGAAGTAACACAAAAAATTGCTCAATTAAAAAGAGAAAAACAAAACGCGGATGATTTAATTGCAGAAATGCGTGCGGTTGGGGATCAAATTAAACAATTCGATGATGAATTACGAGTTGTTGAAGAACAATTAGATCATTTACTGTTGTCTATTCCTAATATTCCTCATGAAAGTACGCCTGTCGGGGAAACAGAGGATGACAATGTGGAAATCCGCAAATGGGGAGAGATTCGTGAGTTCGACTTTGAACCAAAACCACATTGGGATATAGCTACTGATTTAAATATTTTGGATTTTGAACGTGCTGCAAAAGTAACGGGCAGCCGGTTCGTATTTTACAAAGGTTTGGGTGCTAGACTGGAAAGAGCATTATTTAATTTTATGTTGGATTTACATGTCGAAGAGCATGGCTATGAAGAAATTTTACCACCTTATATGGTGAATCGTACAAGTATGACAGGGACAGGTCAATTACCTAAATTTGAAGAGGATGCTTTTTTGATTGATAGCGAGGATTATTTCCTTATTCCAACTGCTGAAGTTCCAGTGACAAATTTACATCGTGATGAAATATTAAACAATGATCAATTACCGCTTAACTATGCTGCATTTAGTGCATGTTTCCGATCTGAAGCTGGATCTGCCGGTCGTGATACGAGGGGCTTAATTCGTCAGCATCAATTTAATAAAGTGGAGCTGGTAAAGTTTGTAAAGCCGGAAGATTCATATGATGAATTAGAAAAGCTAACAGGAAATGCTGAGAAGGTTCTCCAATTGCTTGGTCTGCCATATCGAGTGATGAGTATGTGTACAGCTGATCTAGGGTTTACAGCTGCAAAGAAATACGATATTGAGGTTTGGATACCAAGCTATAACACATATCGGGAAATTTCATCTTGCAGTAATTTTGAGTCTTTCCAAGCGCGTCGAGCAAATATTCGCTTCAGAAGAGATGCCAATGCTAAGCCTGAACATGTCCATACATTAAATGGTTCTGGATTGGCTATTGGCCGAACTGTTGCGGCTATTTTGGAAAATTACCAACAGGCGGACGGCAGTGTAGTTATCCCCGAAGTTTTACGCCCATATATGCGTAATGTAGATAAAATTAGCTTAAAATAAGGCTAGTAATAAAGAGGAGGATTTTCCTCCTCTTTTAAAAGTTTTAAATGAATGTTGACACGGTTATTATTCCATGATATATTATTTCTTGTCGATACGGAGGAATACCCAAGTCCGGCTGAAGGGATCGGTCTTGAAAACCGACAGGCGGGTTAAACCGCGCGGGGGTTCGAATCCCTCTTCCTCCGCCATTAATAAAACAAAACGCGCATAAATCATTGGAGATTTAATGAAATTCGTTACCTAGTAACGGATTTTTTGTTATCATGAACAAATGGAGTGCAAATAGAAAGTCGTCAACCAATTTGGTTGACGACTATTTTTTTGCTTAGAAAATCTTTTTTACTTTTGTAATTCCTTCGTTTGTTTGAGGAAAAAGCTAATTTTTTCAATGATCGGTTCTATGCTTGTCCCATCATTCATTAAATCATAGTCTTTAATATTGATTCGTAAAACAGGACATGCATTAAAGGAATTAATCCAGTTTTCATAACGTTTATGCATTTCAATCCAATATTCAACAGGGGTATTCTGTTCCATTAATCTTCCACGCTTTTGAATACGCTCCAAAATATCTTCGATCGAACCCTCTAGATAAATAAGTAAATCAGGGTGAGGAAAGTAAGGAGTCATAATCATTGCCTCAAATAGGCTTGTATATGTCTGATAATCAACTTCAGACATGTTTCCTTTTTCATAATGCATTTGTGCAAAAATCCCTGTATCTTCATAAATGGAACGGTCCTGTATGAATCCTCCTCCATATTCAAACATTCTTTTTTGCTCCTTAAATCGTTCAGCCAAAAAGTAAATTTGCAGATGGAAGCTCCAACGTTTAAAATCTTGATAAAATTTATCTAAATATGGGTTTGTATCAACTTTTTCTAATGAGGTACGAAATCCTAATGTATTTGCTAATGTATTCGTCATCGTTGATTTCCCAACTCCAACTGTTCCTGCAACTGTAATAACCGTATTTTTAGGGATTGAATATTTATTTCGAAGTTCCATTGATTTTTACCCCTTTTTGTAATAATAACGTGATTTTTTCAATTATATAATTTAAGTCATATGAATTTTTCACAAAATCTAG
Organism: Heyndrickxia sp. FSL W8-0423; assembly: GCF_038009395.1. Taxonomy (NCBI): domain Bacteria; kingdom Bacillati; phylum Bacillota; class Bacilli; order Caryophanales; family Bacillaceae; genus Heyndrickxia; species Heyndrickxia sp. FSL W8-0423. The sequence continues at coordinate 902,222 of NZ_JBBPBE010000001.1, read as the reverse complement.
GTCATCCCCATTGATCTGAAGGACAGGAATATTAGGATGGGTGTGCATAAAATCCTCCATAAATTTTTCGTAATCAGAGGATAGTTGTTTAATATAGTCGGGACTTATGTTTTTTTCAAAGTCCCGCCCCCGCATCCTTATTCGTTTCATAACAGTATCTAAACTCGCATGAATATAAATGACTATGTTTGGTTGAGGCATACCATCTGTTAAAATGTTATAAATCTTTAAGTACTTAAAATACTGATCTTCTTTTAGTGTTCTCTTTGCAAAAATGAGATTTTTAAATATATGATAATCTGCTACGACAGGTTGATTAGCATTTAGATAATTGTTCTTGATGTCTTCGAGCTGTTTATAGCGATTACAGAGGAAAAACATTTCTAATTGAAAGCTCCACTCTTCTATATTTTGATAGAACTTTTCCAAAAACGGATTTTCATCTACAATTTCCTTTAAAAGATGGTAATGAAAATGTTCTGAGATTGCTTTCGCTAGAGAGGTTTTTCCTATTCCAATTGGTCCTTCAACCGTAATAAACGGTAAATTCTCCATTTATTTTCCTCCTCATGGTTGACCATTCATATAACTCTGTTCTTTTTTACATTTTATATGGAATAGAAATTTAAATTAAAATTAAGCCAATAGCTATTTTATCACATGTTTTTATATGAGGGATAAATAAAAGAAAATGATCAATATTTGTAGATAAATGAAAAAAATCCCTTTCTTATTTGAAAGGGGTGGGTTTTATTTTTTTACAATATGGAAATTTTCAACAATGAGGAGCCAGTTTTGTGGAAAGGAAAGTCCAAGTTTCCAATAACTCATTCCACGAAGTTTTAATTCTTTTATCAAATCAAATTTAGCCTGAATAGAGCGAGCATCTTCAAACCACACTTTATGTTTTTTGTTATTTTCATCTACATAATCGATGGTAGGAGCTTGTGCAGTCGAATCATAATTAATGGGAACATTGTATTTTGCTGCAAGTTGGATTGCTTGTTGCGGACTAATAGCTTTTGCTGTATCTTTTCCGGGGGTGAAGGGAAGTGTCCAATCATATCCATATAAATTTTGTCCCATTAAAATCTTGTTCGAGGGCATTTCTGTTATTGCATATTCTAAAACATCCCGAACAGGGCTGATAGGAGATACTGCCATTGGAGGACCTCCACTATAGCCCCATTCATATGTCATAATAACAACAAAATCAACGATTTCCCCAATTGCTTTGTAATTATGTGCTTCATACCAAAGTCCCTTTTGTGTCGCACTTGTTTTTGGTGCCAGTGCCGCTGAAAGCATCCAATTCTCTTGATTAAATCTCGCCTTTGCTTTTCTTAAAAACCGAGTGTATGCTTCCTCGTCAGCTGGCCGTAAAAATTCAAAGTCGATATGAATATCACGAAATTCATATTGCCTAGCTGTTTTTACGATATTATTCAGGAAGTTATTTTGAATTTCTTGATCGTTTAATAAGATCCTTCCTAATTCATCACTAAATTGCCCGTTTTCTTGGTTGTTAATCACCATCACTAATATATTTTGATTTGCATTTGCAATAATTGCGAGATTACCGAGCGGTGGTGCCACTAATGATCCATCGCGATTTACTTGAAAAGCAAATGGTGATAAATACGTTAAATAGGGTGCAGCTTTTCGCGCACTGTTCTCTAATGCTTGGGAAACTTTATTACCAAAAGGTTCGATATATGCATTGAATTCAGCATCTACTTTTTTCTTCGGTGGGATATATAATTGCATACCAACGTGTAAAGGATGGTTTACTGATATTCCATTTATTCGTGCTAACTCCGTATAAGACAAATTAAACTTTTGTGCAATTCCCCATAAACTATCCCCTTGTTTCACCCAGTAAAAACGTCCAACTATTGGAATGACAATTGTTTGCCCAATGACCAAATCATCAGGGTTTGGAATTTCATTAGCGACTATTAATTCCTCTCTTGGGACTCGGTAGGTACTAGCTATACCTGCCAATGTCTCATTTTGTTTTACTACATGGATTTGCATACGTACCCTCCTTCGAACAGATAGGCTCTACTACCATTCTATGATCCTATTTAGAAAGTCATGTTGAATTACACACTTTTTCTAAAATCTTTTTTCTAATATATAATGAGGAATAAGTAAATAATGCAAAGGTTGGTTTGAATGTGAAAAATAATGATGAATATTATATGAATTTAGCTATAAAGGAAGCAATCAAAGCTAAAGAAAAAGAAGAAGTACCGATTGGTGCGGTGATTGTTTTGAATGGTGAGGTTATTGCCTCTGCGCATAATTTAAGGGAAACAACCCAAAATGCAATTACCCATGCAGAAATATTAGCGATCCAAGAGGCATGCAACAAAGTGGAGTCTTGGCGATTAGAAGATGCAGATCTATATGTAACGTTGGAACCGTGCCCGATGTGTAGCGGGGCAATTATTCTGTCAAGAATAAAAAGGGTTGTTTATGGAGCTAGCGATCCAAAGGCTGGTTGCGCCGGTACATTAATGAATCTCCTAAATGATTGTCGTTTTAATCATCAAAGCGAAGTTGTGAGTGGTGTACTTGAAAACGAATGTAGTGAAATGTTAAGTAATTTTTTTAAAGAAATACGCCTGCGAAAGAAAAGCGAAAAGAAAAAAGGTAACTTGAGTAAATCCACTAATTAACAATTACAATCCATTGCTTTTTTTTATGAAAAATAGTATACTTTATCTTGCGTTGATAAAACGCATTTATATTTGGTATCAATTTTGCCGTGCTAGGTGGGGAGGTAGCGGTGCCCTGTACTTGCAATCCGCTCTAGCAAGACTGAATCCCTTCTTGAGGCTAGTATCCTGTAGGGCCTGCCTTGAGTAAGTGGTGTTGACGCTTGGGTCCTGCGCAATGGAAATCCATGAACCATGTCAGATCCGGAAGGAAGCAGCATTAAGTGGACTCTTCCATGTGCCGCAGGGCAGCCTGAGCCGAGCTAACTGCTTAAGTAACGCTTATGGGAGCTAGTCGAGGGAAGGTGCACGGCAGTTTACTCTACATAATTAAACTCATCCTAATGGATGGGTTTTTTCTTTATTTTTTGTTTAACACCGTCATAAATATGAATTAAAGTATAAGCATATAATCAATAACTATTTTATTCGTTTTCACAATGTTAAATTAGTGATGGATAAGGTATAATATGAGAAAAGTAAGGCTTTTTGTACTAATTAAGTGCAGGAGAAGAAGAAAAAGGAGGAGGGTAAATGAGCTACCAAGCATTATATCGCGTTTGGCGTCCGCAAATCTTTGAGGATGTTGTGGGACAAGAACATGTAACAAAAACATTGCAAAATGCCCTCCTGCAACAAAAGACTTCACATGCGTATCTTTTTTCCGGTCCAAGAGGTACGGGGAAAACAAGTGCTGCAAAAATTTTGGCTAAAGCTGTCAATTGTGAAAAGGCACCAGTTAGCGAGCCTTGTAACGAATGTGATGCTTGTAAGGGAATAACAAATGGATCAATTCCGGATGTTATTGAAATTGATGCAGCTTCTAATAATGGTGTTGAAGAAATACGCGATATTAGAGACAAAGTGAAATTTGCACCGAATGTTGTTCCGTACAAAGTATATATCATTGATGAGGTACATATGCTCTCTATTGGAGCGTTTAATGCTCTCTTAAAGACTTTAGAGGAACCGCCAAAACATGTTATATTTATTTTGGCAACAACTGAACCGCACAAAATTCCATTGACTATTATTTCACGTTGTCAACGTTTTGATTTTAAAAGAATCACTGCTCAAGATATTACAGGGCGAATGGCACGTATAGCAACTGAGTCTGGTATTCAATTTGAAGAGTCTGCATTAACGATCATAGCTCGCGCTGCTGAAGGCGGAATGAGGGATGCACTAAGCTTGATGGACCAAGCGGTTTCCTTTGGTCAAGAGAAAGTGACAGTAGATGATGCGTTAACGGTAACCGGGTCAATTTCCCAATCTTATTTAAATAAATTAGCGCAGGCTATTTATGAACAAAATATTGCAGATGCACTTCATGTGTTTGAGGAATTATTGTATCAAGGAAAAGATGCGACACGTTTTGTTGAAGATTTAATTTTATATTTCCGTGATATGCTTCTATATAAGACAGCCCCAGCACTTGAGGAAGCGATTGAAAGGGTCATGCTTGATGAAGAGTTTCGTCAGCTTTCTGATCAAATTTCCTCAGAACAAATTTATGAATACATTGATATATTAAATAAAACTCAACAAGAAATGAAATTCTCAAACCTTGCTCGAATTTATTTAGAAGTTTCATTAATAAAACTATGTGAAACCCGAATCAAAAATCAATCAGGTACTCATGCTGATGTACATCAATTAGTAGAACAAATTGAAAAACTGCAAAAAGAAGTACAGGACCTTAAAACTAATGGAGTTCAGCAAACAGAATCAGTAAATAAGCAGCCTGTAAAAAAGGCTTCTCGAACTGGGAAGGGATTTAGGGCACAAACAGGAAGAATAAATGATATATTAAAAGTAGCAACAAAACAGGATTTAAATTTAATTAAAAGTCGATGGGGTGACATGCTTGTTCAACTGAATGAACGTCAAATGCGTTCTCAATCCGCACTTTTAAATGATGCAGAGCCAGTTGCTGCTTCAACTAATGCTTTTGTGTTAAAATTTAAATATGAAATTCATTGCCAAATGGCGATGGAGAATCAAAAGTTTTTAGAAGCGATTACATCTGTTTTGAAAGAATTAACAGGAATCGGTTATCAAATGATCGGAGTACCTGAAGATCAATGGAATTCAATCCGCGAAAGTTTTATCCAAAGTCAAAAGACTTCTCCAAAAGAACAGGATGAAACAGCGGAAGACCCATTTATAGCAGAAGCTAAAAAACTAGTTGGTATGGATTTAATTGAAATAAAGGATTAGAAATCTTATCTTTAAAAAGCAAATTAAGCTGCAAAGGTACGCCTTTCAATCCTAAATAATAAATATAATAATCTTGCGAATCAGTCGGGATTAATACATGGAGGGTAAATATAATGCGTGGAATGGGAAATATGCAAAACATGATGAAACAAATGCAAAAAATGCAAAAGAAAATGGCGGAGGCTCAAGAGGAATTAGGTGAAAAGCGTATTGAAGGTACTGCTGGCGGCGGTATGGTTACGGTAATTGTCTCCGGGCATAAAGAAATCGTAGAAGTAAATATTAAAGAGGAAGTAGTTGATCCTGAAGATATCGAAATGCTTCAAGATTTAGTACTTGCTGCAACGAATGATGCATTGAAAAAAGCGGAGGAACTAACAAATCAAACAATGGGACAGTTTACCAAAGGTTTAAACATTCCAGGTTTTTAAGGGGAAAAAAGCATGCATTATCCAGAACCAATAACGAAACTAATGGATAGCTTTATGAAATTGCCAGGTATTGGGCCGAAGACCGCAGCCCGACTGGCATTTTTTGTGCTAAGCATGAAGGAAGATACTGTCCTCGACTTTGCAAAAGCACTTGTCGATGCGAAACGAAATTTAAGTTATTGTACGGTATGTGGTCACATCACTGATCAAGATCCTTGTTATATTTGTGAGGATCCACGCCGAGATAGAAGTATTATATGTGTTGTTCAAGACCCGAAAGACGTAATAGCTATGGAAAAAATGAAAGAATTTAATGGGTTATACCATGTACTTCATGGAGCGATTTCACCGATGGATGGAATAGGACCTGAAGATATTAATATTCCTGATTTACTAAAAAGACTACAAGATGAAACTGTGCAAGAAGTTATTTTAGCAACAAACCCTAATATTGAAGGGGAGGCTACTGCCATGTATATTTCCCGTCTTCTTAAGCCATCAGGTATAAAAATAACAAGAATCGCCCACGGCTTACCGGTTGGTGGCGATTTAGAATATGCTGATGAAGTAACTTTATCTAAAGCTTTAGAGGGACGAAGAGAAGTATAATGAAAAACGAGGTGTATTCACATGTTCAATAGAAAGTTAAAATTGCGTAATGAATATGACCAAAAATTAATTGATTTAATGGCAAGAGCTAGGAAAAACTGGCTTCAACAAAAATCTTTAGTTGAAATGAGCTTTGAATATGATGAAGAACTTCATTTCCAAAGGAAAATAGCTGAAATGAAATACTTCTTTTTATTTCGTGAGGCGAAAGCTAGAAATATCAGAATAAAAAAGTAAACCACACTAATTTTACATTGTGTAGTTCTTTTTGGACAATCTGTTCATAAAATGGATAGTACAATGTAAGGTAAGGGGTGGTACGATGAACCCAATAATAATCATTGCGGTTATTTCTGGATTAATTCTTCTCTTATTAATAGCGGGATTCACAGGAAAGCCGTTTCGGATTATCGGGCAAATATTTATTAGACTTGCGATTGGTGCATTGTTTTTATTCTTTTTAAATCAGTTCGGTGGACAATTTGGTATTCACGTTCCGATTAATCTTGTAACTACATCAGTATCAGGTTTATTAGGAATCCCTGGAGTAGTAGGTTTAACGATTATTCAAACGTGGATAATAGGTTAAAAATCCGCATTTTGCGGATTTTCCTATTTTCTATTGATATATTCAGGAAATTATTTTAAGAAAAAGGGTTGACTATTATTCTGAAATAGTGATATTATAATACATGTCGCTGAAACAAGTGATATTGAAAAAGAAAAAACATTTGACACTTAATATTGAGTCTGATAATATTAATAAGTCGCAAAGAACAATTGATCTTTGAAAACTGAACAAAACGAAACGTCAATTAATTTATTTTTTAACTAGAGCTATTTCAAACATCTTTTTGGAGAGTTTGATCCTGGCTCAGGACGAACGCTGGCGGCGTGCCTAATACATGCAAGTCGAGCGAATCTGATAGGAGCTTGCTCCTTTTCAGATTAGCGGCGGACGGGTGAGTAACACGTGGGTAACCTGCCTGTAAGACTGGGATAACTCCGGGAAACCGGGGCTAATACCGGATAACTTTTTCCTTCGCATGAAGGAGAATTGAAAGGTGGCACTAGCTACCACTTACAGATGGACCCGCGGCGCATTAGCTAGTTGGTGAGGTAACGGCTCACCAAGGCGACGATGCGTAGCCGACTTGAGAGGGTGATCGGCCACACTGGGACTGAGACACGGCCCAGACTCCTACGGGAGGCAGCAGTAGGGAATCTTCCGCAATGGACGAAAGTCTGACGGAGCAACGCCGCGTGAGTGATGAAGGTTTTCGGATCGTAAAACTCTGTTGTTAGGGAAGAACAAGTATCGTTCGAATAGGGCGGTACCTTGACGGTACCTAACCAGAAAGCCACGGCTAACTACGTGCCAGCAGCCGCGGTAATACGTAGGTGGCAAGCGTTGTCCGGAATTATTGGGCGTAAAGCGCGCGCAGGCGGTTTCTTAAGTCTGATGTGAAAGCCCACGGCTCAACCGTGGAGGGTCATTGGAAACTGGGAGACTTGAGTGCAGAAGAGAAGAGCGGAATTCCACGTGTAGCGGTGAAATGCGTAGAGATGTGGAGGAACACCAGTGGCGAAGGCGGCTCTTTGGTCTGTAACTGACGCTGAGGCGCGAAAGCGTGGGGAGCGAACAGGATTAGATACCCTGGTAGTCCACGCCGTAAACGATGAGTGCTAAGTGTTAGAGGGTTTCCGCCCTTTAGTGCTGCAGCTAACGCATTAAGCACTCCGCCTGGGGAGTACGGCCGCAAGGCTGAAACTCAAAGGAATTGACGGGGGCCCGCACAAGCGGTGGAGCATGTGGTTTAATTCGAAGCAACGCGAAGAACCTTACCAGGTCTTGACATCCTCTTGCCCTCCCTAGAGATAGGGATTTCCCTTCGGGGACAAGAGTGACAGGTGGTGCATGGTTGTCGTCAGCTCGTGTCGTGAGATGTTGGGTTAAGTCCCGCAACGAGCGCAACCCTTGACCTTAGTTGCCAGCATTCAGTTGGGCACTCTAAGGTGACTGCCGGTGACAAACCGGAGGAAGGTGGGGATGACGTCAAATCATCATGCCCCTTATGACCTGGGCTACACACGTGCTACAATGGATGGTACAAAGGGTTGCTAGACCGCGAGGTTACGCCAATCCCATAAAACCATTCTCAGTTCGGATTGTAGGCTGCAACTCGCCTACATGAAGCCGGAATCGCTAGTAATCGCGGATCAGCATGCCGCGGTGAATACGTTCCCGGGCCTTGTACACACCGCCCGTCACACCACGAGAGTTTGTAACACCCGAAGTCGGTGAGGTAACCTTTTGGAGCCAGCCGCCGAAGGTGGGACAGATGATTGGGGTGAAGTCGTAACAAGGTAGCCGTATCGGAAGGTGCGGCTGGATCACCTCCTTTCTAAGGATATAAGGAAAACCACTATCGTGGTTACAAAAAAGACGTTTTTCGTTTTGTTCAGTTTTGAAGGATGAATTCTTCAAAAAAATATGCAATATATAAAAACAACGACAAGGAGTTCTTCTTCCATATCGATGTTTTTTATTTCCGAAAATGTGGGCCTATAGCTCAGCTGGTTAGAGCGCACGCCTGATAAGCGTGAGGTCGATGGTTCGAGTCCATTTAGGCCCACCATATAACATCTTCGGGGCCTTAGCTCAGCTGGGAGAGCGCCTGCTTTGCACGCAGGAGGTCAGCGGTTCGATCCCGCTAGGCTCCACCAAAAGATAAAGTCAATAAAGATATTATTTTTAGATAATTTCTAAATTGCACTTTGGGTAAAATTGCTCCTGCGGCAATGCTTATTCGAGGAAGATTAGGTTCACCTCGGAGCAAGGCAGCACGAAGCAAATGCTACGATGATTAATCATGATGTGATTGAAATCAGTAGCCTTGTTCCTTGAAAACTAGATATCATGAGAAATAACCAAGTAATAACCGAGAATCGCCACTTTATGGATGATATCCATTTAAGTAGTTTTAAAAACAAACCTTATTTTAGGTTAAGTTGTTAAGGGCGCACGGTGAATGCCTTGGCACTAGGAGCCGATGAAGGACGGGACTAACACCGATATGCTTCGGGGAGCTGTAAGCAAGCTTTGATCCGGAGATTTCCGAATGGGGGAACCCACTGCCCGTAATGGGGTAGTATCCTTACTTGAATACATAGAGTAAGGAAGGCAGACCCGGGGAACTGAAACATCTAAGTACCCGGAGGAAGAGAAAGCAAACGCGATTTCCTGAGTAGCGGCGAGCGAAACGGAAGAAGCCCAAACCAAGAGGCTTGCCTCTTGGGGTTGTAGGACACTCTATACGGAGTTACAAAGGAACGGAGTAAATGAAGAGGTCTGGAAAGGCCCGTCAAAGAAGGTAACAACCCTGTAGTTGAAACTTCGTTCCCTCCAGAGTGGATCCTGAGTACGGCGGGACACGTGAAATCCCGTCGGAAGCAGGGAGGACCATCTCCCAAGGCTAAATACTCCCTAGTGACCGATAGTGAACCAGTACCGTGAGGGAAAGGTGAAAAGCACCCCGGGAGGGGAGTGAAAGAGAACCTGAAACCGTGTGCCTACAAGTAGTTAGAGCTCTGTGCGTATTTCCTTCGGAAAGACGCCGAGTGATAGCGTGCCTTTTGTAGAATGAACCGGCGAGTTACGATTTCAAGCAAGGTTAAGCTGAAGAGGCGGAGCCGCAGCGAAAGCGAGTCTTAATAGGGCGAATGAGTTTGAGGTCGT
>NZ_JBBPBE010000001.1:750000-890000 GCF_038009395.1 Heyndrickxia sp. FSL W8-0423 | reverse complement strand
CACAGGACGAAGATAATAATCATACAATTAAGTATACTTTATAATTCCCTATTTTAAAAATGTTAGTAATATTGCATACAAATGAAAAGTGTGGGACAAAATAAATAGTATGGAGGTGGAGGAGTGGGAGAAACATTAGCAAGAAAAAATATTGATGAAACATGTATTGTATGTGAACAACCGAAGACTTTAGGAATTCATCTTTTTACTTCGTTTATTTGTTCTGATTGTGAAAAGGACATTATCCAAACAGATACAAATAATCCAAAATACAAATACTATATTAATCAACTTAAATCAGTGATTAAACCTGAAATATACTCATGACCAAGCATATTAGCCGATGCTTGGTTATTTTATTTCAGTATTTAAGAAACATTTTTACATCAATATAGTACAATAAAGGAAGTTATATGAGTGAGGTTAATTTAATGAATCAAAACCGTATACCAATATATGAAGCATTAGAAAAATTTTTAAAGAATGACCCAATATCTTTTCATGTCCCGGGACATAAAAATGGCATGTTACTTAAGAATGAGTACCCCGAACTATCTAGATTCTTGGCCTATGATGTTACAGAGTTATCAGGTTTAGATGATTTACATTCTCCCGAAGGACCAATTTTAGAAGCCCAAAAGCTTTTATCCGATTATTATGGTACGAGAAGGAGTTATTTTTTAGTAAACGGAAGCACCGTTGGAAATCTGATTATGATATTATCTGCATTTAATGTTGGTGATAAAGTTTTAGTGCAAAGGAATTGCCATAAATCTATTATGAATGCACTAGCTTTAGCGAAAGTATATCCAATTTTTATTGATCCAATGATAGGTGAGTATACTTTTGTACCAGAGGGTGTTGATCAATCAATTATAAAAAATGCCTTTGAACAATATACGGATGTGAAAGGTTTAGTTTTAACTTATCCTAATTACTATGGAATGGCATCAAATTTGGAGGATATTGTAAATACTGTTCGTCAACATAAGGGTGTAATTTTAGTAGATGAAGCACATGGACCACATTTTCATCTAGGTGAGCCTTTTCCTAAGTCGGCAATTGATTTAGGCGCGGATATGGTTGTTCACTCTGCACATAAAATGCTTCCTGCTATGACCATGGGCTCCTATTTACATATTAATAGTAATGCCATTTCTATAAGTAAGGTAGAGTATTATTATTCAGTGTTACAATCAAGTAGTCCGTCATATCCAATTATGGCAACGTTAGATATTGCGCGCCATTTTATTGCCAACTTCAATGAAGAAGATATAAATTATACTCTTAGTCAAAGAAATTCCTTTGTCACCTCTTTATGTAAATTGGAAGGGGTAGAAGTGGTAAATAGGAATATGAAACAAGATCCGCTAAAATTAATTGTTAGGTACAAAGGCTATTCGGGATATATGCTTCAACGAATGTTGGAAGAAGAAAACATTTATATAGAGATGGCTGACCCTTATCAAGTAGTATTTATTCTTCCGCTACTTAAAACGAATATGGCGTATTCGTATAATGAAGCACTTGTTAAAATTAAAAATGTATTTGAAAAATATAAACCAAAACCAAATGAGATACAAGGATTAATCGTAGAATCGGATGATAAAATAGGTAGTTTGGCGCTATCTTATGAAGAAATGGCAGATCAACCTATAGAGTGGGTTCCTTTTGAGAACGCTGAGAATCGAATAGCGGCTATAATGATTACTCCATATCCGCCAGGAATTCCAATCATATTACCTGGGGAGGTAATTACCGGAAAGAGGATTGAGCTGATTAAGGAATATATAGAGGCACATGCAAAGTTTCAAGGGGAAACCAGCCGATTATTAAGTGGAGAAATTGCAGTTTACATAAAGAAGTGAATTAAATAACATTCAGATGTTGTATACTATACGACAGATAGTACGTGAATGGAATTGCCGGAGGTTATTATGAGTGGATTATTTATTACTATAGAAGGTCCAGAAGGGGCTGGAAAGACAACCGTTTTGAATAAATTAGGTAATGAATTAGAACAGCGAGGATTAAATATTGTTATGACTCGTGAACCTGGTGGAATACGAATCGCTGAGCAAATACGTAAAGTGATTTTAGATAAAAGTAATACCGAGATGGATGCCCGGACAGAGGCTTTATTGTATGCAGCGGCACGAAGACAACATTTAATTGAAAAAGTCATACCTGCGTTAAATCAAGGAGCAATTGTGCTTTGTGATCGATTTATTGATAGTTCATTAGCATATCAAGGTGTAGGAAGAGAGCTTGGAATTGAAGAAGTATTTTCTATTAATAAGTTTGCTATCCAAGATGTTATGCCGGATTTAACCATATATTTCGATATAGATGTTGAGCTAGGACTTAAACGAATTGAAGAAAATAAGGGGAGAGAAGTAAATCGCCTAGATTTAGAAAAAATGGACTTTCATATGAATGTTCGTAATGGGTTTAGAAAATTACTAGATTTATTTCCTCATCGAATTTATGAGGTTGATGCGAGTAAACCTTTAGAAAGTGTTTATCAAGAAGTAAAAAGTAAAGTAGAACAATTAATTTATAAATAAAAAGGCGATGGTTTAAATTACTTACCTTGAGGGAAAAATTCTTTCAAGGTTTTCTTTTTAAAGGATTATTTACAGTTGATTGCAAATACATATATAGAAATAAATGATATAATAAAACAAACACTAATTAACTTACTCATTTGGGAGGGGAGTTTTATGAAATTAATTCTTGCTGTTGTACAGGATCAAGATAGTGCTCGTTTAATGAATGCTATGGTAGACCATAATTTTAGAGTAACAAAGCTTGCAAGTACTGGTGGTTTTCTAAAATCTGGTAACACGACTATAATGATTGGTACAGAGGATATCCGGGTTGAAAAAGCATTGCAGGTTATTCGCGACAATTGCAAATCTCGAGAACAATTAATGGCACCTGTATCACCAATGGGAGGAAATGCAGATTCATATATCCCGTATCCGGTAGAAGTTGAAGTTGGTGGTGCAACTGTGTTTGTACTTCCAGTTGAACGTTTCGAACAATTTTAGTCCATGGTTATGTAATAAAAAAAGAGAAATCGTCTCTTGATATTTTAGATAAAGTCGGGGAAATCAAAGGACTAATATTAAATATATACACGTAAGAGAGTGATGGAATTTGTTTTCGACTTGGGATGAGCTTGAGAAGGTTCAACCATTAGCGGCTAAAACGCTCAAAAATAGTTTACTAAAAAATCGGGTGGCACATGCATATTTATTTGAAGGTGAATCCGGGTTAGGAAAAAAGGAAGTAAGTTTATTATTTGCTAAAAGTTTATTTTGTCTTGAAATAATTGATGGAACGAATCCTTGCGAACAATGTAGCAACTGCAGACGAATAAACAGTCTTTCACACCCGGACGTTCACTTTCTTGAGCCTGATGGACAATCGATAAAAAAAGAACAAATTAAAGCATTGCAACAAGAATTTAGTAAATCTGGGGTTGAATCAAAGAAAAAACTATATACGATCGTTCATGCGAATAAAATGACAGTCAATGCTGCTAATAGTTTATTGAAATTTTTAGAAGAACCTAATGCTCAAACGACAGCTATATTAATAACTGAACAAATACAACAAATTATTCCCACTATTCTTTCAAGATGCCAGGTTGTTTCTTTTAAACCGTATTCATTTAATGAATTACAAGAAAAACTGATCTTAGATGGTATTTCCCCTACTCAAGCACCATTATTAGCCAATCTCACCAATGATCCTCTAGAAGCAAATAGGCTAAATAATGATGATTGGTTTGCACAAGCTCGAAAAATAGTGTTAAAATTATATGAGGTTCTAGGTAAAGGCTCCTTATTTGCAATGGTTGAATTACAAGAGGACTGGTATAATCATTTTAAGGAAAAAAATCAGCTAGATCTTGGCTTAGACTTATTGTTGTTTATTTATAAAGATCTACTTTCGATACAGATAGGGAAAAACATTCAATTAATATATCCGGAGCGGAAAGCCCAGTTTGAAAGGGATGTGATTCACCTTTCTCCGGTGATCCTTGCGAACAAAATGGCTGCTATTTTAGAGGCAAAACGCAAATTACACGGAAATATGAATCCGCAGTTATTAATGGAACAGCTTGTCTTAAAATTGCAGGGGGGATCTACCTTTGTTTAATGTAGTAGGAGTTAGATTTAAAAAAGCCGGAAAGGTATATTACTTTGATCCCGGAGATCTCTCAATTCAAAAAAATGACTCTGTTATAGTTGAAACAGTAAGAGGTGTAGAATTCGGAAAAGTAGTTACAAATCGTAAAACTGTTGAAGAGAATGATGTAGTTCTACCTTTAAAAAAAGTCATTCGGATTGCTGATCAAAAGGATCATTTAATTGTTGATGAAAATAAAGATGCAGCAAATGAAGCGTACCGGGTTTGCTGTGAAAAAATTATTGAACATCAACTTGATATGAAATTAGTCGATGTAGAGTATACATTTGATCGTAATAAAGTTATTTTTTATTTTACAGCAGATGGCCGTGTGGATTTCCGCGAGCTTGTAAAAGACTTAGCATCAATTTTTCGTACGAGAATTGAATTGCGTCAAATTGGTGTAAGGGACGAGGCCAAAATGCTAGGTGGAATAGGACCTTGTGGACGTATGTTATGTTGTTCCACTTTTTTAGGTGATTTTGAGCCAGTATCTATTAAAATGGCAAAGGATCAAAATCTTTCGTTAAACCCAACTAAAATATCCGGTCTCTGTGGCAGACTTATGTGTTGCTTGAAGTATGAAAATGATGAATATGAATCTGCAAAGGAGATTCTACCTGATGTAGGGGAAACAGTTGAAACTCCTTTAGGATTAGGAAAAGTGGTTGGACTAAATATTTTAGAACGGATTTTGCAGGTTCAATTAGATGAGCGGGTTCTAGAATTTACAATGGATGAATTACTTAGTAAAGATACCGTATCGATCCAAGCCACTGAGTAGAGGTGTCGTTTATGGATAAAAAAGAGTTCTTCGATTCAGTCAGTAATATGGAAGTTCAAATTGGGAACTTATATCAGCAGTTAGGTGAATTGAAGAAAAATTTAGCGGAAATGATTGAAGAAAACAATTCACTAAAAATAGAAAATGAGCATTTGCGTCGCCGACTGGATAATGGAGAATATGCCATAAATCAAGAAGGCACCTCGCAACAAGGTGATGGAAAAGGACATTTAGCTATTTCCAATCATAAAGAACTTGATATTGGTGAAGGTTATGATAACTTAGCTAGACTATATCAAGAAGGATTCCATATTTGCAATGTTCACTTTGGTAGCCCGAGAAAAGATGAGGATTGTTTGTTTTGTCTATCATTTTTAAATAAAAAGTAATGTATCGAATGAAGATCGCAAATTATTTAGGAAAATATATGCTTACAAGATAATGAAAGTTAAATGAGTAGCCTTCCTTAATAATGGGAAGGCTTCTTTAATGTCTATTTAATGTCATGGAGGAAAGAATAATGGTTATGCTTAAAGATGATGAGCGACTTGATTATTTACTTGCGGAAAATCTAAGAATTATTCAAAGTCCTTCCGTGTTCTCTTTTTCATTAGATGCGGTCCTATTGGCAAATTTCGCTTACTTACCAATTCAAAAGGGAAATATTATAGACTTATGCTCGGGGAATGGGGTCATTCCGTTGTTAATTAGCAATCGGACAAAGGCGTCTATTAAAGGGATAGAAATTCAAGAGCGACTTTATGATATGGCAATACGCAGCATTGAATTTAATCAGTTAGGTGAGCAAATACAAATGATTCATGGTGATATTAAACAGATGCCCGAAAAGTTCGGACAAGCAAAATTTGATGTTGTAACATGTAATCCTCCCTATTTTTCAACGCCGCCAAAAGGTGAAAAAAACAGTAATGAACATTTAGCAATTGCTAGACATGAGATTTTATGCACACTAGAGGACGCTATTATCGTAAGCAGCAAATTATTACGACAAGGTGGAAAGGCTGCATTTGTCCATAGGCCCGGCAGATTATTAGACATTCTCACACTTATGAGAAAACACCGCATAGAGCCGAAACGTCTAAGATTCGTATATCCAAAACAAGGGAAGGAAGCTAATACAATACTCGTTGAAGGAATTAAAGACGGAAATATCGATTTAAAGGTTTTACCTCCATTGTATATTTATAACGAGGATAATCAATATACAAATGAGGTAAAGGAAATACTATTTGGGAAGGAGGAAGAAAATGCAAATTCAAAAAAGCTTCCATGATGAAACGAATAAAGGGATTTTGTATTTAGTGCCCACTCCAATTGGAAATCTAGAAGATATGACATTTCGAGCTATTCGCATATTAAAGGAAGCTCATATTATCGCTGCAGAAGATACAAGAAATACTAAGAAGTTATGCAACTACTTTGAAATTGAAACCCCTATTTTAAGTTATCACGAACATAATAAGGAAACGAGTTCGAAACAAATATTGTCACGTCTACTTTTAGGGGAAAAGGTTGCTCTTGTGAGTGATGCAGGGATGCCGTCTATATCTGATCCCGGCTATGAATTAGTTGTCGCTTCGTTGGAGGAAGAGATTACTGTAGTTCCTTTGCCCGGGGCAAATGCCGCACTAACAGCATTAATTGCCTCCGGAATAAACCCACAACCTTTTTATTTTTATGGATTTTTATCAAGAAATAAAAAAGTGAGAAGAGCTGAATTAGAAATATTGAACCAACAAACTTCGACATTTATTTTATATGAAGCCCCCCATCGATTAAAGGAAACGTTAAAAGCAATGTCCGCTGTTCTTGGTAATCGGAATATCGTTCTTTGCCGTGAATTAACGAAAAAGTTTGAGGAGTTTTTGCGTGGTACAATTGAAGAGGTCATTGAATGGTATGAGAGTAATGAAGTAAGGGGAGAATTTTGTATCATTGTTGAAGGGGGATCAACACCAATTGAAGAATCAGAATCATTGTGGTGGGAAACGTTAAATATCGTTGATCATGTAGAGCATTACATAACTCAAAGGAGTTTTACCTCTAAAGAAGCAATAAAGCAGGTAGCGAAAGACCGGGATATACCAAAAAGGGAAGTATATCAAAAATACCACCGTGAGGAAGTTAAATAGGTATATAATAAAACAGGCATTCTATCTTGGTAGAATGCCTGTTTTATTATTATTTGTTGAATGCATTTTGAATTTCTTTAACTAGTTGTTCAGCACCTTCACGGCTAAGAACGAGTTTTCCACCAGCAAATTGAACATTATCATCAGAAACGTCACCGGTAATATGACATGTCATGCTAGGTTTATATTTTTTCAAGATAATTTTTTCATCATCAACATAAATTTCTAACGCGTCTTTCTCTGCAATTCCGAGAGTACGTCGTAATTCAATAGGAATAACAACACGACCTAATTCATCAACTTTACGAACAATACCAGTAGATTTCATTTTATTTCTCCTCTCATTTTTCAAAGTATCTGTCGTCATTTTTCGACATATTTTTTATCGCTGAATCTATCATACCAACGATTCCCAAAATCGTCAATAATTATTTTTAATTAAAAATAAATTTGTAAAACTTGTAAAATCGTTGATATATATAGTTTTAGAGCAATATTTATATAAAATCTTAATAGTTTTTAAGTAAAAAAAATCAATAAATTTACAAATTTAAAACTAATATATAGATAATTCGACAATAGTTTACATTTTCCTTCGTTTGGAACAGGCAATAAGATGAATAGGTAGAAAAGTTGCAGAAAAGCGAAAATTTATGTATATTTTGAAGGTATAAGAGGTAATGATGTGTTAATAGAGGAAATGAATAGGATTTGCCCAAATTGGCATTAATACACTCTCGTTCATTGGGTGAGAGTATTTTTATTTTTTTAAAGGTGGGGACAAAAATAATGGAAAAGGCAAAAACATTTTATATTACAACACCGATCTATTATCCAAGCGGAAATTTACATATAGGGCATGCATATACGACTGTTGCAGGAGATGCAATGGCTCGTTATAAAAGGCTACGTGGTTACGATGTAATGTATTTAACTGGTACGGATGAACATGGGCAAAAAATTCAACGCAAAGCTGAAGAAGGCGGTGTAACTCCTCAAGGCTATGTAGACAATATTGTGGCTGGAATTCAAGAATTATGGAAAAAATTGGATGTTTCATATGATGATTTTATTCGTACAACGGAAGATCGCCACAAGATAATAGTAGAAAAGATATTCCACCAACTAATGGAGCAAGGCGATATTTATCTAGATCAATATGAAGGACTTTATTGTACTCCATGTGAATCATTTTTTACTGAACGCCAATTAGTGAATGGGAATTGTCCGGATTGTGGAAGACCCGTTGAAAAGGTAAAAGAAGAGTCTTATTTTTTCAAAATGAGTAAATATGTCGATAGACTTTTAAAATACTATGAAGAAAATCCTGAATTTATCCAGCCAGAGTCAAGGAAAAATGAAATGATTAACAACTTTATTAAACCTGGGCTAGAGGATTTAGCAGTTTCCAGAACAACATTTGATTGGGGAGTAAAAGTACCAGGGAACCCAAAACATGTCATCTATGTATGGATTGATGCATTATCCAATTATATAACTGCCTTAGGTTATGGTTCTGAGGATGATTCAAAGTTTCAAAAATACTGGCCAGCGGACGTACATTTAGTTGGGAAAGAAATTGTTCGTTTCCATACGATCTATTGGCCGATTATGCTTATGGCATTAGATTTGCCGCTTCCTAAAAAGGTATTCGCACATGGTTGGCTATTAATGAAAGATGGAAAAATGTCAAAATCAAAGGGAAATGTAGTAGATCCTGTTACGCTAATCGACCGTTATGGTTTAGATGCATTACGGTATTATTTACTTCGTGAGGTACCTTTTGGCTCGGATGGAGTGTTTACACCTGAAGGGTTTGTGGAAAGAATTAATTTCGATTTAGCAAATGATTTAGGAAATTTACTAAACCGCACAGTTGCGATGATCAATAAGTATTTTGATGGCATCATTCCAACATATCAAGGATCGATAACTGCATTCGATGAATCATTGCTAAACGTAAACAAGGAAACGGTTATAAAATATGAAGAAGCGATGGAGAAAATGGAATTTTCAGTTGCATTGGCTTCTGTTTGGGAATTAGTTAGCCGTACAAATAAATATATAGATGAAACACAACCATGGGTGTTGGCGAAGGATGATGAGAAACGAAATGAATTAGCAAGTGTGATGGTTCATTTAGCTGAGTCACTACGTCGAGTTGCAATATTGCTGCAACCGTTCTTAACGCAAACGCCAATGAATATTTTCAAACAGTTAAATATAACTAACAAAGATAATACAAATTGGGAAAGTCTTATAGATTTTGGATTGTTGCCACAAGGTATAAAGGTTGTGACAAAAGGCGAACCGATTTTTCCACGCCTTGATTTAGAAGAAGAGATTAATTACATTAAGGAAAAAATGGCAGGCGAACCGACTAAAAAAGAAGAAAAGAAACCTGAACCTGATAAAAGTGATATTTCAAAAGCAGAAATTTCAATTGATGATTTCATGAAAGTGGAACTTAGAGTGGCAGAGGTTATTCACGCTGAGCCGGTAAAAAAAGCGGATAAACTGTTAAAACTGCAATTAGATTTAGGATATGAAAAGAGACAAGTAGTTTCTGGTATAGCTCAATATTATAAACCAGAGGACTTAGTAGGGCGTAAGGTAATATGTGTTACTAATTTGAAGCCTGTGAAATTAAGAGGAGAAGTATCTCAAGGAATGATTTTAGCAGGATCAAACGATGGCGTTCTTTCAATTGCAAGTGTTGACCAAACCCTTCCTAATGGATCAATTGTAAAGTAAATGTAATATAAAAACGGAAAGTTTTCCATCAATTTTATTGGAAATAACATAGTGATGTTTCACGTGGAACATTTTTCGACGGAATCCTCTATGTTATTTTCTTTTTTTCATTATATTTGAATAAAGTAAATCCACTTATAATTAATTGATTAATCAGGAATCATAAGCTCAATTTTATTATTCCAAATTTGGTCGATGGCAAGGATATGTCGAAGAATGTATAGATATGTTAGACTATGAAATATCCTTGTTTTACCAATTTGGAGAGAAAATTTCCCTAATGAAATGTAATGTAAATGTTAAAGGAATGCAAAGCTTGTGTAGAGTTTTTAGTATAAAATGAAAATGGAAAAGAGGAAAGATAATGTTATTCGATACACATGTTCATCTTAATGATTCACAGTATGCTGAAGATCTTGAAGTAGTGATTCAAAATGCAAAAGAAGCGGGCGTATCCAATATGGTTGTCGTTGGTTTCGATCGACCAACAATCACGAAAGCAATGGAGCTTGTTGAAACGTATGAATTTCTTTATGCAAGTGTTGGATGGCATCCTGTAGATGCGATTGATATGACTGAACAAGATTTAGCATGGATTGAACAGCTAGCAAAACATCCTAAAGTAGTTGCGTTAGGTGAAATGGGTTTGGACTATCATTGGGATAAGTCTCCAAAGGACATTCAAAAAGATGTGTTTCGGAAACAAATACGATTAGCAAAAAAGGTGAAATTACCAATTATTATTCATAATCGTGAAGCAACACAGGACATCGTAGACATTTTGAAAGAAGAGGATGCAAAAGAAGTTGGCGGTATTATGCATTGCTTTAGCGGAAGTACCGAAGTGGCTAAAGAATGCATCGATATGAACTTTTTCATCTCTTTAGGAGGCCCAGTGACCTTTAAAAATGCAAAAAAGCCAAAAGAAGTAGCATCTGAGATTCCATTAAGTCACCTATTGATAGAAACCGATTGTCCGTATTTAGCACCACACCCTTACAGAGGAAAAAGAAATGAGCCAGCATATGTAAAGCTTGTAGCTGAGCAAATTGCTATGATTAAGGGGATACCATTAGAGGAAGTGGCAGAAATAACGAATAGGAATGCAAAAAGATTATTCGGAATCGATTGTTAGAGGATAATGTCGAATATATCAGCACTTTGTCCACTAACTTTCCAAAAAAATTAAAGGTTCTACATGTCTCACTTACCTCATAGGATAACCTTGTCGATATGTCACCCGATTATTTTCTCGGAAATGTAAAAAATAGGAATAACGGTTTTTAAAAACAAGAGGGTTGACAGTCGGCAAGATCGTCTATATAATCTCACGAAGAGAAGGAGGCGTTTCATTTTCATGAATTTTAAGCATGTGAAAAGCCTGTTTTCCAAAACAGCGAGTAGTAAAAGACTTACTATTGTGGTTACCAGTTCCCTCGTTTTCGTAGCGACATTAGGGTTAATTACCTATGAAACTACTAAAAAAACAGTCGCTATGACTCTTGATGGGAAGGAAAAGATTATAAGGACACACTCAGAAACAGTAGGTAATATTCTGGAGGAGTTGGATATTGAATTACACTCAAAAGATTATTTGTCCTTACCAGTGGAGACGGCGGTAAAGGATAAGCTATCCTTTGTATGGGAACCAGCGAAGCAAGTACATCTATCAATTGATGGAAAGCAGCGAAGTGTTTGGACGACAGAAGATACAGTAAAGGACTTACTTAAAGATGAAAATATTGAGATTGGAAGTCACGACCAGATAAGACCAAAACTAGATGAGAACATCTCTGAAAATATGAAAATAGATATTTCAAAAGCATTTTCACTTACACTTAATGATGGTGGGAAGAAAAAAAAGGTTTGGTCAACTTCGACTACTGTCGCTGACTTTTTAAAGCAACAGGGAATTAAACTTGAAGACTTAGATCGTACGAAACCGGATCTAGATAAAAAAGTTAGTCCAGAAGATATAATCAAAGTGATCAGAGTTAAAAAAGTCAGCGATGTGGTGGAAGAACCAGTTGAATATGCTGTGCAAACAAGAAAAGATGCAGACCTTCTTAAAGGTCAGGAAAAGATTATACAGCACGGTCAAAATGGATTGGTTAGAAAAGAATATGAAGTAACAAAGGAAAATGGGAAAGAAGTTAGCCGCAAATTAATAAACGAAAAAACGCTAAAAGAAAGTAAAGAAAAAATTGTTAATGTCGGAACAAAAGTTGTAACAGCTCAGGTTTCTCGTGGTGAAAGTGAAGCTGGCGGTACTGAATATTATGTATCATCAACGGCCTATACTGCTAATTGCAATGGATGTTCAGGTCAAACGGCAACGGGAATAAATCTGCATTCAAATCCCAATTTAAAAATTATCGCCGTGGATCCTAATTTCATACCCCTTGGAACAAAGGTATATGTTGAAGGATACGGTTATGCCGTTGCAGCAGATACAGGTGGCGCGATAAAGGGCAGAAAAATTGATGTATTTTTTAATAATAATTCCCAAGCATATAGATGGGGAAGAAAACAAGTTAAGATTCGAATTCTAAATTAATGGCTGATGCAGAGGATATCCCTCTGCTTTTCTTTTTTTTATTAATACAATTATAATATAAGTAGTTTATAATATTAGACGAAATTTGTTACAAAAATGTTTCAATTATTTTGGAGGAAAAATGAAAATAAAAGAAATTATTGTAGTCGAAGGAAGAGATGATACAACAGCTATTAAAAGAGCTGTTGATGCAGATACAATCGAAACGAACGGTTCGGCAGTTTCGAAAATGACAATTGAAAAGGTCAAACTGGCACAAGAAAAAAGGGGGGTAATCATTTTTACGGACCCAGACTATCCCGGAGAACGAATACGGAGAATTGTGTCAGAACAAGTTCCCGGCTGTAAGCACGCCTTTATTAAAAAGAAGGATGCAAAACCAACTTCCGGAAAGGGGATCGGGGTGGAGCATGCAAGCCCCGAGGTTATACGGGAAGCTTTAAAAGAGGCACATACAATGGAAGAGGAAATTATCGAAGTAATCACCCAGGAAGACTTAATTCTTGCGGGATTAATTGGTGGGAGTAAAGCGAAACACAGAAGAGAAAGACTGGGTGAATTATTAAAAATAGGATATACAAACGGAAAACAGCTACATAAACGACTAATGATGTTTCAAATTAGTAAGGAAGCGTTTATTAAGGCTTTTGAAAAGGTTTTACAGGAGGAAGAAAATGCATAAAGACATCGCTACACCAGTACGAACGAAAGAAATTTTACAGAAGTACGGATTTGCCTTTAAGAAAAGCCTAGGTCAAAATTTTTTAATTGATCCCAATATATTAAAAAATATTACAGAGCATGCAGGATTATCAAAGGATTCTGGTGCAATTGAAATCGGGCCTGGGATAGGAGCATTAACTGAGCATCTTGCAAGGACAAGTAAAAAAGTAGTGGCGTTTGAAATAGATCAGCGGTTACTTCCAATTTTAGAAGATACTTTATCACCTTATAATAATGTTAAAATCATTCATCAGGATGTTTTAAAAGCGGACATTCATCAAATTGTTGAAGAAGAATTTAAAGACGTTAATGATTTAATGGTAGTAGCCAATTTACCATATTATGTGACAACGCCAATTATTATTAGACTGTTATCTGAGCATTTGCCGCTAAGGGGAATAGTTGTTATGCTCCAAAAGGAGGTAGCCGATCGTATAAGTGCCAAGCCAGGTACGAAAGAATACGGTTCTTTATCAATTGCGATTCAGTACTACACAAAAGCGGAGACCGTCATGGTCGTTCCGAAAACCGTGTTTATGCCACAACCTAATGTGGATTCAGCGGTGATCCGATTGACATTGCACGATAAACCAATTGTCGAGGTAGATAATGAGGAATTCTTTTTTCAAGTCACACGTGCATCTTTTGCACAAAGACGAAAAACAATCTTAAACAATCTTACAAGTCAACTTCCGAATGGGAAAGAGCTGAAAATGGAGATTTTAAAGGCATTAGACATAGCGAATATTGATCCAACAAGAAGGGGAGAAACGCTTTCCATTGAGGAATTTGCTCTTCTCTCTAATCAACTTTTTTCTATCTACAAATAATTCATTTATTAAAAGGGCTACCATATAGATTTGGTTTGCCCTTTTTTGCACAACTTCCTTTTTTTCGCATAGCCTAGTGTTAGAAGTTAAGATTATTTGCTTTTCAATGGAGTTGACACCTCATGGGCGTGGCTATTAATTCAATTGTGGGACGGAAATCATATCACTGTGACCTCTTATTTAGAGTCATTGATATAAAAGAAAATAACGGTGTAAAGACGGCAATTCTTTATGGAGAGGATTATCGGTTAATTGCGGATGCGCCATTTGCGGATCTTGTCACGGTAGATTCGGAGGAACGTTCAAAAATCTCAAGGGAATTTCGATCGTTAGAAGCACAATCACTTGAATTATTCCAACAAGATATTGATCTATTGCGGCAAAAGCGTGAATATGAAGCAACAAATGGCTACAGTCAAGACTTTAATTATTTCCATATTCCTGGTCGTGTTCTTCATCTTGATGGGGATCCTTCCTATTTAAAAAAGTGTATCGATTTATATGAAAAGATCGGGGTAAAAGTATACGGTGTACACTGCTATGAGAAAGATATGCCTCAGCAGATCGGTCCGTTAATTGATAAATTCCGGCCGGACATATTAGTCATTACCGGTCATGATTCATATTCTAAGTCAAAAGGTAAAAAGACAGATATTAATGCATATAGACATTCGAAGTATTTTGTAAGAACCGTAATTGAGGCAAGAAAAAAGGTTCCACATTTAGATCAATTAATTATCTTCGCAGGAGCTTGTCAATCACATTTTGAATCTCTAATTCATGCAGGAGCGAATTTTGCTAGTTCCCCATTAAGGGTTAATATTCACGCGCTTGATCCAGTCTATATTGTTGCCAAAATTAGCTTCACATCTTTTATGGACCAAGTTAATGTATGGGATGTATTACGTAATACATTAACTGGTGAAAAGGGTTTAGGAGGAATTGAAACAAAGGGCGTACTTCGAACAGGTGCACCTTATAAACCAATAGTTGAGGACTAAATGAAAAGATCTCTATTATGTTTTTCATTAGAGATCTTTTCTATTACTCCTTTAAAACGGTATATATTAATTTCTTACATATAATTTATTTTATTGGGAAAAGTAATTTGTGAAAAGATCGTTGTAAAAAAAACTGTTATTTTGATGAATGAAAAGTGTTGACAGTACAATCGTTTCATTGATAAAATATTTATTTTATATTTGACCTTTTTCAAATAAAGTGTTATACTATTACATAGTGAGGTGGAGCGAAATGCCAAAAACATTAACTGACATTAAAAGATCGCTTGATTCCAATTTAGGAAAACGATTAATGTTAAAAGCTAATGGTGGACGAAGAAAAACGATTGAACGTTCGGGTGTTTTGGCAGAAACTTATCCATCAGTTTTTGTCATCGAATTAGATCAAGAGGAAAACTCGTTTGAACGTGTTTCCTACAGCTATGCAGATGTGCTTACTGAAACGGTCCAACTAACCTTCTATGATGAAGCAACAGGAAATATAGCATTAGGGCAGCAGTAAACATTATGTTTACTGCTTTTTGTTTTGCGCTTTAATATTTTAGTTACTTATAAATACAATAGGTACGAACATACTATATATGCGGCGTGTTAAAGGAGGATATTCACTATGGGCAGAACAAGAGGAATAATGTCTGATCGGTTCAAAGAAGAACTAGCAAAAGATTTAGGTTTCTATGATGTCGTTAAACAAGAAGGCTGGGGCGGCATAAAGGCTAGAGATGCAGGAAACATGGTTAAACGTGCCGTTGAAATCGCTCAACAACAACTTGCTAACAAGAAGAATTCCTAAAAAGGCTACTCGAGCTCGAGGAGAATAATAACTTACATGCCGTAAGACCGAGTGAATTCCTCGGTCTTTTTTTCTATATAATATATGCAAATAATAAGTACTTCCAAAGAATGCTTGAAAATGGTAAAATACAATACTTGTGAAGAGGTTATATGGCAATTATTGTTTGTGGTAAAATAGTACAAACTTATAAATACATAAATGAAAATTAATGTTGAATTAGAGTGGGTGGGTATATTGACAATTTTTATAAAAGCACCGGCTAAAATAAATTTAACTTTGGATGTTCTAAACAAACGGAATGATGGCTATCATGAGGTTGAAATGATTATGACTACGATTGATCTATCGGACCGAATCGGATTATCCGAAATTAATGAAAATGAAATTCGGATTATTTCGCAGAATCGATTTGTTCCCGATGATCAACGTAATTTAGCCTATCAAGCAGCAAGAGTCCTAAAGGAAAAGTTTAATGTTAAACAAGGTGTGAGTATTACCATTGATAAAGCAATTCCTGTAGCCGCAGGTTTAGCGGGTGGCAGTAGTGATGCAGCTGCAACCTTAAGAGGTTTAAACAAACTATGGAATTTAGGTCTTTCTTTAGACCAACTTGCTGAAATTGGAGCAGAAATTGGTTCAGATGTTTCCTTTTGTGTATATGGTGGAACAGCAATGGCGAAAGGGCGAGGGGAGAAAATCACTTATTTGCCAGCTCCGCCTAATTGTTGGGTAATATTGGCGAAGCCTTCAATTGGTGTTTCGACCGCTGATGTCTATCGTAATTTAGATCTATCTAAAGTCAATCACCCCGATTCCAATGCGATGATTGCAGCACTTCAAAACGGAAGCTATTCATCGGTCTGTAGCTGTATTGGCAATGTGTTAGAAAGTGTAACTTTATCAATGCATCCAGAAGTTCAACACATTAAAGAGCAAATGGAACGATTTGGTGCGGATGCCGTATTAATGAGTGGAAGTGGACCAACCGTATTCGGACTTGTCCAATACGACTCTAGATTGCAAAGAATTTATAATGGACTAAGGGGATTTTGTGACCAAGTGTATGCAGTCCGGATGCTTGGAGAGAGAGTTTCAGACTAATAAAGATAAATGGTAACTGTTCCATAGACAAAAGCCGTACATTAATGTAATATTATTTTTAAATATTCGGGTTTTAGGAGGTGTGACATTGAAGTTTCGTCGTAGTGAACGGTTAATAGACATGACGCATTATTTACTTGAACGCCCAAAAGAGTTAGTGTCATTAACCTTCTTTTCAGAAAAGTATGAATCAGCTAAGTCCTCAATTAGTGAAGATTTGGCAATTATTAAAGATACCTTTGAAAAGCAAGGTATAGGCTCGCTTCAAACAATTCCCGGAGCTTCCGGGGGAGTAAAATATATACCACGTACGAATAAAGAGGATGCTAAAAAGTTCATTAATGAATTATGTCGGTTAATTGCAGATTCCGATCGATTGTTACCCGGTGGGTATTTATATTTAACGGATCTTCTTGGAAATCCACAAATAGTAAGTAAAGTGGGCAAATTGCTTGCATCATCATTTGCGGATACTGATATTGATGTCATAATGACAGTTGCTACTAAAGGGATTTCTATTGCACATGCAACAGCCGCCTATTTGAATGTACCGGTTGTCATTGTTCGAAGAGACAGTAAAGTAACTGAGGGATCGACTGTTAGTATTAATTATGTTTCAGGTTCATCAAAAAGAATTCAAACAATGGTGCTTTCAAAACGAAGCTTAAATGAAGGTGCAAAAGTCCTTATCGTCGATGACTTTATGAAAGCAGGCGGAACGGTAAAGGGAATGGTTAATCTTTTAGATGAATTCAATGCATCACTAGCAGGAATCGCGGTATTATTGGAGTCTGAAGAGGCAGAAGAAAGATTAGTGGATGACTATGTTTCATTGGTGAAATTAATGGATGTCAATGTAAAAGAAAAGAAGATTAAAGTAATTGAAGGTAATTATTTTACGAACAAATAAGGGGGATTTTTTTATGAAAAAAGTATCAACAGTTGATGCGCCGGCAGCTATCGGTCCATATTCACAAGGAATGATCGTGAATAATATTTTTTATAGTTCCGGGCAAATTCCACTTACACCAGACGGATCTCTTGTAACAGGAGATATTAGGGAGCAGACACATCAAGTATTTAAAAATTTAGATGCCGTTTTAAAAGCAGCGGGTGCTTCATTTGATACAGTGGTTAAAGCAACGGTATTTATAAAAAATATGGATGAATTTGCAATAATTAATGAAATTTATGGAGAATATTTTTCTACACATAAGCCTGCGAGATCTTGTGTAGAAGTTTCAAGACTTCCAAAAGATGTATCGATAGAAATAGAGGTCATTGCTTTAATTAAATAGAATTTCTAATCGGCTTTTTAGAAAATAGCCGATTTTTTTATACCGGAATTGTTTAAAATAGGTATATTTGGTCAACAATTAGTTAATATGCAGTAATTTAAATGAAAAAATATAAGAGCCCTATAAATTTTTTAAAAAATTTTACAATTTAAGAAGGAATATATCAAAATCTGTTGAATACTTTAACTAGATTCAATCTATGTGAAAAGGTGGTGAGTAGGATGGAAGTGACAGATGTAAGATTACGCCGTGTTAATACAGAAGGGCGAATGCGTGCGATTGCTTCTATTACACTAGATAATGAATTTGTTGTCCATGATATACGTGTAATTGATGGGAATAATGGATTATTTGTGGCAATGCCGAGTAAACGTACTCCGGATGGAGAGTTTAGGGATATCGCTCATCCAATCAATTCTAATACTAGAAGCAAGATTCAAGAGTCAGTATTAGCGGAGTATCATCGTTTGGGAGAGTTAGAAGAAGTTGAGTTTGAAGAAGCTGGCGCTTCCTAACAGATAAAGCACCAAGAGCCTACTCCAAAAAGTAAGGCTCTTTTTTTATGCTGATCTGGGAAAGATAAAACCGTAATGTTCAGTTTTCCATCATACATAGAAATCCTCTGTCCTCCATTTTTGAATTCTAATCCATATATTTCTTAAAATAAGGTTTTTACAATTGACAATTCTTTGTATATCTCGATGTTGTCTTGAAATTAAGTTTGAATTGCGATATATTTTTTTATGGATAAAAAGGTTTATTGGGGGACCAAATATGACAAATCGATTTGCTGTTATTTTAGCAGCTGGCCAAGGAACACGGATGAAATCGAAACTTTATAAAGTATTGCATCCTGTTTGTGGAAAGCCCATGGTAGAACATGTTGTTGATCAAATCGGTAAATTGGAAATCAATAAAATGGTAACGATCGTTGGCCATGGTGCAGAATTGGTGAAGGAAAAACTAGAAGGAAAAACAGCTTTTGCGCTTCAAGAAAAACAATTGGGAACTGCCCATGCTGTTATGCAAGCGGATGAAATTTTAGCTGATAAAGATGGAATTACTTTAGTAGTTTGTGGTGATACCCCTCTCATACAAGCAGAGACAATGGAAGCATTGATGAGGCATCATGAGGAACAAAAGGCTAAAGCGACTATATTAACAGCATATACAGAAAAACCCGAAGGCTATGGAAGAATTATTCGAAATGAACAAGGCTTCGTAGAAAGAATTGTTGAGCATAAAGATGCAACGGAAGATGAACGTAAAGTAAGAGAAATCAATACCGGTGTTTTTTGCTTTGATAACAAAGCTTTATTTCAAGCACTTAGCAAAGTTTCTAACGATAATGTACAAGGTGAATACTACTTGCCTGATGTAATCGAAATTTTGAAAAACGAAGGTGAAGTTGTTTCAGCTTATCAAACAGAAAATATGGACGAAACATTAGGTGTCAATGATCGAATCGCTCTTTCAAATGCGGAAAGGATTATGAAAAAGCGGATTAATGAGTATCATATGAGAAATGGTGTGTCGATTATAGATCCGGAGCAAACGTATATTGAAGTAGATATTATCATTGGATCAGATACAGTTATCTATCCGGGTGTACAATTATCAGGACAAACGATCATTGGTGAAGATTGTATTATTGGTCCAAATTCCGAAATTAAAGATTGTACAATCAATAACGGGACTGTTATTCAGCAATCAGTAGCTCATAATAGTGCGATTGGTGCAAATGTAAAGATTGGTCCATTTGCTCATATCCGTCCAGACTCTAATATATCCGACGACGTTAAAATAGGAAATTTTGTTGAAATTAAAAAAGCGAAGTTTGGAAAAGGAAGTAAAGCATCGCATTTAAGTTATATAGGGGATGCAGAAGTTGGGTCTGATGTAAATATTGGCTGTGGCTCAATTACTGTAAACTACGATGGAAAAAATAAATATTTAACAAAAATTGAAGATGGTGTGTTTGTTGGTTGCAATTCCAACTTAGTTGCCCCTGTTACGGTTGGAAAAAATGCTTATATTGCAGCGGGA
The DNA here is from genome assembly GCF_038009395.1 of Heyndrickxia sp. FSL W8-0423. Taxonomy (NCBI): domain Bacteria; kingdom Bacillati; phylum Bacillota; class Bacilli; order Caryophanales; family Bacillaceae; genus Heyndrickxia; species Heyndrickxia sp. FSL W8-0423. The sequence continues at coordinate 869,736 of NZ_JBBPBE010000001.1, read as the reverse complement.
TCAACTATTACAAAAGATGTACCTGGCGACGCATTATCCATTGCACGTGCAAGACAAGTGAATAAAGAGAATTATGTAAATAAATTAAAACACAATCAATAATTGGAGGTCCATCATGTCTAACCAGTATCTTGATCCTAACTTGAAAATCTTTAGTTTAAATTCAAATCATAAATTAGCAGAAGAGATTGCAAAAGTAGTTGGAGTAGAACTTGGTAAATGCTCTGTCACTCGATTTAGTGATGGAGAAATACAAATTAATATTGAAGAAAGTATTCGTGGGTGCGATGTATATGTTGTGCAACCAACTAGTGCCCCAGTGAATGAAAGCTTGATGGAACTTCTAATCATGATTGATGCGCTTAAACGTGCATCAGCGAAAACAATTAATATCGTTATGCCTTATTATGGATATGCTCGCCAAGACCGTAAAGCAAGAGCTAGGGAACCGATTACGGCTAAACTCGTAGCAAATCTTATTGAAACTGCAGGGGCAACAAGAGTGATCGCATTAGATTTACATGCTCCGCAAATTCAAGGATTTTTTGACATTCCAAATGATCACTTAATGGGTGTACCTATCTTAGCTGATTACTTTAAAAAGAAAAAGTTCACCGATGATATTGTCATTGTTTCTCCGGATCATGGCGGAGTTACTCGTGCCCGTAAAATGGCCGATCGTCTAAAGGCACCAATTGCAATTATTGATAAACGTCGACCAAGACCAAATGTTGCCGAAGTAATGAATATCGTCGGTAATATTGAAGGGAAAATTGCCATTTTAATTGATGATATTATTGATACAGCGGGTACGATCACATTAGCTGCTAATGCATTAGTAGAAAATGGTGCGAAAGAAGTGTATGCATGCTGTACTCACCCTGTTCTATCAGGACCAGCTATTGAACGTATAAATAATTCAAAAATTAAAGAATTAGTCGTAACTAATTCAATTGCATTATCAGAAGAAAAGAAATCAGATAAAATTGTTGAACTATCAATCGCTGCATTATTAGGAGAAGCAATTATTCGTGTACATGAAGAATTATCTGTAAGTACATTATTTGATTAATAGTTAAAGAATTGCGAGACTGGCATTTTGCTGGTCTTTTTTTGTTTTATGAGCAAAGGCTTATCGTCTAATTCCCTAATTTATGTTTAGACCCTTCTTTATTTGGGAAAAGATATGTAAGAGGGTTACATATTCAAGGAGGTTGTTAATAATGGCGGCAGTACTTGACGCAATTAAACGTAATAAAAAACAAAGATCTGAATTAAAAAACCTACGAGATATGGGAAATATCCCAGCAGTTATTTATGGGTATAATGTCGAAAATACACCGATTTATGTAAGCGGAGCAGATTTTATAAAAGTCATTCGTGATGCGGGAAGAAATGGAGTTATTTCTCTTAATATTAACGGGAATAAAAGAAACGTTATTTTAAACGATTATCAAGAGGATTGTATTAAAAAGGATATTATTCATATAGACTTTTTAGCAGTAGATATGAAGGCTGAAATTGAAGCAAACGTTAGGGTGGAATTAGTTGGAGATAGCGCTGGGGTAAGGGATGGAGGAGTCCTGCAGCAATCAGTTCATGAGTTGACTGTAATTGCTAAACCAGATGAATTGCCTGATGCAATTCAAGTAGATGTTACGAATCTTCAAGTTGGAGAAACAATAACGGTTTCGGATATTAAAGGTAATTACCCATACCAAATTACACAAGAAGATGAATTAACGATTGCTTCAGTTTTGGCTCCTCGTCAAGAAGAGGAGATTAGTACTGGAGAAGAACAAGAACCAGGAACTCCTGACAACTTAGAAGGCAGAGAAACAACAGAGTAACCTAATGAGTAAACATTTTTATCCTTAATGAAAAATAATAGCGGGCGTAACCGGGCGGGGTTACGCCTTTTTAAATATTTTACTTTTATCTTCTTCATATACATAATAAAAGGATAAGGATTAATAAGTAACATTGATAATATGTATATATGATATAGTAAAATAGAGGTGTGATGAATGAAATTAATTGTTGGTTTAGGAAACCCCGGTCCTCAGTATGACCGAACAAGGCATAATATTGGTTTTGAAGTAATTGATGAATTGGCGAAACGTTTCCATACCCCATTAAATCAGACAAAGTTTAAAGGTTTATATGCGTTGGTAAATAATTATGGGGAAAAATTCATTTTATTAAAGCCACTTACATATATGAATTTATCCGGTGAAAGCATACGTCCGCTTATGGACTATTATAATATTTCTATAGAAGATCTTGTCGTCATTTTTGATGACATGGATTTACCGGTAGGTAAAATACGCTTACGTCAAAAAGGAAGTGCGGGTGGACATAATGGAATTAAATCCACGATTGCCCATTTAGGAACACAGAATTTTAATCGAATTCGAATTGGAATCAATCGTCCCGAAAATGGAATGTCCGTCCCTGATTATGTGTTAGGGAAGTTTAGGAAGGATGAATGGGAGGTAGTACAAACTACCATCCAAAAAAGTGCGGATGCATGTGAAGAATGGCTAAAGAAACCTTTTCTTGAGGTAATGAATAATTATAATTAAGCTTGGCGTGAATAACTCCCTAATAACAGGTTAATACTAAATAAAAAGTACTGTTGATAGGGGGCCTCAATATGGCGATTCATTATTTTTGCCGTCATTGTGGTACAAATATAGGAAGTATTGACCATCAATCACTTCATTCAAAACACATTGGAATTGATATGTTAACAAATGAAGAGAGACAGGAAATGGTTTCATATGAATCAGATGGGAATATTCATATCCATTCCATATGTGAGGACTGCCAAGAGGCATTTGAAAGAAGTCCAAACTTACATGAATATGATTATTTGATTCATTAACCGCTTTGGGGAAAAGCTCCAAAGCATTTTTCTGTTTGGATTATTAAAGATAAAATAAATTCTATTTTGGAGGGAGGGGCTATTAGTTTGAAAGATTTACAAAAGATTATTTTACAGCAAGATGAAATGGACTCAGTAATCTCAGGTATTGAGGCAGGTTTGAAGGAACAACTTATTGCCGGTCTATCAGGCTCATCAAGGGCATTGTTTATTGCGTCTATTTATCAAAAAGTAGATCAGCAATTAATCATTGTTACTCATAATTTACTTCAAGCTCAAAAATTATATGAAGATTTGCAAAGCTTTATTGATGAAAATATGCTTTATTTATATCCTGCAAATGAATTGATTGCAGCTGAAATTGGAATTGCCAGTCCAGAGTTAAAAGGACAAAGGATTGAAGCCCTAAACTTTATGACTTCTAAGGCAAAAGGGATTGTCATTGTTCCTATGGCAGGATTGCGGAGGATTCTCCCATCCCCAACAATTTGGAAAAAATATCAACTGTCATTCAAAATTGGGCAGGATATTGATTTAGAAAATATATTAAACAATTTAATTATTATGGGTTATCAAAGAAATGAGATGGTGAGCGCTCCGGGAGAATTCAGTCTTCGGGGAGGAATACTTGATCTTTACCCATTAACAGAAGCAAACCCAGTTCGTATAGAACTTTTTGATACTGAAATTGATTCTATTCGTTTATTTTCACTTGAAAATCAAAAATCCCTTACAAAAGTAGAGGAGATTATTATTGGGCCTGCTACGGAATCGCCAATCGATCCTGAAAAGTTACTAGTAGTGGCAGATAAGTTAGAAAAGAATTTAGCGAATACTTTAAAAAAGGTTAAAAAGGATTCAGCAAAAGAACTGTTAGTTCAAAATATTGGCTATGATATCGAAATGCTTCGCAATAAACAAAAACCGGAACAATTTTTTAAATATACATCATTAGCCTATGAAACTCCTACTAGTTTACTAGATTATGCTTCCGGTGATGGTATATTAGTTTTTGATGAATATAGTCGGATCCAAGAAATAAATGATCGGTTATTGAATGAAGAAGCAGAGTGGTTTACTTCAATGCTGGAAGATGGGCAAATTGTGCATGATATTGAGGTGTCACATAGTTTATCAAAACTATTAGTTCAAACCACTCTTTCTCGTATTTACTTGTCATTATTTTTACGCCATATTCCTAACACGAGCCCACAAAATATTCTTAATATTACTTGTAGACCTATGCAAAATTTCCACGGACAAATGCACGTATTAAAGTCTGAAATTGACCGTTGGAAAAAAGGCCATTACACAGTTATTTTTCTTGGAAGTGATAAAAACCGTGTAAATAAGTTACATAGTGTCTTAGAGGATTATGAAATCGAAGCTGCAGTTATCGAAGATAGAGGTAAGGTTTTGCAAAATCATATACAAGTGATTGAAGGAACTTTAAATACTGGTTTTGAACTATCCATGATGAAATTGGCAGTCATTACAGAAGAAGAACTTTTTAACAAAAGTAAGAAAAAGACAAAAAACAGACAAAGATTGTCTAACGCGGAAAAAATTAAAAGCTATTCAGAGCTCAAAGTAGGCGACTATGTTGTTCATGTGAATCATGGGATAGGAAAATATTTAGGAATAGAAACGTTAGTCATTAACGGTATTCATAAAGATTATCTACATTTAAGATATCAAGGGAATGATAAACTCTATGTACCTGTTGAACAAATAGAATTGGTTCAAAAATATGTAGGTTCTGAAGGAAAAGAACCAAAGATTTATAAATTAGGTGGTAGTGACTGGAAGCGTGTGAAGAAAAAAGTTCAATCATCTGTACAGGATATCGCGGATGATTTAATTAAGCTCTACGCAGAAAGGGAAGCCGCAAAAGGGTACGCTTTTTCACCTGATGGGGATTTACAAAGAGAATTTGAAACATCTTTCCCATATCAACCGACAGAGGACCAACTTCGTTCTGTGCAAGAAATTAAGCATGACATGGAGAGGGAACGGCCAATGGATCGTTTATTATGCGGTGATGTTGGTTATGGAAAAACGGAAGTAGCAATTCGCGCCGCATTTAAAGCGATTATGGATGGTAAGCAAGTAGCTTTTTTAGTGCCAACTACAATATTAGCACAGCAACATTTTGAAACAATTAAAGAGCGTTTTCAAGACTATCCAATTAACATTGGCCTATTGAGTCGCTTTCGAACGAAAAAACAGCAGACAGAAACATTAAAAGGGTTAAAAAATGGTACGGTAGATATTGTTGTCGGGACACATCGACTTCTTTCAAAGGATGTTCAGTACCATGATTTAGGTTTATTAATTATTGACGAAGAACAACGTTTTGGCGTGACACATAAGGAAAAAATCAAGCAATTGAAAACAAATGTTGATGTATTAACATTAACAGCAACACCAATACCAAGAACGCTTCATATGTCTATGCTGGGGGTTCGGGATTTATCTGTGATTGAAACACCACCGGAAAACCGTTTTCCGGTTCAAACATATGTGATGGAGTATAATGGTCACTTCGTTCGCGAAGCTATCGAACGTGAATTATCCAGAAACGGACAAGTATATTTTCTATATAATAGAGTAGAAGATATTGCAAGAAAAGTGGAAGAAATATCGGCATTAGTCCCCGATGCACGGGTAACGTTTGCTCATGGTCAAATGACAGAAGGAGAATTGGAGTCAGTTATATTAAGCTTCTTAGAGGGCGAATACGATGTATTAGTAACGACAACAATTATTGAAACAGGTGTGGATATCCCTAATGTAAACACGTTAATTGTGTATGATGCGGATCGGATGGGCTTATCCCAATTGTATCAATTACGTGGCCGTGTTGGTCGTTCAAATCGGGTTGCATATGCTTATTTTACGTATCGAAAAGATAAAGTTCTAACCGAAGTATCTGAGAAGAGATTGCAAGCGATTAAAGAATTTACTGAACTAGGTTCCGGTTTTAAAATTGCCATGCGAGATTTATCGATACGTGGTGCCGGAAATATTCTTGGTGCCCAGCAACATGGATTTATTGATTCCGTAGGATTTGATCTTTATTCTCAAATGTTAAAAGAGGCAATTGAGGAACGGAAAGGGCAAGGACAAACGACCAAACCTTCATTTGAAGTGGAATTAGAAATAGATGCCTATATACCGGATACGTATATTGCCGATGGTCATCAAAAAATTGAGATGTATAAAAGGTTTAGAGGAATCACTACTCTAGAAGAAGTTGAAGAGTTAAAGGAAGAGATGATTGATAGATTTGGTGATTATCCATTACAGGTTGCACTTTTGTTTATGGTAGCTGAAATAAAGGTTTATGGATCAAGTGCAATGCTGGAGTCAATCAAACAAGTGAAACAACAAATCACCATTCTTATGTCAGAACAGGGAACAAAAAATGTGGATGGTCCGAAACTAGTTGAGGCTTTAAATAAATATGGACGATCTGTAGGTTTTGGAATGGATGGTAATAAACTAAAAATAACTTTAGCCATAAAGGGTCAAGAGCAAGAGAAATGGGTTTCTCTCGCATACCAAATTATAAAAGAGATAAAAGATGCAGTAAAAGAAGAGGAGCATGTCAGCTAATGATATGCTCTTTTTCATATTAATGTTTTTTATCTAAAAAATAGGGAAAAGAAGATTAAGGATTTATTTTTTTCAAAAAGAAGCAGAAAATATAAGTCATATGTATAGAACTTTTTAGATGTAAGATACTAATGTCAACAAAGGGAAAAGATTCAATTAAATCCATAGTAATAAAATAATGTAAAAAATCATCTGATGAAAGTGAGGCAACATAAGGTGAAAGCAACTGGTATTGTTCGTCGAATTGATGATTTAGGAAGAGTGGTTATTCCAAAGGAAATCCGTAGAACTCTCCGAATTCGTGAAGGAGATCCATTAGAAATTTTTGTGGATCGCGATGGAGAAGTGATTCTTAAAAAGTATTCACCAATTAGTGAATTAAGTGATTTTGCGAAAGAATATGCAGAGGCCTTATATGACAGTTTATCCTGCCAGGTGTTAATCTGTGATCGGGATGCGGTTATCTCTGTTGCAGGTGGATCCAAAAAGGATTATTTGAATAAAAACATCGGTGAAAAAGTGGAAAAAGTAATGGATGATCGAAATCCACTCCTAGTAACGCAAAAGGGACAAGCGGCCCTTGTGGAAGGAGTAGAAGAGGAGTTGGCCTCTTATACTGTTTCACCAATTATTGCAAATGGGGATCCGATTGGAGCAGTTATCCTATTCTCTAAAGACCGAACTCTAGGTGAAGTGGAACAAAAGGCAGCAGAAACTGCTTCTGGGTTTTTAGCTAGACAAATGGAACATTAAAAAACGAACGTTACATACAAAAGGTATGTACTACGATCCCGATCCTTTTTTAAAGAAGCAGTCATTCCTGCTTCTTTTTTTTCTGTTATGCTATAATACATAGGATTTGAATAAATGAGGTAGGTTGAAAAAATTGCCTTTTGATAACTCAAGATTATTACTTAAGGGAGCATTTATTTTAACAATTGCGGCAACTATTACAAAAATATTAAGTGCCGTTTATCGTGTTCCCTTTCAAAATATAGTTGGTGATATTGGATTTTATATTTATCAACAGGTGTATCCAATTTATGGTCTAGCGATTGCATTAACCACATATGGTTTTCCTGTTATCATATCAAAATTAGTTGCTGAAGCTGAAGCCACTAAGGAAATGGATAGTCGTCAGATCGTTTATATATCTTTCCTGCTAATTGGTATATTTGGACTTTTTACTTTTTTGTTCGTCTTCTTTGGCTCCGATTTTATAGCAGGTTGGATGGGAGATAAGCAATTAACATCATTGATAAAAATCGTATCCTTTTCATTTTTGCTTGTGCCATTTATCTCTACGATTCGCGGTTATTTCCAAGGGAAAGGGAACATGATGCCGACTGCAATTTCACAAGTGCAAGAGCAGTTCATTCGGGTAATCTTTATCCTTTTACTAGCGTCTATTTTAGTGAAGAATGGTTCTTCCCTTTATAAAGTTGGAAGCGGCACAGTATTAAGTTCTATTATTGGCAGTTCAGCAGCGTTGATAACGTTATTCATTTTTTACTTTCGACATAAAGGAAGTAATGTGCAGTTTCGTACAAGCGGATTTACATTCGTAGCCAAAAGGTTGTTGATACAAGGGCTGGCTATATGTATTAGTGGGGCACTTCTTATTTTGTTCCAGTTTGTTGATTCACTAAATATTTATTCTTTATTAGTTAAATCGGGTATGGAAATTGACCAAGCGAAGGGACTAAAGGGGATATATGACAGAGGGCAGCCGTTAATTCAATTAGGTACAGTCGTTGCGACATCTTTTTCCTTAACACTTGTACCGGCATTGACCTCAAGTAGAACATCAATAGGGGAAGCTGACTTTTTTGATAAAATTGGATTGGCTATAAAAATTAGTGTAATTGTCGGATTAGGAGCAACAGTAGGCATCATTTGTATCATGGAACCAACAAACATCATGTTGTTTTCTACTAACGATGGTACGAAAGTTCTTCAAGTTTTTTCAATTTCAATACTCTTCAGCTCAATGATTTTAACGATGTCCGGTATATTACAAGGAATAGGATTAATTAAGGATTCGGCGATATATGTGCTTATCGGAGTGGCTGTGAAGTATTTTGGAAACTATTTATTCATTCCTAAATATGGGACAATAGGGGCCAGTTTATCAACAGTTATTGCCTTAATAGTAATCTTAGTATTGTGTATATATAAGCTAAAAAAGATGGGTATACAATTATTAGCTTATTCTTTTTACGCAAAAGTTATTGTAAGTGCGTTATTTATGGCATTTATTTTGCGTTTTTGGACGGCCGTTTTTATCTATTTTAACCTGACTAGTAGATTATGGAGTACGATTAATGCTTTGGGCGGTGTGATGGTTGGAGGAATCGTTTATATATTCATGGTAAAGATTTTAAAACTATTAAATGAAAAAGAATTAGAGAGCATCCCATTTGGGAAACATTTTATACATACGAAGTAAAACGAAGATGGAGGATTAGTATGGCCAAACAGATCACAATTATAGGATTAGGTGCTGGAAACATGGAACAGCTCCCTCTTGGTGTGTACCGATTATTAAAGGGTGATAATAAAATTTATCTACGAACAAAGGAACATCCCGTCATTCGCGAACTTGAAGGGGAAGGTTTGACTTATACAAGTTTTGATTATGTATATGAAAGACATGATCAATTTGAAGATGTGTACCAAGAGATAACTCAACTTCTTTTGGTTGCTGCAAAAAGTGAAAATATCATTTATGGTGTTCCGGGTCATCCGCTAGTTGCTGAAAAAACCGTCCAACTATTGATAGAAGAAGGACCGAAGCAAAATATAGCGATTACGATTGGTGGAGGGCAAAGCTTTATCGACGCGCTATTTTCCGCTGTTAAAGCCGATCCAATTGAAGGCTTTCAGCTTTTAGATGGGACAGATTTACATTTACACGATATTCGCACGACGCAACACCTTATCATTGGTCAAGTATATGATGCGTATGTTGCTTCAGATGTGAAACTTACTTTAATGGAAAAATATCCGGATGACTACGAGGTAATCATTGTAACAGCAGCCGGCAGTGATAAAGAATTAATACAAAAGGTGCCTCTTTTTGAATTAGATCGACAAATTTCCTTGAATAATTTAACAAGTCTTTACATCCCTCCGATGAAAGAAATATTGCTTAAGGAATTTACCGCGTTAAGAGAGATTATTTCTGAATTAAGAGGGCCAAATGGATGTCCTTGGGATAAAAAGCAGACCCATCAATCATTGAAAAAATATTTAATTGAAGAATCGTATGAATTACTTGAAGCGATTGATGAAGATGATATTGATCATATGATAGAAGAGCTTGGGGATGTTCTTCTACAGGTCATGCTCCATTCACAAATTGGTGAGGATGAAGGAATGTTTTCTATTGACGATGTAATTGAAAGTATTTCTGAAAAGATGATTCGAAGACATCCCCATGTGTTTGGTGATCGGAATGTTTCAAATGCTGAAGAGGTTGTGAAAAATTGGAATGAAATAAAGGCGGAGGAAAAAGGCAAAGGTGAGCGGGAGACGTCTATCGTCAATCAGGCGGGAAAAGGACTACCGGCAATTATGCGAGCGTTTAATTTACAAAAATATGCAACTAAATTAGGTTTTGATTGGGATCATGCAAAGGATGCATGGGAAAAAGTTCATGAGGAAATAAAGGAATTTGAAATAGAAATGACGAATGAACATAAAGAGAATCAGCTTGAGGAGTTGGGTGATCTTTTATTTGCAATCGTTAATGCGGCTCGTCTTTTATCTATTCATCCGGAAGAAGCACTTGAAATGGCTAATCAAAAGTTTATTAGACGGTTTTCCTATATTGAAAATTATGTAAAGAATAGCGGAAAACCTTTTCAAGCATTCACATTAGATGAATTAGACCGCATTTGGAATGAAGCGAAAGTCAAAGGATTATAAAAGAGCGACGTTAAGATTTTAAATGGGGTGATATACATGTCAACAATGCGTTTAGATAAGTTTTTAAAGGTATCGAGGTTAATTAAGAGAAGAACATTAGCAAAAGAGGTAGCAGATCAGGGGAGAATCACAATAAATGGTATAACTGCAAAGGCAAGTTCGAATGTAAAGGTGGGAGATGAATTACAGGTTCGTTTTGGGCAAAAGCTTGTTACGGTAAAAATTACAAATCTCCAGGAATCTACACGTAAAGAGGATGCGGCAAATATGTATTCTATCCTTAAGGAAGAACGAATAAATGTAGAACAATAGTAGGTTAACCAAAAAGTATTTTTATATGGTACTTTTTGGTTAACCTTTATTTTTTAGTATCCCCCTGTATAAGTTTTTAAAAAGAGGAAAGTTCTTTTTTTTAAAAGCTTGTCATACATATAATACAAAGCTTGTTCAATTAATTTAGAACTGCGTAATGAAAGTGGGGGAGTTTTTTGAATCAATATTATGATAGTTCACCAAATAGTAAATCGACAACAACCCAAGAACATGACGTGATGATGAGAGGGAGGAAACTCTTAGATATTACTGGCGTTAAACAAGTGGAAAGTTTTGATAATGAGGAATTTTTACTCGAAACAGTTATGGGCTTTTTATCGATTCGTGGTCAAAATCTGCAAATGAAAAACCTGGATGTTGATAAAGGGGTCGTATCCATTAAAGGAAAGGTTTTCGATTTAGTCTATTTAGATGATCATCATGGAGAGAAAGCTAAAGGATTCTTTAGCAAAATATTTCGATGAGCTTGGCTACTCAATTTTATACCATGCTTGCCATGATCTCCATGGGAAGCTTTTTTGGTGCCACCCTTGACACGTATAATCGATTTTTAAAGCGAAGTGTGAGGAAGCGTTGGATTGTTTTTATTCATGATGTCATGTTTTGGTTATTGCAAGGCTTACTGATATTTTATATTTTGTTTTTGGTGAACTTTGGGGAAATCCGTTTTTACATTTTTGTTGCACTAGTCTGTGGTTTTGCTGCTTATCAAGCGTTAATGAAAACAACCTATCTTAAGCTATTGGAAACAATTATTAATATTACAATAGCAATCGTTTCATTTCTTAAAGACTTATTTACAACCATAATATACAATCCCTTAAAATGGATGATTATTTTATTTATTACGATTTTAGTCGGAATAGGAAAAGGTTCATATTCCCTTGTACAATTTATTCTTAAGATGATATTATTAATGGTAAAGATTCTATTTAAACCAATTATTTGGATTTGCAAAACTTTTTGGCGAGTATTCCCGACATCTGTTAAAAAATATATCGAAAAATTTTATAAAGGAATTGAAGGAACTGCAAAAAAAGGAACGAATAAATTAGTAAATGGTTTTAAATTCATTTTTGGTGTTAACAGAAATAAATAAACTGGCTTATCTTTAATAAGTATGTGCTCATTACTAGAAAAGGAGGGGTAGAAATGGGTAGCAAATCTAGGCAAAAAATTATGACTATGGAAAATACGTATACAAAACAACAAGAAATAAAAGAAAGAGCATTAGCAAGGAAAAAAGTACTGCTTTTTCGTCGTTTATCGTTATTATTAATAATAACTGTTGCCTTTTCTTATATCTTAATTTCCACTCTTATTTCTAGGAATGATCTTCTTAAGGAAAAGAAACAAGAAAAGGTAAAGTTGGAAAAGACTATAGCAAAATTGGATAAGAAAAAGTCGCTATTAAAGGATGAAGTAGTAAAATTGAACGATGATGAATATATAGCAAAGCTTGCAAGAAGCGAATATTTTCTTTCACAAGATGGGGAAATCATTTTTAATATTCCGGAGCCAAAAGAAAAAGAAGAAGAAGATGAGTTATATTGACACCCTTTTTTGTCGTTGGCTATAATATATAGTAAGGTTTATTTTTTATCTTATTAAGGAGGAAAACATTTTTTATGTCAATCGAAGTAGGCAGCAAGTTACAAGGAAAGGTAACAGGCATCACAAATTTTGGAGCGTTTGTAGAATTACCAGAAGGCTCAACTGGACTTGTTCATATTAGTGAAGTCGCTGATAATTATGTTAAAGACATTAACGAGCATTTAAAAGTCGGCGATGAAGTACTGGTAAAAGTGATCAATGAGAAGGATGGTAAAATTGGTCTTTCTATACGAAAAGCGAAAGAACAGACACAAAGCCAAACACACAGACCTCGCCAAAATAAGCCCAATAATAACTTCCGTACAAAGGAAAATTTTGAGCAAAAAATGGCGCGCTTCTTAAAGGATAGTGAAGATCGATTATCATCATTAAAGAGAAATACTGAATCAAAACGTGGTGGCCGTGGTGCTAGACGAGGCTAACTTGCTGTCTATTCCTATATAGCAGGTTGAACGTGAAAAAAGGCAGGACTGTATTGGACAGTTCTGCCTTTTCTATTTTCCTATTTAAAAATGAATTAAAAGAACCGGCAAATTTGCCGGTTCTTTTTCTTAGATGACCCGTACGGGATTCGAACCCGTGTTACCGCCGTGAAAGGGCGGTGTCTTAACCGCTTGACCAACGGGCCAAATCATTGCTGTCTGACCAAGGCGCTTTTCGCCTTTCTTAGTAGCGGCGGAGGGGATCGAACCCCCGACCTTACGGGTATGAACCGTACGCTCTAGCCAGCTGAGCTACACCGCCATATTAATAGATCTCTTTAAAAAGCACAATGTCTATGATACATAGGGAATTTAAATATGTCAATATATTTTTGTTCCTTTTGTCGGTTTCTATAGATTTTCAACTTAATGCGCCATTTTTTGAGGTTTTTACTTTTTTACAAAAAATGAAAGATACGTAGAAGATCACATTATAAAGGACTTCTACGTATCTTTACCAAATAGAAATAATCTATAAAGGTTCAAAACTTGTATAGTTATTAAAGTTTTCGCTGAAAGGAGTCGAACTTTTCTTACAATTTGCTCCTCTATTTTGACAAAGTTTGATGCTTGTCCATTTTATAATGGAAAGCAACGAATACGAATAGGGAGTGTGTAAAAATGGCGAAGGTGAATCAAAGCTTTTTTGAACCTGGGCACAATGTTGATTTGCATGAAACAAAAGTCGAGTTTTCAGAAGGATTAAGACGTTTTCAATTAAAATTAAATCTTTTATTTTTACAGAAGGGAATCGTTTTATTATTAATAGGATTTTTACTTGGACGGGCAATGATACTATCTCACTTAACACCTTTTTCATTACCGTTTTTTGCATCCGTTTATATGATGAGACGAAAAAAAGCTCCGATTGTTTTAATTGGACTAGCAGTTGGTGCTTTAACGGTTTCAATGGGAAACTCCTTTTACACATTACTGTCGGGAATATTTTTTCTTGTTACATATAAAACATTTAGCAAATTTCATAAGGATGAGATCAGAGCCATTCCGTACTACGTATTAAGCATTTCGTTTATTTCAAAATGTTGCCATTTCTATATCATCCAGCATCAAAATTTTACCATGTATGATAGTATGATGGCGGCTGTTGAAGCTAGTCTATCATTTATACTTACTCTTATTTTTATGCAGAGTATTCCATTATTATCACTAAGAAAAAGAAAAAAAACATTAAAAACAGAAGAAGTGGTTAGTTTAATTATTTTATTAGCCTCTGTGTTAACAGGTACGATTGGTTGGACGATGTATGATTTGTCCATTGAGCATATTTTATCAAGATATTTAGTACTTCTTTTTGCCTTTGTAGCGGGAGCAACAGTTGGTTCAACAGTTGGGGTAGTGACGGGACTTATTTTTAGCTTAGCGAATGTTTCTAGCTTTTATCAAATGAGTTTACTGGCCTTTTCTGGTTTATTAGGCGGTCTGTTAAAAGAAGGGAGGAAGATAGGGACGGCAATTGGCCTGCTTATTGCAACATTGCTTATCGGAATGTATGGGGAAGCAAAAACTCCATTAATCGTTAACATCTATGAATCAGCTGTAGCAATATTCCTTTTGTTTTTAACGCCTCAAAGTTTGACAGCTAAACTTGCTAAACATATCCCTGGAACAAATGAACATACACAAGAACAACAACAATATATAAGAAAAATAAGAGATATTACAGCCAATCGAGTGGAACAGTTCTCGTCTGTTTTTCAGGCACTATCAAAAAGTTTTTCACAATATGACCAATGGAGAGACCATGATGGGGAAGAACGTGAAATCGATTATTTCTTAAGCAATGTTACAGAAAAAACATGTCAAACCTGCTTTAAAAAGGAGCAGTGCTGGGCAAAAAACTTTAATAAGACATATGATTTAATGAAAAAGGTGATTCATGAAACAGAAAATGGGGATGGGGTAATACCACATAGGGTGCATCGTGAATTCGATAAACATTGTACAAAGGCAAAAAAAGTAGAGGATGCGATCTTACAAGAATTAACGTTCTATCAAGCAAATCAAAAGTTAAAACTGCAAGTTAAAGAAAGTAGAAAACTTGTAGCTGAACAGTTGCTCGGGGTTTCTGAAGTAATGGGCGATTTTGCAAAAGAAATTCAACGAGAACGTGAAAATCATCATAAACAAGAGGAAATGATATTGGATGCCCTTCAGGATTTTGGGATCGATATTGAACACGTAGAAATTTATAGTTTAAATGTGGGGAATGTAGATATTGATATGACGATTCCGTATTGTAACGGTCATGGTGAATGTGAAAAAATAATTGCTCCTTTGCTTTCTGATATTCTAGGGGAAACCATTGTTGTACAGAAGGAAGAATGTGCATCTTATCCAGATGGTTTCTGTTATGTAACGTTTCGCTCGGCTCAAGCGTTTGTCGTCGAAACAGGTGTTGCACATGCAGCTAAAGGCGGAGGATTCGTTTCAGGTGATAGTTACTCTACGATCGATTTAGGCACGCGTAAATATGCCGTTGCGATAAGTGATGGAATGGGAAATGGGGAACGTGCCCATCATGAAAGCAATGAAACATTGCGGCTTTTACAAACTATTTTACAATCCGGCATTGAAGAAAAGGTAGCAATTAAATCTGTTAATTCAATTTTGGCTTTACGAACGACGGATGAGATTTTTTCAACACTTGATCTAGCGATGATTGATCTACAAAATGCTAGTGTAAGGTTTTTAAAAATAGGCTCTACGCCAAGCTTTATTAAACGGGGGGATAAAGTAATAAAAGTAGAATCAAGTAATTTACCAATGGGAATTATTCAAGAATTCGACGTAGATGTAGTATCGGAGCAGCTTAAAGCCGGAGATCTTTTAATCATGATGAGTGATGGAATTTTTGAAGGGCCAAAACATGTAGAAAATTATGATTTGTGGATGAGAAGGAAGATCCGGGAAATTGAAACGAAAGACCCTCAAGAAATAGCGGACTTAATAATGGAGGAGGTAATTCGTACACGCTCAGGGTTGATAGAGGATGATATGACAATTGTAGTTTCCAAAGTGGAACATAATACACCTAAATGGGCATCGATACCAACCGGAAAACTTAAAACAATGATTTCCTAAACTAGCAGGTGTTAATAGAATAGAAAATTCCTAAAGTATAAAATCTTTCCTAATCGTCGAAAATGGTTGTAGGAATACGAAAATTAGTTTAGCGATTGATTTAGGAGGGGAAAATTTTGAAAACAGGTACGTTAAAACAAATTTTATTAATTACTGATGGTTGTTCCAATCAAGGTGAAGACCCAGTAGCAATGGCAGCACTTGCAAATGAACAAGGTATTTCCGTTAATGTAATTGGTGTAGTAGAAAACGATGTAATTGATGAAAAGGGCATGAATGAAATTGAAAATATTGCAATGTCGGGTGGTGGTGTGAGTCAAATTGTTTATTCGCAAACTTTATCCCAAACGGTACAAATGGTAACTAGAAAAGCGATGACCCAAACATTACAAGGTGTAGTAAACAAAGAATTAAAACATATCTTAGGAAAATCTGTAATGATTGACGAACTTCCTCCTGATCAAAGAGGAGAAGTGATGGAAGTAGTCGATGAATTAGGTGAGACGGTTGATTTGGAATTGCTAGTTCTTGTCGATACGAGTGCAAGTATGAAGCATAAACTACAGACCGTCAAAGAAGCCTTATTAGATTTATCATTAAGCCTAAATGCAAGAATGGGAAATAATCAATTTTCTGTCTTTGTATTTCCCGGGAAAAAGAAAGATGTCGAAAAATTGTTGGACTGGACGCCTAAATTGGAATCTTTAACAGGGGTTTTTTCCAAGCTAACTGTCGGAGGAATAACACCAACAGGACCAGCAATGAAAGAAGCTTTGGCTCATTTTAACAAAAAACGATCTTTAAGGGGATTGCTTTCAAATGATGATGAACAATACTTTGAAGAATCAATATAGTTTTCCTTCAGGAACGATTGTCTATGGAAAGTGGCATCATAATCGTTACACGATCGTTAGGGAGCTTGGATCGGGTGCCAACGGAATTGTTTATTTGGCTAAAAGTCAAAACAGTTTTGTCGCATTAAAAATGAGTGATAACTCAATGTCGGTTACTTCTGAGGTTAATGTTCTAAAAGCATTTAAGAAGGTCCAAGGGTCAACCCTCGGGCCTTCTTTATTAGATATTGATGACTGGGAAATGAAGACAAAGAAAATTCCTTTCTATGTTATGGAATATATACAAGGTCCCAATTTGTTAACTTTCATTCAAACAAAGGGTCATTCATGGACCGGTGTATTAATTCTTCAATTATTAAATGATCTCCATCGTCTCCACCAAGAAGGATGGGTGTTTGGAGACTTAAAGCCGGAAAATCTTATTATTACAGATTCCCCTACCAAAATTCGTTGCATTGATGTTGGAGGAACAACTATGCAAGGAAGGGCAATAAAAGAATTCACAGAGTTTTTTGATCGAGGATATTGGGGAGCTGGAACAAGGAAAGCAGAACCATCTTATGATTTATTTGCAGTGGCTATGATAATTATTAACTTATCCTTTCCTTCAAGATTCACTAAAAAAGGTGATGGCTTAGATCAATTAATAAAGATTGTTCAAATGAATTCGGAATTGAATAAATATCGCAATATTCTAATAAAAGCATTGAAGGGTGAATACGGTACAGCACAAGAAATGCGAAAAGATCTATTAAGAGCACTGTCAAATGATTCTGATGGCATACATAAACGAAAGACCGTTCAAAAAAGCAAAACGAAAGCTGCAAGGAAACCCATTAATCGAACAAGGCAGGGAAAACGAAAACAAAAAAAGACCACTCGTGTATTTGAAACAGTTTGTATAGTGTTGATCGTCTCTTTCCTCTATTTTTTATATATTTATGGCCAGTTATTGTAGTGAGTATGATTAAAAAATTTTTTCGCAAATTAATCGATTATGGAATTTTTTTATTGGTACAATGAAAAGTATAGAATTATCCAAGTAAAAAGATTGGAAAGTTACTATTCATTATGAAAAGGAACGAGTTTAATGCTTGTGTTTGAAAAGAAATTAGCTGATTTTGTTAAAAGGAATAATCTGTTAAAATATGGCGATTCTCTTCTAGTTGGGGTATCGGGTGGACCGGATTCTATTGCCTTGCTTCATTACCTACATCACAAAAAAACGAAATATCATCTTTCAATTATGGCAGCACATGTTGACCACATGTTAAGGGGGAATGAATCATATAATGACCTTAAGTTTGTTCAAAGTCTTTGTAAGCAATGGGATATTCCATGTGAAACGGTTCGGATAAATATTCAGGAAAAAATGGTACATGAACAAAAAGGATTTGAAGAAACAGCTCGAATATATCGTTATCAATTTTTTGCGGATATAATGAAGAGACATCATCATCACAAACTGTTATTAGGTCACCATGGAGATGATCAGATTGAAACGATATTAATGAGATTAACACGTGGAAGTACCGGAAAGGGAAGAGCGGGTATTCCACTTACGCGCCCTTTTGCTAATGGACAAATTGTAAGACCCCTCCTTTGTTTAACTAAGCAGGAGATTGAAGAATATTGTCATTTTTATGGATTACAGCCGCGAAGGGATCCAAGCAATCAAGATCAAGATTATACGAGAAATCGTTATCGATTGAATATTTTGCCGTTTTTAAAAAGAGAAAACCAACACGTCCATGAACATTTTCAGCGTTTTAGTGAGGAAATAACAGAAGATGAGGATTATTTACAGGAATTAACGCTGTTAAAAATGAATAAGCTATGGAATAAAAATGAAAATGAAATTACGATAGAAATTCCCTTGTTCAATGCAATGCCTTTGCCTTTACAAAGAAGAGGGATTCAACTAATATTAAACTATCTTTACAAAGAAAATCTTTCTAATACGACTACCCATCATACTGACGCTATTCGAGACTTATTGGCAGATCAAAAACCATCAGGTCAACTGGATCTTCCATTAGGTTTAAAAGTAAGAAGGTCATATCAAAAATGTATATTCTCTTTTAAACAGGAGTGGCCAACTCATACATATGAATTAAAATTATTTAAAGATAATGAGAAAAATCTACCTAATGGATATTTTATGAAATTAACTGAAGGAAAGGTATATGAACTTCAAGATGATGAAATATATCTACAGTTAGATGAAGCTCAACTCCCGTTAATTATTAGAAACAAAAGAATTGGCGATCGAATGAGGGTAAAAGGACTAAATGGAACAAAAAAAGTGAAGGATATATTTATTGATGAAAAAATCCCGAAAGACAAAAGGGAAGATTGGCCGATTGTCACTGATAATAAAGGCAAAATTTTATGGATACCAAATTTAAAAAAATCCAGCTTTTGTTTTTTGCCAAATCCGGAGCAATCTTGTTACATCTTACAATACTCAAAGCAAACAACTCCTAGGGGGCAAGCATTTCAAATGAAACAGGATATTGAAAAGATATTAATTAGTGAAGAAGAAATCCAAAAGAAAACAAAGGAATTAGCCGAAGAACTAACAATTGAATATAAGGATCGTTTCCCTTTGGCGATTGGTGTTTTAAAAGGTGCAACATTGTTTATGTCAGATTTATTAAAACAAGTGGATACATATTTAGAAATGGATTTCATGGATGTATCTAGCTATGGAAAATCGATGGTATCTTCAGGAGAAGTGAAAATTTTGAAGGATTTAGATACTTCTGTTGAAGGTAGAGATATTTTAATCATCGAAGATATCATTGATAGTGGGCTTACATTAAGCTATTTAGTTGAGTTATTCCGTTATCGTAAGGCAAAGTCCATCAAAATTGTTACTTTATTAGATAAACCATCAGGCAGAAAAGCAAATATTGAAGCGGATTACGTCGGCTTCGAAGTTCCTGATGCCTTTGTCGTTGGCTATGGACTAGATTATGCTGAAAGATATCGTAATTTACCTTATATCGGTGTACTTAAGCCATCTGTGTATAACAAAGATGAATAGGTCCAAAATAAGGAAGGAAATATAAAGAAGTGAATTCAAAAAAAGAAATAGCTGTTTATATAACTGGAAAGGTAAATTGTTGTAATCTTGAGAATTTCTATGATACTATTGAATATAGTTTTTTGACCGTGGGAGGAGGTAAGGAATGAGTAGAATCTTTAGAAATACCATCTTTTATGTATTATTATTTCTCGTCCTTATTGGAATTGTAAGCTATTTTAACAATAACAATGAGTCGACAAAAGATATAACATATGATCAATTTATTTCCCATTTAGAAAAAGGGGATGTAAAAGAATTTTCATCACAGCCTGAAAGAGGTGTGTATGAAGTTCGAGGTGAACTAAAGGATGCAGAGAAAACAAAATTCGTTACTTATGTATTGAATAGCCCGTCCGCCCTTGAACGGATTGAAAAAGCAGTCGATACAAGTGGTGCGGAAATGAATAATTTACCTGCCAAAGAAACAAATGGTTGGGTTTCATTCTTCACATCAATTATTCCGTTTGTTATTATTTTCATCCTCTTCTTCTTCTTATTAAATCAAGCCCAAGGCGGCGGTGGCCGTGTAATGAACTTTGGGAAAAGTAAAGCAAAGCTTTATAATGATGAAAAGAAAAAGGTTCGTTTCCGTGATGTTGCCGGTGCGGACGAAGAGAAGCAAGAGCTAGTTGAAATAGTAGAGTTTTTAAAAGACCCACGTAAGTTTGCTGAGCTAGGGGCAAGGATTCCGAAAGGTGTTTTGCTTGTTGGACCTCCTGGAACTGGTAAGACTTTATTAGCACGTGCAGTTGCTGGTGAGGCCGGAGTTCCATTTTTCTCAATTAGTGGTTCTGACTTTGTAGAAATGTTTGTTGGTGTGGGTGCATCTCGTGTTCGTGATTTATTTGAAAATGCGAAGAAAAACGCTCCATGTATTATATTTATCGATGAAATTGATGCGGTAGGTCGTCAACGTGGTGCGGGTCTTGGTGGTGGTCACGATGAACGTGAGCAAACATTAAACCAATTACTTGTTGAAATGGATGGCTTTGGCGCAAATGAAGGAATTATTATTGTTGCAGCAACCAATAGACCTGATATTTTAGACCCCGCGTTATTACGTCCGGGACGTTTCGACCGTCAAATTACTGTAGATCGTCCAGATGTAAATGGTCGTGAAGCTGTTCTGCGTGTTCACGCAAGAAATAAGCCGTTGGATGGAGACGTTGATTTAAAAGCCATTTCTCAAAGAACACCAGGTTTTTCTGGGGCAGATTTAGAAAACCTGTTAAACGAAGCGGCGCTTGTTGCAGCTAGGCAAAACAAGAAAAAAATCGATATGTCAGATGTGGATGAAGCAACAGATAGAATAATTGCGGGTGTATCGAAGAGAAGCCGTGTTGTTTCTAAAAAAGAAAGAAAAATTGTTGCTTATCATGAGAGTGGACACACGATTATAGGGCTTGTATTAGATGAAGCGGAAATGGTTCATAAAGTAACGATCGTTCCACGGGGTCAAGCCGGAGGGTATGCGGTTATGTTGCCGAAGGAAGATCGTTATCTAATGACAAAGCCTGAACTTCTTGACAAAATTACTGGACTATTAGGTGGACGCGTTGCAGAGGAAGTTACCTTTGGGGAAGTTTCCACTGGGGCTTCAAACGATTTCCAACGTGCTACTAATATTGCGAGAAAAATGGTGACTGAATATGGAATGAGTGACAAGCTCGGACCCCTTCAATTTGGTCAATCACAAGGTGGTCAAGTATTCTTAGGTCGTGACTTTAATAATGAGCAAAACTATTCTGATAAGATTGCTTATGAAATTGATACTGAGATTCAAGATATTATTAAAGAATGTTATGAACGTGCTAGAAAGATCATCCTTGAAAATCGTGAAAAATTCACAATCATTGCAGAAACTTTGTTAGAAGTTGAGACATTAGATGCTGAACAAATCAAGCATATTTATGATCACGGTACATTGCCGGACAGAAAGACTTCTGCAACCGAACAGTTGAAATTCGATAAAGATGATTCAACTGATCCATTAAAGGTCAATATCCAAAAGAAACAGGAAGATTTCACTAAATCAGATGAGTTGAAAGATGAAGATCGACCTGAAAAATTTGGACCTACTAGAGTTCCTAACCAAGACGATAAAGGGGAACCGAAAGAATAAAATATTTCTTAAAAGGACATTGTTATTATATAATAGCGATGTCCTTTTTTTACGTTAGTAAGCAAAATTATGGTATGATGTTGGCATGTTAAATTAGAATAGTTAAAGTGGTGAAAATATGTTATTCGTATTAGACGT
Organism: Heyndrickxia sp. FSL W8-0423; assembly: GCF_038009395.1. Classification (NCBI taxonomy): domain Bacteria; kingdom Bacillati; phylum Bacillota; class Bacilli; order Caryophanales; family Bacillaceae; genus Heyndrickxia; species Heyndrickxia sp. FSL W8-0423. The sequence continues at coordinate 847,565 of NZ_JBBPBE010000001.1, read as the reverse complement.
TGGAAATACAAATATTGTATTAGGTGTATATGATAAAGATGAACTAAAGTATCATTGGAGAGTTGAAACGAATCGTCATAAAACAGAAGACGAATATGCAATGGTGATACGATCTTTATTCCAACACGTAGGAATAGAATTTAAAGATATAAATGGAATCATTATTTCGACCGTTGTTCCACCGATTATGTATACATTAGAGAGAATGTGTAATAAGTATTTTCATGTGAAACCTCTCGTAGTTGGACCCGGAATTAAGACAGGCTTAGATATAAAGTATGAAAATCCTCGAGAGGTTGGAGCAGATCGAATCGTTAATGCTGTAGCAGGAATTAATGAATATGGCAGCCCGCTTATTATTGTTGACTTTGGTACAGCAACAACCTTCTGTTATATAAATGAGCATAGTCAATATATGGGAGGTGCTATTTCTCCCGGTATCGGAATATCAGTTGAAGCTTTATATTCAAGAGCCGCGAAACTACCGAGAATAGAAATTGCAAAAACTGATGAAATAATTGGCAAAAATACAGTTGCTGCGATGCAGGCTGGTCTTGTGTATGGCTATGTCGGTCAAGTTGAGGGTATTGTTAACCGTATGAAAGCAAACAGTAAAAAGGAGCCGATCGTCGTAGCGACCGGTGGACATGCAAATTTAATTGCTAGTGAATCTAAGGCTATTGACATTGTTGATTCATTTTTAACGTTAAAAGGCTTAAGACTAATTTATAAAAGAAATATGAATGATTGAAGGGAAGGTTATAATGGGTGATTATTTAGTAAAAGCTTTAGCATATAATAACCAAGTTCGTGCTTATGCAGTAACAAGTACAGAAACGGTTGGAGAGGCTGTTCAAAGACATTATACATGGCCTACTGCTTCCGCTGCGTTAGGGCGCTCCATGACAGCAGGAGTTATGATGGGAGCAATGTTAAAAGGAGAAGAAAAACTGACTATCAAAATAGAAGGCAACGGTCCAGTCGGCCCAATTCTTGTTGATAGTAATTCTAAAGGGGAAGTACGTGGATATGTTACAAACCCCCAAGTTCACTTTGATTTAAATGAAAAAGGTAAATTGGATGTGCGAAGAGCTGTAGGCACCGAGGGGACATTAACAGTTGTTAAAGATTTAGGACTAAGAGAACATTTTTCAGGGCAAGTTCCTATCGTATCCGGTGAGCTCGGTGAAGATTTTACTTATTATTTTGCTACATCCGAACAAACTCCATCTTCTGTAGGTGTTGGGGTACTTGTAAATCCTGATAATTCAATCCTTGCATCTGGTGGCTTTATTATTCAATTATTACCTGGAACAGACAATAAAGTTATTGATGAAATTGAAAAAAGACTTCAATCAACGGAACCAATTTCAAAGTTAATTCAAAAAGGATTGAATCCAGAAGAGATTTTAGAGAATATATTAGGAAAAGACAATGTAAAAATTGTTGAAACAATGCCAGTACAATTTAAATGCAATTGCTCAAAAGAACGTTTTGGGGCAGCTATTATTAGTTTAGGAAAAGATGAAATTCAAGATATGATTACTGAAGATGGGAAAGCGGAAGCTCAATGTCATTTCTGCAATGAAAAGTACTTATTTTCCAAAGAAGAACTAGAAGAACTTTTAGAAGAAGCATATTAATGTAAAGGCACGGATATTTTAGGAAAAAAGGCATAAGTATATAATACTTATGTCTTATTTTTTAAGAGTATTTTCTTTGACTTTTCAAATAGTAAGTGATAAATTTGAAATAATTAAACCAATAAAAATACTCGGAATTTGAGGTGGGAGAATGGCTCGTTTAGTTAATTCAATTGCCGAATTAGTCGGTGGAACACCAGTGGTGAAATTAAATCGTGCAACAAGTGAGAATCAAGCGGAAGTATATCTTAAACTCGAATATATGAATCCAGGAAGTAGTGTAAAAGACCGAATCGCTCTAGCGATGATTGAAGCTGCAGAAAAGGAAGGGAAAATAAAGCCTGGTGATACAATTGTTGAACCAACAAGCGGAAATACAGGTATTGGTCTAGCGATGATTGCCGCGGTCAAAGGTTATAAGGCGGTCCTAGTGATGCCTGACACGATGAGTTTAGAACGGCGAAATCTCCTTCGTGCTTATGGTGCTGAACTTGTGTTAACACCAGGAGCAGAAGGGATGAATGGTGCGGTTAAAAAGGCTGAAAGCTTGGCTAATGAGAATGGATACTTCATGCCACAACAATTTAAAAATGAAGCGAATCCCGAAATTCACCGTCTAACTACGGGTAAGGAAATTGTTGAACAAATGGGTGAGCAGTTAGATGCTTTTGTATCCGGAATTGGTACAGGTGGAACGATTTCCGGTGCCGGTGAAGTGTTGAAAGAAAAATACCCGGATATTAAAATAGTTGCAGTTGAACCAAAGGATTCACCGATTCTTGTTGGTGGAAAACCAGGCCCTCATAAAATTCAAGGACTTGGTGCTAACTTTGTTCCAGACACTTTAAATAGGGAAATCTATGATGAAATTATTCACGTAGGTACAGAGGAAGCATTTGAAGCATCAAGAAGAGTAGCAAAAGAAGAAGGAATATTAGGTGGAATCTCTGCTGGTGCAGCCATCCACGCTGCATTAAAAGTTGCTTCAGAACTTGGAAAAGGTAAAAAAGTATTAGCTATTATTCCAGACAATGGAGAGCGTTATTTAAGTACTGCACTATATCAATTTGAGGATTAGAAATTAAATAATTTACTCTTTTAGGCAATCGGTAACCCCGTTTGCCTTTTTGTGTTCACATATCTTACTCAACTTAGATTATGGGTTGTGAAATGTAATGTGAAAGCGTTAGACTGTAAATAGGAATCATTATGGAAGGAGATAAATGAATGACTCAAGTACTTCATTGTCGCTCACATCAATTAGATTATAAAAATAAAACATTAATAATGGGAATTTTAAATATAACACCTGATTCCTTTTCAGACGGTGGGAAATACGATGACATGGGAAATGCGGTGAAACGTGCAAAACAAATGATTCAGGATGGTGCTGATATTATAGATATTGGTGGAGAGTCCACCAGACCTGGTCATGTCAAAGTAAGTGCTGAAGAAGAAATTTCAAGGGTTGTACCTGTCATAAAAGAACTATCTAATACACTCGATGTTCCATTGTCTATCGATACATATAAAGCAAAGACTGCCGAACAGGCAATATTAGCAGGTGCACATATCGTCAATGATATTTGGGGGGCAAAGGAAGATCCCGAAATTGCTAATGTCGCTGCTGAACATGAAGTACCTATTATTCTTATGCATAATAGAAAAAATCTAAACTATACAAATTTTATTCGTGATGTTATATCCGATTTATATGAAAGCATTACTATTGCAAAAAAGGCCGGTATAAAGGATGAAAATATTGTATTAGATCCGGGAATAGGCTTTGCTAAAGATTTACATCAACAAATTGAATTGATGAAAAATCTAGATAAAATTGTTGGATTAGGGTACCCAGTCCTTTTAGGAACTTCGAGAAAATCAATGATTGGTCAAATTATGAACTTACCCGTTGAAGAAAGGATGGAAGCAACAGGGGCGACAGTTTGTTTTGGAATCCAAAAAGGTTGCCAAATTATGAGGGTACACGATGTTAAAGAAATTAGTCGAATGACAAAAATGATGGATGTTCTTGTCGGTAAGGGTGAAATAAATGGATAAAATTATAATCAATAATATGGAGTTTTATGGATATCACGGAGTATTGCCTGAGGAAAATCGACTCGGTCAAAGATTTCGTGTAACGTTAACCCTTGAGCTAGATTTACAAAAAGCGGGGAAAACTGATAACTTACATGATACTGTAAGCTATGCAGAAGTTTATGAGGTTTGTAAAGAAATCGTAGAGGGAAAACCCCACCAGTTATTGGAATCCGTTGCAGAAAAGCTTTCCGAAACAGTTTTGGAAAAGTATCCGCTTATTGATCAAATTACTGTACAATTAATCAAACCGGATCCGCCAATACGTGGACATTACCAATCAGTTGCAGTTGAAATCTCAAGGAGAAAAAGCCGATGAATAATATTGCATATATTTCAATGGGGTCGAATATTGGTGATCGGGAAAAAAACTTGAAAGATGCGTGCGCCTTATTAAATGAAAATGGAGTAGATACAGTCGCAGTATCTTCCGTTTACGAAACAGATCCTGTTGGCTATACGGATCAAGGTAAGTTTTTAAATATTGTAGTTAAAGTAGAAACGGAATTTTTGCCCGAACAGTTATTGAAAAAATGTTTGGAGATAGAAAAAGAATTGGGGAGAATTAGGGATATTAGGTGGGGGCCAAGAACAATTGACCTTGACATTTTACTTTATAATAACGAAAATATTGAAACAGAGCATCTAATTATTCCTCATCCACGGATGCATGAACGAGCATTTGTGTTAGTGCCTTTAATAGAGATTGAGCCTAACGCACAGTTACCCAATGCTACAACCCCTTTACATCAAGTTCTAGATGAAATACCTGATAAAGAAGGTGTTAGATTATGGAGATAGATAAATGGGGAAGACGTATTCGTGCTTTTCGAAAATTAAAGGGATATACACAAGAAAGTTTCGCGAAAAAACTTGGAATATCTGTCTCTATTTTAGGTGAAATGGAGAGAGGAACGCGTTTACCATCAGATGAATTTTTGAATAAGGTGGCTAATCTGCTGGATATATCTGTAGATGAGTTAACGCCTCCAGAAAATTAATGCAATACACGCGCTGAACTTATACAACTTGGAGAAGTTGAATCAGGAGCTATAAAAGTAAGTTGTTTCGAAAAGCTACCAGTTATAGCTGGTGGTTTTTTCTACATAATTTTCTTTTTCGAATTCATTGATTTAAAAAATCAATTCATAAGGGATGTCTGAAAATGTGAAATTGTGTACAATAATAAAGTATAATGAGATATATTTGTACTAGCTTTATAATATAGGATGGAGTGACAATAATGAGCTTTGAGGAATTAAATGACCAATTACAGGTTAGAAGAGAAAAAATGAATTCTATCCGTGAAAAAGGTATGGACCCGTTCGGTAAACGCTTTGATCGAACTCATAATACACAAATGATTAAAGAACAGTATGAGGAATTTTCGAAAGAAGAGTTAGATGAAAAAGAAGTACAAGTAACAATAGCTGGTCGGGTAATGACTAAAAGGGGCAAAGGAAAAGCTGGATTCGCCCATGTGCAAGATTTAAACGGACAAATTCAAATTTATGTGCGTAAAGACAGTGTAGGCGACGAACAATATGAAATATTTAACTCAGTCGATTTAGGTGATATTGTCGGTGTTACCGGAACAGTTTTTAAAACAAAAGTCGGAGAACTTTCAATTAAAGTTAAAGACTTTAACTTATTAACAAAATCACTTCGTCCATTACCTGATAAATTTCATGGTTTAAAGGATATTGAACAACGTTACCGTCAAAGATATTTAGATCTAATTATGAGTGATGACAGTAAACGTACATTTATTACCCGAAGCTTAATTATCCAATCTATGCGACGTTATCTAGATGGACAAGGTTATCTAGAGGTAGAAACACCAATGATGCATGCGATTGCAGGTGGAGCTTCAGCAAGACCGTTTGTTACACACCATAATGCGTTAGATATACCTTTATATATGCGTATAGCTATCGAGCTACATTTAAAGCGCCTAATCGTTGGTGGGTTAGAAAAGGTATATGAAATTGGCCGAGTTTTCCGTAATGAAGGAGTTTCAACAAGACATAACCCCGAGTTTACTATGATTGAATTATATGAGGCCTACGCAGACTATAAAGATATTATGAAGTTAACCGAAAATATGGTTGCTCATATTGCAAAAGAGGTTCTCGGTAGTACAAGCATTAAATACGGAGAATATGAAGTAAATCTTGAACCAGAATGGCGTCGACTACATATGGTTGATGCTGTAAAAGAATATACTGGTGTAGACTTTTGGCATGTTACTTCAGTTGAGGAAGCTCGCCAGCTAGCAAAGGAACACGGAATTGAAATTACCGAGCATATGCAATATGGGCATATTGTTAATGAATTTTTTGAACAAAAAGTTGAGGAAAAACTTATTCAGCCTACATTCATTTATGGGCACCCGGTTGAGATTTCACCATTAGCTAAGAAGAATGATGAAGATCCACGTTTTACAGACCGCTTCGAGCTCTTTATTGTAGGAAGAGAGCATGCAAACGCCTTTACTGAATTGAATGATCCTATTGATCAACGTGAACGCTTTGAGGCGCAGTTAAAAGAACGTGAACAAGGAAACGATGAAGCACATATGATGGATGACGATTTCATTGAAGCTTTAGAGTATGGTATGCCTCCAACAGGTGGACTTGGTATTGGGATTGACCGTCTAGTAATGCTTTTAACTAATTCAGCATCTATTCGTGATGTATTGTTGTTCCCGTTAATGAAAAACCGCGATTAATTGCATTTTAAAACTCCAATCAATTAAAGGGTTGGAGTTTTTTTAAAACTATTTATTAGTATTTTGAAATAGTAATATTAAAAATATAAAAGGTTTAAAAAAAGTATTGCATCGCAAGAAAAAAGATGGTATATTATTATTCGTTGCTCCACAAAAGGACAACAAAGCATTAAAAAGGAAGTAAAAAAAGTTGTTGACAATAACAACTTGAAGTAGTAGAATATAAAAGTCGCTTATCAATGCGAATAATTGATCTTTGAAAACTGAACAAAACAAAACGTCAATTAATTTATTTTTTAACTAGAGCTATTTCAAACATCTTTTTGGAGAGTTTGATCCTGGCTCAGGACGAACGCTGGCGGCGTGCCTAATACATGCAAGTCGAGCGAATCTGATAGGAGCTTGCTCCTTTTCAGATTAGCGGCGGACGGGTGAGTAACACGTGGGTAACCTGCCTGTAAGACTGGGATAACTCCGGGAAACCGGGGCTAATACCGGATAACTTTTTCCTTCGCATGAAGGAGAATTGAAAGGTGGCACTAGCTACCACTTACAGATGGACCCGCGGCGCATTAGCTAGTTGGTGAGGTAACGGCTCACCAAGGCGACGATGCGTAGCCGACTTGAGAGGGTGATCGGCCACACTGGGACTGAGACACGGCCCAGACTCCTACGGGAGGCAGCAGTAGGGAATCTTCCGCAATGGACGAAAGTCTGACGGAGCAACGCCGCGTGAGTGATGAAGGTTTTCGGATCGTAAAACTCTGTTGTTAGGGAAGAACAAGTATCGTTCGAATAGGGCGGTACCTTGACGGTACCTAACCAGAAAGCCACGGCTAACTACGTGCCAGCAGCCGCGGTAATACGTAGGTGGCAAGCGTTGTCCGGAATTATTGGGCGTAAAGCGCGCGCAGGCGGTTTCTTAAGTCTGATGTGAAAGCCCACGGCTCAACCGTGGAGGGTCATTGGAAACTGGGAGACTTGAGTGCAGAAGAGAAGAGCGGAATTCCACGTGTAGCGGTGAAATGCGTAGAGATGTGGAGGAACACCAGTGGCGAAGGCGGCTCTTTGGTCTGTAACTGACGCTGAGGCGCGAAAGCGTGGGGAGCGAACAGGATTAGATACCCTGGTAGTCCACGCCGTAAACGATGAGTGCTAAGTGTTAGAGGGTTTCCGCCCTTTAGTGCTGCAGCTAACGCATTAAGCACTCCGCCTGGGGAGTACGGCCGCAAGGCTGAAACTCAAAGGAATTGACGGGGGCCCGCACAAGCGGTGGAGCATGTGGTTTAATTCGAAGCAACGCGAAGAACCTTACCAGGTCTTGACATCCTCTTGCCCTCCCTAGAGATAGGGATTTCCCTTCGGGGACAAGAGTGACAGGTGGTGCATGGTTGTCGTCAGCTCGTGTCGTGAGATGTTGGGTTAAGTCCCGCAACGAGCGCAACCCTTGACCTTAGTTGCCAGCATTCAGTTGGGCACTCTAAGGTGACTGCCGGTGACAAACCGGAGGAAGGTGGGGATGACGTCAAATCATCATGCCCCTTATGACCTGGGCTACACACGTGCTACAATGGATGGTACAAAGGGTTGCTAGACCGCGAGGTTACGCCAATCCCATAAAACCATTCTCAGTTCGGATTGTAGGCTGCAACTCGCCTACATGAAGCCGGAATCGCTAGTAATCGCGGATCAGCATGCCGCGGTGAATACGTTCCCGGGCCTTGTACACACCGCCCGTCACACCACGAGAGTTTGTAACACCCGAAGTCGGTGAGGTAACCTTTTGGAGCCAGCCGCCGAAGGTGGGACAGATGATTGGGGTGAAGTCGTAACAAGGTAGCCGTATCGGAAGGTGCGGCTGGATCACCTCCTTTCTAAGGATATAAGGAAAACCACTATCGTGGTTACAACGAAGACGTTCTCGTTTTGTTCAGTTTTGAGAGGTTAATTCCTTTCAAACTTGTTCTTTGAAAACTAGATAATATGAGAAATAACCAAGTAATAACCGAGAATCGCCACTTTATGGATGAATCCATTAAGTAAGTAATAAACAACCTTTTTAGGTTAAGTTAGTAAGGGCGCACGGTGAATGCCTTGGCACTAGGAGCCGATGAAGGACGGGACTAACACCGATATGCTTCGGGGAGCTGTAAGCAAGCTTTGATCCGGAGATTTCCGAATGGGGGAACCCACTGCTCGTAATGGAGTAGTATCCTTACTTGAATACATAGAGTAAGGAAGGCAGACCCGGGGAACTGAAACATCTAAGTACCCGGAGGAAGAGAAAGCAAACGCGATTTCCTGAGTAGCGGCGAGCGAAACGGAAGAAGCCCAAACCAAGAGGCTTGCCTCTTGGGGTTGTAGGACACTCTACACGGAGTTACAAAGGAACGAAGTAAATGAAGAGGTCTGGAAAGGCCCGTCAAAGAAGGTAACAACCCTGTAGTTGAAACTTCGTTCCCTCCAGAGTGGATCCTGAGTACGGCGGGACACGTGAAATCCCGTCGGAAGCAGGGAGGACCATCTCCCAAGGCTAAATACTCCCTAGTGACCGATAGTGAACCAGTACCGTGAGGGAAAGGTGAAAAGCACCCCGGGAGGGGAGTGAAAGAGAACCTGAAACCGTGTGCCTACAAGTAGTTAGAGCTCTGTGCGTATTTCCTTCGGAAAGACGCCGAGTGATAGCGTGCCTTTTGTAGAATGAACCGGCGAGTTACGATTTCAAGCAAGGTTAAGCTGAAGAGGCGGAGCCGCAGCGAAAGCGAGTCTTAATAGGGCGAATGAGTTTGAGGTCGTAGACCCGAAACCAGGTGATCTACCCATGTCCAGGGTGAAGGTAAGGTAACACTTACTGGAGGCCCGAACCCACGCACGTTGAAAAGTGCGGGGATGAGGTGTGGGTAGCGGAGAAATTCCAATCGAACTTGGAGATAGCTGGTTCTCTCCGAAATAGCTTTAGGGCTAGCCTTAAGGTAAGAGTCTTGGAGGTAGAGCACTGTTTGGACTAGGGGCCCTCATCGGGTTACCGAATTCAGACAAACTCCGAATGCCAATGACTTATCCTTAGGAGTCAGACTGCGAGTGATAAGATCCGTAGTCAAAAGGGAAACAGCCCAGACCACCAGCTAAGGTCCCAAAGTATACGTTAAGTGGAAAAGGATGTGGAGTTGCTTAGACAACCAGGATGTTGGCTTAGAAGCAGCCACCATTTAAAGAGTGCGTAATAGCTCACTGGTCGAGTGACTCTGCGCCGAAAATGTACCGGGGCTAAACGTATCACCGAAGCTGTGGATGGACACCGTTGGTGTCCGTGGTAGGAGAGCGTTCTAAGGGCTGAGAAGCTAGACCGTAAGGACTGGTGGAGCGCTTAGAAGTGAGAATGCCGGTATGAGTAGCGAAAGAAGGGTGAGAATCCCTTCCACCGAATGCCTAAGGTTTCCTGAGGAAGGCTCGTCCGCTCAGGGTTAGTCGGGACCTAAGCCGAGGCCGAAAGGCGTAGGCGATGGACAACAGGTTGATATTCCTGTACCACCTCTTCACCGTTTGAACGATGGGGGGACGCAGGAGGATAGGGTAAGCGCGCTGCTGGAATAGCGCGTCCAAGCAGTTAGAGGGGTGACGAGGCAAATCCCGTCACCATGTACCTTGAGCTGTGATGGCGAGGGAAATATAGTACCGAAGTTCCTGATTCCACACTGCCTAGAAAATCCTCTAGTGAGGTGAAAGGTGCCCGTACCGCAAACCGACACAGGTAGGCGAGGAGAGAATCCTAAGGTGAGCGAGAGAACTCTCGTTAAGGAACTCGGCAAAATGACCCCGTAACTTCGGGAGAAGGGGTGCTCTGTTAGGGTGCAAGCCCGAGAGAGCCGCAGTGAATAGGCCCAGGCGACTGTTTAGCAAAAACACAGGTCTCTGCGAAGCCGTAAGGCGAAGTATAGGGGCTGACGCCTGCCCGGTGCTGGAAGGTTAAGAGGAGAGGTTAGTGGCATCACGAAGCTTTGAATTGAAGCCCCAGTAAACGGCGGCCGTAACTATAACGGTCCTAAGGTAGCGAAATTCCTTGTCAGGTAAGTTCTGACCCGCACGAAAGGCGCAACGATCTGGGCACTGTCTCAACGAGAGACTCGGTGAAATTATAGTACCTGTGAAGATGCAGGTTACCCGCGACAGGACGGAAAGACCCCGTGGAGCTTTACTGCAGCCTGATATTGAATTTTGGTACAGCTTGTACAGGATAGGTAGGAGCCTTTGAAGCCGGAGCGCCAGCTTCGGTGGAGGCGTCGGTGGGATACTACCCTGGCTGTATTGAAATTCTAACCCGCACCCCTGAATCGGGGTGGGAGACAGTGTCAGGCAGGCAGTTTGACTGGGGCGGTCGCCTCCTAAAAGGTAACGGAGGCGCCCAAAGGTTCCCTCAGAATGGTTGGAAATCATTCGCAGAGTGTAAAGGCACAAGGGAGCTTGACTGCGAGACCTACAAGTCGAGCAGGGACGAAAGTCGGGCTTAGTGATCCGGTGGTTCCGCATGGAAGGGCCATCGCTCAACGGATAAAAGCTACCCCGGGGATAACAGGCTTATCTCCCCCAAGAGTCCACATCGACGGGGAGGTTTGGCACCTCGATGTCGGCTCATCGCATCCTGGGGCTGTAGTCGGTCCCAAGGGTTGGGCTGTTCGCCCATTAAAGCGGTACGCGAGCTGGGTTCAGAACGTCGTGAGACAGTTCGGTCCCTATCCGTCGTGGGCGTAGGAAATTTGAGAGGAGCTGTCCTTAGTACGAGAGGACCGGGATGGACGCACCGCTGGTGTACCAGTTGTCTTGCCAAAGGCATCGCTGGGTAGCTATGTGCGGAAGGGATAAGTGCTGAAAGCATCTAAGCATGAAGCCCCCCTCAAGATGAGATTTCCCTTAGTTTATCTAAATAAGACCCCTGAAAGATGATCAGGTTGATAGGTTCGAGGTGGAAGTGTGGCGACACATGGAGCTGACGAATACTAATCGGTCGAAGACTTAACCAACAATAGATTCAAGGTTATTATGAAGTGTTTCTCATCTATCTAGTTTTGAGGGAACAAACCCTTAAATAAATAGTCTGGTAACTATGGCGAGAAGGTCACACCCGTTCCCATCCCGAACACGGAAGTTAAGCTTCTCAGCGCCGATGGTAGTTGGGGGCTCTCCCCCTGCAAGAGTAGGACGTTGCCAGGCAAATAGAAAAGCGGAAGACGCTTGCTCATCGGCGAAACTCGCTGGAGGGCTGACGAGGAAGATTGTTTTTCAAACCTTCCACGGCAGCCTGAAGCGACGCGAGCCGATAGCGTCTGAAGCTAGACAATAATGGAGGATTAGCTCAGCTGGGAGAGCACCTGCCTTACAAGCAGGGGGTCGGCGGTTCGATCCCGTCATCCTCCACCATATTTATTTAAATATAAAAAATGATCGTATGCCGGCCTAGCTCAATTGGTAGAGCACGACCGAATAAGCTTCATTGAAATGCTTCAGCGTACAGCTTGAGCTGCTACTTGAATCAGCATTCTGAAAGCTGGACGACAGTTCAAATTTAAATTAAATTAAAGAAATACGATCATAATAAGCCGGCCTAGCTCAATTGGTAGAGCAACTGACTTGTAATCAGTAGGTTGGGGGTTCAAGTCCTCTGGCCGGCACCATCTTTCGAAGATATCGAGCCATTAGCTCAGTCGGTAGAGCATCTGACTTTTAATCAGAGGGTCGAAGGTTCGAGTCCTTCATGGCTCACCATTTAAATTATACGCGGGTGTGGCGGAATTGGCAGACGCACCAGACTTAGGATCTGGCGCCGCAAGGCGTGGGGGTTCGACTCCCTTCACCCGCATTATAAGTAATTAAGTTGCGGAAGTAGTTCAGTGGTAGAACACCACCTTGCCAAGGTGGGGGTCGCGGGTTCGAATCCCGTCTTCCGCTCCAGACAACCCTTGCCGGGGTGGCGGAACTGGCAGACGCACAGGACTTAAAATCCTGCGGTAGGTGACTACCGTACCGGTTCGATTCCGGTCCTCGGCACCATTTTAATAAGCGCCCGTAGCTCAATTGGATAGAGCGTTTGACTACGGATCAAAAGGTTAGGGGTTCGACTCCTCTCGGGCGCGCCATTATTAGAAGTGAGAAGTTGGAATATAAGTTTATATTCGAAGCAATACTAAATATACTCTAACATCCAATCTTTAACATCTAAATCGGGAAGTAGCTCAGCTTGGTAGAGCACTTGGTTTGGGACCAAGGGGTCGCAGGTTCGAATCCTGTCTTCCCGACCATTCATACTAATTTGGGGCCTTAGCTCAGCTGGGAGAGCGCCTGCTTTGCACGCAGGAGGTCAGCGGTTCGATCCCGCTAGGCTCCACCAAAATATTCAACTAAAAAAGTTGTTGACAGAGAAACTTAATAGTGATAACCTATAAAAGTTGTCTTTGAAAAATTGATCTTTGAAAACTGAACAAAACGAAACGTCAATTAATTTATTTTTTAACTAGAGCTATTTCAAACATCTTTTTGGAGAGTTTGATCCTGGCTCAGGACGAACGCTGGCGGCGTGCCTAATACATGCAAGTCGAGCGAATCTGATAGGAGCTTGCTCCTTCTCAGATTAGCGGCGGACGGGTGAGTAACACGTGGGTAACCTGCCTGTAAGACTGGGATAACTCCGGGAAACCGGGGCTAATACCGGATAACTTTTTTCTTCGCATGAAGGAGAATTGAAAGGTGGCACTAGCTACCACTTACAGATGGACCCGCGGCGCATTAGCTAGTTGGTGAGGTAACGGCTCACCAAGGCGACGATGCGTAGCCGACTTGAGAGGGTGATCGGCCACACTGGGACTGAGACACGGCCCAGACTCCTACGGGAGGCAGCAGTAGGGAATCTTCCGCAATGGACGAAAGTCTGACGGAGCAACGCCGCGTGAGTGATGAAGGTTTTCGGATCGTAAAACTCTGTTGTTAGGGAAGAACAAGTATCGTTCGAATAGGGCGGTACCTTGACGGTACCTAACCAGAAAGCCACGGCTAACTACGTGCCAGCAGCCGCGGTAATACGTAGGTGGCAAGCGTTGTCCGGAATTATTGGGCGTAAAGCGCGCGCAGGCGGTTTCTTAAGTCTGATGTGAAAGCCCACGGCTCAACCGTGGAGGGTCATTGGAAACTGGGAGACTTGAGTGCAGAAGAGAAGAGCGGAATTCCACGTGTAGCGGTGAAATGCGTAGAGATGTGGAGGAACACCAGTGGCGAAGGCGGCTCTTTGGTCTGTAACTGACGCTGAGGCGCGAAAGCGTGGGGAGCGAACAGGATTAGATACCCTGGTAGTCCACGCCGTAAACGATGAGTGCTAAGTGTTAGAGGGTTTCCGCCCTTTAGTGCTGCAGCTAACGCATTAAGCACTCCGCCTGGGGAGTACGGCCGCAAGGCTGAAACTCAAAGGAATTGACGGGGGCCCGCACAAGCGGTGGAGCATGTGGTTTAATTCGAAGCAACGCGAAGAACCTTACCAGGTCTTGACATCCTCTTGCCCTCCCTAGAGATAGGGATTTCCCTTCGGGGACAAGAGTGACAGGTGGTGCATGGTTGTCGTCAGCTCGTGTCGTGAGATGTTGGGTTAAGTCCCGCAACGAGCGCAACCCTTGACCTTAGTTGCCAGCATTCAGTTGGGCACTCTAAGGTGACTGCCGGTGACAAACCGGAGGAAGGTGGGGATGACGTCAAATCATCATGCCCCTTATGACCTGGGCTACACACGTGCTACAATGGATGGTACAAAGGGTTGCTAGACCGCGAGGTTACGCCAATCCCATAAAACCATTCTCAGTTCGGATTGTAGGCTGCAACTCGCCTACATGAAGCCGGAATCGCTAGTAATCGCGGATCAGCATGCCGCGGTGAATACGTTCCCGGGCCTTGTACACACCGCCCGTCACACCACGAGAGTTTGTAACACCCGAAGTCGGTGAGGTAACCTTTTGGAGCCAGCCGCCGAAGGTGGGACAGATGATTGGGGTGAAGTCGTAACAAGGTAGCCGTATCGGAAGGTGCGGCTGGATCACCTCCTTTCTAAGGATATAAGGAAAACCACTATCGTGGTTACAACGAAGACGTTCTCGTTTTGTTCAGTTTTGAGAGGTTAATTCCTTTCAAACTTGTTCTTTGAAAACTAGATAATATGAGAAATAACCAAGTAATAACCGAGAATCGCCACTTTATGGATGAATCCATTAAGTAAGTAATAAACAACCTTTTTAGGTTAAGTTAGTAAGGGCGCACGGTGAATGCCTTGGCACTAGGAGCCGATGAAGGACGGGACTAACACCGATATGCTTCGGGGAGCTGTAAGCAAGCTTTGATCCGGAGATTTCCGAATGGGGGAACCCACTGCTCGTAATGGAGTAGTATCCTTACTTGAATACATAGAGTAAGGAAGGCAGACCCGGGGAACTGAAACATCTAAGTACCCGGAGGAAGAGAAAGCAAACGCGATTTCCTGAGTAGCGGCGAGCGAAACGGAAGAAGCCCAAACCAAGAGGCTTGCCTCTTGGGGTTGTAGGACACTCTACACGGAGTTACAAAGGAACGAAGTAAATGAAGAGGTCTGGAAAGGCCCGTCAAAGAAGGTAACAACCCTGTAGTTGAAACTTCGTTCCCTCCAGAGTGGATCCTGAGTACGGCGGGACACGTGAAATCCCGTCGGAAGCAGGGAGGACCATCTCCCAAGGCTAAATACTCCCTAGTGACCGATAGTGAACCAGTACCGTGAGGGAAAGGTGAAAAGCACCCCGGGAGGGGAGTGAAAGAGAACCTGAAACCGTGTGCCTACAAGTAGTTAGAGCTCTGTGCGTATTTCCTTCGGAAAGACGCCGAGTGATAGCGTGCCTTTTGTAGAATGAACCGGCGAGTTACGATTTCAAGCAAGGTTAAGCTGAAGAGGCGGAGCCGCAGCGAAAGCGAGTCTTAATAGGGCGAATGAGTTTGAGGTCGTAGACCCGAAACCAGGTGATCTACCCATGTCCAGGGTGAAGGTAAGGTAACACTTACTGGAGGCCCGAACCCACGCACGTTGAAAAGTGCGGGGATGAGGTGTGGGTAGCGGAGAAATTCCAATCGAACTTGGAGATAGCTGGTTCTCTCCGAAATAGCTTTAGGGCTAGCCTTAAGGTAAGAGTCTTGGAGGTAGAGCACTGTTTGGACTAGGGGCCCTCATCGGGTTACCGAATTCAGACAAACTCCGAATGCCAATGACTTATCCTTAGGAGTCAGACTGCGAGTGATAAGATCCGTAGTCAAAAGGGAAACAGCCCAGACCACCAGCTAAGGTCCCAAAGTATACGTTAAGTGGAAAAGGATGTGGAGTTGCTTAGACAACCAGGATGTTGGCTTAGAAGCAGCCACCATTTAAAGAGTGCGTAATAGCTCACTGGTCGAGTGACTCTGCGCCGAAAATGTACCGGGGCTAAACGTATCACCGAAGCTGTGGATGGACACCGTTGGTGTCCGTGGTAGGAGAGCGTTCTAAGGGCTGAGAAGCTAGACCGTAAGGACTGGTGGAGCGCTTAGAAGTGAGAATGCCGGTATGAGTAGCGAAAGAAGGGTGAGAATCCCTTCCACCGAATGCCTAAGGTTTCCTGAGGAAGGCTCGTCCGCTCAGGGTTAGTCGGGACCTAAGCCGAGGCCGAAAGGCGTAGGCGATGGACAACAGGTTGATATTCCTGTACCACCTCTTCACCGTTTGAACGATGGGGGGACGCAGGAGGATAGGGTAAGCGCGCTGCTGGAATAGCGCGTCCAAGCAGTTAGAGGGGTGACGAGGCAAATCCCGTCACCATGTACCTTGAGCTGTGATGGCGAGGGAAATATAGTACCGAAGTTCCTGATTCCACACTGCCTAGAAAATCCTCTAGTGAGGTGAAAGGTGCCCGTACCGCAAACCGACACAGGTAGGCGAGGAGAGAATCCTAAGGTGAGCGAGAGAACTCTCGTTAAGGAACTCGGCAAAATGACCCCGTAACTTCGGGAGAAGGGGTGCTCTGTTAGGGTGCAAGCCCGAGAGAGCCGCAGTGAATAGGCCCAGGCGACTGTTTAGCAAAAACACAGGTCTCTGCGAAGCCGTAAGGCGAAGTATAGGGGCTGACGCCTGCCCGGTGCTGGAAGGTTAAGAGGAGAGGTTAGCGTAAGCGAAGCTTTGAATTGAAGCCCCAGTAAACGGCGGCCGTAACTATAACGGTCCTAAGGTAGCGAAATTCCTTGTCAGGTAAGTTCTGACCCGCACGAAAGGCGCAACGATCTGGGCACTGTCTCAACGAGAGACTCGGTGAAATTATAGTACCTGTGAAGATGCAGGTTACCCGCGACAGGACGGAAAGACCCCGTGGAGCTTTACTGCAGCCTGATATTGAATTTTGGTACAGCTTGTACAGGATAGGTAGGAGCCTTTGAAGCCGGAGCGCCAGCTTCGGTGGAGGCGTCGGTGGGATACTACCCTGGCTGTATTGAAATTCTAACCCGCACCCCTGAATCGGGGTGGGAGACAGTGTCAGGCAGGCAGTTTGACTGGGGCGGTCGCCTCCTAAAAGGTAACGGAGGCGCCCAAAGGTTCCCTCAGAATGGTTGGAAATCATTCGCAGAGTGTAAAGGCACAAGGGAGCTTGACTGCGAGACCTACAAGTCGAGCAGGGACGAAAGTCGGGCTTAGTGATCCGGTGGTTCCGCATGGAAGGGCCATCGCTCAACGGATAAAAGCTACCCCGGGGATAACAGGCTTATCTCCCCCAAGAGTCCACATCGACGGGGAGGTTTGGCACCTCGATGTCGGCTCATCGCATCCTGGGGCTGTAGTCGGTCCCAAGGGTTGGGCTGTTCGCCCATTAAAGCGGTACGCGAGCTGGGTTCAGAACGTCGTGAGACAGTTCGGTCCCTATCCGTCGTGGGCGTAGGAAATTTGAGAGGAGCTGTCCTTAGTACGAGAGGACCGGGATGGACGCACCGCTGGTGTACCAGTTGTCTTGCCAAAGGCATCGCTGGGTAGCTATGTGCGGAAGGGATAAGTGCTGAAAGCATCTAAGCATGAAGCCCCCCTCAAGATGAGATTTCCCTTAGTTTATCTAAATAAGACCCCTGAAAGATGATCAGGTTGATAGGTTCGAGGTGGAAGTGTGGCGACACATGGAGCTGACGAATACTAATCGGTCGAAGACTTAACCAACAATAGATTCAAGGTTATTATGAAGTGTTTCTCATCTATCTAGTTTTGAGGGAACAAACCCTTAAATAAATAGTCTGGTAACTATGGCGAGAAGGTCACACCCGTTCCCATCCCGAACACGGAAGTTAAGCTTCTCAGCGCCGATGGTAGTTGGGGGCTCTCCCCCTGCAAGAGTAGGACGTTGCCAGGCAAATGATAAACACAGAGTGTATGCTCTGTGTTTTTTTCTTTAGAATTAAAAAGAGATCATTCAAACAAAGATCAAGCCATTAAAAAAAGCAAAAGACTAATTAAAAAAGCAAAAAGATCAATCCAAAAAATGAAATAACCACTCAAAAAAATTCGGCAACTAATCAAATACAGAGTAACCGATCAAAAAAATGAACAAACCATTTAAAACTACTCCTACCTACGATTTATCGCACCTTAGTAAAAGGGCCCTTCCATTATTATTTAAAATTTCAGTTTTAATACTCATCTTCTTGGCAAAACTAATTTTTATAAACATTCTAATTGCATTTTTTTTAATAATTCATGTATAATTAAAGTCAAATATAGTCAAAGTCAACTCGGAGAAGGAGGTGGGCTTGATGAAGAACATTTCAGATATAATTGAAGGTTATTTGAAACAAGTATTGGAAATGAATGGTAGTGAAATTGTTGAAATTAAAAGAAGTGAAGTAGCTGATAAATTCCAATGTGTTCCCTCCCAAATTAATTATGTAATCAATACAAGATTTACTATAGAAAGAGGTTATTTAGTTGAGAGTAAAAGGGGCGGTGGCGGGTATATACGAATTATAAAAGTGAGACCCCATGACCAGGCACATTTAATTGACCATTTATTACGATTAGTAAAAACAAGAATATCTCAAGCAAATGCAGAAGATGTCATTATGCGTTTAGTGGAAGAAGAGGTTATAACTGAGAGGGAAGCTAAAATTATGTTGAGTGTGATGGACCGATCAGTCCTCTATATAGAACTTCCAGAAAGAGATCAACTTAGATCACGAATGCTGAGTGCAATGCTGATGTCATTGAAATATAAATAATTACCGAGGTGAATGTAATGATCTGTCAGGAATGTAATGAAAGACCGGCAACCCTACACTTCACCAAAATCATTAATGGAGAAAAGACTGAAATCCATTATTGTGAAAAATGTGCTCAAGAAAAAGGTGAGATGTTTATGTTTGAAGGGGAACCAGGATTTTCAATTAATAATATATTAGCAGGTCTATTGAATTTTGACCCAGTGTTCCAACAAGCAAAACATGAAACAATTCAAAAAAATGAAATACTGCAATGTCCGAATTGTAAAATGACATTTAAACAATTTGTGAATATAGGAAGATTCGGATGTGCGCATTGTTATGATGCTTTTAGCAATCGTTTAGAGCCAATCATCAAACGGCTTCATGCGGGAAATCTAGAACATCACGGAAAGCTTCCTAAAAGAATAGGAGGAACCGTTCATATTAAAAGACAGATTCAACAATTGAAACTTGATTTACAACAAGCAATAAAAAGTGAGGAATTTGAAAAAGCTGCTGAAATTCGGGATCGAGTTCGTTCTTTGGAGAGCTCACTTCTTAATGAAGGGAGAGAAACTTCATGAGCTTGGAAAAGTTCGTTAATCAAGCTGTAAGTTCGTGGATGAATCAAGAAGGACCAAATTCTGATATTGTTTTAAGTTCTAGAGTACGCTTAGCGAGGAATTTTAAACAATTTAATTTTCCAACCTTGTTTAGTAATGAGGAAGCAAGGGAAATAATCTCTAAAGTAGAGGCTGCTTTACAATCTAAATCGTTCCCCGAGAATAATATGGAATTATTGAGAATGGAAGACTTACAAACTTTACAAAAAAAGGTTTTAGTTGAAAAACATCTTATCAGTCCAAATTTGGCAGATGAATCTTCACATGGTGCCGTTATTTTAACTAGTGAAGAGGATGTAAGCATTATGATTAATGAAGAGGATCATATTCGAATTCAATGCTTGTTTCCTGGCCTACAATTGAAGGAAGCGTTAGAAAAAGCAAGTAAAATCGATGATTTAATGGAAGAACATATCGATTATGCTTTTAGTGAAAAATTGGGATATCTCACAAGTTGCCCAACAAATGTTGGTACAGGTCTGAGAGCATCGGTTATGGTTCATTTGCCTGGTTTAGTTTTAACACAACAAATGAACCGGGTCATTCCTGCAATTAGCCAATTAGGATTAGTTGTCAGAGGAATCTACGGGGAAGGAAGCGAAGCGTTAGGAAACATATTCCAAATATCAAATCAGATTACTCTCGGTAAAACTGAAATCGATATTGTCGAAGATTTGATGAGTGTGGTGCAACAAATAATTGCACAAGAAAGGTCAGCCAGAGAAGCATTGATTAAAACCTCAAACATACAATTAGAAGATAAAGTATTTCGTTCCTTTGGTGTATTAGCAAATAGCCGAATTATTGAGTCAAAAGAGGCAGCACAGTGCTTATCTGATCTACGATTAGGAATAGATATGGGATATATCAAAAATGTATCTAAAAATATACTTAATGAATTAATGATATTAACTCAACCTGGTTTTTTACAACAATATGCAGGTGGACCTCTTCGTCCCCATGAAAGAGATATACGTCGTGCAACGCTAATTCGTGAGCGATTAAAACTTGAAGAAGTAAATAATGGCTAGGAGGAGATCGTAATGATGTTTGGACGATTTACTGAAAGGGCTCAAAAGGTATTGGCCCTGTCACAGGAAGAAGCAATACGATTAAAACATAATAATATCGGTACAGAACATATTCTTCTTGGTTTAGTTCAAGAAGGAGAAGGAATTGCAGCAAAAGCATTATATGGACTTGGATTAAGCCCGGAAAAAATTCAAATTGAGGTTGAAAATTTAATTGGCAAAGGAAAGGATTCCGGACAAACCGTTCATTATACACCTCGCGCCAAAAAGGTAATCGAACTATCAATGGATGAGGCAAGAAAATTAGGCCATTCATATGTTGGCACAGAGCATATATTGCTTGGTCTTATACGTGAAGGGGAAGGCGTTGCCGCACGGGTTTTGAACAATTTAGGTGTTAGTCTAAATAAGGCAAGACAACAAGTTCTTCAATTATTGGGTAGTAATGAAGCGGGAAATCATCAAGGTGGAAGTACAGCAAATGCAAATACACCTACCTTGGATAGCCTCGCACGTGATTTGACAGCTATTGCAAGAGAAGAGACGTTAGATCCTGTGATTGGCCGAAGCAAAGAAATTCAACGTGTTATTGAAGTTCTTAGCAGACGTACAAAAAACAATCCTGTTTTAATTGGTGAGCCTGGAGTTGGTAAAACGGCTATTGCAGAAGGACTCGCTCAACAAATCGTTAATAACGAAGTACCCGAAACACTTCGTGATAAAAGAGTCATGACATTGGATATGGGTACTGTGGTTGCTGGGACGAAATATCGTGGTGAATTCGAAGACCGTTTAAAAAAGGTAATGGATGAGATCCGCCAAGCGGGAAATATCATTCTGTTTATCGATGAACTCCATACTTTAATTGGAGCTGGTGGTGCAGAAGGTGCGATTGATGCTTCAAATATTTTGAAACCATCATTAGCAAGAGGAGAATTGCAATGTATTGGTGCTACAACTTTAGATGAGTACCGAAAATACATTGAGAAAGATGCTGCTTTAGAACGGAGATTCCAGCCAATTCAAGTAGACGAACCTTCTGCTGAAGAGTCTATTCAAATTTTAAAAGGTTTAAGGGATCGATATGAAGCTCATCATCGTGTATCGATTACAGACGAAGCAATAGAAGCTGCGGTGAAGTTATCAGATCGTTATATTTCCGACCGATTTTTACCAGACAAAGCTATCGATTTAATTGATGAAGCAGGATCAAAGGTGAGATTACGCTCCTATACAACTCCACCTAACTTAAAGGAATTAGAAATTAAATTAGAGGAAATTAGGAAAGAAAAGGATGCTGCAGTACAAAGTCAGGAATTTGAAAAAGCAGCTTCGTTAAGGGACTCTGAACAACGACTTCGAGAAAAATTAGAAGAAACTAAGAAATCATGGAAAGAAAAACAAGGTCAAGAAAATAGCGAGGTAACGGTCGAAGATATTGCAACAGTTGTATCTAATTGGACTGGTGTCCCTGTATCTAGATTAGCACAAACCGAAACCGATAAATTATTAAAGCTTGAAGAAATTTTACACTCACGAGTAATTGGTCAGGAAGAAGCAGTGAAGGCTGTTTCTAAAGCTGTTCGCCGTGCGAGGGCAGGGTTGAAAGATCCGAAACGACCAATAGGATCTTTTATATTCCTAGGTCCAACGGGGGTTGGTAAAACTGAATTAGCTAGAGCATTGGCAGAGGCTATGTTTGGTGATGAAGATTCAATGATTCGTATCGACATGTCAGAATATATGGAGAAACATTCTACATCAAGACTTGTCGGTTCCCCTCCCGGATATGTTGGATATGAAGAAGGTGGACAATTAACAGAAAAAGTCCGCAGAAAACCATATTCAGTCATCTTACTTGATGAAATTGAGAAGGCGCATCCAGATGTATTTAACATTCTTTTGCAAGTGTTAGAAGATGGTCGTCTAACAGACTCTAAAGGACGTACGGTTGACTTTAGAAATACAGTGCTTATTATGACTTCAAATGTTGGTGCTGAATCGTTAAAACGGAACAAATATGTTGGTTTCAACATTCAAGATGGAAACCAAGATTATAAAGATATGAAAAGTAAAGTAATGGACGAACTTAAAAGAGCCTTTCGTCCTGAATTTTTAAACCGTATTGATGAAATTATTGTTTTCCATGCACTTGAAAAAGAGCATTTAAGAAATATTGTTTCATTATTATCAGATCAATTAGTTAAACGATTAAAGGAAAAAGATATAGAATTGGAACTAACCGAAGCAGCAAAAGAAAAAATAGCGGAGGAAGGGTACGATCCGGAATATGGCGCTCGCCCATTGAAACGGGCTATACAGAAGCATGTTGAGGATCGTTTGTCAGAAGAGCTATTAAAAGGAGTTATATTAGAAGGCCAAAAGGTAATGATTGACATACACGATGGGGAATTCATAGTTAAACCATCTGAAGTAACCGAAACAATTATATAATAATGATAAGTACATGAAGAACGTTGATATTAAGCGAGTTCCATTTTTTGTAATGGAACTCGCTAATAAATGAAACTATATGCATGATTAATTCGTCTATAAGTATAATAACTTTTTTTGTAAGAGAAATTAGACAAGTATGCTTGAATATTAAGTTTCAATAAAAACGTTTCGCATGTGCTTTTTTACTAGTGAAGGTAATTACTATGTCAGAAAAGCATAGATATATAGAGAGGAAGTAAAATATGGCAAAAAAGACAACAAAATTTATTTGCCAGTCATGCGGATATGAATCTGCAAAATGGATGGGAAGATGTCCGGGATGTAATGAATGGAACAAGATGGTTGAAGAAGTTGAAATCACCGGGAAACCTCGCAAAGGGGCATTTTTGCATTCTCCTGGTGGAGGTTTATCAAAAGCAACTCCTATAACTACAATTGTCTCTGAACAAGAAGAAAGAGTTCTTACTGAATTAAAAGAGCTTAATAGAGTATTGGGAGGAGGAGTAGTTCCCGGATCACTTGTATTAATTGGCGGAGACCCCGGAATTGGAAAGTCTACACTCCTTCTACAAGTATCATCTCAACTATCTAAGTATAATCATAAAGTTTTATATATTTCAGGCGAGGAATCCGTCAAACAAACAAAACTCCGAGCGGATCGTCTTAATATTTCATCAGAAACTCTTTATGTATTTTCCGAAACCAATCTTGAAGCGATTCATCAAACCATTCAAGAAATTACTCCGCAATTTGTTGTAATTGATTCCATCCAAACAGTTTACCATCCAGAGGTAACTTCTGCACCTGGAAGTGTCTCACAGGTTAGAGAGTGTACAGCTGAATTAATGAGAATTGCAAAAACAAAAGGTATCGCGATTTTTATTGTTGGGCATGTTACAAAAGAGGGATCAATTGCCGGTCCAAGACTTTTAGAGCATATGGTAGATTCAGTACTTTACTTTGAAGGTGAGCGGCATCATTCTTACAGAATATTACGGGCGGTTAAAAACCGTTTCGGTTCCACGAATGAAATGGCGATTTTCGAAATGAAGGAATTCGGGCTTACGGAAGTTAATAATCCTTCCGAAATCTTTTTGGAGGAACGATCAAAAGGAGCATCGGGGTCAACTGTAGTTGCCTCAATGGAAGGAACGAGGCCCGTGCTCGTAGAAATTCAAGCACTCATATCTCCTTCTATATATGGGATGCCAAGAAGAATGGGAACAGGCGTGGACCATAATCGTGTGACATTATTAATGGCTGTATTAGAAAAAAGGGTTGGACTATTATTGCAAAACCATGACGCTTACTTAAAAGTTGCCGGGGGAATAAAGTTGGATGAACCAGCGATTGATCTGGGAATTATTATTAGTATTGCATCGAGTTTCCGTGATCAGCCAACTAATGCGGATGATTGTATCGTTGGAGAAGTTGGTCTTACAGGAGAAGTAAGAAGAGTTTCTCGGATTGAACAACGTGTCCAGGAGGCAGCAAAATTAGGATTTAGTAGAATTATTTTGCCAAAAAATAATCTTGGCGGATGGAAAGTTCCTCAAGGAATTAAAGTGATAGGAGTTTCAACTGTCCAGGAAGCGTTACAACATGCACTAGGAGGATGACTGAATGGATGATAAAAAGCTACAACAAAAGTCCATGTCTGAAATCTTACAGTTAATTGCCCCTGGCACACCAATACGTGAAGGAATCGATAATGTTTTACGTGCAAACACAGGTGGATTGATCGTTCTTGGATATAATGATCGAATAAAAGCGATTGTTGATGGTGGGTTTACAATTAATTGTATGTTCAGTCCTAGTTATTTGTATGAACTAGCTAAAATGGATGGTGCGATCATACTGAACGAATCAGGAAATAAAATATTAATTGCAAATGCTCAGCTTGCACCTGATCCGTCTATCTCTTCCTCTGAAACGGGTATGCGGCATAGAACCGCTGAAAGGGTAGCGAAGCAAACAAAGTCTCTAGTTATCGCTATTTCACAAAGACGTAATGTCATTACCTTATATCAAGGTAATTTCCGATACGCCTTAAAGGATATTAGCGTAATATTAACGAAAGCTAATCAAGCAATCCAAACGCTAGAAAAGTATAAGCTAGTTTTCAACCAAAGCATCGCGAATCTGTCGGTGCTGGAATTTGAAGAATTAGTCACGTACGGTGATTTATTACAAGTACTGCACAGGGTAGAGATGGTTTTTAGAATAAAAAAGGAGTTAATAACCTATTTAAATGAATTAGGAACAGAAGGTAGACTTGTTCGTTTACAGATGAAAGAATTGGTAACTGATATTGAAGAAGAGGCGATGCTCATTATTCGCGATTACGCATATGTAAATCAACAAAAACCTGTTGAAATGCTGCTGCGTTTTCAGGATTTAGTTAGTTCAGAGGTGTTAGATGATAACGTCATCATGAAGTTACTTGGTTTTAACAACTATATTCATCCAGATGATCATGTATGTCCTAGAGGATATCGAGTGTTGAATAAAATACCAAGACTCCCTATTTCCATTTTAGAAAATCTCATAAACCAGTTTAAAACTTTGCCCAATGTATTAAAGGCATCTGTTGATGATCTTGATGAGGTAGAGGGAATTGGCGAAGTAAGGGCTAGGAAAATTAAAGAAGGTTTAAAACTATTTAGAGAACAAACATTTGCAGATCGTCAATTGTAAAAACTATGAGGAGTTAAAAATAAATGTGTATAAAATTTTATCAATATAACGAAAACATGTCTAAAAGATTACATTCAAAAAATAATGCTGAATCTAACGTTTTAAACTTTAGAAATTGTTTATAATGAATAAAGGAGGTGAAGAAATGTTAAAACGTATTGTTCAAGCTTGCTTTATTATAATTGGTGGGACACTTGGGATATTTCTGTTACCCGAGCTTCTGAAACTATTGAATTTATCTCATCAAGTTGCTATTAATAATCCATATGTTACAGCTATTTTGGGCGCTATTATCTTTTATTTTATTTCTTTTTGGGCTGTAGATTATGTTGTTGGTTTTGTAAAATGGTTTGAGGATTCAATTGTTAATGCTCCGATTTCGGAAATAATATCTGGGAGTCTCGGTTTAATTTTCGGTCTTTTTGTCGCGTATTTAATCGGAATTCCTTTTAATCATATGGAAATTCCTATTTTAAATACAGTAATACCGATTCTATTAACATTAATTTTTGGTTATGTTGGTTTTCAGGTAGGTTTTAAAAAGCGGGAAGAACTTATGAGCATATTTACTATTACTACCCGTCAAAAAAAGAAAAATGCAATAGAAACAGAAGAGGAAATTAAGGAATCAAAATCATTGAAACTTTTAGATACAAGTGTCATTATAGATGGGAGAATTGCAGATATTTGTCAAACGGGGTTTTTAGATGGCATTATTGTTATTCCTCAGTTTGTATTAGAAGAGCTGCAGCATATCGCGGATTCATCCGATGCGCTTAAACGCAACAGAGGGCGCCGTGGCCTAGATATTTTAAAACGTATTCAAAAGGAGCTCCCAATCGAGGTTCAGATTTATGAGGGCGATTTTGAAGATATTCAAGAAGTGGATAGTAAGTTAATCAAACTTGCAAAGTTAACAAACGGAATCGTTGTTACGAATGATTTTAATCTTAACAAAGTTTGCGATCTTCAAGGTGTACAAGTTTTAAATATTAACGATTTAGCGAATGCAGTGAAGCCGGTTGTTCTTCCGGGTGAAGAGTTAAACGTTCAACTAATTAAAGACGGGAAAGAATATCATCAAGGAATCGCTTATTTGGATGATGGTACGATGATTGTAGTTGAAGAAGGAAGAAACTATATTGGTAAACGAATTGATGTTTTAGTTACTAGTGTATTGCAAACATCAGCGGGTAGAATGATATTCGCTAAGCCGAAGTTATTAGAGAAAGCATTATAATATTAGGAGTATACTATATGGATTATCAGGTGATTATTCCTGCGGCAGGGCAAGGAAAAAGAATGGGTGCTGGGAAGAATAAATTATTGTTAGAGTTACAAGAACAGCCGGTAATTCTTCACACACTAAATGTTTTTCTTCATGACCAAAACTGCAAAGGAATTATTTTAGTGATTCAACCTGATGATGAGCTGATGTTTAAAGAATTATTAAATCCTATGGAAGAGAAAATAAAAACCGTTTATGGCGGTACAGAGAGGCAGTTTAGTGTTTACAATGGACTGCAGGCAGTCAAAGATACAGAAATTGTACTTGTCCATGATGGTGCCAGACCTTTTATTAAATTAAGTATCATTCATCAATTAGTGAATGATGCGCATATGCATGGTGCTGCGATTGCTGCTGTGCCTGTAAAAGACACGATTAAGAAGGTCACGCAAAATCAAGTAATGGAGACAGTAGAGCGTTCAAGCTTGTGGCAGGTTCAAACTCCACAAGCTTTTCGCTTTTCGATTCTTTTTCACGCTCATCAACAGGCTCATCTAGAAAAATTTCTAGGAACGGACGAATCTTCCCTCGTGGAACGACTCGGTTATCCTGTCAATATTGTTACTGGAGATTATGATAATATTAAGTTAACAACTCCAGAGGATCTTTATTTTGCTGAAGCAATACTAAAGAAAAGGTCTGTTATGAAATAACAACTATAATTTAAAGAAAAAAACAGAATAAAAAGGAGAATACTTGAAGATGTTTCGAATAGGTCAAGGATATGATGTCCATCAATTAGTAGAAGGTAGGCCACTCATTATTGGAGGAGTACGGATACCTTATGAAAAGGGGTTATTAGGCCATTCTGACGCGGATGTATTGTTACACACGGTCGCTGATGCGAGCCTAGGTGCAATTGGTGAAGGCGATATTGGAAAGCATTTTCCGGATACAGACCCCCGCTTCAAGGACGCTGATTCAGCCGCTCTTTTAAAGCATGTATGGAAGTTAGTGAAACAAAAGGGTTATTGTTTGGGAAATATTGATTGTACGATTATTGCTCAGCAACCTAAAATGGCCCCTCATATAGAAGAAATTCGCCAAAAAATAGCTGAACTTTTAGAAGGGGAAATTGAGCAGGTCAATGTAAAAGCTACAACAACTGAAAAATTAGGGTTTACCGGCAGAGGGGAAGGGATTGCCGCAATGGCAGTCATTCTTTTGGAACGAAAGTAAACGGGAAATATTTCGTGATGATTTTAAATAAAGTTTATAGAGGCTCCTTTTAACTTATACGTGCTGGTGATAAAATAAACCAGTATATAAAAATATAGAAGTCTTGTTTAGGAGGAAAAATTCATGTCAGCCGATATACGTGTTCGATATGCACCAAGTCCAACTGGCCATTTACATATAGGAAATGCCCGAACTGCTCTTTTTAATTATTTATTTGCTCGCAGTCAAGGTGGGAAGTTTATTATCCGAATTGAGGATACCGACCAAAAGCGAAATATTGCAGGCGGGGAGGAAAGCCAACTAAAATATTTAAAATGGTTAGGGATTGATTGGGATGAGAGCATCGATAAAGAAGGAGAATATGCTCCATATCGTCAATCTGAACGTGGGGAGATTTATCAAAAGTATTACAATGATTTACTAAAAAGAGATTTAGCTTATAAATGTTACTGTACAGAAGAAGAATTAGAAGCTGAACGTGAAGAACAACTTGCTCGTGGGGAAACGCCAAAATACTCACGAAAATGTCGTCATCTCTCTAAAGAAGAACAAGAGCGGCTTGAAAATGAAGGCAGAAAGCCAAGCATTCGCTTTGCCGTTCCAGAAGGACATGTATATTCATTTAAGGATATGGTAAAAGACGAAGTATCATTTGAGGCAGAAGGTATTGGTGATTTCGTTATTATTAAAAAAGACGGAATTCCAACATATAACTTTGCAGTAGCTGTGGATGATCATTTAATGAAAATATCCCATGTGCTTCGTGGAGATGATCATATTTCTAATACTCCGAAACAATTAATGATCTATGAAGCATTTGGATGGGAACCACCAGTGTTTGGCCATATGACATTAATTGTTAACGAAAGTCGTAAAAAATTAAGTAAACGTGATGAGAGTATTATTCAATTTATTGAACAATATGAAGAACTTGGTTATTTGCCGGAAGCTTTATTCAATTTTATTGCTTTGTTGGGCTGGTCTCCACAAGGAGAAGAAGAATTATTTACAAAAGAAGAGTTTATCAAGATTTTTGATGCTGAACGGCTATCTAAATCTCCTGCTTTGTTTGACAAGCAAAAGCTCACATGGATGAATAACCAATATGTGAAAAAACTTGATTTAGATCGTGCTGTAGAAATTTCACTTCCACATCTTATTAAAGCTAAACTAGTAAGTGAGGACTTATCAGAACAAGAATATAATTGGGTCCGGCATTTAATTGCTCTATACCAAGATCAAATGAGTTATGGGGCTGAAATAGTCGAATTATCGAAGCTGTTTTTTACTGATTCAATTGAGTATGATGAGGAAGCGAAGGAAATTCTCGGTGAAGAACAAGTTCCCGAAGTACTCCAAGCCTTTTTAAATGAGGTTAATGGTTTAGAAGAATTTAAAGCTGAAGAAATCCAAAAGTCCATTAAAAGTGTTCAAAAATCGACTGGACATAAAGGGAAAAAACTATTTATGCCAATTAGAGTAGCTGTAACTGGGCAAGCTCATGGTCCGGATTTGCCGAAGGCGATAGAACTTTTAGGCAAGGAAAAAATTATTAAACGACTTGAAGCTGTTATTGGTTAACATTTTTTAAAAAATGTAATATAGTAAGATTAATAAATGGGTACCTAATGATAATGAAAATTATATAAATTAAAGTGTGGAAGAGGAGAAGTAAAAAAACGATTGCTTCAAAATGAAGTTCCTTTTTGTGAACTTCATGGAAAGAGAGAACCATCACCGGCTGAAAGTGGTTTAAGCCCCTCGTTTTTTTGAAATGCACCTCTGAATCTTTTTCCGAAAGACAAGGTTTAGTAGGATAAGGCGGTTACCTACCGTTAAAGGGGCTTAAGTTGGGATGTAATAAGTTCGTTTGACTTATTATATTCAAACAGAGTGGAACCGCGTAGAACACGTCTCTGTCTTTTCAGAGGCGTTTTTTCTATTTCCAAAAATATTGTGTTCCAATCGTTACACCGAAAAGGGGGGAGTTAGTATGTTTAAACGAATGAAGGAAGATATTGAAGTAGTATTCGAACAGGATCCGGCGGCTCGAAGCTATGTAGAAGTTATTCTTACTTACTCCGGGCTTCATGCAATATGGGCACATCGAGTGGCCCACAGTTTTTATAAAAAGAAATTATTTTTTATCGCTAGAGTTATTTCACAAGTAAGCCGCTTTTTTACGGGTATTGAGATACATCCAGGTGCTACAATCGGTCGCCGCTTTTTTATCGACCATGGAATGGGCGTCGTTATTGGTGAAACATGTGAAATTGGAGATAATGTAACTGTCTACCAAGGGGTGACATTAGGGGGAACAGGCAAAGAAAAAGGCAAACGTCATCCGACAATTAAGGATAATGCATTAATTGCTACCGGGGCTAAAGTTTTAGGATCGATAACAGTTGGGGAAAATTCTAAAATAGGTGCAGGATCAGTCGTTTTAAGAGATGTACCATCAAACTCAACAGTTGTTGGAATTCCTGGACGTGTCGTTATTCAAGATGGGGTAAAAATCAAAAAGGATTTGAATCACAGTGATTTACCGGATCCAGTAGCGGATCGATGTTCCGCTATTGAAGAAAAAATTCACTTATTAGAAGCAGAGATCGTTCGGTTAAAAACGGAAGGAGTCGAAAAAGAAAATGTCAATTCAACTTTATAATACATTAACTCGAAAAAAGGAACCGTTTATCCCGCTTGAAGAAGGAAAAGTAAAAATGTATGTTTGTGGTCCTACTGTTTATAATTACATTCATATCGGAAATGCCAGACCTGCCATTGTTTTTGATACGGTAAGAAGATATTTAGAGTATCGCGGATTTGATGTGAATTTTGTATCAAATTTTACAGATGTTGATGATAAGCTCATTAAAGCAGCTAAAGAGCTAGGTGAAGATGTGCCGACGATAGCTGACCGTTTTATCGATGCGTATTTTGAAGATGTTTCAGCTCTAGGGTGCCATACAGCTGACGTTCACCCGCGAGTAACGGAGAATATGGATATTATCATTGAATTTATTGAGACTCTAATTAGTAAAGGTCACGCATATGAATCCCATGGTGATGTTTATTATCGAACAAGAAGTTTCAATGAATACGGAAAGCTATCTCATCAATCCATTGATGATCTCAAATCTGGTGCTCGTATTGAGGTAGGAGAAAAGAAGGAAGACGCCTTAGATTTTGCACTTTGGAAAGCCGCGAAAGAAGGAGAAATCTATTGGGAGAGTCCTTGGGGAAAAGGGCGACCAGGCTGGCATATTGAATGCTCGGCGATGGCACGGAAATATTTAGGTGATACAATTGATATTCACGCAGGTGGGCAAGATTTGACTTTCCCTCACCATGAAAATGAAATTGCTCAATCGGAAGCTTTAACAGGAAAATTATTCTCTCGCTATTGGATGCATAATGGTTATATTAATATTGATAATGAGAAAATGTCTAAATCTCTAGGAAACTTTGTGTTAGTGCATGATATTATTAAACATTATGACCCGCAAGTACTTCGTTTCTTTATGCTAGCCGTACATTATCGCAATCCGATTAATTATAGCGAAGAACTACTGGAGAATGCCGGGAGCGGATTAGAACGGTTAAAAACCTCATATCAAAATATTAAACATCGTTTACAAAGCAGCAACAATCTGACGGAAAATGACCAACAATGGCTTGAAAAAATCAATCATTATCATAATGAATTTATAAATGAGATGGACGATGATTTTAATACAGCAAACGGAATTTCCGTTTTATTTGAGCTTTCTAAACAGGCGAACTACTATTTAAGAGAAAAAAACACATCAGAAAAAGTGCTACATGCATTTATGGATGAATTCAAAAGCTTATTTGAAGTATTAGGTTTAAAACTTGAATCGGATGAGCTGCTGGATGAAGATATTGAAGAATTAATTCAGAAACGAAATCAAGCAAGAAAAGATAGAGATTTTGCCTTAGCGGATGCAATCCGTGATCAATTAAAGGAAATGAATATTATCCTAGAGGATACCCCACAAGGAATTCGTTGGAGAAGAGGATAAGCAATGATAGAAATAGAGAAAAATGTTGATGTAATGCAGCTAAATAGTCTTGCTCTTGCTTATATGGGTGATGCGGTATACGAAGTTTATATACGGCATCACCTCCTCCATTTGGGAAAGACGAAGCCGCATCATCTTCACAAGGAAGCTACGAAATATGTTTCAGCTAAAGCACAAGCGAGTATATTAAAAACGTTTCACGAACAAAATGTTTTAACTGAAGAAGAACAAGTCATAGTAAAACGTGGAAGAAATGCGAAATCCGGATCAATTCCGAAGAATACGGATGTCCAAACATATAACCAAAGTACTGGATTCGAAGCTTTAATTGGACATTTATATTTAAAAAAGGATTTTGTGCGTTTAGAAAAAATTATTGCAATGGCTATTCAAACCGTAGAGAAATGATAAAACGGACTATAAAAAGAAGTCAGGAGGTTTCAAGAGATGGAACAAGATTATATTGCCGGAAAGAATCCCGTTATTGAAGCGCTAAAGTCCAGTCGTGATATTAACAAAATCTGGATTGCGGAAGGCTCAGCTAAAGGACAGATGCAGCAAATAATACAGTTGGCCAAGCAGTCAAGAGTATTGGTTCAATATGTCCCTAAACAGAAAATTGATCAAATGGTAAAAGAAAATCATCAAGGGGTAGTGGCCCTTGTAGCCGCTTATCAATATGCGGAATTAGACGACTTATTTAAACGAGCGGAACAAAAAAATGAAGATCCTTTCTTCTTAATTTTGGATGAATTAGAAGATCCGCATAACTTAGGATCAATATTGAGAACTGCTGATGCGGCCGGAGTACATGGTGTGATTATTCCAAAGCGCAGAGCGGTGGGACTTACGGCTACAGTAGCAAAAGCGTCAACAGGAGCAATTGAATATGTCCCTGTTGTAAGAGTTACTAATATAGCAAGAACAATTTCGGAACTAAAGGAACGGGGAGTATGGATTTTTGGTACGGATGCAAAAGGCAGTCAGGACTACCGTTCTATGGATGGGTCGATGCCTTTGGCAATTGTTATTGGGAGTGAAGGTAAAGGAATTAGTCGATTGATTAAAGAAAATTGTGATTTTCTCGTTCATTTACCAATGGTTGGTCATGTTACTTCTCTTAATGCCTCGGTAGCGGCAAGCTTATTAATATATGAGGTTTATCGAAAACGTCATCCTCAAGGTGAATAAAAATGGACATTTTGCTAGTGGATGGCTACAACATTATAGGTGCTTGGCCAGAACTTAGACAGTTAAAGAATGTGAATTTAAGTCATGCAAGAGACCGATTAATTGAAAGAATGGCTGAATACCAAGGATTCACAGGATATAGGGTCATTATTGTTTTTGATGCGCTTTATGTAAAAGGGCTGGAAAAACAATATCGACAACATAAAGTGGAAGTTATTTTTACAAAAGAAAATGAATCCGCTGATGAACGCATTGAAAAAATGGCCATTCAATTGAGCAATAGAAAAACACAAATTCATGTAGCTACTTCCGATTTCACGGAGCAATGGGCTATTTTCGGACAAGGGGCGCTAAGAATATCAGCCCGAGAGTTACTTAACGAAGTAAATTTAATTAATCAACAAATAGAAAGGAACGTACGGAATACACATCAGGATAAGCCTTTTTCTAGAATTGAGTTGAGTAAAGATGTTGCGGAAATGTTCGAAAAACTCCGTAGAGGAAAACAATGAGTATTGACGCTTGAAAATTCTGTAATGTATAATATTTCTATCTATTGCTTCCGAGCGGTCAGGGGGATTTGTGTGAACCTAAACATGAAGGTAATGCATAATGAAAATTATGTGATGATGGAAGATGAGCAATTGATAGAGTTGGTGCACAAAGGTGATAGTGATGCTTTAGATTATCTAATTCAAAAGTATCGTAATTTCGTCAGAGCTAAGGCACGTTCGTATTTTTTAATTGGTGCAGATAAAGAGGATATTGTCCAAGAGGGGATGATTGGTTTGTACAAGGCCATTCGTGATTATAAAGAGGACAAGCTTACCTCGTTTAAAGCGTTTGCAGAGTTATGTATAACCCGCCAAATAATAACTGCAATAAAAACTGCCACCCGTCAGAAGCATATTCCACTGAACTCGTATGTTTCTCTTGATAAACCTATATATGATGAGGAATCTGATCGGACCTTAATGGATGTAATATCAGGTGCAAAAATAATGAACCCAGAGGAACTAATTATTAATCGCGAAAAATATGGAAATATAGAAGAGAAAATTTCCGAATTATTAAGTGACTTGGAAAGAAAAGTATTGGCATTATATTTAGATGGCCAATCGTATCAGGAAATTTCCGAAGAATTAAATCGTCATGTTAAATCGATTGATAATGCACTACAACGAGTAAAGAGAAAGCTCGAACGTTATTTGGAAGTCAGAGAGTTTAGTTCATAATAAGCCTATTATTGACAAATTTAGATTTTGCATGTTACTTTTTAAACAGAAATAAGAATTAGTAGATTATTTTATAATAAATTATGTTAACGTAAGTAGTAGGTGTTTTTTATGCAGAGAAAAATAGTACTAGCATGCGCACAATGTGGTTCGAGAAATTACTCGACATTTCATAATAAACAATCAGATGCTGAGCGATTAGAAGTGAAAAAGTTTTGTAAACATTGCAATGCCCATCATATTCATCGTGAAACGAAGTAATATCGTTATTTACTAGAATTATTGAAGATTGAACTTATATACCGGAGGTTACAAACATGTCTATTGCGAAATTCTTTCGAAATATAGCATCAGAAATGAGAAAAGTTAGTTGGCCAAAAAAGAAAGAGCTTACTAGTTATACAATTACAGTAATATCTACAGTTGTTATACTTGCGGTATTCTTCATGGTCGTTGATTTAGGCATTTCATCATTAATTAAATGGATTTTAAAATAATATAAATAGATTTTTAAATCTTTGTATTGAATAACATCTATCTCTACATGGTATAATGGAAATAAATAAGTGCAATTTTTAGCCCGGTTAACGGGTTTTTTCAATTTTTAAAAAGATATCTAATTATTAATAAGCCGGGGAGGGACGGACGTTTAAGTCCTTATGAATGGAAAAGAATTGGTATGTTGTTCATACGTATTCTGGTTATGAAAACAAAGTAAAAGCAAACCTTGAAAAGCGAGTGGAATCAATGGCGATGCAAGATAAAATATTTCGGGTAGTTGTTCCGGAAGAAGAAGAAACGGAAATTAAAAATGGTAAGAAAAAAGTTACTAAGCGGAAAGTGTTTCCAGGTTATGTGTTAGTGGAAATTATTATGACGGACGATTCCTGGTATGTTGTTCGTAATACGCCTGGGGTAACAGGTTTCGTCGGATCTGCTGGATCAGGTTCAAAACCTACACCACTTCTTCCTGACGAAGTGAAGGTCATTTTAAAACATATGGGTATGGAAGAAAAACGAGTAGATGTGGACTTTGAAGTTGGTGAAACGGTAACAGTAAAAGAGGGCCCATTTGCTAACTTTACAGGGAAAATCGAAGAAATTGATCATGATAAAGGCAGAGCTAAAGTTATGGTTAGTATGTTCGGTAGAGAAACGCCTGTTGATCTTGTCTTTGCGCAAATTGATAAAATATAATTTGAAACAACTTGATATTTATCATTAAAAATGGTAACATTCTT
Organism: Heyndrickxia sp. FSL W8-0423; assembly: GCF_038009395.1. NCBI lineage: Bacteria > Bacillati > Bacillota > Bacilli > Caryophanales > Bacillaceae > Heyndrickxia > Heyndrickxia sp. FSL W8-0423. The sequence goes on along the minus strand of NZ_JBBPBE010000001.1, from coordinate 811,851 downwards.
TAGGTCAGTATGTTCTACTGAACAAAAATATATATTCTTTATTAAAATAAAGATTTTTCTAAATGAGTGGGAGGGAAATTTCCCTATTACCACATCACGGACTTTAAGGAGGTGTGTCTCGTGGCTAAAAAAGTAGTTAAAATTGTAAAATTACAAATTCCTGCTGGTAAAGCAAACCCAGCTCCACCGGTTGGTCCTGCACTTGGTCAAGCTGGTGTGAATATCATGGGATTCTGTAAGGAGTTTAATGCTCGTACAGCTGATCAAGCTGGATTAATTATCCCTGTTGAAATTACGGTGTTTGAAGACCGTTCATTTACATTTATCACAAAAACCCCACCTGCTGCAGTTTTACTTAAAAAAGCAGCCGGAATCGAAACAGGTTCTGGTGAGCCTAACCGTAAAAAGGTAGCAACTGTGAAGCGTGACAAAGTACGTGAAATCGCTGAAACTAAAATGCCTGACTTAAACGCAGCTAGCGTTGAATCAGCAATGCGTATGGTTGAAGGTACTGCACGTAGCATGGGTATCACTATCGAAGATTAATCCATGTAAAAAATGGTTTTTCGTCCGACGGGGTTGCGAGGCTAAAAAATATTTGCTCGCAACCTTTATTCGTGGGAGGTAAATCCGCTAAAACCACATTCGAGGAGGAAAATTAGAATGGCTAAAAAAGGTAAAAAGTACGTTGAAGCTTTAAAATTAGTAGATCGTACAAATGCTTATTCTGTGAACGAAGCAATTGAATTAGTAAAGAAAACAAACTTTGCAAAGTTTGACGCAACAGTTGAAGTTGCATTTCGTCTTGGAGTAGATCCTAAGAAAGCAGATCAACAAATTCGTGGTGCAGTTGTACTTCCTAACGGAACTGGTAAAACACAACGCGTATTAGTATTTGCTAAAGGTGAAAAAGCGAAAGAAGCTGAAGCTGCTGGAGCAGACTATGTAGGCGATAGCGATTATATCAATAAAATCAACCAAGGTTGGTTCGAATTTGATGTTATTGTTGCAACACCTGATATGATGGGTGAAGTTGGTAAACTTGGTCGTGTTCTTGGACCTAAAGGTTTAATGCCAAACCCTAAAACTGGCACAGTTACATTTGATGTGACTAAAGCTATTAATGAAATCAAAGCTGGTAAAGTTGAATACCGTGTTGACAAAGCTGGTAACGTTCATGTTCCAATTGGTAAAGTATCGTTTGATAACGACAAACTAGTTGAAAACTTTACAACAATTTTTGATACATTATTAAAAGCAAAACCAGCAGCTGCAAAAGGTACTTACATGAAGAACATTTCTGTTACTTCAACAATGGGACCTGGTGTAAAAGTTGATGCTTCATCTTTCACTGTAAAAAACTAAGTTGACATCACAAAAAACTTTTGCTATAATCAACGCTGTGTTAAAAATAAATACATTTGTACCGTAGACAGTAGGTGCTATTAATAGCTTAATTTCCTACCGAGGTAATGCGATATATATTATAGTTTAAAAGCTATATGCATTAAACCTCCATGTCTACTTAGAGATATGGAGGTTTTCATATTTCGGTATAAGTGGTCGTGATTTAAAACTTGCTTTTAAATCATCTAGTAATTTTCAGGAGGTGTAAAGATGAGCAGTGCAGTTGATCAAAAGAAACTAATTGTAGACGAGATTGCTGGTAAATTAAAATCAAGCGTCTCTACAGTAATTGTAGACTATCGTGGGTTAAATGTTGCCCAAGTAACTGAATTACGTAAACAACTTCGTGATGCGGGTATTGAGTTTAAAGTTTATAAAAATACTTTAACTCGCCGTGCTGTCGAAGCGGCTGGATTAACTGGTTTGGAAGATTCTCTAACAGGTCCTAACGCAATTGCGTTCAGTAATGAAGATGTAGTTGCGCCAGCAAAGATCTTAAATGAATTTGCAAAAAATAATGAAGCTCTAGAAATTAAAGCAGGTGTGATTGAAGGAAATACTGCATCAGTTGAAGAAATTAAAGCTCTTGCAGACCTACCATCTCGCGAAGGTTTACTTTCTATGTTGCTTAGCGTTCTTCAAGCGCCAATCCGCAATTTGGCTCTTGCTACAAAAGCTGTTGCAGATCAAAAAGAAGAACAAGGCGCATAAATATATTAATATTTTTGCGTAATGTCTTTTGAACTCAAAAAAGTAAAAATAAATAATTTGTGAAAAACTAGGAGGATATAATAATGACTAAAGAACAAATCATTGAAGCTGTCAAAGAAATGACAGTTCTTGAACTAAATGACCTTGTTAAAGCTATCGAAGAAGAATTTGGTGTAACTGCTGCTGCTCCAGTTGCAGTTGTAGGTGCTGCTGGTGGCGAAGCTGCTGCAGAAAAAACTGAATTTGATATAGTTCTAACTAGTGCGGGTGCACAAAAAATCAAAGTTATTAAAGTTGTTCGCGAAATCACAGGTCTTGGACTTAAAGAAGCGAAAGAAGTTGTTGACAACGCTCCAAAACCACTTAAAGAAGGCGTTGCTAAAGAAGAAGCTGAAGAAATCAAAGCTAAACTTGAAGAAGTTGGAGCTAGCGTTGAAGTTAAGTAATCATTGTGATGAAAAAAAGCTCGCTGTATAAAGCGGGCTTTTTTTGTCTATTTTTGTAATACACCATAGTTACAAAACTACTATAGGGATGTGATGTGATGATGAATCATTATTATTCCCGTAATCCAGAAACAGAAAGTAATCCGGTATATTGGGAGTTTCGTCTTCGTGGACAAACATTTGGATTTAAAACAGACCAAGGTGTTTTTTCAAAAAAAGAAGTAGATTTTGGTTCGAGGTTTTTAATTGATGTGTTCGACATGCCTGATATTACTGGTCCAATCCTTGATGTAGGTTGTGGATACGGTCCAATTGGTTTAGCGATTGCAAAAATGTCAGTGAATCGTACTGTTCATATGATCGATGTAAATCAACGTGCACTAAACTTGGCAACGGAAAATGCGAAGTCTAATTCCATTACAAATGTTGAAATATACGAAAGTGATAGATTTGAAAATGTAAAGGAAACAGAATTTGCTGCGATTGTAACAAACCCGCCTATACGAGCCGGGAAAAATGTTGTACATGATATTTTAACAAACAGCTACAAGCATCTAAAAGCAGGTGGTGAGCTTTGGGTCGTCATCCAAAAAAAACAAGGTGCTCCGTCAGCCAAGGCTAAATTAGAAGAAATTTTTGAAGAAGTTGAAGTTGTAGGTAAAAATAAAGGATATTATATATTAAAAGCGAAAAGGCTTGACGAGTAGTTTTGTATGTGTTAGCATTAAAAAATGCCAATATGATATTTTCTATAATTATATCCAAATTCAATATGTTAAGAATATTTTTTGGCTATTATGGAAAATACTTATAAAATAATAGCTCGTCATGTGGAAATTGTGGTTTTTATAGAAAACCCTTTTTCTTTTTGTCTTATGTCAGTCTGGTTGTCCTGCCATTAGACATAATAGATGCAACCAAAACGCTTGATTTGAGGGGTGAATTTAGTTGACAGGTCAACTTGTTCAGTATGGACGACACCGCCAACGCAGAAGTTTTGCGCGTATTAGCGAAGTTCTAGAATTACCAAATCTTATTGAAATTCAAACCTCTTCGTATCAATGGTTTCTTGATGAGGGTTTGAGAGAAATGTTCCAAGACATTTCGCCTATTGAAGATTTCGCTGGAAATCTATCTTTAGAATTTATTGATTATAGTCTCGGCGAACCAAAATACTCTGTGGAAGAGTGTAAAGAACGTGATGTTACGTATTCTGCATCTCTTCGTGTAAAAGTTCGTCTTGTAAATAAAGAGACTGGTGAAGTGAAAGATCAAGATGTATTTATGGGTGATTTCCCATTAATGACAGAAACAGGTACGTTTATCATTAATGGTGCAGAACGAGTTATTGTATCACAGCTTGTTCGATCACCGAGTGTGTATTTTAACGGAAAAATGGATAAAAACGGAAAGCAAGGTTTTGGTGCGACTGTTATTCCAAACCGTGGTGCTTGGCTCGAATACGAAACAGATGCAAAAGATGTAGTTTATGTACGTATTGATCGTACAAGAAAATTACCTGTAACTGTTCTTTTGCGTGCTCTCGGGTTCGGCTCTGATCAAGAAATCATCGATCTATTAGGAGACAACGAGTACATTCGTAATACTCTTGAAAAAGATAATACGGAGAGTACGGAAAAGGCGTTGTTAGAAATCTATGAACGTTTACGTCCAGGTGAACCTCCTACAGTAGAAAATGCAAAAAGTTTATTAATATCACGTTTCTTTGATCCAAAACGCTATGATTTAGCAAATGTTGGACGCTATAAAATTAATAAAAAGCTACATTTAAAAAATCGTCTTTTCGGTCAGAGATTAGCAGAAACGCTAGCGGATCCTGAAACAGGTGAAATTATCGCAGAAGAGGGAACTACTCTTGACCGCCGTACATTAGATAAAATCTTACCTAATTTGGAAAATGGAACTGGTTTTAAAGTCTACCCACAAGTTGGTGGTGTGGTAGAAGATGATATCGTTCTTCAATCCATAAAAATTTATGCTCCGATTGACGATGGAGAAAAGGTAATAAATGTAATAGGTAATGCTAACGTAGATGCAAGTGTAAAAAACATTACACCTGCAGATATTATTTCTTCCATTAGTTATTTCTTTAATTTACTACACGGGGTTGGTATTACTGATGATATTGACCATTTAGGAAACCGTCGACTACGCTCTGTTGGCGAATTGTTGCAAAATCAATTCCGTATCGGATTATCGCGTATGGAAAGAGTTGTTCGTGAAAGAATGTCCATCCAAGACATAAACACGATAACACCACAGCAATTAATTAACATTCGCCCAGTCATTGCTGCTATTAAAGAATTCTTTGGTAGCTCGCAGCTTTCACAGTTTATGGACCAAACCAATCCGCTAGCAGAATTAACGCATAAACGAAGACTTTCTGCATTAGGACCTGGTGGTTTAACTCGTGAACGTGCAGGAATGGAAGTACGTGACGTTCACTATTCGCATTATGGTCGTATGTGTCCGATTGAAACGCCAGAGGGTCCAAACATTGGGTTGATTAACTCACTTTCGTCATATGCGAAAGTAAATCCATATGGATTTATTGAAACACCTTATCGCCGCGTTGATCCTGAAACTGGTAAGTTAACAGATCAGATTGATTATTTGACTGCAGATGAAGAAGATAATTACGTTGTAGCACAGGCAAATTCTAGAATTGCTGAAGATGGTTCATTTGCCGATGAAGAAGTTATTGCTCGTTTTAGAGGTGAAAATACTGCGTTTAAGCGTGACCGCATCGACTATATGGATGTATCACCTAAGCAAGTAGTTTCTGCCGCAACTGCATGTATTCCATTCTTAGAAAATGACGATTCAAACCGTGCATTAATGGGAGCGAACATGCAACGTCAAGCAGTACCTCTAATGCAGCCGGAAGCTCCAATTGTTGGAACAGGTATGGAACATGTTTCAGCTAAAGACTCCGGAGCAGCGGTAATTTGTAAACATGATGGAATTGTTGAGCATGTTGAAGCGCGAGAAATTTGGGTGCGTCAAGTTAAAAATATTGATGGCCAAGAAGTTAAAGGTGATTTAAATAAATATCGCCTACAAAAATTTATTCGTTCAAACCAAGGAACATGCTACAATCAACGTCCAATTGTTAGTGTTGGCGATCGTGTTGTAAAAGGTGAAGTACTTGGTGATGGACCTTCCATGGAGAAAGCGGAACTAGCACTAGGTCGAAATGTACTAGTAGCATTTATGACTTGGGATGGCTATAACTATGAAGATGCCATTATTATGAGCGAAAGACTTGTTAAAGATGATGTTTACACATCTATCCATATAGAAGAATATGAATCGGAAGCCCGAGATACAAAACTAGGGCCAGAAGAAATGACACGTGATATCCCGAATGTTGGGGAAGATGCTCTACGTAACTTAGATGAGCGTGGAATAATCCGTGTTGGTGCAGAAGTAAAAGACGGAGATCTGCTTGTCGGTAAAGTAACGCCAAAAGGTGTGACAGAACTTACAGCTGAAGAACGTTTGTTGCATGCAATCTTTGGTGAAAAAGCGCGTGAAGTCCGTGATACTTCACTACGAGTACCACATGGCGGTGAAGGAATTGTCTTAGATGTTAAAGTCTTTAACCGTGAAGATGGAGATGAACTTCCGCCGGGTGTTAATCAACTCGTACGTGTATACATTGTGCAAAAACGTAAAATTCACCAAGGGGATAAAATGGCGGGACGCCACGGTAACAAAGGGGTAATTTCCCGTATTCTCCCTGAAGAAGATATGCCATTCTTACCTGATGGTACACCGGTAGATATTATGTTAAATCCACTAGGGGTTCCTTCTCGTATGAATATCGGTCAGGTTCTTGAATTACATTTAGGTATGGCAGCAAGGTATCTTGGTATACATGTAGCAACACCAGTTTTTGACGGTGCAACAGAAGAAGATGTTTGGGAAACAATTGAAGAAGCCGGTATGGCGAACGATGCGAAAACAATCCTCTATGATGGTCGTACAGGGGAACCGTTTGATAATCGTGTATCAGTTGGTATCATGTATATGATTAAATTGGCACACATGGTAGACGACAAGCTCCATGCTCGTTCAACAGGACCATACTCACTTGTAACTCAACAGCCGCTCGGTGGTAAAGCACAATTCGGTGGACAACGTTTTGGTGAGATGGAGGTATGGGCACTTGAAGCATATGGTGCTGCATATACACTACAAGAAATCCTAACAGTTAAGTCTGATGACGTTGTAGGACGTGTGAAAACTTATGAGGCTATTGTAAAAGGTGAAAATGTTCCTGAACCGGGTGTTCCTGAATCATTTAAAGTATTGATCAAGGAATTACAAAGTTTAGGTATGGATGTCAAGATTCTATCTAGCGATGATCAAGAAATTGAAATGCGAGACTTAGAAGATGAAGATGATGTAAATCAAGCTGACACTTTAAACATCGCACCTGAGTCTAGAGAAGAATCAGAAATTGTTGCCTCAAAGGAATAAGTCCTTTTAGACAGTTAGAAATATATATTCAATTGATTAATGTTGCTCTAGCGCCAAGCCCCTTAGGTTTCGTCTCATGGAGGTAGGCCTAAGCGAAAAGGCGCTAGTTGTATTTCTTCGGGTAAAACTTGTAGACGAAAAGGGAGGTAGACCCTTGATAGATGTAAATAATTTTGAGTATATGAAAATTGGTCTTGCTTCACCAGATAAAATCCGCTCTTGGTCTTTTGGCGAAGTAAAAAAACCAGAAACAATCAATTATAGAACTTTGAAGCCTGAAAAAGACGGTCTATTTTGTGAACGTATATTTGGTCCACAAAAGGACTGGGAATGTCATTGCGGAAAGTATAAACGTGTACGATATAAAGGCGTAGTATGTGACCGCTGTGGTGTTGAAGTTACTCGTTCAAAAGTCCGTCGTGAACGTATGGGTCATATTGAACTTGCTGCACCAGTTTCGCATATTTGGTATTTCAAAGGAATTCCAAGTCGTATGGGTCTTGTATTAGACATGTCCCCACGCGCATTAGAAGAAGTCATCTATTTCGCTTCCTATGTAGTAACTGAAACAGGAGATACACCATTAGAAAAGAAACAACTTCTTTCTGAAAAAGAATATCGTGCATATCGCGAAAAATACGGTAATAAGTTCCAAGCATCAATGGGTGCGGAGGCTGTGAAAAAACTACTCCAAGATATTGATGTAAACAAAGAAGTAGATATGCTAAAAGAGGAGCTTAAAACAGCTCAAGGACAACGTCGTACAAGAGCGATTAAACGACTAGAAGTTTTAGAAGCATTCCGTCACTCCGGAAACGAACCTGACTGGATGATTTTAGACGTTCTACCTGTTATTCCACCTGAATTAAGACCGATGGTTCAATTAGAAGGTGGACGTTTCGCTACTTCCGATTTAAATGATTTATATCGTCGAGTGATTAATCGTAATAATCGCTTAAAACGACTTTTAGATTTAGGTGCTCCTAGCATTATTGTGCAAAACGAAAAACGTATGCTTCAAGAAGCTGTAGATGCCTTAATTGATAATGGACGTCGTGGTCGTCCTGTAACAGGGCCGGGAAATCGCCCGCTTAAATCTCTTTCACATATGTTAAAAGGAAAGCAAGGACGTTTCCGTCAAAACCTTCTTGGTAAACGTGTAGATTACTCTGGTCGTTCTGTAATCGTCGTTGGACCAAGTTTGAAAATGTATCAATGTGGTCTTCCAAAAGAAATGGCCCTTGAATTATTCAAGCCTTTTGTAATGAAAGAGCTTGTTGAAAAAGGTTTGGCTCATAATATTAAAAGTGCAAAACGAAAAATTGAACGTGTTCAACCTGAAGTTTGGGACGTTTTAGAGGAAGTAATCAAAGAACACCCGGTATTATTGAACCGTGCACCAACTCTGCATAGATTAGGTATTCAAGCGTTTGAACCAACACTTGTTGAGGGTCGCGCAATTCGCCTGCATCCACTTGTTTGTACTGCATATAATGCAGACTTTGATGGAGACCAAATGGCGGTTCACGTACCTCTTTCTGCTGAAGCACAAGCAGAAGCACGACTATTAATGCTGGCTGCTCAAAACATTCTTAACCCGAAAGATGGTAAGCCGGTTGTAACACCTTCTCAAGATATGGTATTAGGTAACTACTATCTAACATTAGAACGTGAAGGTGCGGTTGGAGAAGGTAAAATCTTCAAAGATATAAATGAGGCTTTACTTGCTTATCAAAATGGGTACGTTCATTTGCATACGCGTATTGCCGTACATGCAAGTTCGGTGAATAATCAAACATTTACTGAAGAACAAAAATCGAAACTTCTTATCACAACTGTAGGTAAATTAATTTTCAATGAAATATTACCTGAGTCATTCCCTTATATGAATGAACCAACAAAAATGAATTTGGAAGAAAAAACTCCGGAGAAATACTTTGTTGATACAGATGTCGATGTGAAAGAACATATTAGTAAACAACCAATTATCAAGCCATTTATTAAAAAGTTTCTTGGAAATATCATCGCGGAAGTCTTTAAACGTTTCCAAATAACTGAAACATCAAAAATGCTTGACCGTATGAAGGATTTAGGATTTAAATATTCTACCAAAGCCGGGATCACGGTTGGTGTCGCTGATATCGTTGTATTAGGCGAAAAAGAGCATATTTTAGCAGATGCTCAAAGCAAAGTTGATAATGTTATGAAACAATTCAGACGTGGTCTAATTACTGAAGATGAACGTTATGATCGAGTTATCTCTATTTGGAGTGCTGCGAAGGATACTATTCAAGGAAAACTAATGGAATCACTCGATAAACGAAATCCAATCTTCATGATGAGTGACTCAGGTGCCCGTGGTAACGCATCTAACTTTACACAGTTAGCGGGTATGCGTGGATTGATGGCCAACCCGGCAGGTCGTATCATTGAGTTGCCAATTAAATCAAGTTTCCGTGAAGGATTAACTGTATTGGAATACTTTATCTCCACTCACGGTGCGCGTAAAGGTCTTGCTGATACAGCATTAAAAACAGCTGACTCAGGTTACTTAACACGTCGTCTTGTTGATGTTGCACAGGATGTAATTGTTCGTGAAGATGATTGTGGTACCGATAGGGGATTATTAGTTGGTTCACTAAAAGAAGGTACAGAAATAATCGAAACATTAGAAGAACGATTAATTGGTCGCTATGCAAGAAAAGCGATTAAACATCCTGAAACTGGGGAAGTACTTGTTGCTGAAAATGGTTTAATTACGGAAGACTTATCGAAAGAAATTGTTAATGCGGGAATTGAAGAAGTATGGATTCGTTCAGCATTTACATGTAATACACGTCACGGTGTTTGTAAAAAATGTTATGGACGTAACTTAGCGACTGGTCAGGAAGTTGAAGTAGGTGAAGCGGTTGGTATTATCGCCGCGCAATCGATCGGGGAACCAGGTACACAGTTAACGATGCGTACATTCCATACTGGTGGGGTTGCCGGAGACGATATTACACAAGGTCTGCCTCGTATTCAAGAGCTATTTGAAGCTCGTAATCCAAAAGGACAGTCGATTATTTCAGAAATTGATGGTGTTGTCGTTTCGATTACTGAAGGAAGAGACCGACAACAAGAAATTTCAGTTCAAGGTGATGTCGAAACGAGGACATACAATGCTCCATATACTTCACGCCTAAAAGTGGCTGTAAATAGTAAAGTAGAACGCGGACAAGAATTAACAGAAGGTTCAATTGATCCGAAAGAATTACTTAAAGTTCGTGATGTTAATTCTGTTCAAGAGTATCTCCTTAAAGAGGTACAGAAGGTTTATCGTATGCAAGGGGTAGAAATTGGCGATAAGCATATCGAAGTAATGGTTCGCCAAATGCTTCGTAAAGTAAGAGTAATCAACGCTGGAGATACAGATGTATTACCAGGATCATTACTTGATATCCATCAGTTTACCGATGCAAACGAAAAGGTTATTTTAGAAGGGAAATTACCAGCTACAGGTCGTCCTGTATTACTTGGTATTACGAAAGCATCGCTTGAAACGGATTCCTTCCTTTCAGCGGCGTCATTCCAAGAGACAACACGTGTACTAACAGATGCAGCGATTAAAGGAAAACGTGATGAACTACTTGGATTAAAGGAAAATGTTATTATCGGAAAACTTGTTCCTGCAGGTACTGGTATGCAACGTTACCGTAGAGCAGAACCCGTTGTTCCTTTAGAAGAAGATGAACATGCTATCGTAGAATAATAAAGGTAAGTAGGATGGCAAAATTGGAAGAAAGGTATATATTCCTGATATCTTTCAATAGTAGTAGTCCTTTCTATGAACTCAGATTGTGCTGCCGGTAGAAATTACCGGCGCACGTTTGATTTTTATTTTTTAACTGTGTTGACATTAATATTTGAAAATGATACTATATTCAAGGTGCTCCTATCATACACCTGTTGCTTTGGAGGATATGATAAATGTCTTATGAAAAAGTAAAGCAGGCTAAACAAATTGTTGTAGGAACAAAACAAACAGTAAAAGCTCTTAAAAATAACAACATGGATGAACTGCTTGTAGCTGAGGACGCTGATCCTGCAGTTGTTAAAAATGTAATTCAGGTTGCAAACGATATGAACGTACCGATTACGATGGTTGATTCAATGAAGAAACTCGGAAAGGTATGCGGAATAGAAGTTGGGGCTGCTGCTGTTGCGGTTATTTATTAAAACTGTTTTTGCAGAACAAACTGCAGAAACTTTGTTTTTGCTTTAAAATGAACCACCTGGATGTGTGGGCTTAAACAAAATCGGAAGGGAGGATATATTAATGCCTACTATTAATCAATTAGTACGTAAACCTCGTAAATCAAAAATTACAAAGTCTAAGTCTCCAGCACTTAATAAAGGTTATAATAGCTTTAAAAAAGTGAACACAGACATAACTTCACCACAAAAACGTGGTGTATGTACACGTGTCGGTACAATGACACCGAAAAAACCGAACTCAGCGCTTCGTAAATATGCCCGTGTTCGTTTAACAAACGGTATTGAGGTAACTGCTTATATTCCTGGTATTGGCCATAACTTACAAGAACACAGCGTTGTATTAATTCGCGGTGGACGTGTAAAAGACTTACCGGGGGTACGTTATCATATCGTACGTGGTGCGCTAGATACAGCTGGTGTTGACAGCCGTAGACAAGGCCGTTCAAAATACGGTACTAAGCGTCCGAAAGAGAAAAAATAATAACATTTAACTATAAACCTTTCTGAAAGGAGGAAATACAATGCCACGTAAAGGCCCTGTTGCAAAAAGAGATGTATTACCAGATCCGATTTATAAATCAAAATTAGTTACACGTTTAATTAACAAAATGATGGTAGATGGTAAGAGAGGTAAGTCTCAAACTATTCTTTATTCATCTTTTGATATCATTCGTGAACGTACTGGTAAAGATCCAATGGAAGTGTTTGATCAAGCACTTAAAAACATCATGCCTGTACTTGAAGTTAGAGCGCGTCGTGTAGGTGGTGCTAACTATCAAGTTCCTGTAGAAGTTCGTCCTGAACGTCGTACTACATTAGGTTTACGTTGGTTAGTAAACTACGCTCGTCTTCGTGGAGAAAAAACGATGGAAGAGCGTTTAGCTAACGAAATTTTAGATGCAGCTAATAATACTGGTGCTGCTGTTAAAAAGCGTGAAGATACTCATAAGATGGCAGAAGCAAACAAAGCGTTTGCTCACTATCGTTGGTAATCTAACCTTCAATCAAAAAATACTATTCTCATATTAGGAAGGAGAAAAAACCAATGGCAAGAGAGTTCTCCTTAGAAAATACTCGCAATATCGGTATCATGGCACACATCGATGCTGGTAAAACGACAACAACTGAGCGTGTCCTTTATTACACTGGTAAAATTCATAAAATCGGTGAAACACATGAAGGTGCATCTCAAATGGACTGGATGGAGCAAGAACAAGAACGTGGTATCACAATTACATCTGCTGCAACAACTGCACAATGGAAAGGTCACCGCGTAAACATTATCGATACACCAGGACACGTAGACTTCACAGTTGAAGTTGAACGTTCACTTCGTGTACTAGATGGTGCGGTAGCTGTTCTTGATGCCCAATCCGGGGTTGAACCTCAAACAGAAACTGTTTGGCGCCAAGCAACAACATATGGAGTACCACGTGTTGTATTCGTTAATAAAATGGATAAAATCGGTGCGGATTTCTTATATTCTGTAGGCACTTTACATGACCGTTTACAAGCAAACGCTCATGCGATCCAATTACCAATTGGAGCCGAAGATCAATTCGAAGGTATTATTGACCTCGTTGAAATGAAGGCTATTATGTATGGTAATGATTTAGGGACTGAGATTGAAGAAACTGAAATCCCTGCTGAATACAAGGATCAAGCTGAAGAATATCGTGAAAAATTAATCGAAGCGGTTGCTGAACTTGATGAAGAATTGATGGAAAAATACCTTGGCGGTGAAGAAATCACTGTTGAAGAGCTAAAAGCGGCTATTCGTAAAGGTACTGTTAATGTAGAATTCTACCCAGTTATCTGTGGATCAGCATTTAAAAACAAAGGTGTTCAATTAATGCTTGATGCGGTTATTGACTATCTTCCATCTCCGTTAGATGTGCCTGCTATTAAAGGTACTGCACCTGATTCAGATGAAGTAATCGAAAAGCATTCAAGCGATGATGAACCATTTGCGGCGTTAGCATTTAAAGTAATGACTGACCCTTATGTTGGTAAGTTAACGTTCTTCCGTGTATATTCTGGTACATTAAGCTCTGGTTCTTATGTACAGAACTCTACTAAAGGAAAACGTGAACGTGTTGGTCGTATTCTTCAAATGCACGCAAATCACCGTGCTGAAATTACTGAAGTTCATGCTGGGGATATCGCAGCTGCTGTTGGTCTTAAAGATACGACAACAGGGGACACTCTATGTGATGAAAAAGATCTAGTTATCTTAGAATCAATGGAATTCCCTGAACCAGTTATTCAATTATCTGTAGAGCCGAAATCTAAAGCTGACCAAGATAAAATGACGACAGCATTACAAAAACTTCAGGAGGAAGATCCTACATTCCGTGCACATACTGACCAAGAAACTGGACAAGTTATCATTGCGGGTATGGGTGAGCTTCACTTAGACATTCTAGTTGATCGTATGAAACGTGAATTCAAAGTTGAAGCGAATGTTGGTGCACCTCAAGTTGCTTACCGTGAAACTTTCCGTTCAAGCGCGCAAGTACAAGGTAAGTTTGCTCGTCAATCTGGTGGACGCGGTCAATATGGTGACGTTTGGATCGAATTCTCTCCAAACGAAGAAGGAAAAGGTTTTGAATTTGAAAACGCAATTGTTGGTGGTGTTGTTCCACGTGAATACATCCCGGCTGTTGAAGCTGGACTAGTAGACGCACTAGAACGCGGTGTACTAGCAGGCTATCCATTAGTTGATATCAAAGCAAAACTTTATGATGGTTCTTACCATGATGTTGACTCAAGTGAAATGGCGTTCAAAATTGCTGCATCTCTAGCACTTAAAAATGCAGCATCAAAATGTAACCCAGTAATCCTTGAACCGACTATGAGAGTTGAAGTTGTAATCCCTGAAGAATACCTAGGTGATATTATGGGTCAAATTACAGCTCGTCGTGGCCGTGTTGAAGGTATGGAAGCTCGCGGAAATGCACAAGTAGTTCGCGCGATGGTTCCACTTTCAGAAATGTTTGGTTATGCAACAGCACTTCGTTCTAGTACACAAGGTCGCGGTGTGTTCACAATGCACTTTGATCATTACGAAGAAGTACCAAAAGCAATTGCTGAAGAAATTATCAAAAAAAATAAAGGTGAATAATTGATTTCTGATCCTTTATAAAGTATAACTACATTATATGAAATGATTGCTTTAAAGATGAGCGCTCATCTTTAAAGCGTCATATATATACTTAAATAAAATTAAAAATTGAGGAGGATTTTCCTAATGGCTAAAGCTAAATTCGACCGTTCTAAAACACATGCTAACATTGGTACAATCGGACACGTTGACCATGGTAAAACAACTTTAACTGCTGCAATCACTACTGTTCTTGCAAAATCTGGTGGTGCTGAAGCACGTGGATATGATCAAATCGATGGTGCTCCAGAAGAACGTGAACGTGGTATTACAATCAATACTTCACACGTAGAATATGAAACTGCTACTCGTCACTATGCACACGTTGACTGCCCAGGACATGCTGACTATGTTAAAAACATGATCACTGGTGCTGCACAAATGGATGGCGGTATTTTAGTAGTATCTGCTGCTGATGGTCCAATGCCACAAACTCGTGAGCATATCCTACTTTCTCGTAACGTAGGTGTACCATACCTAGTTGTATTCTTAAACAAATGTGATATGGTAGATGACGAAGAATTATTAGAATTAGTAGAAATGGAAGTTCGTGACCTTCTTTCTGAATATGGTTACCCTGGAGACGATGTTCCAGTAATCAAAGGTTCTGCTCTTAAAGCACTTGAAGGAGACCCAGTTTGGGAAGAAAAAATCACTGAGTTAATGGCTGCAGTTGACGAATTCATTCCAACTCCAGAACGTGACAATGAAAAACCATTTATGATGCCTGTTGAGGATGTATTCTCAATCACAGGTCGTGGTACTGTTGCTACAGGCCGTGTAGAACGTGGCCAAGTTAAAGTTGGTGATGTAGTTGAAATCATCGGTTTAGCTGAAGAAGCAAAATCTACTACTGTAACAGGTGTTGAAATGTTCCGTAAGCTTCTTGACTATGCAGAAGCTGGAGATAACATCGGTGCACTTCTTCGTGGGGTTGCTCGTGAAGAAATTCAACGTGGTCAAGTTCTTGCTAAACCAGGAACAATTACACCACATACTGAGTTCAAAGCTGAAGTTTACGTTTTATCTAAAGAAGAAGGTGGACGTCACACTCCATTCTTTTCTAACTATCGCCCACAATTTTATTTCCGTACTACAGATGTAACTGGTATCGTTCATCTTAACGAAGGTACTGAAATGGTAATGCCTGGTGATAACACAGAAATGAACGTTGAACTTATCTCTCCAATCGCGATTGAAGAAGGAACTCGTTTCTCAATCCGTGAAGGTGGACGTACAGTTGGTTCAGGTGTTGTAACTACAATCATTAAATAATAATTTCAAAAGATAGATAAAGCAGGCGGTGACGATCGCCTGCTTTTTTCTGTGTTCTAGTGAATCGAAACAATCATTATTTTACAACAATTACAGATACACTTGAACAACATGAAATAAGTATGTATAATGTAAAAAGTGTTAAAAACCAAACAAATAACTATTATAGTATTGCATAGTTTCTATGTTTTATGTATAATAGAGAATGTTGGTCTTTGACTGCGATGATGTGGGAGGTTGCTGACACACCCGGCCGCTTTGCCATGGCGCGTGTGTGGGAAATTTCCACGGAGAATGTCTATTCTAAAAATAGGCGATAAAGGAGGGAAAATAATGGCAAAACAAAAAATTCGTATTCGTTTAAAGGCTTATGATCACAGAATCCTTGATCAATCTGCAGAGAAAATTGTTGAAACAGCGAAAAGATCTGGTGCTAGCGTATCTGGTCCGATTCCGCTTCCAACTGAAAAATCTGTATACACAATCTTACGTGCGGTGCACAAATATAAAGATTCTCGTGAACAATTCGAAATGCGCACACATAAGCGTCTAATCGACATCGTAAATCCTACTCCACAAACAGTAGATTCATTGATGCGTTTGGACTTGCCATCTGGTGTAGATATCGAAATTAAACTTTAATAAATAAAATAGTTAATTAATATTAGGAGGTGTGACTCATGACCAAAGGAATCTTAGGAAGAAAAATCGGTATGACGCAAATATTTGCTGAAAATGGTGATCTTATCCCAGTAACTGTTGTTGAAGCAACTCCAAACGTTGTTCTTCAAAAGAAAACAATTGAAAATGATGGCTACGAAGCGATCCAATTAGGTTTCGAAGACAAACGTGAACAGTTATCAAACAAACCGGAAAAAGGTCATGTATCAAAAGTAAATACTGCTCCTAAGCGCTTCATTCGCGAATTCGACGCAGTAAACTCTAATGAGTATGAAATTGGTCAAGAAGTCAAGGTTGATATTTTTGCAGAAGGTGACATCATTGATGTAACTGGAATTTCTAAAGGTAAAGGTTTCCAAGGTGTTATTAAACGCCACGGACAATCTCGTGGTCCAATGGCTCACGGTTCCCGTTATCATCGTCGCCCAGGATCAATGGGTCCTGTAGCTCCAAACCGCGTTTTCAAGCAAAAAGCGTTGCCTGGCCGTATGGGTGGAGAGCAAATTACGATTCAAAACCTAGAAGTTGTTAAAGTAGATGCAGAACGTAATCTTATCCTTATTAAGGGTAATGTTCCTGGTCCTAAAAAAGCATTGCTTAAAATCAAATCTGCGATTAAAGCAAAGTAATTTAATTAGAAAGAAAGGAGGAAACAGGAATGCCGAAAGTAGCTCTATATAACCAAAACGGATCTCAAGTTGGTGATATCGAACTTAATGACTCCGTATTTGGTATTGAACCAAATAACAATGTAATCTTTGACGCTGTAGTTATGCAAAGAGCATCATTACGTCAAGGAACAAGCAAAGTGAAAAATCGCTCCGAAGTACGCGGTGGTGGTCGTAAGCCATGGCGTCAAAAAGGTACTGGTCGTGCTCGTCAAGGTTCTATCCGTTCACCACAATGGCGTGGCGGTGGTACTGTATTTGGTCCGGTTCCACGTAGCTATAGCTATAAATTACCTAAGAAAGTTCGTCGCTTAGCAATTAAGTCAGCATTATCTAATAAAGTGCTTGAAGAGAAAATTCTAGTATTAGAAACTTTAACTTTCGATGCACCGAAAACAAAAGAATTTGCTGCTGTATTAAAAAACCTTTCTGTAGGCAAGAAAGCTCTTGTAGTTACAGATGGTTCAGACGTAAACGTTGCTCTATCTGCTCGTAATATCCCTGGTATTACTGTTGTAGATGCAAACGGAGTAAATGTATTAGATGTGGTTTCACATGATCAATTGATCATTACAAAAGCCGCTGTTGAAAAAGTAGAGGAGGTGCTTGGTTAATGGATGTACGTGATATCATTAAGCGCCCTGTCATCACTGAACGTTCAACGGACGTAATGGCTGATAAAAAATACACTTTTGAAGTTGACGTAAGAGCAAACAAAACGCAAGTTAAAGATGCTGTTGAAGAAATCTTTGATGTAAAAGTAGCGAAAGTAAATGTTATGAACTACAAAGGTAAATTCAAACGCATGGGTCGTCATGCTGGTTATACTAACAAGCGCCGTAAAGCTATTGTTACATTAACTGCTGACAGCAAAGAAATCGAATTCTTCGAAGTTTAATTCACAAAACTAACGTAAATTGAAGAGGAGGGAAAAAAATGGCGATCAAAAAATACAAACCTACCTCTAACGGACGTCGTGGTATGACTGTATCTGATTTTGCGGAAATCACAACTGATCAACCGGAAAAATCATTACTTGCACCAGTTAAAAGAAAAGGCGGCCGTAACAACCAAGGTAAGTTAACAGTTCGTCATCAAGGTGGCGGTCATAAGCGTCAATACCGCATTATCGACTTCAAACGCGACAAAGATGGTATACCAGGACGCGTTGCTACAATTGAGTATGATCCAAACCGTTCATCAAACATTGCTTTAATCAATTATGTTGATGGAGAAAAGCGCTATATCTTAGCACCGAAAAATTTAAAAGTTGGAATGGAAGTTGAATCTGGTCCTGAATCAGATATTAAAGTAGGTAATGCACTTCCTTTAGCTAACATTCCTGTAGGTACAGTTATCCACAATATCGAATTAAAACCTGGTAAAGGTGGACAATTAGTTCGTTCTGCTGGTACTTCTGCACAAGTACTTGGTAAAGAGGGTAAATATGTACTTGTTCGTTTGAACTCTGGTGAAGTTCGTATGATTCTTGCTACTTGCCGTGCTACTGTCGGTCAAGTTGGTAATGAACAACACGAATTAATCAATATCGGTAAAGCAGGTCGTTCTCGTTGGTTAGGCAAACGCCCAACTGTTCGTGGATCTGTAATGAACCCTAATGACCATCCACATGGTGGTGGTGAAGGACGCGCTCCAATCGGACGTAAATCACCAATGACTCCATGGGGTAAACCGACACTCGGTTACAAAACTCGTAAGAAGAATAATAAATCTGATAAATTTATTGTGCGTCGTCGCAAAAAATAACGCGGTTGAACTACGGTTCACGTTAAGGGCCGTAGCACAATCACGAAAGGAGGTTCGACCATGGGTCGCAGCTTAAAAAAAGGACCTTTTGTTGATGAACATTTAATGAAAAAGGTTGAAGTTCAAAACGAGTCTGAAAAAAAACAAGTAATTAAAACTTGGTCTCGCCGTTCTACAATCTTCCCAGCATTTATCGGAAATACGATTGCTGTTTATGATGGACGTAAACACGTGCCTGTATACATTACAGAAGATATGGTAGGTCACAAGCTTGGTGAATTTGCACCAACTCGTACTTATAAAGGTCACGCTAGTGATGACAAGAAAACAAGACGTTAATGAGAGGAGGGCATCCTGATGCAAGCTAAAGCTGTTGCAAGAACAGTTCGTATTGCTCCTCGTAAAGTACGCCTAGTTGTCGATCTAATACGAGGTAAGCAAGCAGGAGAAGCAGTAGCAATTTTAAACTTAACACCAAAAGCTGCTTCACCAGTTGTAGAAAAAGTTTTAAAATCTGCCATTGCTAATGCAGAACATAATTATGATATGGATATTAATAACTTAGTTGTAACTGAGGCTTATGTGAACGAAGGACCAACACTTAAACGTTTCCGTCCTCGTGCGCAAGGACGTGCAAGCCAAATCCTTAAACGTACTAGCCACATTACAATCGTGGTATCAGAAAAGAAGGAGGGATAATTCGTGGGTCAAAAAGTACATCCAATAGGTTTACGTATCGGAGTTATTCGTGACTGGGAATCTAAATGGTACGCTGAAAAAGACTATGCAGATCTTTTACACGAAGACTTAAAAGTACGTGAATACATCGCAAAGCGCCTTATTGATGCATCTGTATCTGGCGTAGAAATCGAACGTGCTGCGAATCGCATCAACATTACTATCCGTACTGCAAAACCAGGAATGGTTATCGGTAAAGGTGGTACTGAAGTTGAAGCACTACGCAAAGCATTGAATTCTTTAACAGGCAAACGCGTACACATCAATATTGTTGAAATTAAAAAAGCTGATATCGATGCGAAGTTAGTAGCTGAAAACATTGCTCGTCAATTAGAAAATCGTGTATCTTTCCGTCGTGCACAAAAACAAGCGATCCAACGTGCTATGCGTGCAGGTGCAAAAGGTATTAAAACACAAGTTTCTGGACGTCTAGGCGGAGCAGATATTGCCCGTGCTGAACACTATAGTGAAGGAACAGTTCCGCTTCATACTTTGCGTGCAGATATCGATTATGCTCATGCAGAAGCAGATACAACTTACGGTAAACTTGGCGTAAAAGTATGGATTTACCGTGGAGAGGTTCTTCCAGCGAAGAAAAAATCTGAGGAAGGAGGAAAATAATCATGTTATTACCTAAACGCGTTAAATATCGCCGTGAACATCGCGGAAAAATGCGTGGACGTGCAAAAGGTGGCACTGAAGTTGCATTTGGTGAATACGGTTTACAAGCTGTTGAGGCATCTTGGATTACAAACCGTCAGATCGAAGCTGCACGTATCGCCATGACACGTTATATGAAACGTGGTGGTAAAGTGTGGATTAAAATCTTCCCTCACAAGCCATATACTGCTAAGCCATTAGAAGTACGGATGGGTTCCGGTAAAGGGGCGCCAGAAGGTTGGGTAGCAGTTGTAAAACCTGGTAAAATTATGTTTGAAATTGCTGGTGTGTCTGAAGAAGTAGCACGTGAAGCACTTCGTCTTGCAGCACATAAACTTCCAATCAAATGTAAATTTGTAAAACGAGAAGAAATTGGTGGTGAAACAAATGAAGGCTAATGAAATTCGTGATTTAACCACTGCCGAAATTGAACAAAAAGTAAAGTCTTTAAAAGAAGAATTATTTAACCTACGTTTCCAGTTAGCTACTGGACAACTTGAAAATACAGCTCGCATCCGTGAAGTACGTAAAGCGATTGCTCGTATGAAAACGGTGATCCGTGAAAGAGAGATCGGCGTAAATAATCGATAACGATAGGAGGTCTTGCGAAAATGAGTGAACGGAACCAACGTAAAGTTTATACAGGACGTGTTGTTTCAGACAAAATGGATAAAACAGTTACAGTTCTTGTAGAAACATATAAAAAACACTCACTTTACGGCAAACGCGTGAAATACTCTAAGAAGTTTAAAGCACACGATGAGCAGAATGAAGCAAAAATCGGCGATATCGTTCGCATTATGGAAACACGCCCATTATCAGCGACAAAACGTTTCCGTCTTGTTGAAGTCGTTGAAAAGGCCGTTATTATCTAATAGAATGTTTCGGATTAGTTTTTCCGAAGGGAGGTAAACCATAATGATTCAACAAGAATCTCGTTTAAAAGTTGCTGACAACTCTGGTGCAAGAGAAGTTTTAACAATTAAAGTTTTAGGTGGATCTGGTCGTAAAACAGCTAACATCGGTGATGTTATCGTTTGTACAGTGAAACAAGCAACACCAGGAGGCGTTGTTAAAAAAGGTGAAGTTGTTAAAGCTGTAGTTGTTCGTACTAAGAGTGGTGTCCGCCGTCCGGATGGATCATATATTCGTTTTGATGAGAATGCATGTGTAATTATCCGTGATGATAAGAGCCCTCGTGGAACTCGTATCTTCGGACCAGTTGCTCGTGAACTTCGTAATAACAATTTTATGAAAATCGTATCCTTAGCTCCGGAAGTTCTTTAATTATAATTGATTCGTAAACCAAGGAGGTGCGATTAAGATGCATGTTAAAAAAGGCGATAAAGTAATGGTTATCACTGGTAAAGATAAAGGGAAAACAGGTGTTATTTTAGCAGCTTTTCCTAAAAAAGACCGTGTAATCGTTGAAGGTGTTAACATCGTGAAAAAACACTCAAAGCCATCACAAGCTAATCCACAAGGTGGAATTGTTAACTTTGAAGCAGCTATTCACGTATCTAATGTTATGTTATTAGATCCTAAAACAAACGAACCGACTCGTGTTGGTTATCAAGAAGTTAATGGTAAAAAAGTACGTGTAGCAAAAAAATCTGGTGAAGTTTTAGATAAATAGTTTTTAGAAGAAGGGAGGTACACGACATGAACCGCCTAAAGGAAAAATTTGAAAAAGAATTAGCTCCTGCATTAGTGAGCAAATTCAATTATAAATCTGTAATGCAAGTACCAAAAATTGAAAAAATTGTTATCAACATGGGTGTTGGTGATGCTGTTCAAAATGCTAAAGTTTTAGACAATGCGGTTGAAGAACTAGCAATCATCACTGGACAAAAACCGGTTGTAACAAAAGCGAAAAATTCTATTGCAGGATTCCGTCTTCGTGAAGGAATGCCTATCGGTGCGAAAGTTACACTTCGCGGCGAACGCATGTATCAATTCTTAGATAAACTAATTTCAGTTTCTCTTCCACGTGTACGTGACTTCCGCGGTATTTCAAAGAAAGCATTTGATGGTCGTGGAAACTATACACTTGGTGTAAAAGAACAGCTTATCTTCCCTGAAATTGATTACGATAAAGTGAGCAAAGTACGTGGTATGGATATCGTTATCGTAACAACTGCAAACACAGACGAAGAAGCTCGTGAATTATTAACTCAACTCGGAATGCCATTCCAAAAGTAATCGCTAAAAAAGGGAGGCGAAAACGTGGCTAAAAAATCTATGATCGTGAAACAAAAGCGCACACCAAAGTTTGAAGTGCAAGCTTATACACGTTGCGAACGTTGTGGCCGTCCACATTCAGTCATTCGCAAATTCAAACTTTGCCGTATTTGTTTCCGTGAACTTGCATATAAGGGTCAAATTCCTGGCGTTAAAAAAGCTAGCTGGTAAACCCCGAAATTGGGAAGGAGGTTAATATAATGGTAATGACAGATCCAATTGCAGATTTGCTTACTCGTATTCGTAATGCAAACATGGTGCGTCACGAAAAACTAGAAGTTCCTGCTTCTAAAATCAAGAAAGAAGTTGCTGAAATTCTTAAGCGCGAAGGTTTTATTCGTGATGTTGAATTCATCGAAGATAATAAACAAGGTATCATTCGGATCTTTTTGAAATATGGTGCGAACAATGAACGTGTAATCACTGGTATTAAACGTATTAGTAAACCAGGTTTACGTGTATATGCAAAAGCAAACGAAGTTCCAAAAGTATTAAACGGTCTTGGAATCGCAATCGTTTCTACTTCTCAAGGCGTTCTTACTGATAAAGACGCTCGTAACAAACAAGTTGGCGGAGAAGTACTAGCGTACGTTTGGTAATACTAAGGTATGAATGGAGGTGCAATAGAATGTCACGTGTAGGTAAAAAACCTATTGAAATTCCTTCTGGTGTAACTGTTACATTAGATGGAAACAACGTTACTGTTAAGGGACCTAAAGGCGAACTTACTCGCAGCTTCAGCCCTGACATTACAATTAATATTGAAGAGAACGTAATTAACATCACTCGTCCATCTGATGCAAAAGAACACCGTGCGTTACACGGTACAACTCGTGCATTATTAGCTAATATGGTTGAAGGTGTTTCTAAAGGATTTGAAAAATCTCTAGAATTAATCGGGGTTGGATATCGTGCTCAAAAACAAGGAAGCAAACTTGTTCTTAACGTAGGTTATTCACATCCGGTTGAATTCGAAGCAGAAGAAGGACTTGAAATCGAAGTTCCTTCAAATACAAAAGTTATTGTAAAAGGTACTAGCAAAGAGCGCGTTGGTGCATTAGCTGCCAATATTCGTGGTGTTCGTCCACCTGAACCTTATAAAGGTAAAGGGATTCGTTATGAAGGCGAATATGTACGTAGAAAAGAAGGTAAAACTGGTAAATAATGCGGCTTAAGGCTAATAGAAAGGAGTGACCTCGGGTGATCACTAAGCCAGATAAAAATAAAGTACGTAAAAAAAGACATGCTCGTGTACGTGCTAAATTAAGTGGTACAACGACACGTCCTCGTTTAAACGTATATCGTTCTAATAAAAACATTTATGCTCAGTTGATCGATGATTTAAATGGTGTAACTTTAGCTAGTGCTTCTACATTAGATAAAGAACTTAACCTTGAATCAAACAGCAACATTGATGCAGCGCAAAAAGTTGGCGAATTAATCGCAAAACGTGCGGTCGAAAAAGGCATTAAAGCTGTAGTATTTGACCGTGGTGGATATCTTTACCATGGACGTATTAAAGCACTTGCTGATGCTGCCCGTGAAAACGGCTTAGAATTTTAATAAAAAAGGAGGGACATATACATGCGTCACATTGATCCTAACAAACTTGAATTAGAAGAACGCGTTGTTACTGTTAACCGTGTTGCGAAGGTTGTTAAAGGTGGACGTCGTTTCCGTTTCTCTGCACTTGTAGTTGTAGGTGATAGAAATGGTCATGTTGGCTTCGGTACTGGTAAAGCTCAAGAGGTACCTGATGCGATCCGCAAAGCAGTAGAAGATGCGAAGAAAAACTTAGTAGAAATAGCGATTGTCGGAACTACAATTCCACATGAAGTAATTGGTCGATTCGGAGCTGGCCAAATTCTTATGAAGCCAGGTTCTCCAGGTACTGGAGTAATTGCCGGTGGTCCTGTACGTGCGGTACTAGAATTAGGTGGAGTAGCTGATATTACATCTAAATCACTTGGTTCTAATACACCAATTAATATGATTCGTGCAACTATCGATGGTATTAAGCAATTAAAGCGTGCGGAAGATGTTGCTAAATTACGTAATAAATCAGTAGAAGAACTGTTAGGATAAGGAGGGAATTTTAATGGCAAACAAATTAGCAATTACCCTCACTCGCAGTTTGATTGGACGTCCGGAAAATCAACGTGAAACAGTTAAAGCTCTTGGTTTGCGTAAAGTGAATCAAACTGTTGAGCATGAAGATAATGCTGCAATCCGTGGTATGGTCAATAAAGTTGCTCATCTCGTAACAGTAAAAGAACAGTAATAGAACTTACTAATACAAGGAGGTGCCGACAATGAAACTTCATGAATTAAAACCTGCTGAAGGATCACGAAAAGAACGAAATCGTGTAGGTCGTGGTATTGGTTCCGGTAACGGTAAAACTGCTGGTAAAGGTCATAAAGGTCAAAACGCTCGTTCTGGCGGTGGCGTACGACCTGGTTTTGAAGGTGGTCAAACACCTTTATTCCGTCGTCTACCAAAACGCGGTTTTACAAACATTAACCGTAAAGACTATGCGATCGTAAATCTTGATGCATTAAATCGTTTTGAAGATGGTACTGAAATTACTCCGGTCCTTCTTATTGAAACAGGAGTAATTAGCAAAGAGAAAGCAGGAATTAAAGTTCTTGCAAAAGGTAAGCTTGAGAAAAAATTATCTGTCAAAGCTCACAAATTCTCCTCTGCTGCTAAAGAAGCTATCGAAGCTGCTGGCGGATCTATTGAGGTGATTTAATGATTAAGACAATCTCCAATTTTATGCGTGTGGGTGATATAAGAAAAAAGATTATATTCACCCTATTAATGTTAATTGTGTTTAGAATAGGAGCTTACATTCCTGTTCCTGGCGTTGATGCTCGTGCATTAGAAGCAAATGATCAATCTGGTTTCTTTAGTATTCTAAATACATTTGGTGGTGGCGCACTTTATCAATTCTCTATTTTTGCAATGGGAATTATGCCTTATATCACCGCATCAATTATTATCCAGTTATTGCAAATGGATGTAGTTCCGAAATTCACAGAATGGTCGAAGCAAGGTGAAGTTGGTCGACGTAAGTTAGCACAATTTACTAGATACTTCACAATCGTTCTTGGTTTTATAGAAGCGATTGGAATGTCATATGGTTTTAACTCAATGACACAAGGTCAGCTGATACAAAATCCAGGGATCGGTACTTATTTAACCATTGCTATCGTGTTGACAGCAGGTACCGCATTTTTAATGTGGGTTGGTGAAGAAATTACTGCTAAAGGTGTAGGAAACGGTATCTCAATTCTTATCATGGCTGGGATTGTTGCTCGAATTCCAACGATCGTTGGACAAATTTTTGAACAACAATTAAAAAATGCGGGTCAACAATTATTTATTAAAATTGTTATCTTATTACTGATTGTATTAGTGGTAATTGCAATTGTTGTTGCTGTCGTATTTATTCAACAAGCATTAAGAAAAATTCCTATTCAATATGCACAACGTTTAGCAGGAAAAAATCCTGTTGGCGGCCAATCAACACACTTACCATTAAAAGTAAATGCAGCAGGTGTTATTCCGGTTATCTTTGCTGTATCGTTTATTATCGCTCCAAGAACAATTGCATCCTTCTTTGGATCAAATAGTGTCACAGACACGATCACTTGGATCTTTGATTATACGAAACCAGTTGGAATGATCATTTATGTTGCATTAATTATAGCTTTCACATATTTCTATGCGTTTGTACAAGTAAATCCCGAACAAATGGCTGATAACCTCAAGAAACAAGGTGGTTATATTCCTGGAATTCGACCTGGTAAAAATACTAAGGAATACTTAACATCTGTTCTGTATCGATTAACATTTGTTGGTTCAATTTTCTTAGCCGTTATTTCTATTCTTCCAGTGTTGTTTACGAATTTAGCTGGGTTACCACCATCTGCACAAATTGGTGGAACTAGCTTGCTAGTTGTTGTGGGGGTTGCACTTGATACGATGAAACAATTAGAATCACAACTTGTGAAACGTCATTATAAAGGTTTTATTAAATAATTGTTAGTTTTAGGGACAGTCAATTTGTTCCTAAAACTAAAATGAGTCTTGAGGGGGAAGTACTAATGAATTTAGTCTTAATGGGCCTTCCCGGTGCCGGTAAAGGAACACAAGCCGAACGAATCGTAGATAAGTATGCAATCCCTCATATCTCAACTGGAGATATGTTCCGTGCTGCTATGAAAGAAGGAACAGAACTCGGCTTAAAGGCGAAATCGTTTATGGATAAAGGCGAACTTGTCCCTGATGAAGTGACAATTGGTATTGTTCGTGAACGTTTAAGCAAAGACGATTGCGAGAAGGGGTTCTTATTGGACGGTTTCCCAAGAACAGTTCCACAAGCAGAAGCGCTTGAAGCAATCCTTAGCGATCTGAATAAAAAAATTGACTACTGTATAAACATTAATGTGGATAAAGAAATTTTGATGGGAAGACTTACTGGACGCCGCATTTGTAAAAATTGTGGGGCAACGTATCATCTCGTATTTAATCCACCTAAAGAAGCCGGTACTTGTGATCGATGTGGCGGTGAGCTATATCAACGTGCCGATGATAATGAAGAAACGGTTCAAAATCGTTTAGATGTTAACATCAAACAAACAAAACCCCTTCTTGATTTTTATGCAGGAAAAGGCTATTTACAAACGATTGATGGTGAACAAGATATTAACAAAGTGTTTGCTGATATCGATAAATTGCTTGCTACAATCAAGCACTAATTGAAATTACTTCTAATACTCTTAAGAATTGGATGTAATTACTGAAAAATTTATTCGCAAGTTTGATGCAATTCCTTCATATTAAGGGTATAATGGATTTCGTGGCTTTTGTCATTAAAGTAATTCTCGGAAATCTACCATAAGATGAAGGGAACATTTTAACAATAGATATTTATATTTTATTGTTAAAATATATGAAGAGACGCGAAAAGGCTCGCGGATGTGAAAGAGATCTCTCTCTATCATGGCTGAAATGATTGAAGGCCTGGTGTGCGTCTTTCGAACATCTCTCATGCGATTCAAATCTTTGAAAAAAATCATGGCTTTTCTATCGTTCGCGAGTATGCAGGACATGGGATTGGTCAAGAATTACATGAAGACCCACTAATATCTCATTATGGACCGCCTACCATAGGCACTCGCGTAAAAGTGGTATAAGTTTGTAGTCCATAAATGTAAGAAGAAGGGAGATGGGTACAGGTGGCGAAAGACGATGTTATCGAGGTTGAAGGTACTGTTAGTGAAACATTGCCTAATGCAATGTTTAAGGTAGAATTAGAGAATGGCCATACTGTTCTTGCACATGTTTCCGGAAAAATTAGAATGCATTTCATTCGTATTTTACCGGGGGATAAAGTAACAGTTGAACTTTCTCCATATGATTTAACGCGCGGAAGAATTACGTATCGTTTCAAATAATAATGCACTCCGTACTATTAAGGAGGTAAAAGAGATGAAAGTCAGACCATCAGTAAAACCAATTTGTGAGAAATGCAAAATCATTCGCAGAAATGGTAAAGTAATGGTTATTTGTGAAAACCCAAAACATAAACAAAAACAAGGATAATCTTTAAAGGAGGTGCGCTCTTAATATGGCACGTATTGCAGGTGTAGACATTCCACGTGATAAACGTGTAGTGATCTCTTTAACATATATCTTTGGGATTGGAAAGCCAACAGCCCAAAAGATTTTAGCTGAAGCAGGCGTATCTGAAGATACTCGTGTTCGCGACTTAACTGAGGATGAATTAAATAAAATCCGTGATATCATTGACAAATTAAAGGTTGAAGGTGACCTTCGCCGTGAAGTTTCTTTAAACATTAAACGTTTAATGGAAATTGGATCATTCCGTGGTCTTCGTCATCGTCGTGGTTTACCAGTTCGCGGTCAAAATACAAAGAACAATGCTCGTACACGCAAAGGTCCTCGTAAGACTGTAGCAGGTAAAAAGAAATAATTAGTAAAGGAGGTTTCATAGTAGTATGGCACGTAAAACAAACACTCGTAAACGTCGTGTGAAAAAGAATATAGAAACAGGTATTGCACACATTCGTTCTACATTCAATAATACAATTGTAACGATTACAGATTCTCATGGTAATGCTCTTGCATGGTCTAGTGCCGGTGCTCTTGGTTTCAAAGGCTCACGTAAATCTACTCCATTTGCAGCGCAAATGGCGGCAGAAACTGCAGCTAAAGCATCTATGGAACATGGAATGAAAACTCTTGAAGTAACTGTTAAAGGACCTGGTGCAGGTCGTGAAGCTGCTATTCGTGCGCTTCAAGCTGCTGGTCTAGAAGTAACAGCTATTAAAGATGTTACACCGGTACCACATAATGGTTGCCGCCCACCTAAACGCCGTCGTGTTTAATTTTTTCTGTATAGAATTTGTATCCATGTCAATAATGGGATATGATATGACAACAAATACAAGACAGAAATGATTAATCCAGTTGTTGTGCACAAATGGGAATGTAAACATGGGGAATTTCGGTTAGATCGATTAAATTTTCTACCGGGGTTTCGACGTTTTGAAGGAGGGTAAATTTGAATGATTGAAATCGAAAAGCCAAAAATTGAAACGGTTGAGGTCAACGATGACGCAAGTTTCGGAAAGTTCGTCGTAGAACCACTAGAGCGTGGATATGGTACAACTTTGGGTAACTCCTTACGTCGTATCCTATTATCCTCACTTCCAGGTGCAGCTGTCACTTCTATACAAATAGATGGGGTCATGCATGAGTTCTCAACAATTGAAGGCGTCGTAGAAGATGTAACATCAATTATTCTTAATATTAAAAAGCTAGCATTGAAAATCTACTCTGACGAAGAAAAAACGTTAGAAATTGATGTGCAAGGAGAAGGAGTTGTCACTGCTGCTGACATAACACATGACAGCGACGTGGAAATTCTTAATCCAGATCTTTACATCGCAACATTAGGGAAAAATGCTCACTTCCGTATGCGTATGTCAGCTGTAACAGGTCGTGGCTATACACCTGCTGAACAGAATAAACGTGAAGATCTTCCGATTGGGGTTATTCCAATTGATTCTATTTATACACCGGTTCAACGTGTAAACTATCAAGTTGAAAATACTCGTGTTGGTCAAGTATCAAACTTTGATAAGCTATCACTAGATGTATGGACTGATGGAAGTATTGGACCAAAGGAAGCTATTTCTCTAGGTGCAAAGATTCTAACAGAGCACTTAAATATATTCGTAGGTTTAACTGATGAAGCACAAAATGCTGAAATCATGGTTGAAAAAGAAGAAGATCAGAAGGAAAAAGTTCTTGAAATGACGATTGAAGAACTAGATCTCTCCGTTCGTTCTTATAATTGCCTAAAACGTGCCGGAATCAACACTGTTCAGGAATTAGCGAATAAGACTGAAGAAGATATGATGAAAGTTCGTAATTTAGGTCGTAAGTCTTTAGAAGAAGTTAAAGCGAAGTTAGAAGAACTTGGCTTAGGCTTAAGAAAAGACGATTGATTATAAAACTTAATAATATTCAACAAGGGAGGGAAACTTCATGGGATACAGAAAACTAGGACGTACTAGTGCCCAACGTAAAGCGTTGCTTCGTGACTTAGCAACTGACCTTATCATCAATGAGCGCATCGAAACTACTGAAGCTCGTGCGAAAGAGTTACGTTCAGTTGTTGAAAAAATGATCACTCTAGGTAAACGTGGTGATTTACACGCACGTCGTCAAGCAGCTGCATTCATCCGTCATGAAATTGCTGATGCTGAAACGAAACAAGATGCTGTTCAAAAATTATTCTCTGACATCGCTACTCGTTATCAAGAGCGCCAAGGTGGATATACTCGTATCATGAAACTTGGACCTCGTCGTGGTGACGGTGCACCGGTAGTAATTATTGAATTAGTTTAATAGGTATTTACAATGAGGGCAGGACAGTTAGTTATAACTGCTTCTATGCCCTTTTTTTGTAAATACAGGCCATCATTTATAAATGTAAGGCCAGCGTAAGCGCAATTGAAATTTTTATATATGTGATGTATTGAAGCTAATAGAGTGTTACGATGGGTAGTATATTATTATCTATCCCGTCTAGCTCCTTGCATCCCTCTCCAACTCTAATGACTAGAGGATTTTGTGACCAGGGAACGTACTTACTTCCCCAGGAGAGGGGTGCAGGCTTTTTTGTTTTATACGTTTGTTGAAAAGTAGCATGATTACTCGCTTTGCATAGAGGAGGCTTGGAGATGCCGGAGGAGATTATTTCGATAGAGCATGTATATTTTCGTTATCCGGGACAAGATCCATATGTCTTAAATGATATTTCGTTATCGGTTCAAAAAGGGGAGTGGCTTGCCATTGTTGGTCACAATGGTTCAGGGAAATCCACTTTAGCAAAAATGTTAAATGGTCTACATTATCCGGAAAAGGGGAATGTAACGGTTGACCAACTTCCATTATCGGAAGAGACTGTTTGGGAGATTAGAAAAAGAATAGGAATGGTCTTCCAAAACCCTGATAATCAGTTTGTAGGAACAACCGTACAAGATGATGTGGCTTTTGGTTTGGAAAATAGCGGAGTCCCACAAGAAATTATGGCTGAGCGTGTGAAAGATGCCTTGGAAAGAGTGAATATGCTCTCGTTTCTCGATCAAGAGCCGCACCATTTATCCGGAGGTCAAAAGCAAAGAGTTGCCATCGCGGGTATAATTGCAATCATGCCGAAAGTTATTATTTTGGATGAGGCAACATCAATGTTAGATCCAAAAGGTCGTCAAGAGGTTTTAGAAACAATAAGAGAATTAAAAGATAAACTTGGTTTGACCGTGATTTCTATTACTCATGATTTAGAAGAAGCATCAAGAGCAGATCGAATGATTGTATTAAATAAAGGCGAAGTTTTCAAAAAAGGTAAGCCCATTGAGATTTTTCAATTGGAAGATGAATTAGTTGAACTAGGTCTAGATATTCCTTTTACG
The DNA here is from genome assembly GCF_038009395.1 of Heyndrickxia sp. FSL W8-0423. Lineage (NCBI taxonomy): Bacteria > Bacillati > Bacillota > Bacilli > Caryophanales > Bacillaceae > Heyndrickxia > Heyndrickxia sp. FSL W8-0423. Next base: position 780,319 of record NZ_JBBPBE010000001.1, on the reverse strand, counting down.
ATAAAAATGACGAAAAAACTTACACAATTAGGGTTTAATTTTCCAAATACGTACATAACAGAAGAAGAATTGGTGGATGCATTATGGACATTACACTTAAACAAGTAGAATATCGATACCAGGCAAATACCCCTTTTGAAAGATTAGCTATACAAAATATTGATTTAATCATTCCTTCGGGGAAATTTATTGCTATTATAGGTCATACGGGTTCAGGGAAATCCACATTGCTCCAACACCTAAATGCCTTGCTTCAGCCGACAAAAGGGCAAGTTCATATTGGCGATTTTACAATTGATTCAGATAAAAAGGAAAAGAATTTACGAAAAGTTCGTCAGAAGGTAGGAATTGTTTTTCAATTTCCTGAGCATCAGCTTTTTGAGGAAACGGTTGAGAAAGATGTATGCTTTGGGCCGATGAACTTTGGCGTCAATAAGGAAGAAGCAAAGAAACGTGCAAAAGAACTCGTACTTCAAGTAGGTTTATCAGAAGAGGTATTGGACAAGTCACCATTTGATTTATCCGGTGGACAGATGAGACGGGTAGCTATTGCTGGCGTATTAGCAATGGAACCAGAGGTGCTCGTTTTAGACGAACCGACCGCTGGATTGGATCCTAGAGGACGAAGAGAAGTGATGGATATGTTTTATCGTCTTCATAAAGAAAAAGGCTTAACAACGATTCTTGTCACACATAGTATGGAAGATGCTGCGATATATGCTGATGAAATTATTATCATGCATGAAGGTGAGATTAAGAGGAAGGGTACGCCAAGGGAAATCTTTTCGGAGCCGAAAGAACTACTTGAACTAGGATTAAATGTTCCCGATGTCGTGAATTTTCAATATTTATTGGAAGAAAAAATGGGTGAACCGATTGGGAAAACATGTTTAACGATTGATGAACTTTCAGAAGCTATAATGGAACTGCAGACAGTGGGTGAAGGGACATGATGGAGAAAATGATTTTTGGACGATATGTTCCGACTGATTCTGTTATACATCGGTTAGACCCGCGTTCAAAGCTAATATTCGTCTTTGCTTTTATTTGTATTGTCTTTTTGGCTAATAATACAATTACTTATGGTATATTAGCGATTTTCACCTTATCACTAGTGTTCATTTCGAAAATCCCTTTTCGCTTTTTTATAAATGGTTTAAAACCGATTTTATGGTTAATTTTATTTACATTAGTTTTACATTTGTTTTTTACGAAACAAGGGAGTTTAATATTCCATTTAGGTTTTGTGAAAATATATGAAGAGGGACTAAGACAAGGAATTTTTATATCGTTAAGATTTCTATTGCTTATTTTTGTGACATCCCTTATGACATTAACAACGACACCTATTTCATTAACGGATGGCTTAGAAACATTATTAAAGCCGTTAATGAAACTTAAATTTCCTGTCCATGAATTAGCTTTGATGATGTCGATTTCCTTGCGTTTTATTCCTACCTTAATGGATGAGACGGATAAAATTATGAAGGCTCAGATGGCTAGAGGGGTCGATTTTTCCGGTGGTCCGATTAAAGATCGAATCAAGGCAATTATCCCTTTACTTATCCCTTTGTTTATTAGCTCATTTAAACGGGCGGAAGAACTAGCCATTGCGATGGAAGCGAGAGGCTACCGCGGGGGAGAAGGAAGGACGAAATATCGACTATTAGATTGGAAAACGGCTGATACGATTGCACTCATTTTTTTATTATGTATAACCATTCTTTTAATACTTTTTAAAGCGTGAGGGACTAAACATGTTTCGATATAAATGCGTCGTCGCATACGATGGCTCAAACTTTTCCGGTTATCAGGTACAGCCGAATGGCCGAACAGTACAAGGAGAACTTGAAGCTGCTCTTAAAAAGATACACAAAGGTGAGGAAGTGAAAGTTGTAGGGTCGGGAAGAACAGACGCAGGTGTACATGCGACAGGACAGGTCATCCATTTCGATACACCACTACATATTCCACTTAACCGCTGGCCGATTGTTTTAAATAGCATGCTGCCAAATGATATATCTATTAAACAAACTGAACTAGTCGATGCAAACTTTCATGCGCGTTTTTCTGTTGTGAAAAAGGAGTATCGTTACAAGGTATATACGAGTCCATATCGAGATCCCTTTAAACATGTTTATGCTTATCACTACCCATACCCATTGAACCTAGACGAGATGGAGAAAGCAAGCAAACATTTCATCGGGACACATGACTTTACCAGTTTTTGTTCTGCGAAAACAGAAGTAGCAGACAAAGTTCGTACGATTGAGGATATTCGTTTTGTGAAAAGCAATGATGAACTAGAAGTTCAGTTTATTGGAAACGGATTTTTATATAATATGGTTCGCATTTTAATGGGGACATTATTAGAGGTAGGTATTGGAAAAAGGAAATCCGAGGAGATCCCTTCGATTTTGGAACAAAGAAATCGTATAAATGCTGGAAAAACAGCTCCTGCTGAAGGGTTGTATTTATGGAAGGTATATTATGACTAGTGTATTTTGTATTGTCAGAGTGAACTTGTCGCTTTATTTTTATCATAACAACTAATCCAGGTGTAACATTGTCTTGACATTGACGTCATAAAAAGATATTATTACCTATGGTATGTTATTTAACCCCACAAATAAGCCCCGGAAACTTATTCGTGATAATAATAAATACGTAACAATTGAATTTTTTATTTATAGGAGGGTAACTAATGCGTACTACGTATATGGCTAATGCAAATAATATAGAACGTAAATGGTACGTTGTGGATGCTGAAGGTAAAACTTTAGGTCGTTTATCAAGTGAAGTAGCATCTATTCTACGCGGTAAACACAAACCAACATTCACACCACATGTTGATACAGGTGACTATGTCATCATCATTAATGCATCTAAGATTGAATTAACTGGTAAGAAATTAACTGACAAAATTTACTACCGTCATACACAATATGCAGGTGGTTTAAAAACTCGTACAGCAAACGAAATGCGTACAAAATATCCTGAAAGAATGTTAGAACTTGCTATTAAAGGCATGCTTCCAAAAGGTTCTTTAGGACGTCAAATGTTTAAAAAATTACATGTTTATGCTGGAGCAGAACATAAACATGAAGCACAAAAACCAGAAGTGTATGAACTTCGCGGATAATCATTAAGGGAGGGTATTATTTTGACACAAGTTCAATATTACGGAACAGGACGTCGTAAAAGCTCTGTAGCTCGTGTACGCTTAGTTCCTGGTAACGGTCGTATCGTTATTAATGGTCGTGAAGTAGAAGACTATATTCCATTTGCGGCTTTAATCGAAGTAATTAAACAACCATTAAACGCTACTGAAACTCTTGGTAACTATGATGTTTTAGTAAACGTTAATGGTGGTGGTTTCACAGGTCAAGCTGGAGCAATCCGTCATGGTATCGCTCGTGCATTATTGCTAGCTGATCCTGAATACCGTACAACTTTAAAACGTGCAGGACTATTAACTCGTGACGCTCGTATGAAAGAACGTAAGAAATACGGTCTTAAAGGCGCTCGTCGTGCACCTCAGTTCTCAAAACGTTAATATTATTTATATATCAACGTCTAAAACCCCTTCTCGACTTCTCGGGAAGGGGTTTTTTAATGTGTAACGGGTGGTGCTCACTCCCTTTTGATTTAAAGGAAAGGGGGTGAGGGAATTACGGTTTTCGAAAGCTTAGTCATATGTATTTCTTTTGGTTCTTTTTAACAAAAAAATTAGTCATTTATTTACGGATGTGTATCAACCTTATTTCCTGCCTTTTTAACCATTTTTAGTATACTTTTTCAAACATCACATATTCCTTCCGAATAACTTCCCTTTCTTCCCACTGATTAAACATTCACATACCGCATTTTGCTTTCATTTGGAATTCTCATCTGGTTGTGGCAGTACATCCTGGTCATCGTATCTTTATCAATACCGGCTTTATAAAAGGAAAATAATCACCTGAAGAAGTTGCGAATGGAATTGCTGTAGCAATCAGATTAATAAGATCGTCCATACATTTTCATACAACAAGGGAAATTACTTTAAGTGATTTCCTTTCTCCTTGTATACCCTATTCCTGATTTGGAATAAAAAATTATTACTTTGCTCCTAGTAGTTATTTAGTAGTTAATACCCATTCCTTCCAACACTGCCCATTGTATAATGAATTTGTAAAAATTAATTGAAATATAGGGAAAAAGGGGGAATTTTATGGGTAAGAGGATAATTATGTCGGTAGCAGTTGTGATAGTTGTCGTTTCTAGCATTTTAGGATGGGGGGTGTTCAACCAGACTGTTTGGGCAGCGAATTCTGTATCTAACACCCAAGTTAGCACTTCCCCAACACTAGAAGATACGTTCATAAGTAGTCAAAGCCCATCAACGAATTATTCTAAAAGCCAGTATCTAGTTACAGGTAATCATAATACATTTGGTACTACTTGTAGTTTTCTGAAATTTCAGTTACCTAACATTCCCAAAAACGCTATTATTAGTTCTGCAAAAATAAGTTTATACCAATATTACAATACTACGAATCAAGTCACCATTGATATAAGGCCTATAAACAGTCCATGGAATGCTGCAACACTTACATGGAATAATAAACCTCTGGTAGGCAGCAGTGTTTCCAATCAAACAGTCCAAAAGCCCGGATGGTATGAGTTTTATATTACGAATCTAGTAAAGAGCTGGTATAACGGTTCTGAAAATAATGGAGTAGTCGTTCAATTTCGGGATGAAACCAATGCAACGAAGATCTTTTATTCGAATGATCATCTGACATATGAAGAGTTGAAACCCAAGTTAACGATTACCTATTCGATTCCGGAAGAAGCGCCGAAAGAATACCGAGCATACTGGGTAGATATGTTTCATGATGGTGCGAAATCACCTGCTCAAGTCGATCAATTGATAAAAGATGTTAAAAGAAGTAACGCAAACACCATCTTTCTTCAGATAAGGAGGCGTGGGGATGCATTTTACTCCAATTCAATTGAACCAAAAACGGAGGATCCATACCTTCAAAGTGGATACGATCCACTTAAAGATTTAATTCAAAAAGCACATGCAGCAAATCCAAAAATTCAAGTTCATGCCTGGTTCGCAATGATGCCAATCTGGAATAAAACAACGCCGCCAAAAGATCCTAATCACATTTTTAATGCACACGGTATGACACAGCCGAGTGAAGCTAACTGGTTAAGTAAGACTTATACGGGGAGTTATGTAAGTGGTTCGGATTATGTCATTGATCCCGGCCATCCAGATGCGGTGAATTATACAAGGGACGTCATTAAGCATGTTGCCCGTAATTATGATGTGGACGGTGTCCATATGGATCTTGTCCGTTATATGGGAGAAGATTGGGGCTATAACGATATTAGTGTGCAACGTTACAACCGAGCTTATGACAAAACGGGATTGCCTCAACCTTCCGATCCAACCTGGAAACAATGGAGAAGAGACCAAGTAAGTAATATGGTCCGAAAAATCTATACAGCGGTTCAAACTGTTAATCCGTCCATTACGGTTTCTGCTGCAACAATTGCATGGGGGGATGGTCCGAAAACTGTGGACGATTGGAATCAATCTTCAACGATGAATAGTGCCTTTCAGGATTGGAAGAGCTGGTTAGAAGAAGGTTCTATCGATTTGGCCGTCCCCATGAATTATTTCAGAGAATATGATGCTAATCAAAAAAGCTATTATGAACATTGGATTGAATGGCAGAAAAATAACCAAGGGAAAAGAATGACGCTTTCTGGGGTGGGTGTTTATTTAAACTCTATTCAAGATAGTGTGGCTCAAATTCGAAAGGCCCAGGAGACTTCATTAACTGGAAATAAACTGGGCGGTATTAGCATTTACAGCTACGCAGTGACGAACAAGGACAATGCTTCCAACAGCGAGTTTTATCAATCTTTAAGCTCTGCTTCTGCACACAGTCAAAATCCTGTCTTTCCATCATATGTATCGGTATCGGAACTACCATGGAAAACAGCTCCGACTAAGGGACATTTATCTGCAACTTCAAATGCAATAGATCATCAACTTGTTGAAGTCAGCGGACCGGAAGTTCGGAAGGTTTATACAGATGGCAGCGGGGATTTTCAATTACTTGATCTCACACCGGGAAGTTATAACGTCAAGATCCATAACAAATCTTATAACGTCACCATCGAAGCAGGAAAAGTTAGTACCATCATTCTTAATTAATTAGGGGGAAGAAACCATTGAAAAAAATAAAGAGACGAAGAAAAATCCTGTTTATTAAATCTGTTATTTGGACCATAGTCTTTACGTTAATCTTTACACTGATTCCTCCTTTAAAGGGGAACACAGCCTTTGCCGAGAAAAAACAGGAACCGAAAAATGTAAAAGAATTAAAAGAATTGACGGACTTGAGGACAGAAAAGTCAAAAACATATCTAGATACCAAGACACGTGAATATGTATTGGAAGAATACACAGAACCGATTCATTTTAAGAAAAACAAAAAATGGGAAAATATTGTGAATACGATTGTGAATGGAGAAGCGGGAAGCGATGATCCTGATCTTTCGCTCGAAAATAAAGCAAATAAATTCAAGGTGAAATTTTCGAAGAAAAGTAAGGAAAAGCGGACCATCCGCCTAAAATGGAAGGAGAAGCAGATTGATTTAGGACTAGTTGGAGCGAACAAGGTACTTGGTACAACTGAAAAGAATCGTGTTACCTATCCAGGGGTATTTCCAAATACCGACTTGATTTTTTATTCCGATAATAATGCCGTAAAAGAAGAGCTTGTCTTTCATAAACAACCGGAACAAAGCCAGTTTTCTTACCAAATAGAGACAAAAGGACTTAAAGCAAAGGAAACAAAAAACAGTGAAATCGTCTTTGAGGACGAAAAAGGAAAATCATTTTTCATCCTGACAAAACCCTTCCTCTATGATGCATCTGAAGCTGTATCTCATGATGTAACGATGAAGCTTCGTGAAGAAAAAGGAAAAACGTTCGTAGATGTTGAAGTAGATGAAGAATGGCTAAAATCAGCCGATCGTAAATATCCGGTTGTCCTGGATCCTAGTGTCGTCATTCACGATGCCACCACGGAAGACAACATGATTTCTTCGGCTTATCCAACTTCAAATTATTGGCTGGATCCTTCCCTTTATACAGGGAAGCAGGTGTACTATGGAACGACCCGTACACTCATGAAATTTAATTTGAAGAACCTGTTAAGCGGAGCCAAAATTACCTCAGCCAATTTTAGATTAAGTTCACATTCCAATACAAATGGATATGATCATTCTGCCAGTATTGGAGTTTATCCAATATCCAAAGCTTGGAATACCAAAACGGTGAATTGGAACAACCAACCAACTATAGAATCACAAGTTTCAAGTCTAAAAGTAACAAAAGACGGTGACTATACGTTCTATATTACTAATCTCGTTAAAGATTGGTATAGCGGTAAAAAAGCCAATTATGGTTTCATGTTAAAACATACGGACGAAACTGTGAACCGGAAAATGTTCTGGTCTAGTGATTACTCCTCTGATCCATTAAAAAAGCCAAAATTTACTGTTGTATACACGATTGAACCGATTGGGGTTGAAAGTTTCTGGACCTCTGCTAGTTCTAACGTCAATACGTATAATGGAAACTTCTATACTCAGGAAACGGATTTTACGATTAACGGAAGAGGCTTGCCGATCACGGTTAATCGGACGTACAATAGCCGTTCAGCTGATTCAGGGATCTTTGGATACGGTTGGAGTTCCAATCTCGATGAAAAACTGACATTTGCTACAGATGAACTAGTCGTTTACCGTGATGCAGATGGTACCGAACATTATTTCTCCAAAAATACATCAGGGGGATATGAATCTCCTAGCGGGGTGTATTTAGAGTTAGAGAAAAATGCAGACGGAACATTTAAATTAATTGATAAAGATCAGTCATTTACAACCTTTGATGCCGCCGGGAAGGTGGTTTCGGAAACCGATTCAAATAATAATAAAACTGTCTACGCCTACACAGGAGGGAAGCTCACCTCTGTAGCGGATCCATCCGGGCGAAAACTGACAATCAGCTACGGCACAAATGGGAAAGTAAGCTCCATTGTAGACCCTGCAAACCGAGAATATAAGTATTCTTATGATTCAAACGAAAACTTGACCGGCCTTGCAGAAACAGACAAAAACCGTGCCGTAATCCAAAACACAGCCTATGGTTATGATACCAAACATCAAATGACATCTTATACCGACGAAAAAGGGAAAAAGATGTTTATGGCCTATAGCACGGATAATCGCTTAATCAAATACGAACAGCCGGTTACATTGCAGGGAAAAATCCAAACTGACTACTATACGATGGCTTACAATACGACAACGGGTGTTACGACAATGACCGATTCAAGGGGTGTAAAAACTGAGTACACCCATAATTCCTATGGTAATGTCATCAAGCTTATATCTGATGTAGGTGGTCTTAATTATACGAGGACTTTTAACTATGATGACCAAAACAATCTCATCCAGGAAAAAGACGAAAATGCCAACAAAAGCGGAAGTACGGCCACCTATGATTATGCATATGACGAGAATGGGAACTTAACAAGTTATAACAACACACTAAATGAACAGGAAAAAATTGCGTACGATGAAAACAACAATCCTATTCAATTTACGGATGCCAAAGGGAATGTTTCCACTGAGGAATACGACAGTAAAAACAATAATGTCGCTTCTACAGATGCAGCAACTAAATCATCTGCTACCAAATATGATGCGAATGGGAATGCAACCGAAGAAACATCTTCCGTCAGCATCGGCGAAAGCCTGTTATTGAATGGAAGTTTTGAAAATGATGCGAACAACGACAATTGGCCTGATAACTGGAAAAAGATCGGTACGGCCACTTTCACATATGACAAAAGTGGAGCAGCTGTACAAAAAGCCAAATTAGGCACAAAGCAAATCAAAATTTCGAACCCGTCCACAGCTGCTGCTGTAGAAAGTGATCGGGTTACCTATGATCCGAAAAAGAAGTATGTAGTGAGTGGTTATATCAAAACCACAAACGCCAATTCTAATGCCAAGCTTGTCATCACAGGCGGCAATTCAAGCGGTCAGATGACCCAAACAGTTAGCAGTGCCATGCTCAAAGGGACTACGGGTGTAGAAAGAATGCACTTTGTTATAAACCCGGGAGACCTTCCTGCCGACACCACGTTCATGACGTTAAAAGCGTACGTTAATGCTGGAACTGGCGATTATTTCTTTGATGGCTTGCAAATCGAAGAGGAATACTACGGTGCTTTTAATTTAATTGAAAACAGTAATTTCGAATTGGATGCAGATAAAAATGGAGTCCCTGATGGTTGGTATTTCCCTGGAACCCTCACTACTTCCGATGGTGTCGATACTAAAACAGCTTATACAGGTAGCAAATCGATCAAATTAACAGGCAAACGTGGAGTCGATAAGTTTGTCCGTCAGGAAGTGAAAGTGAATGGTAAATCCGGCCAAGAAATTACTGTATCCGGATTTTCTAAAGTCGATGCTCCGACGGCTTCCGCCGGTCCTTATCAGATGAATGTAGCAATCAATCATACGGATGGTACGATCCAGTGGGTGAATGGCGATTTTGATAAAACGAAATCCCATGACTGGCAGCACGTTTCTTTACGATTTGCGGCAATAAAGGATTTTAAGTCCTTAACGGTTTATTACCAGTATAAAGATCAAACAGGAACAGCCTGGTTCGATGCAGCCAAAGCTCAAATAGGTTCAATCCGAACAAAGTCTGCTTACGATTCACTTGGCAACTACGTGATCAATAGTACCGATCCGAATGGAAATAATGTATGGAAGACGTATGATTCAATTGGCAATGTCACAGGGGAAACCGTTGGCGGTGATACTCGCCAATATGAGTATAATGCGAATGACAACCTAACAAAGGTAATTGATGAAAATGGCCGTACGACAACGTACGAGTACGATAAATCCGGAAACCATACAGGAACTATAAATGCAAATGGCAAAAAGACCACATCCACTTATAATGAAAGAGATGATATCACATCATTTACGGATGCCCTTAGTCGCAGCATTTCATATGAATACGACCTTGTCGGAAATGAAACAAAAACTATTTCCCCGAATGGAAGTGTGATTGAACATACGTATAACAGTGTAAATCGGAAAACAGCCACCTTCCATAATGGAGTAAAGCGTTTCGAGTTTTCGTATGATGCCAACGGCAATCTATTGACGGAAAAAGATCTTCTCACCGGTGTAACGACGACATTTGTGTATGATGCCGATGACAAATTGAAAGAAAAGAGAGATTCAACAGGCAAGAAAAATACGTACACGTATGACAAGAACGGTAATCCGCTTACTAGTACGTTTGCATCAGGGACAACAACTCTTACTGTGACCCGAGGTGTGGATAAAAACGACCAGACGACTAAAATTACAAGTGGGAAAACGGATGTTACGTTTACATTTACCGAGAATGATCAGCTCGCTGGACTGAAAAATAAAAACGGTACATTCTCACTTTACAATTACGATGGAGCTGGCCAGCTGACTCGCCTTCTGACGACGAATTCTCAAGGAGCAACAATCGAATCCTTCGATTATAAGTACGATGCGAAAGGGAATCGGGTTTCGGAAAAATCAACCAAAGGCACGTCTCAGTTTACCTATGATAAGAGCGGCCAACTGACCAAAGAAGTTCGTCCGAATGGGGATACTTTAGAATATACGTATGATGCTGTCGGCAACCGCCTGACAAAAAAAGTGACAAAAGGAACCACTGTCACCACCGACATATATACGTATGATGCAGCAAACCAGCTTTCTACTATTAACGGCAAGGCTGTGACTCATGACAAATCAGGAAACATGACGAACGATGGAAAGAAAACTTTCATCTATGATGCAGATGACCGATTGGTCGAAGTAAAGGAAGGAACGACTTCACTAGGAAAATACCAGTACAATTCCGAGGGACTTCGTGTTAGCAAAACAACGGGCTCCATCACTGTTTATTATACGTACGATGAAAACAATAATGTGGTATTGGAGACCGACTCTGCTGGCAATGTTCTCGCGTCTTATGTATATGACAATGCCAACCGTCCACTTACGATGACAAAAGGCGGAAAGACGTATACGTTCCATGTGAATGCAAGGGGAGATATTACCTCTGTAACGGATGAGGCAGGTACAGTTGTTGCAAGCTTTGAATATGATTCATGGGGTAACACTGTAAAAGAATCTGGAACATTTGCTTCAAGCGTTCCGTTCAGGTATGCAGGGTATCGTTATGATCCAGAGACGAAGCTTTATTACCTGCAGCAGCGTTACTACAATCCCGAGATTGGAAGATTCTTAACTTTAGACCCTGTTTTGGGTGATAAGGAAAATCCAATCACTCAGAATGGGTATGCTTATGCAGATAATAATCCCATAATGTTAGTTGATCCGGACGGGGAATGGGCATGGATGGCTGTAGGTGCAGTACTAGGAGGAATTAGTGCCTATAAATCAGCAAATAAGAAAAGCCTAAAAGGTTGGAAAAAATGGGGATATGTTGCTGGGGGTACAGCATTAGGGGCTGTTGGAGGAGTCGGTGCTGGTGCTTACCGTGCATCTCGGGTTGCAAGGGCTGCATACAAAACAACAAAAGGTGCAGCTCGTTTTAAAGGAACAGCTGCACATAATGCTTGGACAAAAGCCATGAAAAAAGTTGTCCCAGGGGGTAAATATAATAAAGCTATTAGGGGAACAAAAGGAAGACCTGATGCCCAGTTTCTCCGAGGAAGGTTGGTACTTGAATTATCAACACGAAATCAGTTCAAAACTAAACGGAAAATTCAACAAATCAAAAAATATAAGAAAGCCGGAGCTTGGATAGTTTTAAAAGTTAAATATTAATGGTATATGGGGGAAACTTGTATTTATGGAGTTTCTCCCATATACTACCCTTACATGAGGATAATCGTTAAAAAAGGGGGGATTTTTGCTGATGCAAAGTCTTGATGATTTAAGAAATATTTTTAATAAAAAAGAAGTTAACGAAGAAATAATAGAAGAACTAGCCTCCTATGGCAAAAACATAACACATAAGCTAATTGAATGCTTTGAAACAGCCAATATATCGGGGAAGAGGGGAATAATTGAAACATTAAGTTTAATAGGTGACCCTCTGTCAATTTCCTTTCTTAAAAAGGTCACGGACAACCAAAACGAAAATTATCTTATTAAAGCAAGTGCAGAAGGAGCACTTGACAAGCTTCAAAAACAAGAAGAATCTGTAAAACGAAAAATAGCAAAAATAACAAAGCAAGTAATTAGTAATAAAAAATTGAATTCTATTGAAGTAACAAATTTAGTATCTGATATAGCGATGTTAGGTTCTATGGGAAGCTCTTCATCTATTAATCAATTGTTTGAATTAAGCCATTCAATACCTAGAGTTAATGAGCAAGTAAAAGTAGCAAAACTTCATGTTCAAAAAGGTATTGAAGCTATTATTAGTGAGTATAAGAAAAAAGATTCTATATATAGTAAGGACGCTTTATTGGAAGCAATTTACTGTTCTTATGAAACAAAAGAAAGAAAAATAGTTATTCCAACAATTATTGAGGACCTCAGTTCTTCCGAATATGTACCTTTATTTAATTCGTTATTAAGGTTTTGTGATAAGGATTTCCCGAAGGATGTCATTAACAATGATATCAAAGAACGGTTATTTTCTATTTTAAAGGGCAACTACAAAGCAAACTTAAAAGATTATGCGGCTCAGGCCCTTGGTAATGTTCTTACAAGAAAAGATCAAAAATATGTTCAAAGGTTAGAATCAATTCTAAAAGAATTAAACTCAAAAAATAAATTTTTAACTTTGTTTGATTTTAATGGTAACTATCTTAAGGAGACACTTGAAAATTCGTTAAGAAAAATAAAAAGAAATTAATCGCGTCATGAATTGAATATGTATTTAGGTTCGTAGTTTTTGAGGAATAGTTATTATTATCACAATGTTGTATTAAAATGGTTTCTTGTAAAAATAATTAATCTTGGTCTCCTTAAAATATCCCTGTTTAAATAGAGTATTTTAAAAATGATAACCTAAAAATTTTAATGGCTCCTTGTTTATAAACCTAGAATATATTATTTGAAGCATTCGATGCGCTAGATGCAAAGAGTGTTTTTTACTATTTCTAGCCATTATCAAGTATTGCTGGTATAAGGTTCTGACATTCTAAAACTGCTTTTGTGCTTTATGCAAAGTGGTTTTAATAAAAGGTAGAACCCAACCATGATGCCAACGGTAATTTGTTAAAGAGTGATTCAATAGACAAGAAATATACGTACACGAATAATAAAAACGGTACTTCCTCACCCTACAATTGCGATGCAGCATGACAGATGACCCGTCTTCTAACGATAAATTCACAGGGAGCAACAATCGAATCCTTCGATATAAGTATGATGAGAAAGGGAACAGGGTTTCCGAGGAAAACAAACAGTGGAACAGCCCATTTCACCTATGACAAGAGCGGCCAGTTAACCAAGGAAGTCCGTTCTAACGGGGACATTTTGGAATATACGTATGATACAACGAACCAGCTTTCTACCATTAACGGCAAGGCTATGACTCATGATGAATCCGGCAACATGACGAACGATGGAGTATGATGCATATGACCGATTGGTTGAAGTAAAGGAAGGAACGACTTCACTAGGAAAATACCAGTACAATTCCCAGGGTCTCCGCATTAGCAAAACAACAGGATCTAACACAACTCATTATACGTACGAGCAGCACGAGTCGTTAAAAGAAATATTTACGGAAGACAAAAAGTTTTGAACTATGAAAAAGGAAGAGCTTACGCCGTTAGAAATGCTGGAGGAAATATGTATCGTCATAGTAGGCCATAATATAATTAAGAATAAGAGGGTTTTAAATGATATTAAAAAAGTTTTTAATATTTGGTGAGGAAGGAGTCTCTGATGTTAAGAGGAGCTTTTCCTTTCAAACAAGATGTATAACAAATTTATTTGAAAAACAATTTGAGAAATATAATACATCTGATTGCAAACAGCTAAATATGCATTGTGGAAATTACTCCAAATTAATGTTACAAGAATGTGTTGATGGATTTTGTGAAATTACTGTTCCATACGATATCAAAGCATTGGGTGTGTCAATAATTTTGTGTAAATAACCCTATTTCCGGTAGAAAAGTTAGCCTGCTTATTTTAGTTGATAAAACTTCTATCTCTAGGTTAAACACAGAGCCACAGCGGTAGCTGCTTGTCCTTGACCTTGTGCCTTTTCTTAGTTCTTGCTGGTTGGGTTCAGGGACCCGGCCAGCGAGAACTTAGAAAAGATCGGTCGTGGTACGCTAGGTGTGCGGATAAAGTCCCCACATAGGGCTTTATTTTTCCCATCCGACAACCTACACACCACCACGACCGCAAACAAGGTCAAGGATGGCGGATCAGTGCTAGAGCTTAATCTTCCAGTGCTTCAAACATGTGTATCAATTCTGATTTGGCCTTTTCAAAGCCTCGATGACAACGCATGCCAAACTTGTGATTATAGTCTAGAAACCGTGTCACGAGAAAGCGTTCTAAGGATTCTTCATTCGGGAATTGTTCTTTGCGTTTGACATATCGTTTGATTTCTTTGTTAAAAGCTTCAATTAAGTTTGTCGAGTAGATACTGCGACGTATGGAAGCTGGAAAATCAAAAAACGTTAAGATCCGTTTGTTGTTCATCACTGATTCAATGACACGTGGATAAGGCTTTTCCCACTTGCTTTGCATCTGTTCTAAGGCTTCTAAAGCTTCTTCACGGTCTTTCGCTTGATAGACGGCCTTAAAATCATCGAGAATGGCTGCGCGATCCTTTACACGTACTTTGCTGGAAATGTTTCGAGCGACATGTACACAGCACACTTGATGTTTCGCCTTTGGATAGACACGGTGAATGCTATCTGTCATCCCTGGCAATCCATCGGAAATGAAGAGAAGAACGTTTTCTACTCCTCGCTCATGTAGGCATTGGAGGAGTTCTTCCCATACGTGCGAAGACTCAGTTGGTGCAATGGTAAAGTCTAAAACTTCTTTGTTTCCTTCTTCCGTAATACCAATAGCGATGTAGACAGCTTCTTTTTCAACCGTTTGACGTCGAATCGGAATATGAGTGGCATCCAAGTAAATGCACACATAGCGTTCTTCCAGCTTTCGTTCATGGAAAGCCTTCACGTCTTCAGAAACAAGTTGCGTTAGGTTCGAAACCGTTTGTTTGGAATAGTGATGTCCATACATTCGCTCAATGAGATGAGCGATTTCATTTGTCGTAATCCCTTTTTCATAAAGGTGAATGACAAACTGTTCCAGCGTATCATTGGAACGCTTATAGGGAGCTATTGTTTGTTGTTGGAACTGGCCATTACGGTCTCTAGGGATACGAAGGTGTAGTTCTCCGTATTCGGTTTTAAAGGTACGATCGTAGTAGCCATTACGGGAATTGCCGGAATGAAAACCTTCTCGATCATAAGGCTCATAGTCTAAAAAGACAGTTAATTCATGTTTTAACAGCTGATTGATGGCTGTTTCCAAATGATGACGAAAAACTTCTTCAATATCTTGTTTTTGTGCTAGTGCTTCGATTAAATCTGTAGTAAGATGAATCATAGGGAAGACCTCTTTTCTGTGAATTTTGTCGGCTAACTTTATTCTACAGAAAGGGTCTTCCTTTTTCTATGAACATTATTTAGTGCATTTCTATTTACACAAAATATTTTACACTCTCAGTTTGGCAGTTAACACATTTACCTGCAAATTCATATTTATAAATCCTTTAGTTACCTTAAATATTTTTTTCAAAAGAAATGGGTGGGCAAATGGGGTCATGGAAGAATCCTATTCTGTTAATTTCAGGAATAGGCATTTCATATTTGGGAAATTGGATATACTTAATTGCACTGAATATTTCAATCTTAAATTTAACCGGATCTGCAGCCGCAGTTGCTGGCCTTTATATTATTCGACCTATAGCTGTTTTAATCACTAATTTTTGGTCTGGTAGTATCATAGATCGAATCAATAAAAGAAAATTGATGATTTCTATTGATATTATAAGAGGTGTTTTGGTATTTTCCATTCCTTTTATAGGATCTCTATGGACAATATATTTGATACTCCTAATC
This sequence comes from Heyndrickxia sp. FSL W8-0423, assembly GCF_038009395.1. Taxonomy (NCBI): domain Bacteria; kingdom Bacillati; phylum Bacillota; class Bacilli; order Caryophanales; family Bacillaceae; genus Heyndrickxia; species Heyndrickxia sp. FSL W8-0423. Next base: position 764,090 of record NZ_JBBPBE010000001.1, on the reverse strand, counting down.
ATTAGTATGGTTGGATCTTTCTTTGGCCCAAGTTCTTCGGTATATATAACAAAGTTGGTTCCATCTGATAATCGTAAAAGATTTAATTCTATTATGAGTATGACCAATTCGGGTGCTTTCCTGCTAGGGCCAGCCATTGCAGGTTTTCTTATCATGTACTTCGATACTGATATATGTATTATCATTAATGCAATAACCTTCTTTGTTTGCGGGTTTTTCATCTATCTGCTGCCTAATGTAGACGATAAAGTAGATAAAGCACGAGAACCAATACATTGGAAAACCCTTCTTAATGATTGGAATGAAGTAAAGAAGTTTTCTGTACAAGCAAAGTTTTTTATAACTGTTTACGCATTATTTCAGAGTGCAATGTTAATTGGGTTTGCATTGGATTCTCAAGAGGTTACATTTATCAAACAACATCTTGATCTAACTGATCGGGATTATGGCTTACTTGTAAGCATAACTGGGATTGGTGCCTTGGCAGGTGCATTTGTTTCAGCAGTGGCGGCGAAAAAGATACAATTAAGGCTATATTTGGGTGCTGGAATGTTCCTAACTTCAATCGGGTACATCCTGTTTTATTCATCCTTTAACTTTATAACTGCGACTTTAGCATTCGTCTTTTTAGGCTTCTTCATGGCATTTGCGAATGCAGGTTATGCAACATTTTTTCAAAGTAAAGTTCCAGTTAATATCATGGGTAGGTTTGGAAGTATAGCAGACATGGTACAAGGTACTATTCAAATTGGATTCACACTCATACTTGGCTATTTTGCAGAGTGGTTCCCATTGCAATTAGTTTGTATAATATTTTGCATTATCGGTGCAATACTTTCTGTATCCCTTTTCATAACAACAATGCTGCCTTCTAAAGCTAAAAATTTTGAAGAAGATACTAAAGCGGTAAATAGTTAAGTTAAACAAAGCGGAGGTTCTCATGGATAGAAAATATCACGATCCTTTTCATATCATTCCATAGAAATCATTAAACAGAGGAACAAGAGAACGTAAAAAATCCGGTCTTAAAGGCGCTCGTCGTGCACCACAGTTCTCAAAGGTTTACGCCTGTTTGGAAGACAATTCCAAACAGGCTTTTTATATAAAAAATAGAAAGATAACTTAATCTCCTTAGAACAGCCTTTAACCTAGCCAGAATAATTCATTTAGGTAGGAAAAGATTTAAAGTCCATGTAATACCATACTTACGTTATTATTTGTGTGCGCAAGTCTCTAAAATTTCCTTGTAACCTTAAAATCTTCAATAGCTTATGAGAGGATACGCGTATTCAAACATCTAAGGTGTTTAGAGTAGAAATATCAAAAATCTAAAAAATTACTTATAAAGGAGTTGACAAAAGATAAGGTATCGTGATAAATTTATCTTGAATTAAAGATATATGAATTCAAACTAAATGCTACAACTTTTATTTTTTTGTTATATATCTCGAATTCGAGATAAAGTCGATACTAAACAAATTGGAGGAAATTAAAATGGCAAAATGGGTATTAGATCAATCACATTCATCCGTAGGGTTTGAAGTAAAACATATGATGGTATCAAAAGTAAAAGGTCAGTTCGATTCTTATACTGCTGATGTAGAGGCTGAGGACTTAACAGATTTAACAACAGCTACAATCGCATTCAAATTTGATGTCACTAGTATTAACACCAAAAATGAAGATCGTGATAATCATTTGGTATCAGCTGATTTCTTTGACGTTGAAAATTACCCATCAATTGATTTTAAATCAACAAGCATTACTAAAGATGGTGATGACTACAAAGTGACTGGTGACTTATTAATTAAAGATGTGACTAAGCCAGTAACATTTAATGTTGAATTTGGTGGTAAAGGAGTAAATCCATGGGGTGTTGAAGTTTACGGTTTTGAAGCAGAAGCAAAAATTAACCGTGAAGAATTTGGTCTTACATGGAACGCAGCGCTTGAAACAGGTGGAGTACTTGTAGGAAAAGATATCAAAATCAAAGTTGAATTAGAGGTAAACCCAGCAGCATAGTGGGATCAAGATAGAGGATGTAGCTGAATTTATGTAAGTTAAGTTTGGAAAATATCTTCTTGTTGTTAAGGAGTGATGTGAATGGAAGTCATTAGTGATGAGTTGAAAGGTGTAACTGTAATACTTCGAGCCTCACAAGCCATTCAAGAAGTCATTCGAAAAGATGTAGCTAATTATGGATTAAATCCAACGGAATTTTCCGTTTTAGAACTGCTGTATCATAAGGGTGACCAACCAATCCAAATGATTGGAAAGAAGGTCCTTATTTCAAGTGGAAGTATCACCTATGTAGTAGATAAACTTGAGCAAAAAAAATATGTAAGGCGTCAAGGATGCCCAGAAGATCGACGAGTTATCTATACAGTGTTAACAAATGAGGGAAAAGCTTTAATGGATAAAATTTTCCCGCAACATGTAATGAAAATAAGACAAGTATTCGATGATTTGAATGCAGAAGAGCTTGATCAAACAATTGGCCTATTAAAACGAATTGGTTATAGAGCAGAAAATATCTGATTTTTTTTATACTGTTACCTCGAATTCGAGATATTTCCGTGGAGTGATCCTTCATAAAACACTTAATATCCTACATTCACTTATAGATAACTTAGTAAGACCAAATTGATACACTACGAGGTCGTTAAAATTGGACAAGGAACACTTGTATGGAGGTGAAGAAGGAAATGGGATTTTTAAATAAACTATTTGGCGTTAAACAAGAGGAGGAAGAGACAATGACAAAATTAAACATTGGAATAATTTTAGGATCTACACGTGAAGGACGCTTAAGTCCACAAGTAGCTTCATGGGTAAAAGAAATAGCCGACAAACGCGGTGATGCAAACTATACAATTATTGATATTGCAGACTACAAACTACCTTTACTTGGTGAGCCTGGCGCAGACGCTTCAGGGGCTGCAGCATGGTCAGAAGCTATAGCGGCTCAAGATGGATTTGTATTTATTGTTCAAGAATACAACCATTCTATTACAGGGGCATTAAAAAATGCCTTGGACTATTTACGTGAAGAGTGGAACAACAAGGCAGCCGGAATCGTTTCTTATGGTTCAGTAGGTGGAGCTCGTGCAACTGAGCATTTACGTGGCATACTAGGTGAATTGTTAGTAGCTGACGTACGTGTACATCCAGCTCTATCTTTATTTACTGATTTTGAAAATGGAACTGAATTTAAACCAAAAGCAGTACAAGAGGATTCGGTTAATCAAATGCTAGATCAATTAGTTCTTTGGTCAAAAGCATTGTTCACAATCCGATAATTCTTCGGAATCCTAATGTGAATTTTCATGATTGCCTAAAGAAGATAGAAACCAATTAATGTTTCTCAAAACGTTAATTTGTGTTCAAAGCCCCGTTCCAAAATTGGACACGGGGCTTTTTACATTGTCGGAAAAAGATATAGGGGACTCGGTAAAATCCCTTTTGAACGATACAACAACTCAGAAACCGTAACACATTCATATCCTTCCTTTTTTAATGTAGCCAGTATTTTATCTAAAGCTTGCACCGTTTGAGTGCGATCCCCACCGGAGTCATGCATTAAAACGATGTCCCCCGGCTGTGTGTCCGAAGTCACGCTATGGGCAATTTTGTTTGCCCCAGGTCGACTCCAATCTTTTGTATCTTGATGCCATGACCACATAATGATTTGATATCCCTTCTTAATGGCGGTGTTTATAATCGTTTCATCGTAATACCCGCCTACTGGTCGAAAGAGAGAAGGATAATAACCTGTAATACTGAAAATAGTATTTGCCGTTTGTTTTAATTCTCTTTTTAGATTTGCGGGGTTAACTGTTAAATCATAATGATGATTATATGTGTGGTTCGCTATTTCATGTCCCTCTTCCGCTTGTCGCTTAATAATTTCTGGATATTTTTCAGCATGCTCTCCAATCACAAAAAACGTCGCTTTTGCCTGATACTTTGCTAACGTATCTAAGATTTGTGGTGTAAAGGTTGGGCTTGGACCATCGTCAAACGTTAAAGCGACTATTTTTTCATTTGTTTTTACATCCCAGAATACTTTCCCTGTTTTTTCATAAAACATTCGCCCTTTCGTTGAGGCGAAGGAATTATTTGCAAGAAGGAAAAAGAAAGTTGTGACTAATAGCAAATTTAATGAAAGCCTCATAAATAATGAACTCCTATAAGTAAATTTAACATTAGTTTATGTTATTTCTTCATATTTATAATGAAAGGAAGGTAAGGGGAGGGTTTTCTTGAATTGGTAATGTTTTATCAATGGCCTGTTGAATTAGAAAGGAGTGTTCGTTGAAAAATATTGCTAGGAGGAGTGGGAATTATGAATGTGATTACAACATTTAACGCGAAAAGGCGCGAAAGACAGATAAAATATGAACGTAAACTACTGAAAGAGTTATCTATACAAAATTTAAAGAAAAGTGTACAGGAGCATTTCGGCTCTGAGCGAATAGAAGGTGGAATATGGATTCAACAAGGGGTGGAAGAGGGTTGCTATGATGTAGCGATCGAAGCGTATTTACTTGGTGGACAATTTAGCCGTTTTAGTCATTTTGGCGAGTCCATCGAAGAAATTAAAAAACGTTGTCATAATGAAATTAGACATTTAACAGATACACTTTATAATTTTTGGTTATATTGGAAGTTTGGTGATGAAGGATTTATTCAAGAGTCCATTTATTATTCATGTGAACAATTCGTTGATAAATGGTGGATGGAAGGGTTTATTAAAGGAGAACAGAGAAGAAAGTTAAGACTGCATTAGGCTACTTTATAATATAAGTTCTAAAACTGTACCTTGTCCCATAAGTATGGAATAGAAGAATGGGAAGGGAAGGTTTTGAATGAGCCGGAAGGTCAAACTCATTAGCTTTATATTAGGTGCACTTCTTTTATTTTTGCTCTTTCAATTTCAATTTTTTCAAAAAGATACGTGGGATTCCTGGAATCTTCCTTTATCAGGGAAAGTGATTATTTTAGACCCCGGTCATGGAGGTCCTGATGGGGGGGCTGGTGATTCTGATGCCCTTGAAAAAGAAATTGCTCTCAAAGTATCCCTTTTTATTAGGGATTATCTTCAAGAGCAAGGAGCTCTCGTCTTGATGACGAGGGAAGATGATTCGGATTTGGCAGATCCTAACACAAAAGGAATAGGCCGAAGAAAGGTAGAAGATTTGAAAAATAGACTCAATATGATTAATGAATCAGATGCAGATCTCTATTTAAGTATTCATCTAAATGCAATTCCTTCCCCACGATGGAGCGGGGCTCAAACATTCTACTCGCCGCATTTAATTGAAAATAAACGGTTAGCAAAGTTCATTCAAAGTGAGCTTATTAGAAATCTTGAAAATACGGATAGAGAAGCGAAAATCCTTAAAAATATATATGTCGTTAAAAATGCAAACAAACCAGGCGCATTAGTTGAAATAGGATTTTTATCGAATCCAACGGAAAGACAAAATCTAATGAGTGAGAAGTACCAAAAGAAAGTATCAGCTTCAATTTACAATGGAATCATGAGATATTTTACAAATGAAAAGGATTTAAAGTAAAAGGTAATCGAGACGATAACGATTGCCTTTTTTATACACGAAAGCAGTTTCCCTTCTTGAAGAAAGAAATTATGTTATACTTGTGGGTGTAATCGAATTCACATCGAGGATGGTGTATGAAGTGATAACTGAACAGGAAGTAGTCAATTTATTAAAAGGAATTAAAGATCCTTTCCTACATAAAACGCTAGAAGAAACAAATGGAATTTTAGAAGTAAAAGTGAAAGAAGAAAAAGAACATGTAAGTGTGAAGATTGCGATTGCGAAAACAGGGACAAGCGAACAACTTCAACTTCAAACACAAGTAGTCAATACATTAAAAGAAGCGGGTGCAAACACTGTTGGTATTCGTTTTGCTGAACTGCCAGAAGAAGTTTTACAAAAATTTAGAGGTTCAGAGCCTGCAGAACAAGGAAACAATCTTTTATCACCTACAAGCAAAACAACCTTTATTGCGATTGCAAGCGGAAAAGGTGGGGTAGGAAAATCAACGGTTTCAGTTAATTTGGCTGTATCATTAGCTCGTCAAGGCAAAAAGGTTGGCTTAATTGATGCGGATATTTATGGATTTAGTGTGCCGGATATGATGGGTGTTACGAATCGTCCAGTCGTTCGTGGCGAACGAATCATTCCTGTCGAAAGACTCGGAGTTAAAGTCATCTCTATGGGCTTTTTCGTTGAAGATAACGCTCCTGTTATTTGGCGTGGTCCAATGCTAGGAAAAATGCTAAATAACTTCTTTACTGAAGTAGAGTGGGGAGATTTGGATTATTTATTATTAGATTTACCTCCAGGTACTGGGGATGTCGCATTAGATTTACATACGATGCTACCACATTGTAAAGAAATTATCGTCACTACTCCACATCCAACAGCTGCCTTTGTTGCTGCTCGCGCTGGTGCAATGGCGTTAAAAACAGAACATGAGCTGTTAGGTGTCGTCGAAAACATGTCCTACTTTGAAAGCAAAGTAACAGGTGAAAAGGAATATGTTTTTGGACGTGGCGGTGGAAAGAAACTTGCTGAGGAACTAAGAACAGAACTTCTAGGACAGCTTCCATTACAACAACCAGATTGGGATGAGGATGACTTTGCTCCTTCTATCTATGCTGAAGATCATCCGTTAGGGAAAATATATGGAGACATAGCAAGAAAGGTAGTAGAACTTTTAAATAAATAATTGTCGCTGAGCTCGACAGTAAGAAAAAAGGCTACTTTTATTAGTAAGTAGGTCCGTTTTTATGGAGGACATAATTAGAGACCAAATCGCATATGATTTGGTCTCTAATTTTGCTTTTGAAAAATTATTTACAATTGTTGTTAACATGCTATTACTAGGATAATTGATATGATTTGGCATTTCTTACTAAAGCACGATAATCAAATAAGCGGAGATTTTCCGGGTAAACAGCAGAATAGAGCTCGGTTCGGGGTATTTAAACGGAAATTTTCCGATTAAGCAAAGCAAAATTACTTAATTTCACGTTTTTTGATCTAATAGTCGGAATTCCTCCGCCTATTTCTTACGATTAGTCAAGTGTATTTCAGTTAATTCATTTATGTTTTTTGTTTAGCTGTATTTGGGAGGGGTACCCCTTCCAAATACAGCTAAATTTTTCCCATGACGAAAAAACCTCACGATATTCTTTTTTTCGAAAGGTCAGTGTGCTATAGTGAATATAAACTTTGCTACGATTTCTGAGCTGGTAGTGCGGAATCATAATCGTAAAGTATGCCGTGTGTCAGTAACTGAAACGTCACTTTCAAAAACTTATTGATACACGCCACAATCGCGACCTTATGAGGCTTTCTCTGAGGTTGCGTTTTTAATTTGTAATAATAGTCTACTAAATGATTGGGTTTTCCTTTTGCCATAATCATTGTACACATCATAAAAAATAAAATCTTCCGTAGCTTCTTATTTCCTCGTTTATTAATTCGATCTCGGTATTGTGTATTGCCAGATTGATAGCGCATAATATCGATTCCAACGTATGCGTTCAGTTGTTTCGCATTTTTAAATCGGCGAATGTCACCTAGTTCGCCAATAAGTCTGCACGCTGTTGTATCACCAATCCCCGGAAAAGAGCGTAATACGGTATATTCCTTTCTTCCTTCAGACATCACAACCATTTGTTTCACAAGCTGGTCTTTCTTCTCCATTAAATCCGCAATACGTCGGGCGTAATCGCGTACTTGATTACAACGAATATCCGTTGGCTCAATGGCAGGGTATGAATTTTTCGCAGCTTCTAATAACACGATGGCTTTTTTCTCTGCACGTTCTAGTGAAAGTCTTTTACGTGTATTGCTTTTCAAACGATTTTTAATAATTGTCTTTGAATGAGCTAATAATAGTGCTGGATGTGGATACAGTTGCACAAAATTTAGAAATAGCGCTGAACTCGGTGTAATAAGTCGTTCCAACTCTGGAAATGAAATATGTAAAATGGCATGCATACGATTGCGTAAAAGAATAAGTTCTTCTTCAATTTCGTCATAATAACGAGTAATTGCCCGCATCTGTTCATAATAATCATTCTGCACATACGTCGTTTCACGTTCCAATTTAAAGTGGGTTTTCGCTAACTCATGGGCATCGCTAATATCAGTTTTGTGTCGACGCATTGAAGCCATTTGTAGGTTCGCTTCAAGCGGGTTCATGCGATAGTATGTATGTCCGTGATCCCGTAGAAACTTTTCAACGGATTTTGAATAGACACCCGTCGCCTCAAATACGATTTCAGGGGCTTGCCCATCAATAGCTGTTATTTCCTTAATACGTAGGTGTAGCTGCTCAAAATCAATGCGTGTATGATACAATTCCCCTTCAAATTCACATTGTCCATAACCATCATAAATGGCAATGGTACTTTTCCCTTTACTTACATCAAGAGCGATAACATGTTTCATATAAATATTCTCCTTTTATAACCAATCATAGAAGTCTTCACAGTGCCTTATCGATTCCATTTTCTTATACACGATCTCTAGGACCCAACATACTAAACTGATTCAAACAAGGGTGTGAAGTTGGCCTGTTTAAGATACGGACTCTTACATGGTCCCATAGACGGATCGACCTTTCTTCACTTCTACTATAAAAAAATAGTAGCACAAACCATGGCCTTGGTTTGTGCTACTAATGTTAGTATGTTTAAGGTGTTTTCAGTGCTATTTTCTTAATTAAGGGGAATTTTTCCGCTTATTTATCAAACTCGATTTTAGCGTCACAAAAGCTTGGGGAAATTCCCAAGCCTTTGTGTACAATGCTACGACATCTTTACTTGTCGGACCAAAGCGCTTGAGCATTTTTTATCCACCTTGATTTGCGCCACCTGTACCTTGTTGAGCTCCACCTCCGCCGCCACTAGTTTGCCCTCCTTGTTTTTGGGCATTTTGGTTATTGCTTATTTCTTGAGCGGCCTTCATTAGAGTGTCTTGAATTTTTGCCTTAAAGATGGGGCTATCAAAAGTTTCGACGATAATGGTTTGAATATGTTTTCTGAAATCCTTACTTTTAAGTAAATCCTGCATTTCCTTTTGATATTCCGGATCCTTTAATATGTCAAGCATCATACTTTGATAATCAGGATCTTTCATTAATCTTTTTAATAAAGCTTCATTTTCTTTCTTCATTCCTGTTGCATATGCTTTGGCAAATTCGGGATCTTTAAAAGCATTCTTCCAAAATTCAGTACTTTTGTTCGATACAAGTGTTTTTTGAATCGTTTCAGAGACGGTTGCTTGGTCCATAATAAGTTCTTGCTTCATTTTCTTATCTGTCATAATATCCTGAATGGCCTTTTTTCCTTCGTCTGTTTTTAGAATATCAACGATCATTTTCTTCGTTTGGTCATAATCCATTTTTTCAGTACTTGGATTACTTGAACAAGCTGAAAGGAAAATGCTAAATAGGAGCAACACAACTATTTTTTTCATTTGAATAGCTCACCCCTATACGGATGTGTTTTATAGGGTTAATATGCTGTATTTGTGAAAGTTTTATGCACCAATAGTGTAATTTCTAGATTTTTCATACTGTGCTTGGTAAAATCAGAAAAGATGAGTTTTTATGTATAATTTATGAAACGATGGAGGATATCATATTGACAAGCCGAAATTGGGTTCGATTATTTTTTACAACTTTATTAATAGGTGGTATTACAACAGGTGTATTGGGTTTTATTATTCGTTGGGGTGAATTTCAATCCTATTTTTTAGATTTTAAAATTGGTCCTATACTATCTACATTTATTTGGCTTATAGGTGTTGGGTTAATATTTAGTGTGATTAGCCAAGTCGGCTACTTTGCTTATTTAACCATCCACCAATTTGGTTTAGGGATATTTCGTTCTACAAGATTATGGAATGGAGTTCAATTGGTATTAACAATTTTTGCTTTATTTGATTTAACTTATTTCCGTTTTGAAAAGTTTGCTAAGCCAAATGAAAGTCTTACCCCTTACATAGCACTAGCTATATTTATTTTAATAGCGGGATTAATCGTTGCCTATTTTAAATCGCGGCAAGGGAAGAAAAGCACATTCATACCCGCTTTGTTTTTTATGGTAGTTGTAACAATATTAGAATGGATTCCGGTATTGAGGGTAAATGAAAAGAGCTGGGTCTATTTAATGCTGTTCCCTCTTGTCATCTGTAATGCGTATCAAATATTAATACTACCAAAATATTTGAAGCGGTCGGAAGAAGAAAGAGCTAAATTACAAGCTAAAAAGGGAAATCAAGTACCAACTATTAATAAAAAGAAAAAATAAATGGCGAAAAACACTCCAAATAGGAGTGTTTTTAAGTTGTGTATGAAATTATTTTATTAAAGTGGTCTTAACCTTTCCGTTTGCAATCATGTCGGAAACATTTGTAAAGGAGCCTCTACTTTTTAATTTAGAAATAATTGAAGGTAATGCGCTTTTCGTTTGCTTAGCTGCATCAGAGGCATGTAATAATATGATATCTCCATTTTTAGCTTTATCAATATTATTAATAATCTGCTTAACCCCAGGATTTGTCCAATCCTCTGAATTGACACTCCAATGAACAACGGTTAATCCAAGATCTTCTGCAATTTTTAAAGTTTTTTTATCAAAATGGCCGGTTGGAGCTCGAAGTAATTTAACGTTTTTGACATTCAGCTTTTTAAAAACTTCTTGTGCTTTTACTATATCTTTTCTTATTTGTTCAGACTCTAAATCTGTATAGTCTTCGTATGCATACCCTAGGTTCCCAATTTCATATCCGCTTTTAACGATCTTTTCGACAATATCTGGATGGCGTTCAGCCCATGAACCGGACAAAAAGAAAGTTGCTGATTTTACTTCATTCTTTACTAAAGTATCTATAATCGGTTCTGCCTTTTGATCTCCCCATCCAATATTAAACGTTAGCGCAATTCCTTTTTCTCCTTTGTATATTGCTTTTGGCCCTTCTTTCGTTGAAAAAACTGCAACTTGAGCAGTCGTTTGGGAATAGATAAAAAGTGCCGTAAATAGCGAAAGTACCATAATAAACAAAAAGTGTTTTAGTTTCTTTCCACTTAAAATCATAAAAAAATTCATTGTAATCCCCCTTACAACGGCAATAAAAAATTAATAGTAATAGACAAGTCCTTATTTCATTGTATGCTCGACTACAAAATTTATATGTCAAAAATTTTCTCGTAATATTTTCTGTTTTATTGGAAAAAACTAGATTTACTGCAGTCATCCACCTTCTAGAAGGTGACCTCAGCAATCATTTGTTCTTAATCTTATGTAAAAGGGTGAATCAATTGTTAGGAATTTTAATTCATGAAAAGGAAAGGCTAGAAATTCAATATCTTTTAAAAAGGGAAATGGATGAGATATTATATGATTTACAGGATTCAAGGATTGATCAAGTAGTTAAAAGAGCAATGAAAGAACGATATCAAATATTGTTTTCACTATTAACTCGTGTGGCTCCACACAATGAATGTGTGAATTACATTATATCTTCCAAAAAGAAAGAAGGGATTTAGAAAAGAACTTAGGGAGAGTGAGAAAAAAGGGTTGACTTTATTCTCTGTAATTGATATATTAATACATGTCGCTGCGAGAGATTGAAAAAACAGTCGACAAAATGGTTTTGAAAATAGTATAATATAAAAGTTGTTTCAAAAATTGATCTTTGAAAACTGAACAAAACGAAACGTCAATTAATTTATTTTTTAACTAGAGCTAGTCGTATTCTAACGAATTCGATATATCAAACATCTTTTTGGAGAGTTTGATCCTGGCTCAGGACGAACGCTGGCGGCGTGCCTAATACATGCAAGTCGAGCGAACTTGATGGGAGCTTGCTCCCTGATAGTTAGCGGCGGACGGGTGAGTAACACGTGGGTAACCTGCCTGTAAGACTGGGATAACTCCGGGAAACCGGGGCTAATACCGGATAACTTTTTTCTTCGCATGAAGGAGAATTGAAAGGTGGCTTTAAGCTACCACTTACAGATGGACCCGCGGCGCATTAGCTAGTTGGTGAGGTAACGGCTCACCAAGGCGACGATGCGTAGCCGACTTGAGAGGGTGATCGGCCACACTGGGACTGAGACACGGCCCAGACTCCTACGGGAGGCAGCAGTAGGGAATCTTCCGCAATGGACGAAAGTCTGACGGAGCAACGCCGCGTGAGTGATGAAGGTTTTCGGATCGTAAAACTCTGTTGTTAGGGAAGAACAAGTATCGTTCGAATAGGGCGGTACCTTGACGGTACCTAACCAGAAAGCCACGGCTAACTACGTGCCAGCAGCCGCGGTAATACGTAGGTGGCAAGCGTTGTCCGGAATTATTGGGCGTAAAGCGCGCGCAGGCGGTTTCTTAAGTCTGATGTGAAAGCCCACGGCTCAACCGTGGAGGGTCATTGGAAACTGGGAGACTTGAGTGCAGAAGAGAAGAGCGGAATTCCACGTGTAGCGGTGAAATGCGTAGAGATGTGGAGGAACACCAGTGGCGAAGGCGGCTCTTTGGTCTGTAACTGACGCTGAGGCGCGAAAGCGTGGGGAGCGAACAGGATTAGATACCCTGGTAGTCCACGCCGTAAACGATGAGTGCTAAGTGTTAGAGGGTTTCCGCCCTTTAGTGCTGCAGCTAACGCATTAAGCACTCCGCCTGGGGAGTACGGCCGCAAGGCTGAAACTCAAAGGAATTGACGGGGGCCCGCACAAGCGGTGGAGCATGTGGTTTAATTCGAAGCAACGCGAAGAACCTTACCAGGTCTTGACATCCTCTTGCCCTCCCTAGAGATAGGGATTTCCCTTCGGGGACAAGAGTGACAGGTGGTGCATGGTTGTCGTCAGCTCGTGTCGTGAGATGTTGGGTTAAGTCCCGCAACGAGCGCAACCCTTGACCTTAGTTGCCAGCATTCAGTTGGGCACTCTAAGGTGACTGCCGGTGACAAACCGGAGGAAGGTGGGGATGACGTCAAATCATCATGCCCCTTATGACCTGGGCTACACACGTGCTACAATGGATGGTACAAAGGGTTGCTAGACCGCGAGGTTACGCCAATCCCATAAAACCATTCTCAGTTCGGATTGTAGGCTGCAACTCGCCTACATGAAGCCGGAATCGCTAGTAATCGCGGATCAGCATGCCGCGGTGAATACGTTCCCGGGCCTTGTACACACCGCCCGTCACACCACGAGAGTTTGTAACACCCGAAGTCGGTGAGGTAACCTTTTGGAGCCAGCCGCCGAAGGTGGGACAGATGATTGGGGTGAAGTCGTAACAAGGTAGCCGTATCGGAAGGTGCGGCTGGATCACCTCCTTTCTAAGGAATATGGAAGACCACTGACGTGGTTACAAAAAAGGCGTTTTCGTTTTGTTCAGTTTTGAGAGGTTAATTCCTTTCAGTATATCTTAGGGAATTAGAGATTACTTATACAGTGACTCTAATGTTACCTAAATAGAATTGCTCCTGCGGCAATGCTTATTCGAGGAAGATTAGGTTCACCTCGGAGCAAGGCAGCATGAAGCAAATGCTACGATGATTAATCATGATGTGATTGAAATCAGTAGCCTTGTTCTTTGAAAACTAGATAATATGAGAAATAACCAAGTAATAACCGAGAATCGCCACTTTATGGATTACAATCCATTTAAGTAGTTTTAAAAACAAACCTTATTTTAGGTTAAGTTGTTAAGGGCGCACGGTGAATGCCTTGGCACTAGGAGCCGATGAAGGACGGGACTAACACCGATATGCTTCGGGGAGCTGTAAGCAAGCTTTGATCCGGAGATTTCCGAATGGGGGAACCCACTGCCCGTAATGGGGTAGTATCCTTACTTGAATACATAGAGTAAGGAAGGCAGACCCGGGGAACTGAAACATCTAAGTACCCGGAGGAAGAGAAAGCAAACGCGATTTCCTGAGTAGCGGCGAGCGAAACGGAAGAAGCCCAAACCAAGAGGCTTGCCTCTTGGGGTTGTAGGACACTCTATACGGAGTTACAAAGGAACGAAGTAAATGAAGAGG
>NZ_JBBPBE010000001.1:0-747500 GCF_038009395.1 Heyndrickxia sp. FSL W8-0423 | reverse complement strand
TTAGTTTATCTAAATAAGACCCCTGAAAGATGATCAGGTTGATAGGTTCGAGGTGGAAGTGTGGCGACACATGGAGCTGACGAATACTAATCGGTCGAAGACTTATCCTAATAAGAAAAGCGAAGGGCGCGCAGCTCTCTGGCGAAACTCACTGGAGCTTCTGGCGGAGAAGTCTGGAAGACTTCGACAGAAGAAGTGAAGTGACGCGAGCCGATAGCGCCCGCAGCTGGACAGGTTGATTCAACGTTATTACTGTTTCTCATTTATCTAGTTTTGAGGGAATAATTTTATTAAAAAACCCTTGAAATTTGGTTGAAAATCATTATAATAAATAATGTCTTAACCAAATGCTGCAAATGCAGTGAGGCAAAAAATATCCGGTAATTATGGCGAGAAGGTCACACCCGTTCCCATCCCGAACACGGAAGTTAAGCTTCTCAGCGCCGATGGTAGTTGGGGGCTCTCCCCCTGCAAGAGTAGGACGTTGCCGGGTTTATATTAATCCGCAGTAGCTCAGTGGTAGAGCTATCGGCTGTTAACCGATCGGTCGTAGGTTCGAATCCTACCTGCGGAGCCATTGCTTCCATAGCTCAGCAGGTAGAGCACTTCCATGGTAAGGAAGAGGTCACCGGTTCGAGCCCGGTTGGAAGCTTATAATATGAATTATGAGATTATCTTACATAGATTGGCCCGTTGGTCAAGCGGTTAAGACACCGCCCTTTCACGGCGGTAACACGGGTTCGAATCCCGTACGGGTCACCAACTTAGATTACATAAATGACATTGGAGGATTAGCTCAGCTGGGAGAGCACCTGCCTTACAAGCAGGGGGTCGGCGGTTCGATCCCGTCATCCTCCACCATATAAAAAATATAATAATAAGCCGGCCTAGCTCAATTGGTAGAGCAACTGACTTGTAATCAGTAGGTTGGGGGTTCAAGTCCTCTGGCCGGCACCATTCATTACGATTAGTAATGATATGGAGGGGTAGCGAAGTGGCTAAACGCGGCGGACTGTAAATCCGCTCCTTCGGGTTCGGCGGTTCGAATCCGTCCCCCTCCACCATTTTTATTAATATAATTTGATTAAAATGGACATAATAAGAATGTCCTTTTTTATTAGACTAAAATGTTTGCTTGTAGGGACTGACCAAAGCCCCGCACTTTTATTATTTCAATGGGCTATAGCCAAGTGGTAAGGCAACGGACTTTGACTCCGTCATTCGTTGGTTCGAATCCAGCTAGCCCAGCCATTGTTTAGAGCCATTAGCTCAGTCGGTAGAGCATCTGACTTTTAATCAGAGGGTCGAAGGTTCGAGTCCTTCATGGCTCATCAAATTTGCAAAAGTTTCCTTAAACCTTAGAGGTTTAAGGATTTTTTTTTGTGAAAAATATTTATAGAGAAACTTATAAGAGTTACAAACGTATAAACAATCGGTAAATTTTTATTAAATTCGATTGAGAGTAGAGGTTGTTAAATGATAGACATAATAAAGCTTTTAAGACAAGGTAATAAATCAGCAATGTTAGCGGCAATAGTCAATGCGGTTATTTCAATTATTAAGGGTATCGCTTTCTTTTTAACGGGCAATATTGCCATGTTTGCTGAAACGATGCACAGTTTAGGGGATGCTGCGAATCAATTTTTT
Source organism: Heyndrickxia sp. FSL W8-0423 (assembly GCF_038009395.1). NCBI lineage: Bacteria > Bacillati > Bacillota > Bacilli > Caryophanales > Bacillaceae > Heyndrickxia > Heyndrickxia sp. FSL W8-0423. Next base: position 745,853 of record NZ_JBBPBE010000001.1, on the reverse strand, counting down.
GTATTTATTGGTTCCGCCTTAAGTAAGAAAGCCCCTACGGACCGATTTCCAAATGGTTTTGGTAGGGTTGTAAACTTAGTCCTTTTAGGTGCTGTTCTAATTGTTGGAATTATGTCTTATGAAACAATAAAGGAAGGATTTCATCATATTTTAAAACCAACTGCGTCAAAAGGTTTTGTCATAAATATCATTGTTTTAGGTGCAGCCGTATTACTTGAGAGTTTTGTTTTATTTAAGGCGATGAAGGAAATTCTTCATGAAGTCGGAGATGAAGCAAAAGGTCCCGCAATTTTCTTAAAGAGTGTTAAGTATTTAGGTAAGGCTAAGCCCGCAACGAAGCTTGTTTTTATGGAGGACACAGTTGCTACCGCAGGAGGACTTTTAGCCATCATTGCGGTAATAATTTCTCATTTTACATCGTTTCACCAAGCTGAAGGGATTGCCTCCGTTATAATTGGGATTATGATGTTCATTGTTGTTGGTAAAGTATTTTTAGATAATGCAGCGGGGGCTATCGGTGAAGCAGATGAGGAGATGGAGATGAAAATTGGTAATATCGTTATGGAGGATCCAAGTGTTAAAGATATTCAGGATATTACCGTTGTTAAAGAAGGGGAAGAACTACATGTCGAGGTAGAGATCGAAGTAGATCCAAGTTTAACTGTAGCTCAGGCCGATGATATTAAGGACCGTTTAGAGGAACGAATCATGGCCGAAAAGGGAATAGCTGATGTGATCATTGAGTTTGATGAAGATGATGGAGTGAATAATTGGGAGGAAGAGAAAAAAGAGGTTATAGACGAAAAGTAGAAATTAAACTGTCCTTGGAAATTAGTAATGAGTTTATCTTAGAGGTACAAAACGGTAAATCACAAAATCTTCACAGCATAATAAACAGTATATTTCACTGCTAAAAAGACTTAAAGATGTAAATATCTCTAAGTCTTTTTTCTCAGGTACCACAAGTGCATTAAATGTTAAAGCGAGTTTGAAATAAGCGGAGAAATTCCTCTTAATGAGGAAATAGCACTGAAATTAGGCTCCAATAGCCGGAATTTTTCCGCCTATTTACTCAAAAAACGTGAAAAAGAGGGATTTTGCATTGCATAATCGGAAAACTTCCGCTTATATAGCCCCGAAACATGCCCCATCCTGTATCTAACCGGAAAAACTCCGCTTATTAAATATCACTGCTTACTCAATTAGTACTTCTTATGTTTCAATAAAACCAAGTAAATTTCATTTAGACGCATTGCGGGGCTCAGCTCAACTAATCCTGAAGATGTCGCCCAGGCAAGTTCCCATTAAAAATTAATTCAACAATTATAATCACGTGTTAAACCACAAAAAAATCACACACTCTCCAATAATTATTTATATTCTGTGATTAAATCTGTGAATTAGGAAATGGTAAGCAATTGAAAATTCCTCAAAATCTGGATAAATCAATGTGAAATGCACTATGAATTATTTTGTTTGCAATCTGTTTAATATTTTGCACCTCTAAAGTAAACTCGTTAGGCATCTAGCGGGTAGTTTTTTCTGTAAACGGCCTTTTGTCTCTACTTTGAATAATGCATATATATACATGAATTTGTCGAGTTGAGTCAGAAGATTATGAAGTATTAAAATAGAGATAGATAGGGATTGAGGAGGTTTTACGATAATGGAAAAGAAAATTACTATATTAGGAGTTCCTATGGACTTAGGACAATCTCGCAGAGGGGTTAATATGGGACCTAGTGCGATTAGATATGCAGGTGTTGTGGAACGGCTAGAAAAGCTCGGTTATGTAGTGACTGATCAAGGGGACATTGAAATTGGTGCTGCAGAACGTTTGCATGATCCCGAAACGAATATGAAAAATTTGAAAGCGGTTGCGGACGCCAATGCTATTTTAGGCGAAAAGGTTGATGGAATTGTGGAAAAAGGAGAGTTTCCATTAATCTTTGGGGGAGACCATAGCATTGCAATTGGAACATTAGCAGGTGTCTCTAAACATTATAAAAACCTAGGCGTCATTTGGTATGATGCCCATGGAGATTTAAATATTGCTGATACATCTCCATCAGGAAATATTCACGGTATGCCGCTTGCTGCAAGTTTAGGCCACGGACATCCAACATTAACTGATATTGGCGGCTATGCTCCTAAAGTAAAACACGAAAATATCGTAATAATTGGGGCTAGAGATCTTGATAAAGGTGAAAAAGAGCTAATTAAAGACAAAAATATAAAAGTGTTTACTATGCATGAAATTGATAAACTTGGAATGACTAAAGTAATGGAAGAAGCCATTGACTATTTAAAAGATAAGACGGATGGCGTGCATTTGTCCTTGGATTTAGATGCACTGGATCCGAGCGATTGTCCGGGAGTGGGCACACCTGTACTTGGTGGCATCAGCTACCGTGAAAGCCATCTAGCAATGGAAATGCTGGCGGAATCGGGAATTATTACTTCTGCAGAATTTGTGGAAGTTAATCCGATATTGGATGAAAGAAATCGAACCGCAACAGTTGCAGTTGCATTAATGGGCTCTTTATTTGGAGAAAAACTATTATAACATTCATATGGGCAGTAGAATTTATTCTACTGCTTTTCTGCTTTATCACCTAACTACCACCATCAAACACTTCAAATCTAATTTTCATATCCATTTTTGTAAAAAAACAAACAACTATTGGTAAATATTTGTTAAGATAAAAATAAAAAATATTTTTTGAAACCTTTATGCTATTCATTCGTAACAATGTATAGCCGCTAGGGCGGGGGAATCTGAATGGAACTATTGGTTAAAAAAAGAATAAAACAAGTGTTAAAAGGGGACCAGAATGCTTACGGAGAGATAGTGGAAATTTATAAAGACAAAGTCCTTCAAATATGCTATCGAATGTTAGGTAACTTGCATGAAGCCGAGGATATTGCCCAAGAGGCTTTTATACGTGCATTTATTAATATTCATAGCTTTAAACAAGAAAGGAAATTTTCCACTTGGTTATACCGGATTGCTACTAATTTATGTATTGATCGCTTAAGAAAGAAGAAGCCTGATTTCTACTTGGACGCAGAGGTAGCAGGGACAGATGGCTTAACTATGTATTCGCAAATTGCAGCAACAGGAAAAGCACCTGATGTAGAAGTAATGGATTATGAATTACAAGAAACCATTCAATTTGCGATTCAGTCACTTCCTGAAAAATACCGATCGGTTATAGTATTGAAATATTTGGAAGATCTTTCGTTGAATGAAATTAGCCAAATCCTGGAATTGCCTTTAGGAACTGTGAAAACAAGAATCCACAGGGGACGTGAGGCTTTGAGAAAACAACTTCGAAATTTATAGAGAGGATGAGAACGAATTGAATACTTGTTCTGAAGAAATTATTCTCTTTATGCATGAATACATGGATGGCGATATATCCTCTGAGCATGAAACTATATTAAAAGAACATCTTCAAACATGTGCTGACTGCACAAGGCATTTTCAGGAACTAAAGAAAACAACTGCATTAATAAAAAGTACACCATTGATATGTGCTTCAAGTGATTTTACTGCAAAAGTAATGGCGAAATTACCCAAGGAGAAACGAAAAGTAGGAATAAAACGTTGGGTAACCAATCATCCATTCCTTGCTGCAGCTTCCTTGTTTATTATTCTAATGGGGGGAAGTATCCTCTCTATGTGGAATAACAATCAAGAATTTTCATTTACGAAAAAGCCGAATTTACAAGTAGAAAATCACACTGTTATTGTTCCAAAAGGTGAAACGGTTAAAGGTGATTTATTAGTTAAAAATGGTGATTTGCGAATAGAAGGTAAAGTAGACGGAAGTGTAACGGTTATTAATGGTGAGAAATACATGGCCTCAGCAGGTCGCGTAACTGGAGACATAAAAGAAATTAATGAAATGTTTGATTGGCTTTGGTTTCAAATAAAAATAGGTGCCGAAGAAATAGTAAGTTTTTTTAAGGAAGATAAGTAAAAAAAGAGAAACAAATAAAGACGTTTGTTTCTCTTTTTTGTGGTTTGTACTAATATGGTATAATATAATTTAGTACATATTTATAAAGCGGCTTTTTTTACGATATAAAATTAATGGAGGATCGGACATGCCGTTTGCAGACTTCAATTTTTTTGACTATATCTCTAATATTATTGACATTTTACTCGTATGGTACGTGATCTATAAGATATTAATGATCATACGCGGTACGAAGGCAGTACAAGTTTTAAAAGGGATCATTGTCATCCTTATTGTTAGGAACTTAAGTATCTTTCTAGGCTTAGGTACCTTAAATTGGATTATGGAGCAAGCCATTGATTGGGGATTTCTTGCCTTAATTATCATTTTCCAGCCGGAAATAAGGCGAGCGCTAGAACAATTGGGAAGAGGGAAGTTATTTTCCCGTGGAACGATGCATGAAGAAGAGGAGCAATCGAGAATTATTGATGCCATCGTTAAAGCGACAAGTTACATGGCGAAGCGAAGAATTGGTGCATTAATTTCGATTGAAAGGGAGACAGGTCTTAGTGATTATATAGAAACAGGGATTGCATTGAATTCCAAAATCTCTTCTGAATTACTAATAAACATTTTCATCCCTAATACACCTTTACATGATGGAGCTGTTATTTTACAGAAAGATCAAGTGGCTGCAGCTGCTTGTTACTTACCTTTGTCAGAAAGTCCATTCATCTCGAAGGAATTGGGAACGAGACATCGTGCTGCTCTTGGTATAAGTGAAGTAACAGACAGTTTAACGATCATTGTATCTGAAGAAACAGGAGCAATATCATTAACGAAAAATAGTGAACTTCACAGGGATTTAAAAATAGACCAATTCAAGGAGATGCTTGAAAAAGAATTTATGATATCAATGAACAAGCAAGCTTCCTCATCAATATGGAATTGGAGGGTGAAGAAGCGTGGATAAATTTATGGATAATAAATGGTTTATTCGAATCGTTGCATTGTTCTTAGCGTTATTGCTATATATATCAGTTAGTATTGAAAATGGTAACAAAGAAAAGGACACGAGACAAAAAAATGAAAATGATGTTGTTCAAAATATGCCTGTTGAAGTTATTTACGACCAGCAGAACTTTGTGGTGACAGGTGTTCCTGAAACGGTGGATGTAACCATTGATGGACCAAAGGGATTTGTACGAACAACAAAAAATCTAAAAAATTTCACTGTCTATATTGATTTAACTGATGCTGAACTTGGAAAACAGCGGGTTAAGCTAAAGCTTAAAGATCTATCAGATAAATTGACAGCTAAAATCTCTCCTGCATACGTTACTGTTACCGTTCAAGAGAAAGTGACGAAGGAATTTAGGGTAGATGCAGAATTTAATTCTAATTTATTAGCAAGTGGCTTTGAAGCTGAAACCCCTTCTGTTGAACCAAAAACAGTAAAAATAACTGGAGCAAAAGATGTGATTGATCAAATTACGTATGTAAAAGCGACAGTTGATTCAAAACGGGAAATTAGTTCGACAATTACAAGAGATGCTAAAGTACAAGTGTTAGACAAATCATTAAATAAGTTAAATGTAGATGTCGATCCGGAAACGGTAGAAGTGACCGTCCCGGTTAAAAATCCAAGTAAAACCGTTCCTATTACCGTAAATCCAATTGGGGATGAAAAGGAAGGAATTGTTATTAATAGCATCACGACGATACCAAAAAATATTAAAATTTATGGTAGAAGTGATGTGCTAAAATCAATTGATGCATTAAGTGTGGATGTAGATATTAGTAAATATGATAAAGATACAGAACTTGATGTTCCAATTAAAGTGCCAAAAGGTATAAATAAATTAGAACCAGAAATTGTAAAAGTCCGAATAAGTACTAGTGAGAAAAAAGAAGAAAAGACATTCAGCAATATTAAAGTAAGCAGTACGGGCTTACCTGATGACTACACGATGGAATTTTTATCGCCAAAAAATGGTGAAGTAGATTTAACGGTTAATGGTACAACCAAATCATTAAAAGATATTAGTGCGTCAAGTTTTGATATTCTTATGGATTTATCGGGTTTATCTCCAGGAGTACATGAAGTAAATCTAAAGGTTGATGGACCGAAGGATATAACATGGGAGCTGTCGAAGAAGAAAGCGAAAATTCGCTTAACGGAGAAAGAAAGTGGAGATATTTAATTTGTAATTATTGTATTTTTAGAAGGAGCGAATATTCAAATGGGTAAATATTTCGGTACAGATGGAGTAAGAGGAGTAGCCAATTCTGAGTTAACACCAGAATTAGCATTTAAATTAGGTCGTTATGGTGGATACGTGTTAACGAAAAATACGGAGCGTCCAAAAGTACTCATAGGTCGTGATACTCGTATATCTGGGCATATGCTTGAAGGAGCTTTAGTATCAGGGCTTTTATCAATTGGTGCTGAAGTTATGCGCTTAGGTGTCATTTCTACTCCAGGGGTTGCTTACCTTACAAAAGCTCTAGGTGCACAAGCTGGAGTTATGATCTCAGCCTCACACAACCCTGTCGCCGATAATGGCATCAAGTTTTTTGGATCCGATGGCTATAAGCTTTCAGATGAACAAGAAGCGGAGATTGAACAAATTCTTGATATGGAAGAAGATCAATTACCAAGACCTGTAGGTGGAGATCTTGGTGTTGTTAATGATTATTTCGAAGGAGGTCAGAAGTATTTACAGTTCCTTAAACAATCTGTAGACGAAGACTTTTCCGGTATTCATCTGGCACTAGATTGTGCGAACGGTGCAACCTCTTCATTGGCTACACATCTATTTGCTGATTTAGAAGCAGACATTTCTACGATGGGTGCATCTCCTAATGGCTTGAATATTAATAACGGTGTGGGTTCTACTCACCCTGAAAGCCTAGCAGCATTTGTGAAAGAAAAAGAAGCGGATGTTGGACTTGCTTTTGATGGGGACGGAGACCGAGTCATTGCCATTGATGAAAATGGTGAAGTTGTAGACGGAGATCAAATTATGTTCATCTGTGCTAAATATATGAAGAGTGAAGCACGACTTAAACAATCAACAGTTGTTTCTACAGTAATGAGTAATTTAGGCTTTCATAAAGGGCTAGAAGCATTAGGAATTAAGAGCATTCAAACAGCAGTTGGGGACAGATATGTCGTTGAAGAAATGAAAACGAATAGTTATAATCTTGGTGGCGAACAATCAGGACATATTATTTTCCTAGATTATAATACAACCGGCGATGGGTTATTAACAGGATTACAGCTCCTTAATATTATGAAAGCAACGAATAAACCATTATCAGAACTTGCTGGGGAAATGAAAAAGTATCCGCAAAAGCTCGTGAATATTCGTGTTCAAGATAAGTATCATGTAACAGATAATGAAAAAGTAAAAGCGGTTATTGAACAGGTAGAAAAAGAAATGGCCGGAAATGGTAGAATTCTTGTCCGTCCTTCCGGTACTGAGCCGTTAGTACGTGTTATGGCAGAAGCAGCTACTGAAGAAGCTTGTGAATCTTATGTTAATAGAATTGCAGAAGTTGTAAAAGAAGAAATGGGACTTTCAGAGGAATAAGTGGAATTATATGCATAAGGGGAACGTATACGAATCCTTATGCATATTTTTATTTTATAGCTGTTTTATTATACTTTTTTATTGACCTAAGTATTAATGTAGGATATGATTATCATGTTTTTACTTGCCAAAAGAGAAAAGGAGGATAGATGTTTAGAACGTTTTAAAAAGCGCCAGAACTAGACAACGAGCGGATACAATTGTCTAGTTGACGAGGAGAAGGTTTATCGAGTATTCGGCGGATACCTTCCGGCTGCCACACACAGTCGACGTCTTTTTCTTAAAACATCAGAGGTGACTCGGTGCACAAAGGGAAAAGAAATGTGAGAATTAGATAAGCTATTGGCTGTAAAAACAATTGTTTTGTCTAAAATCTTAGCATTAAAATAATACAGAGATAAGGGGGCAAGTCTGCCCTCTGGCATCTTGCCCCCAATATTGGGAGGAAGATACAAATGTGTGGTATTGTAGGATATATTGGAAATCAAGATGCGAAAGAACTTTTATTAAAAGGCTTAGAAAAGCTTGAATATAGAGGATATGATTCTGCTGGGATCGCAGTAAAGAATGAGTCTGGAGTTCATGTTTTTAAGGAAAAGGGACGTATTGCGGATCTTCGTGAAGTCGTTGATACAGATGTAATGGGTCACATCGGAATCGGACACACACGTTGGGCGACACATGGAGTGCCAAGTAAAGAAAATGCACATCCACATCAAAGTGCAAGTACACGATTTACCCTTGTTCATAATGGTGTTATCGAAAACTATTCACTATTGCAGCAAGAGTATTTACAAGACGTTACGCTTAAAAGTGAAACAGATACGGAAATTATTGTGCAGTTAGTAGAAAAGTTTGTTGCTGATGGATTAAGTGTTGAGGAAGCTTTCAGAAAAACGTTAACTCTATTACATGGTTCCTATGCCCTTGCATTATTGGATACGGAAAATGAAGATACAATTTTTGTAGCGAAAAACAAAAGCCCACTATTAGTAGGTGTTGGAGAAGGCTTTAATGTTGTCGCGAGTGATGCAATGGCGATGATTCAAGTAACTGATCAATTTATTGAGTTAATGGATAAAGAAATGGTCATCGTGAAAAAGGACGAAATCATTATCCAAAACTTATTAGGTGAAAAGATTGCTAGAGAGCCTTATAAAGCACTAATCGATGCAAGCGATATCGAAAAGGGCACATACCCTCACTATATGTTGAAGGAAATCGATGAACAGCCACTTGTGATGAGAAAAATTATTCAAGCGTATCAAGATATTAACGGTGACCTTGCCATTGATTCCGATATTGTAAAGGCAATGAACGATGCTGATCGCATCTATATTGTTGCTTGCGGCACAAGCTATCATGCTGGACTCGTTGGAAAACAAATGATTGAACAGCTTGCGGAAATTCCTGTAGAAGTTCATGTAGCTAGTGAAATGGGCTATAATATGCCTCTATTATCGAAGAAACCGTTATTTATTTTCATCTCTCAAAGTGGTGAAACAGCGGATAGCCGTGCGGTTCTTGTAAAGGTTAAAGAGCTGGGATATAAGGCAATTACGATTACAAACGTTCCAGGTTCTACTTTATCTCGCGAAGCGGATTACACATTGTTGTTACATGCTGGCCCTGAAATTGCCGTTGCTTCAACAAAAGCTTATACTGCTCAAATTGCAGTATTATCGATTCTTGCAAGCGTAGTAGGCAAAAAAGCTGATCTTGACCTTGTTCATGAACTAGGAATTGTCGCTAATGCGATGGAAGTTCTTTGTGATTCTAAGGAAGAATTCGAAAAAATGGCTTTTGAATATTTCACAGTGACACGAAATGCTTTCTTTATTGGCCGTGCCCTTGATTACTATGTATGTCTTGAAGGTGCACTAAAGCTTAAAGAAATTTCCTATATTCAAGCAGAAGGATTTGCAGGCGGAGAATTAAAGCATGGTACGATCGCTTTAATCGAAGATGGCACACCAATCGTCGCTCTTGCAACTCAAGAAAACGTAAACTGGAGCATACGCGGAAACGTCAAAGAAGTCGTCGCTCGTGGAGCAAACCCATGCATCATCTCCATGAAAGGACTCGACACAAACGAAGACCGCTTTGTCATCCCAGAAGTACACGAATTATTAACACCTCTTGTCTCTGTAGTACCACTGCAACTTCTCGCTTACTATGCAGCATTGCATCGTGATTGTGACGTGGATAAACCACGTAACTTGGCGAAGAGTGTGACGGTGGAGTAAGGGAAAGTAATTGCTTTTTTAATGTTATCTCCCTGCTAAAATCCTTGAACCTCAGCTAAAATCTTCTTCCCTCCTGTTAAAGAGTTCGTACCTGGAGCCGGTAAAGAGAGCAGAAAGAAGAGGGCGGGAGAAAAGAATTTCAATCGTATTTTTCAATCATAAATCAATACAATTCAGGCTGGATCAATAACAGGTCCAGTCTTTTTTCTTTTTAACTAAAAAGTTAAGAAGTCCCTTCAATCCCTTACCCAATAAGGAGTCCAATCGTTTTTTCATCATATTCTCTTTTCAAATCAATCCTTTTCCTCGCTCATAAAATCGTTATCCAATCTTCATTCTGTTATTTTTCCCAACGGGATGAATTCATCTTTCCTATTACGCTCACCAAAACGGGGGAACATCTTTTTAACATTTACAGAATATTCGATACAACCCAGAACGGAAAAAAGAAAAGAAAATGGGTTTTTGAGGGAAGAACTTTTTAGCAGTGCCTTGTGGCTTGAAAATGGGGTTGAGGCCTTGGGGGAGTAAGGGTGAAAGGGTGTTTGGGCGAGGGTAGGATATTTTGGGAGTGAGATAAATGTTGTAGATTTGAAATAAAGTCGCGATGTTTATAAAAAAGATGCGATGTTTTGAAGAAAGTCACGATGTTTTAAAGAAAGTTGCGAAGCTTTCCCCCTTTAGATATGATTGTCTAAAGGGGTGTTTTTATGTCTAAAAGAAAAAGAATATCTAAAATTGAGAAGTGGATTAAGGAAGGTATATAGCTGTCTTTTTCTTCTTCCCCATGCTAAAAAGTAGGTACTCACTGCTAAATAGTTGGTATCCGAACGGCATAGGAAGCGGGAAGAGCAGCGGCCAGATCTTTATGTACTCAATCGTTTTTTCAATCGGTTTTTTCAATACAAAATCAATATCAATTCGGGGCGGGTCCAGTAGGACTTCGTCCCTTTTTCTTTTGTCAAATATCCCCTCAATCCCTTGTCCGTAGCGTGTTCAGGTGTTTTTCATATCGTTTCCTATACAGTTCGAAAGAACACGGGAAAGAAGAAAGAGAGTGCTGAGGTGTGTAGCTGTTACTTTCCTCTTCCCCACGCTAAAAAGTCGGTACCTACTGCTAAATAGTTGGTATCCAAACGGCAAAGGAAGCGGGAAGAGCAGCGGTCAGATCTTTATGTAATCAATCGTTACTCAATCGGTTTTTTCAATCAAAAATCAATATCAATTCGGGGCGGGTCCAGTAGGACTTCGTCCCTTTTTCTTTTGTCCAATATCCCCTCAATCCCTTGTCCAATAAGAGTTTCATTCGTTTCTCCAATCCATAAATCCGTAGGATTTCCAATCTCTATTCAGTGTGTTTCCTAACTGTAAAACCGTCTCAACAGGGCTGCATTTCCTTTCTTTTCTCCTGATTCTTCTCTCCATCCTTTCTCAATTTCTCTTGTGTCTATTCTGTTGTTTTCCTCACTGTATAAACCCGTAGGGTTTTAGTTCTTTTTCGCTGGTTTTTCAATCATTTTCCTTTCTTTTCTCCTGATTCTTTCCTCCATTATCGGTACCAACTCTTTAACATTGTCAGAATATTCGATACAACCCGAGAAGGAAAAAAGAGGGCGAATATGGGGGATTTGGGGAAGAACTATATAACATAATGGAATGAAGAAAAAAGGCGAGATAAGAGGGAAGAGGCTTAGAGTCGCAAGGGTTTGGGGGGAGTGAGGGGGAGATGAAGGCGGGGAAGGACATTTTGGCAGGGGAATATAGTTATTAACTTGTTGTTTTATTTTTACAACACATATAATGTCCCAGTATATTGAAGGTACACTACTAGCTGTAGGTTAGATGAGTTTTGATTAATGATGTCTGTAGTTGTTGAATATGACTATCATTTTTAATTAGTTAATTTGATAGTAACTTCAAGGCGTAATTATAGAGGCTCACACAGTATAAATCAATTCTAATTAAAAATGGAGGTTTATGTATGAATACGAGAAAAATGGCTATGGAAAGTATTATCGAGTTTATTGAGTCTGATGAAAAATGTGCTTTATTAACTGGGACTTTTCAAAATGAGAAACATCCTTTAGTTTTAAGGACTATAAATGATTTATTCAAAGGGAGCAGAATATTATTTAGAGCCAACTCAATGCAGAATTTAAGCACATTCTTTAGGGCTAATAAAAACTTTAAGACGGGTGTTGCATACAATTTAGGAAGTAACACAATGTTTGTTGACACCATTAACCCTCGAACATGGAGGAGTTCTCCTAACAGTTTCAATTTCGCTGTTGTTTATCCGTTTGATTCTGTAACGAAAGACAGTAATAAACAGAGCATTATGGATGATTTATTTAAGCACAGAAATATTGAAAAGATATTTTTAGTTAGTTGGACAGATAATATAGACTTTTCTTGGTCTGATGAATATGTTGATCGGAAAATTACCTTCGATGCGGAAGAGGAAAAGCCTGAATACCATCAAAGGATGATTGATCTATTAACGAAAAATAAGGATTGGTAGAAGTACTGTCGATAAAGAAACGAATAAGGAGGATTGCATGAATAAGTTTTTCCGAAAGCCGTCTAAGGTTGCGTTAATTTCCCTAATCGCTACTATAGTTGTTACTGTTTTACTCTTGTGTGTATTGAGGTTATCAGGAGTAGATTCAAGGATTGTACATATGATTGGTAAAGCGACAATTGCAATTTCTTTACCTTTCTTAATGCTTAACCCATTATTTGGCTTTATCTATTCATTTTTCGTTAAAGGAAAAAGTAAAATTATGTATATCCTGTTGCATTTAGCTTGCATATGCACAATTTCAGTTTTAGCGTTTACGGCTTTTATGTTTCGATACTTTGTACCTTTTGCTCCATAGAAACCTAAAAATGAGGTTATGAGGGGGTGTGAGAAATTCCAAAAGTGTCAGCTATGTTGGGAGTAATTTCAGGGGCGTTTTCAATTTGCTTATGGGTTATCTTTAGCTTCTTCAATCCTTATTCAAATACAACTGATATTGAACCCATTTTAAATACGTTTTTCATGCTATGTATTCCTGCTTGTTTAGCAATTATTTCTTCTTTAATCTCTAAAAAAGTATTATTGTTAATTGCTTTTATATGGTCGTTACCAATCAGTTTATATGTAACGATGACTCCAAGCATTTTTGCTTTATTTGGGGTTACATGCTTTGCCTATTTACTCAGCTATTTCTTGATGTATTTAAAGAAATGAGGAAATCGGTGTTCAAATGATATATTCAGAGAGATTGAGGTGATTATTTGAAAATGGCAATTCCAATTCTCGTTTGTATAATCATTGGTATTATATTTATAGGCTCATTTCCTTCGATAACAAGTGCTTGTTCGTGTGCAGAATTACCAGGTGTAGAAGAAGAATTTGAACGTTCAAAAGCCGTATTTAGTGGGAAAGTTATTGATATACGAGAGAAACGAAGTTTAAAAGGATATACGACTAAATCAGTCCTCTTTGAAGTAACGAACACCTGGAAGGGTGTAGAGCAATCACAAATAATCATTACCACTGGACAAGGTGGTGGAGACTGTGGATATGACTTTAAAGAAGGGGAAGAGTATTTGGTCTATGCTTACGAATCAACTATGTATGGAAAAAAAACGCTTGTAACAATCATTTGCGATCGTACGAATGAATTGGGTTCCTCAGAGGAAGATTTGGCGATACTTGGGGAAGGACAGCCTCCGATTGAAGAAGTTGATTTAACAGATAAGCAGGAAGGAAATGGGTTATATATATGGGGTGCAGTAGTTATAGCCATCGGTATTGTTTTATTTTTCGTATTTAAGAGACGCACAAGGTCAAATAGTTAAGGGAGTGATTGTCAGTGATTAAAGACCTGTTATGCAAAGTTGATACACTAATGTAATAATTATGTAATAGACTGGTAATCTGTTTCCCTCAATTTCCAAAGTTGTGTTACCATAATATTAACAAATATTAGGGAATTGGTAAGCGAGTGAGGAACATTGGTTGTATTAGAAGAAAAAGGGAACATAAAGACTCTTGTTCCATCTCACGGTTTATGTGAAACAGACTTAGAAGAGTTAATTAATGAATATGAAAAAGAATTACGCTATTTTGCCTACAAAATTGTTCGTGACTGGATAATAGTTGACGATATTATGCAGGAGGTATTCATTAAGATATTTCTAAAGTTGGACTCGTTCGAAAAAAGATCTTCTATTAGATCGTGGTTATATAAAATTACTTATAATCAATGCATCGATTATTTTCGAAGTAAAACGATAAAATCTCCTAGGTTAATTGAATATCTCGAAGAAATTAAAGTAGCAAATACTGACTCGGCAGAAATTGAAGCAATAGAAAAGTTTGAGAAGGAATGGTTATGCCACACAGTTAATTCTTTACCTAACCAATACAAGGAACCGATTTTACTTTTTTATTTTAAACAGTATTCCTATAAAGAAATTAGTGAGACTTTAAATGAAAATATTGGTGTCATTAAGAATAGACTTTTTAGAGGAAGACGTTTGCTAAAGGAAAAATACTTCGATTATCAAGTTAGCTATGATCGAAAAGGAACGGAGTTATAACAATATGAATTCTTTTATTGTGATTATCATAATTGTTTTAGCTATTATTGCGGATTTCTTTTGGTTCGATGTTGATAAAAAAAGATGGGGATGGATGAAGAACTGGTCAAATCTCCAAAAGGTTTTATTCTTCTCAGGTTTTGCAGTTGTTTCAGGATTAATTTACGTTGGATTGAGTTTAGGTTTTTTCTAAAAACGTGGGCATTATCACTGGGATAATGCCCTTATTTATTGAATTTCCCTTTTAAAATTCTGCCACAAATCCCAAAGAGTAAATTTAGTTAAATGAAATAGTCAAAATAATTGAAAAATGTGATACCAAAATCATTTAAGTTTCGTAGATACATAGTGAAAACAATTTTTAACTAATTCTGGATAAAAGGATGTGTTCCTTATGATGAAAAGTAAAAAAATGTTATATCTTTCTCTTATTCTTTTTATTGCATCTCTTGTCCTAAATTTCCCTTTTCCACACGAAAGTCCTTATGGTGAGACTGTCGCATCGGTATTGAATATACCAGTTCAATCTGTTAATGGATTACATTATGTAGGAATTGCTTCATTAGCTTTATTGATTGCAAGTTTGTATTTCCTTACCAAATCGGTAGAAAAATATCATGGGCGTGTTGTCTTGGTTGCCATTGTTCTCGCTTTATTCGCACCATCGATGATTGCCAGTTCGTTTCAAAAAACATTTGCAACAGGTATTTATGCTGTTTCTTATGAGCGTGATTGGAGCAACTGTCAATTTGAAATGATCGGTGAAACAACATTGCGTGGAGAATGTGAACTTCCTTTTGAAAATTACAGTAGGAATGATGTCCAATTCACCATTGAATTTTATGAAAAATACTATTTTGAAGATGATGTACTCATGGTTTCACTCATGAACAACAATGATCCGTATGAGGTGAAGCTAAAGGGAAATGAAAGAAAAACAGTGAAAATTGAGTCAAATATAGACGTTTCAAATATGGAAAATCATATTGAACAGGGTAGTTCAACAGGTGTAAATATCATCATTAAGTCGGGAGAAAAAATAAGGAAACTTTAAAGTTGTTAAATTGAATAGAGGTGAAAACGCTTGAACTGTTGTTGTGATAGTGAAGAAACAAATGATTTAAAAATAGAAGGAGATGTTGGGGCAGATCCAATTTGGTGTAATAGGTGCGGTGGCAATCTCGACTTAGAAGATGTTCCGATTTCAGATAGATTAGCAGAGGAATTGTTGTCTTGGGCAACAAAGTATGGAGAATGGATTGATTGGGATTCAGATAAATTGCTTCCTAATGGGATTGAACTGGAAGATAAATTTAATCAAATGGGATTCGTATTAACGGAAAAGGTGAAACAAGAAATTGGCGGTAAATATAAAATAAAATTCATATCATCTACCAGTGCGAAATCTTATGCAAACAGGAAAAACGGTTTTAGATAGAGTGAGGACAATAGGATATGAGGTGATATTTATGAAAGAGGGAAAAGAAAAAAGGATTATTCCTGACGAATTTGGAAAAAGTTTTTTGAATGGAGAGTTTTCCACTATATATCAACAAACCTCTAAGGATTTTAAACAGTTGGTCATATTGGAGCAATTCATAGAGTTAGGAGAGTCTTTTAATCTTGAAGTTAAGCAGTATAACTTAGAAATGAGTAACCGTTTAGGTAAACATATTGAGCAATTTTTATGGTTAGACAATGAGAGGGAAAAGGCAATTAGTGTAGCATTTGATGAAGATTACACCATTCAAAGTCTGCTTCTTGCTCCATTTGTTTCTTATCCAGAAAGTGATAACCGATACACTGAGAATACTTATATCATGCCAATAAAAGAAGAATGGTTTGTTTTTTGGGGAGGAACAAATCAATTTATTAATTACCATTATGTTTATGAAACTCAAAGATACGCATATGATTTGGTCATTATGAAAGATGGTCAATCCTATCGTGATGCACCTACTAAGAATGAAAACTATTATGCTTTCAATAAAGAAATAGTCGCTCCGTTTGATGGCGAGGTGGTAAAAGTAATAGAAGGTGTGAAGGACAATGTGCCAGGTGAAATGGATGAAAGTCAGCCAGAAGGAAATTGTGTTGTGATTAGACATCCAAATAATGAATACAGCATGCTTGCCCATTTAAAACAAAACTCGATTCTTGTTAAGGTTGGAGATCATGTACAACAGGGGCAAGTGATTGGATTATGTGGAAACTCTGGAAATTCCTCAGAGCCTCATTTGCACTTTCAAGTCATGGATTCGTTTGATTATTATACTGGTAAATCTATTCGTATCCAACTTGAAGGTAGTTCTGAACCAATCCAAGGAGAAGTAGTTAGACCATATAATTAATCTATTTAGTATAAGAACTTTCTAATTTTCCTAAAAGTATAGTAGAGCTATAGTTATTGATGCGGTATCTGAATGTTTCAAAATAAGTTGCAAGTGAGGTCATAGCGAATGGATTTAAGAATACAAGAATTAGTTGAGTTTACGCAGAAAAAGTTCGGACTAAGTAACTATTATTTACATGAACAACAGTTTTATCGGAGTGTAGATATCTTCAATGAGACAATTTATACATTGTCCATGGAGTGGTTCCCCAATGATGCTGTACAAGATGATGATGGACTAAATCCAGAGGGGACAGTAAGTTTTGAAATCAACTTGAAAAGTCTTAAATTTGAACGTATTTTTGCAAAAGGTAAGCCTTATGCAGAAGACGGGATTACATTTAGCAATCTTAATAAGGAAGCCGTTATAAAATGGGTTGAGTGTGAAACAGGATTATCGTATGGGGAACAATTCCAATGGGTAAGAGAAGATGAAGGGGAACTTAACTTTATGTCGTGTTTTGATGGTGTTGCCGTTTCACCTCCTGGATATATTGACATCAAGTTTAACGAAGAAGGGAAGCTCACTATGTTTTCAATGCATGGTGAATTTCCTTCAAAAGAGCTGATTAAGAAAGAAAAATATACTCTTTCTCTTGATCGATTAGAAGATTTGGGAAAGGAACAATTGAAGTTGATTGAATATCCTTCCTATGAACAGAAAAAATTATACCCTATATATGCATTGGAAGAGATTTTTGTTACAAATGATGGGACAACAACGATTCCGTTTGAGGTTTTTGCAGATGAAAATTATTTTTTGAATATCGATCAAACAATTTATTGGGATGAACCAATGAATCAACCGTTTGAACGGAAAGAAATCAAATGGATTGAAGATCTTACAGCAGAACAAGCATTTTCATGTGAGCCATCTCCTGATTCATTCCCCATTACAGAGATAGAACAAGAGAAATGTATGATAGCAGTTAAAAACCTTTTACGGCGGGAATATCCAAGTGAATCAGGGAATTGGGTATTAAAACACTGTTATCGTGATAAAGGGTATATTCACGTTACATTGAAAGCGAATATTCAGGATGTTCGTGTATTTCAGCGGAAAATAAAGGTCTTCATAGATCCAAAAAGTTTTCAAGTTGTAAATTACATGGATAGTAAACCGATGTTGGAGACCTTTAATGACTTTCAAGCACCTGACAAGGTAACAATCACAAAAGAAGAAGCCTATGAAAAACTTAAAGATTTGTTTGAGTTAAAATCTTACTATGTGTATGACTTTAAACAAAAACAATACGTTTTATGCGGGAAATTAGATTGCAAGTATGGGGTGAATGCATCAAACGGGGAAGTGATAGCGTTAGATGATTTGTAGCTTGATTGACAGTGATAAGTATTTAACAGAAAGAATTGTTGTCTTGGGCAACAAAGTATGGAAAGGTGCCCCCAAATATGGATAAGAAGCCTAAATTAAAAAGATCAGACTTATTAAATAAAGATGATATTTGGAACGCCGTTAGTGATGTGCTACTTGAATCTGCCTATCAATTAGAAAATAAAGTAGCTTATGAAGCATTTACTGTTCTTCAATACTATTCCGAAATGGAAAGTGGAGGTCATGAAAGTTTTTTAAGATGGAATTCAGACCATGTAGAAGGAGTAGGAATCACTCGTTATTTGGAAGAACTGATCGGTGTTCTTGATAAAATAGATGCACATGAGTATGTACTGATTGAGAGAAAGTATGGAAAAGAAATGTGGGACTTGTACGTTGCCTTAGAAAATGACGAGATTGACGAAAAGGAATTTTATAGCGTTATCGAAAAAGCAGACAATGAATACTATCATCTCAATGAAAAACTGAGAGAATTATTAGAAACGTATTTCGTAAAGATTCACACTGACTTAATTGAAATAATAGAGTAGTAGATATATGGGGCATTGTAAAGTGTTTGTGTGTTTGTGTAAGTGATAGGAATGTTTGTAGAGCTGACGATAAAAGACAGTTTGAAAATATTGAGTGAGAGGAAGGAGGCTTCCAATGAACAACTCATTAGTATTAAGCCTACATCGGGCTTTAATCGGTGCAATTCCTGAAAATTTGAGAGGATTAAAAGTAATTTTAACAAATAATCGGCTGTTATGGCAGGCTTTTTTCGATCATGAGCCAACAGAGGATGAAAAGGAAGTGTTAAGTGTTGCTTGCACTGAAGTGTTATCTGATTTCCCTAACATTAATGAGGTTCAAGAGGAATACATCTTCCATCCAACACCATTAACTGTTAATACAATACACGAATGGGCATTTGTTAGATGGGAGCCTGAAACAGAACAAAAGAAATCAACGCATCAAAATAGGAGAAAAAATGAATGAAGTATGCAGACTATATTAACCCTGAAATATGGACTGGTGGATTTTATGAACTTTCAATTGAGTATCATCCATCAGGTGATCATAAAAAGCTAAATGATGCTCTGGACTCATTATACCAATGTGATTTTTTTAATGGAATGTGGGTAGAAAAAAGTGATTATCAAACGTCTCCTGTTCCTCTTCCTATAAATATTGAAGAGGAGAGTGTTCATTTATTTTATGGAACCATAACTCTAACAGCAAGTAATCAGTTACCTTGTGTGATTAGCATAATTAGGGTTCATGGTGAGTCTGATTGGTTAGATATTTCAATTCCACAAGCTATACTTGAAGAAAAATTTCCATATAGATATCCTCTTACAAAAGAGTTAAACCCTTGGCTAAGTAAGGTTGTTGAGCTGTATGCAAAGTTGGTTGAAACTATTTTTGAAAGTTCTCCTTTTACTATAGCAATCATTGGTGAAGAGATTTCAGGAGCGGATATACCCGAAATTAATCTGGAACATGTAACGATCATTACACATTCTCAATTGGAAACAAAACTTGGAATCAATAGAAAAAATGATTAAATGATGTGTTTGATTTATTCAAAAGGGGAGTGATTCATTGAATTATTGGAGAATAACAAAATATGATCCATTAAAAAGGAATGCTGATGGAAGTTATCTTGACCATGAAGAATGGACTTGTTTTTCAGAAGTTGGGACAAAGATAAGCATGGAGGAGTATGAGGCTACGGAGGAAAAGTACATAAATACTATCACGACATTTATGACGGAAATGGGTTTGAATAGAGTTTATGTAATTGCCTTAGAGCAAAGGTCTGACGAGATCAAACATCAAAAGGCGAATGAATTTCTATCAAAGATTTGGATAGGAAAAGCGGTGACTGCACAGGAAGTCCGAGAGTTAGTCAAGTTGACATTACGGAATGCCATTTGGTGTAAATTAGGCTATAAGAAGAAATTCTTTGTTCACTTTGGATACGATTATTATATGTACATTGGGGCGAGTGAAGACTGTACGGAAGCTATAGAGGTTGTTAAGGAAACGGGATTATTTGTCGAGGACTTCAAATCTCCTTACATAACGAATTAATAAAAAGTGGAGGATATTGATGGAGAAAACGCAAGTGATGGTGTATTTTAGTTTGTTTGCAGATGAATTTTCATTAGATGCTGTAACAAAACAATTGGATATCGTACCAACTGAAAGTTATAAAAAAGGTGACATCATAAAGAAAATATCTCCTACAGAAAATCATGTAAGAGGTTATACCCGTTGGAAGCTAAGTACAGGTTATCAAGAATCATTGGACGTTGGTGATCAGTTAAATTTAATTATCAATCAAATCGGGGGTAAGGCATCAATCATCAATGATTTAAAAAGGCGGTTCGGATTAGAATGTAGATTCACCATTGTCATCATAATGAACAACGGTTATACACCTGGTTTATATTTAGATGAATCTCTAATTGCATTTGCCAATAGCATTAATGCTGATTTTGATATTGATTTATACGCCAATCCCTACGATGAAATAGATGAATAGGTGAGGAAAGGACAAAAATAAGCGGTCTTTACCTTATAAGATGAATCAACAATGAATTTAATAAAGTTAAAGGAGAAGTAGGTGTCTTATTGGAAAATCGTATGGACTTAGTATCATTGCTTAGAAGCAAAAAAGTAAAGGTGACTGAAATAGACAAATGGGGAACATTTTTGAGGAAACGATGGGAAAACAATTTTGCCAATCATCTCAGCGATCAAGAAAAGAAATCTATTTATCTTTATGATTTTTTGTGGCACATATTTAGTTATGAGAAAAAGAATTGCTTAAAAGTAGAACAAGCCGACATAGCGTTTAACAAAAAGTCAAAGAAGTCCTGTTACGTTTTCTATCAACATTCTGATGATGCATTTATTCTTGAAAATGCTTCATCTTTAAATGCAAATGATTTCCTAAATGAAGCAGATGTGTACGTGGTAGATAAGGAATTCAACTGGACTTATGTAAAAACGCACGAAACGGGTTGGTGTGGGCCGTACTTTTGCCAAGAATAGTATGAATTGAGGTGTTCCATATAGAACTTTTAGAGTTGTACTACAAGAAATATACAGGTACAGTACAGGCATCAGATTATGTAGGATGGGCAAATTCTTATTTGTATTTGGATTTTCTCGAAATTAAGAAATTAGCCAGTATGAAAGGGAAATTAAATATATTTGAAATTGAAAAGATGTTTGTCGATGCAATAAATAGTATTCAAAGAGAAGCACCTTCTAAAGAACAATGTGTAGACTACCATTTAAAATGCCTACATTCACAATTATTAATGCCCAAAAAGAATGCTGTGTCAATTGTGAAAGAGATTTATGCTTGTACAATTGCAAACGATTTATTCGAAGAACAGATGAATTGGCAGGAGATCAGTGATGCCATAGATGACTTTCAGTACGGAGATAACGATTACGGCTATACCCTGGATAAGATCTATGAAATGATTGTTGCTCATGCACGTAATCTATGGCATACAAAAATAAGTAAGATCACGTTTAAGGAACTGATTGGACAGAAAGTTACCGCCATTGATTCAGAAGTTCATTTCATTATTAGGTTGGAAAAAGGGGCAATAATTATTGAATGTCCTTGGCGAATTCGGGATACAGGAGGAATATTGTTAGGAGAAACAGATATTCAATCTAACCAAAGTGAATGGAAATCGGTCAAAGAGCTATTGGTTGGTAAAAAAATTGAAGATATTCAGTTATTCGAACAGTGTCCACTTCTAATCGTACAATGTGATAATGTCTTTGTAGATGTCTTCCATGCCAGTTCCTTTTTTGACGGTTGGACTTTAACAGACGAAGGGGATTTCTATATATTTTCCATGCATGGTGGAAGTATTGCATAAATGGATTTGACGAATGGCACAAAAAAATTACCTTCACTGATGGTCAAAGCAACATGTACACAACGATTGTGAATTATTAAAATGTGTTGGATTTTATTAGAATCGCTTTTAAACAAATGGAAGCAAGTGTTGAAGAATATTGGGCTGTCTTGAATTGCTCTTTTTGAATGAGTAGCGTTGGCCAGTAATTTTTTGAAAATGCAAATATCGTATTTTAAGAAGGTGATAATAGTGGCTACTGTTTATATTTCAAGCATAAGCGGTCTTAATAAGTATGATGATAGATATGAAATTATAGGTGAACCTAAATACATATATCATATTGAAGTAAAAGAAATTGAGAAGCTGTTAATTGATTATCTACATGAAATAAATAGGTTTCCAATCCACTTAACTATAACTACCTATAACGATTATGATGAATTTGAAACATTATTGAAAAGGTTAGGCCAAGAGTATGAAGTAAATTCATTAGCTGATGTAGCATATGTTTCAACAGAAGATAGTGAAATGCTTAAATACCACGTTCCCCTATTTAAAGTGAAAATAACGGATGCAGTTGCCTTTGAATCAATCATTCGTACCTCTTTCTGGATGGCAGAATCGAATTGCACATTTATCCTTTCCTGTTCTGATAATGTAAGTATTATAAATAAGTTGGGGAAAGACTGGAAAGGTAAAGAGACCGAATACTCTACGATTTTAATAGATATGACTAAAGAATCAACGTCAATAGCGATTACCCATGATGCATATGGTTTTTTGCTATTTTCAGATTTAGAGGAAAACAAGTCCATTGAAACGATTGCACAGCGAATTCCCAATTATACTATTGTAATAGGTAAGTGAGGTTTTATGGATTAGTTTAAGTAAATATGCAATTTATAAAAATGATTATCGTTGATGCTCGTTTCTGTCTCATTTGCAAAACAGAAAGGTAATTTATAATAGATGAAAAAGACAATTTTGCATGCAGTTATATTTTCGATTATTATTCATGTACTAATCCTTGGATTTACGATAATTAAAGGATACTTGCTGACAAAATCTCATATTCCAAGCGACATAAATACTTATGATAATGTTCATATGCTCCAAAATGAGGTTGCGTTTGGTATTGTTTATAATTCAGGAGGTGCAGTGCTTTTAATTTTGTCATTTTTAGCGGGCATTGTTTGTTTTATGATAGGCAAATTTGTATTTGTAAGGTTAAGAGCTAAAGGATTGAAACAGTGATTCAATGAAAATATAATGGAGACACTCTTTCACTAAGGTCGTAGTTTAGTTGAAGAATAATTATTTAGATATCACAATTTAAAAACAAGGGGGGAGTTCATTGAAACGAGTTGGATTTATTTCGGCTATTGTAATTGTTATTTTGGTTGTTTTCATATTTGTAAATAAATTATACTATCCTTCTCTTCCAATTAATAATTTATCAGCTAAAGAGACGATTGAAAAATTGGAAAACTCCGATAGTAAAGTAGTAGAAATTGCAGTAGAAGGCGATACGATTTGGTATATTACCAGAACAGATAATCAAGGTGTTTTGATCGCTGATGAAAATATTAAACAAATGATCGGTTCTAAGGGATGGGAATTTAAAGAAAAAGATGGTAGTGGTCTGTTCTTTGAAAAAGAGGGAGAAAGATTAATTGCTACTACCCAAATGTGGAGTAAAAAATATGTTCTTGTTAAAGTTCAAAGTAAATTTAAAAAAATTTAGACCTTACTAAGCAAACGGAGGAATGTCGCATTTTTTCATAGAACAGGTTAGTTGAAGAGTGATTACGATAAAGGATGGGAGAATTTGAAGAAGAAAATTTGGTTTTCAGTTCTAATTTTAGTAATAGTTATTGGTGGTCTTTATTCCTTAGTAAAATTCAACCCGCCTGAAATTGGTACACTTGCTTCAAGTGAAGATAAAAAATCGGTTGTTGTCGGAATTGGTAATAAAGGGTTTCTCGAAGTGAAGAATTTAGACGTTTCAGTTAATAACAATGAAAAACCATCAAAATTAAAAGTACAAAAAAGTGATGCTGTACAAGGTTTCATTATAACGGATGATTTTGAAAATCAAGAATCAGAAAAATATGGATTTAAGAATATAGGGGATATTGTTCTTAAAAAAGGTACAGCCCCTTCTTCGTACTTTAATAAATTAGATGATGGTACTGCCACTAAGGATGATGAAATTTATGGTGTTAGTGTTATTCATCATGAGGCAATATTTAAGGTTGATATAAGATATAGCTATTTGGGGATTTCATTTAATGAAACGGTATTCTTCAACTAACAAAGAATACTAAATCTATTATCCTATAATTGAAAAAAGTCCTTTGTTCTTAGAAAACTCAGAACAGGTGATTAGATCAAAAGAAATGCTCCAATCCTTTTGGAATAAGAAAAGTGCCTTCTCTTATTGAAAAATACATATACAGAAATGGAATAAAAGTGATTCTTATACTGAGGTGATTAAGTGAAATATACTTGTCCTTGTTGCGGTTATAAAACATTAGATGAAAAACCACCTGGAACATATGCTATATGCAATATCTGTTATTGGGAAGATGACGGGATTCAGTATGATGATGTTGATTATGAGGGTGGTGCAAATACTCCATCATTAAGGCAGGCACAAAGAAACTACATCTTATTTGGAGCTTGCGAGGAGAAGTGTATGGAGTTTGTCAGAAAACCTAACGAAAAGGATGAAAAAGATTCAGAATGGCAACCGTTATAGTTTATTAAGGCATCAAATGTATTACACAATAAAAGGGAACGATTAAATAAAATAATCAGGAGATGGTTAATTGTTATATCAGCCTAAGTGGAGTAAAGCCAAGAAACATTTAAAAAGTTTTATCTGTGAGCCTTTGCGTTCAAGGGTGGATTTTCAAGTCATTAATTATAGAAAAGCACATGATGGGTTAGGTCGGGCTGTCATTACTGTTGATAAAGTTGAGCAATTAAGTATGTGTACAATTACAGCAGAAAGAGAAGAGTATTATAGAGAAAGAGATATCAGAAGGAATCTGAATGATTTTGATTATGATGATGTAGCAAAAAATAGATTCATACAAGATCAAGCCCACACACAATTGAAAAAAGAAGGTATCTTTGCTCAATACGACTTCTTTTCTTCATTAGAGGAATATTTCAACTCTTCCATTGAAGAATCCCTAAAGTCATATGATATCCTAATTAAAATACTCTGTTTGTTAGACCGTAGAGTAGGAAAAAGAACATTGCATAATATGGAAGTGTCTATTTTAGGAGAACATGAATTAGTTAGATATTTTTATGAATTACGTTGTCAGGCAGAAAACATGCATATTGCTTCCGATTGTTCTTAGGCGGTTAGCTTTTCCCTACTATGTCTGCTTCTGTTAAAATTTAGTGTTTAGTTATTTTATCCTTATTATAATGCAATGCATGATACAGAAAAGTATTGAGAATTTTGAGCTATATGACTGTTCAGCAAACAGTGGTGATTATTATGATTATTGAAATTGATGGTTACTTTCAACAAGTTCTACTTACGGGTAAAAAGTGTTCAAAACAACAATTGGAGCAAATGTATCTCAAAGCCAAAGAATTGAACTTTGAGCAAAGGGATTTTTCTGACGTATTTTGCAAAATTTACAACTTTGAACAAATACCTTATTCAGAGGCTATTAAGGTGGACTTTGTTATAGATACTGATACCGATAGAATTTACTCGCCTACATATTAATAACAGTAAGCTAACTATCTACCTAATTGAAATGAGATGAAAAGTGTGAATGAGTTTGTCATTAAAGGTAAAGAGGGCTTTATACGAATTGAGTTAAAAGAAGTATTTGGCTTTCCCGATTTGACAAGTAATTTTGGTGGCTATGATGTTCAAGGAAGAATAGAAATTAAGAGTGGGAATTATTACGTTAATGGTGAACTGTGGTTTACTACTGGTGAAATCTATGAGTTCCACGAACAATTAGCAAGTTGTTATCGTAAATTGAGCGGTGTTGCTACGTTTTGGACTTCCGAAACTAACCTGAAAATTGAAATTAAATTTGATAAATTAGGTCAAATCACCATAGACGGTTATTTTCAGGAAAAAGCATATCAAGAGAACAAATTGAAATTCGAAATTGAAAGCGATCAAAGTTTTTTTGAAGAAACCATTAAAGAGTTAAAGAAAATTGTGGATTATTATGGTGATTTAAAAGGTGTTAAGAATAAGTAACTTCTTTATATTTTCTACGAGTGCGAATGTTCAATAGAATAGTGGTTCTTTTAGACGATGAAGAAGGATTATGAATAAACTAAAGGTAAGGGGAAATATTGTGGCATCGAATGAAAGAAAAATGATGGATAATGCCCTGAAAAAAGTTGTTATACCTGTATTAAGAAATCAAGGGTTTAAAGGCTCATTTCCTCACTTTAGACGTGAAAATGAAGATAATATTGATTTAATTACTTTCCAATTTAACAAATGGGGCGGTTCATTTGTAGTGGAATTAGCAATTTGTCCAATTAAAGGTGTAACGATGTCTTGGGGAGAACAAGTCCCGCTTAATAAAGTTACTGCCCATCATATAAACAGACGGTATAGGTTAGGGGCTAAATCAGAAGATGAAGATGGAATCTGGTTTAATTTTGAAAATGTAAAAACAGAAGAAGATTTTGAAAAGGTTGCATCGAATGTTTTAGATTTATTAAATACATCTGACCGTTCATGGATTTCAAAGTTACTTAACCAACAGAAACATTCTTGAAATAAGGGCTAACAAACGAAATGATTTCTTCCTTAAATCTTATCCCTACTATGTCTCAAACTAAAATTACCGCTTCTTACACAATAAAACCGTTCCTTAACTAAAAAGAACGTTCCTAAATCCGAAGGTTTCCTGATCCGATTCAGGCAGACCTTCGGTCTTTTTATGCCCGAAAAAAGGCGGGGGAAAGAGCGAGAAAGAGCATGAGAAAAAGCATGAAGAAAAGCATGAGAAGACAAGTAACTACAGGGTTTCGCAACAAAAAAGAAGAAGAAAAGGCATGAGCAAACGTGTGAAAGAAAGCGGGAAAAACCGCTCCCTCCAACCTTAAATCTTACCTCTATTCTGGAACGTTATTATTCTTTCGGATTCAGTGAAAAATCGTTACACAAATGAGGAAAAAGGGTGAAAAAAGCGGGAACGTTATTATTCTTTAACGAGATTGGGGAAAGGTGAGAAAAGGGTGTGAGGGCATGTGTGGCAAGGGTTTGAGGGGGATTGGGGGAAGATGGAGCGGGGGAACGTTATTATTCGATGGGGACAACAATTATCTCCATGCTAAAAAGTTGATTTCCACGCTAAAAAGTCGGTACCTACTGCTAAATAGTTGGTATCCAGAGCGGGAAGACCAGCGGGTAAACAAATATGTATTTAATCTTGATTCTATCGTAAAATCAATCAAAATTCGGGGGGCGGGTCCAGTTTGACTTCGTCCCTTTTCTTTTGTAAAAGGCAAAGTAAAGGGAAAACAGCGGAAGTGGTGAGAATTCCTCCGCTGTATTGTAAATTTGTACATTTTAGTTTTCACTTTTAGTAGAGTCGTCTTTTTTACGAGATGCTAAACCTATGACCCCGCCAACTATAATAAATACAATGTTTAAAATGATTTCAAATCCTTGAAAGGCATCAACATAATTAACTAAAAACCAGCTTTTACCTCCATTTGTTAGATGATTAATTAGCCCTCCTACTCCTTGGATAAGGAATAGTAAACTAAGTCCACTAATAATTTCTTTCATGATGAACACCTCATTAAAATTTTTTTAATTTAATATGCCTCTAAGACCGATGTTGAAAAAAACTGCACCTACTACTCCTATCGCTACTAAGAGTGAAGAAATTGGAGCTTCATTTAATTTTGACCTGATTTTATTTAGAAATTGATGTAGTTTGTCTTTAAGCACAATATTAACTCCTAAAAGCAGTAGTGAAGGAAGCACCATTACAAGATTGTACCCAGTTATAATTAAGATAGAAGGAGTAGTCTCTATTGCTAGGTGATCCATTAATATAATTGAATAAAAGTAAGGCAATGCAGTTACAAATTCAATTAGAAAAACAATGCTTCCTAATATGATCATCCCTTTGATAGTTGTGTTTGTGGGTATAATTGAAATTAAACGTTTTTTTGTAGTATCTTTTGGTTTACTGAAGCTAATTAGAACAAGAACCATTCCAAAAAGGATATAAAACCAATTGATAAAGTCAATTTCAGATAATTGTTCGATTCTCGTCAATAGTGATTCTCCACCAAAGTATAGTAATAAACCCATTACAAAGTAGCCTAATTGCGTAATAGATAGAAAAACAAGCAAGCGAGAAGAAAATTGATTAGGTTGTGTCAATAATAAATAGGCTGTTACAGCGAGTACACCAGGACTTAATATGTCAACTAAGGCACAAATGGAAATAATTATTAAGGCTGTTGATATGTCTATTAATGAAGATGGCATCATTGCTTCAATCGTTTCTATCAATTAAATAGTACCTCCTTTTTAATATGTGGTATTATTATAATACAATGTGCTAAAAAAGATAATAACACACTGTGTTAAATAAGGGAAGTGGTTTTAATAATGCCAAAGATTGTTAATCATGAGCAAAAGAGGAAGTCGATCGCAGAAGCTGCATGGAATATTATTAAGCAAGAAGGGTTTGAGAAAGCATCAATACGCAGAGTTGCAACTGAAGCAGGGATGTCCTCTGGTGCGTTAAGACATTATTTTTCAACACAGGATGAAATGTTATTATTTATCATGAATTATTACCTGGAAGAAGGAAAAAAACGTTCTCAAAGTAAAAATTGGTCAGAAAACCCATTGCAAGCAGTTGAGGAAGTTCTATTAGAGCTTGTGCCAATTGACGAAAAAAAGAAAATTGAAACGAGTGTTTGGTGGATCTTTGCACTTCGCTCAATTACAAGTGATACATTAAAAGAAAAAAAAGATGAAATGACTAACGGAACGTATGAATTAGCGAATTCTATGATTCAGATGTTAGTTTTACAAGGGCTTTTACCCGAGTCAATTAATGTAGAATTAGAAACAAGTAGGCTATCAGCATTGATTGAAGGTTTGTCAATTCATGCTCTATTAAGACCTGATGTGTACTCCTCAGAAAAGGTTAAGGAAGTAATCCGTTATCATTTAGAAACACTTTGCAAAGTGTGTAATTAGAAAGTTAATAAAATGAGTGCTCAATAAAATTGGGGGTGATTATGATTGAAAATAAAAAACTGAATCAATTTACATTGGTAGATGTTATTGAAAGGAAAATACATTTCACAAATACAAATACAAATACTATATTCGAGTAACGAGGGCTTTTGCGGAATAAAGGTGGGATCAATACCATGCTTCTTATTTCTCTATTCTTTTTTCTACTATATATAGCTGTCTTTTTCTTCTTCCCCATGCTAAAAAGTAGGTACTCACTGCTAAATAGTTGGTATCCGAACGGCATAGGAAGCGGGAAGAGCAGCGGCCAGATCTTTATGTACTCAATCGTTTTTTCAATCGGTTTTTTCAATACAAAATCAATATCAATTCGGGGCGGGTCCAGTAGGACTTCGTCCCTTTTTCTTTTGTCAAATATCCCCTCAATCCCTTGTCCGTAGCGTGTTCAGGTGTTTTTCATATCGTTTCCTATACAGTTCGAAAGAACACGGGAAAGAAGAAAGAGAGTGCTGAGGAAAGAGGTTTTTTCAGGCTCTTTTTTCATGTTTTTTTCTTATTTCTGTTCCCGTTCAGGGAACATCTATTTAACATTGTCCGAATATTCGATACAAGCCAGAACGGAAAATAGAGGGCGAAAATGGGGGTTTTGGGGAAGAACAATAAAGCAGAACGGAATGAAGAAAAAAGGCGAGATAAGAGGGGTTGGACTTAGAGCCGCAAGGGTTTGGGGGGAGTGAGGGGGAGAATGGTGCGGGGAAGCACTTTTTAGCAGGGGAATATTAGGCCAATGGAAAACACCGTAGATACGGTTGAAAAAATAGTAGATATTTTTGAGAAAATGATTATTGCTTTCTCAAATTACACTTATTATTTCAATCAGGATAAAAAGGAAATGTGGCAGTATCATCAACAAGGAATATGAAAAATTTGTAGAAGATGTTGTCATACGAATCTGTAATACGGTTTGTACCAGATACATTCTAACTCATACCAAGATGAAAGGGGCTGGGACATAACCCACCTCTGAGATGAAAAAGCCGGTGGAAATTTACGACAAGTAAATTTTCACCGGCTTTTGGTTTTTTTACAATAAAATAAGGACCACTTCTGATAAAATTAAGTTACCACACCAAATAAAATCAGAAAGAAGGATCCTTATGTTTAAAAATTATACCATGAATCAATTAGTTTTGCCTTTAGATTTAGAAGTAAAGTTACAAAAAAATGATATTGCCTTCCATGTTCATCATTTAGTTGAAAGTATCCCTCATGAAGCGTTCGAACCATTTCAGAGAAATGATGGCTGTCCTGCCTACCATCCACGCATGATGCTTAAAATTATCTTATGTGCCTACACGCAATCTGTTTTTTCAGGGCGAAAAATTGAAGCCCTATTAAAAGACAGTATCCGTATGATGTGGCTAGCTCAAGGGCATGAACCAAGCTACCGAACAATCAACCGATTCCGTGTTCAACCAGAAGTGAAAAATTTAATTCGCCAATGTTTCGTCCAATTCCGTTGCCAATTAATTGAAGAAAAACTGATCGATCAAGAAGCAATTTTTATCGATGGTACAAAGATTGAAGCGAATGCAAATAAATTTACGTTTGTCTGGAAGAAGTCGATTGAGAAGTATCATCAAAGTTTAATTGAAAAGTCAAACCAGCTATATGATGAGCTTCTTGAGAATGAAATCATACCTGAAATCGAACGTGAAAGCGATGAACAGTTATCATTGGAAGAGCTCGCTCAATTGGTTCAAAAAGTGGATGATGTCGTAAACGAGTATGATAAACAAATTGAAGCATCATCGGATGTTCCAGAACGAAAAGCTTTAAGAAATGAACGCAAATATCCGAAAAAAGTGCGTAAACAGTTGATTGATTTTATCGTACGAAAACAGAAATACCAACGAGACCTTGAAATCTTTGGTACACGTAATAGCTATTCTAAAACAGATCCAGATGCGACATTTATGCGAATGAAAGATGATTATATGAAAAATGGACAATTGAAGGCTGGTTATAATACACAAATCGCAACGGAAGGTCAATATGCGCTTGCCTATGGATTATTCTCAAACCCAACAGACACACGTACGTTAATTCCCTTTCTAGATGAGATTGAGCAGGATTATTTCGAGTTACCGGAACACATCGTCACAGATGCAAGTTATGGTAGTGAAGAAAATTATAATGATATCCTTTTGAACAGAAAACGTGAAGCACTTATTCCTTATACGCTGTATATGAAGGAAAAAAAGAAAACCTACAAACAAAACCTATTCAATCCAGACAACTGGCCGTACGATGAAGAAACAGATACCTATACATGTCCAAACCAGAAACATCTTACATTTCACGATTATTCTGTCCGTACTGATCGTACAGGATTCCAACGGAAGTTTAAAATCTATGAGTGCGAAGACTGTTTGGGCTGCCCGTTCCGCCCCTCCTGTACCAAAGCAAAAGAAGGCAACAATCGAAAACGAATGGTGAATGAAAAATGGGAACAACAAAAAGAATATGTAAGAGCGAAGCTTTCAGAAGAGAAAACGAGTGCCATCTATCGAAAACGCAAAATCGATGTGGAACCAGTTTTTGGATTCTTGAAGGCTAATTTGCGTTTCACACGATTTTCCGTACGAGGAAAATCAAAGGTAGAAAATGAAATGGGCTTTGCATTAATGGCAGTGAATTTAAGAAAATACACTGCCCAACAACTAAGATAATAGAAGAATTACACGCAAAAAAAGAAAAAGGTGAATTTGAGTACACTCAAATTCACCTTTTTCACTAATTGAAGCTAGTTATGTCCCAGCCTCATTGTGTGTTGTTATATAATAATCATAGGTATTGCTGGAAAAGGCCAACTAATTGATGTCCAACAGTATTTAAACCGTTTAATCCCATTCCTAACTTCCCTGCGTATTCAACCTTTTCGATTGCATGTTTAATCAAAGAGCGTTTCGGCTTTTCTGATACAACTTCTGCAACAGCAACTTCAATGATTTCCTTCGTATCCTCTTTTTGCTCTTTATCCATATCCAATATTTCAATGAGTTTATAAAACTCCTCAGCTAATTCTTTTACGTTTTGAGCTTGTCCATTGTAATTGTTCTGTGTGGCGTTCACCGTTCCTTGTCCCTGAGCAATAGCAACTTGTCCACCGTTTACGCTGATATTAATTTTTCCGTCATCTCCCATGCCTAACCAAACCCCCTTTAAGTAAACTTCTATATGACTTACGAAAAGATGAACGACTCTATCATTAAAAGAATCGACCATATCTTGAAACTTCCTTCCTGAGCCATACCAGTAACAGATAGATAGGTATTTATCGCAATGTTCCGCACAATATTTCAGCAATTGATAAATAAAGGAGATTTCATAATTTTTATCTGGCTCAATATGGTAGCCTTCGTGCATTTCTCTTTCTTGAACCGCCTTTGCTATATCAAAAGTTAAGGTATTATGTTCCTCAATGAATTTCCAAATAATTGGATTGTGTTCAATGCAATTGAGAAATCTTTTTAAGTTATCTAAGCCATCATCTACGTTAGTTTTTAATAATCTACTCGCTACTCTGCGAAATTCTGATGACATTATTTGGAATTCTTTTTTATCCATCAATAGTTCCATGTGTTTCTCCTCCACAAAATGGACAGTATAGGGTATCGTCAATAAGTGATGTTTTTACCAATCTCTCACAGCAAGGAACACTGTACGTTTCCATATTATCTGACTCAACGATTATTTTTGGTGAATTCATTTTAAATTCAGGTCCTGTTTTGACCTTAACAAATTTATTATTTTTAAATGATTTATTTACATTATTTTGAAAATCATTTAGTGATTCAAATACGTAATTTTCTGCAAGACGCATAGCCCTTTCAATTACTTCATCTGATAGAAAGTCATTTGGTTCTGCCACTAAGCCACATTGTGGACAAAAAAGTTCATAAACCGATTCATCCATTGCATCCGTTCCAGTTATTTTAAAATGACAATTACAGAAAGGACATTGGAGTGTAACAAATCCTTCATCATCCAGTGGTATGGAAAGGGGGATTTTTTGTTCGGACATTATATTTCACCTCGACTGTCTCAATGAAAATCTAAAACTATTATACCATGTATTGTTGCTTAACAATGACCTCGGATAGTTTGATAACGTTTGACCAGGAACTTATTAAAAGGTTTGAAATTAAACTATATTTGAGATAAGGGGAGAGGGAGTAGAGAATTAGAAATGGTGATATTTTTTGCTCTTTAACGTTTCAAACCCTTGTGGCTGTTAGGCAAGACAGTCCTCTCGACTTTCGGAAAACATAAACCTATATAACGTGGTTAAAAGTTTCTGAAACTCTATTGAACTTTGCTAAAAAGATTATTACGAAATGTCAAAAGGCCTCTTCCAATATCTCGACTTATTTTGAAGAATCTAAGGTGTAATCGTAAAAAAGATAACTTTTATCATCAGCCAAGCTGAAAAGGACAAAGAAAGTGAATCTATCATTCTATAAAAACAAGCGATGGAAAAAGTCATTCATCTAACGAAACGTCAAAAGCCTTTTAGGAACAAGTTGCAATTGTAGATTCTGGTGTTTCCTCTGACAATCACCACCTAAAACCTTGGGTAGAAGATGTTGATAACTATGTGATTGAAACAAATCAAAATAATTATCATGGTGATTTTGTTGCAGGAATAATAAATTACGGACACATATTAAATGAAAATTTAACTAATGTTGTAGATTCTGGAGTTAAGATACTTGATGTTATAGTACTTCCTGATCCAGAAAAAGAGAAAGTAAGAGAAGATGATTTATTATCATCACTTGAACAGGCTTTAGAGGAATACTCGGATACGTATAAAGTTTGGAATTTATCTCTGTCTAGTAAGAGACAATGTACAGGGTTTGTATCAGAATTCACTGCATCGATTGATGAACTACAAAAAAGATATAATGTGATTTTTGTTGTCGCTGCTGGAAATACCACAAATAGTCGTATTAATAGAATTACATTGCCTGCTGATTCGGTTAGATCAGTTACTGTGGGCTCAATTGCTTTAAATAGCAGTATAGGTGATGTTGTAGAAGAGAATATGATAGTTCCTTATTCAAGAGTCGGCCCTGGTATTGGCCTTTCGATAAAGCCTGATGTAGTACACTTTAGTGGTAATCCGTCTAACCACCCTATATATTCATTAGATTCTAATGGTAAAAGGATTGGAGATTTCGGGACTAGCTTTTCTACCCCATTGGTATCAGCAATTATAGCTGAATATTTTAGTCTTTATCCTCAGAACATGTATCCGTTAATGGCGAAAACATTGTTAATACATGGTGCTAAAAACCCAGTAGGTAAAGATAGAATAAAAGAAATATCAGCTCATTATGAATATGGATATGGTTTGCCCCGAAGAATATCAGATATTTTAAATGGGGATGAGCATGAAATTACTTTATTATTCGAAGGAGAAATTGATTCTTCAAGAGGTACCAATTGGATAAAAATTGAGGAGTTCCCTTTTCCGGAATCTTTTTTTGATGAGGAAAACCAAAAAATTAAAGGAAATATTCTTGTAACTTTGGGGTATGAAACTCCATTAAATGCAAGATATGGAAGTGAATATTGTAGGTGCAACCTTGATGTTCGTATTCGAACAAAAATTAGCGATTCTTATAAAAAAATTACAGAAGGAAGCAAAACTTATGATGCTTCATTTGATGCAAAATGGGAAAGAGATAGAATAACTAGTGAATCAAAGTGGTCCAATATTAAGCAAGTCGAATTTAAGAGTCCTGTAGGTAGGCAAGGTACAGATGATATGATTTTAGAAGTATTACCTACTTGGAGAAACCTAGACGAAAAGGAAAGAGTACCATTTGTAATAGCGGATTAACCCCCGAATTTTGGACAGTATTTCTCTTAATCTCACTTTATCTTAAAATTACATTCTTTTTCGTTTCCTTTTGTCCTTTTGAGATCATAGCCATTGCTTCCATTCCTTCAAGGGTAAAGGCTTCGCCCGACTATCGTCGCCCTTGATTCCATTCCAGAAATGGCTGAAATAATTTTTGGGACAAAAGGAAGAAAAAATGGAAGGGGCGATTAAACCCGTACCTCTTTGATTTTCACGTTTTCACATTGTTGCTGTTCATAAAACTCATTTGGCGATAAGTCTAAAATACTAGAATGCATGCGTCTTTCGTTATAAAACACCATAAACTCTGCGACTGATTCATAGGCTTGTGCATACGTTTCAAATTGCCATCTTGATAAACAATCATCTTCAAAAATTCTATGAAAAGACTCAATGTGAGCATTCATATTTGGCGTTTTTGGTGGAATTCTTTCATGTTCTAGTGTATATTTTTCACAAAATTCTTCAAAGGTATGGGAGATAAACTGTGGCCCATTGTCTGTGCGAATCACAGGTTTTTCCCTTTCATTTATCTGCTGGCGCTTGAATAATGCCCGCAAAAGAGTTTGTTTTAGGTCTTTTGCTGTGCAGCTTAATCCCATATAGTATTCGACAATACTACGATCATACACATCGATGATGGACAATACAAAGAAGAATCGGTCTTCACCTTCGATGTAGCCATATTTAATGTCAATTTCCCATAATTTGTTCGAACTTTTAATCGTCCGATTTCGTGCTAGTTTTCTAGGGTATGAGACTTTCTTTTGCCGTTGCGGGCGTAAAATATCAAGTTCTTTGCACAACCGGTAAACTTTTTTCTTGTTAATGATAAGATGGTATTTTCGACGAAGTAATTTTGTTAATTTACGATAGCCATAGTTGAAGCCATCGCCTGCAATTTCTTCAAGTAGGTATTCTTTGATTTGTTCATCAGATACCTTTTGGCCGTCCTCTTTGATGGAATAACCGGGTGCTGGCCGTCCCTCACTTACTTTCTTCTCTTCCACACGATAGTTCTTTTGATAATAGTATGTGGATCGAGAAATACCAATGATTTTCAGCACTTTTTTGATCGGGTAGCCTTTTTGAATCCAACGATCGGCTACTTCAAGTTTTTCAGCAAGTGAGGGTTTTTCTTTTTTATAAGATCTCGTAGAATGGCGATTTCAAGGTC
Source organism: Heyndrickxia sp. FSL W8-0423 (assembly GCF_038009395.1). Lineage (NCBI taxonomy): Bacteria > Bacillati > Bacillota > Bacilli > Caryophanales > Bacillaceae > Heyndrickxia > Heyndrickxia sp. FSL W8-0423. Next base: position 709,489 of record NZ_JBBPBE010000001.1, on the reverse strand, counting down.
TTTTTCACCTAATATTATTTTTAGCTTTTCATTTTCCTCGGATAACTCTTTAGAATCAATATCTGGCAGCACAGTAACATCTACTTCACCGTATTTGCCATCTTTATATTCACGAATCCAACGACTTACCATGTTCGGATTCAGTTCGTATCGACGTGCTACTAACGAATTATTGCCTGTCTCAGTGGCTTCTTTTACGACTTGTAATTTGAAATCTTTTGAGTGTTTTGTTCGTTTCATTATGTCAGCCTCCTTGGTACATTAAGTAGTATAATATTTATTACTCTTACTGTCCAAGTTCATTTAGGGGCTATAGAGAAAACAGGTAATTAAATGAGTTATCCTTCCATGTACTTGTTTCAAAAAATGTTTGAAACAAGTTTTATCTAGTCTTAATGGAGGAAAGTCTCCTAAGTAATCAAACTTTTTATTAAAAATAAATTTAGCTAAAATTAACCTCATTCGTTTTGAGTAATCTTTTTTCAAAACGGAGGGGGTTTTTCTTATAAAATCAACATTCAAAGCATATTTTTGTTCAAACTTTAAATCAAACCAACAACAATTCTTTAATAGTACATAAAGCTGTGATTTCCTGAACAATTATATTGAGAGGATATCGGTAATTTTCACCTTATTCCATGTGAAAAAAGATGTTTTTCCGAATCTATTAACATGTTATCTTAAAAGAAAGAATATTTTAGGGAGGGAGTTCGTGCTTTATGCCAAATTGTGATTGGGGTAGACCATGTGATTGTAAGGATTGTAGAACAGACCAATTCAGTATAATATGCCCTCATTGTGGATTTAACAATGTCTTAAATGTTTTGGGTAGTGCTGAACTTAAGTCGGATAAGAAAGGCAGTTCGGGTTATGAATTTACCTATCCATCTGGAACAAAGGAATTAAACTGCTATTGTTGTTCAAAGATTATTCCAGATGTTCGTTACTATGATGGTTATAATGAATACATATGTAAAATTAATATTAAACTTTATCAGAACAAATTAAATGGACTTGTTTGTAGTTCTTGTGGTGTGATAGACGGGGAACTGAAAGGAATTAAGTTTGTAAAACTAATTAAATTTGATAATAAACTTTATTGTCAGAAATGCATTATTGATGCAGGAGTAAAAAAATCCCTAATCCTTCAAACGAAAATGAAAAGTACGTTTTTAACGGGGAAAAGTTGAAATGGGAATTACATAAGATAAGAATTCCTTGTCCCTCATGTCATAAAAAAAGATGGTTAAATGCTGAAAATAGATGGAAAACATTATGTAAAAAATGCTACCTAACTTCATAAGTATTTAAGATAGATAAAGCTTGGAATACTGGGCTTTATTTTTTTATTCTACCACGCAAAATAAATAAGATAACTAACATTTGCTTTAATGGAACAATGAAAAAAGCTGTGGTTCTCAAAAATATTGTAAAAAATTATGCCTATTAAAATTAATATTGAAATGTTCCTAAGAATTAAGTTTATGTATTTTCCTGAGTCTACCTATGATTTTATATAAAAAAACGAATAAATTTCTCCTTTTTTAAAAATAATATTAAAAAAAAAGGAGGTGCTAGTATTAATAAACTTGATTCCATTACAAATAAGCAAATGATGCTTATTCTAATAACAGTGATAGGTCTAAACAATCATGTATTTGTAATATCTCCACTTGTGCAACATGCAGGTAAAGATTCATGGATCAGTGTAATTCTATCATTTTTATTATCCTTAGTCTGGATTATACTTCTTTTAGTTTTGCAAAAGTCAATTAATAATGAGGGAATTTTTGAGTGGCTACGATTTAAAGTAAACAAAAAAATTATTATTATTTTGGGAATAATCTTTATTCTCTTTTTAATAAATTTAAGTGCTATCACATTAAGAGAAACTATTGCGTTAATTAATGTTGTATATCTTCCTGAAACCCCAAAATGGATAGTAGCATGTATTTTCAGTATTGTTTGCCTATATTTTGGAGGATCAAAACTAGGAACGATAAGTATCATTAATATCTTATTACTCATTTTCGTTGTCTGTCTTGGGTTTTTCGTTGCTTTTACAAATATGAAACACAAAGATTATTCACTATTACTTCCTATTTTTGAAAATGGATATAGGCCCATATTAAAAAGTATTATTTTTCCCTATTCCGGAATGACTGAACTTATGCTTTTTTTATTTTTAAAAAAGAGAATTAATACTCCAGTTAAATTTCGACATCTCTTTATAACGTCTTTCATATTAATGGGGCTTACATTAGGACCATTAATAGGAGCAATAACGGAATTTGATGAGGTTGAAGCATCCTATCAACGTTTCCCAGCATTTGAAGAATGGGGATTAGTTTCTATAGGGGATTTTATTGAACATGTGAGTTTTTTAGCTTTGTATCAATGGTTAGCAGGTGCATTTATTCGCATTTCCTTATTCTTTTATACGATAAAAGAAGTTTTATTAGAAATTAATTTATATTCAAAATGGTGTCTATTTGTAATTTTATTTATCGTAATTGGATATGCCGTTTATCCCATCAGTGATATTCATTATTCGAATGTTTTATGGAATATCCTACTACCTTTTACGACTTACTTTTTAATCAGTTTTTTACTTCTATTATCCTTATTTATTTTAGTACTACATAAAAGGAGAATAAATGTATGAAGTTTTTCAAAAAAAAATCCCTACAAAAAAATTTATCAATAAGTAATGATAATAATAAAAAGAGCACCGTAATTAGTGAACGAGTATTAAGAAATGTTCTAAAAAAATGTCCGGATATACAATTTTCCACAACTACTTATATACATCATCAAATTACATATATATATTGTTCGGGACTAGTCAATACTGAAATATTATACAATACTGTTCCTCAGTCAATTGATCATTTTTTTTTCGTACATAAAGGCGAAATCACTGAGGAACAGATACGCAACTATCTACATATCCCAACCTTGGATGTAATTGATAATTTAGAGGTTGCAATAACGGATATATTCGCCGGAAAATTATTAATCGATTTTGGAATCAATGGAAAACTTTTTACGATTGATATATCAGAACGTCCTCAAAGAAAGCCTGAAGAGACTGCCACTGAAGCAACTGTAAAAGGTCCTAGAGATAACTTTATTGAGGATATCAATGTTAACATTTCTTTAATCAGGAAAAGATTACGCACATCTTCACTTGCATTTGAACAAACAACGATAGGTAAACGTTCCCAAACGAAAGTTGCTATTCTTTATATGGATGATATCGCAAATATGAATGTACTTAAAGAAATAAAAAATAGACTTTCTACCATTGATATCGACGGACTTGTAACTACCCAACAATTAGAAGAAACGTTCAATAACACTCCTTATGCAGTATTTCCAAGACACCAGTATACTGGTAAGCCAGATTTCGCTGTGCAAACATTATTAAATGGAAGGTTTGTTATCCTAATTGATGGTGTCACTATTGCCTTAATTACTCCTATTAACTTTTTTTTGCTACTTAAAGGAAGTGAAGATAAAGAAGTATCATACATCTTCAGTTCATTTCAACGATTGATAAGAATATCTGGACTTTTCTTGTCAGCTATACTACCAGGCATATGGGTCTCTTTAACCTCATTTCATCAAGATCAACTCCCAATCTCATTATTAGCAACCGTTGTCGAATCAAGAAAAGGAGTTCCATTACCAGTATCCATTGAAGTTATTCTTATGGTAATTTTATTTGAACTTTTTAAAGAGGCGGGATTACGATTACCTATGTCCATTGGTCAAATTCTTAGTGTAGTTGGTGGATTAATAATTGGAGATGCTGCAATAAGTGCTGGATTGGCTAGTCCGGTTACCGTCGTTGTAATAGCTCTTTCCACATTATCCACGTTTAATCTAAATGACCAATCTTTAATTGGAACACTCTCTCTTACACGTCTTTTTATTATTATATTCTCTTCTTTATTCGGTTTTTTTGGCATGTTTACAGCAATATTTGTTATTTGTGCATATATCGGCAGAATAAATACATTTGGTGTTTCTTATTTGGAGGGAATTAGCCTACTAAATATATCTGATTTTATTAAAACAATTATTAAAATTCCTAGCACAAAATACACAAAAAGGCCAAAAGCGCTCGAATTAAATGACGTTACTAGAACAGGTGAAGAAAATGAAAATAAAAAGAAAAGCTAATCAATTTTTTCTTTTATTGAGCATTTTAACTACAGTATTTCTTTCTGGATGCTGGGATGTGAAACAAACGGAAAGAATGGTTTACATACATTCTATAGGTCTTGACTATAAAGACGGTAAATATATAGCATATTTACAAATCATTAATTTAGGACTACTTGCAAAAAGCGAGTCAGGAGGTAGCGATAACCAAGTTACAGCAGAACTTGGTCATGCATCAGGAAATACCGTGGAAGAAGCCATCTTTAATATCTATCAGACAACTCAAAGAAGACTTTTCTGGGGGCATATTGCATACATTGTTTTCACAGAAAATGTTTTGAAACAAGGAGGCTTACAAGCCATTACAGATATATTAGATCGGTATGTTGAAACTTATTATCAAACATGGATATATCTAACGGAAGATTCCATTCCTAATATACTTCATGCCATGCCGAATATTGGAATGTCTACAGATCTTTCACGCCTTAGTGATCCAGAACCTAGTTTTAAACAATTTTCCTATATCCGACCTATTGATTTAAGAAGATTAATTATTTTAAATAACCGTCCACCAAATGAAATAGTATTACCAATTATTTCAGGAAATCACCAATCATGGGAAGCTGATTCTAAACACATGGATACAGCAATATTAAACGGATTAGGTATTATCACTAATGACAATTTGAAAGGGTATCTTAGTAACAGTAAAGCTAAAGGATATAGATGGATGAATAAGGATTTTCAAAGATCAGAAATAACTATAAAAGGCAAGGAAGGTATGGGTCTTTTATTAAGGAACTTACATGTAAAGGTAACTCCGGTCATAAAACATAATGAGGTTAAATTTGATGTTAAAATTAAAGCTAAAGTACATATAAATAAAGTAAGACGAACTAATTCATTAGAGGAAATAAGTTCTGAGGCTAAAAGGAAAATTAAAAAAGAAATAATGGATACTTATTTAGAAGGTCTGAAACTGGATTCTGATATATATCGTCTTTCAAACGTACTTTACATAAAGAATTATTCCACTTGGAAAAGAATACAACATGATGGAAAAATACCGTTGAATAATCACTCAATTAATAATATTGACATTAATTTAAAAATAATAGATGCTGGAAAACAAAGGAACAAGCCCACCTTAATTAAGAGAAAATATCCGAGCCATCCATAATTGGATGGCTTTAAGTCGATGTTTAACATCATGTTTTAAACCATTATAGAGGGTCCATATAAATTTCAAGAGGTAAAATGCTTAGGCGTGGATGTTGCTTTATTTGGGTTCTCCATTATTTTTTGTTGGGAGAATGAACAAGCAAAATTAAATGAAGAAATTAGACAAGGTTTAATAGATAGGTTGGAAGAAAAACTACTTCAAGATTTTTATAGGGAATTAGAAGGTATTAGTTTGAATTTAACTTTAAATATTACTGTGGGAAGTGTGATAGAGAAAGCATACATTGCTACAAAACATTATTCAGAATCTGAATGGGATATTCTAGCGAAGTCAATGAAAGAATTCGAGGCTAACTTGGATATTAATAATAAGGGTGTAACTCCAAGGATATCTCTTGAAATAGATGTTCTAAGAGGATTAGAAGACCATCAATCTGAATTCAGGAAATTAAACACCTACGCTGAAGCAAAAAGGGCAGTGAATTTGAGTTATGTAATTAAATTAGTTGTATATGCTTACTAGATTAACACCACTACGAAATGATCAAACTTTTTTATAAAAACGACACTTGAATCTGCTGATAAAGAATCCATTTTAATCAATCTTTTTTCAAAATGGATTCTTTATATTCGTTGTAGAATTAGGGTTTGTGTGATATTTTTGATCAAACTTTATTTCAAAGCAACAATTGTTATGTCCCTGTTACTTTCCACTTCCCCACGCTAAAAAGTCGGTACCCAATGCTAAATAGTTGGTATCCAAGCGGAAAAGGAAGCAGGAAGAGCAGCGGGCAGTCTATTATGTAATCAATCGTTACTCAATCGGTTTTTTCAATAAAAAATCAATTAAAATTCAGGGCTGGGTCCATTAGTGATCCAGTCTTTTTCTTTTGCTCAATAACTGTCTATTCCCTTGTTCCATAAGGGTTTCAATCGTTTTTCCAATCAATAAATCCGTAGGATTTCCAATCTCTACTCAGTGTGTTTCCTAACTGTGATACCATCCTAGAATTGCTGCATTTCCTTTCTTTTCTCCTGATTCTTTCATCATTATCGGTACCAACTCTTTAACATTGTCCGAATATTCGATACAATCAAGAACGGAAAAAGGAGGGCGAAAATGGGGGTTTTGGGGAAGAACTTAATAACATAATGGAGGGAAGAAAAAAGGCGAGGTAAGAGGGGTTGGTCTTAGAACCGCAAGGGTTTGAGGAGAGTGAGAGGGAGATACCGACATTAAGACAGCTAAATAAAAGGGGCATGAGCCCTTGGGGGAGAGGGAGTTGAGGTGAGTGAGAAGGGGAAGGGGCGGTGGAACGTATTTTTTCTATGGGGACATAGTAGAGAAAAGAAAAATTACAAAATTGATAACTAGGATGTGGTATTATTGATTAAAGAGATATAATAGGGGGAAATAATTTAATGCAGATAGATCTATCTAAAACTCAAAGGTACTTAGAATGGTTGAAGACAAAACTTTTTTTGGATAGTATTGCGAATAAGGCCAAAAAAAGAGTTGTTAAACGTGGTGAGGTATACAAGTGTAATCTTGGTTATGGAGTAGGAAGTGAAGAATCTAAAGAAAGACCCTGTGTCATATTGCAAAGAGATGACGCAAATTCAACTTCACCCAATGTAATTGTTGCTCCAATAACTCATACTTCTTCTACCTTACCTGTTGTAATCCCGATTTCGGACAAGTTTGATGGGGATGGTAATTTAATTCTTGACGGAAATGTCTTATTAGGAAATATAGTATGTGTTAGTAAATCAAGACTAGGTGAATATATTTCCTCCTTGAGCAAGGATGAAATGAAGAGAGTTGACGAAGCTATAGCTATCGCCCTTGATGTAAAGCATTATTACGTTACAATAAATAATATGTTGGATGACAAATTGGTGTACATAGAAAAGCTAAAAAGTAAAATTAATACATTAGAATCTGAACTATCAGAAAAGGAAAGAAAGATAGAGGAATTAAGCATTTTGGGAAGCTAATGTATTTACTAAAAATATATTAGACAGATCTATTGTATTATGTTATTATAAAGGTACAAAATAGCTACTCACGAGTGGGGTAGATGTAAAATTATTCAAATGGGGGCTACGTGTGAGTCCCCTGTACTATTTTAATCAAAATAATGAATGAAATTAATGTAGCTGAATATAATATTAATACAAAATACTTTGAGACGAGTGCTCAAAGATGTAATATTTCAAAATTTGAGAAGTACGGGCGACTTCTCATGTGCCAAAAATCCCTCCTTAATATGGAGGGATTTTTGTATATATGGGGAGAGAACAAGAAATATTTTTTCTTATTTATAAAAAGATATATAATGGGTGGTTGAATTCTTGCAAAAACTACATGCAGAAATTGTAATAACAATTCCAGATGATATGGTGATTATAACAAAAGTTGAATATGAAGAATTAAAACAGAGTGAATTGTTAGGTGTCTATTGGAGTATGAAAGACCTTGAAAAACGTATAAATAAAAAATCAGATTGGATAAAGGAAAGTATTCTTTACCCACAAAGGTTTAAAAAGATTCTTGATATTGATAACGGAGGATTTGTTTATTATCCTGAAACAAAGGGGCAGAAATGGGCTTTTCAGGCTACTAAAATGGCAGAATTTTTGGAGACTAATTTTAGGAAGATATTTGGTTCAGATGTGTAGCTGTATTTAACCCTGTTCCCATTGGGTTTTGTACCTTTTTCGCTCAATCTCCTTTCAAAAGTCTTAATTAACGATTGACAAAGTCAATTATTGATTGTATCATTTACTTTGAGGTGACAGAAATGATTAGTTCTAATGAAGCAATTGAGATCAGAGAGATTCTTCAACAATTGGTTCGTGATTTTGGTTTGTTACAGCGTGAAGGTTCAGAATGTTGCGGAATAACAGTCCTGCAAAGTCACATTATATATGAATTGGATAAAAACCCCCGCATTTCCTTAATTGATCTGGCCGAGAAATTATCTATGGATACCGGAATGCTAAGTAGGCAGATCAATAAAGTGGTGGAATTAGGGTATGTTTCTCGAACCCCTGATCCTAACGATAGACGTTATGTTGTTTTATTACTTACTGAAAAAGGTCAAGTAAAAGCAAACGAAATCTCCGGTCAAATGAATCAATACATTGGGCAGATTTTAGGGTTTATTCCAAATGATAAACAGAATCAGGTTATAGATAGTTTACAGATCTTACTGAGTGCCATGAAGATGAATGATGGATCTGGTTCTGGTTGTTGTACCACTAAATAAATAGTGGTTTTCTTTTAAGAAAATATTTGACTTTGTCAAGTGTTGATAATAGCAATTAAAGGAGGGTACTTAATGATCATTAGAAAGGTCGAAATGACAGACTTGATAGAAGTTCTCGAGATATACAATCAAGGAATAGTTGACAGGGTTGCCACACTCGAAACTAGAAAGAAAGATCAAGACTATATCCATTCTTGGTTTAACAATCATCAAGGGAGATACGTTGGGTTAGTCGCAGAGAATGAAGAAAAAAGCATCGTCGGATGGGCAGCCATAAGTCCCTATAATCAAAGAGATGCCTATAAAGGAGTAGGTGAAATTTCTGTCTATATCCATCGTGACTATAGAGGAAAGGGGGCTGGTCAAAAATTGCTAAAACAACTTGAAATAGAAGCATTGAATCACGATTTTTATAAGTTGGTTTTATTTACTTTCCCATTCAATCTTTTAGGTCAAGGATTATATAACAAATTGCAGTACCGCCAAGTTGGGGTATTTAAGAATCAAGGAGTTCTTGATGGCAAATTTGTAGATGTAATGGCAATGGAAAAAATATTAGATACAACGTGTTAATCTATGCTTCAGTGTTTTACATACAGCAAATATCTCAATTACAAAGTCGAAGTAATCTTCTTTATAAAAATTTAAAGAGAGGAAAGATGAAAATGGAATGGATAGAAATCAAACCGACCTGTTGTCAAGCTGAAAAGGAATTGAAAGATACTAATAATGGAGAAAGCAAACATTTACCCGTTGCAATTATTGGGGCTGGTCCTGTAGGTCTTGCAGCAGCAGCCCATTTAGTAAGATATAATCAACAATTTATTCTTTTAGAATCTGGATCTCAAGTTGGGGCGAATATCCTAACATGGGGCCATGTTCGAGTATTTTCTCCTTGGAGATATAACATTGATAAATTTGCATCTAAACTTCTTAAAAAACAAGATTGGAATGAGCCAGACCTAAATGAATTACCTACTGGGAAAGACTTAGTTGAGCAATATTTAAAGCCGTTAGCAAATACCCCTGAAATTAAAAATTCGTTATTTGTTAATACAAAGGTTCTTTCAATTAGCCGAAAAAGCATGGATAAAATGAAAACGGCTAATCGGGAAAAACAACCTTTTGTGATTATTGCTGAGCAAAATAGGGAGTTTAAACAGTTTGAGGTGAGGGCGGTTATTGATGCAACTGGAACCTGGGGTAATCCTAATCCAGCAAATTCAAACGGCATTTGGTTAAAAGGAGAGGAGGGAATAAAAAATCAAATTTTCTATGGCATCCCAGATATTCTAGGGGTAGAGAAAAACCGTTATCTAAATAAACGTGTTGCTGTTATTGGAAGTGGCCATTCTGCCATCAATTCATTATTAGAGTTAGCAAAAATAAAAGATGAATACCCCGCAACAGAAATAGTATGGGTTTTAAGAAAAGAGAGGGTTGAAAATGCTTACGGAGGCGAGGAACTGGATGCTCTCGAGGCGAGAGGTGATTTAGGAAGTCGTATACACAAATTAGTGGATTCTGGCGTAGTTCAAGTTATTACTCCTTTTATGATTCAATACGTTAAAGGTAAAAATGGAAAAATCGAGCTAGTAGGGGAGACTAAGGGTGACTTAAAAACTTATTCAGATATAGATGAAATGATTGTTAATACTGGGAACCGTCCAGATTTTTCAATACTTCGGGAAGTAAGGACCAGCATTGATACAGCAACAGAAAGTGTTAAGGCTCTTGCACCACTAATTGATCCGAATATTCATAGTTGTGGAACGGTACGTCCTCATGGGGAAAAGGAATTACGGCAACCCGAAAAAGATTTTTATATCGTTGGAGCAAAAAGTTATGGTCGAGCACCAACATTTTTAATGGCGACAGGATATGAGCAGGTTCGGTCTGTAGTGGCATATTTATCAGGAGATTATGGAGCCTCTGAGAAGGTCGAGTTAGAATTACCTGAAACGGGTGTATGTAGTACGAATCTTAAAGTAACGAACGCTTCTTGTAGTTCAAATTCATGCTGCTAAAATTGTGTAATCAGAAGGGGGAGTTGAATAACTTTCCCTTTTATGGAGGTCATATTGATGCTTATTAATAATGGTGGTAATTTAAGTAAAGAATACTTCATAGCATATCTTAAATTAATTATGAGTAGTAGAAAATGCACCTTAGAAAAGGCAAAGGAAATCACGTTTGAGCGTCTATTTCAGAAAGACAAAAAAACACTTGGGAACATTTCTTTTGAACGTTTTACAAATGCGTATGAGGGTTTAAAAGAGGAAGGAAAGTGAGTTTGATATTTTTTTACTTGAACATATAAGTATATAGTTATATGATTATATAGGTTTAGAATTGCAAGGGGGGAATTAGGTGTTGCAAACAACCATCGAAATGGAGAATGCTGCTGTAATTTTAAAATTGCTTGGCGACAAAACAAGGCTAACAATGATGAAGTTAATAGATAATCAGGCTTGTTGTGTTTGTGAATTTGTTGAAATATTTCAATCTAGTCAGCCATCTATCAGCCAACATTTACGTAAATTGAAAGATTTAGGATTAGTTACGGAAGAAAGGAAAGGACAATGGATATTTTATTCAGTAAATAAAAGAAACGAGTATTATCAATTTATTAAACCCATTCTTGATCAACTACCTAATCAAGATTATAAATTAAAAGCACTTGAAGAAAAAGGTACACGAATTTCTTGTTGTTAAATTTGGAGGTATTATTTTGTCAACAACGCTTATACTTGCAATCATAATCTTTGTAGCTACTCTAGTCCTAGTAATTTGGCAGCCTAAAGGATTAAATATTGGTTGGTCCGCTTGTGGTGGGGCAATCATCGCCCTTTTAGTAGGAGTTGTCGGTTTTAGTGATGTTTTAGAAGTGATAGACATTACTTGGAACGCAACATTATCGTTTGTTGCAATCATCCTTATCTCATTAATATTAGATCAAATTGGTTTGTTTGAGTGGGCTGCTCTACATATGGCGAGGATTGCAAAGGGAAATGGAATTAAAATGTTTGCCTATGTAAGTATTTTAGGTGCTATTGTTGCTGCCCTATTCGCCAATGATGGGGCTGCATTAATATTAACACCAATTGTACTTGCCATGGTTCGAAACTTGAATTTTAAAGAAAAAATGGTGTTTCCGTTTATTATGGCTAGTGGCTTTATTGCCGATACAACTTCACTACCATTTGTAGTAAGTAACCTGGTAAATATTGTGTCTGCTGATTTCTTTGGAATTGGGTTTCTTGAGTATGCTTCGAGAATGATTATTCCAAACATTTTTTCACTAATTGCAACTATTGCAGTTCTACTTATTTATTTCAGAAAAAGTATACCTAAAACATATGATCTATCTAAATTAAGAAAACCAGAAGAAGCTATTAAAGACCAAAAATTGTTTAACCTTTCATGGTTTGTTCTTGCAGTTTTACTAATTGGTTACTTTACTAGCGAATTCATTAATATTCCTGTATCCATTGTGGCAGGGATTATTGCGATACTCTTTATTCTAATGGCTAGAAGAAGTGAAGCGGTCAATACGAAGGCGGCGATTAAAGGAGCCCCTTGGAATATTGTGTTCTTCTCGATTGGAATGTATGTAGTTGTTTATGGATTAGGGAATGCGGGGCTCACGTCCGTCTTGGCAAGTGTGATTCAAAATGTGGCTGAGGAAGGATTGTTTATTGCTACTGTTTCAATGGGCTTTCTTGCAGCTATATTATCTGCGGTTATGAATAATATGCCAACTGTAATGGTTGATGCTTTAGCAATTTCGGAAACTAATACGTCAGGTTTAATAAGAGAAAGCCTTGTTTATGCAAATGTTATTGGATCGGATTTAGGTCCCAAAATCACTCCAATTGGTTCACTTGCCACATTAGTATGGCTTCACGTTTTATCACAAAAAGGTGTGAAAATATCATGGGGAACATACTTTAAAACCGGTATTGTCCTAACGATACCTATCCTATTTATTACGTTAATTGGACTCTTTATTTCATTACTATTTTTCTAAAGGAGAATGAGTTATGGCTAAAAAAATAATCTACTTTCTATGTACCGGGAATTCTTGCCGAAGCCAAATGGCTGAAGGATGGGCAAAAAAATACTTAAATCAAGATGAATGGGAAGTAAAGAGTGCTGGAATTGAAGCACATGGACTGAACTCGAATGCGATTAAAGCAATGAATGAAGTGGAAATTAACATATCAAACCAAACTTCTGATATTATCCAACCGGAAATACTAAACAACGCTGAATTAGCTGTTACTCTTTGTGGTGATGCGAAAGATAAATGCCCTGTTACACCGCCTAATGTAAAACGGGAACATTGGGGATTTGATGACCCTGCAAAAGCAGAAGGAACGGAAGAAGAAAAATGGGCTGTTTTCCAACGTGTTCGTGATGAAATTGGTGAAAAAATTAAACGATTTGCCGAAACGGGAGAATAATAGTTAAGGCTTTACCCTTGCTTCCTTATCTTTCTTCTAATATATGTAGCTGTTATTTTCCTCTTTCCCATGCTAAAAAGTTCTTCCCAACTGCTTTATAGTTGGTATCCAAACGGTAAAGGAAGTGGGAAGAGCAGCGGGCAGTCTTATTCAATCAGTTATTTCAATCGTAAAATAAATACGAAACCAGGCTGGGTCTAATAGTGATCCAGTCTTTTTGATTCAATAATTACTGGTCTAATAATGCTTCAAATATCCGATATAATTGTTATCCAGACTGTAAAAATTGCTGTATTAAGAGCAAAAAGCGTTATATCCACTTGGAGTAACGCCTTTTTACTAAAGAAACTTTATACTATTTCATTCTTTAATAATTGCCTAATAGACAAACTTGCATCTTCAAAATAATCTTCAGGTGATTTATTACTGTTCTCTTTCCAATCAATTGAAGCTCCGTAAATCATCCAACTTAACATGGTCGAGTTCATTCTTAACTTTTCATCACCTTGATCCTTATATTTCTTTAATAGTAAATGAAAAATAATCTGTTCAAGCTCCTTTTTTAAAATGGCTTCGATATTCACGCTCATATCATGATAACTTCTTTGACATCGGGTTGATAAGCCCATATGGAATGTAGTAATAGATAAGAACAAACTCTTTAGCATTTCCTCGCTGAACTCTTCATTATTCGACAATTCCTTTAGTACATTCTCCAGTAAATCTTCTTTTATCACTTTTTCAAGCAAATCATATTTATCGAGAAAGTGACGATAAAAGGTTGCCCGGTTAATCATGGCTCCCTTTGTAATATCACTGATTGTGATACTGTTGAAATCCTTTTTTTCCAAGAGTTCTATAAAGGAATCAATAATAAACTTTCTTGTTCGAATTGAACGCAAATCCGTGTTTTCCTCAGTCATTAAAATACCTCCATTCCAGAATGATAAGACATATTTCGTGATTTGTGGCTTATGCAACAAAGTGAAGATTTTGTTGCTTGAGGGGTGAACAGATCATATCTATAATTTGATTATACAACAAGTGTTGTGTATGCAATAGTTGTAAAATCAATTCCCTTTTATTGTGGGAACAGGAATTTAGGAGGATTTATTAAATGAATTTATTAGTAGTTAAAGCAAATAATCGCCCAGAGGGTGTATCTAGTAAAATGTATGAAACCTTTATGGAGTCTATAAATGATGCAAAAAATCTTAATGTAACTGTCTATGATGTTTTTGAAGAAGATATGCCTTACTTTGGGCAGGAATTGTTCAATGCTTTCGGTAAATTACAAAGTGGCGAAGAACTATCGGAATTAGAACAACGCCTTCTAGCTGCAAAACAAAAAGCGAAAGATGTATTTGCTACAGCAGATGTAGTTGTATTTGTTTTCCCGTTGTGGAACTTAACAGTTCCTGCTAAACTTCATACATTTATTGACTACATTGATGAAGCGGGTTATACATTCAAATACGGTCCAGATGGTTCGCCGGTCTACTTAATGCCAGAGAAAAAGATTATTCTAATGAATGCAAGAGGTGGGTATTATTCTTCACCGGAAATGCAAAATATGGAACATGCAGTGAATTATATGAGAAGCATATTTGCTGGAATGTTTGGTATGGAAGTTACTGAAGAGGTTGTTATTGAGGGACATAATGCAAGTCCCGATAAAGCAGAGGAAATCATTGAAAATGGAATGCGTAAAGTAACTGAAACAGCAGAGAAATTAGCTTATCAATATGTTTAATCACACGGTGTAATAGATCCAAAAAAGGAGGACTTGAAATGTCTAATGAATCAATATTTCATAGAGATATAAAAGATTTTTGGTATCCAACATATAATAAAAATGGTTATCCACATGTCCAACAAGGAGTTATTCTTAATCCTGAGAGGAATCAAGAATTTTCTCCCTTTATTCTTATGGCTGAAGACTGGTATAAGCGTGGAGTCTTCGCCGATCATCCTCACCGAGGCTTTCAAACTGTAACGTATGTTGTTGATGGAAGGCTTGAACATATAGATAATGCGGGCGGCTATAGCCTTTTAAATGCTGGTGATGTTCAATATATGAATGCTGGATGGGCAGCTAGACATGCGGAAGAGGCTTATGATGATGACTTGATTCATACATTACAGGTATGGCTAAACCTTCCAAAAAGTTTGAAGCGTACAGAAACAGCTTATCAAAACATCTATGTTGAAGATGCTCCTGTAGTGAACTTTGAAGGTGGTTCGATTCGAGTTTATTCAGGTGATATTGCAGGAGTAAAAGGACCAATGAATAGTTTGGTACCTATTACGATGGCAGAAATTATCCTTCGTGAAGGAACAGAGTATACACATATTTTACCTGAGAATCATAATTCATTCTTGTACATGTTGGCAGGAGAGATGGAATTCGGAGAAAGTAAGACAAAGATAGCTAAAACAGGAGCGGCTACCTTATCCTTTAATGAAGGGGGCTCCGAGTCTAACCAAAGTGAATTAAAAATAAAAGCAAAAACTCGTTCTAAAGTGTTGATATATTCAGGCGTTCCAATTCGGGAAGAAATTGCATTTGGTGGGCCATTTGTAATGAATACAGCAGAAGAAATCCAGGAGGCGTTTCGAGATCTTCAGCTAGGAGTATTTGGACCACCTGCTGTAAAAGAGTAAGGGGAATTTTCATAGGAAAGGAACTACATTTTGTGGAAGGCTGCTTATAAAATGAAGTATTTTAAATGAGAGATGGACTAGAATCGGGGTTTCATTTTTACCTCCATATTCTTTCTTCTATTATATATAGCTGTTACTTTCCTCTTCCCCATGCTAAAAAGTTCTTCCCAATGCTTTATAGTTGGTATCCAAACGGCAAAGGAAGCGGAAAGAGCAGCGGGCAGTCTATTATGTAATCAATCGTTACTCAATCGGTTTTTTTAATCAAAAATCTATATCAATTCGGGGCGGGTCCAGTAGGACTTCGTCCCGTTTCTTTATGTCCAATATCCCTTCAATCCCTTGTCCAATAAGGGTTCCAGCCATCTTTTCTCATTCCTTTCTTTCTTCTAATATGTTGTTTTCCTCACTGTATAAACCCGTAGGGTTTCAGTTCTCTTTCATGGGTTTTCCAATCATTTTTCCATCTTTCCTCCATTATCGGTACCAACTTAATAACATTGTCCGAATATTCGATACAAGCCAGGGCGGAAAAAAGAGGACGAAAATGGGGGTTTTGGGGAAGAACTTTATAACATAATGGAATGAAGAAAAAGGCGAGATAAGAGCGGTGGGGCTTAGAGCCGCAAGGGTTTGAGGGGAGTGAGGGGGAGGGAAGGACATTTTAGCAGTTGAATAATTGTTGTTTATTGACAATAAAGTCGTTTAAATACTTAACTGTACTATGATTATTAGAGGATAGTTAGTTCAATATAAGAGCTAATATCCTCTTTTTTAATACCTATTAGAATTATAAACTACACTTAGAAGTTCTAGTATAATATGTTTATTTTATGATCTAAAGTTTTAAGGTGGAGGATTGGTTATGAAAGTACAGGAAGTATTACTTGATGGTAATAAGAAAAGGTATATGCTCCTTGATGAAGGGGGGATTACCTGTAGCTCCAGTTACGAAGTATTTGAAGTATTTAGATGCAACTAAAAAAAGCAGCAATACCCTAAAAACATATTGTTATGCCCTAAAGCAGTATTTTGACTATTTGGAAGAAGTAAAAAAGGATTATAAAGATATTAATATAAGGGATTTAGCAGAGTTTATGGGTTGGTTAAGGAATCCATATTCAAGTAGCAAAGTAACTCCGTTACAACAAACGAAAGCAAAAAAGACAGAGAAAACAGTGAATCTTACTATTACCGTAGTAACTAACTTTTCGGATTAACCCCCGAATTTTGGACAGTATTTCTCTTAATCTCACTTTATCTTAAAACTACATTCTTTTTCGTTTCCTTTTGTCCTTTTGAGATCATAGCCATTGCTTCCATTCCTTCAAGGGTAAAGGCTACGCCCGACTATCGTCGCCCTTGATTCCATTCCAGAAATGGCTGAAATAATTTTTGGGACAAAAGGAAGAAAAAAATGGAAGGGGCGATTAAACCCGTACCTCTTTGATTTTCACGTTTTCACATTGTTGCTTTTCATAAAACTCATTTGGCGATAAGTCTAAAATACTAGAATGCATGCGTCTTTCGTTATAAAACACCATAAACTCTGCGACTGATTCATAGGCTTGTGCATACGTTTCAAATTGCCATCTTGATAAACAATCATCTTCAAAAATTCTATGAAAAGACTCAATGTGAGCATTCATATTTGGCGTTTTTGGTGGAATTCTTTCATGTTCTAGTGTATATTTTTTACAAAATTCTTCAAAGGTATGGGAGATAAACTGTGGCCCATTGTCTGTGCGAATCACAGGTTTTTCCCTTTCATTTATCTGCTGGCGCTTGAATAATGCCCGCAAAAGAGTTTGTTTTAGGTCTTTTGCTGTGCAGCTTAATCCCATATAGTATTCGACAATACTACGATCATAAACATCGATGATGGACAATACAAAGAAGAATCGGTCTTCACCTTCGATGTAGCCATATTTAATGTCAATTTCCCATAATTTGTTCGAACTTTTAATCGTCCGATTTCGTGCTAGTTTTCTAGGGTATGAGACTTTCTTTTGCCGTTGCGGGCGTAAAATATCAAGTTCTTTGCACAACCGGTAAACTTTTTTCTTGTTAATGATAAGATGGTATTTTCGACGAAGTAATTTTGTTAATTTACGATAGCCATAGTTGAAGCCATCGCCTGCAATTTCTTCAAGTAGGTATTCTTTGATTTGTTCGTCAGATACCTTTTGGCCGTCCTCTTTGATGGAATAACCGGGTGCTGGCCGTCCCTCACTTACTTTCTTCTCTTCCACACGATAGTTCTTTTGATAATAGTATGTGGATCGAGAAATACCAATGATTTTCAGCACTTTTTTGATCGGGTAGCCTTTTTGAATCCAACTATCGGCTACTTCAAGTTTTTCAGCAAGTGAGGGTTTTTCTTTTTTATAAGATCTCGTAGAATGGCGATTTCAAGGTCTTTTTCACCTAATATTATTTTTAGCTTTTCATTTTCCTCGGATAACTCTTTAGAATCAATATCTGGCAGCACAGTAACATCTACTTCACCGTATTTGCCATCTTTATATTCACGAATCCAACGACTTACCATGTTCGGATTCAGTTCGTATCGACGTGCTACTAACGAATTATTGTCTGTCTCAGTGGCTTCTTTTACGACTTGTAATTTAAAATCTTTTGAGTGTTTTGTTCGTTTCATTATGTCAGCCTCCTTGGTACATTAAGTAGTATAATATTTATTACTCTTACTGTCCAAGTTCATTTAGGGGCTATAGAGTAAAAGAAGACGGTTCTTTTACAGAAAAAAGAGTTAATAATACTTATTTCTTAGTTAACAATTCATGGAATATCAACTATTTTGGAACGATTAATAACTTTAAGGAACAATATACTAAAAATAAGAAGAAAACTAAAATTAACATTGAATTTAATTTTATCTCCTACTCAGTTAATCTAGAAATCAAGTATGTATTTTATCATAAGTTATTTAATGATGAATGGACTCTCGCTAATGCATTCGGCACTTTCGATAATTATCTGAAAAAGTTAGCAATATTCATCAATAAACATTACCCCAATCTAAAATCCTTTTTGATTTAAATTTAAAGGAAGCTAACGATAAATGGATGTCTTGGCTGAAGAATACTGGACAAAAGGTAGAAAAATGTTATAAGACAAACGGAAAAGAATATACACATAAAACCCCTATAGTTAATTTTCTTAATTTAATATTTAATAGTCTATCAACCCTTTTAGATGTTCGTGAAGAATGGGAAAAGGATAGATGGGATGTTAGAATTTTATATAAAAAATATCTTATTGACTACAACCAGTCTTACCAAGGATATCATATTGATTTCTCAAAAATTAAAAATGAGCATATAAAACGGGAAACAAAGAAGTATTTCAAACAACGTTTACTTGCCAAACATAACTTTTCATGGAGTACTGCAATGAATTACATGAAATTTATTGTGAATTTTATTAATTACATGACCTCACTTGAACCTAACTGGAATGATCTTAATGATTTATCTAGAGTACATATCGAAAAATATATTGAATGGTTAAATATTTATACTACAAAAAATCAAAGCAGAAAAAATTTAAACCCGGAATCTTATATCTATGTGTCGATAAGGATGGTACAAAAGTTTCTAGAGGATTTACAATTGTTTGAATATGAGGTTGCGCCAAAAAGAAGTGTGAAAACATTGATTTTTCAGAGCGGTAAACCAACGTTAAAGAAAAAGCCATATGATCAAGTAGATTATATTCCTGATTACGTTTTAGAACAATTGTTTGAAAACCTTAAATATCTTCATCCAGAAGTTCAACCTATTATTTGGGTAGCATTCAAGACAGGACTTCGAATATCAGATATATTAGGCTTGAAGCAAGATTGCTTAGTTAAATTAAATGATAAGTATCAAATAGTCGCTGATATCAAGAAAACATATGTGCAAGGACATTCAATACCCATTGATAATGAATTAGCTGATCTCTTAGCAGTATTAATAACAGCTTCTAAAGAAAAAAGTAACCAAGAAAATAATCCTGACAACTACATATTTGTTAGGTATTCTGGTTCTAGAAAAGGAAAGCCTTATACGCAAGATTGGATTCGCTCAAAGTTAAACTCTCTCGCTCACGAACGAAAAATTATAGACGAGAACGGTAAGATCTTTCATTTTAAAACACATCAATTTCGACATACTTTTGCCGTTAAAATGATAAATGGGGGTGCAGATATTCTTACCGTTCAGGAACTTTTAGCACATGCTTCTCCAGAAATGACAATGAGGTACGCACGATTACTGGACAATACAAAGAGGAAAGCTTTTGAAGAGGCCGTTAATCAGGGAATATTCAGTTTTGATTTTAATGGAAAAGTATATAACATATCTGAAACTGAAGGAATCTCACAAGACGTTCTAGAAATGTTATGGTGTGACCATAAGCTAACTGCCATTGATAACCCTTACGGGTCTTGTCGAGCAAGATTGAACGGAAACTGCCCTTATGCAGAGGAACCTCCTTGCTTAACTTGTAACGGTGGTAAGCCATGCAAGGACTTAGCTGTAGGTTTGTCAGAAATGGACGCAGCCAAATACGAGATTCATATTCAATCAACATCTAAAATGATTGAAGTTGCCCAGCAATATGGTCGAGAAGAAATCCTAGAGAAAAATCGGAAAAACCTTGAAAGATTACAAGACATATACAACACGATTAAACAAGGTAATATTATCTTTGGGCGATTAGAACGGATGAAACGAAAGCAAGGTGTCTACAAATGACTAAATATGATCGTAGAGAGCATTTAAAACTGCTTCATCAAGAAAGAAAAGTGAATACTCGTAAAAAAGTTGATAATGCGATTCAAAGGCTCATACGAGCCAATGGTAACATTAACTTTAATAGTGTTGCAGAAGAAGCAGGAATTAGCAAAGCTACATTATATAACAATCCAGAAATTCGAAAAGGAATTGAATCATTACGAGAGCAACAGGCTCAAGTTCCAACCCCAAAACAGGTAAAACGTGAGGTGGATGAAAATAATAAAGATGCCATTATAGCATCTTTAAAACGGAAAATTAAGAAATTGGATGAAGAAAATAAAGAACTACGTGAACAGCTAAAATTTGCTTACGGGGAGGTTTATAAAAAAATCTAATGGCACTTCGTTCCCTGCATGTTCAACAATCGGGCCATTTTGTGGAAGAAAGGACAATCTGAGAACGTTTTATTTTAGTACGAGGAGGATGTAGAGTGAAGGTCAAGCGAATTGTTACCAATATTGAGACGCAGGACATTTCCAAGGCAAGGTACTTCTATGGGGAAATACTAGGACTTGATCAATTAATGAATCACGGATTTATTGCCACCTATGGTTCACATGAGAAAATGGACACTCAAATCAGTTTCCTTTCAGAGGGAGGTTCCGGGACTCCAGCGCCTGACTTGTCAATTGAAGTTGATGATCTTGATGAGGTGCTAACACGCGTAAAAGAAGCGAAGATTCCAATTGAGTATGGACCCGTTGAGGAACCTTGGGGAGTTCGGCGCTTTTATGTAAGAGACCCATTCGGAAAGCTCGTCAATATTCTTTTCCACCTGTAAACAAATAGAAAAAAGCTATTCAAGAATAGGGCGCACTTATTCAGGCAGTGCGCCTTTTCTTTAATCGGGCCAGGGTATTGTAAAAAGTTCTATGAAAACTAAATAGTTGTTTAGGTTACTTTCCATTTATTAGGTGGGGAGCTCCCGCAATCGCTCTTGACAAACACGCCAATGGTTTGATCCAAGGTTAACAAGGGCGAAGGGGACAAAAAGAAGGCATACCAAATAAGCCCTTGGTATTTTCATTTTAAACCATTGGCAAGTTCGGTTTGTCAAGAGTTCGCTCCGCCGATTGCTAAATGGTCCAAGGGCTCTGCTAAACAAAAAGTTAGGCGGATCTTTGTTCGACTATCCATCGTTGAGCTAACTCGATGAGCTTTGTCCAACGCGCAGGCATGGTAGGAAGTCCTGATAACTTTGGATTCACAACGGGTACCTTGCCCTCTAGGGATGCATGTGGTCGTAGAAAGTTAAAATACGCCGCAAACAAGGTGACAAAAGAAACAGATCCATGATCCGATCCAAATCCTTGTGTAGAGCGATAATTTCCTTTAAATGTGCGATTCAGTCTTTCGATAATCTGTTTTAACGGTCTGTATTCGGTTGAGATGGGATCTTCATTTGTCAGCCCGATTACTTGCTTCACATCGAAAGAAATATCATTCTGAGCGAAGAAATGCTGGGCTAGAAGATAGATTGGATTTCCATCTACTACGAATGTAAGGTTTTCAGGGATCTCTTCCATCTTCAGTAGGACGTCGTTTATCGCTTGAATGGCGGATGCTGTATCACGATTAGGCGACACTCGGTACGAAAGGACGATCTTTTTCACCGCGTCAAAGAAGAAAAAGAGATAATGCCATTTTCCATTGACCCGGATATAGGTTTCGTCACCACAGAATTGATCTGAAAGCTCATAAGGATAGTGATCCACGTAAGGTTTAAGTAAAAGAGCCACACTATTTTCGTAGTTCAATATCGTCTGATGAGAAATAGCTACACCGTGAACATCCTGCATAAGGGCAGCGGTCCTTCTTGCGGAAAGACCGTAATTCACATGGTAGGTCAATATCAAACCTAACGTATGCGGAGAAGCATAGATTCTAGACAGATCAACAACTGGCAACTCCGGTGAATTCTTGGATAATGGTTGAAAATCAATGTGGAATTGGCGAAAAATATACCTTAACTTAAACGACTGGGGATCCTTTTTAAACTGTTTCTTTTCTTTGGAAGACATACCGTTTAATTTCTTTTGATAATACGGACAGTCGTCGTTTTTACACTTAAACACATCGAAATCTTTTCGCTCCTTGATCTTATCGAGTGTTTTAGAACAATGAGGACATTTCAAAATGGCCTCTTTCGAAAAACGATTCTTATCGCTGAAAAGGCAAGAACATACCTTGCATTGATACTGTCCCTTATCACCATTATTGGCATAAAGATAATCAGATGGTGCACCACACTTAGGACATTTCATTCCTTTAGGTACCGACACTTTTGCGTTCTTGTGTCTTCGAACGGGTTTAAGAGATTTCCCATGCTTCTCTTGGTACTCCGTTAGGAGATTTCGATAATTCAGCTTTTCTGGGATTTCGATAATGGGAAGATCATCAACTTGTAGTTTTCGATAAGGTTTGTTAACAGGCTGCTGATCTTTCGGTTTATCAAACATACTCTTCCCAATAAGTAGGGTGAGTAATGTTCGAATTATTTGTTCTTGGAATTTTATAAAAGTTAGTAAATAGGTTATAATTTGAGGGTACAACTTGTCACTTCCTTTTCTAAGGTTGTTGGGTGTGTGGTAACCTCAATTATCCTTAGATTTAGGGGGGTGGCAATTTTTTTGCTCAAAAATCCCTCTATTAAGGTAGTTTATAGCCTATTTTATATAAAAGTTTTGACAAAACGAAAATAGAGTGAGGGGTATATGAATGAAAAAGTCAATGATAGTGATTGGAATAGTATTAGTGATTTTAGTTGCTGGTGCAATTTTTATGCAAAATGTAAATCTTAATCGATTTGGTGCTGATGAATATTACACACAAATAAAAGGAAAAGGAACTAAAATGGAAGACAAAATGAGTGATGGAACGATTTATAAAAGATATGAATATAAATTACCGGCTTTTGATAAAGATGGCAACCAAAAAACATTCACATTTTCTGCTGACAAGCAGCTTCGCGAAAATGCGTATTTACTTCTGTTTGTGAAAGATGGAAAAGGTGTTACATCATATCAGGAAGTGACTGCTGAGGAATTACCTGAAAAAGTAGCTAAAATGTTGGAATAATGAGAAAAGAATCCTTTGAAAAAAGGGTTCTTTTTTGCTTTTTAGTATTATGGGTCTCGGATTATTTCCTTTATAATAAAGAAAAAGTTATGGAGGTATTTATGAATGTCGCTAAGTAACAAAACTGTTTTAATTATCGATGATGAAGAAGATATTTTAAGACTTATTAAAACGGTTCTAGTAAAAGAGGGAATTAACTATGTAGTGACGTCTACCACTGCGAAAGAAGGCATTGCTGAATTCCGACGAACACAACCGGATCTTGTTTTATTAGACATTATGTTACCAGATGGCGAAGGGTATGATGTATGTAAACAAATAAGAAATATCTCGAATGTGCCAATTTTATTTTTATCAGCGAAAACAGAAGAAATTGATAAAATTTTGGGCTTTGCCATAGGGGGAGATGATTATATTACAAAGCCATTTAGTCCTAAAGAGGTTGCTTATCGGGTAAAAGCACAGCTGCGAAGGGCAGATTATATGCAGGTGGATATAATAACAGATTCCATTATAAAAGCTGGCCCCTTTGAATTAAACGAGCAAAAAGCGCAAATTTTAAAGAATGGGGAAATCATTGAATTAAAGCCAAAGGAACTTGGATTAATGAAGTACTTCCTCCAAAATATTAATAAGGTGATTAGCAAGGAACGGCTTTATGATACAGTATGGGGTGAGGACAATTTTGGCTCTGACAATACGGTAATGGTTCATATACGGCGGCTGCGAGAAAAAATTGAAGCAGATCCCTCTCGCCCTAATTTTTTAATTACGATAAAAGGCTTGGGCTATAAATTCACTGTAGAGGATGAATAAGTGTGAAGTGGAAGTTGACTGGAAGATATATATTTTCCATCGTCTTAGTCGTTATTCTAGTTGTTTTCGTAAACATTTTTATTATATTTGCTTTATTAATAGCCCAGTCTGTTTTTAATATACCATTATTTCAAGGAAACGAAACATCTCCCGAACGTTTTACAAGACAATTTCAAGATAAAATTAATATAGTAAATAATCATGTGACTATTAGCAAATCAGGAAAAAAAGCGTTGATTGAAGAAAATGCATGGATCCAAGTTTTGGACGAACATGGTAAGGTCATTTATAACTATAGAACGCCTAAGGGCATTAAAAAAAATTATACGCCTTCAGAAATAGTTCAAACGTATAAATACAAGGAAGTTAATGCAGACACAACGGTTTTTGTTGGTGGGAAAAAGGAAAAATCCATTAATTACAGTTATTTTATCGGGATAGAGAACCCTAGTTTAAATCGCTATTTTATTTCGTATGATAATCGAAACATCTATCAAGTTGTTAAGGTTGTCGGAATTGTTTTTATTATAGACATTTTCATCGCCTTGCTAATTGGTTACTTTTTTAGTAAACGTCTTACACAGCCTCTACAAACACTCATAAATGGAATCAAAAGATTGGCAAATAAAGATTACGCTGTCAATTATGAGCCTAAAGGAGTTTATAAAGATGTCTTTCATAATGTCAACTTTTTATCCGATCAGCTAACAGCCAATGAAAAGGAAAGAAAGAAATTGGAGATCATGAGAGAAGATTGGATTGGAAATATCTCTCATGATATAAAAACACCACTAGCATCCATACAAGGATATGCTGAATTGATTAAAGATCAAGATTATCATTTTTCTATAGAAGAAATAAGGGAGTACGCTGGAATTATTGAACAAAAGTCATTATATATAAAAGAGGTTATAGAAGATTTAAATTTAACCACAAGGTTGAAAAATAAAGCACTATCGTTAAACAAAAAAACAGTTAATATTGTTGCTTTTTTAAGAAATATTGTGATTGATATATTAAACGATCCTAAATATTCTAATCGTAATATTGTATTTCATGCAAATCAAGAGCAAATTCCTGTAGCAATTGATGAAATTCTATTTCGAAGAGCAATCAATAATTTAATTTATAATGCAATTGTTCATAATGATGAAAATGTACAAATAGATGTGATGATAGAGAAAAAAGAACGTACACATCTAACAATTAAAGATAATGGTAAAGGTATAGAGAGAAAAGAACTCGATAAAATTTTTGACCGTTACTATCGAGGAACGAACACCGGAGATGCACATAAAGGTTCTGGACTAGGGATGGCCATAGCTAAAGATATCATTCAGGAACATAAGGGAGAGCTTACGATTAGCAGTGAGATTGGTCACGGGACAACGATTGATATAAATTTTGAAGACCCATCGTAATCTTTCTTTAATTAAAGGAGAAGTTGTACGAGTAATTCATTAGACGCAAAATCGATTTTGATAAGCGGAGAAATTTCCCTTAATTGAGAAATTGCACCTAAAATACCTTAAATAAACGGAAAAATTCCGCCTATTAACGCGAAAAACGTGAAAATGAGTGATTTTGCTTTGCTTAATCGGAAAACCTCCGCTTAAATCCCACGAACCGGGCTCCATTTTGCTGGTTAACCGGAAATTATCCGCTTATATTGATTATCTTTAATGCAACAGGAGAGAACCAACTATATAGGGTTCTCTTTTTTTATTGATAAAAACTTAGATATTCTTAATAGAACGTCTAAAGCTCTAAAACTCCAAATTATCTAACTATTGTTTATTTTTAGTTATGAGTATATAATTTAGAACATTAAATTAATTTTAGAGAGGATCAAAATATGAGAACATTAGAACGTTTTAGTCAGTTTGTTAGTAGTACATTTGCTATTTGGGTACTAATCTTTGCGACATTTGCTTTCTTGTCACCAAATACATTTTCTTGGATTGGTGAATATATTACTATTTTGCTAGGCATTGTTATGTTTGGGATGGGTTTAACCATTACAGTAGATGATTTTAAAGAGGTATTAACGAGACCAAAAGATGTGGCTATTGGAGTAGTTGGTCAGTTTGTTATTATGCCTAGTCTTGCTTATCTTTTGGCAAAAGGACTTAATTTACCGCCGGAGGTTGCAATAGGAGTTATATTAGTTGGATCTTGCCCGGGAGGAACTTCATCGAACGTTATGACATTTTTGTCCAAGGGAGATGTAGCACTTTCTGTAACTATTACGTCTATTACAACTCTTCTGGCACCTTTTGTTACACCAGCACTTATTTTATTATTTGCTAGTGAATGGGTTGATATAGCGCCAAGTTCGTTATTCATTTCGATTGTACAAGTTGTCCTTATTCCGATTATACTGGGAATCATCGTTCAAAAATTATTTAAAAAACCTGCACAAGCAAGTGTAAAAGTTTTACCGTTGATTTCAGTAGTTGCAATCGTAGCAATTGTATCTGCAGTAGTTGCCGGAAGCCAAGCGAAAATTGCAGAAACAGGATTGTTAATTTTTGCTGTTGTTATTTTGCACAACACACTCGGTTATTTGTTAGGTTACCTATTAGGAAAATTATTCAAAATGAATTTATCAAAGAAGAAAGCAATCGCAATCGAAGTTGGTATGCAAAATTCTGGATTAGGAGTTGCCCTTGCATCTGCTCATTTTTCACCTTTAGCAGCAGTACCAAGTGCAATCTTTAGTGTATGGCATAATATTTCAGGTCCCATTTTGGCAACCATCTTTAGACGTATGAAAGAAAAAGAAGAAGTAGTAGTTAACGAGAGTAAGGTTATATAAGAATAATAATAAAGTTGTCCCGCTTTAGGTATCATAGCTGCTTGATCTACACTTTTATCGGATCGCTTCCGGCTAATCCGATCCCATAAACTCGGAGGCGGCTTAGTTATCGGCCGCTTCAACCTCATTAGGTCCCATAGCACCCAAAGTTGCCCTGTTATCGGACTGCTTCGGGCTGTACCGAACCCATAAACGTAGAGGCGGGCATGCTATGGGTCCGCTTCAACTTCATTAGGTCCCATAGCACCCAAAGTTGCCTTGCTATCGGACTGCTTCGGGCTGTACCGAACCCATAAACGTAGAGGCGGCCTTGCCATGGGCCCGCTTTAACTTTATTAGGTCCCATAGCACCCAAAGTTGCCTTGCTATCGGACTGCTTCGGGCTGTACCGAACCCATAAACGTAGAGGCGGCCTTGCCATGGGCCCGCTTTAACTTTATTAGGTCCCATAGCACCCAAAGTTGCCCTGTTATCGGACTGCTTCGGGCTGTACCGAACCCTTAAATGTAGAGGCGGGCATGCTATCGGTCCGCTTCAACTTCATTAGGTCCCATAGCACCCAGAGTTGCCTTGCTATCGGACTGCTTCCGGCTATACCGAACCTATAAACGTAGAGGCGGCTTTGCTATGGGCCCGCTTCAATTTCTTTATTAGAGCCAGTGTCACCTTGGCTAGGGGGAAGAAAACCGTGACCATTGTAACAATATTTGCTTCGCGTTCTCCCTGTAAATAACAATTAAATCCAAATTTAATTATAAAGCGACTTCCAAAAGAGGCTGATAATTGTGTAAAATGTAAAATAAAGATAAAAAATATAGGACTGGAGAGGTTACCATTGAGTAAACGTATTGTGATCTGGGATATTATTTGTTATTTGATATTTCCAATTGTTATTTGGAATTATGGAAAGAATCATATAGGTGAATATTATGCCATGCTAGTTTCTACATTGCCGGGAATTTTATACAGCATCGTTCGCTTCATTTTACTTAAAAGAGTAAATTTATTTGGAATTTTTATGGTTTTAAATTTATTAATTGGAACACTTGTTGATGTACTTGCGGGGTCAGCAATCCAGATGTTATGGAATGATGTATTTTATTCTTACATATTAGCTCTTATTTTTATTGTTACTATTGTCGTTAATAAACCTTTGTTTCTATTCTTCTCGCTAGATTTAGTAGAAATGCAAGGACACAATCGGACAAAAATGAAAAGTTTGTTCTATCAAAAGAAGATATTATTTATTTATAAATTAATAACTTTCGGTTTTGCTTTTAGAGAAATACTTTTATCTTCATTGAAAATTGCACTTATACTTAAATATGGTGTAAATTCATTTGATAAATCAATAATACTAAGACAAATTTTGAGTTGGGGGACTTTTGGTATTTCTTTTTACGGTTTCTTTTATATATCGAAGTTACTGAACAATCAGACAAATAGTCAAGAAACTTCCGATATATGTTAAAAAAGCAGCAGAATTAAAAAATGGAAATTTTCCGACCTGAGGTTTTTAATCAACATGTGCTTATTGCAAATAAAACAAATTGAAAAAAGTAAAGGAAATACGATTGTATTTCCAAAGATAGATTTAGATATTCATAAAGAAGAGATTGTAGCGATTCAGTGCAATCACGAAGTTGGAAAACAGTTAATCATGATGATAATTGGCAAGACACCCATTTCAAACGGGGAAGTATTGCTGGAAGGCTTGCCTATAAACCACCATTTTAAAAGCCTATCTAACCGTGTAGGGTTATTTTTATTGGATGAAGCGATGTATGAACGACTGACACCGAAGGAGTACCTTAATTTTTATAAAAGGTTATATGATGTGGACGAAGAGATTAATTCACTCCTTCAAAAAGTAGGTTTAGTTGAAAAAGTGAAATCAAAAATTAGTAAACTTACATATTCAGAAAAGAAACGATTACAGCTTGCTAGGGCAATTTTGCATCTGCCGGGCCTGCTCATTATGGAGGAACCTGATCAAAATATTGATATCGAAAGTAAAATCATTATGCAAAGAGTATTAGAAGACTTTAAAGGACAAGGAAAAGCCGTTCTCATTACTACAAACAACTTTGAAAGTGCTATTTCAATGACAAATACTGTTTACCGTCTGAATGAGGAAGGCTTAAAGAAAATTGATGTTGTGGATGAGGAAAAGGGTAATTTGCATCCCGTATCAATAGATGAACAGGTGATAAATTCGCCACCAACAATCTTGAATGAAGAAATAGAAAATTCAACTGCAGAAGAGGAAGTTACTATCATTCATAGACCATTACGGATTGAAAAAATTCCGGCAAAAGTCGAAGATAAAATGATCCTATTTGATCCCACGGAGATTGTCTTCGTTGAGAGTAATGAAGGAATCTCCCACCTACATGTAAATGGAGAAGTCTTTCCTTGTTCCATTACTTTGAATGACCTATCGGAACGATTACGACCATTTGGCTTTTTTCGCTGTCATCGATCCTATATTGTCAATTTACAAAAAGTACGGGAAGTAATCACTTGGACTAGAAATAGCTATAGTCTCATTCTTGAAGATTCCAAGAAAAGCCCTGTTCCATTATCCAAAGGAAAATTAAATGAGTTAAAAGTGATCCTCGGAATTTGAGAATTTGTTCACATCTAAAAGAGCATTTTTTAGTCAAAAAAATGCTCCACTCACCCTAAAATTGGTGCCATTCAACCGTTTATATACTCCCTTCGCCTTGATATTACTGCGTTTCACTGATTTTGCAACTAAACTTAAATCAAGAAAACGAAAACGTGAAAAGGGGTAATGTAAATGGAAAATGTTATCGAAGTTCGAGAACTTGTTAAATCATTTGAAAACAAGATGGCATTAAAAAATGTAAATTTTCAAGTAAAAAAAGGAGAAACCATTGGTTTTTTAGGACCAAGTGGTTCCGGTAAAACGACAACGATCAAAATTTTAACAGCCCAACTTCATCCAACAGCTGGAGAGGTTATAGTGTTTGGTCAACCTATCCATAAATTAAAAGATCCTACTTATATGAGGAGAATCGGAATCTTAACAGATAATAGTGGCCTTTACGAACGACTTAGTATCTACGATAACCTTGCCTTATATTGTGATTTATATGATGTGGACAAAAGTAGAATCAATGAGGTTCTTGAATCTGTTAATCTAATACAAGATAAGAAGAAACCAGTTCAAAAACTATCAAAAGGGATGAAGCAGCGGGTTACATTGGCAAGAGCCATCCTACATAAACCTGATCTTCTCTTTTTAGATGAACCAACCTCTGCCTTAGATCCAGTCAATACAAAGCATATTCATGCGGGCCTAAAGAAATTGAATCAAGAAGGAACAACCATTTTTTTAACAACCCATGACATGCAAGAAGCAGAAGACCTTTGTGATCGCATTGCGTTCTTGAATAACGGTGAGATCATGCTACTGGACACACCCCGAAATGTAAGAGCACAACAAGAAAATACAACGATTTCGCTTTTATTAAAAGGAAATCGTACAGTTGTAGTTGATAAAGGTGAAGAAGGGGCAAAGGAAATCTATCAATATATGAAAGATGGACAGATTTTAACCATTCATTCCAATGAGCCGACACTTGGAGACATTTTCGTACAATTAACAGGGAGGAACTTATAATGACTTTTTCATTTAAACGAGTAAATGCCATATTTATTAAGGATTGGAAAGACCTGCAAAGAAATTCCTACATCATCTTTACATTGGCAATCCCTTTAGTTTTTGCTGCATGGTTAGGTCGTATGGGTGAAGAAGATGGCATCTTTAGCACCTATCCAATTAATCTTGCTCTTGTCATTGCAGGTGCTTTTATCCAAGCTGCAATGGTTGCAGAGGAAAAAGAGAAAAATACATTAAGAGGATTGTTGCTATCTCCTGCTAGTACAGTTGAGATTTTCGTAGGAAAAAGTGCATTATCTGCTGTCATGACAATTGTTGTGATTATTGGTTCCATCTTTTTATCAGACTTCAAAGTCCCATCACCCCTATTATTCGCAGTAAGTGTATTATTGGGTTTGGTTTTTTATATTGCTACTGGAACCATTCTTGGCTTAATATCAAGAACCGTAATGGAAACAAGTATTATTGGAATGCCTGTATTAGTAGTCTTTGGCATGAGCTCTATGTTTAAATCAATGGTGGAAAATGAAACTTTCTTAAAGATTATCGATTATTTACCAAATGAGCAGCTAAATACCATTTGGGTCGGCTTAAGCAAGGGAGAAGGCTTTAGTGGAATTATTGGAAATATGCTTATACTCCTGGTGTGGGCAGCTATATCAATAGTTACTACAGTAGTTATTTATAGAAAACGTAGGATTGATTGAAAAAAAGGATGAGAGTGTTAAGTTAATTTCCTGTAATTGGTATGTCGTATACACCATATAATTTATCAAACTTTGTTCTAAAGCTTTTGTTTTTTCTAAATTCCATCTTGAACCTCCAGTTACGTAAGGCTTTATAATGAACATATACTTTTTATGGGAGGAATGTTCATGAAAGGGAATAACAAGTATTCGATTGGGGAGTTTTCAGAAAAAACAGGAATATCAATTCGTACCTTACATTACTATGATGAAATAGGTCTTCTACAACCAGAAAAGCATCCAACGTCGGGCCACCGCATTTACGATCATCAAGATATTTTAACCTTACAGAAAATCATCAGTCTAAAGTTCCTAGGGTATAGCTTGGATAAAATCACTAACTTGTTAAAGGAATCGAGTTTTTCTGTTGATTTAAATGAAACGTTAACCCTACATTTACAAGCATTAGAAAAAGATAAAGAACGAATTGAACAATCTATCACTGCAATTAAGAGAGTTATAAAGTTATTGGAGAAGGAAGGGGAAGTAGACAGCGCCATATTATTCAGTCTTATACATGGTATACAAACGGAAAATATACAAAAAGAGTGGATGGAACGGCACATGCTTGCAGATGTAATGGAAGAGTTGTCAAACAAAACAGAAGAAGAAAAAATCACCTTAGATCAAACCTTTATTCAATTAGCTAAAGAAGTAAAACAATTGTATGGTAAACCTGTAGAGGACCTAAAAGTACAAGAAATGATTAAAACGTATATAGAAGCTTCTTTTAAGTTTCTTGGTGATGATTTGATGGAAAGACTAGCGGAAACCAATGTGGAAGAACTGGATGTACAAGAACTCGAAAATATGACATCGCCATTTACAGAAGATGAACAGGATTGGCTAAATCAAGCAATGGAATATTATATGAAACAAACGGAATCAGAATAGAAATAAGATTTTCTCGACCTCTTAATAATATTGGGGTTAGTATATGATTATGATCTATTAATTTTAAGCTACAATTAAAGGAAAAGTAACAAAGTAGGTTCCTTACATTTTGTTGCTTTTTGTATTGAAAAATAGACAATATTATAAAAGAGGTGTAAATGAATGAAACATGCATTAGTTGTTGGAGGCACAGGAATGTTATCCAACACATCTCTTTGGCTAATGAGTAAAGGCTATCAAGTATCGGTAATCGGACGTAATGTAAATCGAATGGAAGGCTTGATAAGTAGATCAATAGATAGATCACTTATAACACCGATTTTAGTTGATTATAGTGATGTAGCGCTTTTGAAAAGGAACTTAAGACAGGCCATTGAACGGAATGGTCCTATTGAGTTAGTTATTGCATGGATACATTCGTATGCGGAGAATGCTTTAGAAATAATATCAAAGGAAGTTTCACATTGGAACGAAGGGACATGGAGTCTGTTTCATGTATTAGGAAGTAGTAGGAATCTTAGTGAAATTAAAAGTGAAATAAATGTATTTGATTCCTGTCGATACCACCAAGTACAGCTTGGTTTCGTCATTGAAAACGGTCATTCAAGATGGCTAACAAATGAGGAAATTTCCCAGGGTGTTATTGATTCTGTTCAGAATGATAAATTGACAAATATCATTGGCACTCTTGAACCTTGGGAAAAGCGCCCTTTAGCTTAGGTCTATTGTAAAATTCTATTTAATAATAGGGAATGTAAATCTTGTATCAAACATTATTTAAAATGAAAGGAAAGCAACAAAGTTTTAACTGCTTTGTTGCTTTCCCTATTAGGCGTCAGGAATCAATCTAAAAAAATGTAATTCAATTATTTTTTTAGGGAACACCCCAAATCATTTACAACGGTTTTAAAGGTACACATATATCACAATAATCGTTGTAAATCATATTACCGATGTATCTTTCGAAAATCGGTTTGTTGTCAATTTGATATCCACTGCTGTGAATGGCAGGGAAAATTTCAGTCCATGCTTTTTGAATGTCCTCGGCTGTATGCTTTACTTTGTAAATAAGATATTTTCCACCCGCAAATTCACTTTCGCAAACTGCATCATCAATTTGCTCATCTTTTGAAATGACAATACAAGCATCATATCGACAATTTTCGAGTGGTGTCGTTTCCGGATTATCTTGTGGAATTCCGAACAGTATAGTCGATTCAGTAAGCAAATTTTTCTCTGTTGCCCATTTTTTTAACTTATCCATGGCTTGACGGACCTACTTGTCGCACATATGCAATGCGATACTTTGGAAGATTTTCGACTTTCATATTCATCATTTCTACTTCCCTTCTAGAAAATGTTTGATACATTTCGAATGCTATCATGATAAAAAAAAATAATCACCAAGTATTTTTAAAATTCAAAAAATAATTTGTGTAAATGGGTTGAATAATCATTTGAAAGCGTTTAAACCTTATAAAGGTTCATGTTTTAAAATCAGTTAACACGGTAAAAATGATAAGTATTATCGAATGCTATTTTAAGTTAAGAGAGCATATGACAAAGGAGATACTTATGGCTAAAAAGAACGTTTCTATTAACTATTCGGCTCGTAACCTATGGGCGGGATTTCTATTCGGTCTTGGCATTGCCGCCTTTTTTGATGAAACCGTCTTTCATCAATTACTTCGTTGGCACCATTTCTATGATAAATCTACGACAAATATTGGTCTTATATCTGACGGGCTATTTCATGCTTTTAGTTGGTTTGCAACGATTGGGGGCTTATTTCTATTTGCCGATCTTCGAAGACGGAACACATATAATTGGAAAAGATGGGGGGGCGGGGTTTTTCTCGGTGTAGGTGGATTTCAGCTATACGATGGTATAATTCAGCACAAGCTCATGCGAATTCACCAAATTCGCTACGTTGATAATCTGCCTGTTTATGACTTAATTTGGAATATCGTTGCTATTATTATAATAATAGTCGGTATCTTTCTCATTGTCCGGTCAAAGAAGTAAAATCAGCTAAGAAAGGGTATTTTGAATGCACAACATTAATTATCATGGTGATGAGTTCGTGCCCGAGGTTCTTTTGGCATTACCGTTTATAGTAGTATTTATTTTATATATCTTCGCAGTAGTGGTCTCTAATCGACGTCATAAAAAATGGTCTTTATACCGTACAACCTCTTGGATTTTTGGAGTAATTTGCGTCTTGATTGCCGTTATTGGCCCCCTAGCAGACCGTTCCCACGTGGATTTCTCCGCCCATATGCTTGGTCATTTGCTTCTTGGAATGCTTGCTCCACTGTTTATGGTTTTAGCTGCACCTATGACTCTTATTTTGAGAACACTCAACGTCAGAACTGCCCGTAAGTTATCACGATTACTAAGAAGTCGATTGGTTAGTGTCTTTAACAATCCCATTATCACGTCTGTGCTCAATATTGGTGGATTATGGTTACTTTATACAACTAACTTATATAACCTGATGCATGAGAACATTTTTGTCCATGTGTTCGTACATCTTCACGTTTTTATAGCCGGATACCTTTTTACAGCATCCCTGATTTACATCGACCCAACACCCCATCGGGTTAGCTTCGTTTACAGGGCAATTGTATTCATACTAGCCCTTGCAGGTCACGGCATATTGTCTAAGTATATCTATGCCCATCCTCCAAACGGTGTACCTCAAAATCAAGCGGAAGCAGGCGGTATGCTTATGTATTATGGAGGCGATGTCATTGACGCAATAATAATCTTTATCTTTTGCTTTCATTGGTATCGTGCTATTCGTCCAAAAGCATCATTTTCAAGAATTACAGGGATTTGAAGGATTTAATATTATTTGAGAAATTGCTTTAAACATTATCGAAGGAAATCCGTAAATGGGGTGATTAAAATAATGAGGAGAATAATCACCATTGCAGTTACATTTCTTTTTATACTTCATTGGTTTATACCATCATTACCTTGGTAGCAGTAATAATTCATTACATAAGTTAATTTTAGAATTATCTGTTGCACGTATAATAATTGTAAAAATAAACGGAATCAAAGGGAGGATGACATCATAGATAGACTTTATAAAAATTCATCAAAAATAGTAATTGATCTTCCAATCTACCATTCCGGTTATCGATTTTTGTCGAAGGTTGATGCTTGACAATGACTATTAATCCGTGGAAAAATTTATTTAAGAATATTTTCCTTGCATCTATTTTATCCTCATTGAATCAACTTCAAAAGTATGGCAATCTAAGAAATTAGTAAACCCTACCTCTTTTTCGTCTTCAAGACATTCTTCATTAAAATCCTTTGCATTCTGAGTTAATCACCACAGGAGTCCTACTATGTTTTACAATCATTACCCAATATGGGAGTTGATAAGCTAGTAAACAATTAATTATCTCGTTAAGTTGTATAAACTTTTTTGTTCAACCGCTTATTGCTTATAGGATTGGTAGATATAATTATTTCAAGTTTAAAGGAGGAGCTATTAATGGGGCACGATATTAGCGGATACAATAAATCAGGAGAAGAAATTTGTTATATTCGTTTTGGTAAGTTGAATTCAACAGCCACCGTATTTTACAATCTTTTTGATGCTAGAGACTTTCATGCAGGTGTAAGTGGAACAGGGGCAAGTGAAACTTACACATTGGCACATGTTGAAAAGACGTTGGCAAACTACAAGGAATTCTATGGTAATGATTTCGTGGAGTTAAAGGATGATGACTTTTTAATAAGGGAACGTAAAGAAATACTCAAATTTATAAATAATTGCTTAGAAATCGCTAAAAAAGAGGGAAGTGTTAAAGTATTCTTTGGTTAATTAAGTCTAAATCCTATGAGAAATAATATAGGAGTCTGCAGGGTGTGATGATGTTAGTATAGTTTCAATATATTTAAGACTTAACTTGCTTATCTCTCTCCTAAACATTAGAATTCCAATTCCTACTACTAAATCGAGGGAAATAAATATTCCAACAATAATACAAAACACAATGTTCAATATAACACTCCCTAAATAAATCTCCATTTTTCAAATTACAATCCATTTTGTTTGGTGAAAACTGAATTTTATTTTAAATTACTGTAAAAAAGCAATATATGTCAAAAAGACTCTTCCCTTTTTTGCTATCTTTTTTACAAGGAGGTTCAAAGAAAAGAATGAGTTATAATCCAATCATACAAAAAACGATTGAGCATATAGAGAAAAACTTACACGAAGCACTTTCGTTAGAAAGCATTGCTCAATTTGCTGGATTTTCTAAGTATCACTTTCATCGTATTTTTCAAAAGGAGATTGGTGTAACAGCATCTGAATATATTCGGTACCGTAGAATTGCTAATTCTGCAAATATGCTGCTTTATTCGGGAGAAAAAATAATAGATATCGCGGTCTATTATCGCTTTGAGTCACAAGAATCATTTACTCGTTCCTTTAAGAAGTATTATCAATTACCACCAGGAAAATATAGAAAATTTATGAGTAAATTAACCTTACAAAGGGAGGAAGTTGTTTTGAAAAATGAACAGTTAGTAAAAGGATGGCAATTAAGCGAGAGTCACCCATTTAATTACGAGATGGGAATTGATCATGAAATCTTTCATAAAGGGAACGCATCTGGATTTTTAAAATCGGTTTCTGTACAATCCCAAGGGGAGTTTGCAACGATGATGCAACAATTTAAGGCAGAGAAACATCTTGGTAAAAGAGTAAAGTTATCCGGGTTTATAAAATCTAAAGATGTTGATGGGTTCTGTGGTTTTTGGATGCGTATAGATGATGCTCTTGGGGATGTGTTGCAATTCGATAATATGGGTAACCGTCCAATAGTAGGAGATACTGAATGGAATCATTATCACATTGTTTTAGATGTACCTGAAAATAGTACAGTGATTGCTTTTGGTGTTTTGCTTTCTGGAAACGGACATGTATGGATTGATGAACTTAAATTTGAAGAAGTTGATAATGGTACACCAACAACTAATATCGATTTTACTGGTGACCTCTTAGATGAGCCTACTAATTTGTCTTTTGAGGAGTAGGGATAGATAATTGCGAAATTTTTTAAATTTATTTAGTGATAATTCTGACAGACTAGTGGCGTTTATGGTATGTTAAAAAAAAGGAGTGATAATGATGGAGGGATTTGTATTTAATTTTAAAAATAAACGAGTTCGAGTGTGGTTCTTAACGGTTTTACCGGCTATTATTCTTGCAATACTTTTGTATACTTTATTACCAATAAAATACAATGTTATCCCAATGCTGTTTCTTATAGCTGCAGTAATGATTTATTATAGTTGGGTTTTTATCGATAAAAAGAAACAGAGGAAAGATGATACTTTTCTCAACTAACTGGTGAACTTAATACATTTAAAAGAAAACGTCATTTTGAACTCTTTTTTCATAATGACGTTTTTAATGTTGTTAAAAAAATGCATTAACATCCAGAATAACGAACTTTCACTGATGCAGTACTATCGTATATCTTTACGAATTATCATCCACATTATTATTTTCTGCCCTTTTTAATGCCTTTTGAAGCTGATAAATTTTCATCATACCAATTAATCCAGCTAATAGTGCTCCCAATAGAACCGATCCAATAATAACAAGAATTAATGGCCAATCGGCTTTTCCAAATAAATAATTAACTGTTACAGGTTCAACATTGATTACCGAAAAAATTGCAATAACTAAGACGACAATTAATGCTAATAGTAAGTTCCATTGCTTTTTCATAAGCCACCTCATTACTATTTTTTTTAATACTATCAGAATATATTCTAAAATCATAGCTTTTAGGACATACTCTTATCCATTGTAAAAAAGCATGCCTTTTGAATTTCCCCTCTTTGCAAAGAACATATTTTCCATCAGAATATTCGACTTTCGTAGAGAATAAAGCATGGGAAAAATACTTAGAATACATATATGGTAAAATTAAAAGATAAATTGATTGAATAGAGGTTCGGTATGAGCAATGTGAAAAAGTACAAATCAAAAAGGTTAAAGACAATTTTACGTGGATTGATCATTATAATTGGGGGATTTATAGCGGCATATGGTCTAGAAACTGTCTTAATCCCTAATAATGTATCTGATGGGGGAGTAACGGGACTTAGTATCGTTGCATCAAAACTATTTGGATTACCATTAGGCGTTTTAATTGCGATTATTAATATCCCTTTTATTTGGTTAGGTTATCAACAAATTGGTAAAAGCTTTGCAGTTTTTTCGGTTATAGGAATAATTTCATTATCTATTGGTACAAGCCTTATGCATCATATCCCAGCGATTATTGAAGGGGATACCTTGTTAGTTACTGTAGTTGGTGGTATTATCCTCGGTTTGGGGATGGGGCTTGCTTTGCGTAATGGCGGTGCATTAGATGGAATTGATATGCTAGCTGTACTACTTTCCCGGAAATTACCGTTTGGAACAAGTGATTTAATTCTTTTCTTAAACTTGTTTGTATTTATTTTTGTTACAACTATATTCGGCCTTCAAGGGGCAATTCTTTCGGCAATTGCTTACTTTATTGCTTCGAAGGTGATTCATATCGTTGAGGTAGGTTTAAGCGGCTCTAAAACCTTTAAAATTATCACCACTCAACCTGAATTAATGGTAGAGACTATACGTGATCGCTTGGGCAGAAGCGCAACGTATAATGAAGTTTACGGTGGCTATACAAGAGAAAAATTTAAAGAAATCACTTGTGTCATTAACCGCTTAGAAGAAAGTAAAATAAAAGAAATCATTCATGAAATTGACGAAACCGCTTTTGTTACAGTATATGACGTTGCAGAAGTTAAGGGTGGTAATTTCAGAAAGAATAATATTCATTAGATAAAACTAAGTAAATTTGAAACCTCAGTTAGCTGTGTAAAGTGACAATTCTGACAAATGTGTTGCGTTTATGGTATGTTATACAAGAGGGAGTGATAATGATGGACAGTTTCGAATTCAATTTTAAAAATAAACGAATACAAATGTGGCTAAAAACGGTCCTTCCAGCCATTATACTTGCGATATTTTTGTATACTTTTATACCAACAAAGTTGAATTATATCCCAACGTTGGTTCTTGTAACGGCAGTAATTATTTATTATGGTTGGGCTTTCAACGATAAAAAGAAACAGAAGAAAGATAACGCTTTGCTCAACTAACTAGAGTTAGTTACAAAAAGCCTTTAAAAATATATATCATGATATGGCTATCAAGTAATAACTTAATACACTTTAAAATAAAAATGACACAACTGTGTCATTTTTTAATACTTTTTTATGATGCGTGTTGACTAAAGTGCTTTTTCTTAAACCATAATGCGACGTTTACAATTGAAAAATAATGAGGGTGTGCAATTTATGAAGGTTATTTTAGAGCTAATTAGAATTATCCTGATATTTGGATGGTGTTTTTAGTTCTGTTTTAAACTATACATACAAATCATTAGGTGTAAACTGCTATGAATGGACAGGATTTTTAGCCGTTTTAATCTTATTGTTTGTCATGTATAGAAACAAATGGCAGTTTAATGGGTGGTACAATGGAAAAGGAAAAGAAAAACTATCTCGAAAAGTCACTAAATCTCTACTATCTTTCTCCGTATTCTTATTAATATTGCCTCCTTTTTTAAGTTATCTTTGGTGAGGAAAAAACATTCTATTTTTAAAAATTGAAAATTAAAGACTGATGGGACAACAGATTAGGTCCTTTGTCCGATTCTTGTACTGAAAAATCCCTTAAAAAACCTCACCTATTTTTAGCCCAATAAATGCAAGCAATATTCCGACTGTATAACCGATGCTTAAATACAAAACCATCACATTCCAATTTTTCTTTTCATAAAGTTGGACATTTTCTAATTTAAAGGTAGAAAAAGTGGTAAACGCCCCCGTGAATCCCGTCCCTAATAGTAATTGCCAGGACTTTTCTAAATTTGCTCCGATAATTAGACCGAGGAGAAACGAACCGATTAGATTCACAAAAAGGGTAGCTATTGGAAAAGTAGATGGGTATTTGCTCTTTATCCAGTTACTCATTCCGAAGCGGAAAATTGCGCCAAAAAATCCCCCGATTGCTACTAATGTAATATGTGCAATCATTTAGAGATCACCTCGTTTTTGGAAGTTCCTAAATTAAAACCACACCAGGAGAATAATAGCCCACCCCAAAGACTTAAGAGTACATAACCGATTGCAATAGCCCATTTCGCGTTCATTACTAGTTGAACGGTTTCCACACTAAAGGTAGAAAAAGTCGTAAAGGAGCCAATCAATCCGGTTCCTATTGCAGTAATCATATAAGGATGGAGAAATTTAAGCCGTGGTACAAAAGTTGTTATCCATCCCAAAATAAAACTTCCCGCCATATTAGTTAAAAAGGTTGCTAACGGAAAGTCGTATAGCCACCAATGGTTAAAGTAAATTCCGATTAAATAACGCAAAGATGCCCCAAGTATCCCGGCAATGCCAACGAATAAATACTGCACGAATGTTCACCTCTAGTATATAGTTCCCAAACATAAAAAGACTCCTACCAGATATTTTTTCCGGTAGGAGTCATTAGCCTAGTAGCACATCTGGCGAACTCCATCGCCCTTTACATTTATAGCGCTATTTTAGCATATAATCATAAATTTACCAATGGAATATTTATTATGGGGGCCGCTTTTCCCTTTGCCGGTCCGATAGAAGTACGCCCGGCACAGCAATGGGACTGCTTCTCCTTTAACCGGTTCCATAGCAGTACGCCCGGCACAGCAATAGTACCGCTTCTCCCTTTCCCGGCACCATTCCAGCATTGCTCTATCGGACCACTTGCAATGTCCATAAACAAAAACAATTACTCCATTATTCGTACAAATAACGGAACTAGGGTCCAAACTCGCAACCATTAGAATGGATAAATATAAAATGTTAACAAACCTACTAAGATACCTGTAATGATTCCAAAGAAAACCTCAACTGGTTTATGTCCTAACAATTCTTTAAACTTCTTTTGGTACTGATACTTCGTAACATCATGATCTTTAATGATTTCAATTAATTGATTGAAATCAGCTAATAATTTATTTAACACTTCAGCATGGAACCCGGCTTCCCTTCGAACACCAATCGCATCATGAATAACGATGGCGGAAACAACGACGCAGATTGCAAACTCATTAGAATAAAAACCGGAAGTTAATCCGATGGCGGTGGTTAGGGAAATAACTGTAGCTGTATGTGAGCTGGGCATGCCACCTGTACTTAAAAATAAACTCCATTTCAATTCCCGTGAGGTTAAAAAGTGAATGGGAATTTTGACAAATTGGGCAATTAACATACCTAAAAGAGCGGCTAAAATGGGATATGACAGAAACATTTTGTCCTCCTATTCATTGGATAGGTAATAAAATCACATTATTTTCTTTTATAACATACTCTTATAGTTCCACAAAAAGTCGTATATTAAGCTACTTTTTTGATAATTAAGATTAGATTACGGATAGTGGATCAGCCTCATTGTCCCAACCTCAGTGCGAATTATCAAAAAAATCTGATTGATATATTGCATTTTGCATACAAAGATAGTATGATAGATTTCACTAATATATTGCATATAGCATTTTAGCAAAATAATCATCTTAGGGGGAACATATTATGAATGACAAACTATCATTTTCATCTTACTTTGTAGTAGGAGTCATGCTATTTGCATTGTTTTTCGGAGCGGGCAATTTAATTTTCCCAGCACAGCTTGGTCAAAATGCTGGAACAAATATTATACCTGCAGTTGTAGGCTTTTTGATTACTGGCGTCGGTTTACCTTTTCTAGGTATCTTAGTGATGGGGTTTTCAGGAAGTCGGAATTTACAAGAACTATCTAGTAGAATTCATCCAATCTATGGAGTGATTTTTACTTCTCTATTATATTTAACGATTGGGCCATTCTTTGCGGCTCCACGTACTGGGGCAGTAGCATATGACATCGGGATCGCCCCATTTGTCGGAAAGGGATTTGAACAAACAGGGTTATTTATTTTCACCTTATTATTTTTTGTAATTACTCTATGGTTTTCTTTGAATCCAGCAAAGATAGTGGATCGCGTAGGAAAAATTTTATCGCCTGGTATTATTATTCTTTTAATTATTTTATTAGTAACGGTGATTGTCAAACCAATGGGATCCATTGAAGCTCCACAAGGTGCATATACAGGTAATGCCTTTATGAAAGGATTTACGGAAGGATATAATACGATGGATGCATTAGCTTCACTAGTATTTGGTATTATTGTCATTAATGCCATCCGTTCAATGGGTGTGAATTCTACTCGTGGAATCCTTGGTGCAACGGCAAAATCAGGCTTTGTTGCGATTGCATTTCTCGGTATCATTTATGTGGGAATTACCTACTTAGGGGCAACAAGCACGGGCAGATTTGGTCTCTTTGATACTGGCGGTCCTGTTTTAGGAAGTGCTGCATCTTATTATTTCGGTATGACGGGAACAGTAATGCTGTCTGTTGTTATCCTGCTTGCCTGTTTAACGACAAGTATAGGCTTAATGACAGCTTGTGGGGAATACTTCCATACACTTTTACCAAAAATAAGCTACAAAATTTTCGTTACGTTTTTCACAGTGTTTACCTTTATCATTGCTAATTTTGGACTAGCAAATATTATTAATTATTCAATTCCTGTATTAATGTTTCTTTATCCGTTAGCCATTGTATTAATGCTATTAACTTTCTTGTCACCACTTTTCAATCACTCAAAAGTTGTTTATATTTCGGCGACGTTTGTTACATTTTTAATAAGTATTATTGATGGGATTAAAAAATTTTATGATCTCTTTAAAATAGATTACGCTGGATGGTTAGAAGGTATTATTTCTTTCTATAAGCATTATTTACCTTTATATAATGAAGGACTAGGATGGCTGCTTCCGGTTCTCATTGTAATCTTAGTCACGGGAATCATTGCACGCGTCCATCGATATTCAGAAGTGCATGCATAGGAAAAGCGAAAGCGCCTTGTTCAGCCCCGAAAGTTATTTGATCTCGAAGGACTAGGCGCTGTAGCTAGACAAATAGAAAAAGCCGGCCTCCTCAATTTTGGGAAGCCGGCTTTACTTATTTTAATGAATGGAATTCCTCAATCGCACGGAGCCAGTTTTGGCGCATGACTTGTGCAACTTCGGTTACGTTATGATCTTTCATTAAATTGATGATCGTTTGATGTTCATCAATAGACTTTTTAGTTAGGATAATGGAGTTATGAAAAAATAATCTTCTAACATGTGCTTGTAAATCAGCAACGATGTTGTGTATGTAGGGATTTTTTGCAGTATCGACAATAATTTGATGAAATTCTTCATCTATTCTAAGTGCAGAAAAATAATTTTTTGAGTGAATGGCTTCTGCAAATCTTTCGTTTGTACGTTCAAGCAATTTGATCACTTCATCATTTAAATGTGAAATGGCTAGTTCGGCCGATAATGCCTGTAATGAAGCTAACGGAGGAAGCAGATCTTTAATCGATTCTTTCTTCACCTCAGTTACTTGAGTTGCTTTACCGGGATACATTTTTACAAAACCTTGAACTTCCAGCAATTGCAGGGATTCCCGTATTGGTGTCCGACTTACACCCAATGCTTCTGCCAGCTCGGAGTCATTTAGTTTCTCACCAGGTTTTAAAGTGCCTTCAATAATCCATTGCTGTATTTGGTTAAATGCGTTTTCTTTAGCAGATTTGCGTATAGGCTTCGAATGATTAATTGGTATCGGCATGACGACTCACCCTCAATAAAAGTTTTGTGTAATATCTATTATATAGTATACATGAAAAATAAAGGGAATGATATGCAATATATTACATTTCATTAGTTGTTAAATTGATATTAATTACTTCTTCGAAAAGTCAAAAGGTCGATAAAAGTACAGCCTGAAAATACTAAGTGTAGTCTTATTATCAAGTTAAATCATTCAAAAGTCACTTGAATCATACTGAAAATTTGGTAAAATTAAAATATAGTATATTTCTTCGGCCCTAGCCGTTTTACCGCGGAAGGAAGGGAAGAAACGGATCTTTGATTATTCATACTGACTGTTTAGATATCATAGC
Organism: Heyndrickxia sp. FSL W8-0423; assembly: GCF_038009395.1. Lineage (NCBI taxonomy): Bacteria > Bacillati > Bacillota > Bacilli > Caryophanales > Bacillaceae > Heyndrickxia > Heyndrickxia sp. FSL W8-0423. The sequence goes on along the minus strand of NZ_JBBPBE010000001.1, from coordinate 664,798 downwards.
CATTCTTGTCGGAGTGGGGTTAATGAATCATAAAGCCGGTCTTTATCACAATAGTATGTGATAGGGCTGGCTTTTTTGAATTTATAAAGCTTTTCAAAGGAGAGGAGATTAACATTAATGGATGCGTATCTATAAAAATATCAATTAGATACAAATTTTCTTACAAACATTTAAGGAATGATTGGAAAAGAAGCATTAATTGCCGTTCAAAAAAGTTTACAGGAGGGAAAACGATGTTAATTGGACAAAAGGAAAAAGGGATATTTATAAACGGGGAATGGCGTGAAGCTTATTCCGGTACTTATCGGTCAATTACTAACCCGGCAACATTAGAAAAGCTGACGGAAATATCGTATGGAGGGAAGGAGGATGCTTTAGAAGCCATTGAGGAAGCTAAAGCCGCTTTTTCTGCCTGGTCGAAAAGAACGGCTAGAGAACGCTCGCGTTTTTTGTATAAAGCCTATGAAAAGATGCTTGAAAATAAAGAACAGCTTGCACAAATTTTAACATCAGAACAGGGAAAGCCGCTCACAGAAGCTCGAACGGAAATAGAATCAGCGGCGAGTTACTTATTGTGGTATGCAGAGGAAGCAAATCGTGTATATGGAGAAATCATTCCACCATCTAACGCAAATAAGCGGTCACTCGTCATTCCGCAAGCAATCGGTGTAATTGCCGCAATCACGCCATGGAATTTCCCTGCATCAATGGTAACGCGAAAACTTGGCCCTTCTTTAGCTGCTGGTTGTACCGTAGTCTTGAAGCCAGCCTCACAAACACCATTAACAGCAATGGCTATCGTGAAAATTTTCGAAGAAGTAGGACTTCCAAAAGGTGTCTTGAATTTAGTAGCAGGTGACGCTAGAGCCATTGGAGACGCGTTGACGCAAAGTCCGGATGTCCGGTTAATTACTTTTACTGGATCAACAGAAGTGGGAAGAGACCTAATGAAAAATAGTGCCCAGCATATTAAAAAATTATCACTAGAGTTAGGTGGACACGCACCAATTCTAGTTCTAGAAGATGCAAATCTTGAAACAGCTGTCGATTTAACAATCGCAAGTAAATTTAGAAACTGTGGTCAAACATGCATTTGTGCGAACAGAGTTTATGTACATCAGAATATAGCAGAAGAATTTATCGAAAAACTATCGGCAAAAGTAAGGAACCTTAAAATCGGTAATGGAAATGAGGATTCAACAGTTATCGGTCCAATGATTGACCGAAATGCTGTGGAAAAAGTAACAGAACATGTCGAGGATGCTTTGAAACATGGTGCGTCGATTGTAGCTGGGGGGAAGGAATGGAATGGAGGATTAGGCGGTCATTTCTATGAACCTACTGTCCTTGTAGATGTAAATGATCAAATGAAGGTTATGAACGAAGAAACATTCGGACCCGTTTTGCCGATTGAAACATTTGACTTATTAGAGGAAGTTATTGAAAAAGCGAATCAGCTTCCATATGGTTTAGCTGCTTATGTTATGACGGAAAGTACGAACCGTCTATTTCAACTCACAGAAGCATTAGAATACGGAATAATTGGAGTAAATGATGTTTTTCCAGCAACAGCCGAGGCGCCATTTGGGGGAATAAAGGAATCAGGATTTGGAAAAGAAGGTGGAAAGGAAGGAATACTAGAGTTTGTTGAAATGAAGTATGTTTCGATAGGTATAACGAAATAAACATTTCAGGCTAAAGCAGGAAAAAAAGCTAGCGATAGAGAATCTGTCTTAACAAAGCATAAAATGACAGGATAGAAAGTCATTCCCCTTTTAGAATGTTAGTAAGGAGTGAGCGATATGGCATGGGTGGAATCATTACAAAAGGCGATTAACTACATGGAAGAGCATTTGCTTGAGGAGATAACAATTGATGATATAGCTAACCAAGCTAACGCTTCAACATTTCACTTTCAGCGAACATTTTCAGTGCTAACTGATGTCTCCGTAGGTGAATATCTTCGTCGGAGACGCTTAACACTAGCAGCTGAAGAATTAGCAAAAACAAATGCTAAAATTATTGAGCTCGCCTATAAGTATGGCTACGACACTCCCGAGGCTTTCGCCAAAGCTTTTCGTAAGCAACACGGGGTTACTCCAAGTGAAGCACGTAAAGGCATTGGAAAGCTGAAATCTTATAACCGCCTGATGATACAGGTGAATCTGAAAGGGGTAGAACCAATGAAGTACAGTATTGTTAAGAAAGATGCATTTCAAATCGTCGGGATTAAGCGAGAATTTTCATATGCAAACGGTGAAAATCTTGTCGGTATTCCGAAGTTTTGGGACGAAGTAAATGCAAATGGAACAGATGACGAGCTATTCAAGGTAAACAATGGTCCGGTTAATGGGGTGCTAGGTGTCTGCGTCGATAATGGTTCAACGCGACCACAACAAATGGAATATTGGATCGCTGCTGCCCATGATGGCGATGTTCCTGATAAATTTGAAAAACTGGAGATTCCTGCTTCTAAATGGGCTGTATTTGAGGTTCACGGTCCAATGCCTGATGCCATGCAAAAAGTGTGGAAACAGATCTTTTCGGAATGGTTCCCATCCAGTGGCTATCAACATGCCGGGACTCCGGAATTGGAAGTATATCCAAATGAAGACGCATTTAGTCCAGATTCCTATTCTGAAATTTGGATTCCGGTAAAATAAGATCTGCAAAAAATCCTTTCAAAACGAAAGGATTTTTTTCTTGACTATGGCTATTTATCAGAGTAAATTAATATTTATCATTGTGAATAGTTCATAATGGAACAATTCTAAATTGGACAAAAGGAGCGATAAAGATCAATTGAATCAGCTTTCATTAGAAATCCTTCGTGCATTTGATCGTGTACAACAAAATGCGAGGAAAATTTTTCAAAAAACAGCTTCCGATCATAACCTCTCAATCCCGCAATTGGTATTACTAACGAAATTGGCACCACAAATTGAAATGACACAAAAGGAGCTAGGTAAGGAAACTCAGCTCCCGAAAAGTACATTAAGTCAGGCCGTTGACGGTCTTGTTTTAGCAGGGTTGATTCATAGGCACCCTGTTGAAGACAATCGAAGGGAAATGCAATTGATATTGAGTGAGAAAGGCAAGGAATTTTTTGATACGATTTGGGTTCAAAAGGGAAGTATTCATCATGCTTTTGAATGTGCACTTCAAACATTTACTGAAAAGCAATCAGAAGATTTCCTTGCCGCACTTCTCCAAATAGCACTATTTTTAGAAAAAGAAATAACTGAACAAGGAGAATGATCGAATGGCTAAGCTATTGAAAAATTTATCATTTTATAAATGGATCGTTCTAGCAGTATTTGGACTTGTTTTCCTACAATCGATGTCAGATCTTTATTTACCGACATTAATGGCGGATATTATCGATAAAGGTGTGGTCGTAGGGGATACGCCATATATTTGGAAAATTGGCGGAATCATGTTGCTAGTTTCTGCTTTTGGTGCTTTAGCATCAGTTGCTGCAAGCTATTTTTCATCAAAGGCCGCTATGGGGTTCGGAAGGGATATTCGCCGAAAAGTCTTTAGCCATGTGGAGAAGTTTTCACTTCAAGATTTTGATGAAGTAGGTACGGCATCATTAATTACGAGAACGACAAATGATATTACTCAAGTACAACAAGTGGTCATTATGATGCTTCGTATGGTAGTCAGTGCGCCAATTATGTTTGTAGGTGGACTAATTATGGCACTGTCTAAGGATGCAAAATTATCATTAATTATCGTTGTCACCATTCCGTTATTGGTCGGTTCGATCTTATTAATTATGAATAAAGGGATTCCGCTGTTCAAAACAGTTCAGGCAAGATTGGATCGTTTGAATTTAGTATTGCGTGAAAATTTGACTGGAATTCGGGTTATTCGTGCCTTTAATCGTGAAAAACAAGAAAAGGTTCGGCTTCAAAAGGCGAATAAAGATTTAACGGACGTTTCCATTAAAGTAAATAAGGTAATGGCACTTTTAATGCCTGTTATGATGCTTGTGATGAATTTAACAGTTGTAGGCGTCATATGGTTTGGCGGGATTCGGATTGATAATGGCGCAATGCAAGTAGGGGATCTTATGGCCTTTATTCAATACGTGATGCAAATTATGTTTGCACTTGTGATGGCATCGATGATGTTTGTGATGGTGCCTCGTGCTGCAGTCTCGGCAAAACGGATTAATGAAGTTCTAGAAATGGAACCAACGTTTTTGGATGAGGGAAAACAAACAGCCGATAAGAATCGTGGCACGCTTGAATTTGAACATGTATCATTCAGCTATCCTGGTGCAGAAGAACCTGCATTATCAGATATCCATTTTAAAGCCAATTCAGGTGAAGTGACGGCGATTATTGGTGGAACAGGAGCAGGAAAATCAACGTTAGTGAATTTGATTCCAAGGTTTTTTGATGTGACTAGCGGGACGATTTGGGTAAATGGTGTCGATGTTCGTGACGCTTCGCAAGATGAAGTCCGTTCAAAAATTGGTTTTGTACCTCAGAAAGCACTGCTTTTTTCAGGAACGATTGCGGAAAATATTCGTTTTGGAAAAGAAGACGCGACTCAAGAAGAAATTATCCATGCTGCAAAAGTCGCTCAAGCGGATGATTTTATTGGTAAAATGGACGCAGGTTACAATTCGGTCATTTCACAAGGTGGGGCAAACATATCCGGTGGCCAAAAACAACGTCTTTCAATTGCGAGAGCACTCGTAAGAAAGCCTGATATTTATATTTTTGATGATAGTTTTTCAGCCCTCGATTATAAAACGGATGCAAAATTACGTGCTGCACTAAAAAATGAGACAGAAACGGCAACGGTTATTCTCGTTGCACAACGGGTGAGTACTGTTATCGATGCAGATAGAATTATCGTTTTAGATAAAGGGAAAATTGCTGGGATAGGAACACATAAAGAATTACTAGAAACAAATGAAGTTTATCGTGAAATCGTTGAATCACAGCATTCAGAGGAGGAGATTGCATGAGTAAGCATAAAAAATCGCATCCTCAAGGCGGTGGACCAGGCCATGGCGGCGGTCATATGATGATGGCCGGACAGAAGGCAAAGAATTTTAAAGGAACCTTCAAGCGTCTGCTTTCGTATTTAAAACCTCTTCGCAATCAATTAATCGCAGTGTTTGTTGCTGCAACCATGAGTACGATTTTTACCATTGCGGGCCCTAAAATTATGGGAAACGCCATAACTGAAGTATTTAAAGGGGCATATGCAAAATTTAAAGGCGTACCGGGTGCCGAAATAGACTTTGGAGCCATTGGTCAGCTTCTCCTCCTTTTAGCAGGTCTATATGTTATTAGTAGTTTATTTACGTACATTCAGCAATACATTATGTCAAGTGTAGCGCAGAAAACGGTGTATCGTTTAAGGGAAGATGTGAATGAAAAGTTAGAGAAGCTTCCACTTAAATATTATGATAGTCGTCCAAACGGAGAGACATTAAGTCGAGTGACAAATGATATTGATTTAATAGGAAGTACATTGCAGCAAAGTGTAACGCAGTTTATTACATCGATTGTTATGATTGTCGGTATCATTATTATGATGTTGACGATCAGTCCTCTCCTCACATTGATATCAATCGTTAGCTTGCCCGTGTCTATCTTTGTGATTAAACCAATTTTGAAAAGGTCGCAAAAACATTTTGCTGATCAACAACGGACACTAGGACAGTTAAACGGACATATAGAGGAAATGTATACGGGACACCAAGTAGTAAAAGCATTTGGACATGAAAAGAAAGCACTTGAACAGTTTGATGAAGTAAATGAAGAATTATATCAAGCAGGACGTAAAGCTCAATTTATCTCAGGAATTATTATGCCGATGATGTTTTTCGTTGGAAATTTAAGCTATGTTTTAATCAGTGTTATTGGCGGAATTTTAGTGACAAAAAGAGCTATTTCGATAGGTGATATTCAAGCATTTATTACCTATACAAAGCAATTCACACAACCAATTACACAAACAGCGAACATCGCCAATATTATACAATCAACGGTTGCTGCCGCGGAACGTGTTTTTGAACTTCTTGATGAGGAAGAGGAAATTCAAGAAAAGAATACATCAACTTTAACTCATGCAAAAGGTGCTGTTACATTCGAGCATGTTGATTTCGGCTATGATAAGGATTTATTAATAGAAGATATGAATATTGATGTTCATCCTGGTCAAACAGTCGCCATTGTCGGGCCAACAGGTGCCGGGAAGACGACATTGATAAATTTATTAATGAGATTTTATGAACTAAATGGTGGTGCGATTAAAATTGATGGCATCGATACGAGGGAAATATCACGTGAAGATCTACGGACAACATTCGGAATGGTGCTTCAAGATACGTGGTTATTTAATGGAACGATAAAAGAAAATTTAGCGTATGGGAAAAATGGTGCGACGGATGAAGAAATCTTCCAAGCAGCTAAAGCAGCTCGGGCTGATCATTTTATCCGTACACTTCCAGATGGATATGATACCGTATTGAATGAAGAAGCATCGAATATCTCTCAAGGGCAAAAGCAGTTACTAACAATTGCTCGGGCGATTTTAGCCGACCCTCCGATTATGATTTTGGATGAAGCAACATCAAGTGTTGATACACGTACAGAATTATTGATTCAACAGGCAATGAATCGATTAATGGAAGGAAGAACAAGCTTCGTCATTGCTCACCGCCTTTCAACAATTAGAGATGCCGATTTAATTTTAGTAATGAACCAAGGAAAAGTAATTGAACAGGGCTCTCACCAAGAATTATTGGAAGTGGATGGGTTTTATGCAGATCTTTATAACAGTCAGTTTTCGAAACAGGTAGCTGGATGATTTAATATGTTATAGAAATCAAGAAATAAGAAAATACCCTTTGCTAAGGGTATCTTCTTATTTCAGAATTAAAACGATAATTATTTACCTTCTTAATAATTCGGTAGCAGCATATACAGCCTTTTTGTCATTCAAAATATCTCCCGGCTTATTTCCTTCTCCAAGAACATATCCCTCAAACGTCATACCCATAAAATCAAAGATATGCTGAAATTGTTGGATCATTGGTAGTCCCTTTACGTATGGTTGATCACCGCCGACAGCAATCACATATGCTTTTTTCTTAGACATGTGCGTTTTAAATTCAGGATAGTTTGCGTCTCTCATTGTTTGTGACCAACGATCGATAAAGTTTTTCATGATTCCTGACATACTGTACCAATAAATAGGGGTGGAAAAAATCCATGTATCATGTGGTAACAGACGGTTGATAATGGAGTTGTAATCGTCACTTACTTCTTGAAATCCTTCTTCTGAATGCCTTCCATCTTTGATTGGTTGAATGAGATATTCACCTAAGTATATTTTTTCTACTTCTAATCCGTTAATGGCTAGATCTGTTAATGTTTCTGCATTTCCATTCGGGCGGGTTCCCCCATAAATAACTGCTATTGTCATTGTAACTTCTCTCCTTTTATTTAAATTAGTCTAATCTTATAATAATCTTATTAATCGATAAAGAAAAAAGAGATGGTTGATATTAGGACTGGTTATTAATACAATGAAAGCAAATTACATTGTGAGAAGGTGGAATAATGTTAGCTTCAATACAAAAGGTCGAGGATCATTATTTTGCGAGATTTGAACGTCAATTACAGCATTCCGTTGAAGAGGTATGGGCGATGTTAACGGACAATGAAAAGCTTTCGAAATGGTTTTCAGAGTTACGAGTGAAAGATCTTCGTAAAGGTGGGATCATTTTGTTTGATATGCAGGATGGCACTTTTGAGGAGATGGAAATTACCGAACTTGAAATGTATTCTGTATTGGAATTTACTTGGGCGGAAGATAAAGTGCGTTTTGAACTGTATAAAGAGAATGATGGATGCTTATTAATTTTAAATGAAACGATAAATAAAATGACAAATCATACCCCAAAGGATCTGGCTGGATGGCATGTTTGTCTTGATGTCATACATGCATTATTAGATGGTAGAACAATTGAATCAAGAAAAGAAGAATGGGAAAAGTGGTACGAAAAATATATCCAATTAACAGAAAGATATATGTAATTGAAAAAGATGATTAATAATGGACTGGTTTCTAGTGCCAGTCTGATAAGAAAAACTTTTCTTGCTTATGAGCTGTGAATTGAGCGAGGCGGATCATCCGATGAGAGCTCGGCCCTCGCTGAAATCGTGCTGGGAAAGAGAGAGGCGGTCCGATGGAAAGGCGAATCTCGCATCAATGGTGCCGGAAAGGAGAGAAGCGGTCCGATGGTAGCTGCGCCCCGCAGCAATGGAACCGGAAAGGGGGGAAGCGGTCCGATGGAAAGGCGAATCCGACAGCAATGGAACCGGAAAAGAGAGAAGCGGTCCGATAGCAACGCGAATCCCGCTCAAACGGTCCCTCAAAGGTAAGAACCGTGCTGCAAACACCTCCATAAGATCCGAAACTCCCTGTCCGTTTCTTTAATGTATAGTGCCCCCGACTTCTCGAATGTCCTTTCCCTCATTAGCAGAAGTGATAATTGCTATTTCAAGTCCGCGTACGATGACATCTAGACTTAAACTTGGCGCGTTATTATTGATTGTTTGCTCCGGAATGAATGGAATATGGATAAAGCCTCCACGAATATGTGGGGTATTTTTTTCAATATAATTCATGACACCATAAAATAGGTGATTACAAACAAAAGTTCCTGCAGAATTTGAAACAGCTGATGGTATGCCAGCCTTTTTCATATTATGAACGATTCTTTTAATCGGTAAGGTTGACCAGTAGGCAACAGGGCCATTTTCAACAATTGCTTCATCGATGGGCTGTTTTTGATGATTATCCGGGATGCGTGCATCATCAATATTAATTGCGACCCGTTCAGGTGTTATTTGTGTTCTACCGCCCGCTTGTCCTACACAAATGACTACATCAGGCTGGTGTAGTTCGATCGCTTTTATCACCACTTTGATTGATTCATGAAATACAGTGGGAACTTCTAATGTAACAACTTCAACTTCTTCTATGATTCTACCTTTAAATCGTTTAACTGCCTCCAATGCAGGGTTGATTTGATCTTGTCCGAATGGGTCAAAGCCCGTGATTAAAACTTTTTTTCTCATCAATTATCCCTCCTACAATAAGTATAAAATATAGGAGCGAATATGACTAAGTAGAAACATACAATAAAAAAGAGGTAAGTTTCAATGCCTACTCTTAAGGGAAACATGTGTAAAAGAGGAAAGGAAGGTAGCCATGAAGCTAAACATAATATTTGCACCGATTATTGCTGTTCTTTTGCTAAGTGCCTGTGCACCAAAGAGCGAGGATATAAAGGGTAATGATAAGGAGAAATCCCAAGCTCCGGCCCAAGACCAAACGAATCACAATAGTAATAACGAACATAAGGGCGAGTCTAACAATGAATCGAAAAACCCAAATCAGACTATGTCACAGGCTGAAGTAATGGAAGCGATAAAAAACCAGTTGAAAACAAATATTTCCATTGTACTTCCCAATAAACTTCCTATATCAGAAGGAAAGCATTTAACCGCAACAACTAAATCGGATGCTAACCACTATGAAGTTGTTTTTTATGAAAGCGTTCAACCGATACCAATAAATCATAATACGCTTGGAAAAGATCAAACAGCAAAAGCAATCATGCGTTTAAATGTGAAAAAATATAATAGCTTAAAAGAAGCTAATGAGCAAATTGGATATCAAGATTATAGTAAGCTAGGCGGTAATCCAATCGATCTTGGCCATGGTATAAAAGGATACCAAGATGCCGGGGCAGGTTCGCAGTGGACGAGTTGGAATGAAGGGCGCTGGGCACTTGTTTCCCGTGCAAAAACGACGGAAGGTGACAAAGGGAAAAACCTAGCTAAAAATGCGGTAAATTACTTAGAAACACATACATTACCAATTCCAAAACCACACGGCATGGTTCATATCGATGTTGATCAATCAGATAACAGAATTATGTGGCAGAAGGAAACCATCGTATATACGATAGATCAAGTAAAGGATCCAATGGTTGCTCTTGAAATTGCTACATCTTTTGAATAAGCACATTTCGCAAATTTTATTTTAAAGAAAAAGGGGTTTCTCCTAGGCACAGCAATTAGGAAAAATTCCTTTTTCTTATGTTTTTTGCTTCTATATCCTCTTTTTTGGACATACTGTTTTTCTAAGTACGTTCATTGAGGTGAAGTGGTTTGAAGAAATTAAATAAACTAGCTGATCTATGTTGGGAAGGGCTTACTTTACAGCATGTTACTCATAGGGAAATTATCATTCCATATATGTGGTTTACATTTACAGCAATATTTTTTGAATTTTTTTTAGCGATATTAATTTGTGTATCTAGTTTTTTCTTTATTATATATGATTTCTTGCCTAACTTTGAATATTTTATCGCGGCAGGAATCGTATTTTTCTTACTGATTTTACACATCACTATTTATATTACTCTTTTAAAGAAGAGAAAATTCACTTTTCCGAAAAAGAAACCTCTGATATATTAGAAAATAAAAACAATCATCAAGAGGGGGAGGAGAAGTGAATCAAGAGATACTTAAGTTAAAGACGAATACATATTCCAACACGGAAGAAAGCTTTTGGAAAGGTGTAAAAGACTGTGTTCCGACATTACTTGGATATTTAAGTATTGGGTTTGCGGCGGGTGTTGTGGAAAAAACAGCGGGATTAAGTATTATGGAGATTGCACTTCTCAGTATTTTTGTTTATGCGGGATCAGCCCAATTTATTGCAGCAGGCATGATTGCTATGGGTAGTCCGGTTTCAGCAATTATTTTTACGATTCTCTTTGTAAATCTTCGTCATTTTTTACTCAGCGCCGCCTTATCGCCTTATTTTCGACATTTATCTCTGTGGAAAAATGTGTATGTAGGTAGCTTGTTAACGGATGAAACATTTGGTGTAGCCATCAATCAACTCTCAAATAAAAAGTTTGGTAGCTATAAATGGATGGTCGGCTTAAATCTAACCGCCTATTTAAATTGGATCGTAGCTAATATTGCAGGTGGATTCTTTGGGAATTGGATCCCCAATCCGGAAAAGTTCGGTTTAGATTTTGCCTTGCCTGCTATGTTTATCGGTTTACTTGTGCTTCAAATTTTAAGTCAAAAAAAATACTTTGTAGATATCATGGTTATTCTTAGTGCCGTGATTATTGTAGTAGCCGTAAGCTTTATTTTTTCAGGAAGTGTAGGTGTTATAGTTGCTACAATTCTAGGAGCAACGATTGGGATGGTGATTGAAAAATGGAAATAAGATATACCATTTTATTAGTCATTTTTGGATGCGCACTAGTCACATTTATTCCGAGGGTTCTTCCTTTAATGGTTTTGAGTCGTATCCAGCTTCCGGACTGGGCGATTAGTTGGTTAAAGCATGTCCCAGTAGCCGTCATGGCTGCGTTACTTGCACAATCCCTTTTATTTTCAAATGACAAACTAGCACTCTATGAAAATAGTCTTAATTTAGTCGTATCGTTGCCCGTTTTTTTAGTGGCTATTTTTACGAGGAGTTTATTAGGTACCGTTTTGACAGGGATTATATGTATGATGTTATTTCGTTTTATATTTTAGGCTATTTTCGTATATTTTGTTAATTTTGAGGGAAAAATATTTAACATTACTCGATCTGAGATATTAACAAAAAATTATGCCCGTAGTTAAACAAAATTTAGGATTTGCAACTAGTACGAAATTGTAACAGGTAATAACAGGCATTCGATTATTTCAATCTTTTAGAAAGTGCACTTATATTAGATTAGTCTTAGCCCTTTAAAATATTTGAATTTGGAGGGTTTTCCAAGTGTTGCCTTTTACCTGAATACTTTTCACACAAATTCTTAACACACAATTTTGTTTACTTTAATGACAACAGCCTTTTAATTGCAATTCAAAAAATAAATTATACTATTAAACTGTTTTTATACGGAACTTTTTAAAGCTACTAAGCTAGCGATCCAAACGAAAAACCCCAAAATTTGACTCAATTTGGTCGAATTTCGGGGATTCGTTGTTTTATTACTTTCTCTGTATGATTGTCATGTTAAATAAATAGATAATCCATATTAAAATTAACGGTCAGTAAGTAAATATTAACTTTTCTGAGTTTCTTTTGACTCTTTAACTTTCCATTCCCCATCTTTAAAATGAATTTTTGTTTCCACAACAGTAGAACCTTTGCCAGAACGATATTTGGACCCTTCAAATAAAACATTATTAAAAGGTTTATAATCAACCTTTTTAATTCTTAATAATACTCCATCTAAAGACATGGTATTAGAATTGAATAAACCTTTTTCTTTTAATTCGTCTAATGACATATCAATAACTTCAACTTTATACTTTTCCTTAAAATAACTTAATATTTCGCTTTTATCCTGTTTTGTTAATTCATCAAAATTCTTCATATCAATAGCTATATATTTCATATCACTACTCAATTCTTTATCTTTTTCCATTATAGAGTCTAATGCAATTTTATATATTTCTACTAAATGTTCCTTAGGATTTTCCTTTTTAGAACAAGCAGCAAGAGATAAAAATAGAGTAAATATTATAATAGATTGTATGATCTTCATTCGATTCGCTCCTTCATTGTAATTATTTTGTTTTTATTTTCTATTCGTTTCTCCTTTAGTTAGTAAGTCCAAACCCTAGTTGTAAAATTTTTATGAAACTGAAAGCCTTTTTAATAACTCCTCTCTTCTTATATTCTATATAAAATAAAAAAATCCTAGTGCTAAACCTTCTTTATTTTTAAACACTTACATATCCCATATATACCTTTGACATTAGGATACTAAAACAGTCTTTGAAATAATGGTTACTTGAATTTTTTTGAATAGATAAAATATTATGATTTACAACTCACTCTATTAAAGGTTATAATTTGGTAAAATGTATAAAAATATATTAGGAGTGATGATTATGAAAAAAAGGAATATTATGATCATGTTAACTGTTTTAATTATTTGTTTGCCTATAATTCTTAGTAATAATGTTGCAAATGCTTATGTTATAAGCGATTGGAAAAAACAGTCTCGTCCAAAAGGTCTATTATATAATATACACAGTTCAGTGAGTGATGCTGGTTTTTCAAGTTATGCTTCTAATGGTGCCAAGGCGTGGAACGCCTCAAGCAAAATAGAATTTGTTGGTACTTCATCTCAACCTGGACTTTCAGATGTGTACTTTACTTTTAGTAATGTAACTACTGACGATTACGCAACTGCTGTGACCGTCAAGTAGAATGTTACAATTTTCGATAATTTATTTTTTACACTTTTTCAGTAAAAATAGTAGCTCGATGTTTCATTCGATAGCTATCACCATTTAAGTGAATGACTTCTGCCCGATGGATAAGCCTATCCAAAATGGCTGTCGTTATCGCTGGATCCCCTAATAACTCACCCCACTCCTTTGGAGCTTTATTGGAGGTCAAGATTATAGAGGATCGGTTGTATAAGTCATTGATTAAATGGAAAAATAGGTTCGCTTCATGCTGATCCATTGCCATAAACATAAGATCATCAATGATGACTAAGTCCGCAGTACGGATTCTTTTCATTTTGGTCTGTGCTTTCCTTAAAATTTCCTGCGTTTTTAAGGCATGAACCAACTCTCCCATGGTGATAAACATAACCTTATGACCTTGATTGATTGCTTCTAATCCTAATCCAACTGATAAGTGTGTTTTGCCTATGCCTGGCGGTCCAAGCAGAATAATATTATATAATTGTTCAATCCATGTTAATTCTCTCAGATGATTCAATTGCTTTTGACTTAATGATTGTTGTTCTTCTAAATGAAATTCATCCAGTGTTTTTTGAAAAGGGAAGGCTGCCCATTTCAGCCTTTTTTCCAATTGTTTTTCCTCTCTTCGTTTTTGCTCATATTCCAAAATGCTGTAAAGAAAGGAAAGATAGGTTGATTCGTTTGTCTCAGCTTGTTTGACAAACTGAGACAAAGAATGGGCTGCTTCTGATAAATGGAGGGTTTTTAAAAGCTCTTCCGATTTCTTTAATGGGCTCATTTTTCTCCCTCCAATACAGCTATATATTCATTTACATCTCTTTTTTGGGCATAGGTTTGAATAATAAACGCATTTTGACCATGGAATGGTTTAATTTTACCCTCTTCATTACGGACATCTGTAACATTTAATGGTCGTTGCCGTTTGATATACTGAATCATATCGACAAAATCTGTTGCACAAAAAAGCCTTTTATCTACACACTCCTCCAAGGCCTGGTTAGATATTTCTTGCGGCGTCCTTTTTAGCTGATTCATGATGATCTGTAATTGATCACGTATATATCGAGGATATCGATCCCTGATTTCCTTCAGAAAACATTGTGCCAGATGGGAATCGGTAAAATAACTGGCTACTGTATCCATGTAGGCGTCGATTCCTTTTGATCTATCTCTAGTATGTTGCCGGTCTTGAATCAATTGACCTTTCCCATGACAAATTTTATGTTCGGCCATTAACGGGCCATTGGGAGATGCATATATAAGCAGATGTTCTTCGGTTCTTTGTATATATACCTTTTCTTGTTTATTAAATGTACCTAGAGGAACAGAATATCGGTTGGACTGATATCGGATTGTATTGTCCCGGCGAACCGTTCTTGTTATACTAGATACAGGTTTTACATTACTGAATTCTAACGGGTTAGGGACTGGTCTTAAATGGTGTTTTTCTTCTTGAAACACTTCGACCGGTCTTTTTTTTGTAGTCTGATGAATTTTATAGTTCCCTGTACGATTAAGCCATTTCCACGAATCTTCATTCCAGCGATCGATATTGGTAAATATCCGATGCTTGGCGAAATTTTTCTTGATATATCCGACTACATTTTCAATTCTCCCTTTGCTTTCTGGATCTGCTTTGCGACAAATCCTTACCTTTAAACCACGCTGTTGGCGGTACACTTCAAATTCCTTTGTGTAAATAAGGTTTCCCCCATTTTCACTGACGACAATGACTGAATCCTGGTCATATACCATTTCATGTGGAATCCCTTCAAACCACTTAAATGCATTTTCATGGGCATTTATCAAATCTCTTGTTGTAAAAGGCCTATCTAGCCATTCTACATACTTATAACGTGAATGCGATAAGACAAAAGCTATGAAATAAAGTTTTGCTTTCTTCCTTTCAGGGGTCTCCTGTATGGTTTCTCCAAAATCCACTTGTGCTTGTTCCCCCATGGCCATTTCTGGAACAGCTTCATAGTCACGAACACGAATTTCTTTTGGAAGATCATAATCTTCTCGAAGTTTCCTGACATAGCCCCTGACAGTGCTCTCCGATATCTCCAAGGAAGAATCTCTCTCTCTTAACCAATCTTCTACTTGGGCAGCCGACATGTCTGGATTCTCTTTGAGCCAGGATAAAATCTTATCCTTATATGGATCCAATTTTTTCGACCTGACTTGGAGGGAATCTACCCAGTCTGCCATTTCTTTCGGATCCTTTTGAAGGTATCGATACAGAGTAGGTCGGGAAATTCCTAACTTTTTGGCTATTTTTGCTTTACTGAACCCTTGCTTTAATAATTGACGAATGTCTACATACACTTCAAACTTGTCCACCTTTCATGTCCTCCATCACTGTAAATCATCATCAACGAATAAAATATAACAGTGATAGAGAAATATTTTAATAGGAACGGATGTTAGTAAGTTCTGATTTTTCTTTGTCCTCCTGCCCTAGGGCAGGAGGACAAAGAATCTAACCATCCAAGTTTAAAAGTGTAAAATATTATTTATCGGAAACTGTTAAATCTAGTTTATCAGTCACAACTGCTTATGGAAGTAAGAGTAGTTCTCAAGTAAGAATTACCTTTTGGAAGGATTTTAAAGGATTGAGTGCTACTCGTAAGACAGAAACTGCAGTCCATGAAGTTGGACATGCTTTAGGTTTAGATCATACTCAAAAAGCTAATAATTCAATATCTGTTATGAGAAAAACTGGATTTAATGATAAAAAAACACATTACTAATTATTCCAGGTATATTAATAGTTTTTATGGCTTCAATATTCTTTTATATGAAAATAGAAGCTTCTAAAATTCAAACACCTAAAGATTCATTTGCAGAAGCAAAAACTGATGGCTTTAAAGATTTAAATGAACTTGCAGAAAAAACACCAGTAATCGTGAAAGGAAAAAAAATCAACGAGGAACAGGTAGTTGATTATATTGGTGGAATTGCTAGTGGTTATACTCGTACTGAATTTAAAATCAGTGAAATTATTAAAAATGAAACTTCAAAAGAATTAAATAATAATGATATTATTACTGTAATTGAAAGTGCATTCTACGATGCTAAAAACAATACTAATGTTCATGTTAATGGTTATCAATTAATGAATATCGATGATGAATACCTCTTGTATATGATATATGATAGTGAAAATGATACGTATGCACCAAGAGGAGTGACCTTTGGGAAGATTCCTTTAGAAACAAATCAAACCGAAATTTTAAATAATGGTTCTAATATGGACTCTATTAATGTTATTAAGGAAGGTCAAAAAAAATATCAAAAATAAAAAATCGCTTTTAAGGAAAAGTTATCCTCAATTAGATATTAAAAATTTCAAAACGTTGATATATTCATGTTTTTAACATTTTCTATCATGTATAATTTAATTAAAATCGGTAGTTCGAAAAAGCCAGTGATCACAATATTTCACTGACTTTCGGAACTACCGATAATTTTTGATTATGTTAACTAATTGAGAACTGTATAAGCAAATATACAATCTTTCCTTCTTTACAAAAAAATCCTCCACATATACTGGGACCCTACTGCATCATCACATTTTTTACAACGAACTTATTAATAATTATCTTATCAAATCTTTCACCTGTCTATAGGCATGTTCATATGATATACTAACTAGAAATTCTGAAATTAGTTTTTCGATTTCATTAAATTTATTTTTTACCAGAAACCAAGATACATTACGTGTATTTTTTAACTCTACTATAAGTTTTATCTAACTATGATGAGCCTTTCTCAGTTCATTTAATAACTTCTTTATGATTTTTGACTGATAAATTATTGACTTTATAAAGAGGTGTTTATGCAACTTAAAACTCAATTGGGGAATATGTAAAGTAGTAAAAAACTGGATTTTATAAACTAGATTTCGGTTTTAAAAGTAAATCTATTATTTGAGGTTGCTAGACCTTAAAATTTATAATACACTTGTACGGAAAAATGAAAAGAACTTTGACGTGTTTAAGTGATGTTCGTAGCATATTTAAACCTAGGCAGGAAAAACGCTTGTCAAAGTTCTTTAGATTAACATAATTATACGATATTTCTAATGTATAATCCCATTCAATTCAAGAAGGAAATGTTTCCAAACGAGAAAACATTTAGAAAAGGGAGATAAAAATTGTTGATTAAAGGAAGCGTGACGGTAATCCGCTTCGCCCACTTCTTTCATTTTTTAAATTAATTCGTTGAAACATATCCTTTTTTTCCAGCACTTATACCTGTTACAAGAATAAGGAAGGAAACGATAATTAACATCCATAGAGGCATTGTCCAGCTATGAAATGTATCATGTAGAATTCCGAACAATGTTGGTCCAGCTGCCGCAAGAAGGTAACCAAATGATTGGGCCATTCCGGATAATTCTGCGGCTTCATGTGTACTTCTTGTACGAAGACTGAAGAACATCATAGCCAAACTAAATGCAAATCCTCCTGCAATACCTATCATTATCACCCATAATGGAATCAGCGCCTCACTGCCGTAAAGAATTCCGAACATACCAGCGATGAATAGCACTCCTGTTATTGCCACTAATAAAAGCTGGTTCTTCATTCGTCCAGCTAAAATTGGAACGATAAAGGTAAATGGAATGACAGCAAACTGCATTAATGAGAGCATCCATCCTGCTGAATTAGAACTAACCCCTTGCTGTACGAGTATTTCTGGCAACCAAGCGACAATCGTGTAGAAGATAAGTGATTGCAGTCCCATAAAGATGGTTACTTGCCAGGCGAGTTTAGATTTCCACAAGTTAATAGATTGCTTTTTTTCTGATTCCTTTTTCATTGGCTTTTGTCTTGAACGAATTTGTGGAATCCAAAAAAGAATAGAAATGAGTGCAAATAGGCCCCAGTAACCAAGAGCTCCATGCCATCCTATTTTTAAAGAAATAGGGGTACTTAATCCCGATGCAATAGCCCCACAAAGGTTCATTGAAACTGCATAAATGCCGGTCATGACACCAAGATTTTGAGGAAATTTATGCTTGATCACACTTGGTAACAAGACATTACAAATAGCAATGCCTAAGCCAACTAAGACGGTCCCTGCAAATAACGTACCGACGCCCGGAATGGTTCTTAAAACAATGCCAGCAGTCAATAAAATTAGTGAAACGAACAGCGTACCTTCCATGCCATATTTACGAGATAATTTTGGTGCGAATGGGGAAAGTAAGGCAAAAGCAAGTAATGGAACGGTTGTCAAAGTACCTGCTAGTATATTAGATATTCCTAAACTGTCACGAATCGATGAAATTAATGGTCCCACAGCTGTTATTGGTGCTCTTAAGTTTGCCCCAATAAAAATAATACCGATTATTAGTAATAATGTTTTTGATTTTACACTAATTTTAGTTTGCTGATGCTCTTGGTGAATAGATACTTGATGTAATCCCATGATGAACCTCCATTTTTTATTTCAATGTTTCTTTAAATTGAGCAATATACTCATTAACTGAGTCAGTCGCTTGACTAGAGTTTTGTTCTAAAATAGCCTCAATAAGCTTTTCATGGATTCCTATATGAAAATCGGTGTGTGTAGTAATGTCCGCTAAGTTTTGGATCGATGTTTGGAGAGGGATTGTCATATGTTCATATAAATCGATCAAAATACTATTATGAGATGCCTCTACAATCGATTTGTGTAACTCGAAATCTGCTTCTACATATAATTTGCTATTCCCTTGTTCAGCTGCAATTTGGCAAGCCTTTAATTTTTCTTGCAATCGATTAATATCTTCTTTGTCCCTTCGCATTGCTGCTAATTGTGCGGCTTCCCTTTCAAGCGCATGCCTAACTTCTAAGGTTTCTAATAGATTTGCTTTTTGAATTCTTTTTTCGAGAGCAGCTCCAAGGACACTCGATGAACAGACAAATGTACCGCTCCCTTGCTTCGTCTGAAGAAGTCCTGCATGTACGAGAGCTCGAATAGCCTCTCTCAATGTATTGCGACTTACATCAAATTGTTGCATTAATTCTAATTCAGGTGGAATTTTACTCCCAACTGGCCATGAATTCGACTCAATTAAAGTTTCCATTTGGGAAACGATTTGCTCTACTAATGATAAACGGTTAGTTTTGGATATATCCAAGAATTCACACCTCTAATTTGTAGGATGATTGGTTCATTGGGTAATTTAACATGTTTTTATGAAAAAGTAAATGGATTAAATTTTTCTCCTAAAAAAAAGGAGTGCACAATCTCATCTGTGCGCTCCTTTTACTAACTTTTAAATGGCATTTTTATGAAAGAATAGAGATGTTCATTAACCCATTAAATCTATGAAGGATCTGTTGTACAAGTCTCCTCAAATTATATATGAGTAATTGTAAAATTGTCTCAAGATTTCTCATAGGTTACCCCTCCAAATAAAAGTTAGTTTGGTGATATCACCGTATTTATTGTTTGTATTTTCCATTGAATATATGTATAAGACTAGGGATGTTTCTACTGGTTGTACAACTGAATGAATAATAAAAGTGGCTTTGGAAAATCTAGTAAAAAGATTTAAAACTGAGGTGAGCGAATATGCCGAATCAACCTACTATTTCTTCAAGCGAAGTGGGTACATTATGGTTAACATATCAGGAAAAGACATTTATTCTTCGTTTATTAGAATATTTAATTCCTAAGGCAGATGATCATAAATCCGAAAAAATTATGACTGATTTATATAAGGATTTAGATAAAAATGTGGAAAGAATTAAACATATTTTTGAAAAAGCAGGATCTGCATTGCCGGTCGGGTTTACTTCTCAAGACGTAAATGTTGAAGCACCGAGACTATTTGAAAATGGACTGGATATTATGTTTCTTCGGATGATAAAAGAAGTTAGTATGGGGCTGTATACACTTAATATGGGAAAGGCCTATCGTGAGGATATCATTAATCTCTATAAGGATTTAACAGCAATTACTCAAGGATGTTATAATAAATGTACGCAATATTTGTTAGAAAAAGGAATGCTTACTCGCCCTCCTTTTGTACCTATGCCTAAGACAAATGAATTTATAAACGATATGAAGTATTTAAGCGGGTTAAATTTACTAAGTAATGCAAGGCATATAAATACGATTGAACTTTCATCACTATTTCATGGCATGGAATCGAATAATTTGGGTATGACGTTAATGTTTGCTTTTACACAGGTAGCTGAAGCAAAAGAGGTAAAACAGTACTTTCATAAAGGTATGGAGATTTCCAAGAAAATTCTTAAGCAATTTGGTGAAATTCTTTTAGAAGATGATATTACCCCTACTATTTCATCCGTAGGAAACGTATCAAGTTCGAAGATAAGCCCATTTTCAGATAAGTTCATGCTGTATTGTAATAGCTTACTTTGTAATCTTAGTCTCGGGGGAAATGCATTCGGATTTGCCTTTAGTCTACGAAATGATTTACAGTTGAAGGCCTTATTGGCTGCAAAGGATGTTGCTGATTACGCGAATGATGGAAATAAACTTATGGTGAAAAATGGATGGCTGGAAAAGCCGCCAGCGACTAATTTAGAACGTTAAAATAAGCATAGTTATCGAAATAAAAAGATTGCAATGGCATGATCTTTACCCATTGCATTCTTTTTTTTAATTTGTGTGTTGATCATTTAGTGAGTCCGAACGTTCAAACCCAAGTAAGCGGGTTCCTTTTTGGATCGTCATATTTTGTAGAAAAATGTCGAAACTCTATAAAACATTACTGTTTTTTGTCGATACATAAAATGTATAAATAAAATAATTTGAAAATCTAGCAATGGAGAGCGTTTAATTTCAATCATAAGGAGAATGTTTTGTGGGTTTACTAAGAAATTTAAAAACAGCTAAGAAATTAGCATTATTAATTGCTATAGAAATTTTAGCATTAGTACTAGTTGGAGTAATGAGCCTTATCTTCATGAAAAATATTGCGAACGAAACAGAAAAAATGTTTACCCATCGGTTTATTCCAAACCAATGGCTAGGAAAAGTAATTGAAGATAATCGTGCAATTGATGAAGATATTTTGGAGTTAATGATTACAAAAAATTCAATTCGAAATAAAGAGATGATTGATGATATTGTAACATTGCAAAAAGAAATAAATGACGTGATGGAAAAGCTATTTTCAGCAAAACTTACACCTGCAGAAATGGAAAAACTTGAGGCTTACAAAAAAAGTGATATAGACTTACAAAAATTACAAGAAAAAGTGATTCAATTAGCGCGGAATAATCAAAATACAGAAGCTTATCAGCTATATACCGCTGAATTACTGCCACAAGTAGAATTAGTGAATACGACGCTTAAGGATTTACAAAAATTAAATGAAAAAGTGGCAGATCAATTAAACGATAATAATAAACAAACAATTAATAATGCAATCCTTCTAGTTATCTTAATAAGTGCAATTTCTATAATAGTATTAATCTTGATTGGATTGTTTATTACAAAAATGATCGTTAAGCCTACCAATCATATTGCTAAACTACTATCCAAAGCTGAGAATGGAGATTTTACAGTAAAAGGAACGTACCAATCTAAAGATGAGATTGGAAAATTAACAGCTTCTTTCAATAATATGATTAGCGGCCTACAAGGTATAATCAAGACCGTAAGAGATACTTCACAACAAGTGGCTGCGGCATCCGAAGAACTAACTGCCAGTGCAGATCAAACAACAGCCGCAACGGAACATGTCGCAACGGCTATTCAAGAAATTGCAAGTGGTGCAGAACAATCATCTGCGAAAATAGAGGAGAATTCGAATTCACTAAATGAAATTTTACACGGAGTTACACGCATTGCTGAAAGCTCAACGAATGTTTCCGAATTATCAAGGGAGACTTCTACTGAGGCTGAAGAAGGCGGTAATTCGGTCGAAGGAACATTATCACAGATGAAATTTATTCATGAATCAGTGAATAACCTAAATGAAGTAATCCAAACACTTTCAAATCGTTCTTATGAAATAGGTAAAATTCTCGATGTAATTAGTGGTATTTCAGATCAAACAAATCTCCTTGCACTTAACGCAGCGATCGAAGCAGCCCGCGCCGGCGAACATGGGAAAGGCTTTGCGGTGGTTGCAGATGAGGTAAAAAAACTGGCTGAGCAGTCTCAAACCTCAACTCAATCCATCGCCAATATTATTAATAGCATTCAAATGGATATTAAAAATTCACTAGAAATGATGAATGAAGTAACAAACAATGCAGAGCAAGGTGTTACAGTCACTATTGAAACATCCCAAAAGTTTAAGGCAATAATTGATCAAACAAAAAATATTGCCCCACAAATTGAGGAAATTACTGCAACAGTACAACAAATATCAGCTAGTGTAGAAGAAGTTTCCACATCCGCTAAAGAGGTATCGATGCATTCACAAGAAAACGCATCAAGCTCTGAAGAAGTTGCTGCATCTACAGAACAGCAACTAGCTTCAATGGAGGAAATAAACTCTTCTGCAAGAGCCCTTGCTTCTACAGCAGAAGAATTAAAAGAGTTAGTGAATAAATTTATTGTTTAAAAGCATTCGAAAGCGAGCCGACAAACGATCGGCTCGCTTTATTTTCTCTTAATTTCTTCATATTTTTGAAACCATTCAGGAAATACCTTTTTGAATTGGACTGGTTTAAAGTCTTCTTTTCTCACAACAATATGTGTTGTTGTTCCTTCCGCACATATTTCATCTTCTCCGTTTACAATCGTAAATCCATAGATTGTCCTCAAATTTTTGTTTTCTTCCACCCAGGTTTTTACAATTACTTTATCGCCGTATTTAATAGATTTTTTATAAGTTATTTCTAGATTATATACGGGTGCATAATAACCCGACTTTTCCATATCGAGATAATTATAACCGACATCCTCGATAAGTTTTGTCCTGCCAAGCTCGATCCACTTTACATAATTCCCATGGTAGATAACTCCCATCATATCTGTATCTGCGTAAGACAGTTGGATTTCAATCGATGAAATGTACATATTTGAAACTCCTTTAATAGTAAATTTGATTCTAAAATATAGTATATATTTTTTTCGCGTTTTTGAAAAAAAGACCGAGCAGCCACTTGCACCAAGAAATGGATTTTGGTAAGATGTTTGTCTTGAATAAAATGAATATTATGATAAAAGGAGGTGTATGAATGAAACGTATAATGATTATGGGAGTATCTGCAGGAGTTGGAAAGTCTACTTTTGCTAGAAAGCTAGGTGATATTTTGCAAATTGATGTTTACCATTTGGATGCACATTATTGGAAGCCGGGTTGGGTTGAAGCAACAGTAGATGAGTTTCGTGGAGCTCAAGAAGAAGTTGTGAAAAAAGAACAATGGATTATTGAGGGGAACTACACAGGTACATACGACATTCGAGCTTCCCGTGCAGACACGATTATCTACTTGGAGCTTCCTCTATCCGTTTGTTTATTTCGGGTGATAAAGAGATTCCTCATGAATATCGGAAGAACCCGTCCCGACATGGGAAAAGGATGCAAAGAAAAAATAGACTACCAGTTTATTAAATTTATTATTTCCACTTATTATCCACGGAAGAATAAAATGGCGGACCGTTTTAATGCCTTCCAATCTTCAGCAGCAGAAAGAAAAGTCATCATGTTAAAAAACAAACGGGCAATAAATGATTACTTGCACGAGACTAGATTAAAATATTCGTCGAAAAAAGAAATATTTCCCGAGAAATTTATCGAATAATGTGGAAGCGGCAAAAAATTTGTTCGTTTAAACAGAATCACGTTCAATTAATTTAAAAGGTAAGATAAGTCTATTAGATTCATTTTCATATTTTTTAATTGATTGAACGGCTAGTCGTCCGATTTCTTTAGTCTGGATTTCGATTGTTGAAATCCCCATTATTTCAGAGATGGGCTGGTTATCAAAGCTTAAAATAGCGAAGTCTTTTGGAATACTTAAGCGATAATTTTTTGATGCTAATATTAACCCTGCGGCAACTTGGTCATTACCTACGAGAAACGCAGTTGGTTTTTCCGTTAATTGGATATATTTCAACAGGACCTCGCGTCCATCTTCAATCGTTAAACAGCGATCAAAAAGCCACTCATCTCGAACTTTTTGATTTAGTTTCTTCATCATAGTTTCGTACGCTCTTATTCTTTTTAAACTATTAGGACCTTCTTTTCTGCCAAGACAATAAGCAATTCGAGTATGCCCTTTGGAAACTAAATATTGAAGCCCAAATTGAAAGGCTTTTTCATGTGGGATACTAATTGAAGGAAATATAGCTTGATCAGAATCTTCACATAGAATGATAGGACCATATTCCTTGTATTCCTTTACTACTTCAAGAGATATGGCACGGGAGCAAAATACGAGTCCATCAATTAAATTCCCTCTTAGCATTTCAAGAGCGTCTAACTCTTTCGTTGTTTCATAATTTGTTTGAAACAGAATAAGCTGCTGATTATCTTTCATCGCTTCCTCGGCTATGCCATCTACGATACTACTGAAATAGGGATGATTGATGGTAGGGAGAACGACACCAATCATATTAGAAGTCCCTTTTGACAAATGAACGGCGTTTATATTCCTTTTATAATTTAATGCTTCCATTGCTTTTCGCACGGAATTCCTTTTTTCTTCACTCACATATGGGTGATTGTTGAGTACCCTTGAAACCGTTGTAACGGATACACCGGCAAGCTTTGCAATTTCACGAATATTTGCCATAAAAAAATTCCTTTCAGTAAAAAAATCAATCTTGACCTGAAACGCGTTTCATAAATTACCTTTTCCTTAATGAAGAAAAGGAGTGACTATGTCATGATTGAAGGGATTATTCTATTAATAGCATTGTGCATTTTTGAACTAATCTTAGCAAACATAGCATTGAAAGACAAAAAAGAGCATTTGATGGATTTTTATGAGTTTTTTGATATTAGTAAGAAGGATGGGTTATAATTTAAAAAATTAAATGCTGTGAGGTGAAAATATGACTTTACAAGAAATAATGGAAAAGTTAAAAGAACTGGGAACAGAGCAAACAAAGAAAACGTTCATTCGACATGGGGCAACGGAGCCGATTTTTGGGGTCAAAGTAGGTGATCTGAAAAAACTTGTTAAACACGTGAAAAAGGATCAAGAATTAGCTCTTTCATTATACGAAACTGGAAATTATGATGCGATGTATCTAGCAGGACTTACGGTAAATCCTAAATTTGTATCGAAAGAATTGCTGCAAAAATGGGTGAAACAGGCATATTGTTACGGATTAGCTGAATACTCGGTGGCGGGAGTGGCGGCGGAAACTAATTATGCCATTGATTTAGCTAGGGAATGGATTGAATCTGAGAATGAAACGATCGCTACTTGTGGATGGAGTACTTATACAAATTATCTTTCCATTACACCTGATGAGAAGCTTGACATCGAAGAAATCCGTCACTTATTAAATAGGATCGAGACAACGATTCACCAGGAAAAGAATCGCGTTCGATATACAATGAACAATTTTGTAATTGCAGTCGGTACCTTTGTTGAAGAGCTACACAAAGAGGCTTATGAAGTTGGAGAAAACATTGGGAAAGTTCAAGTAAATATCGGAGAAACCGCCTGCAAGGTTCCATTAGCAACAGAGTATATAAAAAAGGTAGAAGCACGAGGGAAAATTGGTTCTAAGAAAAAGACTTGTATATGCTAGGCAAGTATGAGCCACAAACCGAAAAAAAAAGATGGCTTCACTAATGCCATCTTTTTTAACTGCTTTGCATTTCATATCTTTTTTCAAGGTGATTTTGCATTACTGCTATGATTGAACAGATTCCCCAATAGATGAGCGCGACTAAAATATACATTGTCATATAATCTAATTCCCTTCCTCCAACAATTTTTGCTTTTTGAAGTAGTTCAGGGACAGTGATCATCGCAGCTAGCGAAGTACCTTTGACTAAATCCAGTAATACATTTGATAGTGGCGGTATGGCGATTTTGACAGCCTGTGGAAGAATAATCTTTCGCATCGTTTGCCAATAGGAAAGTCCAAGGGATGCAGATGCTTCCCATTGGCCTTTATCAACAGAGGCGATGGCTGAACGATTGATTTCTGCCATATACGCAGCACTATTTAGGCTAAAGCCGATAATCGCAGCCGTTACTGCTGTAAAAGTAATTCCAATCATCGGAAAGCCGAAATAAAGAATAAACAAGAGAACAATAATTGGGACACCACGCATAAAAGAGATATAAGTACGCGCTGGAAGCTGAAAAATATAATTTTTTGACATTCGACCAAGTGCAAGAAAAAATCCTAGCAATAACCCGAAGAACATACTGATTATAGAAATGAGTAAAGTATAGCCAATCCCTTTAATGACATAAGGAAAGGATTCAATGGCCAATTTTGTATTAAAGATATATTCCCATTGAATTGTTCCCATGTTTCTCTCTCCCTAGTATTTAAGATCTGGCTTTTTCGTTACATCATCGCCATCAAAAAATTGTTTAGAAATTTTCGTGATGGTCCCGTCATCAAGCATTTCCTGAATCGTTTTATTAATATGTTTCTTTAATTCTGTATTATCTTTTTTCATAATCATTCCGACACCTTCATCACGCGTATTAAATTTAAGATCAGGATGAATCGTAATATTTAATTTCGGAAATGCAGCAAGTGCAAGCTTTTGTAAATAGTAGTCATTAATAATGATATCTGTACGTCCAGAAGAAACATCACGTAAATATTGTTCATTTGTAGCATTATCATATGTGACTTCTTTTGCACCGTATTTACGAGCAATTTTCATATAAGTTGTTGTTGCTTCACCAGCAGCCGTTTTTCCTTTAATATCTTCGACTGTTTTTATTCCAGATAAATCATCTTTTCTCACAATAGCTGTTGCAAAAGAAAACTTATACGGTGTTGAAAAAGAAAATTTCTCTTTTCGTTCATCTGTAATAGCGATATCGTTTGCAGCGACATCGACTTTTCCACTATTAATAGAAGTGAGCATTCCGTCAAAGGCCATTTCGACAAAGTCCACTTTAAGTCCCATTCTTTTGGCCATTTCACGAACTACTTCAACCTCAAAGCCCGTTAATTTATCTGTTTTGGATTCATGGAAAGAAGCAGGATAAAGGGTCCCTGCAGTGGCAACAGTTATTTTTCCGTCTTTTTTTATTTTATCCCATGCGGTTTCTTTCTTTTCCTTGGAACTATCTGAATTCCCGCATGCGGCTGTTACAAAGGCTAAAGCCATTACTAATAAAACCATAATTCTGTGTTTAAAACGATGTGATTTCCGCATTATGTAACCCCCATATTTAACTTTAATCAGTAAAAACATAGCACTGAAGTGGGGATTATGCAAAGGAATTTTGCATAGAGAAAATTAGGCGGAATTTTCGATTAATAGAAAAGTGCTTAAAAAAGTTTTTATTATTCAATTGAATTTTTACAACAATTATGTATAATGGTCTAGGAAGTAAACTTGAAGTTTAGTATTAATAAACTTTATTTATTAGTAGTTTACTAATAGTAAACAGACTTGAGGTTATACGATGCAAATCGGAAAAAAGATCAAAAACTTACGATTGAAAAAAGGGCTAACTCAGGAAGAACTTGGCGAGAGAACAGATTTGAGCAAAGGATATATCTCGCAAATTGAACGTGATTTAAGTTCTCCTTCCATAGAAACGTTTTTTGATATTTTAGAAGTTCTAGGATGTGCACCGAAGGATTTCTTTGATGAGCAAGAACTAGAACAGAAGGTTGTTTACGGTGATGAAGATCAAACGGAATACGTCGATGAAGAACGTGGATATCAGATTCAATGGCTCGTTCCAGAATCAAATGAAAAAGAAATGGAACCGATTATACTGACTCTTGAAGAGAAGGGTGAATTCAAGGAATTTGAACCATCTTTATCAGAGACTTTTGCCTATGTATTAACTGGAAAAATCAGCGTCCGCTTAGGAAGGCGGGTTTATTCAGCTAGAGCGGGGGAAGTCATTTATTATCACGCTGCTGAAAGACATCAAATTACGAATGATTATCCTGGTACATCACAAATACTTCTCGTTGCAACGGAATCATACTTATAAATTTAAAAGGGGGAAGCCACTATGACAGATAATACAATCATTCGTTTTGAAGGTGTAACAAAACAATACGATGATGACCCTGCTGTCTTAGATAGTGTTAGTTTTGAAATTGAAAGAGGGAAATTTTATACATTACTTGGTCCATCGGGGTGCGGAAAGACGACAATATTACGACTTATTGCTGGTTTTACTGAGGCGAGTCAAGGGGAAATTTACTTCAATGGGAAAATGATTAATCATGTTCCGGCAAATGAACGACAAGTAAATACGGTTTTCCAAGATTATGCACTCTTTCCTCATTTAAACGTATTTGAAAATGTCGCATTTGGACTGCGAATCAAAAAGATGAAAAATGCTCAGATTCAACAAAAAGTGAAAGAAGCATTAAAATTTGTCAATTTAGAAGGCTATGAAACACGTGAAATAAAAGAGATGTCGGGTGGACAACGGCAGCGGGTCGCAATTGCTAGGGCCATTGTCAATGAACCGGAAGTGATTCTTCTAGATGAACCACTATCGGCACTTGATTTAAAGCTTCGTACGGAAATGCAGTATGAGCTTCGTGAATTACAGCGTCGACTTGGAATTACCTTTATCTTTGTTACTCATGACCAAGAAGAAGCACTCGCGATGTCAGATGAAATTTTTGTCTTAAATAAAGGAAAAATTCAACAAAGCGGGACGCCAACGGATATTTACGATGAGCCAATCAATCGGTTTGTGGCGGATTTTATCGGGGAGTCCAATATCGTTCCTGGTAAAATGATTCAAGACTTTAAAGTAGAGTTTGTAGGAAAGCAATTTGAATGTGTGGACCGCGGATTTAATCCAAATGAGTCGGTTGAAATAGTTATCCGTCCTGAGGATTTAGAAATTACGAAAAAAGATCAGGGCAAACTGAAAGTACGTGTGGATTCGCAATTATTTCGTGGAGTTCATTATGAGATTTGCTGTTATGATGAGGCGGGTAATGAGTGGTTAGTTCATTCGACGAAAAAAGCTGTTGTAGGTGATGAGATAGGTCTATATTTTGATCCAGAAGCGATTCATGTCATGAGATTTGGTGAGACAGAAGAGGAATTTGATAAACGATTAGAAGCATATAATGAGGACGGCCATGCAAACTAAATCCCGCAATATCTATCTTATTCCTTATGTATTATGGATCATTCTTTTTATCGTCGCACCTATTCTACTCATTCTTTATTATTCTTTCTTTAATATCGATGGGGATTTCTCTTTTGAGAATTACAAAAACTTTTTTACACACGTTTATTTAAAGATGACACTTAGCTCGTTTTGGTATGCATTTTTGATTACCGCGATTTCGCTTATAATTGCCTACCCAACGGCCTATTTATTAACAAAAACAAAGCATAAACAACTATGGTTATTATTAATTATTTTACCAACATGGATCAATTTATTGCTGAAAGCCTATGCTTTTATCGGGATATTCGGAACGTATGGAGCAGCTAATTCATTTTTAGAATGGATTGGGATTGGGACAAAACAAATTTTGTTCACTGACTTTAGTTTCTTATTTGTCGCTGTGTATATTTTTATTCCGTTTATGATTATGCCGATATTCAATTCGCTGGAAGAGTTGAATCCAACACTTATTGATGCTTCAAGAGATTTAGGCGCGTCTGCGTGGACGACCTTTAAACGAGTGATTTTTCCATTAACGATTGATGGTGTAAAATCTGGATGCCAAGTTGTCTTTATTCCGGCATTGTCCTTATTTATGATTACCCGTTTAATTGCTGGAAATCGAGTCATCACACTAGGTACGGCGATTGAACAACATTTTCTTGTAACCCAAGATTGGGGAATGGGTTCAACGATTGCTGTCTTTTTAATCATAGCGATGGCATTATTCATGATCGTAACAGGTAATAGAAAGTGAGGGGATACGAATGAAACGAAAGGGAAAGATTTTTAATATTTATTTAGTTATTATTTTTATCATTCTTTATGCCCCGATCTTCTATTTAATGTTTTACTCCTTTAATAGTGGAGGAGCGATGCATGATTTTGAAGGCTTTACACTTGAGTGGTACAAGGAAGTATTTCACGATACCCGTCTATTAATTATTGTATTAAACACAGTTGTTATTGCCCTTTTATCGGCGGCACTTTCAACAATTCTCGGCGTAATTGGCGCTCTTGCCATTTATTTTGTAAAAAGAAGACGAACAAAAAATACATTACTTACACTAAATAATGTATTGATTGTTAGTCCGGATGTCATTATCGGTGCTTCATTTTTAATATTATTTACGATTATTGGGATTAAACTTGGTTTCATTTCGGTTCTACTCTCACATATCGCCTTCAGTGTACCGATTGTTGTATTAATGGTCATTCCGAAGCTGCAAGAAATGAGTCCTACTCTGCTTGATGCGGCACGTGATTTGGGGGCTAGCCGTTGGAACGTCCTTACAAAGGTTGTTCTTCCATTTATCACACCCGGAATTTTTGCCGGTTTCTTTATGGCATTGACTTATTCTTTAGATGATTTTGCGGTGACCTTTTTCGTAACAGGGAACGGATTCTCCACGTTGTCTGTAGAAATTTATTCACGCGCAAGACAAGGAATCTCATTATCTATTAATGCTTTGTCTACACTTATTTTCTTGTTCACGATCATTCTTGTTATCGGTTATTACTTTATTAATCAACGTAATAACCGTCCGAACGGAATGGGGGTAAGAAAATGAAACAGCTAGTTCGTGTGTTTGTAACGATTTTTATCGTGTCATTTGCGATTCTCTTTTTCATTAATCGATTGAATTCGTCCCAAGGATTATCCGGTGGGAATACATTAACTGTTTATAACTGGGGAGATTATATCGAGCCGAAACTGATTAAAAAATTTGAGAAGGAAACAGGGATTAAAGTTATCTATCAAACATTTGATTCAAATGAAGCGATGATGACAAAAATTGAACAGGGTGGCACGACATTTGATGTGGTAGTACCATCTGAGTATGCGATTGAAAAAATGAAGGAAGAAAAGTTGCTTATTCCAATTGATCATTCCAAGTTGCCGAATTTAAAATATATTAATCCTCGTTTTCTAGATTTACCTTTTGATGAAAAAAATAAATATTCGATTCCTTATTTTTGGGGAACAGTTGGAATCGTTTATAATCCATCGTTATTGAATGGGAAAAAGATTACGAGTTGGAATGATTTATGGGACAAAGATTTGCGCAATTCCATTTTACTTGCTGACGGTGCGCGTGAGGTAATGGGAATGGGGTTAAATAGTCTTCATTATTCATTAAATGATACAAACGAAGCACATCTTCAAGAAGCAAAAAGAAAGCTAGATAAACTTACACCAAATGTAAAGGCGATTGTTGGTGATGAAATTAAATTGCTTCTTGCTAATGAGGAAGCGGCAGTTGGTGTCGTTTGGTCCGGTGATGCGTCAGAGATTATCGATGAAAATGAAAAGTTGGACTATGTCGTTCCAAAGGAAGGTTCCAACCTATGGTTTGATAATATGGTCATTCCAAAAACGGCGAAGAATATCGATGGCGCGCATAAGTTTATTAATTTCATGCTTGATCCAAAAAATGCAGCGGCCAATGCTGACTATGTCGGCTACTCCACACCGAATGAAAAAGCATTAAGCTATTTAGATAAAGAAGTATCTGGTGATAAGCGATTCTACCCGGATTTAGACAAGGCGGAAGGTCTTGAAGTGTATGAGAATCTCGGAAAAAGAATGCTTGCACATTACAATGAGCTGTTCTTAGAATTTAAGATGCATCGGAAATAATGATTAGAAAAACCGATTTTTAGCACGTGCTAAAAATCGGTTTTTCTTTTATCATGTAATCAATATATAAATTGAAGAAGGGAATTATCCTATGAAATTGGATCGTTTGTTGGCAATTACGATGATCTTGATCAATCAAAGAAGAGTACAGGCACAGGAGCTTGCGGACATGTTTGATGTTTCAGTGAGGACAATTTACAGAGATATTGATTCATTAAATCTGGCAGGTATTCCGATTGTTACGTATCAAGGTCAAAACGGCGGAATTGGTTTAATTGATGGTTTTCGAATGGATAAGAATGTCTTGACTCGTGATGAGTTAGGAGCAATTACGATTGCCTTAAAGAGTCTATCCACATCCTATCAAGATGCGCATGCATCAGCTGTACTAGAAAAATTAAAAGCGTTATCAAATGAACAGCAGACGCTTGAATCAATATTTATTGATTTTAGTCCTTGGGGAGGTAACCCCGTTTTAAAGGAAAAGGTCACGATGCTGAAAAAGGCAATCGAATCTCATCTTTGTATGCAGTTCTTTTATTCAAACAGTTCAGGTAAAGAATCGAATCGTGAAGTTGAACCGCATACGATTGTACTAAAGGGCCAATCCTGGTATTTATATGCCTTTTGCCTGCAAAAGGAGCAATTTCGTTTATTTAAGATTGCAAGAATGAAGGAATTAAATGTTCTAAAGAAAAAATTTGTAAGGAAAGAGATTCAAATTGACGATTCTCCATGGGATAAAGAATGGTATCATCCGGAACGGACCACAGAATTAACCCTTTCATTCAATTCTAGTGATCTTGCACTAATGGAAGAAATGTTTGGAGTAGAAAATGTCATCAAAGGCGAAAAAGATCAACTTCTTGTAACGATAGATATGCCTGAAGACGAGGGCATGTACCGATTTTTATTTAGTCTTATGGATCGAATCGAAGTAATGAAACCAGAGCATGTGAGACGGAAATTAAAGAATTTACTTCAAAAGATGAATGATCTATACAAGGAAAAAGGATAAACACAGAGGATTATCCTTTTTCTGACACCTTTAATACATGTGTATCTTCCTCATAAGAGCCTTCAATTTTTCCAATTCCATCAATCTCAATATGATTGTTTAAGATAGTAGGTTCCTTTTCTAAAATGAGATGAAGATGATTAATTGTTTGAATCTTTTCGGTAAACCTCGTAAGGACAGGTTGTGTAATATAGTAGTCTTTCCCAGTTATTTTTAACTTGATAAAATTTTGATGCAGTAAATGATTATTGGAGGATACAATATTCATTGGGTCAAAAGCAGTAACCGTCATATTTCCTTCTATAAAAAGATGGAAGCCTATAGTATTAATAAAGGATTCAATGACCTTTTCTTTTTCACCTTTTACATAATTATAAATAATCATTGATTTTTCATTAGGTGAAAGCTCCAATGGATAGGGAGGTTGAATGACAATATACTCCTTAAAAAATTCATATAAGGTCTTCGTCGATTGGGTAAACGCCTCTTTCCATTCCTCGGTAAGCTGATCAAGTAAAAGGCAAAGAAACATACCGGAGCCATAACAACTTACACGAATTTGTAAATTTGATCTATATTCATCCAAAAATTTCGAACTATATGTTTTCAATATTTCATCAAATGGAAGAATACTAGCTTTTTGTAATGCTTTTGATTCTACATACCATGCAGGACCTTCCACACTTTCTATAAGAAATTCGTACTGAGCATATTCTCCAATTATTTCTTTTCTTTTTTCCCTCATAAAAATAAATGTATTCAATAATTGATTTCTAGCTTCTGCGTTTGACTCTAATAAAGCTTGATAGAGTAATCTTCTTTCCTTATTTCTTAACTCAATATTTTCTAGAAGTATAGGATACTGAACACCGAGCAATTCGTTTGGAAATCTCGACTCGTTATATAAGTATTGATATCCATGAAACAATTCATGAACGATTAGTGAATAGATCGTTTCACTATCGTTGTAACGATCAATGTTAACAATTGCGGTAGGAAAATCTTCATATAATATTAGCGAGTCAGCACTAAACAGTTCATTCCATGGAAAAATATTATCAGACGGATAGTTCGGGTGGTTATAAAGATAGACGGTTTCACTATTATACAGACAATAGGCAACGGATTTAAAATTCGGCCAGTAATATTCTAAATTAATATTTTTCATCATATCTCTTACTTTTACTTCGTGCATACAATCCCTCCTAAAAGTTACTATTCACTTTATAAATAAAAATTTCCTTCAAAGTCGTAAAATAAAAAATCAAACATGACAGATAGATGTCATGTTCGGTTTTTTATAATAAGGAAAAAAGGAGGTAAGGGAAATGAATCAAGTTTTTTGCCAAAGCTGTGGAATGCCAATTACTGAGGATTCTATTTTTGGGACTGAAATCAATGGTCATAAGAGTGTTGATTATTGTATTTATTGCTATGAAGGAGGTGCGTTTAAACAACCGAATTTAACCGTGGCGGAAATGATTGAAATTTGTGTTCCATACATGGTGGAGGATGGTATGGAAAAAGAAGAGGCGTTATCTATTCTACAAAAAACGATGCCATTTTTAAAACGCTGGAGAGATGAAGAAGAACTGATGCAGCCAATATTCAAAACATTAGACGGATTTACTTTTACTGGAATAAGCACACGCACAAACAATGCAAATGAGTCTAAGCCAAATGGAAAAATTCCAATGATGTGGAGCAAATATTATGGCCAGGGAGTTGCTGCTAAAATTCCAAATCAATTGGATTCAAAAGAAACGGTTGCACTATACTCGGACTACGAGAGCGATGTTACAGGGGATTATGATTTTTCGATTGGAGCAATGGTCAAACATGGAGAAAAAATTCCTGATGGGCTGGTGGTGAAAACAGTCCCAGCTTCTCACTATGCTGTGTTTACTACTAAGGTAGGGAAAATTACAGATATCGTCCAGATGGCGTGGTTGGATATTTGGAAGTGGTTTGAAACAACAGGGGTGAGGCGTACGTATAGTGGCGACTTTGAACTTTATGATGAGCGTTGTTCGGACCCGGGCCATTCACAAGTTGACATATATATTGCTATACAACGATGAAATTTTAAGTGGCCGATCCAACGAAATTCAGAGGCAATCCTAGAAGGGGCATACGGGCACTTGGTGAGAAATAACATTTATCAAATGCCCGAAAGACTCCGATTCGGGAAGATGAGCATGGAGCATTGGTCACGAAATTCTCTAAAGGGAGGGTTGCTGGAAGATGAGAGAAAGGTCTTGCCACAAAGTGCCCGAAAGAGTCGGATGCGGGAACTTGAACAAGACCCATCAATCGCGAAGTGCCCGAAAGAGCCGTATGCGGGAATTTGAACAAGACCCATCAATCGCGAAGTGCCCGAAAGAGTCGGATGCGAGAACTTGAACAAGAACCATCAATCTCAAAGTGCCCGAAAGCGCCACATGCAGGAACTTGAGCAAGAACCATCAATCCCGAAATACCCAAAAGGCCGGATTAAAGCAATTGAACATCAAAATTCTGTTACAAGTGTTTACAAACCAAATAATGATGGGGCATCCCATACACTTTGGCTAAGTGTATGCAATCTTGTTTGAAAATTTCCTCTCTATATCCATCCTTTATTTTGTGCGATGCTTATTGCTTCCATACGATTTTTTGCATCTAGTTTTTGAATAATTTCAGAAACATAGTTTCTTACGGTCCCTGATGAAAGAAATAGGATGGCTGTTATTTCTTTCGTTGTTTTACCTGAAGCTACGAGTCTTAAAATTTCTTGTTCACGAGGGGTCAAAGGATTTTCTTCCCTAATAATATCAAACATTAATTCTTGACTAAACACACGTTTGCCGGACATGACTTTGTGTATCGCATCAGATAAATCTTCGATCGAACCGTCTTTTAATAAGTATCCATCTACCCCGATTTTCACCGCGCGTTCGAAATATCCAGGTCGTGCAAAGGTAGTAAGAATAATAATTTTGGATGCAATATTTAACTTTTTGAGGGCTGAAGCGACATCTAATCCATTTTTTACAGGCATTTCAATATCCATTAGACAAACATCGGGATCGAGCTTGAGTATTGAAGCAAGTGCTTCCTCTCCATTTGTTGCTTGACCAACAACTTCCATATCCTCCTCAAGATTTAGTAATGATCCAAGTGCCCCAAGCAACATCCGTTGATCCTCTGCGATAAAAATACGTATCATATTGCGGCACCTTCTTTCTTTATTTTTTGAATGATAGGTATTTTCATTTCTAAATGTGTGCCTTTTTGAGTTGAAAGTGTGAGTACGCCATCAATAAGTGAGAGTCGTTCCTCCATCCCTTTCAAACCATTCCCGTCTAATCCTTTATTTTTCAAGCCGATACCATCATCTTTTACGACGAGATGTAGGCTTTCAGTAGAAGTTAAAATAGTAATAGAACAGTTTTTTGCTTTACTATGTTTTACAACATTTGTAACCGCTTCACGTAAGCACATGCTGAGAATATTTTGTGAAAGGGGAGGAATATCAGACACGTCATTTATCCCTTGGTGATGATAAGCAACTCCTGCCGCTTCCAAAATTTCTTGAACATGTATGAGTTCTTCTGCAATAGTAATGGCCCGCATATTCGAAACGAGTTCACGAACTTGCTTTAAGGCAGATCTTGATGTTCTTTCAATTTCCTTCGCCTCGATCTGTGCTCTTTCCGGGTCGATTTTGGTTAATCTTTCAACGAGCTGACTTTTTAACGTAATGAGAGAAAGTGTATGACCAAGAGTATCATGTAAATCCCGTGCAATCCGTGTCCGTTCCTCTCTTTTTACTAACTCTTTAATTGTTTCATTGGCTAGATCTAGTTGCTTTTCAAGTTCCATTCGTTGATTCATTGAACGAATCCCAAAGGGTGTTAAAATCATGATGGCTAAAAATGGCAAAAAGTGTAGAGAGCTAGATGAAACAAAGAGGCCATGATAAAAGGCTGGGACTAGCTCAAATAAAGCAAAGCAAATTAACATGGTATTGAACTTTTTCTTATCACAATACCAGCCGATAAAATTAGCGGGAAAGAAGCCCATAAACAATAAATTCGGATCATAGAATAGGCTAAAGCAAAAAACGATTCCCATTTGTAAAACTAGCCAATAGGTAAAGACAAACACTTTTCTGGATGTGGCGTATAATTGGCGGTAAGTAATTAGAAATAGGCATAATAATGCAAAACCAATGATTTTCTTTATACCTGACGAATTAACCAAATAGGGAACAGGAAGAGCTAAATACGCTAAAAATATATAGGGAAAAAATCCATAACGTTTAGGGAACACGTGAAATTTCTTATTTTTAAGAAAGCCGATCACTCATCATCACACCGCTTCTTGTTTACGTCTTATATATTTTGATAGTAGCATGAAAATTATTAAATAACAGAGTAAAATAATAATATTTTTCCAATTTGGTAAATTACCTCGAACGATTTCCCATGCGCCATTCCCAAAATTGTAGGATGGAAGCCATTTTCCGATGGATTGCATGATTTTCGGCATGACTTCTATAGGCATCCACATCCCGCCTGAAATTGCTAAGATCATATATAGGACATTACTCACACCTGCAGCTGTTTCTACTTTTCGCATCGCACCGATAATTGTACCTAGTGCAAGAAACGGAATGGAACCAATTAATATCCAAAGTCCACTCAGTAACCATTCAGAGGCTGATAAGGCAACCCCATTAATAAGTGCACCGGCTACGAAGATAACGATGATTGAAAGAACATGAATCACCGTTTGACCAATCATTTGACCCAAAAAGTAGATTGAATCGGGCAGCGGAGTCAATCTCATAAAAGTTGACCAGCCGTGGGCTCTTTCTTGAACGATACGAATACCGAGAGTCATGATGGAGGAACCCATGACGCTAAATGTGGTCATCGACATTAAATAGTGGGCATGCCATGCACTTTGATCACCAGCACCTGTATTAACGACTTTTGTAAAAATAAAATAGAAAACGATCGGCATGAGAAGGGACCAGAACACGAAATAAGGATTTCGTAATACTCGTAAGATTTCAGCTTTACATTGTAACCGGATTAATTTCAATTAAATAACCTCCTTATGTTCAGTAGTCAATTGCTCAAATGCTTCTTCCAATTTTCCACGTTCAATCTGAATATTATAGGCATCAATATTTTCTTTAAAAAGTAGAGCCAATACGGCATCTGTATCCTCTGTTTGTAGGAAGACTCTGTCATTTTTTTCGAAAATATTTGTAATAATTGAATGCCTATAAAGTTTAGTAAAAGATTCGGAGTTTGTCTGAAACGATACAAATTGCTTAGTTAAACTTGCTTTTATTTCTGAAGGTGTTCCATCCGCAATAACGCTCCCTTTATTAAATAAAATAATTCTTTGTGCCACATCATCTGCTTCTTGAAGGTAATGTGTGGTAAAAATAATCGTTTTCCCACTATCAGCTAAAAGTTGTACCGTTTTCCAAAATCGATTGCGGGAAGTAATATCCATTCCCACTGTCGGTTCATCTAGGATGACTAACTCAGGATTTCCCGCAAGAGCTAACGCAAAGCTAAGTCTTCGTTTTTGCCCACCGGATAGTTTTTCAGCAAGAGTTTTTAAATCGTTGTCGGTTAAACCTGTAAAGGATATTAATTCTTCCATGGACAAAGGGTTTGGATAGTATTGTCGGATTAATTCCAGTAATTCTCGCACCTTTAAACCATTCATCACACTTACCTCTTGTAGCATGATTCCGAGCTGTTCACGTACCTTTATTTCATTCGGATGCTGATTGAATAACCGGACTTCGCCAGCTGTCGGTTTTAATAATCCTAGCATCATTGAGATAGTCGTAGTTTTTCCTGCACCATTTGGTCCAAGAATCGCTACAACCTCACCCCTATTTATTGAAAAAGAAACATCCTTAACCGCATGTTTATGATGAAAAGACTTTGACACATTTTTAACGCTCACAATTTCATTCATTATTCGCGACACCTCCATAACTTATAATCTTAGTTTATTAAGATTGGCGAGTGAGTAGTAGTAGAGGATGTCATGATCGTAAGATGACAATTGTCATATTGAAAAAGGAATGGGCAGGTAACATCTAGAATTAAATCGCACAAAAAAGACCACTTGAAATTCCCAAGTGGTCAACCATTCGCTTCATTTCTCGAACTTTTCACCTTCAAAAGGACCAATATTCCGATGAGTGTCATGATAATAAGTGATCCCATAGCTAGACGGCTAGCTATATTTCCGTAACTTGCAAAGGCCCAAGTAATCGATCCATATAATAGAGGACCGATAATAGAAGAGACTTTTCCGGAAAAGGCAAATAATCCGAAGAATTGTCCTCGTTTATTTTCGGGACTTAGCTCAACTATATACGTTCTTGATGTCACCCACATGGCGCCGAGGCTAATCCCGAACATACTTCCTGCAATCCAGAACATTGATTTAGCAGTTGCAATGCTGCCGACAAGCAAGGCAAGACACATTAAGAGGCCAACATATAATACCGCCTGCTTTGCACCTTTTGCTTTAGTGATATATCCAAAGATAAAAGAACCGATTATACTGG
This sequence comes from Heyndrickxia sp. FSL W8-0423, assembly GCF_038009395.1. Classification (NCBI taxonomy): domain Bacteria; kingdom Bacillati; phylum Bacillota; class Bacilli; order Caryophanales; family Bacillaceae; genus Heyndrickxia; species Heyndrickxia sp. FSL W8-0423. The sequence continues at coordinate 625,011 of NZ_JBBPBE010000001.1, read as the reverse complement.
AAACCGTTGAAACTAAGTAAAGCAAAATAAATTCCCCGGTCGTAAAGCCGACCACTGCCTTCGTATAAATAGCCATCATGGCAATAGCGGTTGCGATCGCATCATTTAGGAAAAAATATGAAATCATGAACGTAAAAACAGCCCGATATTTTTTCATTTCTTTAAAGGTTGCTAAGATATCCTTATATCCAGATAAAAAACTCCCCGCCACCCTTGTTTGAACTTTTCTTTTCTCCTTAGTAAAAAAGAAAAAGGGAAGGGCGAAAATCAAGAACAAAATTCCGGTAGCTAGAAAAGCAATATAGTATTTATTATCCCCGACAAGTGGGTATACACATAATCCAAGTAATGTTCCAACATATCCAACAGCTACACCAAATCCGGAGATTAAAGGTATATATGATTTATGAGCTAAATCGGAAATCATCGTATCATAAAAAACAAGACTGGAGTGGTAAAAGAATTTAGCAATAACAAATGAAATGATGACGAGAACAAGCGAAATAGGAAGGTTAAACCATTTTCCGGGTACTTGGAAATATGCGAAAATTCCCATGGAGAGAGTGCCTAAAACTGTAATTAATGTAAACCAGAAAATCCAAATTTTCTTTTTTCCTGTCCGGTCAATCGTTGTTCCAAAAAGCGGTGAAAAGATGACTAAGAAGAAGCTGGCCACGGCATTGGCATACGAAATAAATGTGCTGGCAATTTGATTTGTGACGGGATTTCCGCCAACTGTATGTTCTAAAAATAAAGGAAAGAAAATCGTATTGATGTTAGAGGAAAAAATCGTATTCGCAAAGTCATATAAGGCCCATGACAGAATGGGTAGTGAAAAAAATAGCTTCCAAGCTGAAAAACCTTGTTCCTTATGATTACCTAATTGTTTAACAGAATTACTGGACATTCGCTCACCTACTTTCTTTAATAATGTTTTCATTCCATGTATATAAGAAAATCTCCTTTTTCTTTACATAAATTTTACAAAAATAAAAACAAGACTAAATTTAGTCTTGTTTCTCTTCTTGAGAATAGTAAGGATTCAAATGAATAAGTACTTCCTGAATATTATCATATTTACTCATTAGTGAATGTTTGATTTCATGGGAAAGATCGTGGCCTTCTTTTATCGTTTTATCATGATCAATGGAGATTCTTAAATCAACGAGTATGTAATGCCCATGATCTCTCGCACGAATTTTATCTATCCTCCTTACGTCATGAAACTCTGAAATGATGGAGACAAAATCTTGAAGTGTTTCAACATCAATATTACGTTCAAGAAGAATGTTAAATGCTTCGCTGAGCATTTCTTTAGAAATTTTAAATATTAAAATGGCAACAAAAATACTAGCTACTTTATCTCCGTATAATAAAATGTCAAGTCCGAGTTTATCTCCGAGAATCGATAATATTACTCCGGCCGCTGCTGCAAAAGAAGCGACAATATCTGCTTTATGATCTAAAGCAATGGCTTCAATCGCTTTACTATTATTTGCTTTAGCAACTTTCATGGAAGATCGATATAAAAAATCCTTGAAAATAAAGGAAAAAATTGCAACCCACATAGCTAACATATTCGGTGTTTCAATAGGGTGGAAGAAACCGGCAATGCCTTCGTAAACGATATAAATAGCAACTAAAAATAATAAGATACCAACAATTCCTGAAACGATTACTTCTGCCTTTCCGTGGCCATAGGGGTGCTCTTTATCGGCCGGTTTATTGGCAATTTTTATGACTAATAAGACGATAACGGAGGCAAAAACATCCGCTGCAGAGTGAATCCCGTCAGCGAATACTGCATCACTGTGAGCAAACCATCCGATAACCATCTTTCCAATCGTTAATAAAATATTACTCCAAACACTGATCCAAGCAATTTTTTTCGCAATCGACTCTCTTGTCCCCAATATGTATCACTCCAATCGAAGAAAGTCTAAAACACCCTTGTAATCATAACAAACCTAGTATTGGTGGGTCTAGAGCAAGATAGTTGTTCCCATCAATCGTTTTAAAGTTTAACTAAAAATGTTTCCTCTATGAAAAATATAAGAACTAAATTAGTATTCACGTTTTTTCCAGAAATTATAAAAAACAGGTTAGTTTATACTAACCTGTTTTAAACGAATTGTTTATTTAGCCGCATCCTGTACTTGTTGAATAAATTCTTCATAGCTTTTTCCGGTAAATTCCTTACCATTAATAAATAGGGTTGGCGTTGAATTAATCCCTAACTCAGTCACATAGGATTTGTCTTTGTTTATAGCATCTTTGTACACCTTATTATTAAAGGCTTCTTCAACTTTTTTAACGTCTTTGTCACTTGAAATCTCCGCTAATGTCTTTTTAAGGAAGTCTAGTTTAAAGTAATCCACTTTTTCGTACTTCTCATCTTTTGGTTGTTTGCTGTAAAGAAGATGATGGAACTTCCAAAATGTTTCATTGCCTAGTACTTTGTAGACCGTTTCTGCAAACTCCGCGGAGCGATGGGAATCCGTATTAATAAAAGGAAAGTTCATAAAGTAAAATTTAGCTTTTCCTGTATCAACAAATTCCTTTTGAATAACCGGGTAAACACTTTCATTAAATTGTTTACATACCGGACATTTATAGTCACCGAATTCAACAATTTCGACGGGAGCTTTTTCATCACCTTCGAAAGGTTGGTTGCTGTAATCAAAATTAAATGCTTCGCTTTTTTCAGGTTTGTCCGAAGATTTACTTAAAAATATAATTAATGCAAGCAAAGCAACTGCAATGATGACTACAATCCAAAAAAATGAACTACTGGATTTGTTCGTATTTGTTTTCGACATATTTGCACACCTTTATAAAATATTGGTTTTGTAATTAGAGATAGTTTTACATAAGATGAATAAGGACGTCAAGAAAATACCTATTATGTCACTATTTTGTAAAATATAAAAAAGGTGCCCGAAGACACCTTTTTATTACGCTTCTTTAGCAGCTTCGATTTCAATCGCCACTTTTATTTCATCACCAACTAAAACACCGCCAGTTTCTAGAGCCGCATTCCATGTTAAGCCATAGTCACTACGTTTTAGTTTTCCTGTTGCACTGAAACCTACTTTTTCTGCACCGCTCATCGGATCTTTAGCTAGGCCTTCAAATGTAACAGAGAATGTTTCTGAACGTGTAACTCCATGAAGAGTAACATCACCGGTTACTTTATATTCATCATCATCCGTTTTTGTAATGTTTGTTGATTTAAATGTCATTGTTGGATAGTTTTCAACATCAAAGAAATCTGCTGAACGCAAATGGTTATCACGATCGCTATTGCGAGTATCAATACTTGCTACATCGATGTTGAAGTCAATAGTTGCTGTTGTTAAATCAGTTGGATCGGCTTCAACACTTGCGTTGAATTGTTGGAAAGCGCCTTTCACTTTAGATACCATCATATGTTTTACAGAAAAATCAATACTACTATGTGCTGTATCAACTGTCCATTTAGAAATTGTCATTTTTCATTCCTCCATTTATTTAATAACTTAATGTAAGTTGCTATATAAAATATACTTAATGATTTAAATTAATTATATTTTTTTCTATGGTATTTGTCAATTCATTTTTATATAAAAATGAAATTAAATTACTTTTTTATAGTTAGTTAAGTGAAGGGACTCTAATTAAATTCACCGTCCATTGACTTCTTCCCTTCCTTTATGTAATATAATCATAAAAAAACATAGACGACGTTGAAGGATCTATAGTAGCTAAAAATTGTCTTCTAAAGCGAATCAGGGATGGTGTAAGCCTGATAAGATGTTTTAGTGAAACGGCAATCTGGAGTCGTGTCTTGAAAGTGGATGTGCTTGTTTTGTACATCAACTGGGGTGGAACCGCGTGAGTACAGCTCTCGTCCCCAGGCAATCATTGCCTGAGGATGGGAGCTTTTTGATTTTTATAATAAAGGAGAGAATCGACTATGTCAGTAAATATGGAACAAATCGTTTCACATGCGAAGCATCGCGGATTTGTATTTCCAGGTTCAGAAATATATGGAGGACTTGCAAACACATGGGATTATGGTCCTCTTGGAACAGAATTGAAAAACAATATTAAAAAGGCTTGGATGAAAAAGTTTGTTCAGGAATCCCCATATAATGTCGGTCTTGACTCTGCTATTTTAATGAACCCAAGAACATGGGAAGCATCAGGTCATATTGGAAACTTCAACGACCCAATGATTGATTGTAAAAAGTGTAAAGCAAGACACCGTGCAGATAAATTAATCGAAAACGCAGCAGAAGAAAAAGGTGAAGAAATTATCGTAGACGGCCTCCCATTTGAAAAAATGGAAGAACTAATGAAAGAATATGACATTGCTTGTCCTGAATGTGGCAGCAAGGACTTCACTGGAATTCGTCAATTTAACTTAATGTTTAAAACTTTCCAAGGCGTAACTGAAACAAGTACGAATGAAATTTTCCTTCGTCCTGAAACAGCACAAGGTATTTTCGTAAACTTTAAAAATGTTCAACGTACGATGCGTAAAAAGCTACCGTTTGGTATTGCCCAAATTGGTAAAAGCTTCCGTAATGAAATTACACCAGGTAACTTTACATTCCGAACACGTGAATTTGAACAAATGGAGCTCGAATTCTTCTGTAAACCTGGCGAAGAATTAAAGTGGTTTGATTATTGGAAAGAGTTTGCGAAGAAATGGTTGCTTTCATTAGGAATAAAAGAAGAAAATCTTCGTCTTCGTGATCACTCTGAAGATGAGCTATCACACTATAGTAATGCAACGACTGATTTTGAATATAAATTCCCATTTGGCTGGGGAGAATTATGGGGTATTGCATCTAGAACAGATTATGACTTAAAACAACATATGCAATTCTCAGGTGAGGATTTCACTTATTTAGATCAAGAGACTAATGAAAGATTTGTACCTTATTGTATTGAACCATCACTTGGAGCTGATCGGGTGACACTTGCTTATTTAATCGATTCTTACGAAGAAGAAGCATTAGAAGATGGTACATCAAGAACAGTGATGCATTTACATCCGGCTCTTGCACCATACAAAGCAGCTATCTTGCCATTATCGAAAAAGCTATCTGATGAAGCGCGCGAAATTTTTGCTGATCTTGCAAAACAATTCATGGTAGATTTCGATGAGACAGGCTCAATCGGTAAACGTTATCGTCGTCAAGATGAAATTGGTACACCGTTCTGTATCACCTATGATTTTGACTCGAAGGAAGACCATATGGTAACCGTTCGTGATCGCGATACAATGGAACAAACACGATTGCCAATTTCGGAATTAAAAAGCTTCTTAGAAGAAAAAATTCAATTTTAATAAAAAAGAAGGGCCCCAACTGATGAAATTTTGGAGCCCTCTTTTTAATTTACTTTTCAAGTTTTTTCCTATTAGGAACGGAAGGAGGTTCTTCCAACCATTTTCGTTCTACCGCTAGCTTAAATCCTTTTTTCAAATATAATAAAATTTCTCCAATTAGCTTGCTATATTCTCCTGATAAATCGGTTCGTAATGAACCGGATAATGCATGGCCAATTAAAGTAATATCAATAGCATTTAATACATTAAACAAATTCATAATTAGCTTATTTGAAAAAGGGGAAATCTTAGAATCGGTCACTTCCATGTTAACCGATACAATTCCGAGAAGATCTTCAGCCTTTAATAATTCATTAAAATAATCGATTTGTTTTAATGAGATATCCTTGCCTTTTTTAATATAGTTTTTAATTTCTTTATCCTTAACTACCTGTAATAGCCCTGTACATAGCACTATTGAAAAGTAATTTCGTTCAATATTGTAGAAAATTTCCGTTAGTTCATTTACGTTTAACGGTCTGTCTTTATACAGTAACCCGCTTATGTATGATGAAGTTTCAATATAATTTACTTCTGTCGGGTATGGAATATTCGGCGGTCTGTCATAAAGCCCTTTCGACAACAATAAAGCTGTTGAATCCCCGTACAGTTTAGAGGCCCCCTGGAGGGAATCAGTAAAGAATGCAATCATGTCTTTTCTTGATAAATTCACAAGTGCAAACGAATAAAAAATCATATCCATTCTCGCCAAATTATATAAAAAGCTTAAAGCGAAAGGATCGTAGAAAAGGGGTGGAGCGGTTAAGTCAATATCCTTATCGGTAAACCCGTTTGGAACAGGTAGTTTTTCTTGAGAAAAGATAGAGTTGAGTCTCTTTATCCGTAAATTAGTGGAATCTAATGTATTTTGAAGCATATCTTTCATCTCTTGGTCTTTTATATGATGCAGAAAATAAATAAGAAGACAGCGAGTCATTGTACTGTTCATGTAGGTAGACCAAAGGCTACCGATTTCGGCGCTAGTTAATCGTATATGTTTTTCCGCCATTAGGTCATCACTCCTTTTTCTTATATTTTGATGTCATATCTATTTTTATACTTGAAATAAGAAAGACCGTCTAAAGACGGTCTGATTTAATTAATATATTTTTCAGTACTGAAATCACACTGTTCAAGTGGAACGATTCTCGTTTTTTTAATAAATTTGTAGCTCAACCATACAACAATAAATAGTGGTAATCCAATATACGATACTAAAACACTTGTCCAATCAATTTTATCTCCTAAAAAGGCAGAATAGTTTTGACCAAGGATGACAAACGCGCAGAGAACGAAGGCGAAAATAGGACCAAATGGGAACAACTTAGCACGATAAGGTAAATCATTTAAGTCCTTTCCTTGAGCTACATATGCTTTTCGGAATCGATAATGGCTGATGGCAATGCCGAGCCATGCAATAAAACCGGACATCCCTGAAGCATTCAGTAACCAAACATAGACGACTCCATCACCGAAGAAGGAGGCTAAGAACGCTAACGTTCCAACTAAAGCTGTGACAATTAATGCATTCACAGGTACACCATTCTTATTTAATTTTGCTAAAAACTTCGGTGCTTTTCCGTCACGAGCTAAATCCCAAAGCATCCGGGTCGATGCATACATTCCTGAATTTCCGGCCGATAATACAGCTGTTAAAATAATGGCATTCATGACAGAAGCCGCAAAGGCAATTCCCGCTTTATCAAAAATAATTGTAAATGGACTCATTGCGACATCATCGGTTGCTAAGTTCTTATCTGTATACGGAATAAGTAAACCAATGACTAAAATGGCTAACACATAAAACAATAGGATACGCCAGAATACTTGACGAACGGCTTTTGGAATATTTTTTTCAGGATCGTCACTTTCTCCGGCTGCAACGCCAAGAAGCTCAGTCCCTTGGAAGGAAAATCCCGCAGCCATAAATATCCCAAGCGTAGACATAAATCCACCATGGAATGGTGCATCACCAATCGTAAAGTTTTTAAAACCAACTGGTTCGCCGCCCATAATTCCAAATATCATCAAAAATCCTGTAATAATAAATACGATGACCGTAATGACTTTAATAAGGGAAAACCAAAATTCGGCTTCTCCAAAACCTTTAACAGATAGATAATTTAATAGAAACATAATTACTAAACAAATACTGCTCCAAATAAGTGATGGTGTATGAGGAAACCAAAACTTCATGATAATCGTGACAGCAGATAATTCTGCAGCAATTGTGATCGCCCAGTTATACCAGTAGTTCCAGCCAAGAGCAAATCCAAGTGATGGATCGACAAATCTTGAAGCATACGTACTAAACGTTCCGGAAACAGGCATAAAGGCAGCCATCTCTGCAAGGCTAGTCATTAAAAAGTAAACCATAATACCAATTAATAAGTAGGATACAATAACTCCACCAGGACCAGCTGTGTGAATGGCACCGCCGCTGGCCAAAAATAGACCGGTCCCAATTGTACCGCCAAGGGAGATCATTGATAAATGTCGGGATTTTAATTTGCGTTTAAGCTGTTGTGTGCTGTTTTCTATTGATGTTTGCATGTGGTTGTTACACTCCCTTAAAAAATATTGGAAGGAGTGGGGAAAATAAAAATGCCGTCAAAAAAGGTTTGACGACATTGTAACACCCCGCATCATACCTTCCGAAGATAGCTCAACACGTTTAGTTGGAATCAATAAACGTGACAGTTCTGTTCCTATTTGGAGACAGCCCCAGCCGATAAATCCAAAAGAGAAGTATCAGCTTCGGCAGCTATTCCTTTCAAGCGGAGTCATCGAAATCTTTTGTTTCTCGTCCGTCCTACTCTTAATAGCCGCGACCTCTACCCCATCGGTTTGATGAGGATTTTTAATTATTAAGTTATACAATTTACTATTATAAAATAATTTTACGATTTTGCAATAGAGAAATTTGGTAATCGCTTATTTCTTAAATTTATACGGAAGTGTAGCAACGACAATATCTTTTCTCCATAAAAGTCTCGCGCGAATTAATAATGCTGATTGATTGTGTAAAATATTGTGCCATCTTTTTTTCGGTATAAATTGAGGAACAAGGACTGTAACCATATAATGATTTTTAATAGCTTTAGCCTGAACAGTTTCTAAAAACTTATTTAATGGATAGATGATGCTTCGATAGGATGAATATAATGTCACTAATCGAACCCCATTGTTTAGCTCTTCCCATTTTTTCTCCATTTTCTTCTCATCTTCTTTATCAAAAGCAACATAAACGGCAATTACTTGATCTGTCAACGATTTTGCATAATTAATGGATCGTTCAACAACAGTTGTGACTCCAGCGATAGGAACAATAAACACGTTTCCTTCAATATCTTGGGCAATTGGTTGGGATACACGTAATTGCTCACCAACTGCTTCATAATGACGTTTAATTTTATGAAAGATGAAGACAACAATTGGTAAGAAAATCACGACAGCCCACACATGATGAAACTTTGTTACAAAAAGAATCGTTAATACGAGAAATGAAATTAGCGCACCGACTAAATTCGTAATTAACTTAATCACCCATCCCTCAGGCTTTTGTCTTATCCATTTCAAGATCATTCCTGTTTGGGAAAGTGTAAAAGGAATGAATACACCTACCGCATATAAAGGAATTAAATGCTCTGTTTTCCCTTTAAAAGCAATAATAAGAATAATCGAAGCAATACTTAAGAAAATGATCCCGTTTGAATAACCTAAACGATCTCCTCTTATTGAGAACATGCGGGGCATGTATTTATCTCTTGCTAAACTATAAGCTAACATCGGAAATGCTGAAAATCCTGTATTCGCTGCGAGAACTAAAATTAAGGCAGTTGTCCCTTGGACGAAATAATAAAGGAAATTACGCCCAAATGTTTGTGCAGCAATTTGTGAAACGACCGTCTCGTTTCCTTTTGGAGCAATTCCAAACCAATAGGCTAAAAATGTTATCCCTGTAAAAAGAATTTCTTAGCTTTTTACTATTTTTTCTATTCAAAACAACATGGAGAAAGCAATGTTCACCATACGTCCATTTTTTGTTGCTTGAAAATTAAAGTATTTAGGATTAAAATAGCCCTAGAACTTATTGTGATTGTAATTATGAATGATTAATTACATTTAGGAGATGAAATAATGGGTAACTTAGGATTCGGAGAAATTCTGTTAATTGTTGTTGTTGCTCTGTTAATTTTCGGACCATCTAAATTGCCAAAGCTAGGAAAAGCTGCTGGTGAAACATTAAGAGAATTTAAAAAGGGTATGAGAGGAATTATGGAAGACGATCCAAGCGAAAAGAAATAATTCCGGCGATCATTTCTTCATACTCCATTCGTTAACCACAGGGAAACTACCTGTGGTTTTTTGCTTTTTTTATTTATAGTGAAATATTTCTTTTATATGAGAGGGAAATTGATTATTATAGTAGAAAAGCAGGTAATAGGGGTGTTTAAAATAAAAAAGAAGTTTTTGAATATTGGAATTGGGATGATTATCGTTCTGGTTATCATTTGGCTATTAAATCAAGTTAGTTTTGTATTTACCCCGCTAGTTATTTTTATCCAAACTTTGTTTATTCCTTTTCTCATTTCGGGGATTTTATATTATTTGGCAAGACCAGTTGTGAGGCTGTTAGAAGGATGGAAAGTTCCAAGAAAACTTGCGATTATGCTCATATTTGTTGCGCTAATTGGGATTGTTGTTACGGTAGTTGAATTAGTCGGTCCATTATTACAAGATCAATTTAAACGTTTAATAGATAATGTACCAGATATGGTAAAGGCAGCGCAGGACGCATTAAATTATTGGCAAAAAAATCAGGAATACATTCCTCAATTTGCAAAGGACATTATTGCCAGTGTAACGACTAAATTACAAACGAACGCTTTATCAACGGGTGCAGTTGTCGCAAAGGTTCTAAGTAACGTATTCGGTTTCCTTTTCTCACTCGTCATTGTTCCGTTCATTTTGTTCTATATGTTAAGTGATCGTGATAAATTCGTGCCGAATGTGACTCGCTTTTTTCCAAAGTCGAAAGAAAAGGAAATTCGTTCTGTTTTACACGATATGGATAAGGCATTGGGCGGTTATATTCAAGGACAATTAATTGTGAGCTCTGTTGTAGGGATTCTCTTATTAATTGGCTATTTAATTATTGGATTGGATTATGCGTTGATTCTTGCATTATTTGGAATGGCGACGAATGTTATCCCGTTTCTCGGTCCATTTATTGCGGCAACACCAGCAGTTATTGTCGCTTTCTTCCAAAATCCGATTATGGCGGTTTACGTTATTATAGTAATGTTTGTTGCCCAACAAATTGAAAGCAATCTCGTTTCACCGCAAGTAATGGGAAAAACGTTGAATGTCCATCCACTAACGATTATATTGCTTATTTTAGTAGGGGGAAATCTTGCAGGGGTATTAGGAATGATTTTGATTATTCCAACATACGCTGTGTTAAAAGTTGTTGTTTTACATATTTATCAATTAATTCGCTTAAGAAAAATAGAAGAATAATAAAGAAAGAGCGGTCCCACTATAAGGGAAACGCTCTTTCTTTTAGTATTAATTTAAGATAATGATTTTTACGGTTTTCCGTCCCCAAGCTTTGGCTTCTTTGCTAGAGGGTTTGAGTACATCAATTCTATGTCCAATGATGGCACTTCCCGTATCGCCCGCGATCGCAACACCATAACCTTCAACCCAAACTTTTTTGCCAAGAGGAATAACTGAAGGATCGACTGCAATTAATTTCATATTAGGATTTTCCTTAATGTTATAACCTGATGCAGTAATATTTCCTTTCGTATCTTCATGGCTATAAGCAGTTGCTGTTACGTATAGCTCTTTCCCTTTTTTGGGCTTGTCATTATTTCTTCTTTGGGGAGTAGGTGTACTCGAACTTGAACTTGAACTTGTTTGTTTAGTAATACTCACTACTCTTTTCTTAGCTGCTTCCTGCTCTTTTTTAATCGTGTTTTGAATAGTAGTTATCTGTGATTGAAGCGACTCATTATTTTTCTTAGATTGTTTTATATCTTTTTCAATTGAAGCATACTTAGATTGAAGATTTGTTATAGAATCCTGTTTTTCTTGTAAACTATTTTCTAGTTTTATCTGAGCAGAAGCTAATGCTTCCTGATCCTTTTTTAAATCCGCTTCTTTTTTGGCAATTTCTTTTTTATCTTTTTCAATTTGATCGAGATCATCTTGTTGTTGTTCCAATATTTGATTATCAGCCTTTAATAAAACGGCTACGGCGCTTACTCGATCAAGAAAGTCACCGATACTTTCAGAATTTAATAATGTATCAATAATGATATTCGTACGATCATTTTCCTGTAAAGCAACGAGTCGTTTTTTAATAACATCCTCTCTTGCCAGTACTTGATCTTCCAATTTCACTATTTCCTCTTTTTTCTTTTCAATCTCTTCATTTGTTTCCTTTATTTTACCTTCTAAACTACTTAACTCTTTTTTATTTGTAGTAATCTCTGATTGTAATGATTGCCATTGTTGCTGTAAAGTAGTCAGTTCCGTGCCTAAGGCTTCTTTTTCCTTTTCCTTTTCTTGGACGGCTTTCTTATTTTGTTGCATTTGTTTTTTAACATTATGCAAGCTTTCTTGACTTGTTTCTGCTTGGGCTTTTATTGTCATTGGAATAAAAATAACGCTCATCATAAGTATGACAATAGCTCGCCTAATTTTTTGCATAATACAACCCCTTTCTGCTGTATATATAGTTATAACATAAAAAGTAGTATAGAAGATTACAAAACTATTAAATCGTTAATCGGATCAAAATTGTCGTAAGTAAAGCTATTTAAAAATAATAGAAAAAATTTTTTACCATAAAGAAGGGATTTTAGAGAATTAAGTCGAATATTAGATTATTATGGGGATTTAGAAGATTGTATAAAATAGATGAAACTAACATAGTTTAGGGAGAAGAAGGTTCCCTATTTCTTAATTTATTGGGGGGGTTCGATTGATAACATTTCGAAATGTTAATAAGCATTATGGGTCATTTCATGTTTTAAAAGATATTAATCTTGAAGTCAATCAAGGTGAAGTAGTGGTTGTCATTGGTCCATCTGGATCAGGGAAAAGCACGATGCTACGCTGCATTAACCGACTGGAAACAATTTCAGACGGCGAGCTCATCGTAAGTGGGATTAAAGTAAATGACAAGCAAACCGATATAAATAAATTACGCCGAAATATAGGGATGGTATTTCAACATTTTAATCTATATCCTCATAAGACTGTTTTACAAAATATCACTTTAGCCCCTATAAAAGTCCTCGGCGAAGATAAGAAAAAGGCTGAAGAAACAGCTATGTATTATTTAGAAAAGGTAGGAATCCCTGATAAAGCAAATTCCTATCCTTCTCAATTATCAGGTGGTCAGCAACAAAGGGTAGCAATTGCTAGAGGATTGGCAATGAAACCACAAGTAATGTTGTTCGATGAGCCAACTTCAGCATTAGATCCGGAAATGATTGGGGAAGTGCTTGAAGTAATGAAATCCTTAGCACAAGAGGGGATGACAATGGTTGTAGTCACACATGAAATGGGATTTGCTAAAGAAGTGGCCAATCGTGTCGTTTTCATGGATGAAGGGCGAATTGTGGAGGAAGGCAAGCCTGCTGACTTTTTTGCCAATCCACAAGCTGAACGAGCTCAGCTCTTTTTAAAACGTGTGTTAAATCATTAAATATATAAGGGGGAAAAGTAAATGAAGAAAATGAAAAAGTGGTTGTTTTTGGGGGTAGTGTTTACATTAATTGCTGCATTAATGGCAGGTTGTGGAAAGTCTTCGTCAGGAGATTCGAGTAAAAGCACACTAGAAAAGATTAAAGATCGTGGGAAATTTGTTGTTGGTGTTAAATATGATACGTATTTATTTGGTTACAAAGATCCTAAAAGTGGTGATGTAACAGGATTCGATATTGATATTGCTAAGGCGCTTGCAAAGAAAATCTTTGGTGATGAAAACAAAATAGAATTAGTTGAAATTACGTCTAAAACTCGTATTCCTAAGCTTAAAAATGGCGACATCGATGCCATCATCGCGACAATGACCATTTCAGAGGAACGCAAAAAAGAGGTAAACTTCTCCGATGTTTATTTTGACGCTGGTCAATCATTGCTTGTGAAAAAGGGAAGCCCAATTAAAAGTGTGGAAGATTTGAAAAAAGGAACAAAAGTTTTAGCTGTTAAAGGTGCTACTTCCGGAGAGAACGTGAAAAAGGTTGCTCCTGATACTGAACTGTTAGAATTTGAAAACTATGCAGAAGCATTCACAGCATTAAAGTCCGGTAAAGGTGATGCCCTTACAACTGACAACTCTATTCTTTATGGTATGGCTGCACAAGACAGCAACTATGAAGTAGTTGGCGGTACTTTTACAGAAGAGCCTTACGGAATTGCTGTTAAAAAGGGTGATAAAGAATTCACTGATTATATCAACAAATTTTTAAAAGAACTTAAAGACAGTGGAGAATACGACAAAATTAAAGAGAAGTGGATTAAAGAATAACTTTTCTTAGGAGGATGGGCTGAGGCTTGTCCTCTTAAAATATTAGCCTTGTTTTAAGGTAGTGTCAAAAGTTCTATGAAAACTCAATAGACACTCAGTTCTCTTTACAGTTATTGGTGGAACGGCCCCGCAATCGCTCTTGACAAACACGCCAATGGTTTGAATTCAGGATAACAAGGGCGAAGGGGACAAAAAGAAGGCATGCCAAATAAGCCCTTGGTTTTTACAATTTTAAACCATTGGCAAGTTCGGTTTGTCAAGAGTTCGCTCCGCCGATTGCTGAATAGCTCAAAAGCTTAAGGGCTCTGCTAAACAAAAAGTTAGGCAGACCTTTGTTCAAAAATCCACTGTTGGGCTAGTCCAATAAGCTTTGTCCATCGAGCTGGCATTGTTGGCAACCCTGATATCTCTGGATTAACAACAGGCACTTTACCTTCTAGGGATGCATGAGGACGTAGAAAGTTAAAATAAGCCACAAACAGGGTGACATAAGAAACAGATCCTTGTTCGGATCCAAAGCCATGCGTAGAGCGATAATTGCCCTTGAAAGTTCGGTTCAGTCTCTCGATGATTTGTTTCAGAGGCCTATATTCAGCCGAAACCGGGTCCTCATTCGTCAATCCGATGACTTGTTTCACATCAAAGCGAATTCCATGCTGGGCGAAAAAGTGTTGAGCCAGAAGGTAAATTGGATTTCCATCGACTACGAAGGTAAGATTCTCCGGGATCTCTTTCATCTTCACTAACACTTTATCAATGGCTCGAATGGCTGATGCTGTATCCCGATTAGGAGACACAGGATAGGAAAGAATAATCTTTTTTACCGCATCAAAAAAGAAAAATAAGTAGTGCCATTTTCCGTTCACTTTGATGTAAGTTTCATCTCCGGAGAATTGATCGGAAAGCTCGTACGGATAATGATCCACATAAGACTTAAGCAAAAGTGCCACACTGTTTTCGTAATTCAATATCGTTTGATGAGAAATCGCTACACCGTGGATATCTTGCATAATGGCTGCTGTCCTACGGGCCGAAAGTCCATAGTTTATGTGATAGGTCAAAATCAAACCCAATGTATGTGGTGAAGCATAGATCTTGGACAAATCAACCCTTGGAAGTTCAGGTGATTGTTTAGACAAAGGTAAAAAGTCTATATGAAACTGACGAAAAATATATCTTACTTTAAATGCTTGAGGATCTTTTTCAAATCGTTTCTTCTCTTTGGGAGACATCGCTTGCAGCTTCTTTTGATAATAGGAACAGTCATTATTTTTACACTTGAAAACGGAGAAATCTTTCCGTTCCTTGATCTTCTCAAGAGTTCTGGCACAGTGAGGGCATTTTAAAATAGCCTCTTTGGAAAAACGATTCTTATCACTGAATAGACAAGAACATACCTTACATTGAAACTGACCTTTATCTCCATTGTTGGCATAAAGAAAGTCCGAAGGAGCACCACACTGTGGACAGTTCAATGATTTAGGTACTGATACTTTTGAATTAGCACGCCTTTGAACCGGTTTGAGAGGTTTCCCGTGCTGCTCATAGAACTCTTGTAAAAGAATTTTATAGTCAAGCTGTTCAATCGTTTCAATAATCGGAAGATCATCTACCTGAAGCTTTCGATAAGGCATATTAACGGGCTCTTCCGTTGGTTTCTCAAACATATTTTCACCTACAAGAAGAGTCAATAAATAACGAATAATATGTTCTTGATACTTGATAAATTCGAGTAAATAGGTTAATAATTGAGGATACAACTTGTCACTTCCTGTTCTAAGGTATTGTGTGTGTGGTAACCTCAATTATCCTTAGGTTTCAGGGGGTGGCAAGTTTTTTGCTTGTGAAGCTCTTTAAATCAAGGAATTATTAACTTTTTACTATAGATGTTTTGACAATACGTGTTTTAAAAAGGGAGGGAGATTATGCTTGATTTCTCCGTATTAACTAATTATTTTGATTTGTATATGGATGGATTTCTTCAAACGATTAAAGTGAGCCTCATCGGCCTTGTTTGTAGTTTTGTATTAGGGGTAATTGTAGCAATCATGCGTATTGCCCCGTTTAAAATACTAAATTTCTTTGGTGCATGCTTTGTCGAGTTTATTAGAAATATTCCACTAATCGTTATTTTATTTTTCTTTTATCACGGATTGAGTTCAATATTTAATTTTAGTGGATTTGTAGCCGGAACGATTGCCCTTACAATTTATACTGCAGCCTTTATAGCAGAAGCTGTCCGTGCCGGAATTCAATCTGTTGATAAAGGACAAATGGAAGCGGCACGTTCATCGGGCCTTAATTATATCCAAACAATGAGGTACATTATTTTGCCTCAAGCAGTTAAAATTGTCATACCTCCAATAGGTAATCAATTTATAAATCTTGTTAAAAATTCATCCATACTTGGAGTAGCAGCAGGTTTAGAATTAATGTATTTTGGCGACTATATCGCACAAAAAAACTATGCCATTTTTGATACGTATATATTTGTTGGATTATTTTATTTAATATTAACCATCCCGTTAAGTTTATTTGTCAATTATTTAGAAAGAAGATTGGCAAAAAGCTATTAAAAGAGGGGGGATAAATGATGGATTTTGTAGGCGCGTACTCCAGTGGAAACATTAGCTACTTACTTAAAGGTTTTTTAGTTACATTAGAAGTTGCTTTTATATCAATTATTTTAAGTTTTGTTATAGGAAGCCTTCTTGGAATATTTAGATATGCAAAAATACCTGTTTTTTCAAAAATAGTCGCTGTTCTTGTTGAAGCAATACGTAATCTTCCCTTAATATTAATTATCTTTTTTACTTATTTCGCACTGCCTGAAGTAGGAATTAAAATGGGGGTTATGACAGCAGCTATTGCTGCATTAACGATTTTCGAATCGGCAATGATATCTGAAATCGTCCGAAGCGGTTTAAACTCTATTGAAAAAGGACAAATTGAGGCATCAAGGTCTTCCGGATTAAATTACGTACAAACGATGTGGCATATCATTCTTCCACAAGCATTAAAAAGAATGATACCTCCATTAGTTAGTCAATTTATTTCATTGTTAAAAGATACCTCCTTAGCAGTAATTATTGCTTTACCGGAACTTCTTCATAATGCACAAGGTATCTATAGCGGCCCAAAAGGCGGAAATCAAATCATTCCGATTATCATTATGGTAGCCCTAATGTATTTTGTTGTTAATTATGCATTATCACTTCTTTCTCGGGCATTAGAGAAACGTTTAGATACAACTCATAAGAAGGATAAAGGAAGGAATAAATTTCAAGGGAATAATCAAGAGGTATTGCCAAGTAATTTATCATAAAGAGCTGCCCTCGCAGGCAGTTTTTTATATTATCCGTCAATTTTCCCAACAATTAAAAACAAAAAGGGTGTGTCAATAATTTTGTGTAAATAACCCTATTTCCGGTAGAAAAGTTAGCCTGCTTATTTTAGTTGATAAAACTTCTATCTCTAGGTTAAACACAGAGCCACAGCGGTAGCTGCTTGTCCTTGACCTTGTGCCTTTTCTTAGTTCTTGCTGGTTGGGTTCAGGGACCCGGCCAGCGAGAACTTAGAAAAGATCGGTCGTGGTACGCTAGGTGTGCGGATAAAGTCCCCACATAGGGCTTTATTTTTCCCATCCGACAACCTACACACCACCACGACCGCAAACAAGGTCAAGGATGGCGGATCAGTGCTAGAGCTTAATCTTCCAGTGCTTCAAACATGTGTATCAATTCTGATTTGGCCTTTTCAAAGCCTCGATGACAACGCATGCCAAACTTGTGATTATAGTCTAGAAACCGTGTCACGAGAAAGCGTTCTAAGGATTCTTCATTCGGGAATTGTTCTTTGCGTTTGACATATCGTTTGATTTCTTTGTTAAAAGCTTCAATTAAGTTTGTCGAGTAGATACTGCGACGTATGGAAGCTGGAAAATCAAAAAACGTTAAGATCCGTTTGTTGTTCATCACTGATTCAATGACACGTGGATAAGGCTTTTCCCACTTGCTTTGCATCTGTTCTAAGGCTTCTAAAGCTTCTTCACGGTCTTTCGCTTGATAGACGGCCTTAAAATCATCGAGAATGGCTGCGCGATCCTTTACACGTACTTTGCTGGAAATGTTTCGAGCGACATGTACACAGCACACTTGATGTTTCGCCTTTGGATAGACACGGTGAATGCTATCTGTCATCCCTGGCAATCCATCGGAAATGAAGAGAAGAACGTTTTCTACTCCTCGCTCATGTAGGCATTGGAGGAGTTCTTCCCATACGTGCGAAGACTCAGTTGGTGCAATGGTAAAGTCTAAAACTTCTTTGTTTCCTTCTTCCGTAATACCAATAGCGATGTAGACAGCTTCTTTTTCAACCGTTTGACGTCGAATCGGAATATGAGTGGCATCCAAGTAAATGCACACATAGCGTTCTTCCAGCTTTCGTTCATGGAAAGCCTTCACGTCTTCAGAAACAAGTTGCGTTAGGTTCGAAACCGTTTGTTTGGAATAGTGATGTCCATACATTCGCTCAATGAGATGAGCGATTTCATTTGTCGTAATCCCTTTTTCATAAAGGTGAATGACAAACTGTTCCAGCGTATCATTGGAACGCTTATAGGGAGCTATTGTTTGTTGTTGGAACTGGCCATTACGGTCTCTAGGGATACGAAGGTGTAGTTCTCCGTATTCGGTTTTAAAGGTACGATCGTAGTAGCCATTACGGGAATTGCCGGAATGAAAACCTTCTCGATCATAAGGCTCATAGTCTAAAAAGACAGTTAATTCATGTTTTAACAGCTGATTGATGGCTGTTTCCAAATGATGACGAAAAACTTCTTCAATATCTTGTTTTTGTGCTAGTGCTTCGATTAAATCTGTAGTAAGATGAATCATAGGGAAGACCTCTTTTCTGTGAATTTTGTCGGCTAACTTTATTCTACAGAAAGGGTCTTCCTTTTTCTATGAACATTATTTAGTGCATTTCTATTTACACAAAATATTTTACACTCTCAACAAAAATTTAAGGATAAAAAGTATGAGACAAATTATTAGAAACATAAAATTATAAAAAAACATAAATTTTTTTGATAATATAGTATGAAAGTATGAGAAAATAAAGTAATATGTGAGGTGTAAGTTGTTTAAATTCAAGAGCTTGGGAGGAAAGCGATAAGATGGCAGAGTTTGTTAGCGGTTTTTTTCAAAAAAGAAGTGTAAAGCGTTTCATTATATTTGCTTTACTTGCACTTATAATATATTTTTTGAGAAGTATGATGAATTTAATACTGCTAACATTTATTTTTGCGTTTTTAATGGACCGTCTATCAGTATTTGTTTCTAGACGATTACATGTAAATCGCAAATTAACGGTTGTTGTCCTATATGTTGCCAGTGTCGGCCTATTATCGCTCGGTATTAGTAAATATTTACCGGTACTCATCAATGAAATAACCCAACTAATCAAGCAACTGATTGAATTCTATTCCCAGCCGCAAGATAATGTAGTGGTGAACTATATTGTTGAGAAGATAATAGAAAAAAATGAAATAACCAACTTTTTAAAACAAGGATTTACGTTCCTGCTTGGATATTTCACTAATATAGGAAAATTGAGCATAGATGTATTTTTATCTCTCATACTAAGTATATTTTACCTTTTGGAAAAAGAGAGACTCATTGACTTTACAAAGAAATTTAAAACAAGCAAAGTATCTCCGTTTTATGATGAGATTGAGTTTTTTAGCAAAAAATTCGCATTAACTTTTGGTAAGGTAATTGAAGCGCAATTTATTATAGCGATTGTAAATACGGTATTAACAACGATTGCCCTTTCCATTATGGGATTTCCGCAATTGTTTGGCTTAGCAATTATGATTTTCTTCCTAGGATTAATACCGGTAGCAGGAGTAATTATCTCACTAATTCCGCTTTGCTTCATAGCATATAGTATAGGCGGTTTTATTCAAGTATTATATGTAGTGATTATCGTAGTGATTGTTCATGCGGTTGAAGCATATGTATTAAATCCAAAATTAATGTCTTCAAAGACAAACCTTCCAGTATTTTATACATTTATTGTATTAATCTTTTCGGAGCATTTCTTCGGTGTCTGGGGCTTAATATTAGGAATCCCAGTTTTCGTATTCCTTTTAGATGTTCTAGATGTTCAAAATGAAAAGAATAAAAAGATAAAATAGTATAAAGTCGCTTGACATTGGATAAAAAAATTAGTATATTTTTTAAAAAATTATATATAAAAAAACGTTGAAAAGGACTAGTAGAGTGTGTCCGTCTTTTCTAGAGAGGAAACAATTGGTGAAAAGTTTCTAAAGACAGCATTTGAACCTGCCTTGGAGTTCTGTATCGATCTTACTTAAGATACAAGCGGTTTACACGAACCGTTATCAATAATGAAGTGTACAGCAATGCTGTAAATAAGGGTGGTACCACCAGACCTCGGTCCCTTTTAAGGAATCGAGGTCTTTTTGCGTTTAAAAAAATAGAAGGGAAGATGTATTGTGGCAAAGGATAAAAAGTTTGTTGAAGAGATTACCGCAATGGAAGATGATTTTGCACAATGGTATACAGATGTTGTAAAAAAGGCTGATTTAGTTGATTACTCATCAGTAAGAGGGTCAATGATTATTCGCCCATACGGTTTTGCCATTTGGGAAAATATCCGTGACATACTAGACGGAAAAATTAAAGAAACAGGTCATGAAAATATTTACATGCCTTTACTTATTCCTGAAAGTCTATTACAAAAGGAAAAAGATCATATTGAAGGTTTTGCACCTGAAGTTGCTTGGGTCACACATGGGGGTTCAGAAGAATTAGCAGAACGCTTAGTTATCCGTCCAACATCGGAAGTTCTATTTGGTGAACATTATGCGAATATCATACACTCCTATCGTGATCTACCTAAATTATATAATCAATGGGCGAATGTCGTTCGCTGGGAAAAAACAACAAGACCATTCTTACGCTCATTAGAGTTCTTATGGCAAGAAGGGCACACATGTCATGCTACAAGCGAGGATGCCCAGGAAGAAACGGCAAGAATGCTTGATATGTATGCTGAAGTATGTGAAAAATATCTTGCAATACCTGTACTTCGCGGTCGTAAAACGGATAAGGAAAAATTCGCCGGTGCAGTTCATACGTTAACGATTGAAAGCTTAATGCATGACGGAAAAGCATTGCAATCAGGTACCTCCCACTATTTAGGAACCGGCTTTGCCGAAGCATTCGGTATCCAATTTACCGACAAAAATGGTGAACTTCAAACTGTACACCAAACTTCATGGGGAATTACTACAAGAATAATCGGTGCGTTAATTATGGTCCATGGTGACAATCGCGGCCTTGTAGTACCGCCAAAAGTTGCTCCAAAACAAGTGATGATCGTACCGATTGCACAGCATAAAGAGGGCGTCCTTGATAAAGCATATGAGCTAAGAGATCAATTGAAGAAAGTTGCAAGAGTCGATATCGATGCAAGCGACAAAATGCCTGGCTGGAAGTTCAATGAATCTGAAATGAAGGGAATCCCAGTTCGTCTAGAAGTGGGTCCTAAAGACATCGAAAAAGGTCAAGTCGTCCTAGTTCGCCGTGATACAGGTGAAAAAATCTTCGTTCCAATGGCTGAACTCGAAACGAAGGTTGTAGAACTTCTTGAAGATATTCAAAACAATCTATTTGAAAAAGCAAAGGCACACCGTGAAGAAAAAACAAGTATTGCACGCAATATGGACGAATTCAAACAAGTACTTGTTGAAAATCCAGGCTTTATTAAAGCAATGTGGTGCGGCGATGTAGCTTGTGAAAACTTCATTAAAGATGAAACATCCGCAACATCCCGTTGCATTCCTTTTGAAGGTGAACCAGTTTCTGATACATGTGTCTGCTGCGGCGGCGAAGCGAAACACTTAGTCTACTGGGCAAAAGCATATTAATTTTATAAAAAATACAGATGAATGGGTCATCTGTATTTTTTTGTTTGTTTAGAAAACTATAAAATTCTAGACATGTGGATAACTGTTCGATAAAATGTTCGTATTAATAGTAGGAGTATCGGTATGAGTAAGCAAGTCGCAGAGGTATTTCAATATCATTATCAAAAGAGAAGCAAAAAACGAAATTTGACCGTTAGGGTTATTACCGTTATTCATTACATTAGGTTATGTAAATTATTTTGTGTAAATGATTTTGTTACCATATTTTTGACTATACTAAAATATATGTTCTTACCTGCTAGGGGGATAGGGCAATGCTGGGGAGCAACCCGAGCACCTAGTAGGGTTCTGCACAAAAGGAGATGGGGTTTCCCCATCTTTTTCTCCTTTTGGGAGAACAATAGCGATAAACCCTTAGGGCAGAGCCCTAACACGTCCCAATACAAATTGAAACGATTATTTTCCAAGCCGACCATTAAACATAATATCGAACTGTTGTCTACATTCTAACCATCCTGGAACGGGAATAGTCCATTTTTCTGTTACTCCTACTGTAGCGAGATAGACAATCTTTCTTAAAGCATTATCGCTAGGATAAGCATTCTTTGTTTTAGTCACCTTTCTAAGCTGTCTATGAAAGGCCTCAATCGTATTTGTTGTATATATTAACTTTCTAATTTCTACTGGGTAAGAGAAATAAGCAGTTAGCTCAAGCCAATTGTTTTCCCATGATTTGATAATTGATGGATATTTCGTTTCCCACTTATTTTTAAACTCTTCGAAAGCCACTTCAGCCTGTTCGAGCGTATAAGCTTTGTATACTTTCTTTAAATCATCCATTACCACTTTACGATTTTTAGTTGGGACATACTTCATATTATTTCGTAATTGGTGGATAACACATGACTGAATAGTAGTATCTGGAAATGTTGCATTAATAGCTTCGGAGAAGCCAGAAAGCCCGTCTTTACAAGCGATTAGGATGTCTTCGACACCACGGCTTTTGAGCTCCTGACAAACATTTAGCCAAAAACTAGCACTCTCATTTTCACCTATCCAAATACCAAGGATGTCTTTGACTCCATCAGTATTAATACCTAAAACTGTATATGCAGCTTTACTAACAATTCTATTTTCATGTTTCACTTTAAAGTGAATCGCATCCAAAAACACAATTGGATAAACAGGGTCTAGTAGACGAGACTGCCATTCATAAACAAGAGGTAATATCTTATCCGTAACTTTACTTACCAAACTTGGAGAAACATTCACACCGTAAATATCCTTCATGTGACTTTCAATATCTCTAGTCGACATTCCTTTTGAATACAGGGTTATAATCTGGTCTTCCAGCCCATTGATGGATGTTTCGTATTTTTTAATGATTTGAGGTTCAAAATCTCCTTTACGATCTCTTGGTATGCTTAATTCGGTCTCACCAAACTTACTTTTAATCGTCTTTTTACTATACCCATTTCGGCTATTTCCCGAGTTATTGCCCCTTGAATCGTGTTTTGAGTAACCTAGATGATTCTCGATTTCTGCTTCAAATACCTGTTGAAGAGTCTCCTTAAAAAGATCCTTAATCATGGCATGTATATCGTCAACAGTTTCACATTGACCAGCCAATTCCCTGATTGTCATGTCCTTAAAATTTTGCATTAATGATCATCTCCTAGTTATAATTATTAGAAAATTATGACCATTTACACAAAATTTTATACATTCTCTTACATTATGAAAAAAACTCCGAATGGAGCCCAAGATCCAAATCCAAAGTCCATCTTGGTCATCAAAACGAGCGAATGGAGCCCAAGATCCAAAACTTAAATCCATCTTGGTCATCAAAGCGGGCGAATGGAGCCCAAGATCCAAATCCAAAGTCCATCTTGGTCATCAAAACGAGCGAATGAAGCTCAAGATCCAAAACTTAGATCCAACTTGGTCATCAAAGCGAGCGAATGAAGCTCAAGATCCAAATCCAAAGTCCATCTTGGTCATCATAGCGAGCGAATGAAACCCAAGATCCAATACAAAAATCCAACTTGGTTGTTCCCAAAATCGAAACACTAGAACCAAGCCCAACCCAAACCGATTAAAATGAGAAGGAACCGATCAAAAAAGAGGATGAACCGATCAAAAATAAACCGAACCAATCTAATAAAAAAGTGGACCGTTCAAAAAAGTAAAGGTAGTATTTTTGAAACAAAAAAATCAAAATATAGCAAGTTTCTACATGCAAGCAATTTAATCAAACGTTTGATTAAACATATAAAAAATCCAGCCAAATCAAGCGAAAATTTGAATAAGTAATTGCATATTTTGTCGATGTCAGTGCTCTTTTAATAATATTTCGACATAAAAAAACCTTAGCTCAAAATAAAAGCTAAGGTAATTTCTTATTCGTTACAGCTGTTCATCGAAACCCATTTATCCGCCCAATGCTGGACTTCGTCAAGAACTGGAGTAATCGCATGACCTTTTTCACTTAATCGATACTCGATTCGAACGGGTGTTTCCGGATACACATCCCGAATAACGATATTCTCGTTTTCCAATTCCTTTAATCGATCGGAAAGCATTTTTTGACTTATATGTGGAATTTGCTCGGCAATTTCATTAAATCGCATTGGGTGACTTTCCAAAACACGGATAATTACACCAATCCATCGTTTTCCTAATAATTGAAATGCCTTCTCAAATTTTGGACATAGTCGTGAATTTTCCATATTGCTACACCTCCTATATGGAATGAAGCATAACTTTCTTCCTAGTTGTTATCTATTATACACCTTTTGTTAACTTACTAATAGTTAGTTAGTTTATTTTATAAAAAATAATTTTCACACAAACAATTTGTGAAATATTTGTAATATATGCATGATTTCAATAAAAGGGGGTATTAAATAAAACAAGGAGATGATTAAAATGGCGAAATTAAATCGGGTTGTACTAGCAGGTATAGGAATTGCTGGTGTGTCGTTTCTTTCATCTAAGAACAATCGTGAGAAGGCACGGGTTATGTTGAATAATGTTAAGACAAAAGTGGATTCCTGGATGAAAAAGAAAAAGCACAATAAATCACCGATGACGAAGATAGGCCACTCCGATCCCCACGATATAGCTGATAATAAAATGGTCAGTGAAGGTGCTATGTATAGTGTTGATTATTACAATATGGTAGAACAAGAAGAATAGATTGGAGAGGGTTCGGTAATTATTTACTGAACCCTTTTTTCATTAACTGGCTGGCCTAGTAATCTGCAGATTAATAGTGTCGATATTTTATGCCTTTCAGCATTAGGTCGCACGGACATCGTGTTGTTTATTATCCATTAAGGATTGACCCGTTCATATGAATTAGTCAATTTTAATATAAATAAAAGAGGAATTTACCATGCCGTTAACGAAAAGAAATACATACAAAATAACAAACAGGGATGGGATGGAAATGAATACGATAGTCAATCAATTAACAGGCTGGATCGATTATTTGAAAAATATTAAAGCGGAACAACATGAGGAATTTTTTAAAACGATTGCTGAAGGGAAATGGTCCAAAGCAGCAATTATTGCCCATATCTTCTACTGGGATCGTTTCTTTTATGAAAAAAGGCTGCCTGCAATGTTAGAGGGTGGAACGTTGCCTAGTATTGACGCAAGCTATGTTGAAGAAATGAATAATAAAGCCGATAAATATGCTCATTCAGGAATACAGCTGTCCGATCTGATCAATAAAGCCATTAAACAAAGAGAGATACTTGTAGATTCATTAAAGGACCAGGATTTGTCGCAGACGTTTATCATAAATGATAATAAATATACACTTGAGTCTTATGTAAAAGGTGAAGTAGAACACGATCAACATCACTTAAAGCAATTAAAAGGATAAAAAGGAGGAGCATGTAAGGCTCCTCTAGTGTAATAAATGCTGATAGATCCATGGGGAAAGACAAAATGACATAATCGCAGCTAATACCATGCAAACACTGGAGACAGCTCCAGTTGCATGACTTAATTCTAATGCCTTTGATGTCCCTGCACCGTGTGAACTCGTACCTAGCAATACCCCTCTTGCTATTTCACTTTTGATTCGAAAGAGGCGGATCATCCATGGTCCGAGAATCATTCCAATAATCCCGGTGATAATTACAAATACAGCAGTAATGGTCGGAACACCGCCAATTTTTGTCGAAACTCCCATCGCAATCGGTGTTGTAATCGAATAAGGAATAATGCTCGTAGACAGTGTTTTATTTAAATGGATTACACCCGAAATCGTAAACGACGCAAGAATAGACATAATCGAACCGAAAAACACACTAAAAAGAATTTCACTCATATATTTTTTTAAAATCGGGTAAAAACGATAGAGTGGAATCGCTAATGCCACGGTTGCTGGTTGTAATAATTTCGTTAACCAAATGGCTCCGTGATTATATGAATCATACGTTATATGGAAGAATACAAGCAATAATATAATCAAAAATGGAGCTACTAAAAGCGGTGAAAAGTATATTTTTTTAGTTTTACTGTATCCCCATTTTGCTAGCCAATAAATACTAATGGTGAGAAGTATATACATAAGTGTCAACATGCTGTGTCTTTTTCTCCTTTCGGCGTGCCATTTTCTCTGCTAAAAAACCAGAACATGCCATGACAATTGTGGAACTAATGATAATAACAGCAAAAATTTTAGAGCCATTTTCCAGTAATAATTGTTTATATTGAAGAATGCCTACTGCCGAAGGAATAAAAAATAACAACAATTCGGCGACTAACCAATTTCCTCCAATTTCAATCCACTTCAGCCTTATTACCTTCGTTTGTAATAAAATAAATAAAATAACCAATCCTAAAATACTGCCCGGAATGTTAAGATGCAGAAATTCGGAAAGTTTCCCCATAATATACGTAAAAACGGTTAACATCACGATTTGGATGAATCCAATTAATAATTTTTTCAATTTCTTCCCCTCATTTATGAAAAAAATCTCTATATAAAGTGTACAGCGCATTTTTATATAGGTAAAATGAATATAGAGAATGATAGCTATTCTAAATAGTTATAAGAGGGTGCGGTTGTTTTGGATATTCAACATTTAAAATACTTTGTTGCAGTTGCTAAGGAAGGGAATTTCACAAAAGCTGCACAAAAGCTCTATGTTTCACAGCCAACCATTAGTAAAATGGTGAAGAGTATTGAAGATGAGCTTGGTGTTGTTTTATTTGATCGTACAGGTAAACAGGCCAAACTAACTGATGCAGGGGAAATTATTCTCGTTCAAGCGCGGAATATTATTCAATCATTCGATAATCTTTCTTCGGAATTAGATGATTTAATTCAGTTAAAAAAGGGAAATATCCATATAGGATTACCGCCAATGGTTGGCTCACGATTTTTCCCAAAGGTTATTCAGGCATTTCATAAAAAGTATCCGAATATTACTGTTCAGCTTGTTGAAGATGGGGCAAAAAAAGTGGAAAGAGATGTTGGAAATGGTACGCTTGATTTAGGGGTCGTCGTTTTGCCAGTGAGCGAGGAGCTCTTTCATACTTTTTCATTTGTGAATGAAAATCTAATGCTGCTTACACACCCTGACCACCGATTAAGTAAAAAGGAATCTATTTCGCTTTCTGAATTGGCCCATGAGTCTTTTATATTGTTTGGAAAGGATTTTGCCTTACACGATCGAATCATTAGAGAATGTGTTCGTTCTGGTTTTCAGCCGGATATTATTTATGAAAGCTCACAGTGGGATTTTATTAGTGAAATGGTAGTAGCTAATCTTGGGGTAGCCCTCCTGCCGGAAACCATATGTAAACAGGTCAATCGGAAAGAGGTGTCGATTATTCCACTAACCGAACCAAGAATCCCTTGGAACCTAGGGATCATTTGGAGAAAAGACCGCTACTTATCTTTTGCAGCAAGGGAATGGATTCGATGCACACAATTGTTTATGGAAGGATCTGAACAAAAATAAATAAAGAAGATAGATACTTAAGCAGAAAGGAGCTATTTTAAATGAAAAAAGATATCCAGCAATATGATGAAGAAAAATTAACTAGCGAAATGCAACGTTCGAGCAGGCATTATTCTGATCATAAGTTTTGGGACAAGCTTAAAAAATATGGAAAGAAGGCAGGCGGGGTAGTCGTCTATGCTGTTCTCTTACTGTACTACACATTACAGAAACCAACTGTTCCTAAGAAAACGAAGGTGTTTATTATCGGTGCATTAGGATACTTTATTCTTCCAACAGATTTACTGCCCGATTTCCTTCCGGGGATTGGCTATGTAGACGACTTAGGTGCACTTGGCGCTGCGGTTTTGCAAGTGGCTGCACATATAGATAAAGAAGTTAAGGCTAAAGCCAAAGATAAAGTGATTCAATGGTTTGGTGAAGAAGTTAACACAACGGTCATCGATGAAAAAATAGGACATTAAAAACGATGGATTCATCGTTTTTTTGGTTCTCTTTTCCCCTTCATATCTTTGATAAAATTAGTAATCATCAATTAAATGAAACTAAATCTATCAAATATACGTTATACTAGTAGTATCTTTTAATTAATATTGGATGGTTAAACTACTTTTGGAGGACATGATGGGCGATTTTATTCAATCAATCTTAACCTTTTTGACGGATCTCGGTTATTTCGGTGTGGCATTAGGACTAATGATCGAAATTATTCCGAGTGAAATTGTGTTAGCATATGCGGGCTATCTTGTATCCCAAGGACATATTAATTTTGTCGGTGCGGTCATCGCTGGTGTCATTGGTGGAACGATTGCGCAAATTTTTGTTTACTGGATTGGTGCGTATGGAGGAAGACCTTTCTTGAAAAAATACGGGAAATATATTTTTATCCATGAGAAGCATATTGATATTGCGGAAAAATGGTTTGAAAAGTATGGGTCCGGTGTGATATTTACAGCTCGTTTTATTCCTGTCGTGCGTCATGCAATATCAATTCCTGCTGGGATTACGAAAATGTCGTTAAAGAAATTCACATTGTATACAACATTGGCCGTTATCCCCTGGTCGATCTTGTTTGTTGCTTTAGGGGATCAGTTATCATCAAACTGGAAACATGTTGATGAATTTGCGAAACCATATATACAGCCTGCGATGATCATTGCAATTGGATTGATTGTTTTATATTTTATTTATAAAATGTTTAAAAAAAATAAATAAAGAAAGAATAGAATGTCTGAATCAATTAAGATTGAGGCATTTTTTAACCTATACTTTGTTAAAGTTCAGTCTTGATATTGACGCTATGTTGATTGAAGCGAAAGGTGCGAGACTCCTGCGGGATTAGCTGGACAGATGAGACCCCGCAAGAGAGAAGCGATGAGGAGGCTCATCGCCAGCCCCGCGGAAAGCGAGTACCTGCAGCGGAAATCAACAATCCAGTATAATATCCTTAACCTAAATGAAGGGAAATTCAAAAAAGGGAAAGAAATATTTACATAACACATTAAAAAAGGAGAGTAGGAATATGAGTACATCAAAATTACGTGAGCTGTTGTTATCAGAACTATACATCGCTGTTCGAACAACAAAGGAATTGCTGAAGAAAGTGTCTGAGGAGGATTTTTCCTATCAGCCAAATGAAAAAATGCGCACCTTGTTGGAGCAGGCGAACCATTTAGTGCAAATTCCTTTCGTTGATATTGCGATTGGACAAGAAAAGACAGAAGCTGAAATTAGACAACTTGAAAAAGATTTATACTCGACTGATGTTATCAAACTAGGTGAAGTAATGGAAAAAGGCTTCCATGAGTTAAAAGCGTATTATGAATCACTTTCTGAAGAGGACTTCTTAGAAAAGGTAACAAAACCATTTTATTTTTCTCCTGATATGGAAGGTCATACGCAAGCGAAATGGTTGATTGAAACAACTACACATGCATTTCACCATCGCGGGCAATTTTTTAATTATTTAAAAGAGCTGGGGAAAGAAGTGAATATGTTTGATTTATATTAACAAACAAAAAAATCCGTTGCGAATTAGGCAGCGGTTTTTTAGATTTTTCAATAGGATTGAATGCGAGAATTCATTCGCCAATTTCTACTACATAACACTTCAATCATATGATTTATTTTATCCCTATCATTTAACGCTTTTTTTATAATTTGAACTTCGTTTTTCGTAACAGACAGCCCGAAATATTTTGCTAGTGTTTTTTCTACATTGGCACCTCTTGCAATTTCATTAGCGATTTCAGTTTCCATCCAAATACACCTCCATGAAATTCTTTAATTAAAGTTTAAATCCAAAATATTAAATTCGAATGAACATAGATTTAAGATTCGGTAAAGATTTGACATGTTTTAGGTGATGTTAACACATACTAAGTGTTGTGAATATGGGTTGGTAAAATATATTAGAATAGAAATTAAAATAACAATAATCTGAATGTAATCCTTTTCGTTGTGAGAGTATAAATTTTATGTTTTAATTTTATAGACCTTATTTTTATTAAGTAGAATATCGTTTGTTTTATACACTTTTAATACATAACTTTTAATAATCGATATTATATTGGGAAAATAAACATAAGTACTGCAACATAGAAAAAATTTCGTGATGGAGGAAATATAATGAAATATATTATTTCGATTATCGGTTTACTTATTGTAATAGGACTAGCTTTGCTAGTAAGTAATAACCGTAAAAAGGTTAATTATAAACCGATTATTTTAATGATTGTTATTCAGATTGTACTAGCTGCATTATTGTTGAATACAAAGTTTGGATTGGTATTAATTAAAGCTATTGCAGAAATTTTTACAAAACTGCTTGAATATGCTGGTGAAGGAATCTCCTTTGTATTTGGAGGAATTGCTAATAAAGGGGAAGCCCCTTTCTTTTTAAATGTTCTTCTTCCAATTGTATTTATTTCAGTATTGATTGGAATATTTCAATATTTACGGATTCTTCCATTGATCATGAAAGGGATCGGATTGTTGCTTAGTAAAATTAATGGGATGGGGAAACTGGAATCTTATAACGCAGTTGCCTCTGCTATGGTCGGGCAATCAGAAGTATTTATAACGGTGAAAAAACAATTGAATCATCTTCCTCCACATCGTTTATATACGTTATGTGCTTCGGCCATGTCGACTGTTTCAATGTCTATTGTTGGCGCATATATGACGATGATTGAACCAAAATATGTAGTTACAGCACTCGTCATCAATTTATTTGGCGGATTTATCATCTCTTCGATTATTAATCCATATAAGGTTGACAGCAAAGAAGATATTTTAGAAATTCAAGAGGAAAAGCAAAGCTTCTTTGAAATGTTAGGAGAATATATTCTTGATGGCTTTAAAGTAGCAATCATAGTTGGGGCAATGTTAATTGGTTTTGTTGCATTAATAGCGGCTATAAATAATGTTTTTGATTTGATATTCGGTATTTCATTCCAGCAAATTCTGGGCTATATTTTCTCCCCTGTTGCCTTTATCATGGGAATTCCATGGGCAGATGCAGTAAAAGCGGGCGGAATTATGGCTACAAAGCTTGTGACCAATGAATTTGTAGCGATGATTGACCTAACCAAAATTCAATCAAGCTTTAGCTCACGAACAATTGGAATCATCTCTGTGTTTCTCGTTTCATTTGCTAACTTCTCATCCATCGGTATTATAGCAGGTGCAGTGAAGGGATTAAGTGAAAAACAAGGAAACACTGTTGCACGCTTCGGATTAAAATTATTATATGGTGCTACACTTGTTAGCATACTGTCAGCTATTATTGTTAGCTTTGTTTTATAGCAGAAAAAGGATCTATTTGTTTTTATGAGAACAAATAGGTCCTTTTTATTTTCATTATGAAAAGTTTTTTAACAGTAGCGTTTCGAAGTATAAATTGGTAGACTTTTCAATATACACTATATCTATCAATAGTTATGAATGGAGATTAATATGAAAAACATATTAGTTGTTGATGACGAGAGAGAAATTGTAAATTTAATCACGATTTATTTGAAGAATGAAGGGTTTCATGTGTTAAAAGCCCACAACGGGGTGGAAGCTTTAGCGATTATGAACCATGAACAGGTAGAGTTGATGATTATAGATATTATGATGCCCGAAATGGACGGAATGGAATTGTGTCGGAAGATTAGGGAAAAGAATCAGGTTCCTATTATTATGTTGAGCGCAAAAGGGGAGGATATGGATAAAGTTCTTGGACTAATGACGGGTGCGGATGATTATATGATTAAGCCGTTCAATCCGTTGGAGCTGATAGCCCGCGTAAAGTCACTATTGAGAAGATCTTACCAATATAAAATTGACACGCACGCGAACGAAAGTGAAATTATCACCATTCATTCCATAGAAATCAATCGCAGCTCACATCAAGTATTAAATGGTGGAATACCGATATCATTAACGGCCAAAGAGTTTGATATTTTATATTTACTTGCTAGTAATCGAGGACGAGTTTTTAGCACGGAAGAGATTTTTGAACGTGTATGGGATGAGAAATATTTTGCATCTAATAATACGGTAATGGTTCATATTAGTCATCTAAGAGATAAGCTGGAGAAGGAATTAGGTTATAAATTGATCAAAACCGTATGGGGGGTCGGTTACAAGATTGAAGAATAGGTTGATTAATCAAATACAAGGAAAGATTATGCTCCTTATTCTAAGCAGCTTAGTTTTATCTACAATTGTTTTTGCGATCCTTTTTGTCATTTTATATATTTTAAAAAATATGTCGGTTATTCCTTATCGTGTATTATACAGTTTTTATCGATTCGATCAAAAATACGGTTATGCATATTTGGGAATGTTCATCTACTTTCTTTTATTTATCTTATTTGTACTCATCCTTAGTAGAGGATGGGGCAGGGACTTTAATAAGGTGTTGGAGGGGACGAAAAAAATATCCGAAGGAGAACTTGATTTTCAAGTTCCCGTTTATTCAAATAATGAATTAGGGGAAATGGCAGGTAATATTAATCGGATTTCCGAACAATTGCACCATTCAATACAAGAGGAGCGGCGGGCAGTACAAGGGAAGAACGAATTAATTACGAATGTCTCACATGATCTCAGGACCCCTCTAACATCAATTATGGGGTACTTGCGTTTAATTGAAGAGGATCGCTATAAAGATGAGGTCGAGCTTCGTTATTACGTGAATATCGCGTATGAAAAGGCTATGAACCTAGAACGAATGGTTAGTGATTTATTTGAATACACGCGTGTAAACTTTGGTACTCAACGGTTAGAAAAAATCGAAATTGACTTAATTCAGCTGTTATCTCAAATTACCGCTCAGTTTATTCCGATTCTTGAAGAGGCAGATATGGCGATTAATTTTATCGCTGTAGATGAAAATATTATGATTAAAGCGGATGCGGATAAATTAGTGAGGGTATTTGAAAATTTAATCTCTAATGGGATGAAGTATGGGAAAGAGGGTAAGAAAATTTTGTTAAGGGCTAAAAAAATGGATGGCCAGGCTATAGTCGAGGTCACTAATTATGGGGAACCGATTTCCTCTGCTGACCTTCCATATATTTTTGACAGGTTTTATCGAGTCGAGAAATCCCGCTCATTAGACACTGGTGGTTCGGGACTTGGACTGGCTATTACGAAAAGTATAGTCGAACAGCATGATGGTCATATAGAAGTAACGAGTAATAAACAAGAAACGAAATTCACTATTACACTCCCTTTAAATCAAATCGCCTATATTGAATAGGTGATTTTTTTTCCTTAAGAAAGACTTAAGAAATATTTACAAACCACTTAAGCTTCACGTTTTATAGTAAAGAAAACGATTTTTTATTAAGAGGTGTTAGTGGTGAAAAAGTTTCTTATTCTATGTATTATCCTTTTTATAAGCGGCATTTTATATAAATATCCTGAGTATTTGAAAAAACCATTCGGTCTACATATTCAATCTGATAGAAATTTGATTAAAGGAAAGGCAGGTGTATTGATGGATGAGAATAGTGGAAAAATCCTGTATGCTAAAAATGCAAATGAGCGTCTATACCCTGCAAGTACGACGAAAATATTAACCGCACTAATTGCTTTAGAGAAGACGAATGTAAATGATCCAATACAGATAGGAAATGAAATATTATTAAGGGAGCGTGAGGAAAGTTCTGCCGGTCTGAAACCTGGTCAGGTGCTGCCGCTCGGAGTGTTATTACGAGCGATGTTACTCCCTTCCGGAAATGATGCAGCAAGGGCAGTTGCTGTCTATATCGCCAAAAAGGATAGTAACCAGCCAAATATGTCTTCAGAGGCTGCATTAGACTATTTTGCTAAATTAATGAATGTGAGAGCAAAGCAAATCGGAGCAACCCATTCACATTTCGTCAATCCTCATGGACTACATAATCCTAATCATTATTCGACTGCGGAAGATTTGGCAAAGATTGCAAGGGAAGCAAGAAAGTTTAAGGAATTTCGGGAGATCGTCAGTGAAGAGGTGTATAAAGGTTCGTCTGAAACTTTTTATAATCGTAATGAGCTTGTGAATCGGAGCAGCAAACATTATTTTAATGGAGCAGATGGGATAAAAACAGGATTTACAGATGAAGCTGGTCACTGTTTAGTATCATCTGCTTCCAGAAATGGGAAAAAGCTGATTTCAGTCGTGTTGCATTCTTCGAAAGAAGATGTATGGAATGATTCCACCGCTATGTTGGAATATGGATTTCAGGAGAAGTATGCAAAGAAATAAGTAATTGGTTGTTTGCGTGCTACACTTTAATTAGCCTAACTAAAAGGGGAGATGGATCTTGGGAAAACGAGTTGCTCTTTCTTGGAGTGGAGGGAAAGACAGTTGTCAAGCATTGTATGAATTGGTGAAACAAGGGTATGAAATAGCTTGTCTTGTTACTACTGCTCCGAAGGAAACGGGCTTAACCTTTGCGCATGGGGAAAGAATCGAATTAATCGAAGCGCAAGCAAAATCGCTTCGGATTCCAGTCTACATTATACATTGTTCTTTCGATAGCTATACGGATGACTTCCACAGAGAAATAATAAAGCTAAAGGAAATTTACCAATTAGATGCTATTGCCTTTGGTGATTTATACTTAGATGGACATCGGGAATGGGGCGAAAAATTAGCGGAAGGCGCGGAACTTGAAGCTCTTTACCCATTATGGATGAGACAAGAGAATGCCATTTGCGCGCTTTCTACTTTTATCGATACAGGTTACCAAGCAATAGTTATCAGAACGATGCATAATCAAGTTCCGGATAAATGGCTTGGAAAACGAATCGATAAAGAATTTTGGAAGGAAATTCAAACGTATGATGTATGTCCGATGGGTGAATCGGGTGAATACCATACATTTGTTTTTGATGGACCATTGTTTCATGAGAAAATAAACTTTCGAACCAGTTCAAAAATCGTTCAGGATCACTCTACTAAACTGGACATTTTTCTAAATGATTAAAAAAATGAATTGAGAGGAATATTTTCACTTTATGATAATAAATATTCCTCGTAAGAAACCACACTATTTATTGTTTCAATAGGCTAATTTCTAAAAAATATTGTTACTTCTAACGGTAATAAAAGCGCAGAGTGGATTGAAGCGGAAGGCACTTGACTCCTGCAGGATTAGCTGGAAAGATGAGACCCCGCAGGGAGCGAAGCGACGAGGAGGCTCATCACCAGCCCTGCGGAAAGCAAGTGCCTGTAGCGGAAAGGAACGGTCTATTACGAAAGCTTTTTAAACATGAAAAATACTATCTAAAACGGCTAATGGATGTTCATAACGACGTCCAAACTCACTTCCGGTATAAAAATACTCAGGTGTTTCCAAATAACTTGAAAGTGTTTGTTCCTTTTTAATCTCCCATTTAAGCTGGTCAATCATATGATCAAACGTATAGGAAGCTGACTGATTAGGAGTATTATATTTAACAGAAATAGAAGCGATTTGCTCTCTATCTTTCATGATAAAAATATCATTTCCGTCATTAGTAAAGGCCTTAAATTCTAATGAATCATAAGCAGCCGTGACTGAATGGTGACTTGTCCTAACAACAAATCCTCTCTCTCTAAAATAATCTTCAAAAGAAGCAAGAAATTCATCGACTTTGATTTTCATTCCGGTCAATACATTGTTTTCATAGAGTTGTTTGTTCTTTTCTTTTAAGTGAATCAATTCCGCTTGTAAGTCTTTTATTTCCGTAGTACTCATATCATCATATCTCCTTTTTTATTTCTTCCTTTAATTTTATCAAAAAAATACGGTAGGCAACAAAATGTAATGATTCATATGGTGGTATAGGAGGTGGTACGAATGGTATATGAAATACATGTGTCTACATCTAAGCGTCGCTTAGCACTTTTGAATAACGGCCGGGTAGTTAAAATCTATCCAATCGGAGTGGGGAAAATGTTAACACCAACGCCGAAGGGTACGTATAGAATCATTAATAAGCAGCCAAATCCGGGCGGACCATTTGGAGTAATGTGGATGGGACTATCAAAACCACATTACGGAATTCATGGAACGAATAATCCTGCATCAATCGGGAAACTGGTCTCCCATGGTTGCATTAGAATGTATAACCAAGATGTTTTATCCCTATCTAAAATAGTACCGATTGGGACGAAGGTAAGGATAAGTCAGTCATGATTTTACACTCAATGGAAATTATGTAGCCCTAAAAAATAAAGTGAACAAAAAGATAAGATAAATATAAGGTTCTTCTTTGGAGTATGAAGAATATAAATTTTATAAAGGGTTCACTTGAAGGGAGGATAGGTGTCAAGCCAAATCAATTTTGTTTAAACGAAACGCAAATTCTTGGATACCAAGTGTGAAAGATAAACAAAATGGTCCAAATGAATAAAGAAAGGGAAATGGAATCATGGTCTTTGAACCTATTCAAATTAATCTTAGTGAATTGAAAATCAATAGTTGTGACCATTCGAGTGCAATTACTCTAGGATCTGCAGTTATCGTTGGCAGAAGAGTGGTTGCAAAGAAAAACCAACCAATTGGTCAACTTTTATCAGATCGTACCACTGTTATATCCTCTAAAAGTTTTACAATTGATGACGATATTGAAGACTTCTTTCGCACAAAAGGCATATAATCAATTAACCCTGTCCCTTTAGGTCGATGGTCTGATATAAAACATAGGAGGTACGAATATGTTATTTGCACCAGCAGTGATTAATCTTCAGACCTTTAAACTGAATTCAATAGATCACACAGCGGTATTAAATATCGGGCAATGCCAGCTATTAGATATTTTTGTCGCCTATAAAAGGAATCAAGGAATTGGAGAACAAAACGGTGATGGGGTTCGGATAATCTTACCTGTTTCATCCGTGTTAGACTCAGATTTCATTGATAGTCCTGCAGTTAAAAATAGTATTGTTTAGTTTGATTTCGTAAATAAGGAGTGACATGTATGTTTTTTTTCACACCTATGGTTGTTAATCTTCTCGGATTTAAAATTAATTCAGTCGATAACTCCTCTGTTATAAACGCTGGGCCAGTTCAATCAATTGATCAATTTACGGCTTATAAGCGAAACCAAGCTTTTGGAGAACTAAACGGTGATTTATCTCCAACCACTTTGCCTATTACAGCAATTGTTGATCCGGACGTAAGTGACAGCCCCGCTGTTAAAAATAGTGTTATTTAGTCGTACTTTTTCTAATTGTATAAGTTCAGCTAAATAAATTTAACAAATTTTTAAAAGGCTATTGACTTATTATATTTTTCGAAATAATATTAAGACTATTAAATTACAAAATTAAATAAAATGACTATGACTTATCCAGAGAGGTGGAGGGACTGGCCCTTTGAAGCCTCGGCAACGGGTTTGCATTTATGCAAATACCGTGCTAATTCCTGCGAATCGGGGTTTTTTCGATTCGAAAGATAAGAAGTAGATTGGTTAGTTTATACGAACCCTTCTTCTTATCTGTTCTTGGATAAGAAGAAGGGTTTTTTATTTATTGAAAGGGAGGATCAAGCAACATGATTAAATTTGAAGGTGTAAGCAAAGTGTTTCAGTCAAAAGGCAGAGAAGTGGCAGCTGTGCAGGATGTTTCTCTTTCAATCGAAAAGGGTGAAATATTTGGTGTAATTGGTTTTAGTGGTGCTGGAAAAAGTACTTTGCTTCGACTGGTAAATCTTTTAGAAAGGCCAACATCAGGAAAGGTAATTGTTAACGAACAAGAAAATCTCTCCCTATCAGAGAAGGAACTTCGAAAGATGAGACAAAGAATCGGAATGATCTTCCAAACCTTTAATCTATTTAACTCAAGAACGGTGTTCGGAAATGTTGCCTATCCGTTAAAAATAGCAAAAGTGCCGAAACAGGAGATTAATAGAAGAGTAACGGAACTGTTGCAATTTGTCGGGTTAGCTGATAAAGCAAATTATTATCCTGAACAACTGTCAGGAGGACAAAAGCAGAGGGTGGGAATTGCGAGAGCACTAGCCACTTCACCAGACATTTTAATTTGTGATGAAGCGACATCGGCTCTTGATCCGGAAACAACGAGCGATATTTTGACACTATTGAAGAGGGTAAATGAGGAATATAATGTGACGATACTATTGATTACTCATGAAATGCAAGTTATTCGAACGATATGTGATCGTGTTGCTGTGATGGAGAATGGACGAGTGATTGAAGAAGGTAGCGTCTTTAATCTTTTTACTAATCCTACAACTAAAACAACAAAAAACTTTATTAGCTCCGTCCTAAACGACAAAATCTCACCGCAACTTTTTGAAAAATTGTGCGGAAATAAGTCTAGTCATCTATACCGGATTATTTTTACCGGTGAAGAGACGAGTAAACCATTGCTATCAAACATTGCAAAGTCCTTTGAAGTAGATGTAAATATTCTTTATGGAAATATTAGCGAAATACAGGAAGTTCTCTTTGGTAATTTAATTGTTGAGTTACAAGGGAATCAAGTAGAGATAGGAAGAGCTGTTAATCATTTGCAACAATATGTAGAAGTGCAGGAGGTTACAAGTCATGCAAGTTGATTGGAGTACATTTTGGCCAAGGATATTCCAAGCATCCGGTCAAACGATAACAATGGTTATTTTTACACTGATTTTTGCAACAATATTTGGCTCAATCATTGGGTTGCTCCTTTTTGTGACAAGAAAGGGGAATATTTTAGAGAATCAAACGGTTTCTACGATTCTTAATATCTTAATTAATATTATTCGGCCAATTCCATTCATTATTTTTTTAGTAGCGATTAGTCCTTTGACCCGTGCTGTGATGGGGTCAACTATCGGAACGGCCGCTGCCATTTTTCCGATGACTATTGCAGCATCCTTTGGAATTGCTCGCGTTGTCGAGAATAATTTAGTGTCTATCGATCCTGGAATCATCGAGGCGGCAAAAGCGATGGGTGCCAGTAAACTTCAAATTATTTTTGGCGTATTAATTCGAGAAGCATTAGGACCATTAATCCTTGGTATAACCTTTATTACAGTAGGATTAATCGATTTCTCCGCCATGGCTGGAACTGTTGGTGGCGGAGGTCTCGGAGATTTAGCAATGACATATGGTTATCAGCGATTTGATAAATCTGTCATGATTGTTACGGTCGTGCTATTGATTATCCTTGTTCAAATTGCTCAATTCATTGGAAACTATCTAGCAAAAATTTTCTTGCGAAGATAATGAATAATACAAAACATCAGAAGAAAAGAGGAAACAATGTGAAAAAGACAATTTTATTAAGTGTTATTGCAGTATTTATCTTTTCCCTTTTAGCTGCTTGCGGAAAAGAAACGAGTGGCAACTCTAAAGTGGTGACCATTGGTGTAACCGGGTCGGATGGACAAATGTGGGATATTATTAAGGAAAAAGCAAAAAAAGAAGGGATTACGATTAAGTTAAAAGAGTTCTCGGATTATACGATCCCTAACCAGGCATTAGCAGATGGAGACATCGATTTAAATGCATTTCAACATATTGCTTTCTTAAATCAATTCAAAGAAGAACATAAATTAGATATTACACCAATTGGAACAACACAAATTGCTCCTATGGGTATGTTTTCAGACAAATACAAATCACCAAAGGAAATTCCTGCAGGCGGAGAGATTGCTATTCCAAATGATCCGTCTAACCAGGCACGAGCCTTATTATTGTTACAATCAGCGGGTTTAATCAAATTGAAAGATGATTTCGGCCTTTTCGGTGATCCAACTGGAATCATAGATAATCCAAAAAAGTTAAAGATTACCCCTGTTGTTGCACAACAGACTCCACGAGTATTAAAAGATGTTGCAGCGTCGGTAATTAATAATGGTGTGGCGGGCCAAGCCGGACTGAATATTACGAAAGAATCCATTTATTTAGAGGATCCCAATAGTGATTCGGTAAAACCTTATATCAATATTATTGCCGCACGTTCGAAAGATAAAGATAATAAGACATACGAAAAAATTATAAAGATCTATCATAGCAAAGAAGTGGAAGAGGCGGTTAAAAAGGATACAAAAGGCGGATCAATTGTAGTGGATATGCCAATTCAAGACCTTGAAAGTATCATTAAATAGGAAGAAGTTATTCAGGAAACGAAGGATAATAACTATTTAATTCCGATTAAATCTATGCGATAAATCACATATAAAAGGAGAGAATGAAGGATGACAATCCAAACGAAAAGTTTAAGAGGGGTAATTAATCAAAGTATTGAAGAGGCTAAACAATTGTATATTGAAACAAGTCACAAAATCCATAGAAAACCTGAAATTGGAAACCAAGAATATTTCGCATCAAAAACATTAACCGAAATTCTTGAGAATGCTGGATTTACTGTAACACGTAATGTAGCTGGACATGAAACAGGATTTGTTGCAAGAAAAGCAGCAGTTAAAAATGGTCCGAAAATCGCCTTTTTAGCTGAATATGATGCATTGCCGGGTTTAGGTCATGCATGTGGACATAATATTATCGGCACGACAAGTGTTGCTGCTGGCATTGCCTTAGCAAAAGTAATTGATGAAACAGGCGGTGAAGTGATTGTTTTTGGAACACCCGCAGAAGAAGGAGGGCCAAATGGCAGTGCAAAAGGAAGTTTTGTCAAACATGGATTGTTGGAGGGAATCGATGTCGCGCTTATGATTCATCCATCCGGAAAAACAAGTTTAACGTCTCCGTCTCTTGCAGTCGACCCTCTTGATTTTCATTTTTACGGGAAAGCGGCACATGCTTCGGGTTCACCCGAAAAGGGAATAAATGCGCTAGATGCTGTTATTCAATTGTTTAATGGTATTAATGCATTGCGCCAGCAACTACCTACAGATGTACGGATTCACGGCATCATTACTCATGGTGGTGATGCACCTAATATTATTCCAGAATATGCTTCTGCTAGATTTTTTATACGTGCCAGTACATGGAAACGAGCCGAGGGAATTTCAAAGAAAGTCCGAAACATTGCCGAAGGGGCAGCTCTTGCAACAGGCAGCACAGTAAAAATAGAACGATTCCAAAATGAAGTACATGATTTTATCATTAACGATTCTCTTGATCGAGTTGTTGGGGAAGAACTATCTTTATTAGGAGAAAAAGTTTTTTCTGAAAAAGGGAAAGGAATTGGATCAACAGATGCAGGTAATATTAGCCATGTTGTGCCAACCGCCCATCCACATATCAAAATTGGACCGGATGATTTAATTGGTCATACGAATGAATTTCGTGAATGTGCAGGCTCATTAGAAGGGGATAAAGCGTTAATAACTGGGGCGAAGGCATTAGCATTCACAGGATTTCGTCTATTAACAGATTCACGCTTGCTTGCAGGAATTCGTGCAGATTTCGAAGCAAGAAATATAAAATAGCACAGGAAGAGGTGGTAGATGATACCACCTCTTTATTAATGATATTTCAAAATATTTTTAGAAAATCTCCGAGAAATATGTTATTATTATTTGTCCTTAAATGAGACATATATTTTTCAGAATGTTTTACTATTTTAATATAAGAATTACTATTAATGGTACATTTCGTTTTCTCGGAGGTAAGTAATGAAGAAGAAAGAATCATTTACATTTATAATAGCGATTGGCTTTATGCTATTCGCTTTATTTTTTGGAGCGGGAAATTTAATTTTTCCAGTTATGCTCGGTCAATCAGCAGGTACAGCGATTTGGTCGGCAAATGCAGGGTTTGTGATAACTGGTGTTGGTTTACCTCTACTGGGAGTACTTGCGTTAGGATTCTCTGGTAAAAGCGATTTAAGATCGCTTGCGAGTCGAGCACATCCAATTTTTGGATTGATTTTCACAACTATTCTTTATTTAGCGATTGGTCCGCTATTTGCTATACCAAGGACCGGGAGCGTTTCATTTGAAATTGGTGTTAAGCCTTTTCTGCCTGCTCATGTAAGCTTTATACCATTATTACTATTTACTGTACTTTTTTTCGGAATAACGTGCTATTTTGCTTTAAATACATCGAAAATTGTGGACATAGTAGGTAGAA
Organism: Heyndrickxia sp. FSL W8-0423; assembly: GCF_038009395.1. Classification (NCBI taxonomy): domain Bacteria; kingdom Bacillati; phylum Bacillota; class Bacilli; order Caryophanales; family Bacillaceae; genus Heyndrickxia; species Heyndrickxia sp. FSL W8-0423. Next base: position 582,631 of record NZ_JBBPBE010000001.1, on the reverse strand, counting down.
TATTAACTCCTTTGTTATTAATTTTTATTGGAATATTGATTGTAACGGCAGTCATTCATCCGATGGGGAAATTAAGTATGCCCACGGAGTATTATATGAATCATTCTTTTTTTAAAGGCTTCCAAGAAGGCTATCTAACAATGGATACATTAGCTGCTTTTGTTTTTGGAATTATTGTCATTCAAGCCATTAAAGATAAAGGGATATCAGGTAAAGGAAAAATTATGATGACCTGTTTGAAGGCGGGATTAATTGCGGCGGGTCTCCTAGCAATCATTTACACCACTCTATCCTTTATTGGTGCGTCAAGTGTTGAAGAACTGGGCATATTAGATAATGGTGCAACAATCTTGGCTGGTGTATATCATCATTATTTTGGCCAATATGGACGGATATTACTAGGATTTATTGTAGTTGCTGCATGTTTAACAACGAGTATCGGCTTAATATCTTCTAGTGCTATCTATTTTCATAAGATGTTTCCGATGGTGTCCTATAAATTATTCACTATCATCTTATCTATAGTTAGTACAATATTTGCTAATGTTGGATTAATGAAATTAATTAGCATTTCAGAACCAATTCTCGTTGCGATTTACCCATTAGCTATCTGTTTAATTTTCTTAACATTCTTTCATTCACTTTTCAAAGGGAAATCGGAAGTATATATATGTAGTTTATTATTTACATTTATCATTAGTGTTTTTGACGGGTTGAAAGCAACAGGCATTCAAATTCATTCAATTGATCAGCTGTTATCTAGAATTATCCCTTTATATACTGTTGGTATGGGGTGGCTGCTTCCTGCTATAATTGGAGGAATAATTGGATATATAATTAGCATGCTAAAAAGAAAGAAACATAAGTGTAACAATTGAAATCATTTTTTGACCTTCTCATCCAATTTTATAGATGACAAATTTTCGTTTTTCGAAGATAATATAAAAGTTGGGTAAACCACACTTTAAATTAAAGAAAATTGAGGGATTATATGAGCTCAAGATTAAATAAGAAAAAAAGAAAAGTACGTAAAGGAAGAATCGCCCTTTTCATCATTGTCTTATTAATTATCGGTATAGCAGGCTTTGCTTATTCGCAATACAAAGCAGGTGTGAATCAAGCTGGTAAAGGAATAGATAAACAAGAAAATATTGAGTTTAATGGAAAAAAGGATAAAAACGGAAGAGTCAACTTCCTTTTATTAGGAATTGATAAGCGGAAAAACGAAACAAAGTCACATACAGATACGATTATGGTCGCACAGTATGACCCTAAAAATGATGATATTAAAATCATTTCATTAATGCGTGATATGTTTGTAGATGTTCCCGGTTATAAAAAGTGGAAAATCAATACAGCGTTTTTCTTGGATGGTCCTGAACTACTTCGAAAAACGATTCAGCAGAATTTCGGCCTTGATGTCCAATATTATGTCATGGTAGATTTCAAAGGTTTTGAAAAAGTGGTTGATACTCTTGCTCCAAACGGAATCGAAATCGATGTGGAGAAAAGAATGTCCAAAAATATCGGTGTGACATTAGAACCTGGGGTGCAAAAGTTAAACGGGAAAGAATTGCTTGGCTATGCACGATTTAGACATGATGCAGAAGGTGACTTCGGGCGTGTAGCTCGACAACAAAAAGTAATTAATGCGTTAAAAAATGAAGTACTTAGTGTGAATGGTATTACAAAAGCTCCTAAGCTTTTTGGAACAGTACAGCCATATATTCAAACGAATATGGGGACTAAGGATAGTATTGCTCTAGTTACGAAAGTATTATTAAATAAACCGGATAAGATTAATACGTTAACTGTTCCAGTCAAGAATTCTTATACAAATGGCTATTCAGACTACGCTGGTGCAGTATTAGAAGTCGATCTTGAAAAAAATAGACAAGCCATTGATAACTTTTTAAATGGTACATCGAAAGAAGAAACCAATACAACGGATCAACAATCTAATCCGTAATTTTGAATGAGACCAAATCAGTATGTGATTTGGTCTTTTGTTATATTGTGGACTGGACTTGGCTTGGAGGTGGACACTCGTTCCGTTATCTGTGAAAAAATGGGGGATTTCCTTCTGTTTGCGGACATAGAGTCCGTTATTTTATAAAAAGGTCGGAAATTCCCGTTATTTTTCGTAAATAGCGGACCTGGTGTCCGACTAGCTCTTAAATTTAGGTCATTTTTGAAAAATAGCGGACTCCATGTCCGCAAACAATGTGAAAATAATTCAAATTCATATTCAGTTCATAAACCTGTTGTATAGTAATAATAGAATCATAAACATGAAAGGATGTAAAACATATATGGAGGGAACTACCAAACATAAAGGATGGCGTCAGTTTGTCCAATTGGTGCGGGGAACAAAGCCTTCGAAGCTGCTTCTTAGTATTGCTTTATTTTTAAGTATCAGTACAACTTTAGTTGGTTTACTTGTCCCGTTATTTACAAAAAACTTAATTAATGACTTTTCACTTAGTTCATTGAGCACGGGGAAAATCATGCTACTTGCATCAGCTATGATCGTGCAAGCTTTGGCAAGCGGTCTTTCAATCTATATGCTCAATCATATTGGTCAATCGGTCGTAGCGGGGATAAGAGATCGATTATGGAAGAAGCTACTTGTATTACCTATTTCTTATTATGATGATCATCAAACAGGTGAAACGGTAAGTAGAATGACGAATGATACCGCTGTTGTGAAAGGGCTAATTACAGACCATCTAGCTAATTTTCTAACAGGGATCATTTCAATAGTTGGGTCGGTTATCGTTTTGCTCCTTTTGGATTGGCGAATGACATTAGTTATGTTTATTGCCATTCCCTTAGCATTTGTTATCCTCTTTCCATTAGGGAAAAAAATGCATATCGTTTCTAAAGGTATGCAGGATGAAACCGCCAGCTTTACGTCCGTGATTCAACAAGTGCTATCGGAAATACGATTAGTCAAAGCATCCAATGCGGAAAAAATAGAATATAACAATGGAAAGAAAGGAATTAACCAATTATTTCAATATGGGTTAAAAGAAGCTAAGATTCAGGCATTAATTGGACCACTTATCGGTTTAGTTATTATGTTGCTGCTTGTCGTTATTCTAGGTTACGGCGGGATGCGAGTTTCATCAGGTGCCTTAACTGCAGGCGATTTAGTGGCATTTATTATGTACTTATTTCAAATCGTTATGCCAATGGGACAATTAACAGCATTTTTTACCCAATTTCAAAAAGCAACGGGTGCCACAGAACGAATTATAACGATTTTAGATTCCGATGAAGAAAGTAATGAAATGAAGGAAGACGTTCCAAATATGAACCAACAAATTATTGTGGATCATTTAACTTTTGCCTATAAGGAAGGGGAATCGGTTCTTCAAGATATTAGTTTTTCAGTTGAGCCAGGAAAAGTTACCGCAATTGTCGGTCCGAGTGGCAGTGGGAAAACTACATTGTTCTCATTATTGGAACAATTTTATCAACCGCAACTGGGATCTGTTAGCCTAGGCGGTGTACCAATTGATCACTTTTCTCTTCAATCTTGGCGAAGTCAAATTGGCTATGTATCTCAGGAAAGTCCAATCATTGCCGGATCGATACGTGATAATATCCGCTACGGTTTAGAAAAAGAGGTAACAGAAGAAGAATTTATTCGTGTAGCTAAAATGGCGTATGCGGATCAATTTATACAAGATTTGCCGCAAGGATTCGATACTGAAGTTGGTGAAAGAGGTGTAAAGCTCTCGGGTGGACAACGTCAAAGGATTGCTATTGCACGTGCCTTTTTAAGGGACCCAAAAATATTAATGCTAGATGAAGCAACGTCAAGCCTTGATAGTAAATCAGAACTGGTGGTCCAACAAGCATTACAAAACCTTATGAAAGGGAGAACAACCCTAGTGATTGCTCATCGTTTATCAACGGTTATTGATGCCGATCACATTCTCTTTTTCGAAAAAGGTAAAATCACCGGAAGTGGGACACATGCGGAACTTATACAATCTCACTCACTATATCGTGAATTTGCAGAGCAACAATTAAGAATGACAGAAACAGTTGGATAGAGAAAGGTATGAGGATGTATGACAAAGGTATTAATTGTTGATGATGACTCCCATATTCGTGAACTCGTCCTCCTTTTTTTAAAAAAGGAGGGATTTGAGCTGTACGAAGCATCGGATGGGATAAAGGCTTTGGACGTAATGGAAAAAGTGAAAATTGATCTTGCTATTATTGATATTATGATGCCGAATATGGATGGATGGCAATTATGTCAAGAGATAAGAGAATCCAGTGACCTGCCGATTCTCATGTTAACAGCTAAGGGAGAGACAGCACAAAAGGTAAAAGGATTTGAACTTGGAGCGGATGATTACCTTGTGAAACCATTTGAACCGATTGAACTCGCGGCAAGAGTGAAAGCATTACTAAAAAGGTACAATATTACCGTTTCTCAAACGGTAGAAATGGGTGAATTTAAGCTAAATCGAAAGACACATGAAATATCTTTTAAGGAAAATGAGTTTACAATCCCGTTAAAGGAATTTGAGCTTTTATTTAAATTGGCCAGCTATCCGGGGAAAACCTTTTCCAGAGAGCAGCTAATTGAGGACATATGGGGATATGATTATGAAGGGGACGAGAGAACAGTTGATGTTCATATTAAGAGGCTAAGAGAACGGTTTTCTGAAATTGAGTTTCCATTTTGCATTAAAACGATTAGAGGATTGGGATATCGACTCGAGGTTAGAACATGAAGATAAAAAAGTTTTTTCGACACATGTTAGGAGTTCTCTTTTTTTTAATTCTTTTATCCGCTAGCTTTTCAGCAGGTTACTTCGTTGAACGGTCTGTATATAAAACGTTCGATTTTCATCTATCCGATTACCTTCGCCATTTGATTGCTTTAGCTTTCGGTTTCTTAATTATGGGGGGAGTGGGTTATCTTTTTTCGTTGTTGGCACAATCAAAACATCGAAGAAATTATATTCAAGAAGTAATCGATGCTTTAAGAAAAATTTCTAAAGGTGATTTCACAGTACATTTAAATTTAAAAATAGATAAGGAACATCCATTTGGACAGGTGGTTGATCACATTAATCATATGGCAAAACAGTTAAAGCAAATGGAGGATATGCGTCAGGAATTTATTTCAAATGTATCGCATGAAATTCAATCGCCACTTACATCTATCAGTGGCTTTGCGCGAGCATTGCAGCATGACCAGTTAAGTCAGGAGGAACGTTCCCATTATTTGAATATTATTGAAACGGAAAGCATTCGATTATCAAAATTAAGTGATAATTTATTAAAACTAACTTCTCTTGAGTCAACAAATCATCCGTTTGAGCGAAAAAGCTATTATCTGGATACACAAATAAGAAATATTATTCTAGCTTGTGAAGTGCAATGGATGGAAAAAGAATTGGACATGGACGTATCTCTTGATAAGTTAAGCATTGTCGGTGATGAAGACTTAATGAGTCAGGTCTGGACGAATTTGATTCATAACAGTATTAAATTCACACCGAAGCACGGGAAAATCCGAGTTCAACTAAGACAAGTAGATGATAAAGCTGTCGTAAAAATAATTGATAATGGAATCGGGATTTCAAAAGAAGACCAAATCCATGTGTTTGAACGGTTTTATAAAGCGGATAAAGCGAGAGAGCGTTCAAAAGGTGGCAGCGGGTTAGGGTTATCCATCGTTAAAAAGATTATTGACATGCATGAAGGGACAATTTTTGTAGAAAGTGAAGAAGGAAAGGGAACAGTATTTACAATTTTTATTCCAATAAGGCTAACTCAAAAAACCGTATAATGGTTTTGGAGAGTTAGTCAATTTTTTTATCAATTAAAATCAAGGATGTAAGCGATAACAAAATTAGAGTAATTATTCAGAAAATCTTGTATAATAAAATAATAGATACGAAATCTTTTTATCATTGTGGGGGATCATTTATGAGCCAATTCACCTTAAAAGGAAAAACTGTAGAATTAAAAAAACCGAGTTTTGAAGAATTAGCGTTTGTTCAGTGGTTATGGTCGGATGAGGAAACGATGAAATCAAGCGGGGGGCCAATCACTTTTTCGGAAGAAGAAAAAAAGCGTTGGTATGAAATTATGGTAAATCCGAGTAATGGAAAGCATCTATACTGCCTTGTATATAATGAATTGAACAAGCCAGTAGGTGAGGTTAGCTTCCATCAATACGATAAAATAACAAAAGCAGCCGAATTTAATATCAAAATTGCTTATGCTGAACGAGGAAAAGGCTATGGGTCCGAAGCAGCTAAACTACTTTTAAATTACTATTTTAATAAATGGAATGGGGAAATAATGAGAGATTCTCTTGCCATTGATAATATAGAAGGACAAAACACGGTGCTGCGTTTCGGGTTCGATAAGGTATATACGACTAAAGATGACTTTCTCGTTGCGATGACAAAAGAGAAATTTAACCGCATATATCATAATGAAGCAGGAAAATAATTTTTCCCGCTTCTAAAATCGAAATTTTGATAAAAAGTCTAAAAATTGCTTTTCCTTTGGATGCTCATATTTTAATATCGCATATGTTTTCGCAATTGGCAGCTTCAAAAAATGACAAGGTGCTTCTAGTAATCTGCCTTCTAATAATTCGCGTCTAACAGTAGAGGACGGAAGAAACGATATACCGAGTCCCTCAATAATGAATCGCCTCGTAACATGAACCTGGGAGACGGCCATTGTTTTTAGCATCGGAAATTGTGGACGCAGCGATTGTAGCAGACCATCCCAGTATTCCGGATGATTATGAGTGATTAAATGATGATTCCTTAGAAGCTCCTCTGCATCAAGCGGTGGAGCAGTTTCGCTATCCCTTCCGTCATGTGGAACTACAAGAATGACTGGATCTTCGTAAAGTGGTCGGCATATGAGATCGGAATTATTGAAATGTAAGCGTGAAAGTCCTAAATCCACTTCCCCCGTCAGAACGGCTTCAGATATATTCATGGAATCGAGAACTTGGACGGAAATCTCAATTTCTGGATGAATGAGCATAAATTGTTTTAATACATACGGCATGATAGATTCTGCTATTAATGGTGACATGGCTAATGTAAGCTTTTGTGAATATCCTTGACGAAAGCGATCTAAGTCGGCCATTCCATTTTCGTACACTTCAAGCATATTCTTGGCAATGGGTAAAAATCTTTTTCCTGCCTCGGTTAAGATCACCTTCCTGCCATCCCTTTCAAATAAAGGACTCCCAATCACTTCTTCAAGTAGTTTAATTTGAACCGTTACCGTTGGCTGCGAGATATAAAGCTCCTCCGCTGCTTTTCGGAAATTTTCATGTTTTGCCGCAGCTGTAAAGGTATGTAGCCATTTAAAATCCATTTTTTTATCCCCTGATTATAAAATTTAATTAATTTAATTATAATTGTTTAATTTTATTAATCAATGAAAGCAACTATACTTAAAGTATCAAATGCGAGAGGATGGTTCGATATGATTCAACACGGATTAAAAGGAGTTATTGCAGCAGAAACGGCAATTAGCTTTATTGATGGAAATAAAGGCTATTTAGTTTATAGGGGAAAAGAAGCGAAGGAAATCGCTTTAAATTATTCATTTGAAGAAGCTGCTTATTTCTTGTGGCACGGGACCTTCCCAACAAAAGAAGAACTAGCTTCTCTTAACCAAAAGCTGAAAAATAATCGAACTCTTCCTCAAAATATCGAAAAGATCATGCAGCTATTGCCAAATGATATGGAATTAATGAGCGTGATCAGAACGGTTGTATCAAGTTTAGGAAATTCACAATATAAATGGAAACCGACAATTGATGAAGCGATCCGTTTAACAGCAATCATCCCAACAATTATCGCTTATTGGAAAAGGAAAATATCTGGATTACAGCCAGTTGCTCCTAACGAGGACTATGGACATGTGGAGAACTATTTATATATGTTAACCGGAAAAAAACCGTTGGATGTACATGTGAAAGCACTCGAAACATATATGATCTTAACAATGGAGCATGGGATGAACGCATCGACCTTTTCTGCGAGGGTAACAGTGTCAACCAAATCGGATATGATTTCCGCAATCACCTCTGCGATCGGAACAATGAAAGGTCCACTGCACGGCGGCGCACCTTCAGATGTGACGATAATGTTGAACGAAATTGGAACGAAAGAAAATGCGGAATCTTGGTTACGAGCCAAACTAGAAAATGGCGAAAGACTAATGGGATTTGGTCATAGAGTTTATAAAACAAAGGATCCCCGCGCACTTGCTTTAAAGGAAAAAGCGTTAGAAATTGGTCAAGATGATCCATGGTTAGCCTTAGCGTTGCATGTAGAAGAAACCGCAATTCAACTTCTTGAAGAATATAAACCCGGCCGAAAACTATATACAAATGTAGAGTTCTTTGCCGCTGCGGTTATGAGGGCGATTAATATGGAAGATGATTTATTTACACCAACTTTCACTGCAAGCAGAGTGGTTGGTTGGAGTGCGCATGTGTTAGAACAAGCGGAAAGAAATGTGATTTTTAGACCGGAATCTCAATATATTGGTTCATTGCCTTTTTTAATGAATTGAGTAGGGATCATGCAGAAAATATGCTTAACTCATTTTAAATAAAAAAATTAAAAAAGCGAGAGAAAACTTGAAACCTTTAGGGACTGCAATCGTCAATAATAGTAGTAAATCAAAGGAGTACTAAAATGAAAAAAGTGGCTCTTACATCATTGATTGTAACTTTGCTCTTAGCTGGATGTAGCGAGATGGGAAAGTCTCCAGATAATATAAAGAAAAGGGATGACGAAGTTTCCAAAAATAAAAACACTTTAGTTGATGATCGGTCTGAACAAGGTGAACAAGATAAAAATAATCAATCGAATAATAACGATACAGCAAAGAAAAACGACAAAACAGATAATCAAACAAAAAATAGTGAAGGTGTTCCTGTAGTCGCTAACCCAACAGCGATAACAGTTATGGTAAACAAATCAAATGCATTGCCAGACGGTTATCGTCCAAACGATTTAGTGCGACCAAAGGTGAAGTATGTCTTTGGCAATCAGAAATTAGATAAGGCATTGATGCGAGCAGAAGCTGCAGCTTCACTTGAAAAAATGTTTAATCAAGCATCTTCACAAGGAATTCAGTTATATGCTGCTTCTGGTTTTCGTTCTTATGAAACACAGGATTATTTGTTTAAACAGGAAATTAAAAACGTCGGTCGCGAAAAAGCCGAGCTCGCCGTTGCAAAGCCAGGTACGAGCGAACATCAAACAGGATTAACGATGGATATTTCAGCACCAAGTGTCAACTATACATTGACACAAAACTTTGAGTCCAAAAATGAAGGAAAATGGTTAGCTGAACATGCACATGAATTTGGTTTTATTCTTCGTTATCCGAAAGGGAAAGAGGATATCACCAAATATCAATTTGAACCATGGCACTTTCGCTATGTTGGAAAAGAAATAGCAACTGAGATTTACAAAAAAGGCATCACATTAGAAGAATACTTTGATGGAAAACAAGGAATTTAATCCCGATATTCAATGCGCCCCCCGCATTTAATATAAATAAAAAATCCGTATTGCCTAATAAGGTAGTGCGGATTTTTCTTTTTTCCAATAGAGAGTTGTTTTACTTTGAACACTAAATAATATTTTAAACGCAGAGTGGATTGGAGCAGAAGGAGCTTGACTCCTGCGGGACATAGAGGAAAAGTCGAGACCCCACAGGCGCAGGAGCGCCGAGGAGTTAGAAAAGTAGAGGCGGCTTGCTTATCGACGTACGAACTGAAGGGCAGCGACTGAGAATCATCAATAATTTTTTCACAAAAGATGGGAAACTAAAGAACATCCCGGCACAACGTAAGAAAAAGCTTGTCATTCTTGCGCATATCGTAAAAGAGTTAGAGTTTGGAAAAATATATCCTGAAAAAGAGATAAATGAATTTCTAAAAAAATACCACGAAGACTATGCCACATTAAGAAGAGAATTAATTATGTGTCAGTTCATGTATCGTGAGAACAATCAATATGAAATGAACCCAAAAGATTTATGGTGGCTGAGATAAAAAATATGGAGGTAGTTCCATATTTTTTTGCAAAACTAATTAGATGCATATTTAATTAGATAGATTATAAAGTAGGTGAATGGAATGAATTTTTCACTTTTTAAAGCAGAACCTCAGTATCGAAAGTTGTTTGTTGCTGGGATTGTAAATGGGGTTGGTGACCGATTTAGTCAAGTGGCAATGCTTACAATGCTCCTTCAATTAACAGGATCTGGTTTTGCAGTAGGAGTGACGATGGCACTAAGATTATTGCCATTTTTAGCGTTCGGTCCGTTAGGGGGAAGGCTTGCTGATCGATTTTCAAGAAAAAGAATATTAATTATCACCGATCTTGTTAGGGTTATTTTTGCCTTATCCTTCCTGCTCGTAAATAGTAAGGACGATATTTGGATTATTTACATCGGTTCATTTGTATTAGCAGCAGGGGAGGCCATTTATGCTCCGACTCGTAAGGCGACGATTCCACGGCTTATTAAAAAAGAACATCTTGTTAAAGTAAATGGGTTGGAACAGGTAATGATTGGTATCGTATTAATCGGTGGTGCATTTTCGGGCGGGGTGGTTTCTTATTTATTTGGCCCGAATATAAGTTTCATGTTTAATGGGGCATCTTTTTTAATTGCGGCATGGTTAATTTCGTCAATAGTTTTTCCTGAGGCATTGGGAGGAAAACGGTCTCAAGGAGAATCAGCAAACTTATCCATGCTTAAAAAAGTACTTTTGGCATCCGTTCCACTTCAAATTATTTTGCTAGGGGAATGCTTAATCCCATTAATTAATGGGATTGATAATGTTTTAATAAGCGTTTATGCAGTGAATATCTTTAAGCTTGGCGATATGGGGGTTGGCTTATTTTATGGAGCGCTAGGGATAGGTTTAGTATTCAGTTTTGTGATCGCCAATCGTTTAAAAAGCAAATTACTGTTAATTGGATTTCTTTGCTTAATGTTAGAAGGGGTATCACTTGCCATGTTAAGTCAATCCAGTTATTTCATGCTTGCTTTGTTGTTCTTTTGTTGCACTGCCTTTATGTCGGGAATTGGAAATACATGCTTTGATACAGTCCTTATGCGAGAAGTCCCAGATAAACTTCAAGGAACGATATTTGGAATCATTGCAACGATTTCTAATACATTGTTAGGTATTTCAATGTTTTTGGCGGGAGTGGCATTAGAATTTATTTATCCACGTACTTTAGGACTTATTGGTGGTCTTTCTTTTATTATTATAGCGATCCTTCTTACGTGTGTGTTAACGATAAAAAAGTCCATATCAACCAGTTTGGAGGAAAAATCAAAGTGAATAGCGAACAAGATAATGATACGGCATTACATCTCATAGACAATAAAAGAAAATTATACACGAAATCATAGGGGGAACGAATCATGACGGACTTAATGAATATGACTGTTGAAGAAATATGGATGGATATTGAGAAATTAATGAAGGATAATCCGCAACCTTATAAGGATCTAAATGTGGTATACCAATTTGATTTATCTGGGGAAGATGGCGGTGTATTTCAGTTAGCTTTCTCTAACGAAACAGTACGCGTATTAAGGGAAGATTTTGAAGAGCCTTCGTGTACATTACAAATGAAAGTATCGGATTTTAAGAAATTTTTGCAAGGAAAAATGAACAGTACTGCCGCCTTTATGATGGGGAAAATTAAGGTTCAAGGAAGTGTCGGGCTTGCATTGAAATTAGAAGGACTGCTAGGACAATATGAATTCTAATATTACGATTCAATCGATTGTTGATTTGCCAGAAGCCGCGTCTTTTATAGCAGATTGTAACGGTGATCCATGTCAACATGTTGGTTATTGTGGAAGCAATCCAGAAGAAATTTTATATACACTGCAACACCATTTTTCTGATTTGCCTATACGGCAATCATTGATTGCTGCATATGATAATAAAGAATTAGTAGGTTTGTTAGGTTTAGATATTGATAAAGAGTTCATGGAAGCCGAAATTTGGGGTCCATTTATAAAGGGGAACGATTGGAATTCGATAGCAAATGAGTTATGGATGCACCTAATGGAGGAATTGCCAATCCAAATCAATCGCTTTAATGGCTTTTACAATACCGAGAACCATCACGCCGGAACTTTTATGCAACAGCACAATTTTATCAAAGGAAACATTCATTTATTGTTGAGTGCCAATCAGTCTCAGGAAAAACCGATAAATGATATTCATCTGCTAGACCTACCTCCTGAGGAATACAACCAATTTATTACATTACATGACGAATTATTTCCTCATTCTTATTATGATGGAAAAGGGATTGTAAAAAGGTTAAATAATGTAAGAAAAGTTATTGTAGCTGTAGAAAAAGGATTGATTCAAGGTTATGTGTATTTTGAGGCAAACCCTATTTTCGGTGAAGGGTGCATAGAATTTATCGGAGTCTCACCTAATCATAGGAAAAAAGGAATTGGAAGAACACTAATAAAGGCGGCATTATATCAATTATTTACTAAATTTCGCATAAGTGAAATACAGTTATGTGTAAGTGAAAAAAATTCAAGAGCCATAAATCTTTATACAAGTGCTGGATTTGTTGAAAAATATAAACTTATTTCTTATCGTAGCAATGAATAAAAAGATCCTCACTTACTTTAAGTATAGTGGGGTCATTTTTTTACATTGTTGTCTTGGCGCATTTATTATATTCATACTGTTATTTTCCATAGTGAAAAATGGAGTTAAAATTGAATAAAGTGTTTATCCTAAAAGTGAAAGGGAGAAAACCTGAAAGGGGATAAGATTGTTTTGTTTATAAGATTCTCGATTATTTCGTTATGGATGTTTATTGATCCCTTTTATCATTTGATTAGAAGGTTAAAATATATTGGATTTATTCAAAACAAAAAGGCAATTTTCCGGGTAAAGCTAACAAAATATAAAGGAAAAACATTTTTATTAGCGGATGGAACAGAAATTAAAAAAAATGACTGTTTGTTGAAAATTCATTTACACAATGTCCGTGTGTTAAAAGAAGTGATGTCGATTAGCCATCCCGTCCAGCGTACTAGAGTGATTTATAAAATGGTCGAACAATCCATGCCTTTATTAGCAAAATTTATTGAATCCCATCAAAGGAAAGAGGAGATTAAGGGGATTATCGGAATAACGATGTTAAACAAGGGTGTGAAGAAGCTGGGATTTGAGCTTATGTATCCGGAAAACAGATATTATATACATTTTAAACGACTCACGCAAACACCAATTTTTTTGATCTCCCATTCCACATTATCGATGAAGAAAATCAAAAATCAAAGACCAACTTACTTAGTTATGTCGAAGGAAAAACTATTTGAAAAATATTTAGGGGCTTAGGCCCTTTTTTTATGTTTAAATAATGTCATATTTTCTGACATTAAATTTGAAAAAGTCAAAAAAAAATCTTGACTTTGATGAAATTTCCTCTAAAATAATTAACAAATACATATCGTGTAACATTTTATAACATGAAATGTATTTATATATGACAATTATAGGAGGGGAAAGTATGGAAATGGTAATGAATACTGTTTGGGTTATGCTGGGAGCGATTTTGGTTATTCTTATGCAAGGTGGATTTATTTTATTGGAAAGTGGATCTACACGGATGAAAAATGCAGGACATATTGCTGGAAAAACAATCGTAACATTTGGGATTGGATCTCTTGTGTTTTGGGCTGTAGGTTATGCATTTATATTTGGCGAACATGCAAACTTCTTTGTTGGACTTTCTCATTTCTTCTACTCTGGCTACCAAATTGATGGTACAGATTTATCTTCATCGGTCTTCTTTCTCTTTCAATTAGCATTTGCCACAATCGCTTTAACGATCGCTTTTGGCGGGTTTGCTGAACGTGCTAAATTTTCCACATATGTTATTTTTTCAATATTATTTTCGGTTATTGTGTATCCTGTCGTTGCACATTGGATTTGGGGAGGCGGTTGGTTAGCCGAACACGGCAAACAAGATTTCGCGGGTTCAACTGTTGTTCATTTGACGGGTGCGATGGCGGCGTTAGCAGCAACTATATTATTAAAGCCTCGAATAGGTAAATACAATAAAGATGGTTCAGTGAACGCAATATATGGACATAATCAAGTCTTTACAGCATTAGGAGTCCTCATTTTATGGGTAGGTTGGTTTGGCTTTAATGCCGGTAGTACATTGTCAGTTGCTGATGGATTCTTCGGTTTTGTTGCCCTTAATACGAATCTTGCTGCAGGCGCAGGTGCGTTTGCTGCTCTTCTTATCTCATGGTTAGTACTAGGTAAATCAGATATAGGAATGATTTTAAATGGAGCTTTAGCAGGACTTGTTGCAATTACCGCATCGTGTGCATTTGTATCTGCTTGGGCAGCGGTAATCATTGGTTTTATCGCTGGGATTTTGGTCTTCTATAGCATGAGGTTTTTTGACAATAGGAAAATTGATGATCCAATTTATGCTTTATCTGTACATGGAACAGCGGGTGTTTGGGGCACGTTATCAACGGGATTTTTTGCAACAAAAGAACTTGCAACGGTAGGCTCACCAGGTCTGTTTTATGGAGGTGGCTTTCACCAACTTGGAGTACAGTTGACGGGAGTTGTGGTATCAGGTTTGTATGCGTTTATTGTGTCCTTTGTTATTTTATATGTGATGAAGAAGCTCATGAACGGCCTTCGAGTAACAGAAGAGGAAGAAATTATTGGTCTTGATTTAAGTGAACATGGTACTTATGGGTATCCGGAGCTAATTGCAAAAGAAAAAATTAGTTGAAGCAAATGGGGAAGGTTTGAATGATCAAAAAATAGTCGTTGTACCGTTGGAGGGAGGGTATAGAAATTCCTCATGAATGAGCATCAATCATTAGTAAGCTTGAAAAATAATTATTTATTCAAGTATTTTTCTGATAATAGATCCCTAAATCTGTTCCATGATCAAGTGATGAAAAAAGCATTTCAACTATCTATTAATCAAATAGGTCCTCCTCCATGCTCGTTTTCTTGGTTTGTCATGGGGAGTGCCGGAAGGTCAGAACAGGGAATCTTTAGTGATCAAGACCATGGGCTCGTTTTCGAGGATGATGATGAGAAAAATATGCTTTATTTTCGTCACCTAGGGAAGGAGCTGACAGATGAATTATATCGATTAGGCTATTCTTATTGTGAGGGAAAAGTGATGAGCTCAAATATTCTTTGGTGTAGGTCACATAAGGAGTGGGAAGAGCAAATCAACGGATGGATAGAGCAGGGAAGTTGGGAATCGATTCGAAATGCTACGATATTCTTTGATTCAAGGAATCTTGTGGGGAATGATGAATTTATTGAAGATTTAAAGAGGCAATTTCTTAACAAAATAGTTAGCAATCCAAATGTTTTAGAACGCTTTTTTGAAAATATACGACATGTAAGAAATTCGGTAGGTCTATTTGGACAAATTTTTGTTGAAACAAAAGGGATCCATCAAGGAGAAATCGATTTAAAATCTATGGCATACCTTCCTTATGTGAATGCCATTCGCTATTTAGCGATAAAAGAAGGGGTGTATGAAACATCTACCATATTACGAATGAATGCTTTGTCTAAAATGATGAGGTATGAGAAGGATATCCCTATTTACCAACGCTATTTTAAAAAATTATTAGCCTATCGATTATCACTTATTAATGAACGAACTTCTTGTCAAAGTATGAATTATATAAATGTAAAAAATATCGAGCGTGAGAAAAGAAAAGAGATAAAAGAAATTCTTCATCACGGTAAAAGACTGCATCGGTTCATTGAAACGATAGCGAAAGGCCTATAGGTGAATTATGGGTTTTGATTCAATGATTCGTTATATAAAGGAAAAAGGGTTAAATATCATTGAAGTGATGCAGGGCAGACAAAATGCTCAGCAGTTAGCATATGTTCGCCAGCTCCAAAGGGAAATAAATAATGACGAAAAGTTGTTTCTACCGTTACAACAATTACAATTTACTGTTTTTGATATAGAGACTACTGGTTTTTATCCAGAGCAAGGGGATCAAATAATTTCATTAGGCGCACTCAAAGTGAGAGAAGGAAAAATCTTTGAGGATACGCAGTTTTACTCATTGATTTATACGAATCAAGATATCCCTCCTGAAATCGAACAATTAACAGGTATTAGGAAAAGTGATTTGACCACTGCACCTTCCTTATCGGAGGTGATCTATCAGTTTTATCAATTTGTAAAAGATGATCCTCTCATTGCTCATCATTCATATCATGAGAAAAACTTTCTCCAGCATGTGAATTGGAAGCTTTATCGTTCGTCGTTTAATCATAGATTGATTGATACGTCTTTTCTGCTTCAGATAGCTGAGCCGACAATTCGTATTGTGAAATTGGAAGAGTGGTGCAACTATGCAGGAATTCCGGTGGAAAACCGTCATCATGCATTAGGGGATGCAATACTTACTGCTCAATTATGGTGTAAATACATTGAAAAGGTTCAAAAACTAGGAGTTATATCATTAATGGATCTATATGAAGAAGTTGCGAAAAGAAAAAAATGAATCTGGCAAATTTCGCATAGAAAAAACGAATGAAATACTTATATGTCAATGGTTTAAAGATTTTTAATCAAACGTTTGATTAAAAAGATAAGTGTTGGCTATTGGTGAGGAATAAGATTTATTGTTGAAAAAATCTTATTCCTTTTTCTTGTCAAAGTTATACTCAGCACAAGCAAGAAACAAAGCTAGTATAAGCTCGACCCAGGTAGGAATAGTAATACTACTCATCGATTCATCAACATAATGGAGGACAATCCAACTAATTAATATATCGAAAAACATTAAAACAATGAAATTCACTATATTACTGTTTACATAACTGATAATAAAACGAATAATTAACTTTGCAAAAACCTCGGCTATTAGGCAAATGAAAAAGAATTTTAAGATAAAGGAAATAAGTGCTTGATTTGAATCATATTGGACATTAAGTAAGCGGAAAAATCCTATTATCCCAAAAAAGTAAAGAGCTATGACAACTACTAATGCAAAAATAATTAAAAATCCGATAGATAGTATAGTAACCAGTTTTGAGGGGAAATTTAAATCTGAAAATTTTTCGTCATTATTCTTCATGAGTTCCTCCGAAGATTATTCTTATATCAATAATATCAGAATTTTTACAATAAAATGCAAAAAACACCTAAATGATTAGGTGTTCTTAAGATAGTGGAAGCTACATGGCACTGGCAGCCTTCTCGATAATTGGAAGCGTTAAATGATGGATTGTGATTTCAGGACGGCTTCCAATACGAATATTAAGACCTGTTTGTCCTAATCCTTCGCTAATATAAAATGGCTTTCCATCGTGGGTTTGCAAGCCTTTAATCATATTCATTCGTACGAGTTTTCCCATTTTCAGAAGATGGTATGGCTTTGGCCAATATATTTGTCCTCCGTGAAAATGGCCAGATAATAAATAATCAAAGTGAAAATTCTTCATTTTAAGCACAATATTTGGATCATGTGTTAAAACGAGATTATATCCGTGCATGAGTCCGTGATAGGATTTATCAATTTCACTCCGCTTAGTACTAAAATCGTCAATCCCGATAATGTTTAAACGATTCCCGTTTATCGTTAGAACGTCATTCTCATTTTGCATCGTTTTACACCCTTGATCTTCAAGCACTTTTTTTAATGTAAGAAAATTTGAATCCCGCAATACATAATCATGATTTCCAAATACGGCATATGTTCCGTATTTAGGATTAAGTTGGTTGAACACGTTTAAATAAGGAATCAGTTTTGGAATACTGCGCTTTCTATCTAAAAAATCACCAGTTAAAGCAATTAAATCAAATGATTGATCATTTAAACTTGCATAAAGCTTTTCTGGCGAAATGGAGAGATTTTCTAAATGTAGATCAGAGATTTGAAGTACTTTAATCGTTTGCCCATCTATCGTAGGGTGATTGACCGCTATATGATTTATCACGACATTTTGCGTGTTTTTATTTCCTTTATTAAAAATAATCATTAGAAAAGTAATGGCAATTATTGCGATTATCCAAATGTACAAACTATCCCCTCCTCACCTTTGATTATAATTGCTTAAAAGCAAGATTGTTAGCTGTAATTAATGGGAAAACGATTTCTAACTTGTTTTGCATAAGAAAAAAAGTCCTGATTCTAAAGTCAGGACTTCTTTATATGTGTATTCAAATTAATCGCTAAAAAGCGGCCTTCATCTTCTTTTGTTCGTTTAAAAATCGTTACTCCAACGTTGTCCTGAGCAATCATTCGATAATTTCGGAAAGGGATCTCAAGTGTGCCCGCAACAAAAAATCTAATGACCCAGCTGTGGGCTGTCACTAGAATCGTTCCTTCAGGATGCTGATTAACAACATCGTTTACAAATTCATTCACCCTCTGAAAAATTTCGAAAGCATTTTCACCTGTTTTCCCTGCTTTGGTAGAACCGGGATCCTTTAGCCATTGATCCCAATACTTTGGATCTTCAGCGATAAATACTTCTAGCCTTTTGCCTTCCCATTCACCAAAATTTGCTTCAATGAGTCTTTCATCATTTTGTATAGGAACGAATTCCTCGTGGTTTAATAAAATGTATTCTCCCGTTTCACGTGCCCTGCATAATGGCGAGGAGTAAGCACCTGTAAATTGTACATCTTGCAATAATGTAGCTGCCATCTGAGCTTGTTGTTTTCCAATATTTGAAAGCTTAATGTCAGTTCGTCCGCAATAACGATTTCCACTAGCATTCCATTCTGATTCTCCATGACGTACGAAATATATGATAGTCATTAGACCACCTCTTTTTAATAATATAGTTATTTAAGTATAACAAATCGGAATCTTTTTCAATAACTTAACAAAGAGTAACGCAATTGAAATATAAATGTAATATGATTGTGGCTCCTTTTGTCGAATAATGATGTTATAATAGCACCTGTGACAATAGACACGTATTTTTCTATTTATACATAATTAATAGAATAAATTTAAATTTTAATAGATTATGTTCGTATATTTATAAAGATCACGGGGGAAAAGAAAATGAGAAAGAGATTACTTACACTTGGTTTAGCGTCTGTAATTGGGACGAGCGCATTATTCTCTACCCAAAACGTTTTTGCATCCGAAAATGTAAATCAACAAATTCGTGCGAAAAAGCAAGAAATTTCCGATTTAAAACAAAATGAAATCAATATGCTTGCGGATATGAAACAAATCGATGCAAAAGTTGCACAGACTAATGCGGAAATGAACAAGACAAAGGCAGAAGTAGCAGATACAAAAAAAGAATCTGAACAATTAAAAGTAAAAATTGCAGATACAAAGAAAAGAATTGATGAACGTAATAAATTATTACAAAAACGTGCCCGTGCGATTCAAGAGAGCGGGAGTGTCGTAAGTTATTTAGATGTTTTACTAGAATCCGAAAGTTTCGGTGATTTCGTTGACCGCGCTATGGCGGTTTCTACCATCGTAAATGCTGATCAGAAGATTTTAGATGAACAGAAAAAAGATAAAGAATCACTTGAACAGTCCAAGAAAGAGCTTGCAAGTAAGCTAGAGAAAGTTCAGAAGGATTTAGATGATCTTAAAGATCTGAAAGAGGAATTACAATATCAAATTGATGATAAAAATAGTATTCTTGCAAAAATAAAAGAAGAACAAAAAAATGCATCAAGTGAATTAGGCAATCTTGAAGACCAGGCAGCTGCTGAAAAGGCTGCAGCAGAAAAGGCGGCACAGGAAAAAGCAGCAGCCGCTTCTACTTCTGAAACTACTTCAGGAACAAAAAGCAGCAGTTCATCAACTAATCATACGTCCACTTACACGGCGCCATCATCAACTGTAAAATTAGGCTCCGGAGGCATTGAAGCTGCGATAAGTGCAGGGTCATCTATTGTTGGTCGTTCTCCTTACAATTGGGGCGGCGGTCGTAGCAGCAGCGATATAGCAAGACGTTCATTTGATTGCTCTTCATTCGTTCGCTGGGCATATGCTGAAGGTGGAGTTAATCTAGGACCAGTTTCTGGAACAAATACGGATACACTAGTTGGACAAGGAAGGGCAGTAAGTTCTTCAGAAATGAAAAGAGGAGACTTAATCTTCTTTGATACGTATAAAACAAATGGTCATGTAGGAATTTATCTAGGAAATGGTCAATTCTTAAATGACAACAGTTCACACGGCGTATCAATTGATTCATTGAGCAACTCATACTGGAAAAAAGCATTCAAAGGTGTTGTACGACGCGTAGTTGAATAAAATAATAAGCAACCCCTAGCGAATACAGTATTCGCTAGGGGTTTTTTATACACTGACGTAGTGTTAAGTGAATCAAATTATCGTAGGAGAACTCGGATTCGGGAAGGAAAGACCAGGAATACATCGCTTACGTGCACGAATCCGCGAGATTCGGGAAGGAAAGACCGTGAACACATTGCTTACGTGCACGAATCCGCGAGATTCGAGAAGGAAAGACTAGGAATACATTGCTTACGTGCACGAACCCACAAGATTCGAGAAGGAAAGACCGTGAACACATTGCTTACGTGCACGAATCCGCAAGATTCGGGAAGGAAAGACTAGGAATACATTGCTTACGTGCACGAATCCACAAGATTCGAGAAGGAAAGACTAGGAATACATTGCTTACGTGCACGAATCCACAAGATTCGAGAAGGAAAAGTCAAGAACTCATTGCATTAGTGCACGAAAGGACAATGACATAACCTTTTTACGCATCACTCAAAAATGGAAGAACTACTTTATTCGCCCACCTTAATACTCTCATCGGATATATGATAATATTTAACTGCAAAAAACACACGAGCTTACATTTGCTCGTGTGTTTTTTGCAGTTAATAACAATTATAAATCCTCACCAATAATCTTAACTTCTCGTTCCAATTCTACATTGAATTTTTCCTTCACAGTCTTTTGAACATATTTGATTAATGAAATATATTCTTCTGCAGTTGCATTGTCTTTGTTGACAATAAAACCGGCATGTTTTGTTGATACTTGCGCACCGCCAATTTGTTTTCCTTGAAGCCCGCTATCTTGAATGAGTTTCCCGGCAAAGTAACCGGGTGGTCTTTTAAATACACTGCCACATGAAGGATACTCGAGTGGTTGTTTAGATTCTCTTTTAAATGTCAAATCATCCATAATTGCTTTAATTTCTTCATAGTTCCCAGGTTTAAGTTTAAAAATGGCTTCAAGAACAATATCCCCTTTTTCAGGGATATTACTTGTACGATAGCTAAGTTCAAGATCCTCTGCCGTTCTTTTTACGACTTCTCCGTTACGATCGATAACAATCGCATGATCCAATACGTCTTTAATTTCACCGCCATAGGCACCGGCATTCATAAATAAAGCCCCGCCTACAGTACCAGGGATTCCACAAGCAAATTCTAAACCAGTTAATTTTTCCTTTAATGCATACTGAGATGCATCGATGATGGCGGCACCGCTTTGCGCTGTTAAGAAATTCTCCTCAACAGAAATACGATTGAAATTTTCAAGAAGAATAACAATGCCGCGAATTCCGCCATCCTTAACAATCAAGTTGGAACCATTTCCTAGTAAGGTGAAAGGGACATTCTCCCGCTTTGCAAATTTAACGACGGTCTGCACTTCTTCATAAGTGGAAGGGGTAAGAAAAATATCCGCTTTCCCGCCAAGTTTTGTATACGTATGGTTTTTTAATAACTCATTCGTTTTAATATTGTTTTTATCTATAATAGTCGATAATTTATTGTAAATTTGAGTATAATCAGTCATTCATATCATTCCTTTTGCAGAGATAATGATCTTTGATGAAAAAGTGGCCTTCATTTTAGCATATGCCTATATTTGTTTTAAAGTAATATACAATGAGAAAAATTTTTTGACAATATCCTTATCATAGTAATAAAAAGGGGAATAATCAACTGAAAAACGCAGGTTATAAGTAATTGTAATATTATTGTTGTTTTCGTAAATTGGAGAGCATCCTGATAGAGAAAATTTGACAATAATCTCATATAGAAGAATGCTATAAACTTTATATATCAATAGGCACAGCATTTTTAATCAAACGTTTGATTAAATGAAGGAAGTGGTGAATATTGTCATATTAAAGGAGATTTTCTTCTTTCATCTTCGTTTCTTTCCTACCAAATAGCCGAGATAAAATATAATAATATAGCTTATTAATCCCACAAATAGAATGGGATTTTTCTTGATCATTTTAGCAAGCTGATCTACAGTGAAGAGAATTTTCTTTGTTAATAAACCTTCAGTATGCAGCTGATAAAGATAGACAAGGAAAAGAGCAATAAAAATTAAAAAAATTACCCAAAAGATTCGAAGAAAAGAAACTCCCTTTTTTGCTTTCATCTAATCCACCTCATTTAAGATCATTTACCGGATTATCTTTTTAGATTTCATCCATTTTAACGATTCTTTTTTACTAAGATTTGCGAGATTGGTTGAATCTACGAAGTCTATAACTTTTTGTGAATCTGTTTTTGAATACTCCCGTAATGCCCATCCAATTGCCTTCTGGATAAAAAATTCTTTGGAATCTTTTAAACGTAGGATACTATCGAACAAAATGGAAACGTCTGTGTCTTTCTTATATTTTAATTGATATAATAAGATACTTCTTTGAAGCCAAAGATTATTGGAGGATAACCATTTCTCGATGATTTCAGGTTTATGTTGAGGATATGCTTTTAAATAATATCCGAGTGCATTGGGAGCAATTGAATCAACAGAATCCCACCAAGATTTATTTGTAATGCAGTATTCGATTAATTCTATATCCTCCTCCTTTAACCACTTTTGATAACGATTTAAAAAAAGAATCGCAATCATTTGATACTCTCTTTCATCTTTTTTCCACAAATGAGTAACAAGTTCCTTTAATTCATGTGGATGAATTGTGTAAACGGTAATCAACTTTTTGAAAATTTCCTTTACAACCGGTGCTCTTGCTCCGAAAAATTTGAAGTTATTTTTCATATAACTTTCCATTTTAATGGCCTCATCTTTATTAGCGCTTTCTTGTAATAGTTCATCTATTAATTTAACGGGAAACAAAATGATCACTCCTAGACATAATTAGTTTGCTACTATCATACAACTTTTACTAGAATGACTAAAATTAAAACTAGTAAAAATTTTTCTGATTTTAAGTCAAAATATTCTAACAGTTATACGTCCAATCGGTTACAATAGAAGATAGTACGATTGGCATAGAAAAGGGGAATTTTCAAATGAACCATCTATATTTGAAAGATGAACATGAAATATTCCGTAGTTCTTTAAGGCGATTTCTTCAGAAAGAGTGTGTACCTTACTATGATGAGTGGGAAGAAAATCGGATTGTTCCTCGCTCCTTTTGGCAAAAAATGGGGGAGCAAGGGTTTCTTTGTCCGGATGTCGATGAGTCATATGGTGGATATGGAGGAGATTGGGGCTTTTCGGTTATTATTAACGAGGAGTTAGAAAGAGTGGGCTCAAGCCTGGTTGGTATCGGTTTACATAATGATATTGTGATTCCTTATTTGACCTCCTATGGTACGGAGGAACAGAAGAGAAAATGGCTTCCTTCATGTGTGGCAGGGGAAACAATTACAGCCATTGCGATGACAGAGCCTGGTTGTGGATCAGATTTGGCTAATATGCAAACGACTGCCATTTTAGATGGAGACCATTATCTATTAAATGGACAAAAAACATTTATTACAAACGGGGTTCATGCAGATCTAGTAATCGTTGCTTGCAAAACAAATCCACAGGCAGTCCCTCCCCATAAAGGGATGAGTCTTCTTGCTGTAGAAAGAAATACACCAGGATTTTCAAGGGGCAGAAAGTTAAATAAAGTTGGCTTGCATGCGCAAGATACCGCTGAGTTGATATTTGAGGATTGTCGTGTACCGAAAGAGAATTTACTTGGAGAAGAAGGCAAGGGATTTACGTATCTTATGGAAAAACTTCAGCAGGAACGCTTAATTGTTGCAATTGCTGCACAGGTGTCAGCTGAGAGAATGCTAGAAATAACAATGGATTATGTGAAATCACGGAAAGCGTTTGGAAAAGCAATAAGTAAATTTCAAAACACCCAATTTAAACTGGTGGAAATGGCAACAGAGATTGAAATGGGGAGGACATTTTTAGACCAACTAATCGCTGAACACATGGAAGGAAAAGATATTGTCGCGAAAGTATCGATGGCAAAATGGAAGTTGACCGAAATGGCAAGGGATGTTGCTACTCAATGTATGCAGCTCCACGGGGGATATGGCTATATGGAGGAATATGAGATTGCAAGGCGATATCGGGATATTCCCGTAGCAAGTATCTACGCCGGGACCAATGAAATTATGAAAACAATTATTGCGAAGAATCTTGGATTATAGTCGACTAAATTAATAGATAGGCAGATTTAACGTTTATATAAGTACAAAAAGTCCTCATTTAAGGGAGGAAGAGAAAGGAAGTAAATCATGCGAGAAGTCGTGATTGTTGAAGGGGTTCGTACACCAATTGGAAGGAAAAAGGGAGATTTAAAGGATATTCGTCCAGATGACTTAGCGGCTGAAACATTGAAATCACTTATTAAACGAACGAAACTGGATCCATCCATGATTGACGATGTCATTCTTGGATGTGTGACTCAATCCGGTGAACAAGCAGGTGATATTGCAAGGATTGCCGCTTTAATCGCCGGTTATCCATTAGAGGTTCCAGGTACAACAATTGATCGTCAATGCGGTTCAAGTCAGCAGGCAGTTCACTTTGCATCACAAGCGATACTTTCGGGTGACATGGAAGTTGTGGTTGCTGGTGGAGTTGAAAGCATGTCAAGGGTTCCGATTGCGTCTAACTATCAAGGGTCACCGTTTAGCGAAAAACTAACAAATAAATATGAAATGATCCACCAAGGACTGTCAGCAGAACGAATTGCAGAAAAATATGGTTTTACTAGAGAAGTTTTGGATCAATTCTCCTATGAAAGTCATCAAAAAGCATTAAATGCTCAATATGAAGGATATTTTCAAAGAGAAATTATACCGATAGAAAATGGCCAGGATTCAGTCATTATCCATGATTCAGGACCTAGAAAGGAAACATCTGTT
Source organism: Heyndrickxia sp. FSL W8-0423 (assembly GCF_038009395.1). Classification (NCBI taxonomy): domain Bacteria; kingdom Bacillati; phylum Bacillota; class Bacilli; order Caryophanales; family Bacillaceae; genus Heyndrickxia; species Heyndrickxia sp. FSL W8-0423. The sequence continues at coordinate 557,408 of NZ_JBBPBE010000001.1, read as the reverse complement.
GAAGTATTAATGAATTTAAAACCTGCATTCAAGGAGGATGGCATCATCCACGCTGGAAATGCAAGCCAAATTAGTGATGGAGCTGCAGCGCTGCTTTTAATGTCTCGTTCAAAAGCGGAGGAACTTGGATTGAAACCTCGTTTTAAAGTTCATACGCGTGTTGTTGTTGGTTCCGATCCAACACTTATGTTAACAGGACCTATCCCCGCAACGAAAAAAGTACTAAAAAAAGCGGGATTGACAATCGATGATATCGATGTGTTTGAAGTGAATGAAGCCTTTGCCTCTGTGCCGTTAGCATGGTTAAAAGAAACAGGAGCTAATCCGAAAAAGTTAAATCCGAATGGAGGGGCCATTGCGCTTGGCCATCCACTTGGTGCTAGTGGTGCAAGATTAATGGTAACAATGATGCATGAGCTTGAACGGACAGGTGGGCGCTACGGCTTGCAAACAATGTGTGAAGGATTTGGGATGGCCAATGCAACAATCATCGAAAGATTGGAGTGAGTTTGGTAACAGTTTAATAAGGCTACTTTTTAAAGGTTTATAGGAAAAACGTATATTTTCCCTCAGGATTATAGGATGAAAACATTTTATAAATACAGAGCCGCCGGAACTAGACAGGCTCACGGGTCACCCGCGGAAAGCGTAGTGTATTCAGACTGCGGATTTGATAACAACTATCCATACGAAGTAAATGAAAGAATTAGGGAGGTTCGTTTATGTCCACAACAATTGGAAAGCTTTTCGATTTAACTGTGAAAAAATATCCGAACAAAGAAGCCTTATTTGATGTGAGAAGAAACAGGAGATTTACGTATCAGGAATGGAGTGAACGCGTAAATCAACTAGCGAACGCCCTTATCCATGAGGGGGTTCGCAAAGGTGACCGTGTATCAACGTTTCTATTTAACAATGAAGAATTAGCAACAGCTGTTTTTGCTTGCGCCAAGATTGGGGCTGTAATTAATCCGATTAATTTTAGGTTGATGTCCGAAGAAGTAGCTTATATTTTAGACGACGCAAAACCGAAAGTGGTCCTTTTCGAACAGGCTTTAGCATCAACCATTACCTCTATTGAAAGCCGTTATCCTCACATTTCGTTTTGGTTTATTGATGATCAAACACCATCCTATGCAGCCAACTATCAAGAGAAAATTCAAACTGAACCTACAACTTTAGAAGACTACCAAATAGAAGAATCAGACATTTACGCCATTATGTACACGAGCGGAACAACAGGCCGACCAAAGGGTGTCATCCATCGTCATCGAGAAATCGTTGAACAAAGTCTTATTATTATAAGTGCGACTAAGTTACATGCAAATGATCATGGGCTTGTCACTGCACCGATGTTCCATTGTGCAGAACTACACTGTGCACTCATTCCACGAATTCATGTGGGAGCTAGAAATACGATTCTCCACCAATTCAATGCATCTAAAGTTCTTCGGCTAATTGAACAAGAAAAAATCACTAAGCTTTTTGCAGCACCGACGATGTGGAACATGCTTTTACAAGAGGATTTGGAAAAGTACAAACTGGACAGTTTGGTACTAGGACTTTACGGTGCAGCTCCAATGGCACCAACACTTGTTCATGCTTGTCATAAACAGTTAGGGATTTCGCTTGTTCAAGCATATGGAATGACCGAAATGGGACCAGCGATTTCTTTCCTTTTAGAGAATGATCAATTATCAAAGGCGGGTTCTGCGGGGCAAGCGTGTTTAAATCATGATATCCGTATTGTAAGGCCGAATGAAAATGGACCATCAGATCCGGATGATGTTGTCCCAATAGGGGAAACAGGCGAAATCATTGTTCAAGGCCCATGTATGATGGGCGGCTATTTTGAACGTGATGAAGCGACGGAATATGCCTTATATAAGGGATGGTACCATTCTGGTGATATTGGCTATTTAGATGAAGACGGCTATTTGTGGGTGAAGGATCGAGTGGATGACATGATTATTTCCGGTGGAGAAAATATTTATCCTCGTGAGGTGGAGGATGTTCTTTATGAGCATTCCGGCGTGTTAGATGTAGCGGTTATTGGAAGTCCTAATGAGCATTGGGGAGAAATAGTGATTGCATTTGTTGTAAAGAAAGACCCGGATGTAACTGAAACTGCCTTGGATGAATGGTGCATAAATAGTGACCATCTTGCGAATTATAAGCGGCCAAGAAAATATATATTCTGCGATGTCCTGCCTAGAAATGCTAGTGGGAAAATTCAAAAATTTTTATTGAGAGAACAGTTAAAGGAAGAATCACAGAACATATGAGAAACACAAATGTACTTGTAATCTAATTAAATCAAATAGATAAAGGGGAAATGTGACATGATGCAGGTGCCATTAACAGTAGGTTCATTGTTAGAGAGGGCTGAAACATTTTTTCCAAAGAAGGAAGTCGTTTCAAGAACTTTGTCGGGGATCCATCGCTTTACGTACAAAGAAATTGGTAGGAGAACTCGCAGACTTGCAAGTGCTTTAGAAACACTCGGAGTGAAAAAAGGCGATCGGGTTGGAACTTTAGCTTGGAATCATCATCGCCATTTGGAAATTTATTTTGCCGCGCCTGGAATTGGAGCTGTTTTACACACGATTAATCTTCGACTTTCGCCTGAACATATTTCCTATATTATTAATCATGCGGAAGACGAAGTATTATTCGTAGATGAGGATATTCTTCCTCTCGTTGAAATGGTAAAAGATTCTCTTACTACTGTGAAGGCATATATTATCATGACAGATCAGGATAAATTACCAACTACTACATTAGAGCCTGTATATTCTTATGAAAGATTGCTTGAAGCTGGTGATCCGGAGCATTCTTTCCTACAGGATATTAATGAAAATGACCCTGCAGGAATGTGTTATACATCAGCAACGACTGGGAATCCGAAAGGGGTTGTATATTCACATCGAGGAATTGTATTACACAGCTATGCATTAGGGTTAGCTGATACTACTGCAATGTCTGAAAAGGATATATGTATGCCAGTTGTTCCTATGTTCCATGTTAATGCTTGGGGAATGCCTTTTGCTGCAACATGGTTCGGATCTAAGCAAGTCTTACCAGGTCCGATGTTTACGCCAAAGCTGCTTGCTCAACTTATTGAAAATGAGAAGGTCACAGTCACAGCTGGGGTGCCGACAATTTGGTTAGGACTATTAAATGAATTAGAACAAAATCATTATGACACTTCTTCATTACGAAGCATTCTTTGTGGTGGTTCGGCAGCTCCAATGGCCATGATTAAAGCGTTCGAACAAAAATATAATATCCCATTTTTACATGCCTATGGGATGACTGAAACAACCCCGCTAGCAACAATTTCGACACTTAAAAGCTATCAAGAAGATATAGATGAAGAAGAGAAATTAAACATTCGCTCGAAGCAAGGTCTACTTGTACCTGGGCTACAAATGAAAGTCATCGCGGGAGATAATGAGGTGAAATGGGACGGGAAAGAAATGGGTGAATTATTAATTAAGGGTCCGTGGATTGCAGATGAGTACTATAAGGATGAACGAACAAGCGAATCTTTTAAAGATGGCTGGCTCTATACAGGTGATGTGGCTACCGTAGATGAAGAGGGAAATGTGAAATTAGTCGATCGGACAAAGGATTTAATAAAGAGCGGGGGAGAATGGATTTCTTCAGTTGACTTAGAAAATGCATTGATGGCCCATGAAGCAGTATTTGAGGCAACGGTAGTCGGAGTACCACATCCACAGTGGCAAGAACGACCGATTGCATGTATCGTATTGAAAGATGCTTTTAAAGGCAAGGTAGAAAAACAAGAAATATTAGATTTCATTGCCCCGCAATTTGCGAAATGGTGGATGCCGGATGAAATATTATTTTTGGATGAAATTCCGAAAACATCGGTAGGGAAGTTTTTGAAAAGAGAGTTAAGATCGAGGCTAAAGGATTACTTTGTTGAAATTTAAAAGTTTGAAAACCAACTGTTTCCTTAATAACAGTTGGTTTTCTATTTGTTTTATAACTTTTTAAGAGAGATTGCTTCTCTCATTTTTTGCAGTGATTCCTTCCCTAAATTATCTTGCTTCGCCATTACATTTACATAAAGGGCATCAATTATACTTAATTGGGCAATACGAGAGGACAATGCCTCGGATCGATAGTCTGTTTCTTGGGAAGCTGTAAATAGGGGAATATCTACTTTTTGGCTTAATGGCGATTTTGCAAAATTTGTAATTCCAATTGTTTTTGTCCCATTCTTTTTAGCGATGTCCAGGATCTCCATCATGTCTTTCGTAGAACCTGAGTGGGAGATAAGAATCACCAGATCTTGATCAGTTAGCTGTGAGGCAGACATAATTTGAAAATGTGAATCAGTATAAGCCGAAGTTTGAATGCCAGTACGCAAAAATTTATGATGAGCATCCATAGCAATGACCCCTGAGCCACCAATACCATAAAACTCAACCTTTCTTGCCCCCATTATTAGTTCGGTCGCCTCCGTGAAACGATTTTCATTAAAAATATGAAGGGTATCCTCTAATGTTCGGATATTCGCTTTGAATACTTTTTCGGCGATTTCCTTTTCGTTATCACCCTCTTGAATCGTTTCGTGAATATTTTTAATCGGTGCAACAATTTCTGAAGCCAAAGCGATTTTCATAGATTGAAAGCCATTAAACCCTATCCGCTTGCAAAAGCGAAAAACAGTAGCATCGGCTACAAATAAATCATCGGAAAGTTGATTAATTGTTGAATGAATGATTTTTTCAGGATGTTCTAATATATAGTCGGCTATTATTTTTTCTTTTTCGCTAAATTGTGGGTACATCGTACGAATCCTTGGTAAACAAGGGAATTTTTGAATTTGTGTTCCCATTTAAATTACACCTTTCTAAGCAGTCTTTTCTTCTATTGTAATATAAATGAAAGGGGAAATGTAAACGGTTTCGAAATTTTTTTTGTAAAGCATTGGGAGATTCATTGAAATAGGGTATCTAGTCTGCTTTTTCTTCTATTTGTTAATAAGTTAGGGAATTATTTTTCATAAAAACTATTGAAATAAAAAATATTTATCGTAAAATAGAATTATATTGAAAAAATATTTCTTTCAAGTGAAATGAAACCGTTTTAATAGGGACGTTTCTTTTTACATGAAAAATGTAAACGATTGCTTCTTCAAATTAAGAACACAATCACTATAAAACTAAACATCTAGATTTGGAGGATCGAAGAATGACAGGTCATGACATAAGTTTATTAGTTTACACATTATTAGCCATTATCTTTTTGATTTTTATGATTGCGAAAGTAAAATGGCATCCGTTCGTTGTGTTATTATTAACATCAGTTATTCTAGGAATGTTAGCCGGAATGAAACTTCCTGATGTGGCGGATGCAATACAGAATGGGGTAGGGAATACATTAGGTTCCATTGCTGTTATAATAGGTCTTGGGACGATACTTGGGAAAATGCTGGCTGAGTCTGGTGGAGCTGACCAAATTGCGAATACGTTGCTAAATAAATTTGGCGAAAAGAAAGTCCATTGGGCAATGATGATTGTTGCCTTTATTGTCGGGATTCCGGTTTTCTTTGAAGTAGGACTTGTTTTATTAATTCCACTTGTGTATACGGTTGCAAGAAGGTCGGGAATGTCGATATTGAAAATTGGGATTCCGATGGTTGCAGGATTATCAACTGTGCACGGATTGCTTCCGCCACATCCGGCACCAATGATTGCTGTGGAAGGATTAGATGCAAATGTTGCAAGAACAATCTTATATGCATTGATTGTAGGTATTCCTTCTGTTATTATTGCCGGTCCTATTTTTGGCTCTTTTATCGCCAAACGACTTGGTCATATAGAAATGTCTAAAGAATTGTCAGAGCAATTTTCGAAAAAGGAAACAAATAAATTACCTAGCTTTGGGGTAACAATTTTCACCGTTCTATTACCAGTCATTTTAATGTTAGTTGGTTCGATAAGCGGTATATTGCATGAAAACAAAGCGCTAGCTGAATGGAGCACTTTTCTTGGAAAACCAATTGTCGCTTTATTAATTTCAGTGATTGTTTCATTCTTTACGCTTGGGTATGCAAGAGGATTTAATAAGAAACAACTTTCCAGCTTTATGGGTGAGTGCTTAGCACCAACGGCTACAATTATTTTAGTTATTGGTGGAGGCGGTGCCTTCAAAAATGTATTAATTACGAGTGGGGTAGGAGATGCTATTGCTAATCTTGCTACGAACACACATATTTCACCGATTCTATTTGCATGGTTAGTCGCTGCATTAATTCGTGTAGCAACGGGATCAGCATCAGTCGCAATGACAACCGCTGTTGGAATTGTTGCACCGGTGATTGCAAGCACACATGGTGTCAATACGGAGTTAATTGTTTTGGCCATCGGTTCAGGTTCATTGATTTTATCCCATGTAAATGATGCAGGTTTCTGGATGGTGAAAGAATTCTTTAATATGAGTGTGTCCCAAACTTTAAAATCATGGACAGTTATGGAAACGCTACTTTCTATCGTTTCACTCATTATCGTGTTATTACTAAGTATTTTTGTATAATTAAAGTATGATAAATCCCACGTCAGATTTTGACGTGGGTTCTTGTCGATTTTTTAAAGGGAGTCGCGGATATCGTGAAATTCCGTACTGCTTGCGAAGCAAAAACTAATTTGAGGTGAATAAACATGGCACAGTCCTATATGATGGGTGTAGATATCGGAACAACGAGTACAAAAGCGGTTCTTTTTACTAAGGAAGGCGAAGTAGTCGATACATTTTCAAAAGGGTATCCATTACATAATCCAACTCCTTCGATCGCTGAACAAGATCCGGATGAAATTTTTCAAGCAGTAATTATTTCAATTCGTGAGTTGATGAAGTCAAGTGGGATTCATAAAGAGGAGTTAATGTTTGTATCTTTTAGCTCGGCAATGCATAGTGTCATTGCGGTTGATGGGCAAGGGAATCCTCTGACAAAAAGTATTACGTGGGCAGATAATCGAAGTGTTAAGTATGCGGATGAATTGAAGGCGTCTAAAAGAGGGTTAAATTTATATCGAAGAACTGGTACGCCAATACATCCGATGTCACCAATCACGAAATTAATTTGGTTACGAAATGAACATTCAGAAGTGTTTAATAGAACGAATAAATTTCTAGGGATTAAAGAATACATCTTTTATAAAATGTTTCATCAATATGTGATGGATTATTCATTAGCTTCAGCAACGGGGATGTTTAATTTAGAAACATTAAAATGGGATAAAGAGGCATTGGAAATTGCCGGGATTGACGAAAGCAAGCTACCCGCTCTTGTTCCAACGACACATATTTTAAAAAATTTGGACAGTGGGCTGGCTGGTCAAATGAATATTTCCGTAGACACACCATTTGTAGTAGGGGCAAGTGATGGTGTTCTTTCAAATTTAGGACTTAATGCGATTAAACCGGGTGTTCTCGCAGTCACGATTGGTACAAGCGGTGCCATACGGACAGTTAGTGATAAACCTTTAACCGATCCGAAAGGACGAACCTTTTGTTATGCTTTAACAGAAAACCATTGGGTTGTTGGCGGGCCAGTTAATAACGGTGGAGTGACGTTCCAATGGGCTCGTGATCAGTTTGGGCAATTAGAGGTACAAAGGGCAGAGGAAAATGGGGAAGATGCTTATGAATTGTTAACAGAAATGGCTGAAAAGGTGGCGCCGGGAGCGGACGGCTTGATTTTTCATCCTTATATGGCAGGGGAGCGCGCGCCAATTTGGAATGCAGATGCACGGGGTTCTTTCTTTGGTCTTGCTTTATACCATACACGGGCACATCTTGTTCGTGCTGTTCTTGAAGGGGTTATGTACAATCTGTATAGCGTAATGCTCGCATTACAAGAGCTAATTGGTGAACCGAAGAAAATTCATGCAAGTGGCGGCTTCGTTCGATCTAAGCTATGGCGGCAAATCATGGCTGACGTGTTTGGAGGACCTGTTACCATTCCAGAAAGCTATGAAAGTTCGTGCTTAGGCGCAGTCGTATTAGGTTTATATGCTATTGGGGAAATCGATCGATTAGAAGTAGTTGAGGACATGGTTGGCACAACAAACGACATCGAGCCAAATCCCGAAAACGCTAAAATCTACGAAGAACTCATGTCCATCTTCCTATCCATCAGCAGAAAAATGGAAGAAGACTACCACAGAATCGCCCAATACCAACGCAAAATCAAATAAGGTGTCACAAATAAAGTGTCAGGCACCGTTTTGGATAATGGGAAAAATGCTTCCATAACCCAATTCGGTACCTGACACCATTTTGGTTATGACGAAAAAGGTTGCATAAATCCAAATTGGTGCCTGACACCGCTTTGGTTGTGGAGAAAGATGTTGTATTAATCCAATTCGGTGCCTGACACTCTTTCTGGGTGGGTGTAGATGTTGAGTTGGTTTTTTCGGATGAATCCGATTATGGTGATGCCGAGGTCGTTGGCTAGGTCGATTCCTAGTGATGTCGGTGCGGATTTGGATAGGATGATTCCGATACCGATTTTGGCGACTTTTAGTATTACTTCGGATGACAGTCTGCCGCTAAAGGCGATGATCTTATCTGAGCGAGTGATTTTTTCTTTCAGGCAATAACCATATAGTTTGTCGAGAGCGTTATGTCTGCCGATGTCTGTGCGGTTAATAATCATCTCATCGTTCGTGCATAGGGAAGCGTTATGGACGCCGCCTGTTAACCGAAAATCAGCGGATTGATGTTGCAACATATTCATTAAGTGGAAGCATTTTTCAAGCGTAATCGTAGTTGTGTTCGTGATCGTTTTCGCTGTTCGCACGTCATTGTGAAAATAAAATTGCCGACTTTTGCCGCAGCAAGATCCAATAAATCGCTTAGAATATAAATCCTTATTAATTACCTTCTTATTCTTTAAATTTACATAGGCAAAACCATGATTGTCATCGATCGAAATTGACGCAATTTCAGAGTGGAGCCGAATAAGCCCCTCCGATGCGAGAAATCCTATAACAAGCTCCTCGAGGTGGGTAGGGGAGCAAACAATCGTTGCAAATTCCTCTCCATCGACATGAATGGTTAATGGAAACTCGATTGCGATATCATCTTGTACACTTGATAATGTTTCCCCATTGTATTTGACGATCGTATATGGCTTTCTAACTTTATTGTCCATTGGTAAAACTCCACCCCACTCACTTTCAATGTCCTCTCAAACGTAGCTAATTTCTAAAACAAAGGAAATCAGCATTCCTGCCGATTTCTTAACTAATTTCCACTTCTAAATCCTCGATTCGTTTCTCCATATATTTCGTATCCTTATGTGCATGGAAAGATTCGGCTTTCTCAACGATTACAGCGGTATTGTATTCAGGTATTCCCGCATATTGTTCATAGACTCCCTTCGGAATAAGAACATTTCCCTCAGGCCAGAACACAAGAAGGTTTCCGCGCTGAGTTTCTGCGAATTTTGCCCGACCGTGAAAATAGCCGTACTTATTGTACATAACGATTGCTTCTCCTTCAGCAATGTTTAATTCAGAAGCATCCACCTCATTTATTAAAACATCATAGCGATCGGCATTGTTAAACGAATCTTTTTCATTATAAATCATCGAATTAAATTGTTTTCCTCTTCGTGTCGTCACGTAAAAATGACCTTGTGGCTTGTGAAGCTCAGGTATTTCTATAGGGAGTAATTGTCCTTTGCCATCTTCGGTAGGACAAATTCCATCCTCACATAACCATGCACCACCCCATTGGAACACATCGCCTTTTTGATGTAAATGTTGGATTCCATCATAATTAGGGTTTGCCTTAGCAATCTCCTCACGAATTTGTTCTGCGCTAGAAAAATTCAAACATTCCTTTGCTTCGGCAGGTTTAATTCGCGCAGCTAAATCAACATAGATTTCCCACTCCGATCGTGCTTCCTCAATTCTTGGTCCTTTAATTTCCGGTGAAAAATAAACCATTCGCTCGGTAGAAGTGGAGGTTCCTCCACCTCGTTGTTCATATCTTGTCATCGCCGGTAAAACAATCACTTCTTCTTTCGCCTCAACTAAAGTAGAAGTATTAAAAATAATATCTTGATGGACACGAAGTTCAACAGATTCTAAACATTCCTTCACAAACGCAGGATCAGGCATCGTTTCTAAAAAGTTCCCACCTGAAGTGTAAAATACTTTCAGTTTCCTTTCATGATCATCCGGGAGCATTGCGTTTTCAATCGAAACTCCAACAATATCGCCTTGCCATTTTGGAATTTCGAATCCCCATATCTTTTCCATTCGTTCGATGTTTTTATAGTCAAAATCTCCCCCAGGCAAAGCAAAAGGGTCTGCTCCCATTTCACCTGAACCTTGAACTCCCGAATGTCCGCGAATCGGCATAACTCCACAATGTTGTCGACCAATAAATCCACGAAGCATAGCGAGATTAGCAACTTGAGAAATATTATCTGTTCCAAACCGATGTTGGGTAAGCCCCATGGACCAAACAAATACGGCACTATTTGCTTTCGCTAAAACTTCAGCAAATTCACACATCCGTTCCTTGGTTAGACCGGAGGATTTCTCTAGTAACTCCCAATCTTGCATTACGACGTGGGCTTTTAATTTTTCAAGCCCATTCGTATGTTCCTTCACAAATTGATGATCAATCGCCGATCCTTTTTCTTCCTCCTCCATTTCAAACCAATGTTTCATCACCCCATTCATAAAGGCGATGTCACCACCTATATTGACTTGATAAAAGTCATCGGCAATTTTCGTTCCAAATAAAGCGGAGTCAGGAATGGATGGAACCCAATATCCATCCATAGCCGGTTCACGATAAGGATTGATTACAATTATTTTCGTTCCTTTCCGTTTCGCTGCATACATATATTTCGTTGAAACGGGTTGATTGTTAGCAGCAACTGATCCCCAAAAAATAAGGACATCCGTACCGATCCAATCTTGATAATTACAGCTGGATGCACCAATTCCTAATGAACGCTTTAATGCTGTTTTACTCGGTGAGTGACAAATTCTTGAGGCGTTATCAATATTATTCGTTCCGAGAAAGCGTGCCATTTTTCCAGCTGTATAATACACTTCATTGGTAATTCCTCTTGATGTTAGGAAGAAAGCGAGCTGTTTTGGATTAATTGCCTTTATTTTTTCAGCTATTCGATTTAATGCTTCATCCCATGTAATTCGTGTAAATTTTTTCTCGCCTTTTTTTCTTGAAAGAGGGTAAGGGATTCGCCCAAGCTTTCTTAACTCTGCACTAGTAAACTTTTGCAGCTCTTCTATGTTACTATGAATCACTGATTCTTCCATGGCAGGCATTGTATTTAAACGAAGAACATTTAAGCGGGTTGTACAGAGATGTGGTCCTGTTAATGTTTGGTCACGAAGACCAGCCACGCCTAATGCACAACCATCACAAACCCCTTGGGTTAAAATCCTTGATGCATACGGAAGATTATCTCGGTTTTCCCATAAGACTTTCATCGTATCACGAATATGCTTCGGCTTAATCTTCCCCAGCCCAAAAGGAATTGGGCTTACCCAAAGCTTTGGATCGGGTGTTTTTGGTAACTTTATCGGTCCTTGATGCTTAGTTTTTCCCATCTTTTCCACCTTTCTTTATATTAAATATGTGAAGCGGTATTAGATGATTGACGGATTTTGTTTTCTTTTAATTTTTTTATGTCTATACGAATGACTAAAGAAATAATGAAGGCGAGTACGAATAATCCCGAGAAAAAGGTGAGGCTATTGGCATAGCTGCCAGTAACATCTTTAATCCATGCTGCAAATAAAGGTCCTGCCAGGCCGGCTGCGGCCCAGGCGGTTAAAATGTAGCCGTGGATTGCACCGAGTTGTTTTGTGCCAAATAAATCTCCAATAAAGGCAGGAATTGTAGAAAATCCACCACCATAACATGTATAAACAATGGCTAACATGATTTGGAACAGGATAGATATCGTTGTATGTGGTAATAGGGCAAAAAGAATAATTTGTAAAATAAAGAAGGTTGTATACGTATTTGCACGACCAAAGTAATCGGAAATAGATGCCCAACCTAAGCGACCGAAGCCATTGAACAAACCAAGAATCCCTACAAGTGCAGCAGCTTCTGTTGTGTTTAGTCCAATACTTTCTTGAGCTAACGGTTTTGCTGCCGATAATATGGCAATCCCGCAAGTCGTGTTAATGAACAACATAATCCATAAATAATAAAATCTTGTCGTTTTAATTGATTCATTTGCTGTTAATTGTGATAAATCTGTAACGACTTTCTTCTGTGCATTTTCCTTAAATCCTTTTGGTTTCCAATCTTCAGCAGGTTTTTCAAGATAAAGGGAAGATAAAGTCATAATGATGAAATAGGCAACACCTAAAATGAAAAAAGCATTAGCAATTCCGAATGATTTTATAAGGGCATCCATAATAGGGCTGCTGATCGCTGCAGCAAATCCAAAACCCATAATCGCAAGCCCTGTAGCAAGGCCGCGTCGATCAGGGAACCATTTTACTAATGTGGAAACAGGTGTAATATATCCGACACCTAAACCGATCCCACCTAATACCCCGTAAAAAAGGTAGATTAGAGGTAAGGAGCCGGCATGAACGGCAAATCCTGAGCCGAATACACCCACCCCAAAAAAGATGGAGGCAAGCAATCCGGCTTTTCTTGGCCCATGCTTTTCAACAAAATGTCCTAAAAATGCCGCAGAAAGCCCTAAAAAGAGAATCGCAACACTAAATGTCATTTGCACCTGACTAGCTGACCATCCAAACTCATTCATGAGTGGGTTAGTGAAATTACTCCATGCATACACAGAGCCAATGCAGATATGAATTCCGACCCCGGATAAGGCAATCAACCACCTGTTTTTTGTTTTTTTCATGAAACCCCTCCAATTTTCTTTTATGTTCTATATGTATTCTTAGAACATCTATCTATGAAGAAAATATGAACAATGATATATTCAGAGTCTATCCAATGGAGTAGGTGTCAATTCTTTGTTTTTATACTATCATGAAAACGCTTCCAGATGGCGGAGTATTTTAATATTTTGATAAAAACAAAATCACTAGCAGCTATCTACCATGCTAGTGATTCTTATTTTTTGTACGCCCATAGGATATACCATTTATCCTTCTCCTCTACCACATACACATCTTGATGAATTGTAAACACGCCAAACTCACTTTTAAATGTTTGTGTAATCGGTACTTGATACGTGTTTTTAAACTTTGGACTTTCTTTCGAAAATGTCCAGCTCTTAAGATGATGGGCTTTCCCGACTGTATAGGAAAAAGTTTTTGCGCCAAAATCTTGCATGAAAACATGGGCACGTCTTTGTATATAATCTTCCTGCGAAAACTTTTTCTTCATCAATGGATGAAAAAGAGTCCAAGAGCCACCGAAATTCCCGGATTTCTCGTATTGGTAAAAGTCTTCTACTAAACTTGTTGCCCGGTCTTTTGATGATTGCGAAAAGATGACATATAATAATAGACACAGCAAAATAATAATAAGGGTGAAAACAATGATTTTTAAAGCGGGTTTACGTTTTCTTCTCATACTCTCATCACCTACTAAATTAGTATGTGGATAATGAAAGAATTATGACGGGCCGTCCCAATCGGTAAAAAATGAAACTTAAATAAAATGAAAAACGTCTAATAAATAGCCCTTCGAAATAGATTTACTTAAGACAACCTTCAAAACATGGAAGGGCTATTTAAGACTTAAAGGAGCAGAATAAAATGTTAAAACGAATAAGTAAAATAGTTCTTATTGCGGTTTTTATGTTAGGAATAGGCATGAATAGTGTGGCAAAGGCATCTAGTAATGATAACAGTGACAGCATTAATGAAAAATTCGGCTTGCCGATTGTTGTCTACGGTGAAAAACTATCTGCCGACCAAAAGCAAAAAGTAAAAGAACTACTAAATGTAACAGACAGCAGCCAAGTAAAAGAAGTTACAGTAACAGCGGCCGATCTTGTAAAATATATAAATGGCGATCCAAATTCTAATCTGTATTCCTCAGCAAAAATTACAAGAAAAGAAAAAGGGGAAGGTCTCGCCATTTCAATTGTTACTCCCGACAATATTACAGAGGTTACCGACCAGATGTATGCAAATGCGCTTCTTACAGCGGGAGTAGAGGACGCGGATGTGGAAGTGGCTTCACCAATAAAGGTTAGCGGTCATTCAGCGCTAGTAGGTATTTACAAAGCATATGACAAAGGCGGCGGTGATCTTAACAAAGATCGAATGGAAGTAGCTAACGAAGAACTTGGTTTAGCAACAGACTTAGCGAAAAAAGACGGAATGGACCAAGAAAAGGTCACACAACTACTAACGGAAATTAAAGAAGAAATAGCGAAACAAAAACCAGCTACAAAAGAAGATATCGAAAAAATTATCGATGATAAGCTCAAATCATTAAACATTCAATTAAGCCCGGAAGATCGCGAGCTTCTAGTAAAACTATTTGATAAAATGCGAAATCTGGATATTAATTTTGATAATGTAAAGAGTCAACTTGGAGATATCGCAAATGATATTAAAAAGAAACTACAGGATGCAACAGGGGACAAAGGATTTTGGCAAGGAGTAGCCGATTTCTTTAAAAAGATTTTTCAAGCGATCGCTGATTTCTTTGGAAGTCTATTTTAATAATAGATAGTAATCTATAAAAAAGATTGGTCATAATTAAGTTGGCCAATCTTTTTTTGTGAACAATTATACCAATAGTTGTAAAAATAATAAGCAGATGTTACTAGTGTTTTTTGTGATACATCTAAATATTCGGTTTATATTCAATTTTCAACAAATTTTGAATAAATTATTGACAGATAATTTAAATTTACTGTATATTTTGATATATCATAGGATAAAAAAATCAAAATTTTTATCCGAAGTATGGGTCGCGTGTCCAAAGTACTATCAATTTTGAATTGATAGTTGAATGTTTCGTCTGCCGAAAAGCTTTTTGAGAAAAATTTTTCTCACTTCGGAATATAGATGGGATTATTCTAATAGTTTTATTATTAGGCATGTCGACTCATATCCTATTGGAAAGTCAAAACTGACTTTCCTAAACAAAAAGAAATAGGGGGGAAAGAGCTTGAAGAAAAAGTCTTTTTATTCATTTTTTGCGGTTTTTCTAGCAGCAATGTTAATGCTAGCCGGCTGTTTCGGAGGGAAGGAAGAAACAGCAAAGCCAGCAGATGGTGACAGTGGCAAAAAAACTGAAGAAAGCAAAGGAACAAAAGTATTAAGGCTGAATAACACGGAAGAACCTGGTGCCCTTCATCCGGGAAAAGCGCAAGGAACACATGATTCATGGGTATTAGAGGGTACTTTTGAAGGTCTTACAAAGAAAACACCAGAAGGCAAAATTGTTGAAGGTATGGCAGAAAAATGGGAACCAAGCAAAGATGGCTTAAAGTGGACATTCCATTTAAGAGATGGAATTAAATGGTCAAATGGAGATCCAGTTACTGCAGAGGATTTCGAATATGCGTGGAAATATGCATTGAACCCAAAAACAGCTTCGGACTATGCTTACCAACTATATTATCTTAAAGGTGGATCAGAATATAATAATTACAAGCTAACGAAATCAAAAGATCCAAAAAAATTAGCAAAACAAGATAAAGAGTTAAAAGCTTTAGAAGATAAAGTAGGAGTTAAAGCAACTGATGACAAAACATTGGTCGTAACTCTTTCAGCACCAACAGCATATTTTCTTGATTTAACAAACTTCTATACTTATTATCCGATTAATAAAAAAGTACAAGAAGCAAATCCAAAATGGTATACAGAGGCATCATCCTACGTTTCAAATGGTGCATTTAAGTTAACAGAATGGAAGCATAAAGAAAGCTTAAAGCTTGAAAAGAATGAAAACTATTATGACAAGGACAACATTAAACTTGATGAGGTAGATTTTGCAGTAATCGATAATGAATCGACTGCATATCAAATGTATCAAAATGGAGAACTTGACATGGTTTATCCTATCCCACAAGACGTTCTTCCAACGCTCAAAGATAATAAAGAATTTCATAACAGTCCGGATTTAGCGACTTATTACTATAATTTGAATAACAATAAAAAACCTTTTACTAATGCAAAAGTTAGAAAAGCTTTATCAATGGCAATTGATCGTAAAGCCATTGTTGATAGTGTAGCGCAAGGTGGACAACAGCCTGCATATTCAGTTGTACCTCCAGGTATCCCTGAGGATGAATCTACTGATTACCAAAAAAAGGGTGGAGATCTATTTAGTGAAGATGTAGACCAAGCGAAAACGCTACTTGCAGAAGGGCTTAAAGAAGAGGGAATGAGCAAGATGCCAAAATTCTCAATTCTTTATAACACTAATGAAGGTCATAAAAAGATTGCAGAAGCTGTCCAACAAATGTGGAAGAAAAACCTAGGTGTTGATGTATCACTCGAAAATGTCGAATTCCAAGTGAAGATTGACCGTGAGCACGCTGGAGATTATGAGGTTTCCCGTGCAGGCTGGATTGGAGATTATGTAGACCCAATGACATTTATGGATTTATGGGTATCAACTGGTCCACAAAATGATGCGAAGTTCAATAACAAAGAATACGATAAATTAATTGATACAGCTAAAAAATCTATAGATAATGAAGTTCGTATGAAAGCAATGCATGATGCGGAAAAAATTCTAATGGAAGAAATGCCTGTAATCCCTGTTTATTTCTATACAAAACCTTATGTATTAAAAGAAAATGTTACAGGTTTCTTCACACCGATCAATAGATACCCTCAATACATCTATGCTGATATTGAGAAATAAAAAACACAATTAAAAGCAGTTGGTATGTCCTTAAAAGGCATACCCTGCTTTTTCTTAAGAGAGGGTGAATAAAAATGTTGAGATATTCCTTAAAACGATTAATGTGGGCTATTGTGACGATTTGGGCGGTTACCACGATTACTTTTATTATTATGCATAACATTCCAGGAAATCCGTTTGCTAAAGAAGGAACAATGCCTGAAGCGGTACTTAATAACCTCAAAGCGTACTATAATTTGGACAAACCTAAAATAGTACAATATTTCTTATATATAAAAGGTTTGCTTCATTTAGATTTTGGACCTTCAATAAAATCTCAATCAATAACAGTTAATGATTATATCCGAAATGGATTTCCTATTTCACTGCACTTAGGTCTTCAAGCAATGGTTATTGCTATACCGTTTGGTTTATTTTTCGGAGTAATTGCAGCAATTTTCAAAAACCGTTGGCCGGATTATCTTTCTATGATACTTGCAATCATTGGTATTTCTGTACCAAGCTTTATTTTAGCTACAATATTAATCAATTATTTTGCAGTAGAGTGGAAGATATTCCCTGTTGCTACTTGGAAATCGTGGGCCCATACTGTTTTGCCATCTGTCGCCTTAGCAGTATCTCCAATGGCTTATATTGCAAGACTTATGCGCTCCAGTATGCTTGAAGTACTTGGTCAAGATTATATTTTGACTGCAAAGGCTAAAGGATTAGGCAAAAGCATGGTTCTTATCAAGCATGCAATTAGAAATGCGATTCTACCGGTTACGACCGTATTAGGGATATTAATCGCAAATGTTGTGACGGGAAGCTTTATTATTGAAAACATCTTTGGAATACCAGGCATGGGAGAAATGTTTGTAAAAAGCATTTTCAACCGTGATTATCCTGTAATCCTTGGTTCGACTGTTTTCTATAGCGCCATTCTAATCTTTCTCATTTTTATTGTGGACATTGCTTACACATGGATTGATCCAAGAATTAAAGTGACAGGGGAGAGTAAATAATGGCAAATGAATTAAAGTTATCAGAAGAGTTGTTCTTACCGGCGGAGGATAATTTCAAAGAAGCTGAGAAAATTGCTCGCCCCACGACATCCTATTGGGCGAATGTATGGAGACGGTTGAAAGGAAATAAATTGGCCTTAGTTGGATTAGTCATTATTATCCTTTTAGTCATAATGGCGATTATTGGGCCGCATTTGAACGGCTATAAATACGATGAAATGGATTTTACCCAGAAAAATGTGAAACCGAATGGGGAGCATTGGTTTGGTACAGATTCATTAGGTAGAGATTTATTTACTCGTGCATGGTCCGGGGCAAGAATTTCCTTATTTATTGGATTAGCTGCAGCTTTAATTGACTTTATTATAGGGGTTTTATACGGTGGGATATCTGCGCTTAGAGGGGGAAGAACCGATAATGTGATGATGCGAATTGCAGAGGTTTTGTATGCGATTCCATATTTACTAATGGTTATTCTCATTATGGTTGTTTTTCCAGAACAAGGAAGAGGAATGTTCTCGATTATCATTGCGATGACGATTACTGGATGGATACCCATGGCAAGGCTTGTACGTGGACAAGTATTGCAGTTGAAACAATATGAATATGTACATGCATCAGAAGTAGCAGGCGGTAAAACATCTTGGATTTTAAGAAAGCATATGATTCCAAATACAATGGGTCCGATTCTCGTAAATATTACATTAACTGTTCCGACTGCGATTTTTGGTGAGGCAACGTTAAGCTTTCTTGGCTTAGGAATTCCTGCTCCACAGGCTAGCTGGGGTACATTGGCAAGTGATGCACTTCAAAGCATCCTCGTTGGAAACTTTTATCAGCTTGCATTTCCAGCAATTTTAATTTCTTTAACCATGTTTGCCTTCAATGTCTTCGGTGATGGTTTAAGAGATGCGCTTGATCCGAGATAAAGTGGGGTCAAATATGAGAAAAGGAGGAACACATCATGGGTAATTTACTAGAAGTTAAAGACTTACATGTTTCCTTTGGGACCTATGCGGGTGAAGTCCAAGCGGTTCGAGGAGTTAGTTTTGAAGTGAAGCAGGGGGAAGCGATTGCGATAGTAGGGGAATCGGGTTGTGGGAAAAGTGTCACAGCCAAATCGATTATGAAACTACTATCCACTCCACCAGCTAAATATAAAAGTGGATCGATTTTATTTAATGGACAAGATTTAATTCCTAAAAGTGAAAGAGAGATGCAAAGGATTCGAGGGAATGATATAAGTATGATTTTCCAAGATCCGATGACCTCTTTAAACCCTACGAGTAAAGTAGGAAGCCAAATAATGGAGGCTGTTCTTCAGCATAATAAAGTTACACGAAAAGAAGCATGGATGGTTGCAAAGGAAATGCTCGAATTAGTAGGAATTCCACAGCCTGAAAAAAGATTGGATCAGTATCCGCACGAATTTTCAGGTGGAATGAGACAAAGGGCGATGATTGCGATGGCACTCGCTTGTCGACCGAAACTACTAATTGCCGATGAGCCAACAACCGCACTAGACGTAACGATCCAAGCACAGATATTAGAGCTGATGAAAGATCTGCAACAAAAAACAGAAACTTCTATTATATTAATTACACATGATTTAGGTGTTGTTGCGGAGATGTGTGATCGGGTGATTGTTATGTATGCCGGAAAAGTAGTAGAGACAGGAACTGTTGAGGAAATCTTTGAAAAGCCACAGCATCCGTATACAAAAGGGTTATTAAAATCTGTTCCGAGATTGGATATGAACAAAAATGAACCGCTTGCACCAATTGTTGGTACACCGCCAGATTTATTAGAGCCGCCAAAAGGATGTTCTTTTTATGCGAGATGTGAGTCTGCGATGAGAATTTGCAAAGATTATTCACCAGAGCTGGCAGAGGTAGCAAAAGGTCAAACTGCTGCATGCTGGCTCCATCATCCAATGGCCACCATGAAAAAGGCTAGTGGTAAATAGTGAGGAGGAGATTTAGATGAATTCGAAAACAATTGAGACAAATGATACGAACAAGACGAGCACTCTTACTCCTCTTATCGAAGTAAAAAACTTAAAGAAGTACTTCGGTTCTGGTGATCAGGCGTTGAAAGCCGTAGATGGAATTAACCTAGATATCTACCCTGGGGAAACGGTTGGACTAGTTGGAGAAAGTGGCTGTGGGAAGTCGACGGCAGGCCGGACGATTATTCGTTTATATGAGGCAACGGAAGGCGAAGTTTTGTTTAAAGGTAAAAATATTTATGAGAATAATAGTAGTGAAATGGCCAAGGTACGTAAAGAAATACAATTGATATTTCAAGATCCGTATGCTTCCTTAAATCCACGAATGACCGTTGAAGAGATTATTGGTGAACCAATCGCAATTCATGGATTATTACACGGAAAAAAGAAACGTGAACGTGTATTAGAATTATTAAAGCTAGTTGGACTAGATCCAGAACATATCCACAGATTTCCACATGAGTTTAGTGGTGGACAACGTCAACGGATTGGAATAGCCCGAGCATTGGCATTAAATCCTAAATTCGTCGTTTGCGATGAACCGATTTCAGCTCTAGATGTTTCGATTCAAGCGCAGGTCGTTAATTTACTTAAAGATTTACAGAAAGAGATGGGGCTGACGTATTTATTTATCGCGCACGACCTATCGATGGTTAAATATATTTCCGATCGTATCCTTGTTATGTATTTAGGGAATATGATGGAGCTTTCGGAAAGCGAAGAATTATATAATGAACCCCTACACCCGTATACTCAAGCACTGCTATCAGCAGTACCGATCCCGAACCCTAAATTAAAAAGGGAAAGAATTGTTTTACAAGGGGATGTACCAAGTCCAATTAACCCGCCAAGCGGCTGTGTCTTTAGAACACGCTGCATGCACGCCATGGACATCTGCGCACAAAAGAAACCAGAATGGCATGAAGCAAAACCAGGACATTTCGTGAGCTGTCACTTGTATAATAAAAATAATTAAAAGCAAAAAAACTGAGACATAATGTCTCAGTTTTTTGTTTAAAAGAGGCTGGGACATAACTAGCTTCAAATAGTGAAAAAGGTGAATTTGAGTGTACTCAAATTCACCTTTTTCTTTTTTTTACGTGTAATTCTTCTATTACCTTAGTTGTTGGGCAGTGTATTTTCTTAAATTCACTGCCATTAATGCAAAGCCCATTTCATTTTCTACCTTCGATTTTCCTCGTACGGAAAATCGTGTGAAACGCAAATTAGCCTTCAAGAATCCAAAAACTGGTTCCACATCGATTTTGCGTTTTCGATAGATCGCACCCGTTCTCTCTTCTGAAAGCTTCGTTCTTACATATTCTTTTTGTTGTTCCCATTTTTCATTCACCATTCGTTTTCGATTGTTGCCTTCTTTTGCTTTGGTACAGGAGGAACGGAATGGGCAGTCCGAACAGTCTTCGCACTCGTAGATTTTAAACTTCCGTTGGAATCCTGTACGATCAGTACGGACAGAATAATCGTGAAATGTAAGATGTTTCTGGTTTGGACATGTATAGGTATCTGTTTCTTCATCGTACGGCCAGTTGTCTGGATTGAATAGGTTTTGTTTGTAGGTTTTCTTTTTTTCCTTCATATACAGCGTATAAGGAATAAGTGCTTCACGTTTTCTGTTCAAAAGGATATCATTATAATTTTCTTCACTACCATAACTTGCATCTGTGACGATGTGTTCCGGTAACTCGAAATAATCCTGCTCAATCTCATCTAGAAAGGGAATTAACGTACGTGTGTCTGTTGGGTTTGAGAATAATCCATAGGCAAGCGCATATTGACCTTCCGTTGCGATTTGTGTATTATAACCAGCCTTCAATTGTCCATTTTTCATATAATCATCTTTCATTCGCATAAATGTCGCATCTGGATCTGTTTTAGAATAGCTATTACGTGTACCAAAGATTTCAAGGTCTCGTTGGTATTTCTGTTTTCGTACGATAAAATCAATCAACTGTTTACGCACTTTTTTCGGATATTTGCGTTCATTTCTTAAAGCTTTTCGTTCTGGAACATCCGATGATGCTTCAATTTGTTTATCATACTCGTTTACGACATCATCCACTTTTTGAACCAATTGAGCGAGCTCTTCCAATGATAACTGTTCATCGCTTTCACGTTCGATTTCAGGTATGATTTCATTCTCAAGAAGCTCATCATATAGCTGGTTTGACTTTTCAATTAAACTTTGATGATACTTCTCAATCGACTTCTTCCAGACAAACGTAAATTTATTTGCATTCGCTTCAATCTTTGTACCATCGATAAAAATTGCTTCTTGATCGATCAGTTTTTCTTCAATTAATTGGCAACGGAATTGGACGAAACATTGGCGAATTAAATTTTTCACTTCTGGTTGAACACGGAATCGGTTGATTGTTCGGTAGCTTGGTTCATGCCCTTGAGCTAGCCACATCATACGGATACTGTCTTTTAATAGGGCTTCAATTTTTCGCCCTGAAAAAACAGATTGCGTGTAGGCACATAAGATAATTTTAAGCATCATGCGTGGATGGTAGGCAGGACAGCCATCATTTCTCTGAAATGGTTCGAACGCTTCATGAGGGATACTTTCAACTAAATGATGAACATGGAAGGCAATATCATTTTTTTGTAACTTTACTTCTAAATCTAAAGGCAAAACTAATTGATTCATGGTATAATTTTTAAACATAAGGATCCTTCTTTCTGATTTTATTTGGTGTGGTAACTTAATTTTATCAGAAGTGGTCCTTATTTTTATTCAAAAAATAATCAAAGCCGGTGAAATTTTACTCGTCGTAAAAATTCACCGGCTTTTTCATCTCAGAGGTGGGTTTTGTCCCAGCCTCTTTTTGTTTAAAAGAGATTTGCTTATCTGAGCTGAACAAAGCGCTTTTCGCTTTTCTTAATTAAATATAATCATATACAATTGTAAAGCTGAGATTCCAAGGGAGATTACGATCGTTAACATACTTCTTAGTCCAGTCTTCCAATCTTTCACTGAAAACAAACCAATCACACCGAGATAAAGAATAACAATTGATAATGCTAATGTAATATATAAAGGCTGAATAACGGTAAACTGAATGGAATGAAGGAAATTCGTGATGTATGCAATCATGAACAGAAGTGTACAGCCTATACATAATAAAAAGGAATATAAATTTAAACGAACACTCATGTAAGACACCATCCTTTAGTTAATTTTGTCGATTTTGTGTCTAAAATATGTATATTTAATGAATATTCGCTATGTTCATTTAAAATCCTTCTTTTTTAAAAATTTTTCAGTCCTTTTAGGAATTTTCGTTAGGAATAGGAAAAATTCTCTTTTTTAAGGTAGAATAAGATAGGTAAAAAACTACTTTGGAGGAGTAGGGTATGTGCGGCCGATTTAATTTATATTCAAGCATTGAAGATTTAATGGAGCGGTTCGATCTTACAAATTGGGAAATGATTGAGTTTTCGCCTAAATATAATATTGCACCTAGTCAAGAAGTATTGGCGATCGTTGAAGGAGAAAAGGGAAATCGTGGTGGTTTCTTGCGTTGGGGGTTAGTTCCTTCATGGGCAAAAGATCCAAAGATCGGTTATAAAATGATTAATGCGAGAGCAGAAACGATTGATGAAAAGCCAAGCTTTAAACGGTTGTTAGCGAGAAGACGTTGCCTAATCATCGCCGATGGTTTTTATGAATGGAAAAAGGAAGGGAATCGAAAAACACCGTACCACATTCATTTAAAAGATAAACAACCCTTTGCGTTCGCTGGTCTTTGGGATCGTTGGAATCAAGGAGGAAAAACGATTCAATCGTGTACGATTATTACAACAGAGGCCAATAAATTAATGCGGGATATTCATGACAGAATGCCTGTCATCTTAACGAAAGAATCTGAACAAGTCTGGTTGGATAGGTCTATTCAGGAGGAAAAGCAATTAAAATCATTATTATCACCGTTCGACTCCACTTTAATGGAGGCCTACACCATATCAGAAATAGTTAATAGTCCAAAGAATGAAGGGGCAGAAATACTAAATTCATTATAAGAAAAGGTTGATAGAATGAAAAAACGAACAATATGGTGGGTATTAGCCATCATCATGTGCATCATTATTTATAATTTCACAGCGGCACCGGAATCTACTGGCTCCAATACATTGAATATAATTGAAAGAATAACGGGATTAAAAGGTGAGGCAGCGGGCGTATTGAATTTTATTATTCGAAAGCTAGCCCATGTTAGCGTATTTGGATTATTAGGGATCTTTTTATATAATGCGTTTAGCAGAAATAAGATATTTTTCGCATGGTTTTTAACGACCCTATATGCAGCAAGTGATGAGTATCATCAATCGCTCGTTCCAAATCGGACAGCTTCGGTCTGTGATGTTTTACTAGATTCTGGTGGAGCATTGCTGGCAATGCTCATTATTCGGGCAATCTTTAAAGAAAAAGAAAAGGAGTAGTTCATAGCGAATCTACTCCAAAAGTGATTATGGATTGTTACTCGAATCATTTACATTCGTGCCATTATCATTTCCGCCGTCATTTTCCGGGTTATCCGGTTGCTGACTTTTTTCATCGTTAATTTGGGAGTCATCCTTTGGGGGATCCTCGTCTTGTTGTGAATCCTCTTTTGGCTGATCGGCGGCATCATCCTTTTGAGAATTATCCTCATTTTTTTCCTTGGGTTCTTCCTTTTTGCTGTTATCTTCTGTTTTTGTTTCATCCTTTTGTGTATCTTTGTTCGGATCATTTGTTTCTTCACCTTCCGGATCTTTCTTTCCATTTAGAAGATCATCCATCGTAATTGGAAAGGTGTGCTGATCCGGATTTTCTTTAAGAAGTGCTGTTAATTTTTCATTCAACAGTTTTAAATGTTCTTCACTGTCTGAAGTTGTTTGGAAGTTATTTTGGGCAAATCGTACATCCAAATTTGGCAATGAAGCAAGATCTGCTGTTTGCTTATGTGCGACCAGTCGGACATTTTTTAGGCCGATTTCACCAACGCGAGGGATATAAATTTCATCAAATGACAGCTTCGTCACGTCTGCGCACATCTTGCTTAACTCATCCGGTCCACTTGATGCCATTTGCATAGTAATGCCGTTGCTTACTTTAGATAATTTCATTCCGTAAATCGTTGATTTCGCAAAGCAAAGACGAAGCATGACTTTTTTGGGTGAATGGGATGTCTCGCCGGTGACAATACTAGGCAAGCTTATTACTCCTTCAACACGATCCGCCTCAATGATAAAACCTTCCGATGATGAACTTTCAGCAATAGATGGATGAATCCATGTCCCGCTACAAAGAATATAAAGGATAAGAATAAAAGGCAGTGTTCTTTTTAACATAGCTATCACCAAATTTCGAATGATTCATTTACTTGCCGCAATTTCTTGAATTGTTTGATCTTCTTCTGTTTGTTTTTTGTTAGTAGAAACCGGTACAGTTCTCCAGGCGATAGAAAAGGAACCACCAATAATTCCGAGAATCGTCCCGATAAAAAAGCCACCTAATGCTCCCATAATAGATAAAACGGATAAAAAAATAGTTAAAATTCCAAATACCGTATGAAATTTCGGGAAAATATAGCCTAAAATTCCTAAAAGGACAATTAAGCCGCCGAAAATAATTCCGATGACAACTAAATTACCAGGGGCAAAGGCGATTTGAATTAACTGCAAAGGTACATATAAAATAATAAGACCAGAAAGGAGCGACAAAGTCGCCCCCCAAAATGGTCGGCTCATTCTCCAGTATTTAAAACGCTGTCTAATCGTTTGTTTCATTCTTTTTCAACTCCTAGCGAGAGCCAATGTTTATTTGCCTTTTTTAATAAATTCAACTTTCAATCCAGGTAGTTTAGCTACTTGTTGGAAAAGGTAATGTGTATCAAGGCTACCGTTTTTGATTGTGACGGTTGTTGCACCTTGTGTAAAAGCTTTGCTAGCAGCTTCTGGATCATTTGCTTGAACATAATTTTCGCTTATATTCATATTTGTAAATTGAGCATTTCCTTGTACAAGTGCCGCTTTTTGAATAAGACCAGTTAATTCAACAGGAACACTGCCGTTACCAGCAGTAATCATCACTGTGTAATCACCGAGAAGCGGAAGTGAGACTTCTTTTGATATTTTTAACCCTTTAATAGTGACTTCTTTAATATCATTTACAAATACTGGCTTTACATGGTCGGCACCTTTGCTCGGTTCACCGTAAAGGGACCCATACAATTTGAACCCTTTCCCTTGCATCTCATCAAACGATACATTGAACTTTCCAATACCACCCATCGGCATTGCATAGGCAACACCTGTTGCTCCAAACACTGTTAGTAGTGACCCAAGAAATAAAAAACCCGCTAATAGTGCAATTAAGAAATGCTTTTTTGATGTTTTCCCCTGTAAGACCATTGCCTCATTCATTTAGATCTTCACCCCTTCTTCGTGTTTAACGTATTAACTGGATAATCAGGTCTCTGTTTTGGCAAACACCCCCTTTGCAAGCGGTTTCAAACCTTTTTTCTTAAATTTTATTCAAAAAAGTGTGAATACTGAATTCCTATATATGTAGGAAAATCAATTTTTCATTCCCTACAAATGTCGTGTTCCAGTTAATGACAATTTTCGAGAAGTTATGTCAAATTTAATCTAATTTTCGTGTAAGAAAAAGGACTTAAGTAAGGAACGTTATGATACTATAAAATATAGACGGAATGTTCAAAAAATATATCGATGCAGGAAAGTAAGGGGAGAGAATGGTGAATCTCACACTAAATAATCATATGAAACTAGTGTTGAAGAATGGCGTTGAACTTTTATGTGATCATCAAGACCAAATTATTAAAGAATGGGCAGGCATTTTGGAATACATGAAAATTCATCATAAAAAATCTGCGCACGCATTTGAGTTCGCTTTTTCATTCTTTTCTCAATTCCTAAAAATGAGTGAACAAAATATCGACCATTTAATTAGTGATATACGGACCGAGTGGTTTCAACAATTTCATAGACCGCCAGAACCAAATTTATTAATTTTTATTTTGTCACTATTAGAAAATGCTGTACATAAAGTAATTAAATTAAATACGACCCGTTCATTTCATTTGCATCCTTCTGTCCAGTTTTTGTTTTCAAAAATTTGCGAAGAAATGCTTGCATCTACAAAACATGACAAGTTTCATATCGATTCACTATGTGAACAGATGGTTCGATCAGAGCAATTAGATATTGAATGGATAGCTAGAGTGGAGCATGTGGAAAATGGGTATCAATTAAAAAAAATTACAGGTTTATCAATGGAAACAAAATTCCAAGTAATAGCATCATCATGGTTCCAAATCACTGAAGAAATATTGCAAAAAACAGGAGGGAAAAAGGGAAGAAGCGATGTTTTTCCTATCCCTTGGAAAAATGAAACTTTGCTCTTTTGTATCAATAATCATGATGGATCGTCTATCGTTCCGTTTTTGACATATGCAATGCATGTGCTGCAAATTGAAGAAGAAAACTATCAAATACATTGGAAAGATGCGGTTATTTTATTTAATGAATGGATAATGCGTTCGAAAAATTTGGATGAGGCAATTAAAAATATTGCCTACGGATATGCACATTATTTGCCATTTGAGAGATGTGCAATTTTTCGCTATTCGAACATCGAAGAAAAAGGACAGGGACTCTTCGGCTATCATTTTAATGATGAAGAAATTCGGAGTATTAAAGAAAATATTGATAATTTTCCTTCATTATATAAAAGTTTAGCACGATTAAATCCTGCAAATGAAGCATTAAAGAATTTTCAGCCCATGTATTTTTCACATGCATCGGAGGAATTTCCTTATCGCTATGTTCAAACGTTCCAACTAGAATCCGTGGTTGTTGCACCGATTTATGTCCCCGCTGATGGTAAGCTTATTGGCGCTGCTTTTTTAGATAGAGGCCCAGGAAAGTTTTTTGATGTTGACAGCAATACATTTGCGGCATTATTAAAATTTGGTCAAGGTGCAGGAGAACTTTTATCAAAATTTACTGAACCTGAACATTGGCCATCAAAAGATCCATTGCTATCTTCAAGAGAAATTAGTGTGTTGGAATTACTTGCGGAAGGAGCCTCCACAACGGAAGCCGCTGAGGCACTTCATTTAAGTGAATATACGGTACGTGATTATGTATCAAATATTATGAAGCGATTAAATGCTAGAAATAGAACGGAAGCTGCTGTTAAGGCAATTCGATTAGGAATTATAAAGTAGAAGTTAAAAACTCATCAATTTTGGTGAGTTTTTTTGTGCAGGGGTGCCTTATTTTCCCTTTCATTTATATATATAAGGTGAAAGGAGGTGAGGCACATGGCTGATATCCTTTTAAAGGGTTCCAGTTTAAAACTTGTTTTTGATAACGGTGTTGATGAAAATGGCAAGCCTATGTTTAAAACAAAAACATTTAATAATATTCGTCTTGAGGCTACGGCGGATGAATTATTAAAGGCTGCACAAGCAATTGATTCGTTATCTCAAAAAGACTTATTTAATGTAGAGCGAAACGATAGCTCTGATGTGAAGGCGTAAGCTATTTTATTAACATTGCTAGGGAGGTGAGAGGATGAAAACTTTGGAGCTTCAATTTACTACATCTGAAAATAAAACAGCACGAATTTCTATCGAGGATCCAATTGAACCGGTTGATACAAACAAAGTAAAAGCAGCGATGGAAGAAATCATTGCATCAAACGTATTCGTTAGTTCAACTGGCTCAGCCTACACTGAAATAAAAGGTGTAAGACTGATCGAAAATAATGTAACAGAGTATACTGTTTAATTAACTTAATTTTTTATATAAGGGAAAGGCCTGAATTCCATTAGGACAGGTCTTTCGTGCTTAATGGAATTTTTTGAAAGACTTGTGGTAATAAGTCAAGAGAAAATCCATAAAAAATAAAGTTGATTTTGGACTTTCAAAGGAAAAAAAGGCGCACTGAACTAAACCCGCACCATCACAAGAACGCTTGTTCGGGTTTGCTGAAAGGATTCAAAAGCAGCTATTTGCTTTTGAGTTACACGCTCCTTTTTGGCGTGTAGAGTTGGTGATTGCGTAGTAGCACATCCACCAAACGCACTAATTTTCTTGCAGTCATGACAAGGGCTCTTTTGTGTTGAAATTTCGGAACTTCTTTATACTTCTTTAAGTAAAATTCACGATAGGCGGGTTCATTTCGTTGGACCGAGTTGGCAGCTTCAACTAAGTAATAACGAAGATACTGATTTCCCGACATGACTCGTGGTGTTCGTTCCGATTCATAGTCGCCTGATTGCGATTTTTTCCAGAAGAGACCGGCATATTTAGCTATTTGCGCTTGTGTTTCAAATCGATCAATTTGACCGATTTCGGCGATAATCCCTGCCGCATAAACCGGACCAATACCCGGCACGCTTTTCAAGCACTGTCCTTCTGGAATAATGTGAAATAGGGACTCAATCCCTTTTTCTAACTCTTTGACCTGGTTTTTAAGTGTTTGAATGAGTTTGGCATAGGTGGCCAATACGACATCAACGGAGTCCTGTACGACCTTGCCTAAACGGTAGGAGTCACGAATCGCCTTTTGGATGGATTTCGCAACTTTTTCTGGCTGACGAAAGCGACCTTTTCCTCTCTCTTGAAGGAACTCAGCCAGCTCTTCCAGCTCCATCTGAGCGATCTCATCCAGCGAAAAGGATTCAGCGAACAACTCCATCATGGTCGAACCAAAAACAGAAGTATCTACTTCATTGGTCAATGTATTGCACTTGTAATAGAGATTTTCAAGGAAATGCTGCTTACACTCGGTCAATTGATGAATGACCTGATAACGAGAACGCGTTAAACGCTGAAGGGCAACATACTTTTCTTCCTTGATGATGGTTTTATTATAGCGCCCAAACCGAAGAAAGTCGGCAATCCGAAATGCATCAATTTTATCGGTTTTATCTTCTTCAAATAAGCCTTTAAACCGATGGATCGCCTTTGGATTTTGAACCACCACTTCCACCCCAATCCGTTTTAAGTCGGCATCGTTATCTAAAAGATGCGCAGGGTGAAAGCTATACACAGAGGTGGATTCCATGCCGACAATGATTTTTTCGTAATGGGATTGTCCATGATAAGCTAAGATATTTTCTTTAATCTGGTTCGCTCCATGAATATCGTTTGGAAAAGTCGTTTCTTTTAAACGTGTGTCTTCGCTGTCCAGAAAACACACATCAAGTTTTTTAGAGCTTACATCAATACCTACAAATAAATTCACGGAAAGGACCTCCTTTCATTTGATTATGGAATAAGCTTGGATACTGCGGGATATCCCTAGAAACAATGGTCTGGCAACAGCCTCGCGTATGAGTATTCAAAAGGTGCGTCTCTAAAAGCTGCCCCAATGTCCACTAACATTGGTATAGAAATACACCGATACAGCTTGTGTGTTTGCAGTACAACCATTGTCTGGGTCACAGTCTTTAATCGTAGTCGAACTACAGGAGGAAACAGCATATTCCCAGTTGGATCCATTCCAATGTCTATTATCCAGGGATATCCCCCAGTATCCAAGCAATTCGGGTTGTGCTATTTATGAATATAAAGAGAGAGCAGCATTGCCTCCATCATAGATAGCAATATCTTAATTATTTAGTTATCAAAGAACAATAAAAGCAATTTCTAAAACTTATTATACGAGGAGGAAGAAAGATGGATCAGCTATTACCCTTCATTAGTGAAGTCGGCTTTCCAATTGTTGTTACGTTGTATCTACTCTATCGTATTGAAACGAAGTTAGATGCAGTTGTACAATCAATCGTAAGCTTGCCCGAGCGTTTGAAGAGAATAGAGTAGAGAAAAAAGCTTGAGAGGGAAAAGACAACCTTTCAAGCTTTTCTGCTATAGTTTACCGCGTTTTTGAATTAATTTTTTATTGGTATAAAGGAAAGTTTAGATTTACGAAAAAAAATGAAATTTTAAGAAGGATTTTCTTTTATTTTTATTGAATATTATAAATGTTAATAAAATTTAAAAGACTGGAGTGCTTATGGTGACTTACATACTAGTGAAAAACGGAACGCTTATTGATGGAAACGGCGGGCAACCCATTCAAAATGCTGCAGTACTAATTAAAGAGAATAAAATTGTGCAAGTAGGAAAGCTTGAAGATATTAATCTCCCCAATGAAGAAGTAGACGTAGTTGATGCGGAAAATGGATACATTCTTCCGGGCTTAATTGATACACATGTTCATTTAATGATGGAATTCACAGATATAAGGAAGTCTTTAGCTACACCGTTCGCATATAAATTTTATCAAGCAATTGGATACATGAAAAAGACCATTGATGCAGGGGTAACTACTGTTCGTGATGCAGGATTTACGGATTTAGGAGTGAAACAGGCGGTGGAGGACGGGCTTGTACTTGGCCCTCGTATGCAAGTAAGCATCAATCCACTGACGATTACGGGTGGTCATGGGGATAACTGGACCCGCTCAGGAATTGATACGACTAGTCCTTCTTACCCTGGAATGCCAAGCGGATTTTGTGATGGGCCGGAACAAGTTCGTCAAAAGGTAAGAGAAATGCTGCGAGCGGGTGCGGATATTATTAAAGTTCATGCAACAGGTGGGGTAATGAGCCCAACAGACCATCCGGAGTTTACGCAATTTTCGCAAGAAGAACTAAGGATTATCGTTGAAGAGGCGAGATTCCGCCGTGGCATTAAAGTAATGGCTCATGCACAAGGTGCAGAAGGGATTAAGAATGCTGTTCGTGCTGGGATTCATTCCATCGAGCATGGGATTTACCTGGACGATGAAGCGATTGAGTTAATGTTGAAGCATGGTACATATTTAGTACCAACATTACTAGCACCAGTAGCGGTATTAGAGCAAGGGAAAAATAGCGACAATATGCCGGAACATGCCATTCAAAAATCATTAGAAGTGATAGATATTCACCATGAAAGTGTCTCGAAGGCTTTCAAAGCTGGTGTGAAAATTGCAATGGGTACTGATGCAGGGGTGATGCCACACGGAAGCAATCTTCGTGAATTAAATCTAATGTGCAGCATTGGTATGAGTCCGATGGAATCAATCGTTGCCACGACAAAAGTAGCTGCAGAATGCCTTGGCTGGGAAGACAAGCTCGGTACAGTTGAGGAAGGAAAACTAGCAGACCTTGTCATTACAAAAGTGGACCCACTTGCAAATATTTCATCACTTGAAGATCAAACGAATATTGTTGCTGTTATGAAAGATGGACAAATAGTAAAAGATCTAAGAGTGGGGACATCGAATTTAGTTACTCAATAATTTTAAAATCAATTTTACTTATGAGAGGTCCTTTATTATTATAAAGGGCTTTTTCTTTACTAAAGACCGCACCTGGATCATGGGCTGCATCCAATGTCATACTACCGAAAAATGCATTTCCTGCTTCGGCAATGAATTTGATATTTAGTAAATCTGGTTATCCAAGTCGCAGGAGCAAACCAGCTGCGGGTAACACAGCAATCGGAAGCATAAGTGATTTACCGATTTTCTGTAAAAATGAAAGCATAACGCCCCTCCTAAAAATAAAGCTAATTACTATTTTAGAATAGTATAAAGTTATTAAGATGTATAGACCAATTATGTGTCATAAATTATTTCGATATAATTTAAAAAATAAAAAAATGGGAGCTAATCTTTCTTAGGCTCCCGTTTATCCATTTCTTGAATAATATCGATCAAGTCTCCTATTGCACGTTCTCGTATATAATCATGATTGTCTTCTAATTGAACTGCCACACTAATTAACATTCTTTTAATATATGTCCAGTCTTCTTTAAAGGATAGAAAATCGATATTTTCCATTGAGGATTCCTCCTTTTATATGTACGTAATTAATGATAATTTAACCGAAATACTGGTTGATTATTCCACTAAAAAATATGAGAAGTGTGAGTATTTCATTTGTCATACGATCAGGGTTTACTATATAATAAAAGTAAATTGGAGAAGTACCCAAGAGGCTGAAGGGGACGCACTCGAAATGCGTTAGGGGTTAACAGCCCGCGTGGGTTCAAATCCCACCTTCTCCGCCATAATGATTACAATATAAATAGTTGAAATTGTGACCTCAACTCTAGGTTTTCGTAAAATGAAGGCTTATGTTTGAACAAAATATGAATTAGTAATTAGTTTTGAGTAAAGTTGTATAAGTTTATAGAAAAGGGCAATCGAATTGAACTCATTCGAATGCCCTTTTTCTCACTTTATTAAGTCAGTATATTAAAAAAGGTCGGCATTAAGTCAGTATATTAAAAAAGGTCGGCAAATGCCTCTTCCTGTAACGATCTCTATTTCTAATATCTTATTATATGAAATAATAAAATCTTTTTCATAAGTTATTAAAAACTTAAATCCCTAATCTGGTGAATATATAACATTACGACAACTTTTATGAAAAAAAGCCTCTGGACTAATCTTAGAGGTTTCTATTATGTATGCCTGTATATTTAGTTAAGTATAAAATTAGCGCTTCTGTTGGATGAGTTTAGAAAAAAGTATATGTTAGTCCAAGCAGATTTTTATATGAATCATAAAAATATATAGAGTAGGTATATACATCATAATTGGATTTAACATTACGTTAATTGTAGTTCATTTTTGTATTTACAATAATTCTTAAACGGCCTTAGCTACTTGGACTAGTATTGCCACTATATTTATGTGAATGAGGGTGGGAGCCGTTAACTGTGGTTACGCCATGAAATTTATGGTAATGGCCTCCATCGGGCAAGGCAATTGCCGGTCCTGTGACACCTCGAATTTCATGTTTATGTCCATCATCAAAGGATGTAACTGTAAAGTATTCATGTGTATGAGGAACTCCACTTGGAGCAGGTTTAGTTGTACCTGCATATCTATGCTCATGTCCAACGTTAAAAGAAGTCACACCGGAAAAATGATGTTTATGAAGAGGCCTCCCATCCCACGAAGTAAGATATAAAACATGTGAATGCTCAGAATCCAAATTAGAATTAGGTGAATGAAAAATTAAACCTGTAATCGGAATATCCATTAAGCTACTCCACCTTCCCTTGATTTGTAAAGCTGTGGAAAATTTCTAGATAAAATTCACTTTCTTATCAACTACAATATATTCCTCGTTTTCGGAAAATTTCATTACATTTGCAGTAATTGTATTCGTTAATGAAAAAAATACGTACTCTTCATAGATGGCTAACGGTCTGTTTCACATCCCTAAGTTTTGGTAAGGTATGATATATGAAAAATAGGACCTGTTTTTCAAGCAGGTCCAAGAATGAATTTAAATAGTTTTTTTGAGCAATTTAAAAAATACGTCTTCTAAAGCGAAATGAAAAGACGAAAATAACTGCTGCAAATGGTATAAATCTTCTGCCAAAACCAGACCTTAAAAAGAATCCTCCTGGAGGTGGATCCCCATCAACGACTCCCCGATACACTCTCCCGTCGCGCATTCGCACTTCAACCGGTTCGCCTCGATATCTCATCATTGGATTCATTTTCCACTTCCTATCTTTTTGTGTTAAACAAAAGGACAGAAGCAGCTGTCCTTTTAGAGGGAAGTTCACTTCATATTTATTCACTCATTATGACCAAAAAGAAGTTCCTACAATGATAAGCAAAATAAACAACACAACGATTAAAACGAAGGAGCTACCACCATAAGATGTTCCCCCATAGCTATAACCACCGTAACCATAAGACATTTATTAGTCACCCCCTAGTTCTATTAATATTAATTGCACTTAAGACATTAATAACCGCCTCCAGAGAAAGAAGTTCCTACAATGATAAGGAGGATGAACAATACTACGATTAAAGCAAATCCCATACCAGTGCCTCCCATTTTGAACACCTCCTACTCTTAAAATGGATACTATATCTATCCACTATTACATTATGTAAATCTTAATTTTAAGGAATGGACAAACATATAGAAAAATAGAAAATCCATGTTTGTCTAATAGATTTAAATCCTATGAGAAAAAGAGGTTGGGACAAAACCCACCTCTGAGATGAAAAAGCCGGTGAAATTTTACGACAAGTAAATTTTCACCGGCTTTAATTATTTTTTGAATAAAAATAAGGACCACTTCTGATAAAATTAAGTCACCACAACAAAATTATACAGAAAGAAGGATCCTTAAGTTTAAAAATTATACCATATTTGAAGCTAGTTATGTCCCAGCCCCTTTAAACATTATTTTGAATTTCCTTTTTCATTTCAATTACAATAAATAATCGCTCTTCTCTACAATTTGGAGACCACTATTCAGTTTTATTAAATTTCCATAACGTTATTAAGCATCATAGGTAGATAGGTGTACATTGATTGATTAAAATCAGTCCGATCCGATTCTTAAGTTCGTCTCAATTTTAGAAAAAATGAAATGTGTTACCGTATGAGCATAAGGATTTACATCATCAATAAATTCTTCTGCTTTAGCAAATGTCTCGAATTGCATTTTAAGCATATAGCAAGCATTTCCAGCAATTCGGTAACAAAACTCTACATTTGAAAGACCCTCAATATATTTCTTAAAAGATTGATAATCGCCATTTTTGATAGTTGCTTCTATAATGCATTGAATAGGGAGCCCTAGTTTACCGTAGTCAACCTCTAATGTATATCTCTTTATTACTCCAAATGATTCCATTCGCCTTACCCGCTCTGTTACAGATGGGGAAGATAAATTAATTCTTCTTCCAAGTTCACTCATCGATAATCGACTATTTTTGCTTAATTCATCAATAATTTTCTTATCAATTGTATCAATTTGCATTTTTAATAAAATCCTCCAATTTGCATTAGTTTTTAAAAGAATATATGTAAAATGAATGTAATATTTAATGTGATTATTTAAAGTTATTCGGTAAAGTTAATACTACAAGGAGGTAGTAATGATGGC
The DNA here is from genome assembly GCF_038009395.1 of Heyndrickxia sp. FSL W8-0423. Taxonomy (NCBI): domain Bacteria; kingdom Bacillati; phylum Bacillota; class Bacilli; order Caryophanales; family Bacillaceae; genus Heyndrickxia; species Heyndrickxia sp. FSL W8-0423. The sequence goes on along the minus strand of NZ_JBBPBE010000001.1, from coordinate 521,579 downwards.
AAGAATTAATGAATCTGAATTTGGAGAGACACCTTTTCAAAGACTTTTAGGCCATAATATAGATATCTTAAATGGATGGAATCAATTAGGGGAAGTGCTGGGAAAAGATATGAATCTATCATCTCAACTAAAGGAACAAGTTAGGAGAACGTTAGCGCATAGTAATGGTTGTGAGTATTGCAAGGCAAAAGGAAAACCTGAACCTCATTTGTTCGATGAAAAAATATCTATTGCAGTAGGTTTTGCTGAGGTTTTTATAAAACAAAAAGGGGATATATCAGATGCTCAATTTGATATATTGAGAGGGTATTTTTCGGAAGCAGAAATTAGTGAGCTACTTTCGTTTATTACTTTTACTACCGCTTCCCAGTATTTTGGAGCCATTATGAAATTAGAATCTATGACAACATAATAATATTGCTACACCTGTTATGTTTAGTAGGACAGGTTGGGGAGGAAGTCCATTTTTCTTGTGTAACTAACAGGAAAAGTTTGTTACATTTAATATATTTTACAAAGAAAAATTCGTATCATTCAGCAGGCACAATATGCATAATGCAGCATTAAGTATTAATGATGTACAAAAAGCAATTGAAGATGAAAAATGGGGACTACGAAATAATCCAGAAGCAGAATTAAATATAAGAAAAATACTAAAGTACTGGCGAGAAATCAATTGGCCAGTTATTCACGTGCAACATAGGTCAGATAATACATCTTCAGTGTTTTATCAAGAAGGTAGAGGATTTGAGATCAAAGAAATCGTTAAGCTGATTGACGGAGTTTCAAACCTGAATGAATTTAATTTGCCTTTTTTGAGTAAGTAGGTTTATATATTATATCGAAAATAGAGCGAAATTTGAAATGGCATAGTGGATGCACTCTGTTGACAAATGACACAGTGTCATTTAATATTTAAATACATAATAATGACACCGTGTCATAATAATGTGAATACAGATGAAGGAAAAGTCAATTTATCTGAAGAATGTAAAAAAGTTAATTTCTAAATTACAGAAGCAAGGAATAAATGTCACAATGTGTAAAAGACCAATGATAAAAATGGAACAAAACTAATATATAGATATAGTGTTTTTAGCATAAAGGAGAAAAATGAAATGGGAGTAATAGAAATCGATGATAGAAAGCAAATGAAATTCATGAAAACTGAAATACTTCGATTTATGATGGGATATAAATTTGCTTTGGATGAAATAAATACGAAAATTGACATTTTAAAACAAGAATTTCAAATTATGCATGATTATAATCCGATTGAACACGTAAAGTCGCGGATAAAATCTCCGAAAAGCATATTAAAAAAGGTTAAGAAAAGAGGATATGATTTTTCATTACCTACAATAAAGGAAAAGGTACGTGACATAGCTGGGGTTCGAATTACTTGTTCCTTTATATCGGACATTTATGAAATCAGCAACATGTTACAAAATCAGAAGGATATAGAAGTAGTTGAGGTGAAGGATTATATAAAAAATCCTAAGCCTAATGGCTATCAAAGTTTACATTTAATTATCAAAATTCCTATCTTTATGTCTGATAGAGAAGAACGAGTATATGTAGAGATTCAAATTCGTACAATCGCAATGGATTTTTGGGCGAGTTTGGAGCATAAAATTTATTATAAATACAATAAAGAGGTTCCCCAAAAAATTAAAGATGATTTAAAAGACGCAGCAATTTCTTCTACTTTACTAGATAGGAAAATGGAGAATATCCATAAGGAAATGGATAAAATTAAAGAAAGCGTCAAAGATGAGGATGATTTGCAAGAATTATTGATAAATAATGAAAAATTCCATCTCCCATACGATTTTTTAACAGCGGATTTCATGGGAAGAAGAGAAGACAATTAATGGCTAAAGACTGAATCGTTGTAGAAGCGGTAGAAAATAATTAAAAATGAACTATTTCAAAAGAAAAAGGACAACCTTTCTGTGTTTAGAAGGTTGTCCTTTCATATTATTACTGAAAATTTTTTCGCTAATTAAGCCTTAAGTCCGATAAAAAAATAAAGCTCGAGATTGTTAATCGATTGAAAGGATTTCATTATCATTAAAGTATCGAAAGGGGAAATGAAAATGAAAAAATTCTTGATGTTTATTTTAGCGGGTGTGTTAGGGATTGTTGCTTTAGCGAGTATAGGAAATATTATCGGATTAGCAGTTAGTGTGGCGATTGCCTATTTTTCACTGAAGCAATTTCTAAAATCCGATTCATTTGGAGGGAAATTGTTATGGGCGATTATTGGGGTAATTGCTGTAGGTGCTACTTTTTCAAATCTACCAGCAATTGCGGGGATATTAGCTTTATACCTTCTTTATGTAGGATATAAAAATTGGAAAAAGGAAGAAAAGCCAACCCAATCATCGAAAGATCCATTTACAAGCTTTGACCAACAATGGAATGACATTAAAGGAAAATTTTAAAAAGGAGATTATAAAAATGACAACATTATTCGAAAAAATTAAAAACACCGTATTAGCTGACCTTAACGCCGTAATGGATAAGAAGGAAGAGAAAAATCCAATCGCATTATTGAATCAATATCTACGTGAAAGTGAAAATGAAACAAATAAAGTAGGCAAATTAATTGAGAGACAGTATATGTTGAAAGAAGAATTTTACCGTGAATTGCAACAGGCTGAATTTATGGCGGAAAAAAGAAAAAAACAAGCGAAAATCGCATTAGCAGCTAACGAAGAATCCCTTTATGAAACAGCGATACATGAAGAAGCAATGTACAATGATCAAGTCACTCGATTGAAAGAGGCCTACACACAAGTGACAGTCCAATTAGAAGACCTTGAAAAGAGACATCGCGAAATGAAGCTGAAATTAAAGGATATGCATTTTAAACGGATGGAATTGATGGGGAAAGAAAATGCAATGAAAGCGAACGCCAAAGTTAACACTGTCCTTGATCAATCAGTTGTTGGTAAAGCTACCAATCGTTTCGAGGAAACAGAGCGCTACATGGAGCAACTTGAATCCAAGATCAATACGGGATATGAACAAAGTTTGTTCGATATTAGAATGCAACAATTAGAAAAAGGGTTAGATCAAGAAGGCGAAAATAAATCGCATTGTAGTTGGAGATAAATATGTATGTAGTATAGTGGATAAGTCATCGAGTATAGATGACTTATTTTTTTTATTGCCACATCTGCGGAAATACTTAGTTATTAATGTGGCGGTTGAAAAGGATTACAATAAAAATGTAAAGGATGTGAGCAGATGATTTCCTTAACGAAACGACAGATGGATATTCTGAAACAGCTTTTAGGTCAAGCGGATTATATTAATGTCAAGCAGTTAGCTGAGTTGTATGAAGTAAGTGAAAGAACGATAAGGTATGATCTCGACTTTATTGAAAGTTTCTTAAAAGAATATGATGTTACCTTAATTCGGAAGCCTGGAAAAGGAATATACCTCGAGATAAGTCCTGAAAAGACTTCAAGGATAATAAATGAGCTTTTACAGTTAAATCATTATGTAGTAACGAAAAAGGATCTCATCTATATGCTCAGTATTCAAATTCTTTTAGAACAGAATACCACCCTTGAAAGCCTAGGTGAAACGTTTCAAATAAGTAAAAATAGAGTTTTTCAATATATGGAGAACGTGGAAGAACTGTTTAATCAATACGGTGTAAAGGTCGAGAAAAAACCTTCTCGTGGGATATCTCCTGTTGGAAATGAATTAGATATTCGAAATGCTTTTGCATCCTTATTTAATGAAGCAATTACATTATCAGCACTATCAAAGCAGTATATCTTTCAGCAGTTTGATGAGGAACTGCTTCATTTGTCTAAAAGGTTTACGAAGGACTTTGAGAACCATTTATCTATTCAATTTAGTGACGATTCATTAGACGAGCTTTATTTAATTCTTTGTTTTCAACATACTCGATTACAAAGAGGGTATATCGCTGACTATCCATTTGTTGAGAAAAAGGAATTTTTAAAGACAAAGGATTTTCAGCAATTAAAAGAAATATATCAGTCCATCTTTCACATCACTCTTGAGGACGATGAAGTTGTATATTTATTGAAACAAGTAAAGGGAGCTAAAGTGTCTGTTTATCCGATAGGAGATGTTCCTTTCAGTAAGCAAGAAGATGCGTACCAAATCACTTATTTATTTGCGACTGAAGTGGAAAAACGCTTAGGAATCAATTTTAAACAGGATTTAGAGTTTATGAATGGTTTAATGGTGCATCTGCAGGTTGCCTTGCATCGACTTTTCAATCACCAAAAAATTGAAAACCCTTTAACGGAGCAAGTAAAGTACAAATATCGTTTTATCTTTGAAATTACTCGTAAAGCATTATTGAAAATTGAAGAATTGTATCATTTTCAATTACCGGAAGAGGAGATAGCCTATATTGCTATGCATTTAGGTGCGAGTTATGAAAGACACTCCTTTTCAGGATATATGCCTACAGCGTTAGTTGTTTGCGGATCAGGATTAGCGACTTCTTCGTTATTGGCCACTCGATTAAAGATAATGCTTCCAGAGTTAAAGGCTTTCGGACCAATTAGTATGTCTAATCTCGATCAATACATGGATCAAGAGTTTGATTTTATTATCTCAACCGTACCTTTAACGATAAAGGATTATGAGGTTGTAGTCGTTAATCCACTTTTGGAACCTGAAGAACTGATGACCTTAAAAAAACTAGTTTTTAAGAAAACGTATCAAAAGCAAATGGACGAATTGATTCGAACAGAGCTACCTTTAAAGGATTACCATGAGTTAGGTGATCTTATTCCAATGAACCATATTCAATTACATGGGGATGTGGATAGCTGGAGAAATGCGATTAGACTTGCTAGTCAATCACTTATAGAAAATGGCTTTATAACCAATCAGTATACTCATGCAATGATTCGTGCAGTTGAGGAATTAGGTCCATATATGGTGTTTATTCCAGAAGTGGCTATTGTACATGCATCTTCAAAGGAAGGTGTATTGAAGGATGGCGCAAGTCTTCTTGCATTAGATAAACCAATCCCGTTTGGCGATTCGGAGAAGGTAATGGTTCAACTAATATTTGTTATCTGTTCTACAATGTCTGAGTCCGACTTATTTATTCAACTTGTCCAAATTCTCGAGGAAAACAATAATTTGGAAATCTTAAAAAGCTCAAAACGCATTCAAGAAATTTTGAAATTAAATAATGAAACAGCAAGGTGATGTTTGATATGTCTCAACTGATAAAGATGCAAAACATTCAAGTTCAGCAAGAGGTAGCAAATTGGGAGGAAGCGATTCGGAAGGCCGGGCAATTACTTCTAGCAAATAAAAGTATTGGTTCCGACTATATTGAGGATATGGTGAATGCTATTCATGAATTGGGACCATATATTGTAATTGCCCCTCATATTGCTCTTGCCCATGCAAGACCTAGCGACAAAGTAAAAAGAAATGATATTAGTATCATTACGCTGAAACAACCTGTCGCTTTTGGAAGCGAGCACAATGATCCGGTAAATATTGTTTTTGCCTTTTGTGCGACTGAAAGTGGCGGACATTTAGAACAGCTGACTAATTTAGCGAGTTTGTTAGATAAGGATACGGTTTTAAGTGTTTTAAATAATAGTAATAGTAATGAAGAGGTATTTCAGATTTTAAATAATGAATTTAAAGGAGAATGATAATCATGAAAAATTTAAACATAATTGCGGTTTGTGGATTTGGCGTAGGGTCTTCAATGGTATTAAAAATGAAAATTGACGAGGTATTGAAGGAAGAAGGAATGACTGCAAAGGTTTCTACAGCAGATGTTGGTTCTGCGGCATCAACTCCTTGTGACATTATTTTTACTTCTAATGAGTTAGGAGAAAAATTATCGCAAACTGCAACGGTTCCAGTCGTTAAAGTAAATAATTTTATTGATAAAAATGAAATCAAAGAAAAAGGATTGCCTGTTATTCAAAGCTTGCTTTCATAATTCAAAGGGGATAATAGACTATGCAAATTATTAACTTTATTGTTAACCAAATCCTACGTGAGCCCGCACTATTCTTAGGAATAATTGCGGCCCTTGGATTAATTATTCAAAGGAAAAACTTTTCAGATATTATTAGTGGAACATTAAAAACTGTTATTGGTGTTGTCATATTGACACAAGGTACAAATATTTTAATAAGCTCAATCACACCATTATCTGATGCATTTAATGATCTATATAAAATTCCAGCGGAAAAATCTTTACATCCTCTTGGAGCAGATAAATTTCTTAGTACTTATGGAAGTCAAATCGGGCTGTCAATGCTTCTTGCCTTTTTAATAAATATTATCGTTGCTCGTTTTACTCCATTGAAAAATGTATTCCTAACCGGGCATATGTTGTTTTGGTTCCCATTTGTTTTCACTGCAACAGCGGTTGAAAGTGGCTTAAAGGGTGCAGGAATTGTTATCTTCGCTACTATATTTGCTGCGTTATATTTCATAATTGCACCAGCACTAATTAAACCATTTGTTAAAAAAGTAACAGGTGGAGATTCATTTACACTTGGTCATCCGACAATTGGATTATCCATTGTTTCAGGACTTCTTGGAATGGCCTTTGGAAATAAGAAAAAATCAACTGAGGACATTAAGTTTCCTAAGCAAATCGAATTTTTACGTGAAATCACAATTACTTCTTCATTAGTTATGTTTATCGTGTACTTAATTGTCGGCTTTTTAATCGGCGGCGATCAAGTAGACAAAATCTTTGGAGAAGATAAAAGTTTAGTAACCTTTTCATTATTACAAGGTGTTTTATTTGGAGCTGGTTTAACGATCCTACTTCAAGGTGTACGTATGATGCTTTCTGAAATTATTCCAGCATTTAAAGGGATTTCTGATAAAGTCATTCCGAATGCTGTGCCAGCATTGGATTGTCCAATTATTTTCCCATTTGCACCAAATGCCGTTATTATCGGTTTCCTCGTTTCAATGGTAACTTCAACAATTACCTTATTTATCATAGGTGGAACTGGTTTATTTCCATATGCCATTGTTCCTTTAACGATTACATGTTTCTTTGAAATTGGGACAGCTGCGGTTATCGGTAATGGAACCGGTGGTTTAAGAGGTGCGATTATTGGATCAGCGGTTGCTGGTGTATTGATGATTTTACTCGTAGGAATTTCGATACCGTTCTTACAGCATACTGTATCAGAATGGATTATCGTGTTCGGAGGAAATGATTTATCTTTATGGGCATTTATTTCTGGGGCTCTCGGAAAATTATTTTAGTGGAGGCGTTTGAACTTGAGAAACTATGTTCAAGAATATTATCAACATGTAAATAAGATTACAGCACAAGTACTAGACACCCAATATGATCAGATTCTAAAGGCAGCAAAAGCTTTCTCTGAATCTATTAAAAATGGAAACACGATTTATGTGTTTGGGGCATCTCATGCTGGAATTATTGCAGAAGAGTTGTTTTACCGTACAGGCGGCTTAGCTGTTATTAACCCAATTCTTAATCCGACATTAATGTTAAATACCCGTCCAGTTACATTAACATCACAAATGGAAAGAATGAATGGATTTGGAAAGGAAATCTTCAATTCTACTGCAGCAAAAAGTGGAGACACAATATTAATCCATTCCGTTTCTGGTAGAAATCCGGTATCAGTTGATATGGCACTAGCGGCTAAGGAAAAAGGGTTAACAACGATTGGGCTTACCAATATTACGTATTCCTCTCAAGTTTCATCCAGACATGAAAGTGGAAAAAATCTGTATGAAGTCGTTGATATTGTTATTGATAATTGTGGAGATTTTGAAGATTCCTCTATGCTTTTAGAAGGAATGGATCAAAAAATTGGCCCTACTTCAACCATTATCGGATCGTTTATCGTGAATTCGATTGTAATTGAAACCGTTAATAATCTATTAAAAGCTGGAGTTACTCCGCCAGTATTTCATAGCGCGAATGTCGACGGTGGGGATGAATTCAATAAAAAGGTTTTAGAAAAAAATAAAAATAATATTCATTATATGTAAAAATAAAAGGGTCAAGCGATGTTCTTGACCCTTTTATTTTTGCCGCATAGCTTTTAAAATCGTATATCCATCCGACTGTCTTACCCCAAATCGAAATGGGATGAGATTAATAAAGAAAAGCCAGAAGTTAAATAGTGCAAATAATTGACAGATTCCTAAATGATCAACAGGGTTCCATTGCTGGACAATCAGCCCAATAACACCGTTAAGCAAAGGTCCGAACGCTGAAATCACAATCTGCTCCGTTTTTGAAAAATATGGATATCGTTCACTTGCAGTGTGTGCACCAAGCATATAGAAAATGTATACACAAATCGACCATTTTCTATTCTGAATAGAAAACAGTTTAGGTCCAGCACCAATATTCAGTTCAATTTTGTCTGCTTTCATCAAATAGGAACCTAATGCATGACCAAGCTCGTGAATAAATACAGTAATGGGCGCTGCAATCAATAGGAATATAAGAATAATCATGGCGAACTACCTTTTTTATTTTATTTTACCATTTATAAAGGGTCTCATTTTGAAAATTTGTATCTATTTTATTTCACTTAATTCCGACCTATTCAGTAGAAATTAAATATAAGAATCGTTAAAATGAAGATATAGTTTTGATGAGAGAGGTGCAGTCAATGGATTTACTAGCTTTACAAACGATAGATGAACGGTTGGATGCAATTAGAGAATTTATTCCTGTTTTTAAAAAACGTGCAGTAAAAAATGACCAAGAAGGACGTTTTCCATTTGAAAATATCCGCGATTTGAAAGGGATCAACTATACACAACTTACTGCACCTAAGATGTTTGGCGGGGGAGAGATTCCTTTATACGAGTTTGTTCGATATCAGGAGGAAATTGCTATCGGTGATGGCGCAACTGCTTTATCCATCGGCTGGCATATGGGACTAATGATGAATTTAACAAAAAACCGTCCGTGGGAGGAAAAACTATTTTCCTATATTTGTCGGAAAGTGAGCGAGGGGGCGCTACTTAATGTGTGTGCAACAGAAGAACAAACAGGAAGCCCAACAAGAGGCGGAAAACCGCTCACAAGCGCGGTGAAACTTGGAGATAAATGGCTAATTAATGGAAGAAAGACATTTTCAACGATGGCGCCAATGCTGGATTTTTTTGTTGTTTCTGCAACGATCGAGGAAACAAATGATGTTGCCTTCTTTTTAATTCCCCGAGACTCAGACGGCGTTTCTATTAAGGAAACATGGGATAGTGTGGCCATGAGAGCATCTGGGAGTCATGATTTAGTGTTAGAAAATGTGAGCATTCCTTTAGACTACTTAACTGAAAAACTTTCTAATCGCAAAAAGGCAGCGACTGGCTATCTGCTTCATATTCCTGCCTGTTATTTAGGAATAGCAGAAGCGGCAAAGCGGGAGGCAGTTCTTTTCGCAAAAAATTACACGCCGAATAGTTTGTCTCACCCTATTTTTGAGTTACCTGCCATCCAACATAAATTAGGAGAAATCGAGCTGAAACTTATGCAATCTCGTCACTTTTTATATTCAGTAGCAAAAATGTGGGATGAATCCTCACCGGAAATACAAAATCAAATGGGACCGGAACTTGGGGCGGTTAAATTAGCGGTGACGAATCAGGCAGTAGAAATTGTTGATCTTGCGATGCGCATTGTCGGTGCAAGAAGCTTGTCAGAAAAAAGTCCTTTGCAGCGGTATTATCGAGATGTTAGGGCAGGACTACATAATCCGCCAATGGATGATATGACACTGATGCTATTAGCAAAAAGGATCTGAAAAAAATACGAAAAAGGGCAGCTTTCTTATCGGAAGCTGTCCATTTTTATAGAAATTTCACCATGACTGAATAGCACTTTTAAAAGAGCCTAAATTTTTAAAAATAGTCATATCCCCAATCGCACTGAGTCATTTTTCCATAGTCTATAAGTGTAAAGGAAAGAGGAGGTGGTTATAAATGGGTGGAGCAGGTTTTGGAACAGGATTCGCATTGCTCGTCGTCCTATTTATTTTGTTAATCATTGTTGGAGCAGCGTATCTGTACTAACAAAATTTTATTAAAGGAGTGGATCGATTGATGTTTGGTTACGGAGGCTTCGGTGGCGGTTGTGGCTGCGGCGGTTATGGCGGTTATGGCTACGGTGGCGGATACGGCAGAGGTGGCGGATTTGCACTAATCGTAGTATTGTTCATCCTTCTTATTATTGTTGGAGCAGCTTGGTTGTAAACTGAAAATTAAGGAAATCGGCAAGTATGCTGATTTCCTTTTAGCTTTGTGAAATTTTACTAAAATGTAAAAAGAATTCAATAATATATCTTAAATTTCTTAAATAGGATATACTAATAGTAGTACATAGAAGGGAGAATCATTATGGCATATTTTAAAGGCCAGAAAGAGCCTGTTCCCGAAGTCGAAACAAATGTTTGGTCCTGTACAAGTGATAGCTGCCAAGGGTGGATGAGAGAAGCGTTCAGTTTAGATGAAAAACCGAAATGCCCGCTTTGTCATTCAGACATGGACAAAGAAACAAGAATTCTGCCGGTTATTGAGTAACATTTCTCAACTAGCTTAATTGCACATACAATAACGGAAAAGAAAAACAGTCTCGTTTACATAATGAGACTGTTTTTTTTGTTCAAGTATGTTTATTTTCAGGCCTATTATAATAGTCCTAATTATTAATCAAATCTTTACGTTTTTCAGGTGTTTTGCCCTATATGTGAATGAAAAAAATGTTGATAAAGTAGTTTTAGGTATGTCACATTTCTATGATTTTAGTAGAAAAATGTGTCATATTACTAAATTCCTATGGGAGGTAAAATATGAAGAAGGTAAAAAGCCTGTTTTTAAAGGTCGTCATGGCAATTCTAGTAGTAGGAACTTTGCCATCCCTGTCTGGGTTGCAAGCTGTACATGCTGAGGGTCCGAATGATCCAGCACCTGAGATTAAACCTGTGAATGATAATGGGAAAAAGGTATTGTTTGATAACACCCACGGTCAAACAGCTGGTGCGGCTGACTGGGTCATTGATGGGGGATTTTCTGATTTTGGAAATGCCATTGCAAAAAAAGGTTACTATGTAAAAGAACTTCGTAAGACGACACCAATTACGTATGATGATTTGAAAGCGTATGATGTATTTGTGATTGGAGAAGCAAATATTCCGTATAAAAAATCTGAACAAAATGCAATGATTCAATATGTACAAACAGGCGGAAGTATTTTCTTTATTGCCGATCACTACAATGCGGATCGTAACAAAAACCGTTGGGATGCTTCTGAAGTGTTCAATGGCTATCGTCGAGGTGCATTCGAAAATCCTGCCAAAGGCATGTCGACTGAAGAAGCTAACTCACTTGCCATGCAAGGTGTAGAGAGCTCTGATTGGTTATCTGATAACTTTGGACTTCGTTTTCGCTATAACGCGGTCGGCGATGTAAATGCAACAACAATCGTTTCTCCAAATAGTACTTTTGGAATTACTAGCGGTGTTGATTCTGTTGCGGTCCATGCCGGGTCCACGGTTGCTATTACGGATCCAAAACGTGCAAAAGGTCTAGTTTACCTTCCATCATTATCTTCTAAAGATAAATGGAATAATGCGGTCGATCAAGGTGTATATTTTGGCGGCGGTGTGGATGAGGGCGCCTATGCAGCAATTTCAAAACTTGGAAAAGGAAAAGCTGCATTTATTGGTGATTCTTCCCCGGTTGAGGATGCCACTCCAAAATATGTACGTGAAGAAAACGGTGCAAAGAAAACAACGTATAATGGATTTAAAGAACAAGATGATGCTGTTCTTTTAACAAATATAATTGACTGGTTAGCTATGGATGAAGATTATACAAGTTTCGAAGGGAAAATTCCTTTAGATAAAGAGTCTCCAATTCTAGATATGGAAATTCCGAGTAAGTCAACGGAACCACAACCGGAGCCATGGTCACCACCTGCTGCAGGTTATAAGTGGTATGATTCCAGTACATTTGCTCCAGGATCTTACGGGTCATCCAAGCCTCCTGAAGTAAACGCGGAATATTCATTTGTACACCAAGCTGTATTGCCAAATCAGCAAGAATTCCAAATTCGTGTATCAGTTGATCATTTAGCTCCTGGACAAACTGTTTCTGGATTAAAAGCAGGGATCTATTTAACTGGTGGAGAGCAAATCGCGAAATTCCAAAATGAGGACGGCACGTGGCCAACTTCTTACAATTATAGCTCGGAGTTTTCTGTTACGGTTGATAAGACGGGCCATGCAAGTAAGGATTTAACTGTAAAAATCAATCCTGCGAAATCAGGTGCTGCAAGCTTACGACTAAAAAGCGGCAGCAAAAATATCATTACAGAGGCGGTAACTGTTGATAATGTTAATGCTGAGCCATTGCCAGATGATAAACCGAATTTACCGGAAAAAATTTCAATTCAAGATGCAAGAACAGCACAGGTTGGAAAAACCGTAACGATTGAAGGTGTTGTTACTTCTAAACCAGGTGCCTTTGGTGGACAAGGGTTCTATTTACAGGATGATACTGCTGGAATTTATGTTTTCCAAAATGAAGCGGGTTATCAAGTAGGTGATGTTTTAAAAATTACTGCAACAACAGAAGTGTATAATAATGAACTTGAGCTAACAAATCCAGTAGCAATTGAAAAAACAGGAACAAAACCCGTACCTGAAGCAAAAGTTGTGACTGAACTAGGAGATGCAAATCAAGGGCAGCTTGTACAATTAGAAAATGTGAAAATTGGAAATTTAGCGGTTGCCGGTCGTGCATTTGAATTCGATGCAACGAAGGATGGAAAATCGACGCGAATTCGTGTCGATGAGCGTACGGGTGTTACCTATGATGAGTTTTCAAAAAAATATAAAAATGGTGATGTGCTAAATATCACGGGGATCTCATCTATTTTTAAAGATGTATACCAGCTAAAACCATTAAGTTTTGATCATTTTAAAATTGCCGATGCAACTGGTCCAGTAATTAAAGATATTAATCCATTAAGCATCTATCCGTACGAATCCTTTGAACAAAACGTAGAAGTGACGGACGAAGGCAGTGGTGTAGCTAAAGTTACAATTACTTTGGATGGAAACGAAGTGTCGAATCCAATTAAAGTAGAACCTTTTACATTAGCACGTGGAAATCACACAATCGTTGTAAAAGCAGCTGACCAAGCAGGTAATGAGAGTGTGAAGGAATTCACTCTTGTTGTACAAATGGATTTGAATCATTTAGATGAATATCTTGATAAAGGGTATGAAAAAGGACTTATTACAAATAAAGGGATATATAAAAGTCTTTCAGCGAAAGCACAAACAGCACAAAAAGCAAAGCTGAAAATGGTTAGGTGTACACTTTTAAATACTCTTGAGTTTGAAGTAAGATTGCATAGTGACAGAAAGATCGATAAAGACTATGCAAAATCACTCATCGAAGTCATTAACTATTTAAAAAAGTAAATTAAAAAGTCAGCCTTTGAAGGGGCTGACTTTTTGTGCGATGGGCAGTCGCGTGGAATGTTGACTTAGTCAACATTCTTCTTTTCATTATCTGAAAGAGACGTCATTTCGATGAAACGACTTAGAGAGGATAATCAATTTGAATCCCAGATGGTGAAAGTTTATACCTAAGAGACTGACCTAGCTTGGGAAGCCTAATCTAGGGCAGCATCGTGTGGTATTGTCTGAAGGAGATGCGGAAAGTGAGAGATCCGCAGGTGAATTGGTAGACCCTAATGCAATAAGTGTGAAGCACGGTGACGAGATAAGTTGGTGACTTTTCGAAAAGTGAGGAAGCCCACTTAAAAGGAATTTTCTTTAGAAGTCAGAACGAGAAAATGTGACTTATAGCGTGCTGGTGCAGGGTATACCTAGAAGGGAAATGTGATGACCCCGTGAGGACTTCACCTTACCGAACAGGCAGGGTTCTAGTCTATAAGGGTAATCCGAAGTGACGAAGAACGGGTGAAGTAGTCAGAAATTCTCATAGTACGGAAGTAGCTTGACGACCATAACATCAAGTGAACAGAAGGGGAATGACATATAATAGATCCAAGTTATAAAAGTGGCATTATGTAAGACAACAAGAGCTTATTGACCCAACAACTCCACATGTTTTCATGCGAACAATGTGGAGGAGAGATGTACCCTGAGTTTTGTGTACATGGCATAGTGTACAAAATAACGGATATTATCTAAACAAAAAGAACCGAGCATGGTTTTCGCCCGGTTTTTCTTATAGAGGATTCCATACAATAACGCTTTGAGTCATATTACGCTATTTAAAAAAGAAGAAATTCACCATGTCAAACACTTGGATTATAAATTATCCAAGATATCCCTATTTATATACATCATAGGATGGTGTACAATTGTAAAAGAATTCACTAATGTAATGGCTGTATAATTCTCATTCAGTTAGAAAGCTAAATCAATGGGGGGTAGCCTAGTTACTTAATTACGATTGTACACCAGTTTTATATGGGGCAGGACCTTAATCATCCGTATGTCAAAGCCGACGTACTAAATCATTTTTTCAGTATAGAAACCATGTTGGAGGATGAATGTAAAGGTCATGGCTCAACCACTTTTTTAGGAAAAGAATTCTGAAAGAAACTAAATTTTATGTGTCCAAAAAATTGACATATATCCATAAATTTAAGATAATCTTTTTATTAATAAAGGGTAAATAGTTTATTATTGATAGAATCAATCTGCACTGATTAAAATTACAAAAAGTAAAGAATAATTAAAGATTAAATGCTTTATAACTACTTTCTATAGTGTACCATTTCTAAAGAAAGTAGATCCATTTTGTTTATGGTATAAACTTATTAAATCTATGTTTGTTTTCATTTTGAATTTTCAATATCAAAATCTTGTTATTTTTTCTTTTGTCTTCAAAGATATTAAAACTTTTGTTTAGAAATTAAATTTATACTTAATTTTTTGTACAATTAATGTTTTCTCCCTATTACGATCATTTATAAACAATTTTTAAAATACTACAATGATATTTTAAATCGATTAAAAGGAAGAAACTCGAAATATTAAGTAATCTTTTTCTTCTTAGCATTTAAAAAATCCTAAAAAAATCACTCTATATATAAAACAATGGAGGAAAATAAGTTTGAATGAAATAGAAAAGGTAATTGAAGTCCACCAAAAGTTGTTAAATCAGTCTGAAGCTCCAATTGCAATAATGGCAGAAATACTTTGGATTTTTATAGGTTTATTATTAATTATACATATAATTAAAGATATTAAAATATTTTCCCTAAAAAAACTAATTTATATGGTATTTTTCTTAGTCATCATATTTTTTACTGTCGGTTCATTGTTTACTTCTATAAAAAAATATGACTTTTCAATGAATGAAAAACAATGGAAGGAAAAATATCTTGAACCTTACATTGTTTCTTTACCTACAAACAAATTAGAAGTTGAAGATTTTCTGCTGGTATTAAAAAGACCAAATAAGGGAGTCAAATCAGTTTATATAAATAATAAAGAAAAACCTATTTGGTGCAAAATATCTATGGTGAATAAAAAGGGACATGAAACGAAAATCAATGTTCAAACTAAAATTCAAAAAGAAAATATTAAACATGCTTATTTAACTTATAAAGTAATAAGTAAAAACATATCCAATGATTACAAAAGTGATGCCTTTTATGAAACAATATTACATATACCAAAAGATTATAGAGTCCTGGTTCCGGTAAAATAAAGGATTTACAGCTTATTAAAAGTTCCTAATAACATATATTTGTGGACTCATTTTATGCTTACATTGTTATTTACCTATCGGACCTAAGGTTTTGATTAACATTAAAATAACAAGTTCAAATAAGGTTTTAAGAAATTGTTCAAATATAGCTTATGTATTTTATTCCACAAAAAATGTTTCGAGATAAACAAGATAAATTTTAAGTAAAATAAGTACATCGACTCTTTAGATTTAATTATGAACGTACTCTAACGGCTAAGAAGATGCTGATTTAAGGAGAAAAATATGTTGGAAACATTAATTAAATATAACTTTCCATTTTTCACTAAACATCACAATGCTATCATAAGAAAATATAATGAACCCAAGAAACTATGCAGGAAATGAGGAGATGTTAAAGTAGGTTAATGAAACAGAGAAAACGTTATACATCAGAATTCAAATCCAAATTGTGCTAGAAATCTTGAAAGAAAAATGCTAAACGAAAATGCTTCTGCCAATGGAATTCATATGAATGAATTCCATTGGCAGTTATATATGAGAGAGATGGGGATTGTTGATATCGACATGGTCCGAATCTAAGCAAATAAAATCATAAGCACCGGATTTTTCCGTAGCTTTTAAGAGAATTAACCATTCAGTACCCAAACCATGTCTGGGGAATTGGCATCACTTACATTAGATTAAACCGTTGCTGGATGTACCTAGTGGTTTTCATTGATTGGTTTTCCCGGTATGTCGTAAGCTGGGAATTGGATCAAATCATCGAAATGGATTTTGTAGTTGAAGCCGTCAAACAAGAACTATCTGAATACAAGCCAACGATTTTGAATAGTAATCAAGACAGCGATTTCACTAGATCACAATACATCGACTTACTCAAGGAAAGAGACGTGACGATCAGCATGGATGGAAAAGGCCGAGTACTTGACAACATTATCACAGAAAGGCTTTGGCGAACCGTGAAGTATTAAGAAGTATATTTAAAAGATTACGGGAGTCCTAGAGAAGCGAGAAAAGAGATTAATAGCTTTCTAACATTTTATAACCATGAACGACCACATCAATCGTTAGGCTATAAAACGCCTGCTATCCTTTTTATTGTGTAATTGTTCGCAAGCCATACTCTTGAAAAGAGGACTTCTTAGGGGCTAACCAGTCAAGAGTAATAGCAAGCCCTCACTCGTTCGCTCTTAACAAGTTAGCCCCTAAGAAGCAAAATATTGGTGAGGATGGCTCACAAACAAAACAACAATTGGGTAAACCAACCTCTAAAGCCAAGCAAATCCTTCTGACTGTAACATAGTAGACAATCCGCGTTCGACCCCCACGTCTTAACAATAGGGTCCACTTTAAAAATGTAATTACTAGTAATTTTCTTTACCTATTTATCACCAATTAGCAAAAATCCCAAATTACTTCTAATCTAATATATATAAGGGTATCACCGATCATTCAATAGAAAATCTAATTTATTTGGGTACTACTTAATTTTATATCTTAACATTTTCTTCAAGTTAAGGTTTAAGTGATAAATATACTAACACTATTAAAATTCAAATCGTCTGTTTCTTGGGGAAATTCAATCTCATTTGTTTTATGCGCATAAATATGTATCGCTAAATCTATAGAAACTAACAGTCACACAAAGGATTTATATTCTCTTTTTATTATTTATAATTAATATAGTAAGGAAATAAAAAAGAATGCTTGATAAAAGTAGTGTAAAAACCCCATCGGTAACATTTAAATAAGGATTATTAAAATTTAGAGCACTTTCTCCATTTATAATTTTTGGTACATTAGCAAATGTGAATGGAATGAAATGCATTATTGCATAAAACTTGGTTTTAATACTGCCCATCAACTCAACAAAATAAAAACATCCAATTAAAACTAGCATTAACAACAAATTATTTTTTATGAAGGTATTTAAAAACTGTGTAAAAATAGAAATAAAGATTAGCAAACAAATTATTAATAATAGAGCCCTGCCAAAAAAGTTAGAAATTGTAATCCAAGTTAATTCAGTTCCATTGGAATTTACAGCAATTGGGTAGTTCCAGCTACCAGGATTATTGGCTATTGTTCCAATGAAAAGTGCTACCAATAAAGGAACAAAAATTAGAATACAACTATAAAAAAATGATATTAAAATTCTTGTATCCAGTATTCTTGTTTGCTTCACGGGAAATATGTTAACTAAATTGGTTATACCGCTCATTTTATTAGTTGTGGATATATCACCTATAAGCACTGCTACAAAAAGAGGCATTAGAAAAGGAAAGAAATAAAAGAGAATTCTATACGTAAAATTAATTCCTTCTGTTTCATATGACTCTATAACTGGATGAATATTTTGATTAACTAATTTAGTGTTGAGTTGTATTTCCTTTTCCGTTATTGGAATAATATCTTTATTATCTGTAACAGCAGTTCCTGCTCTTAATTTTTCTAGAAGATTTTTATCTAAAGAAATTTGCAATTTTAGTTCTTTCTTCCAGTCTCCTGTTTTATTTGCTTCAATTTGAGACGTTTGAAGGTTTAATTGTTCTTTTAAATTTCTAAGTACTCTTTCTTTGGCCACACTCTTGTCAGGATTGCTCTCCAAACTTGAAAGTGAATTTTCAAGAGTTACTTTATTACGTTGATAATCATTAATGGGATTCATTTTTTTAGAGGTTTCAAAGTTTAAAAAGAACAAAAGTAAAACAATTACGATTGCTATACCAAAAACAGCAATATTTTTTTTATTTCTAATTACTCTTAATGATTCTAACCGCATTAGGCTCATATTACTTACCACTTCCTTCATAAAGGTCCTCATAAATTTGTTGACTGCCTTTATTACCTAAATAAAGAACATTAAATTTAATATTTTGATTAGCAAGTTGATTAAATAATAATGAAATCTTATCCGTTTCTACCTCTAACTCAAGACTTTTTGAATTGATTTTCGTAAATTCTTCACTTTGAAATATTTTTTGTATATATTGGAAATCTGTCACTGTATCAAATTGAATTTTTGCATATTTCTTAAAAGGAGAATTATTTTTTTCACTTTCATAAATTATCTTACCATCTTTAAGATAAATGACCCGATCACATAAATCATCAATATTACTTAAAATATGAGATGAGAAAAGAATAGTTTTTTTCTGAGCTTTAAGTTGTTTAATTGTTTCACTTATAAGCTTAATATTGGTTGGATCTAATCCGTTCATCGGTTCGTCCATTAATAACAAATCACAGGAACTTATTAAACACATTCCAAATAACAGCCTTTGCTGCATACCGAGTGAATACTTTGAGACTTTTTTGTCAACATAAGATGTCATGTTTAATTTTTCGACAATATCATGGTAACTCAGTTTACTATCCCATAAATTTTGTACTAATTTTAGATGCTCTTTTCCGCTTAAATTTGGGTATAGTACTGAATTATCTTGTAAAAAAAATACTTTTTTCAAAACGTTTTCTCGATTATTTTGATAGTTCATATTATAAATACTCATTTCTCCTTTAGATACAGGAATGAGACTTGATATGGTTTTTAATAACGTTGTCTTCCCTGAACCATTAGGAGCTACTAAACCAATAATTTCTCCCTGACCGGCGGAAAAACATATATCTTCTAAGATTTTCACTTTTTCTATCTCCACAGAGATATGGCTTAACTTTAACAAAATAATCCCTCCGGAATTGAAATATAAATACTAATATTAATAA
This sequence comes from Heyndrickxia sp. FSL W8-0423, assembly GCF_038009395.1. Taxonomy (NCBI): domain Bacteria; kingdom Bacillati; phylum Bacillota; class Bacilli; order Caryophanales; family Bacillaceae; genus Heyndrickxia; species Heyndrickxia sp. FSL W8-0423. Next base: position 502,100 of record NZ_JBBPBE010000001.1, on the reverse strand, counting down.
AGTTTGATAATCTATCAAACAAAAGAAATTCGAGATAGCCCCATTTTAAATATTGAATTATTTTAAATGAATAGAATTTTATTTGTACATAAATTCATAATTAATTATTTTACTCTAGTGAAAAAATTGGAAATAAAAAAAGGGATCAAGATCCCAATTTTTATTTTAATAAGTTTCATAGACCTTAGTAAATTTGTACGTTGACCATATAATCCCTGAATCAACCTTAGTTTTTTTAGTAGTTACAACAGAGTAACCATTTTTGTAGGATAAAGTTTTGTAAACATAGCCATAGGTATCACTCCAAAAGCTTAAAGCATTGTTATAATCTTGCAAATGGTAATTTTCAACTTCAGACACATTCATAGCACTAGTATTATTGCTATATCCAAAAAATAAAGCTGCGAATAAAACAAGTGCGGCAAATAGCGCTAATAATTTTGCTTTCAAAGACTGTAAAGATAAATTAATACTGTTACTCATTTAATCTCCCCCATTTTATTAAAATTTACTGTTTAGAAAACTACCCTCCTTATTATCAGATAATACTATTTTATTTTACTAATATAAATTTTTTAACAAAAAAATAAATATTTTTCCAATTTACAAAAATAACCCACCATTTAGACAATATTTTGTACAGTATTATTTTTTAAGTTTCTCAATCAATAAAACTATTATTATGATATTGTAAAAACAAGCTTTCTCCTTTAGCAAATTGGATATTTCATCTATGGTTGGGGGAGGTTTAATAAAAAATGGTTGATAGGAAGCGAAATGATAATTGGCATAAATAATTGATGTATTAAAAGAGTGGGAAATTCCTTTTTAAGGATTTGAAGAAATTTTTAATAAAACTTTTTATATATAAAACTTATTTTCATCACTATTCAGATGGGCATTTATAAGGTAAGCTTTTTATCATCGTTTGTAATTCACTTTTAATAAATAGGTATAGGTTTTATGGTATTCCTAAATGTATGAAACCACGGCTCTATTCGAACGCATTTCCAGTCGTAGAATCACTTTTTTTGAAACATCAAATACATCTTAATTCCTCGCCACGAAACTCATATCGTTGTTCTTATATAGTAACTTTGTTCCTTTACTGAAAGCCGAAAGTAAAGTATTAATATGAATTGAAGAAAAAATATATATTGGTTATTATAACTCAACTTTCGCAGAGCAAAATCGGCAAATAAGCCTTGATATAGTTTGGAAGGCCTGACTTTGTATTAACTTTTGGATTTTCTTATTCGTCTGTTATAAGTGCGTCTCGAAGAAGCTCGATTAACTGTTGTAATGCGACAGCCCAATCAAGTTCATTTACTTCATCGCATAATTCATAAAATAGGACACCTATTGTGCGTTGATCGGTGTTACCACGATTCTGCCATGCCAGTACGATAAAACGAGTAAACACAATAGTTGTATGGCAAATAAGCGCATCATAAGACCGGCTTTGGAACTCTTTTCAAGTTTCAAAAGAGATTTGGCCGCCTTAAAAAACACCTCGATATCCCAGCATATTCCATAGATTCGGACGATTTCCTGTTATGAAAGAGTGCAATAGGTACTGAGGATGGCAAGCTAGTCACTTTTCTTGTTTCTGTTTTTTATTGGTATTCCATTGGCGTTGTCGTATGGATGGAACAGAGAATTTTTTTCTTTGATCGAACGGGTCCGGCCAAGCGGCATAGCTGCTTTAAAGTCACCAATGTCCCGTTTACGTTATAGCGCTGTTTTGTTTCTTTAACAATTCCAATGACATCCAAACCTTGTTTAACGATAGCTTTGATAAGTGGTGGCAATGTAAACTAAGAATCCATAAGGACATATCTCGCATCTATTCCATTAACTAGCGCACGTTTGATCATGTCAGAAATTTATTCAGGCTCTGTTTGTAAGGTATTTTCTCGACGCTTAGATCCACAAGTAAGTTTATCAATTTGTTCAAAGATTCCATTGATTGAGAGTTTTTTGAACTGACTAAAGAAAAGTCAATTGGCATAAATGTAAAGCCATTCGATCAGCCTAAAGTGAGCATACGAAAGCCTTTATAGAATCGTATTTTAAGAGAAGCGTGATCAAAACAACGAGCGAGAAGTTCTACCTTTTTACTACGATTTCGGTCATACGCAGAATCATCGATAATCAGTACTTTTGGCCGCTCTTTATTCGTAATACGAGTAACCTTTTGAATGGTAAAAGTGCTCAACAGTAATAAAAAACGGCGCCAATTGAAAGTTGATTGGTTTAAAAAGCGATAGACTGGAAACTGATCAGCCTTCTTTGACTTAAGAAGAGAAAACCAATTTTTATGTTGGAAATTCAGACAGAAAACGAGCTGAAATAAGTAAGAACAGCTGAAACCAAAGGACTTTTTAATTCCTGCTTGGTGTAGATGTTTATTCATTTCAAGCTCAGAAAAAACAGAATTAAGTTCTTTTAGTAGCTGATTGTATTGGCTATTTTGGTCTATCATATAGGAGACACCTCTTCTGTGTGGTAGTGACTTCTCGACAATCTCACTATACCAAAGATCGAGGTATTTTTTCATTTTTTATAAAGGGAGTAAAGGACAAAGCAACTTATTCAAAATACTCCCTTTTCTTATATGAATCGACAACATTTTCGGCTAAGTTTATTAATCAAACGTTTGATTAAAAATAAGCGAAAGTGCAATTCTACAGCATTTTTTAAGAAAGCACCATTAAAATCGTGTCGAATCACTTTTTCTTAGTTGGTGTAACCTCATCTGCAATTTCCTCAAGTGATTTAATTTTTCCGTGAGGGTTTTGTGATTGTTTTCGAACGGTCCATTGCCGCTCTTTCTGGCCTTTTGATTGTGTCATTGTTCTTCCTCGCCTTCCTTTCCAGGTATTTTTCCATCAAACCATTTTGAGAAACGTTCCATTTCTGGATCAACTTTTAAGGACGTGACGTGAAATGGATTATCCGTCACTTTTCTATCAAATCGCAGTCCCATTTGTGGGCCGCCAAACGAGTCATTTTCAATTCCTTCATATTCGGAATCGAAATGAGGATCGGCATTGACGTGAATATTCTTCTCTCTGTTCATTAACATCACTCACTTTAAATTTTTCAAATCTATTTTGCGACTGAAAGGGATTCTTTATTCTTAATTGGGGAAAAACAATGTTATAATTACTTCCATACATTTATTGAGGAGAGTAGGATATACATATGATAAGTCTAGAAGCGGGAACGGTAGTAACATTGGATGTGGATCGTGAAGCACCTTTTGGTTATTTTTTAACAAACGGGGAGGAGGATGTGCTCCTTCATGATAGTGAAGTTCCGGAGGAGTTTAACCCTGAGGAAGCACATACGGTTTTTTTATTTCAGGATCATCAAGGTCGATTAGCCGCAACCCTGACGATTCCGACCGTTCAAATTGGAAAATATGATTGGGTAGAGGTCGTTGAAGTGAAGGAATCACTTGGTGTGTTTGTATCGATCGGGATTGTAAAGGATATTCTCGTATCGAAGGATGATCTTCCAGCACTTCATAGTCTTTGGCCGACAATTGGAGATCGACTGTACTGCTCGTTGAAAACAGATAAAAATGGACGCTTATTTGGAAAATTAGCAACCGAGGATGTCATGCGGGCTGTTGCGGAGAAAGCAACACGTAAGGACTTCAATAAAAATATTACTGGTTGGGCTTACCGTCTATTGAAGATTGGGACCTTCCTTTTAACAGATGAAAACTATATCGGTTTTATCCACGAAACACAACGTAAACACGAACCACGTCTAGGACAAAAAGTGGAAGGCCGGATTATTGATGTGAAGGAAGACGGCACGATCAATGTATCACTTCTTAGCCGGGGTCATGAAGCATTAGATGAAGATGCGGAAAGGATTTTTTCTTATATGCAAAGTCGCGGCGGAAAAATGCCCTATTGGGATAAAAGTAGCCCTGAAGACATCACAGCCCGTTTTGATATGAGTAAAGCTGCATTCAAACGTGCAATAGGCAGATTGATGAAAGAAGGAAAGATTTATCAAGAAGATGGTTGGAGTTTTATAAAAGAATAATACGATTAATAAAAAGGCAGATCATCCGATTTGTCTTTTTTACAAGGCTCTTTTTAAAATAATTGTAGCGGAAAGGAACGGTTCATTGTCTATTTCAAAAACAACAAGCTTTACGAAAACGATTAAACAAAAAGAAGCGCCGCATTTCCCTTCAAAATCTTTGATTTAGTGGGGATTAGGGGCTTATTCTTTCTTTTTCTTTGGTTTTCAAAAATCCTTTTTTATTCTTTCAATCATTGCACCGTCAGTGGTTAATACCATATAACTTTTACTACAAAAATTTGGTTTTCAGTATTATTTAGCTTCAAAGTAAATTGTTTTCAAAATATACTATTTATTCAAAATACCTTATTGCCTTTACAACGTATTTTGCTATGATAGATAGGAAGGAGCCTTTTGGAGGGTTTGATAATGAAAATTGTAAAAACATTAAAATACAAAATTATTAATCATTCAAAGATCTTCCACTCGACACTAGACATCTATAATCGAGCGTTAACATTCATCATGGATGTCATTGATAAAGAGTTTGATCATTTGGATTCCATCTCAACGAAGACGATTGTCCCTGCTGTCGAGAAGCTCATTCATGTTACAAAATCAAACCCTCAACCAAAGTACCCTGAGTTCAATCTTCTTTTCTATAAATTTCCTTCTTATTTTAGAAGAAGTGCCATTGCCTCCGCTTTTGGAAAAATCAAAAGCTATCGTTCCAATCTAAAAAATTGGGAAGAAGAAAAGAAAATGGCTCTATCAGAAGGAAGAAAATTTAAGAAGAAACCCCCTCGATTACAATTAGAACATAATGAATTTCCAGTATTTTATCGAGGAAATATGTTCAAAAAGACCTCTCATACTACAGCAAAAATTAAAGTCTTTCATCAGAATGATTGGATTTGGAAAGAGATTCAATTTAAACCACAGGACGAATACAAGCGTGGGGTCTGGAATTGGAAAGAAAATAATCCAAAGCTTGTTCAGGTGGGGAAAAAGTTCTTTCTGAATGTTAGCTATGAATCGAAAGTGAAATTAAATCATACAAAAACACAAAACCAAAGAATTTGTGCAGTAGACCTAGGAATCAACCAATCCGCCGTTTGTTCCGTGATGGATGCGAAAGGAACTGTCTTGGCCCGAACATTCATTAATCAGCCAATAGAAAAAGACCGATTGTATACCATTACAAACAAACTTAGGAAGGCACAATCCATTTCAGGGAGGATTACTGCACCAAATTTTTGGAGAAGAATAAACGGTTTGCAAAAACAAATCGTGAACGATACGTCACATGAAATCGTAAAATTCGCGAAAGAGCATAGGTGTGATGTGATTGTATTTGAGTACCTTGATCAAATGAAAATGCCTAAAGGATTTTGGGGTGCGAAAAAACTCCGTTTCAAACTTCGGTATTGGCGAAAGAAAGGCATACAAAATAAAGTCGAAGAAATGGCCCATTTCCTAGGAATGAGAATTTCAAGGATTAACGCTCGAAATACAAGTGCTTTAGCATTTGATGGCTCTGGAAAAGTGCAACGAAATGCTAAAAAAGACCTCGCTACGTTTACAACAGGAAAAGTGTATCATGCAGATTTACAAGCGTCGTATAATATAGGGGCTCGTTATTTTATCCGTGGAATTCAAAAATCCATTTCTGAAAAGAAATGGTTGACTCTTCAGGCAAAAGTTCCTGAATTGTCAAAAAGAACTGAACAAACCTTGTCTTCATTCATTAGTCTGAATCAAGCGATAGAGACACGAAAGGTGTCTTAACTGCTGATTTTGTACTGTATTTAAGATAAGGGATGCTCCATCAAAATCTATGATTTACTTGGAGAGGTTCACCAAAAAATAGGAAAATGTACTTACGAAAAATTCTAACTATTTGAGTTGTTATCGGTTATAGTAAATAGTATCAACGTAAAAGATTTACGAGAAACAAGGGAGTGTTTTGATGATTACCTATGCATCAAGAAGTGATGTGCCGGAGGGTGAAAAGTGGAAATTAGAGGATATTTATCCTTCTATAGAAGAGTGGGAAGCAGATGTACAAAAGATCGGACAAATGGCAGAAGGATTGAAGAAATACGATGGGAATATCCATAATGGCCAAACTTTATTATCCTATTTGTCAGAAAACGAAAAGGTATCTTTTTCTTTTAACAAAGTAGCTGCCTATGCAATGTTACAAGTAGATATTGATACACGTAATTCATTTGCCCAGTCACTACAAGATCGCACCAAGCAATTAGGTGTAAAATTGAGTGCGGCCACTTCTTTTTTTATGCCATTTCTATTAAGTTTGGAAGAAGCTACATTAAAGAAGTATATAGCAGAAGCAGAGGGTTTAACTTATTTTGAAAAGGATTTGTTTGAAGCGTACCGCTATAAAGCACATGTGTTAAGTAAAGAAAAGGAAGAAGTCATCTCGCAATTAGGAGAAGCACTTTCATCACCCAGTCATACATATAGCATGATAAACAATGCAGATATTAAATTTGGAGAAGTGACCAATGAGGATGGGAAAAAAGTAGAACTTACACGAGGGATGTACTCCAAACTGATTGAAAATAAGGATCGGGACAAACGAAAAGAAGCATATAAAGCCTATTACCAACCATACGTTCAATTGAAAAACTCGATTGCATCCACTTTAGCAGCAGCGGTGAAAAATAATGCCACGATTGCACGAATGCGAAACTATCCTTCCGCATTGGAAAAGGCATTATTTAGTGATTCCGTTCCAAAGGAAGTATATGAAAATTTAATTGCAACGACTAAAGCGCATATCGCACCAATGCATCGCTACTCGGAAATACGTAGAGAAATGCTCGGTGTAGAGGAACTGCGCCAATATGATTTATCTGTTCCTTTAGTGGAAGGGGCTGAACAAGACATCTGCTTTGAACAGGCATATGCCACGATGCTTAAAGCGCTTTCGCCACTCGGGGAAGAGTATACGAGAACACTGGAGTCCTTTAAAGATGCAAGATATATTGATGTGCGGGAAACACCCGGAAAACGTACAGGTGCCTATAATTTAGGCGTATATGGGGTACATCCATTTGTCTTATTAAATCATCATGATGACTTAAATAGTTTATTTACACTCGTGCATGAAATGGGGCATGCGATGCACAGTCATTTTTCACATAAAACTCAGCCGCAAATTACAGCAAAATATAGCATTTTTGTAGCAGAAGTTGCATCAACAGTAAATGAAGTATTGCTCATTCACTATTTACTTGAACAAGTAGAGGATGAAAAAGTGCGAAAATACCTGATCAATCATTTTATTGATAAATTTAAAGGAACACTATTTACCCAAGTAATGTTTGCCGAGTTTGAAAAAATTACTCATGAGAAAGCTGAAAAGGGAGAAGCATTAAATGCGAACGTGTTCAGTGAGATCTATGAATCATTATTCCGCGAATATAATGGAGATTGCGTTGTTTTCGATGATGAGGTGAAATATGGTTGGTCGAGAATTCCTCACTTCTATCGCCCATTTTACGTTTATAAATATGCAACAGGCTTTGCATCTGCCATTCATTTAGCGGATCGAATTTTAAAAGGAGACCAAGAAACTTTAGCGTCTTATCTTGAATTCTTGAAAAGCGGCAGCTCGGATTATCCGTTAGAATTGTTGAAAAAAACAGGTGTCGACTTAACATCACCAGAGCCGATTCAAAATGCATTGAAGCAATTTAGTGAATTGGTGGATGAATTTGCGAAAAAGTAAGTAGGTATCCTTGATGTTATGAAATACATTGAATAAAACGGACCAAATCGTATATCGATTTGGTCTTTTTGGTTGCTTTGTTTTCTAGTTCAGCTAATATCAAGACGAAGTTGTGATAGGATTTCATGGAAAGGAGGGAAAAATGTATAAGGAAGGAATGGATGCATATAGTTTCTCATGGAAAGAAGGGAAAAATGTATAAGGAAAGAGAGGATACGTATAGATTTTCATGGGAAGAGGGAAAAAATGTATAAGGAAAGGGAGGATGCGTATAGATTTTCATGGGAAGAGGGAAAAAATGTATAAGAGAAGAGAGGATGCGTATAGATTTTCATGGGGAGAAAGAAAAAATGTATAAGAGAAGAGAGGATGCGTATAAATTTTTATGGGAAGAAAGAAAAAATGTATAAGCATAGAGCCGATCCTTATACATTTTCATAGATTCAACGCCAAAATGTATAAGGAAGCCTAGTTATATACATTCTTCTAAAATGAATCAAATTAAGAAATAGACCAATTTTATAAAACTATTGTTTATCCGCTTTCCAAATCGTCCAACGATCTTTTTCAACAATCGGTTGATGGCCGGGTAACTTTTCCTTCAGATAATCAACTAGATCTTGCAATTGATAATCATTTAGCTCGTGAAGGATGGAACGACCTGTTCGATTTATTATATCATCAAATAGTTCTTGCCGATTCTCATATTTCCTCCTAGTCTCCCATAATATATGTTTGGAAATTGTTTCAAAGCCAGTTAGCTTTAATGCATCACGAACATTCTCGCCGGAATGTCTTCGCGAGGTTTCCTTTTCTACTAACTGTGGGTATTTTGTAAAAAAATATCCCCTAATATGTTCATTACTTCCTTCAACTAAGCAATCGTCGGGTGTACGATCTTGAATCATGCATGAGCCTCCCCGTTTTAATAAACGAAAGATTTCTTGAAAACAAGTTTCAATATCATTTAGATGATGGATAACTGCACGTATGAGCACGATATCGTATTGTTCACTAGGCAATCCCGTTTGTAAGGCATTGCCTAGCTTGAATTCAATATTATGATAGGATTGCAAATTAACTTTTGCAGCAGAAAGCATCTTTTCTGAAAAATCCAGGCAGGTTATATGCAAGGCCCCCATATCTGCAAGAGCTTTTGTGTAAATTCCACCGCCACAACCAATATCTAGCACTCTTTTTCCTTTAATATCGCTTATCTGCCTAACAAATTGTATCCAAGATGAGTCCGCTTCTCTTCTTGCATAGGTAAAATGGTCATCCGGATTCTGAAAGTTGATTGTCATCGCCAATCCCTCCCTGTTCTTGCTTTTAGATTAGCTCTATATATTTCATTAGTCAATTTAATAATTTTTATAAATACCCATAAGTATTTGTTATTTTGGACATAAATCTTGTACTTATGAATAACATGTGTAGTGGGAAAGAGAGAGGTAATCATTTAGTATTTCTTACTAAATTATAATTATTATAAAAAAGTATTGATTTTATTTTAATAAGTGTTATTATAGTTTCATAGTCAAAATAACTTGATGAGGTGATTTGATTGAGTACAAATAAGAAACTAACGACAAGTTGGGGTGCACCAGTAGGAGATAATCAAAATTCAATGACAGCTGGCTCCCGCGGACCGACATTAATTCAAGATGTACATTTGCTAGAAAAATTAGCTCATTTTAATAGAGAACGTGTACCAGAACGTGTTGTTCATGCCAAAGGTGCGGGTGCACACGGATATTTTGAAGTAACAAATGATGTTTCAAAATATACAAAAGCAAAAGTATTTAATGGTGTGGGCAAACGTACACCATTATTCATCCGCTTCTCAACAGTAGCTGGTGAAAATGGTTCTGCTGATACAGTTCGTGATCCTCGCGGCTTTGCAGTTAAATTTTATACAGAGGATGGCAACTACGATATCGTAGGAAATAACACCCCTGTTTTCTTTATTCGTGATGCAATCAAATTCCCTGATTTCATTCATACACAAAAGCGTGATCCGCAAACACATTTGAAAAACCCTACAGCGATTTGGGATTTCTGGTCTTTATCACCTGAATCTTTACATCAAGTAACGATTTTGATGTCTGACCGTGGAATACCTGCTACATTCCGCCATATGCATGGCTACGGAAGCCATACATTTAAATGGGTGAATGAAGAAGGCGAAGGCGTTTGGATTAAATATCATTTTAGAACTGAACAAGGTGTGAAAAACTTAGCACCTGATTTAGCGGCTAAATTAGCGGGAGAAAATCCTGATTATCATACAGAAGATCTATTTAATGCGATTGAAAAAGGCGACTTCCCAGAGTGGAAGTTATATGTACAAATTATGCCTCTAGAGGACGCTAATACGTATCGCTTTGATCCATTTGATGTGACGAAGGTATGGTCACAAAAAGACTATCCATTAATTGAAGTCGGTCGAATGGTGCTTGATCGTAATCCGGAAAACTATTTTGCTGAAGTCGAACAAGCGACATTCTCACCTGGAACATTAGTACCTGGTGTCGATGTATCACCAGATAAGATGTTGCAAGGCCGTTTGTTTGCATATGCTGATGCCCACCGTTACCGTGTAGGTGCGAACCATAATCAATTACCAATCAACCGTCCGAAAAATGAAGTAAATAACTATCAACGTGATGGCCAAATGCGTTTTGGTAATAATGGTGGAGGCTCCGTATATTACGAACCAAATAGCTTCGATGGGCCGGCAGAATCACCGGAAGACAAACAGGCTGCTTATGCTGTTTCGGGATATGCGGATGCTGTTGCTTATGATCAATTCGACCATTATAATCAAGCGGGTGATTTGTATCGTTTACTAAGTGAGGAAGAGCGTACACGCTTAGTTGCAAATATCGTTGAAGCAATGAAACCTGTGGAGGTAGAAGAAATTAAGCTTCGTCAAATTCAGCATTTTTATAAAGCAGATCCGGAATATGGAAATCGTATAGCTGAAGGTCTAGGATTACCTCTACCTCAAGAAGTTTAATAGCATATTTATAAAAGTAGTATAGTAATCTCAATTTATTTCTCAAATTCTCAGGTTAGAGTAGGTATCCGTTCGCAGACGGGTACCTATTTTTAAATAGTGCATATTTTATATGAGGTGATCGTAATGTAAAAGGAGTGTTCGAATATGTTAAACAAAATAATTTGTCCTATATGTCATACAAAAATAAAATACTTAAAACATAGTATTCTTTGTAAATGCGGGATGAAATGTAAAACCAAAAAAACAATTGCTTAGTTATAAATGATCAGTTTAATTATCAATGTACCACTCCTTCCTAATTGTGAAAACGCTTCCATTATCTTTTTGATTAGCATATGATAGATATAGAGCTTCATATTTTTAGGGGGAGGTTACACAAATGGGGAAGCAAAAGAGGTTTGAAACAGAGGTTATTCATAGTGGATATGATTCGCTGCAACATCAAGGCAGCCTTGTTCCGCCGCTATTTCAAACGTCCACCTTTACATTTCCGTCAGCCGCAGAGGGAGAACGTCGATTTGCGGGAGAGTCGGAGGGGTATGTTTATTCACGTTTAGGAAATCCTACCGTAAAAGTACTTGAGGAAAGAATGGCAGCCTTGGAAAAAGGGGAGGTCGCACTTGCCTTCGGATCAGGAATGGCTGCTGTATCTGCAACTCTTTTTTACTTAACAAAAACAGGTGATCACATTCTTTGTTCGGAAGGAATATATGGCTGTACATTTGGGCTGCTGCAATTAATGAAAAAGAAGCATCAAATTCAGCATGATCTTATCCATTTTGCCGATGAAGAAACGGTCCGCGCAGCGATTCGCGATAATACAACCTGTATTTATATTGAAACACCGATTAATCCGACGATGAAGCTCGTAGATTTAGAGATGGTTTCTCGGGTTGCAAAGGAAAAAGGCATCCCGGTCGTCGTTGATAATACGTTTTGTTCTCCGTACTTACAGCAGCCATTAACATTAGGATGTGATTATGTCATCCATAGTGCAACGAAATATATTGGTGGACATGGTGACGTGATTGCTGGGATTGTCGTTGGCAGGAAGGAAGAAATGGGTGAAATGGCCATGACGACGCTGAAAGATATTGGAGGAATCATTGGGGTAAGTCCGAGATAAGTCCAAAAACGGCATGATAGATAGAAAAAAATGTAAAAAGGGTCAAGAGGCCCTTCATTTGAGCTGTTTTAAGTTCTAACCCCAGCTTTCCATCGAAAGGTTGAGGTAGTTCTTCTAAATCAATGACGTAATCACCAAATAGTTTAATATGTTCCATAATATAGGGACTTAGTACACTTAGATCGTCTGGGTCTACGTAATGTCCTTCTTTCCTTAATTGACGGATCGCCGTGGTCATATCCACAACCCTTATCGGGGTAGTACCAGCGAAGCTGTCACCATCCGCAATAAGGCAATGTCAAGATTACTTCCAACATGCATACCCCCGTCCTATTTTGGATGGGGGTAAAATAGTTAATTTTTTTAGGATGCCCTAGCAATATAGTCATTTTAAAATTTTTATTTTCTTCAATAATCGCGCCCGATTGCTGAAGATTATTGCTGATTTTTATTGAAGGAAAACACCCGTTAAACAAGATTTTTTAGCTCTCTCGTCTGCCATGGTTAACCAAAACAGAGTTCTCCATTTTAAGAACTCCGATTTGGTTTAAAATTAGCTATTCTTTTTTTCTAGTTTATTCAATAATTCAGCAAGATTCGGATCATCTATATAATTTCCTATAGTAATGATTTTTTTATCTTTATGAGATAACCTCGCTCTTTCTAATAAATCTTTATGCACAACGATTATATCAGAATCCCGAGGAACATCTTCTATCCTATAATGTTTTACCTCAATGCCATTAATGTTTTTCTTTTGTAGTCTTTTTCTAAATGTTGTTGCACCTAGCGCACTGCTACCTGCCCCTGCATCGCAAGCAAATGAAATTTTACTAATTTTAATAGCATTAATTTGATTAATAGATGAACTTAGAATTTGTTTTCCTTCGGATTTCATAGCTTTTGATCTTTCTACTGAACTAGTAAAATCCTCATCTTCATCAGCTTTTTTATCCATCTTTAAAATAATTGATGTAACGAGGAAGGAAACTACAGCAGCAACGAGTACTCCGGATATGATTCCTAAGAAATTACCTTTAGGTGTTAAAGCTAGATATGAAAAAATTGAACCTGGGCTTGGCCCTGCTACAAGTCCTACATGGAAAAGGCGGAAAACGGTAATACCTGACATGCCACCAGCAATCATCCCAAGAATTGTAATGGGTTTCATTAATACGAATGGGAAATACAATTCATGGATACCGCCAAAAAAGTGAATAATAATTGCTCCTGGGGCAGTTCGTTTAGCCGTTTTTTTGCCAAAAACGCTATAAGCTGCTAATAATCCAAGTCCTGGTCCAGGGTTAGATGCTACTGTAAAATAAATTGATTTTCCTGCTTTAAGCGTTTCTTGCATACCTAAAGGATAATAAATCCCTTGGTCAATGACGTTATTTAAAAATAATACCTTCGCAGGTTCATTGATAATAGAAAGCAATGGTAAAAATCCAGTCGATACTAATGCTTTAATAGCCGATGATACAAAGTTATTAGCTGATTGGATAACTGGACCTATAAAGAAATACGAAACAACCATTAATAAGAAACCTAAAATACCAATCGAGAAATTATTAACGATCATTTCAAATCCCGCAGGAACCTTATTTTCTATTGATTTATCGAATTTTTTGATTACCCATCCGCCTAGAGGACCAATAATCATTGCTCCCAAGAACATTGGAATGTCTGATCCAACTATTAAACCGATAGCGCCAATGGTTCCCATTACAGCTCCTCTTTGGCCGGCAACCATCCTGCCCCCCGTACTAGCTAAAAGTAACGGCAACAGGAATTTTATTGCAGGGCTAACGATTTCTGCAAGGTGTTTATTTGGAAACCAGCCAGTAGGTATAAACAAAGCAGTGAGTATACCCCAAGCTATAAAGGCTCCTATATTAGGTAATACCATATTAGTTAAAAAGCCGCCAAAGGCCTGAATCCGAGCACGAGTTGATGGGGTCTTAGAAGGTTTATCTTTAACTAAATTTGCTGCATTCGCTGCATTCGCCATATCGTATCATCCCTTTTTCAAGTGTTTTTTAAGCATTCATCCACATTTGGCAAATAAACCAAGTTATTCGAAGGTAACGAATGTGGACTATCCTATTCGACCATCTTAATTAAATTAATTATTTCCTCTTCATTATCTGAATTTCTAAATTGAACCATAACATCTTCATCAATTAGGATAGAAGACAAATCAGAAATCAAATCTAAATGTCCTGTGCTATCTTCAGCGGCTAAAACGATCAGAATATTTACCTCTTTATCTTCTGGAAAAAGCACAGGCTTTTTTAATTTCAATAAGGAAATACCCGTTTTTATTACTCCTCCTCCTTCATTTTTTGCATGAGGCATTGCAATCCCTGGAACAATCACGATATAAGGACCGTTGATATTAACATTATCAATCATATCTTGAATATATTTTGGAGTAATATTTCCTTTGTTTAATAAAGGTTCGGCTGCTACTCTTATAGATTCTTCCCATGTAGAAACTCCATCTAAGAAATAGATATTATTTTTTAAGTAATCGCTTAACATTTTACTTCCCCTTCATTCATATTTAGTAGTGATATTAATTCATTGTTCTCATTTTTGAATAAATAATAATTTTCTTTAATTCGATCCCGGATTGTTTTACTTTCAATCTTAGTAAAATGTAATATTGCCTTGTCTATGCCTTTTTCACTTATATATTCTTGTAAATTGACGGATTCCTCATCACTAGGGTTATTAAATAGAAATCCAGCAGCAAGCGCCATTGTTAGATGATCTATAGGGAGCCCTAGATCAAATAGTTCTCTAGTTGGTTTAGTTAATCGCTCATCATAACTTAGTTTACGAATGGGGGATCTTCCTACACGCAAAATATCATCACTAATATTTTTATTTTTAAAGCGTTTTAATGTCTTTTCAATAAAAGCAGTCATGTCTTCAGATTTAAAATTGAATCTTTGAATTATATATTGTGAAGCTTCATTAAGTGTTTTCCTCACAAAACTTTCAATAGTTGGGTTGCCCAATGCACTCTGAACAGTAGATTCTTTTGCTAGAAATCCGATATATGCAGTCGTTGCGTGACCCATATTGACAATATATAATTTCCGTTCAATAAAAGGCTTTAAATCTTCAACATAGATAGCGTTTTCTATCAAGGGTAAATCTAAATTAACCATTTCTGATTTATTGATGATCCACTCGTAAAATGGTTCTACAAGCGCAATCTCACCCTCTTCACTATTTTTTGATAAAGCTAAGCGATCGATGGCTGAATTTGGAAATCCAACAAAAGAAGTGATTTCTTTCATTTCGCTATTAGTTACATGTTGTGCAATTTCTTGTTTCAAAGTTGATGTCGCATTAATAGCGTTTTCATTTGCAATTATGTCAAGCTTTCTTTTGTCTTTCTTTGCTCTCTTTAAAAGACCTTTAGAAATAATATTTGCGATTCTAGGTAAATTATTAACTCCAACAGATGTTGTAATTAGATCGGCGTTTACGATGGCATCAATTACATCTTCTTCTTGTGTAATACTATTTAATGCAGTAACAGGAGAAATCGTTTCTACTGTATGGGTGTCATCTAGTATTTCTACTAGGTAACTATTATTTTTATTAAAACTGTCAACCATTTGTAGGTTGACATCAACAAAGCAAACATCATAACCGGTTTTGTTTAGCAAATAGCCAATAAAACCCTTCCCGATATTCCCGGCACCAAAGTGTAGTGCTTTCATTTTATTATCTCCTTTTTATCCTAATGAACATCTATCAACATAAACGGCCTTTTAAAAGATCTATTCTAAGTTTGCATGATATTGCCACAGGCTAGGCATATCAATATTTTGCTCTCTAATCATCATTAATGCTAAAGTGTCACCTAACAACAATAAACTTTGTTCAAATAAACTTGTCATAGGCTGTACCGATGGAATTTCATCTGGTAATTGTAGTTTTGTGCTTACAGGTACTTTTACGAAAAGATCGGAATACTCTCCCATTGAACAATTAGGATTTGCCCCAATATGAGCAACAGTGGCATTATATTGTTTTGCCTTTTTTGCAATAATTAATGGGAAAGCTGACTCGCCACTACCTGAGCCTACTATTAATAAATCTTTATCCGTAATAGCTGGCTCAGTAATTTGTCCAACAATATAGGTTTTAATACCAAGATGGGCTAATCTTTTAGCTACTGCTTTTAATGACAATAAAACTCTGCCAACCCCTACAAAGAAAACTTTATCAGCCTTTTGTATTTCTACTAGCAACTTACTTACATCGTTACTATCAATGTTACTTAACGTAGTAGTAAGTTCATTTGTAATTTCTTTTGCAATATCATAGTAATGGCCCATTTTACTTAACCTCCTCATATAAACCCTCTAAAATAGCTTTTTCTACAATCTTCTTATTTTCTGCTAAACTTTTATTAGAAATAAATAGACTTGTACTTCCCGCCACTAACGTATCCGCACCGGCTCTTACCAAACTTGAAATAGTGTCTAAAGAAACTCTGCCATCAACCTCAATTCTTTTTTCAAATCCATTTTCTTTAATTAATCGATACAAATCTTCTACTTTTTTAACTGCATAAGATACTTGTTTTTCATTCTTATCCGTTGCAAAACCTGGGTTAATTAACATTAAAAGAACTGCGTCAACCTGTGGCAGCACATAATCCAATACGGATAATGGCGTTGCAGGATTAAGGGCCACTCCAACCTTAGTGTTATTTTTCTTTATTAATTGAATAAAGCGATCAATATGTGTACTCGTTTCTAAATGGAAAGATATTTGTTGAACACCGATCTGTAGCATCTCTTGAATAAAATACTCATTATTATTAGACATAATGTGCACATCAAAGTTCATATCAGTAATCTTGCGTAATTGCTTAACGGTATCAATCCCCAAGGGCATACTAGGGCTAAAATATCCATCAATTATATCTATGTGTAAAGTATCTAATCCTTCTCTTTCAATCTCTCTAACACTTTTTTCTAAATTGCATAAGTCTGCACACATAATCGAAGGTGCAATAGTAATTTTTCTGTTTTGCATGTTTATGCCTCCTGCCTTTGCGCTTATTTGCTTTTTTCTGTATTATAAAACGTTATCAATTATTAGTAAAGCATGTTTTTGCATTTTTATATTTATTTTTGCGTGTTTGTCTTTGTATAAACGCAACACTCTATGGTAAACTAAAAGAAATGAAAGAAAGGGTTATCATTATTATGCTAAAAGAAGAACGTCAACAGATAATTTTACAGATATTAGATGAAGAGCATAAAGTTATTGCTAGTGATTTAAGTAAGCGATTTTCTGTTTCAGAGGATACGATTCGAAGAGATCTGAAAGAATTAGATAATCAAGGTCTTATAAACAGAGTCCATAGCGGGGCATTGAGAATAGGACCGCCTGTCGTCGATTTTTCAACAAGGCAGAATATTTCTAATGAAATTAAAAGCAATTTAGCAAAAAAAGCATTGGATTTCATTAAAGAAGGAATGGTATTACTAATAGACGGAGGAACAACTAATTTACAATTAGTGAATCAACTACCATTAACATTTAACGCAACAGTCATAACAAATAGCCCTCCCATTGCAATGGCATTAATAAATCACCAAAATATTGAAGTCATTATGATTGGTGGAACTTTGTTTAAACAATCAATGGTTAATTTAGGAATTGATACTGTTGAAGCGTTAAATACAATGAGAGCTGACTTATATATCATGGGTATTTATAACATTGATCCTCAATTAGGGATTAGTGTTCCTAGTCTTTCAGAAGCCTTAGTGAAACGTAAAATGACTTCTATTTCTAATGAAATTCTGGGAATGGTAACTTCTGATAAATTAGATACTATTTCTAATCAAATTATTTGTCCAACAAATCAATTAACATATTTAATAACTGAAAATATCAGAACAGATATTAAAAGGTTATACGACCAGCAAGGAATACTTGTTATTGATTAATTAATTTTCAAATAAGTTTCTTACATTTTATAAGGCGGTTTGAAAGAAGAAGCAGCCTTTAAATGATAAATTAATAAAGGAGTAGATAGAATGAAGAACTTTAATGAAATTGATGAACTTGCTATTAATACAATACGTACACTATCCATAGATGCTATTGAAAAGGCTAATTCGGGGCATCCAGGTTTACCCATGGGAGCTGCCCCCATGGCATATGTATTATGGACCAAGCATATGAATCATAACCCAAAGAGTCCATCTTGGTTTAATCGGGACCGTTTTGTATTATCCGCAGGACATGGTTCGATGTTATTGTATAGCCTATTACATTTATCAGGATATGATTTACCCATCGAAGAAATTAAAAACTTCCGTCAATGGGGTAGTAAAACACCCGGCCACCCAGAATTTAGGCACACACCAGGTGTAGAAGCAACAACTGGCCCACTTGGACAAGGTATTGCTATGGCAGTTGGGATGGCGATGGCTGAACGTCATCTAGCAGAAAAATATAATAAAGAAGATTTTGATCTAATTAATCACTATACATATAGTATTTGTGGTGATGGTGATCTAATGGAAGGCGTTTCCGCTGAAGCTTCTTCACTAGCAGCACATTTAAAATTAGGCAGACTTATCGTATTATACGATTCAAACGATATTTCATTAGATGGTGACTTGAACCGTTCCTTCTCTGAAAGTGTGGCAAATCGTTATAAAGCCTATGGATGGCAAGTAATACGTGTCGGGGATGGCAATAATTTAGAGGAAATTAATCAAGCAATAGAAGAAGCAAAAAGAAATTTAGAATGTCCTAGTTTAATTGAAGTAAAAACAACCATTGGTTATGGATCACCAAACCTTGCAGGTAAATCTGATGTACATGGTTCACCACTTGGAAAAGAAGAAATTAAACTGACAAAACAGGCATATAAGTGGACATTTGAAGAAGACTTCTTTGTTCCTGAAGAAGTCTATACTCATTTCCGGTCACTCTTAGTAGAGGAAGGACAAAAGAAAGAAGAAGAGTGGAATAAGTTATATGCTTCTTATAAAGAAAGATACTATGAACTATATGAGCAATTAGATAAATCTATTAAAGGAGAACTGCCTGAAGGTTGGACAAATCATTTACCATCCTATGAAGTTGGGACAAGCTTGGCATCACGCGCTTCTTCTGGAGAGGTATTGAATGCCATTGCAAAAGCAGTCCCACAATTTTTCGGTGGATCAGCTGATTTAGCAGGTTCAAACAAGACAACTATTAAGCAGGCTGGTGATTTTTTTGCAACTAATTACGCTGGCCGTAACATTTGGTTTGGTGTACGTGAGTTTGCAATGGGTGCAGCGTTGAATGGTCTAGCGCTTCATGGGGGACTTAAAGTATTTGGTGGTACATTTTTTGTATTCTCGGATTATCTTCGTCCAGCTATTCGTTTAGCAGCCTTAATGAAATTGCCGGTCACTTATGTCTTTACACATGATAGTATCGCAGTAGGCGAGGATGGCCCAACACACCAACCGATTGAACAACTTGCTTCATTAAGAGCTTTACCAAACATGAGCATCATACGTCCAGCAGATGGAAATGAAACCGCAGCAGCTTGGCAAATTGCGATGGAATCAATGGAGACGCCAACTGCCCTGATTTTATCTCGTCAAAATCTGCCTACCATTGCCGGTACAAAGGAAAATGCCTATAAGGGCGTGCAAAAAGGCGCATATGTGATATCCAAATACGATAATCCGCAAGCCCTCTTGATGGCATCAGGTTCAGAAGTGCAGTTAGCATTACAAGCACAACGTGAATTATCGATGGAAAACATTTCAGTATCTGTCATTAGTTTTCCATCGTGGGATCGATTTGAAGCCCAGTCAAATGACTACAAGTCTTCAGTCCTTCCATCCAATATAAAGGCTCGATTAGCTATCGAAATGGGATCATCTTTGGGGTGGGAGCGTTATGTGGGAGACTATGGGGACGTGTTGGCCATTGATGATTTTGGTACTTCGGGTCCAGAATCCAAGGTGTTGAAGGAATATGGTTTTACCGTAGACAATATCGTTTCAAAGGTAAAAGAATTATTGAAGTCTCTACATTTAAAAAGTGAAAAGAGTTTATTAGAATTTGAAAATGGTGAAAAACAGAATGCTTTAAGTGTATAGGAACCATTTCAAGTTAAAAAATACTAATGAAAGTTGGAGAACAATATGAAATTTTTTATTGATACTGCAAATCTTGAAGATATAAAAAAGGCATATAAAATTGGCGTTTTATCTGGTGTTACCACTAACCCTTCCTTGGTGGCCAAAGAAGGTGTTAAATTCGAACATCGTATTGAGGAAATCTGTCAATCTGTACCTGAGGTGGAATCTGTTTCAGCGGAGGTAACTCCTGACGCAGTGACCGCTGAAGAGATGATTGCACAAGCAGAAAAACTCATTTCAATCAATGGCGGCGATGAGAAAATAACTATCAAGCTTCCAATGACATTATCTGGTTTAGAGGCATGTCGGTATCTTACTAGAAAAGGAGTTAAAACCAACGTTACCCTTATTTTTACTGTAAACCAGGCACTTTTGGCTGCTCGAGCAGGAGCTACATATGTTTCTCCATTCTTAGGCCGTTTGGATGATATTTCTGAAGATGGTGTCCAATTAGTAACCAAAATTGCTGAACTATTCCGTGTTCAAAATATAGATTCACAAATTATTGCGGCCTCCGTTCGACATCCAGATCATGTAACCCGTGTCGCTATGGCTGGTGCTCATATTGCCACTATCCCTTTTAGTGTCATTGAGCAGATGTCCAAGCATCCATTAACAGATCAAGGCCTCGTGAAATTTGCTGCTGATTGGGAAAAAACAAATAATCAATAAAATAATATTATTTATTTCTCAACTGTCTAAGGTCTTGTCATTGGACTTTAGGCAGTTGGTATTCTGTTAGCACACTAGAGTAGGGAGAGAGTAGATAATATGGGGGGAACTGATATGATAAAAGCTATTGTTTTTGATTTTGATGGGTTAATTATCGATACAGAAACAGCTTTGTACCAAGCTTATAGAGAATTGTTAGAAGAACATAATGTAACTTTATCGATTGCAGAGTATGCGTCATATGTTGGTACAGATCCTGGAGCCCTTTATGAGTTTTTAACGAACCAACTTACAGGAAAAATGACAAGAGAGGAAATTATTGAAAAAAGTTATAAGCTTCATCGAGAGAAATTAAAGGAGCCGATAGCTAGAGAAGGAGTCCAAGAATACCTAGAAGAAGCTAAAAAACAGGGTTTAAAAATTGGACTAGCAAGTAGCTCCGATAGAGAGTGGATTATTCATTTTTTAAAAGAACTTCAGATCATTAATTATTTTGAAGTGATCAAAACCCGTAATGATGTGGAGAAGGTTAAACCCGATCCGGCCTTATACAAAAAGGTTATTAAGGATCTAGGCATTTTACCTTCAGAGGCTATTGCATTCGAGGATTCAGCCAATGGAAATAAAGCTGCTGTTGTTGCTGGGTTAAATTGTGTAATTGTTCCGAATATGGTAACAAAAACCCTTACATTTGATAAATATCATTTACGTATGTCTTCTATGAAGGAAAAAAGTCTAGGTGAAATCATTGAATTTATTACTTCATGTGCTAAAAAGATTTAACACGCTTCATTTTGAAGTTTATATTGAATTAGAAGAACTCTAAAAACCCAGGCGTCCTCATTCACTTTGGCAGCCGCTGACGAAGAAAAGCAAAAAGAGTTTGTAGAAACTACCTTCCCAAAATTAGCGGCAGACGGTAGCTACCGCAAGTTAATCAAGAAATATGCAAAAACGGATGTGCTTATTCTTGATGAGTGGCTGCTTATGGATCTATCAAAAGATGAAGCAAGGTAGCTGTGAATAATAATTTTAGACAGAATATTAAACTATTTATTTTATATTATTCATGCCGAGTAAAATACCTTCCTGAATAATATAAAATAATGATCCAGGAAGATATACAAAAAAGTGGCTGGTTACATTTTAGAAACCTTTTTTAACTAAAAAACCTCATTTATTTATGGTACGGTTCACCACTATTAATGCTGAACTACATCCTCTACAATCTGGCCTTTTAAAGGAATAAAAACGAACTATTTTTTCCCTTCTGAAAGCTTTCGATACAAAGCCGACCTTGAAACATTCGTAATTTCACAAATTTGCTTTACGGTCATTTTGCCTTCTCGATAAAGCTTTACTGCATAGTTAATCCCGGCATGCTTATGGTGATACTTTTTGACTCTTCCACGGTATTTCCCTTCCTTTTTCGCTAAATCAATTCCTTCACGTTGACGCATTCGAATTAGATCACGCTCTAGTTGATTTACTCCACCCATAACCGTCATTAAAAATTGGCTATAGGGATTATCTTCTGATAAATCTAACCAGGTGTCTTTTAATGACCGTAAGTTCGCCTTCTTTTGTTTTATGTAATCCACTAATTCAAATAAATCCCTTGTGCTGCGAGTGATTCGAGTAAGGTCCGTAACAAAAATGATGTCCCCATGTTGAAGAGATTCCAACATTTTTTGCAGCTCAGGTCGATCTTGTGTCGCCCCGGACAGTTTTTCTTCAAAAACGATGTCCATTCCTATCTCATTTAGTTGCTGAAACTGCCTTGCAGGATTCTGGTCAACAGAACTCACTCGTATATAACCGATTTTCCTCATATTTACACCTCTATTTTGAAACAAGTCTTATGGGACGCTCTTAACTAGCATTCTATCAGTCTTTCATATTTGTTTCAATAGAGTCTACTCTATTGGTATATAATTATTATGATAGAAAGTTTCCATAATACAGAATACTCGTTAATTGAACAGATAAAGGGGAGTTTATATGGCATCAATTGAAAGAACGGCGTATCCTCGTTTTAAGCGAAGCTTAACAAAAAAAGAACTTCAACGCATTTATACCTTAACATTAGAAGAAACTCAATTTATTCATTCAATCGCACGAGGACCAGAAAACTTATTAGCAGCTGCTGTTCTGCTCAAATCGTTTCAGAAGCTAGGCTATTTTCCTAAGGCTCATAACATCCCGAAAGGGATTATTGAGCATATCCGTAATTCGTTAAACTTGTCTCCTAATACGTCCTTAGATTTCAAACCATCCCGAACCACACAGAGACATCAACAAGAAATACGTAAATATTTTAACGTCATACCAAATGGTAAACAAACACGGCCGATCATCATCAATATTTTAACCGAAGCAGCAAAGGTGAAAGATCATCCCCCTGATCTAATTAATATCGCCATCGAAGAGCTCGTTAAAAGCAGGTGTGAGTTACCGAGTTTTCGTGTCCTAGATGAGTTAACCGGTTAAATTCGCAGGGCTGTAAATCAAGAGCTGTTCCAACTGGTATTTAGTAGGCTATCCAGTGAACAAATACATTCTTTCAATGAATTGCTCATAAGAAGCACGGACCAGCATTATAGCGACTATAATCGGTTTAAAA
Organism: Heyndrickxia sp. FSL W8-0423; assembly: GCF_038009395.1. NCBI lineage: Bacteria > Bacillati > Bacillota > Bacilli > Caryophanales > Bacillaceae > Heyndrickxia > Heyndrickxia sp. FSL W8-0423. The sequence goes on along the minus strand of NZ_JBBPBE010000001.1, from coordinate 478,655 downwards.
CCCTTCCTAAAAAGCCTACTCTGAAAAATCTAAAGGATCATATCGACTATTTTATTTGGCTTCAGTCTTACGGTGATATGACTCCGTTTTTGAAGGGAATTGCACCATCTAAGATCAAATATTATGCGGCTGAAGCCAAATCGCTGGACGCAGCCGAATTAAAAGATTACTCCGAACCGAAGCGAATCACTCTTCTTATCTGTTTAATTCACCAGGCCCAAGTAAAAACCAAAGATCACTTGGCTGAAATGTATCAAAAACGGATTGGAACCATACACAACTCCAGCAAAGAAGATCTAAAGGACATGAAAGAACAGAAGCAAAACGAACTAGAAAATCTAATTACAATCTTTAACGACGTTTTGCTTGTTATGGCTAGCGAGAACGATGATGCAGTCAGTCATGAAAAAGTGAAAGAAACCATCGCCTCTTATGGAAGTGTCCAGACACTGTTGGATAAATGCGAAGCGGTGGCTTCAATTAAAGGAAATAACTATTACCCTTTCATCCAGAAACATTATAAAAATAGTCGGTCTACTCTTTTTAGACTTGCTGATCTGTTGCAGTTTACATCCACATCTCAAGACCAATCCTTGTTGCATGCGCTTGAATTTGTGATGGAAAATAGGAACAAACGCACGGATTGGCTACCCGATGAAGTGGATCTCTCGTTTGCCTCTGATCAATGGCGCAGGATGGTTCGCGTAATACAAAGAGTTGGAGGTTGGCTTGTTCACCGTCGGCACTTAGAGGCTTGTGTCTTCTCTTGTATTGCAACAGAATTAAAATCTGGCGATATTTGTGTCCCAGGGTCCGAGTCATATGCTGACTATCGAAAACAATTGCTTCCTTGGGAAGAGTGTGAACCTTTAATACCGGAATACTGTCGCGAATTAGGTTTCCCTGATAATGAGGTAGACTTTGTAAAAGGATTGAAGTCATGGATGATTGAGATTTCGAAACAAATTGACCAGGACTTCCCTGATAATGAGCATGTGAGCATTAACGAAGCTGGTGAGCCTATTTTAAAAAAGGTGAAGAAACGTGAATACAAAAAGTCACTGAAAGAATTAGAGGAGATGATTAAAGAACGTCTCCCCGAAAGAAATTTGATTGATGTCTTGTGCAATGTCGAACACTGGGTCAATTGGACACGCCACTTCGGGCCATCTTCCGGGTCCGATCCAAAGCTAAAAAATCCACGTGAACGATACATCTTAACTACTTTTGCTTATGGATGCAATTTAGGACCTGTTCAGGCAGCTCGGCATATGCGGGCGGATGTGACCGGGAGTGTCCTATCTTATACAAATCAAAGGCATATTACGGCAAGAAAGATTGACCAAGCTTTGAAGGATATCATAAACCATTATCATCATGAGTTTGATTTACCCAAGCTTTGGGGGAAAAGTAAATCTGCTGCGGCCGATGGGACCAAATACGATATTTATGAACAGAACCTATTGGCCGAATACCATATTCGCTATGGGGGTTATGGTGGGATTGCGTACCACCACATTTCAGACAACTACATTGCTCTTTTCAGTCATTTCATCCCCTGCGGAGTATGGGAAGCCGTTTATATTCTTGATGGTTTGCTGAAAAATGAGTCGGATGTGCAACCAGACACTATTCATGCCGACACACAAGGCCAATCTACGCCAGTATTTGGTTTATCTCATCTGCTGGGTATCAAACTGATGCCTAGAATTCGGAATTTCAAAAAGCTCACTTTCTTCCGACCTAGCCCTGACATGAAATATAAGCACATCAATTCTCTTTTTAGTGATACGATCGACTGGGATTTAATCGAATTACATTGGAAGGATCTTTTACGAGTGGTTTTGTCAATAAAGCATGGGAAAATCTCTTCTGCTATGTTGTTAAGAAAGCTGGGGAATTACAGTCAAAAAAACAAGCTCTATCAGGCATTCAGAGAGCTGGGACGTGTCGTGCGGACCGTTTTCTTACTCCAGTACATTTCTGATATTGAATTACGCAGAACAATCACTGCTACCACTAACAAAGTAGAAGCTTACAACGGATTTACCAAATGGTTGTTCTTTGGCGGGCTTGGCATTATTGCTGATAACGATCCTGAACAACAGGAAAAGGCCATTAAGTATGGAGACCTGGTTGCAAACGCAGTTATTTTTCAAAACGTCGTGGATATAACTACGGTGATACGTCAGCTGAGGAAAGAAGGGCATTACGTAGATCAGGACGACCTAAGTGCACTTAGTCCTTATCTTATGGAACATATCAAACGATTTGGCGATTACGTCATTGATTTAGAAGAACGGCCTGAACCTTTAGATGGAAGGCTGGGGTTAGGGTTTAAAACAGCTTAGTGGAGGGCCTTTGTGTCCTCTTTACATTTTCTTACATCTGTATGGCGGTTTTTGGACTTATCTCGGACTTATCCCTCATTAGCCCATTCGATGCCTGGTTGCTCATTAGAGGGTTAAAAACATTACCAGTGAGACTTGATCGCCATTGTGAAAATGCGAAAAAAATAGCAGTCCAACTGAAAAAGCATCCGAAAGTAAAGACGATGTACTTTCCTGGGGATCCGGATTTTCCACAATATGAGCTGGCTAATCGTCAAATGAAGCATCCTGGTGGAATGATCAGCTTTGAAATTGATGGAACAAAAGAAGAGGCCCAAGCCTTTTTAAATCACTGCCAATTAATTAAAATCGCTGTCAGCTTAGGTGATTCGGAATCACTCATTCAGCATCCAGCAACAATGACCCATGCAGTCGTACCTGAAGAGGAACGTTTGAAAATGGGGATAACCGACCAACTCATTCGTCTGTCTGTAGGGCTCGAAGCGTGGGAAGATATTTGGGAGGATTTACAACAAGCGTTGGATCAGTTGTGATATAGCTAAAAAGAAGCAGAGCAAACCCCATATGATTTGCTCTGCTTTTTCTATCGAATCTTTACGTAATCTTTTTAGAAATCAAAGTTATCAGGATCTGGTCCCACACGATGGTTCTCATTTAAACTATCGATTCGTTTCATATCATCAGCTGATAATTCAAAATCAAAGATGGTAGAGTTTTCAATAATTCGGTGTTCTTTTGTTGATTTAGGTATTGTGATAATACCATTTTGCAAATCCCATCGTAAAATTACTTGAGCGACTGATTTATTATATTTTGTTCCTATTTCTTGTAATGTAAAGTTATCTAGTAACTGGCCTTGCATTAAAGGTGACCATGCTTCCAATTGAAGTTGATGCTGTTTACAAAAAGCGAGAAGTTCTTTTTGGGATAAACGTGGGTGCAGTTCCACTTGGTTCACCATTGGTTTAATTTCTGCATCCTCCATTAAGTTTTGCAGATGATGAATTTGGAAGTTGCTTACGCCGATTGCTTTAACTTTTCCTTCTTGATAAAGGGTTTCTAATGCTTTCCAAGAATCTTTATATTTTCCCTCAACTGGCCAGTGAATAAGATAAAGATCTAAGTAATCTAATCCAAGTTTAGTTAGACTTGTATTAAATGCTTCAAGTGTTTTTTCGTATCCTAAGTCTGCATTCCAAACTTTGGATGTAACAAATAATTCTTCGCGAGATATGCCCGCTGCTTTTAATCCTTCACGAATTCCGATGCCTACGCCTTCTTCATTTTCATATACAGCAGCTGTATCGATACTCCGATATCCATTTTTGATTGCTGATGAAACTGAATGAATGGTGTCATCATTTGGTACTTTAAATACACCAAGTCCTAACCAAGGCATTTTTACACCATTATGCAATGTTGTTGTATCTTGTAAGTTTTTTATCATTTTAAATAACCTCCTAGAATCTGTTGGAAAAATTATGAATTAATTTGTTTTGTTTTAGTGAATTATATTTTTTTGATCTTTTCGTTCTAACGTGCGACTAATTCCAGTAAGAATTACCGCACCTACGACCATTAATGAACCTATCCAAGCTGTGTGAATGATTCCCATGGAATGGATGATGATGCCGCCCAAATAAGAGCCAATTGCTATCCCTGCATTAAATGCGGCAATATTTATTGCTGATGCGACATCAATTGCTGATGGCACAAATCGTTCAGCCAACATGACTACATACACTTGTAGGCCGGGTACATTCATGAAAGCTAATAATCCCATAAAGAGAATAGTTATTAATCCAGCTAGCTTATATGGTGCTGTGAATGTTAATACAAAAAGAACGACTGCCTGAACAATAAACATATAGAATAGTGCATCTATAGGGTTTCGATTGGATAATTTTCCTCCGATCATGTTACCAATGGCAATCATAATTCCGTAAATTAGTAAAATGGCTGCAACAGTACCTTCCTTAAAGCCAGTAATTTCTTGTAATAATGGAGAAAGATAAGTAAAGACAACAAATGTTCCTCCATACCCTAAGGCTGTAATTATAAATAGCAAAAGTAGACGACTGTTGGTAACTAATTTAAATTGATCACGAAAGCTTGTCCGAGTAACGGATTTTCTTAAATCAGACGGTATTAAAATACTATTAGCGATAAAAGCAATTACACCGACGATAATTATTACAATGAAGGCGATTCTCCATCCGAATTGTTGCCCAATAAATGTACCAAATGGAACACCGGTTACTGTTGCAACTGTAAGTCCTGTAAACATAATTGAAATTGCACTTGCCCTGCGGTTTTCCGGAACTAAATCAGCTGCAATGGTCGAACCGATAGACATAAATACACCATGTGAAAATGCTGAAATCACTCTTGCAATTAGCAGTACAGCAATAGTAGTTGCACTGCTAGCAATGCTATTGCCGATGATAAAAACAACCATAATCCAAAGTAATAAGGCTTTCCGTGGTATCCTTGAGGTAACAGCTGTAAGGATTGGTGCTCCGAAAGTAACTCCTAACGCATATAATGAAACAGTTAAACCTGCTGTAGTAACAGGAATGTGTAAATCATCTGCAATAAGTGGCAATAATCCCACACTTATAAATTCCGTTGTACCAATCGCGAATGCACTTACTGCTAGAGCCAATAGTGCGAATGTACTTCTTCTTTTATCCAGTGACATGAACTCTCTCCTCCTCTATAAAAAGTGAATAAAAACACAAATGTGTGTGTGAATAGAAAAAATTAACCGGCAAATGATATTATGAGATATAACGATCTTAATGAAAAGTACGCACTTTTTTGTAATATAGGTACAAAAAAGTAATATAGGCACTTAAAAGTACCTATAGGATGAGGAGGATTACAATGCAGAAAAAGAAATACAATATATCAGTTGAAGCGACGTTAGAAGTGATCGGTGGGAAGTGGAAATGTGTGATTCTTTGCCATTTAACACATGGGAAGAAGCGGACGAGTGAATTAAAACGGTTAATGCCGAATATTACACAAAAGATGCTGACGCAGCAACTAAGAGAACTTGAGGAGGATGGCGTCATCAATCGTATCGTATATCAACAAATCCCTCCTAAAGTGGAATATGAGCTAAGTGATTATGGATGGAGTTTAGAAAGTATATTGAATGCTTTATGTGATTGGGGTGAAAAACATATTACGAAGGTGTACGGGGACACATTTTCTGTACTGGAAGAAAATATTTTAAATGATCATTTAAAATGATAAAGGAAAACTCCAATTGTATCTAGAAGATATGGAGGGATACGACAAATGAGGTGTAAACAATGAAACCAAAAATTTATATAACTCGTAAAATACCAGAAGTAATTTACGATCAATTAACTGAGTTTGCGACCGTCCGTATGTGGGAAGAAGAGGAGACTCCAGTACCTCGGGAACTTTTATTACAGGAAGTTCGCGATATTGAAGGGTTGTTCTGTCTTTTAACAGAAACGATCGATGAAGAAGTGATCCAGCAGGCACCAAAGCTAAAAATCATTAGTAATATGGCCGTAGGATTTAATAATATCGATGTGACATATGCTAATAAACATGACGTGATTGTGACGAATACCCCGGGAGTGCTCACAGAAACGACCGCGGATCTTACTTTTGCATTAATGATGGCGACGGCAAGAAGATTAGTCGAAGCATCTGAATATTTACGTAAAGGTGATTGGAAAACATGGTCACCAATGCAACTAACAGGTAGAAATATTTATGGTGCCACGCTAGGAATTATCGGAATGGGAAGGATTGGACAAGCGCTTGCTAGAAGAGCAATCGGGTTTGGAATGAATATCCTTTACTATAATCGTTCGCGAAAAACTGAAATAGAAAAGAAATTAGGGGTTGAATACTGTGAATTTGAATCATTACTACAACAAGCAGATTTCATCAGTCTTCTACTTCCTTATAGTCCGGAGGTCCATCACTTAATAGGCGAAAAAGAATTTAAACAGATGAAAAAGACCGCAATTTTAATTAACACTGCACGGGGTGGAATTGTTGATGAAAGTGCTTTATATCATGCATTGAAAAACGGTGAACTTTGGGCAGCCGGCTTAGATGTTTTTGAAAAAGAACCGATTGATTTAGATTCACCGCTTTTATCATTGCCAAATGTGGTGACCCTTCCTCATATCGGAAGTGCAAGCGAAGCAACAAGACTAAAAATGGCTGAAATCGCCGCCAATAATATCATTCAAGTGTTAAAGGGCGGCCAGCCAATAACACCAGTGAAAATAAAATGAAGAGGTTAGACAATGGGATATATTGAAGAATTACGAAAGCTTGTTGGAACAAGACCATTAAATTTAGTAGGATCTGTCGTTGTAATGGTGGATGAAAAAGGGAGGATTCTGTTACAGCAAAGAAAGTATCCAAAGGAATCATGGGGGCTTCCTGGAGGGCTGATGGAGTTAGGAGAATCAGCGGAAGAAACGGCAAAACGGGAAGTGTATGAAGAGACGAGATTAGTTGTTGATGACTTACAGCTTATTAACGTTTACTCGGGTAAAAACTATTATATGAAGGCGGCAAATGGTGATGAATTCTACTCTGTAACTGTTGCCTACTATTCAAATACCTTTCATGGGGAAATGCAGGCCGACCAAACAGAAATTAATGATTGCTTATTTATAGACCCACATCAATTACCAGAGAAAATTGTCGGAAGTCATCGGGAAATTGTTGAGGATTATTTGTGTTTAATTAAAAACAGGAGTCACTAAGCCTCAAGTCTGAACGAATATTCATTCTAAAGTGCATTGTTGGAAGATTGTCCACTCCTATATGATGTATGTATAGAAGAAGGGAAAGGACGATATGCAATGAAAAAATTATTATTATTTTTACTCGTTCTTGTCGGTTTATATTTTATCGGCTCGAGTATAAAAGAGGCATCTTGGTTTCCGTTTAGTAAGGGTGATGCACATACTCAATCAATAAAACACATTGACTTACTTGATTTAAAGGTCGATAGCTCGAATACTGTCATTATTCCAGAAGATCGGGAAGATGTTAAAGCGGAACTAGAGGGCAAAGGAAAATTAGATGTTGATCGAAGTGGAGACACTATTCGAATCGAAGTAAAACGGAAATGGTTTCAACATTTTGGGTTTTGGAACAAAAGCAAACTGACGGTGCATGTTCCTCGAGAATATAATCGCGATTTGAATGTGACGATCGGATCCGGGAAGTTAACAATGGAAGGTCCTTCAAAAAAAGATCCAATGAAGTTGAAAAACATGAACGTGAATATGGGTTCAGGTCAGTTAGATCTAGAAAACTTAGATGTAAAACAGTATAAACATAATGGCTCATCAGGCATGGCAAATCTATCTTCTATCTCCACTCAAACGGGAGAAATTCGAATGAGTTCTGGTATTGTCAATGTGGATGGCTATGAAGGAGAACTTGATGCGACGCTATCTTCTGGTAAATTAAATGTTCAAATGGATAAGCTTGAGGATTCCATTAATGTCCATGTAAGTTCAGGTTTAGCCACGCTTGATTTACCTGATAATGCAGATTTCACCTTGAAAGGAAAAGTAAGCAGTGGAGATATTTCTTGTGATTTCCCACTTGAAAGCCAAGAAGTAGGTAATCATAAAGTGAACGGAAAACATGGTTCAGGAAAGCATACAATTGATGTTACGGTATCTAGCGGAAAAGTGAATATTTATTGATAATTAATGATTGAAAAGGCTGGTATCAAACTTGATACCAGCCTCTTCCTTTTAACTTATCCTCTTTCTTCTGCTTTTAATTTTGGAGATAAAAATGCAACAAAGAAGCCTAATAAGGCAATCACCATCATTGCAATAAATAGATGGTGCAGACCAAACACGAGAATTTCCCTTAAAGAAGATCGTGCTTCTTCAGGCAGCTTCTGTGCCAAGTTAGGATTAATCAATTGATTAAGACTATCTGTTTTTACATGGGAATGTGCGGTTTTTGTTACAACGGTCGAATTAAAGTAAGTTCCAAGTATGGCCACCCCGACGGACTGTCCTAATGTACGGAAAAACGTATTAGATGCAGTAGCCGCCCCGCGCATCGACCAATCAACTGCAGACTGAGAACTAACCATCGTTATCGTCATAACCATTCCGAAGCCAACTCCGATTAATGCAGCTAATAAATGGAAAAATAGCTCAGGTGTGTTAATCGAGAAAAACATTAACCAAATCGCCGAAATAACGATAATTCCCATACCGACTGCAACGGTTACACGTTCACCTTGACGCAGCAACATTCGCCCGCCGAGAAATGAACCAATCATCCATGTAAGAGACATTGGCGCCAACATTAAACCTGAAATAGTAGCTCCGTGGCCAATAACCCCTTGAACCCACATCGGAAAATAAACAGTTATACCAATTAATATACAACTTGCGAGAAAACCAACCGCATTAGCGACCGAGATGGCCCTTAAACGAAATAGCTGTAATGGAATCATCGGTTCTTTTGCTTTCGATTCAATAAAAACGAATAATATAAGTAAGATAATTGCACTTATAAGCAAAAGAATAATCGATGGAGATGTCCAATTATGCGTATCGCCGCCGCGTTGTAAGGCATAAAGCAAGGCGAGCATACCTATCGAAAAAGTAATCGCACCGGCAAAGTCGATTTTTTTCTTCGTTTTTTCGATATTTTCCTTCAAAGAAAAGCCAACCATCAGCATCGCGGCAATTCCGAATGGAACATTAATATAGAATATCCAATGCCATGATAGCTGATCGACGAAAAAACCACCGACAAGTGGACCAATAACACCGGCAATTCCCCAAGCGGCCCCCATAAACCCTAGTACCTTTGCCCGTTTTTCATATGGATAGATGTCCCCGATAATCGTAGTTGTGACGGGCAAAATGGCACCAGCACCAATTCCTTGGATCGCACGATAAATAATTAATTGTTCCATCGTTTGTGAAAGTCCACAAAGTGCAGAGCCAATAAGGAAAATAATTGTACCAAGTGTAAAAATAAATTTTCTGCCGTATAAATCAGAAAGCTTTCCAAAAATCGGAACAGTTACAGCAGAAGTAAGTAAATATATTGCAAAAACCCAATTCATTAATTCGATCCCTTTTAAATTACTGACAATTGTCGGCATTGCAGTACTAACGATAGTTCCTTCAATGGCAGTCAAAAAGGTTGCAACAAAAAGGGCGATCGTTACAGTTCGTTTATTTGTTTTCTTCATTCCTATCCTCCATTTTTCTTATTGCTACTGACTAGTATCATTCGAGACCTTCTATTTTGTCAAATATATCGTACAAGTATACGAAAGAAGTCATTATAGAATACCAATGCATGTCAAAAGAAGGATACTCATTAATAAAACAGTCTCAAAAGTAGTTCGTATTACCAAAATATAAAACTCTTTGTTATCAACTACAAGGACTTTCGGATTAATTCAGACAATGAATAATGATTCATAATTATCCCTACTAGGTTGATGTATATATTTTTTTGGGGGTTGAAATGGAATTTTTTTAACATAGTAAGGAGTCCCTATATGATTTATTAATAGAAGGGTTATTTTGCCAATATTTTCGCTGTGTAACAAAAATTACACTCCTGGTAATATTTAGTACTTTTGCCCCTGCTTAATAATTTCCATTCCTACGAAATGACTAAATCCTGAAAATTCAGACCTTAGTCGACAAATTTAGACAATTTTTTTAAAACCTAAGCGATATATTTAAGTTGACAACTAAGAACCTTCACCAAGAAAGTCTAGAGAAAGGAGGATACAGTTGTCATTTCTATTGTCAAAGGCTTTTTTCATGAACGAAAAGAGCAAATTATTTTGAAGGGGAGGAAAAAGAATGCCGAGGAAGAAAAAGGTTGTGAAGGCCACAAGTGTATTGGCCACAGTGTTAATGTCAGTTTCGCTTTTAACACCAAGTTTTGCGAATGCTGCTTCATTATCAGTAACGAAAAAACCACATACATCGGTTTTGGATTCGAGTGTTACGAAGTCGAAAATTAGTGATGCACTTCTTAAAAAGTTCAACACAGCCGATGAAAAGGTAACCTTTTTAATCAAATTTAAGGAACAGGCTGATACAGCTAAAGTTGCTAAAAAAGCGGCAACCAATGCCAAAAAGGCGAAGCTGTCAGGAATTAAAACAAAGCTTGCAAAACGATCAGCGGTTGTCTCCGAATTAAGAGCGACTGCGATAGAAACACAAGACGATGTGATTAAGTATTTAAAAAAGGAAAAGAAAAACGGCAATGTAAAGAATTTTGAATCCTTCTATATTGTCAATGGGATGGCAATAACAGCTACGAAGGAAGTCATGCAAAAGCTTGCTGGCTTTGAAGCGGTAGCGAAAGTCCTCCCGAACGAAACGCGTCAGCTATATAAAACAGGTGTAGCTGCACCGAATAAACAGGATCAAAAAGCTGAAAAGAATACAAAAGCTGAAAAAAGTGCAAAAACAGCTGAGAAAAAAGCTGGCACTAACAATATTGAATGGAATATTGATCGCGTAGGTGCACCACAAGTTTGGGATATGGGAATTGATGGATCGGGAACGGTCATCGCCAATATCGATACAGGTGTACAATGGGATCACCCGGCATTAAAAGAAAAATATCGTGGTTACAATGCAGCAAACCCAAATAGCCCAAATCATGAAATGAACTGGTTTGATGCAACTGCAGGTCAGTCTACTCCGTATGATGACCAAGGACATGGTACACATACAATGGGAACAATGGTCGGTTCTGAGCCTAATGGGGCGAACCAAATTGGTGTAGCTCCTGGAGCAAAGTGGATTGCGGTAAAAGCGTTCACAGCTACGGGTGGCACAGACGCAGATCTACTAGAAGCTGCTGAATGGATTCTTGCTCCAAAGGATGCACAAGGGAATCCACATCCTGAAATGGCGCCAGATGTTGTCAATAACTCATGGGGCGGCGGCCGTGGAATTGATGAATGGTATCGCGAAATGGTTCAAAACTGGCGAGCAGCGGAAATTTTCCCAGAATTCTCTGCGGGGAACACAGACATATTTGAACCTGGTGGACCAGGATCAATCGCAAATCCAGCAAACTATCCTGAAAGCTTTGCGACTGGTGCAACAGATATCAACAATAAATTAGGAAGCTTCTCCTTACAAGGTCCTTCTCCATATGGTGAAATAAAGCCTGATATTGCTGCACCTGGAGTAAATATTCGTTCTTCTGTACCTGGAGGCGTGTATGAAGGCGGTTGGAATGGAACTTCGATGGCTGGACCGCATGTATCAGCTGTAGTTGCGTTGTTACGGCAAGTAAACTCATCATTGACAGTTGATCAAATTGAAGAAATTTTAATGAACACTGCAACGCCTTTAACAGATACCACTTTCCCTGAAAGTCCAAACAATGGCTATGGACACGGATTAGTGAATGCATTTGATGCAGTTTCATCCATTATGAATGGTCTAGGAAAAGTGAAAGGTCAAGTAACGAAAGACGGGGATGACAATGAAGCTCCAACTTTCGAACATAGTGCACCAACTGAAACATATGCAGGAATGGATTTACCTTTAACAGTCCAAGTAAGTGATAATATTAGCGTATCTTCAGTTACTTTGGAATATAAAGAAGGAAATGAATGGAAGAGCATTGATGCACAAAGAAAATCAGGTGATTTTAAATCTGGAGAATATTCCGCGAAGATTCCTGGGGATAAAATTGCTACTCCTTCTTTAACGTATCGTTGGAAAATGAATGACTTTGGTAATAATGAAGTGACAAGTAATGAATACAGTGTAGAAGTGAAACCTGGAATCACTGTTGGCTATTCTCAAGACTTTGAATCTACACCAACGGGCTGGAGCTCTTTTGGAACAAAAGATTCATGGCAATGGGGTGTACCAACTTCCGGACCAAGAAGTGCTGCCTCCGGTGAAAAGGTTTATGCGACAAACCTTGCTGGAAACTATGATAACAGTGCAAACATGACGTTGGTAATGCCGCCAATCGATCTTCCGGAAGGTAATTCATACCTTCAATTTAAAAACTGGTATGAGCTAGAAACTCGTTATGATTTCGCTCATGTATTTGTTTCAACAGATAGGGAAAATTGGACACAGCTTCTACGTTTAAATGGAACAACAACTGCATGGACAGATCAAGAAGTAGATCTATCTGCTTACGCAGGTCAACGAATCTACATTGGCTTCAACGTAACTACGGATGGAAGTGTACAAAAACAAGGTTGGTATATTGATGATGTGAAGCTTTCCGCTAATTCGATTAGCAGTAAAACTTCCAAAGGCAACATGAATCTTGGAGTCGAAAAAGGCGATGACAAGGATTCTATGAAAAAAGAAAAGGTAAATCCAGCTTCAATTAAGCCAGAATTACCTAAAAAGGATGCCCCTCCGGCGAAAGAGGAACAAGTTAATCCTACACTATTACCGATGAATGCTCAAGTAAGTGTAGTAGAAACTGGACGTTCAGTAACAACAAATCCAGCTAACGGCGAATATGAAATGACACATGCAGCTGGCGACTATACTATACAAGCAGATGCATATGGATTCCGTTCTAAGCAACAACGTGTAACGATTGAAAATGATGGGGTAGCAACAGCTAACTTTGTTTTAGATGAGCTGCCAAAAGGAAATATTAGTGGTACGGTGAAAAACAAATCGACTGGGGAGCCTTTACAAGGTGCAACGGTTCTACTTGTTGAAGACGCTGCGGTGACACCGGTACAAACGGATGCGAATGGACACTATGAATTAACTGCTTATGAAGGCACATATACGTTGAAAATCATTGCACCATTCTATCATGGCCAAGAAAAACAAGTAACGGTAGAAGGTGGAGAAACAGCAAACGTTAATATTGATTTAGTTCCAATCATTAGTTACCCTGGCGGAGAAATTGGTTATGACGATGGTACAGCTGAAAATGCGCGTGCATTCTATGATGCGGGTAATGGCTGGGCAGTGAAAATGTCACTACCTGAAGGTAAAAAGACGGCAATTGTTACAGCTGGAGTGTTCCGTTTCTGGGATACTGAATGGCCTGTACCAGGTGGAACAGAGTTCAAAGTAGAAGTTTGGGATGCAACAGGAACTAATGGCGCACCAGGTAAGAAGATTGCTGGTCCAATCAATGCGACTGCACTTCGTAATGGTGAGTGGACAGTTGTTGATTTATCTGGAGAAGGAATCTCAGTAAATGGTGACTTCTACATGGTTTACATTCAAAGTAAAATTAACACTGCTTCTCCAGGCTTAGCAACAGATGAAAGCAGTCCAAATGCAAAACGCAGCTGGCAATACGTAGGCGGAGCATGGAGTCAATCTCCTGCAGATGAAGGAAACTATATGATTCGTGCCCGTGTAAGCTATGAAGTGGACGTACCAGCAATCACTTCACCTAAAGATGGTTCATTTACAAATGAAGGAACAGTAACTGTAGAAGGAACTGCTTCACCTTCAACAAATGTACACATCTTAAACAATGGTGAAGAGGTGAAAACTGTTCAAGCAACAGATAAAGGAACATTCTCTGCAGATGTGGCTCTAACTGAAGGAGAAAATGTCCTAACAGCGAAAGCTTCTGTGGAATCTGGTTCAACAGAACCGTCCGCACCAGTTAAAGTGGTGTATGACAAAACAAAACCGAATTTGATAATCGATAGTCCGAAAAATGATTCTAAGACAAATAAGGAAACAGTAACTGTTGAAGGTAAGGTCAGCGACGCCAATCTTGATTGGGTTAAAGTTGACGGTCAAAAAGCTACTGTAACCGATGGTAAATATTCAAAACGTGTGATGCTTGAAAATGGCGAAAACGTCATTAAAGTCGTTGCTCAAGACAAAGCGGGCAATAAAGTAACGAAGAAGGTAACCGTACATGCACAGTACGATGCACCTGCAATCGAAAATCTATTGCCAGATGCTGACAAGAATTTGAAGAAAGGTGATTCAATCAAAATCGAATTTGATAGTGCACCGGGATTAAAAGCAACATTCGCTATTCACATGCCTTTAACAAACGTTTCCAGTGATAATGCAACGGAATTGCCAATGATGGAAACATCATCTGGTCATTATGTTGGCTACTGGACCGTACCAAATGGCACAAAAGCAGATGGAGCGGTAGTCGAAGTAAAAGTAAAAGACGATTATGGCAATGTAGGAACAAAACTGGCGAGCGGTAAGCTTTATATTAAGTAATCTAATCCGAGTCCCCCCTGACTCGAAAATAGATGTTGCCTAGCAAGGAAAACCCCCCCTTGCTAGGTTTTTTGTTTTTCTATAAGGATTTTCTTTTCTTTATTGTTATCTACATATTGATGTGGTAATATTAAGATAACTTTTTTAGAACGGAGGGGTAGCCTTGAAGTTTGTAAGAATCCGATTTAAGGCTTTGTGCCGCTAATTAAATAGCGCAAGACTCTGCTAATCCTGTGCAGAGTAATCGGATTGGTCTGCCTACTTTTAGGAACCCTATTTTATTGAAACATTTATAGTATAAAGAGGGAGGAACGATTCTGCCCTCTTTTTTTGTTGTCTTTTTTTGGAACTGCTTATAAGGGTGCTCCCTTATTTTTGGGGAATTATATACATTATCCGATACTCAGGTGCGTGCAGCGAGCAGATTTGTAAGTTTATTTTTAGAAAATGGAGGGAGCAATTTTATGGAACTAAGGGAAAAAGCGATATTAGTAGGGGTTAATTTAAACCATCAAGACAATTTTGACTATTCAATGGAAGAGCTTCGAAATTTAACGGAAGCATGTGATATCGAAGTCGTTGGAGAAATTACACAAAATCTTCAAAGAATCAATAAATCACATTATGTAGGGACTGGAAAAATTGATGAAATTCGTGCGCTTGGGGAGATGGTAGAAGCAAATGTCATTATTTTTAATGATGAATTATCACCATCACAAATTCGAAATTTAGAGGCGGATATTGATTGTAAGGTTATTGACCGGACGATTTTAATATTAGATATTTTTGCTGAACGTGCGCGAACGAAAGAGGCACAGCTGCAAGTAGAGGTTGCCCAGCTGCAATATATGCTACCGCGCTTAGTCGGTCTTCGTGCATCTTTAGGTCGTCAGGGTGGTGGATCTGGCTTGGCCAACAGAGGTGCCGGAGAAACAAAGTTAGAACTTGATCGTCGAAAAATTGAGGCAAAAATCGTTGCCTTAAATAAAGAATTGGAGCATTTAGTTGCCCATCGGAAAACACAACGTAAACAACGGAAGAAAAATGATGTGCCTGTTGTTTCGCTCGTTGGCTATACAAACGCGGGGAAATCAACCATTATGAATGCGTTGGTAGAAAAATTTAACCCACTAGAAAATAAGCAGGTATTTGAAAAGGATATGCTATTTGCGACATTGGAAACTTCAGTTCGAAGCATTTCTTTAGCTGACCAAAAGTCATTTTTACTAACGGATACCGTCGGATTTGTTAGTAAGCTCCCTCACCATCTTGTTAAAGCATTTCGATCGACTTTAGAGGAAGTAGCAGAAAGTGACTTATTAATTCATGTCGTTGATTATTCCAATCCGAATTATGAACGGCTTATGGACATTACGAATGAAACATTAAAGGATATTGGAATTGAAAACATTCCAACCATCTATGCGTACAATAAATCTGATTTAATGGATGTTCAAATTCCGATGATTCGCGGTGAAGATGTATTTCTATCTGCAAAACAAAGAATTGGAATCGATGAATTAATCGAGTTGATTAGGAAGGAAATTTTCACAGATTATGTTCAGTGTGAAATGTTAGTTCCTTATGATCAAGGAAGGATTATTTCCTATTTTAAAGATCATGCAAATGTGATGGGGATGAGTTATGAGGAAACGGGAACGAAGCTTGTGTTGGAATGTAAAGAGAGTGATTATGAAAGGTATAAGGAATTTGTGATTTAAGGCGCTTTTCGTAAACATTGCTCTTTTTACGAAATGATGCACCTATTGGCTGATACATGTCGTGAAAAAAGAGGATTGATCAAAAGTAATCAATCCTCTTTTATTAAACTTGATATATCTTTTTCCCCAATGGGTTATTGAGTGAATAATAAGTATCATTTATTTTAATTTCATTATCTAGGAAGGTTATATTAAATTCTTTATTGTTGGAAGAGGAGAGTGTAAAATATTTTGTGTAAATAGAAATGCACTAAATAATGTTCATAGAAAAAGGAAGACCCTTTCTGTAGAATAAAGTTAGCCGACAAAATTCACAGAAAAGAGGTCTTCCCTATGATTCATCTTACTACAGATTTAATCGAAGCACTAGCACAAAAACAAGATATTGAAGAAGTTTTTCGTCATCATTTGGAAACAGCCATCAATCAGCTGTTAAAACATGAATTAACTGTCTTTTTAGACTATGAGCCTTATGATCGAGAAGGTTTTCATTCCGGCAATTCCCGTAATGGCTACTACGATCGTACCTTTAAAACCGAATACGGAGAACTACACCTTCGTATCCCTAGAGACCGTAATGGCCAGTTCCAACAACAAACAATAGCTCCCTATAAGCGTTCCAATGATACGCTGGAACAGTTTGTCATTCACCTTTATGAAAAAGGGATTACGACAAATGAAATCGCTCATCTCATTGAGCGAATGTATGGACATCACTATTCCAAACAAACGGTTTCGAACCTAACGCAACTTGTTTCTGAAGACGTGAAGGCTTTCCATGAACGAAAGCTGGAAGAACGCTATGTGTGCATTTACTTGGATGCCACTCATATTCCGATTCGACGTCAAACGGTTGAAAAAGAAGCTGTCTACATCGCTATTGGTATTACGGAAGAAGGAAACAAAGAAGTTTTAGACTTTACCATTGCACCAACTGAGTCTTCGCACGTATGGGAAGAACTCCTCCAATGCCTACATGAGCGAGGAGTAGAAAACGTTCTTCTCTTCATTTCCGATGGATTGCCAGGGATGACAGATAGCATTCACCGTGTCTATCCAAAGGCGAAACATCAAGTGTGCTGTGTACATGTCGCTCGAAACATTTCCAGCAAAGTACGTGTAAAGGATCGCGCAGCCATTCTCGATGATTTTAAGGCCGTCTATCAAGCGAAAGACCGTGAAGAAGCTTTAGAAGCCTTAGAACAGATGCAAAGCAAGTGGGAAAAGCCTTATCCACGTGTCATTGAATCAGTGATGAACAACAAACGGATCTTAACGTTTTTTGATTTTCCAGCTTCCATACGTCGCAGTATCTACTCGACAAACTTAATTGAAGCTTTTAACAAAGAAATCAAACGATATGTCAAACGCAAAGAACAATTCCCGAATGAAGAATCCTTAGAACGCTTTCTCGTGACACGGTTTCTAGACTATAATCACAAGTTTGGCATGCGTTGTCATCGAGGCTTTGAAAAGGCCAAATCAGAATTGATACACATGTTTGAAGCACTGGAAGATTAAGCTCTAGCACTGATCCGCCATCCTTGACCTTGTTTGCGGTCGTGGTGGTGTGTAGGTTGTCGGATGGGAAAAATAAAGCCCTATGTGGGGACTTTATCCGCACACCTAGCGTACCACGACCGATCTTTTCTAAGTTCTCGCTGGCCGGGTCCCTGAACCCAACCAGCAAGAACTAAGAAAAGGCACAAGGTCAAGGACAAGCAGCTACCGCTGTGGCTCTGTGTTTAACCTAGAGATAGAAGTTTTATCAACTAAAATAAGCAGGCTAACTTTTCTACCGGAAATAGGGTTATTTACACAAAATTATTGACACACCCTGGAAGAGAGAACGGCTTTATATATATAACCTTTTGTTTTTTCGTGATTTTCCATTTCTTTATATTCTTTTTCATTAAGAAGTTGAATAAATTGTTGTATTTTGTCTTTTTCAGTAATAGTGTGTCGGTTTCCATTTCTCCCGTCAATCACTTCTATTTTAGATACCGATTTATCACCTACAATCTCCATAAAATCCTTACTTCCTTTTGAACTTGTTTGAGAGCAACCACTAATTAATACTAAGACTAAAGATACCGATATTATAATAAAGTTTTTCATTTGATGGACGCACCTTGATTATATAGTCAAAATAAAAAGTGCATTTAACCCAATAATCTTTCGGTGTATTGTTCGATGTATCATATAGAATTTCCTCCTGTTTTCAATTATTAGATATGAGCGCGTATGTTATTTAAATATTTCTATTTATTGAAAAACCTCTGTTTATTGTAAAAAATTATTAAAAAAACACACGATTAGCAAATTAAAATTAAGGGGTAAAAAACTGTCCAAATTTGGTAGGAGGGTTTGTACTTATAACTGAAGGTTGATTTTACCGAGTTTGAAAAATAAACGGAAAAATTCCGTTAATTTAGGGAAATACTCATATTTCCCTAAAAATAAGGGGAGTTTTTCCGCTTACCTCATCCAAATCTTTGGATTTTGGCTCATTTAGAGCAGTTAATCGGAATAACTCCGCTTATATCTACATCTTAACCCACCCTTATATACAATAGACGGAAATTCTCCGCTTATTATTTATATAAAGTCTTGGTTCCTAAATGTGATCTAGTCTTTTTACATTCTATAGGCTTTTTTGTTTTATGAAAATTTTTACACGATAAAGTAAACGATGACGCTAAGACAGATCGATGTGATGACCATGGCGATAAGTGGTCGCAGGGCTTTGGTGCGAAGGTCTTTTATGCTGACGTTAAGGCCAAGGCCGACCATGGCAGCAGTTAGACACCATGTTGTTACATTGGAAACGCCATTCGTAAAGCCGTCGGATACAGGGATCTGACTTCCAAGAACATAGCTTCCGAATAGACTCATAACGATAAACCCAATTAAGAACCATGGAAATTCAATTTTATTTCCAGCAGTTTCTTTCCCGTGTTTTTTTCGATTCACAAAATACATGAAAATAAAGCAAAGCGGAACAAGAAGGAAAACACGTCCTAGTTTAGCTAGTAAACCGATTGCTAAGGAATCCTCTCCACCCGGTGCAGCGGCTAAGGCCACATGGGCAATTTCGTGTAAACTTGTGCCAGACCAAATCCCATACTCGACAGGGGTTAATGGTAAAATAGGGCGAAGAATTGTATAAGCAATGGCAAAGATTGTTCCAACTAAAGCAATAATTCCAACTCCAATTGCAGTCTCTTCGTCCTTTGATTTAATGATTGGAGCGACAGCGGCAATCGCAGCGGCCCCACACACTCCGGTTCCGACTCCTAATAAAAGGGAAATTGTTTTATCCGCTTTAAACACTTTAGCAAGCCACATCGTAAAGAGAATCGCAAAGGCGATCACACCTACATCACGAATAAGCAGACCGATTCCGTCTTGAAACACCGTATTAATATTTAATTTTAATCCGTATAAAATAATAGCGAATCTCAAAAGCTTCTTCGATGAAAAATTAATTCCCGATCGAATCGCTTCCGGGTATCCAAAAAATTGTCGGAACACAATAGCAATCACTATCGCGGATGCAAGCTGGCCGACATGATCGAATCCTGGGACTTTTGCTAAAAAGAAGCCAAGTAAAGCAATAAAAAAGGTAAATGCAATGCCACCGACCCAAAGGAGGGAAGACGGTTTTCGCTTCGGTTCCATCGGTTCAAGTACTTTTGCTCTTTCTTCCATGTCAACACCTCCAAAATTATTCTATACTATTACGATAATTCATCATTGACGATAAGGAAAATAAATATATATGATGTTCATAATAAGTAAAACTTATAAAGGGGGGAGGGAAGCTATGATGGATCAGCATTTACTCGTGTTTGTCACGGTTGTAGATAAGGGGAATTTTTCACGTGCGGCCGAGGAGCTTCATATGACGCAGCCTGCAGTGAGTCAATACATACAAGCATTGGAACGATCTTATGGGGCAAAGCTGCTTGATCGGAGCAATAAATTCGTTCGCTTAAATAAAGCAGGTGAGATTGTGTACTATCACGCAAAGGAAATTTTAGGACTTTATTCGAAAATGCAGGGCCTCATTGACGATTTGACGAATCGGGCAAGTGGACCGCTGTCTATTGGAGCGAGCTATACATTCGGTGAATATGTGCTGCCACACTTAATTGCGAAACTCCATCAACAATTTCCACTCATTAAACCTAAGATTACAATTGGGAATACGAAAGAGATCTCAGAGTTAGTTATTGGTCACCAACTGGATGTCGGAATTATTGAGGGAGAATATAAGGACCCGCATCTTTCAATTGAATCTTTTACCGAAGATATGATGTATGTTGTTGCCTCTTCCACTCATCCTTTATCTTTGCAAAAAAAGGAGATCCCAATTTCCGACTTAGAGAAGGAAACATGGATTATCCGCGAAATAGGCTCAGGAACGCGAGAGGCAACAGAAACCATTTTCAAACGGTTATCCATAGCTCCAACAGATACGATGGAATTCGGCAGTACCCAATTAATAAAAGAAACCGTAGAATCCGGATTGGGCATCACTCTTTTGTCTCAACTGGCAATAAGAAAGGAAATTTCGATGGGATTGTTAAAAACTCTCCCTGTTAAAGATACTCCTTTTAAAAGAAGTTTTTCAGTCGTCTTACGAACTTCCTTTCAAACGAAAGCACTGGAAGTATTTATAAGATTATTAAAGGAGCAGTTTAAAAAAAGGGGCTTCTCTTAACGATAAGTAGTTCCGTTTCGGTAGACCAATTAATGTCCTTTTTGAGGATAATCAAAATAAGCGGATATTTTCCGGTAAAATAGCAGAATGGATCTCGGTTCGGGGAATATAAGCGGAGTTTTTCCGATTAAGCAAAGCAAAATTACTTATTTTTGCGTTTTTCAAGTTAATAGTCGGAATCTTTCCGGCTATTTAAGGTATTTTCAGTGCTATTTCTTAAATAAGAGAAATTTTTCCGCTTATTTATCAAACTCGATTTAGCGTCTAAATGAGCTTGTACAACTTCTCCATTAGTTAACAAAAGCTTGAGAAAAAAATCCCAAGCTTTTGTGCTAATTATAATGTTATTTGTGCTGCGATTTTAGATTTTATCCATGTTATCGAAAACTACTTATCTTAACGAGACAGCCCTATAAAAATGTACTTCCAATAAAGGAATAAACAATGATGGTCGCAAAAAGAATAGTGAGATGATTAAGTGAAAAAATAAACATTGTTGTCGCCCATTTTTTAGTTGTCATTTTTTTATAGCCAACAATACTTAAGATAAGCCAGGCAATACTTAAAATGAGTGCGACTAACATAATCCCGATGCTAAATGTGATAAAAAGAAAACTTGCAGCAATTAAAGCAATCAAGTAGATATTTGTTTGTATATAAGTTCGCTTAAATCCTTTAACGACAGGAAGCATTGGAACATTTGCTGCTTTATAATCATCATACTTGCGGATGGCAATTGCATAAAAATGAGGCATTTGCCAAAGAACCATGATGACAAACAGGCCTAGAAGTGCTGGATGCATCATGTTAGTTGTAATCGCTGCCCAGCCAATAAGTGGAGGCATTGCTCCTGAAATACTTCCAACTTCCGTATTATAAATGGTACGGCGTTTCGTCCACATTGTATAAGGCACAACATAGAAGAATAAACCAAGAAGCCCGAAGAGTGCGGCAAGTGGTGTTGTAAATGCAAGGGATACTAATCCTACTACGGACATGATGATAGCAAGCAGGAGTACAGTTTTTGGCTGCAGTGCACCTGTTACTGTTGGGCGATTTTTTGTCCGTTCCATAATGGAATCAATATCACGGTCATATAAATTATTAAAAGCACCTGCAGCACCTATCACTAGAGCTGATCCGATCATCGCTAAAATGATCTCAGGAATCTTCTCAAGCGGGCTATAATCATTTATAAATAAAGCCAATGTTAACCCTGCAAACATGGCTAATAAGTTTGATTTAATAATACCGGTCTTAACCGTCTGTGCCAAAATGGTCGTTAGCGATTGTTTTGAGACTGCGCTAGACGTACTTTGAACACTTTTATCGATCTTTACATCGCTTCGCATAGTTATCCTCTTTCCTTTTTCCAAGGTTATCTGCCATATAAGTTTATCATAATTCATAGAAGAAAAGTTTGTTCAGCTTTGAACAATTTTTAACAGATATATAAACAACTGCTTTTCTTATGTTAGGAAAAAGGAATTACCCACCATTTTGTCGAATGTATGGGAGATGGAAATTGGTAAATGTAATTTGAAAGGAGCAAGAATATTGACCCATTCAAAAAAAATACATACAGAAAAAGTCGGACTTTGGGAAGAGGTACTAGATGAATTAAAGTTATCTCTCGAACCTAATGCGATTAAGACTTGGTTTAGTAAAGCAACAATCGATAGATTAAGCGAAAATGAAATGCTGGTTTGTGCGGTTAATGAATTCTCGGCAGACTGGATTAGGAAACATTTTCAAGCTGATCTCGAAAAGGCTGTATGCAAAGTATTGGATCAGAAGGTTCGCATTCATATTTCTGTTCAATCGTCGAAGTAAACGAGATAAATTAACCGAGGAGGACGAGCGAATGAATTATTTATCGATTCGAAGAGCACGTCGGAAAGATATCGATGAACTAATCGACCTAATGCTCCAATATATCGTTGATTTTTATAAAAGACCGCGTCCTGAAGAGAAGGAGCTTCGAAACTTAATTGAACATTTATTATCTAATCCTGAAGTCGGCGTACAGTTTGTTGCAGAATTAGAAGGAAAACTGATCGGATTCTCCACATTATACTTCACTTTTAGTACGACAAGAGTGAAGAAAATTGCGATATTAAATGATTTATTTGTCGCTCCCAAAACGAGAGGTATGAAGATTGGAGAGCAATTATTCAAGGAAAGTTTAGCCTATACAAAAGCTAATGACTATGCGGCAATGTCATGGCAAACCGCACATGATAATCTAATCGGTCAGTCCTTATATGAAAAAATGGGCGGCCAGCAAACAAATGACGAATGGATTAATTATGAGATTAGTAATATGTAAGTATCGAAGGGGAAAATAGAGTGAAGAGAGTCAGTGCTGCATATAGATTTTATAAAAGGGATGGCCAAAATGTATAGGAAAGCGCCGGATGCATAAAGATTTTACAAGAAAAAGGACAAAAATGTATAAGGAAGCCCGGGTTGCGTATAGATTTTACGAGAAGAAGGACAAAAATATATAAGGAAAGTCCGGATACACATAGATTTTTCAAGTTGGAGGCCACAAATGTATACGAAACACGAAATGGAGAAAGCAATCCAACTAAGAGAAGAGGGACATTTAATAGAATCGAATGAACTACTGATTCAATTAGCCAAAGAGCATCACGGTGATCCCGTAATAAACTACCAATGTGCCTGGAGTTATGATGTGCTAGGTGAAGAACGTGAAGCTGTTCCTTACTATGAAAAGGCGATTTCATTGGGGCTTGAAGGGGAAGATTTAGAGGGAGCATTGCTTGGATTAGGAAGTACATACCGAACATTAGGTGAATATGAGAAGTCAAGACGTACTTTTTTAAAAGGAATCGAGTTATTTCCGCATAACCATGCAATACGGGTATTCTACGCTATGACCTTATTCAACTTAAAGGACCATAATCAAGCGATGGAAATTCTTTTAAAAAGTATAGCTGAAACATCGAATGATCCTCAATTGGTAAGCTACAAACGGGCGATTGAGTTTTACTCAGATAAATTAGATCAGGTTTGGGATTGAAAGGAGTAGTTACATGTTAAGTAAACAAGGTTTTGATTTATGGGCAAATGATTATGACCAAACGGTTCAACTAAGTGAGGAAAATAATCAATATCCTTTTGCCGGCTACAAAGAGATTTTAAATACAATTTTTAATGAGGTGATGCAAAAACCTTCATCTCATGTTTTGGATATCGGATTTGGAACAGGAGTTTTAACAACAAAATTATATGAACATGGGCAACATATTGACGGAATTGATTTTTCCGCGAAAATGATTGAAATTGCTAAAGAAAAAATGCCGCATGCCCATTTAATCGAATGTGATTTTTCACAAGGTTTACCTGATGGGGTAAAAGCGAAACGGTATGAATCGATTATCAGCACCTACGCATTACATCATCTAACTGACGAGAATAAGGTGGAGTTTATTAAGGAATTGCTGCCATTACTCAATGAACATGGGGCGATTTACATTGGAGATATCGCTTTTGAAACACGTGAAAAGCTCGAAGAATGCAGGCAGGAAAGTTTAGCTTATTGGGATCCTGATGAATTTTATTTCGTTAATGAAGAGATTGCATCGGCTTTGAGTGATGTTTGTAAATGTGAATTTCATGCAATTTCACATTGTGGCGGTGTGTTTATTATTTCTCGTTAATAACAGGGGAAAGAAATAGGAGGCTCGTTGCCCCCTATTTTTCAGAATGAGTGTATTCGATTAATTCGACCGCATTTTTTGGATCAGCCTGTGGGTCTACTTTTAATAAAATTGTATCAATATGTGGTTGAGTCTTCGTCGGGTCGGTTACTTTAACCGTCATTTTCACCTCGTAAATTCGTTTAGGAGGCTTAACGGAGAAGTTATTGTTAATTGTTAACTTCTGCATTTTGTCTAACGTCCAAGTTGCCTGGTCGCCATTTTCCTTTTTTACGACTTCCGTCACATAAGGGGAAATTACTTCAGCGAATATTTTATTAAAGTTTGCCGTCATTTTATTTTGTTGACCTTGATTAGCTGGTTCCGCCATTACAATGGAAGCATTTCCGAACACGAGTAAGCATGCTAATAAAACTGTTATTTTTTTCATTTTTTTCACCTCGAAGTTAATGTTTCCAGAATGTAGTTTTCTATTCATCTTTTTAAGGAGGTTTTTATGTGAAATACCCCATTTTAGAAAAAGGCGCAACAATTGGCATCACCGCTCCTTCTTCGGGCGTAGAAGCGGAATTACATGATTTGATTAAATCGGCATGTGATCGTATGGAACAGAAAGGTTATTCAATTATTTGCGGCGATACTGTATGGACACAGGAAAAAGCAAAATCAGCACCAGCAAAAATACGTGCGGCTGAATTTACTGACATGATGCAGAATGAGCAAATACAAGCAATTATTCCGCCGTGGGGTGGAGAATTGTTAATCGAAATTCTCGAATACATTGACTTTGAGCAAATGAAAAATAAGTGGGTGCTCGGTTATTCGGATCTAAGTGTTCTATTAATGGCTATCACGTTAAAAACGGGAATAGCAACAGCCCATGGAACGAATATCATCGACTTAAGAGGGGAAGTGACGGATGAGACGACCGCGATGTGGGAAACAGTTTTATCCACAAAACCTGGGGAAGAGGTACGTCAATATTCCTCTAACAAGTTTCAAAAGAATTGGCAACACGACAATCCATCCCCATGTGTGTTTCATTTAACAGAAGAAACAGAGTGGAAAACGACTACGAATAAAGATGTGAAAATAGAAGGTCGATTGCTGGGCGGATGCATTGATGTCATTAGACATTTAATCGGAACGCCGTATGGAGATGTGGCGGATTTTCGAAAAAAATATACGAATGGCGAACCTATCCTGTGGTACCTAGAAAATTGTGAATTAACAACCGCTGATTTACGGCGATCATTAGTTCAAATGAGGCTAGCTGGCTGGTTTGAAGGCTGCTCGGGAATTATGTTTGGCAGAAGTCCAGCTAATCAGCCAGTGGATAATTATACAGCTGAAGATATTTATGAGGAACTGTCAGCTGAACTGCAAGTCCCAATTATATATGACATCGATTGCGGTCATGTCCCACCGCAAATCACTTTCATTAATGGTGCATTTGCTGAAGTAGAAGTGGAGAATGGGAAGGGAATGGTTTTGCAGCGGTTTATTTGAAGGTAAGAGAATAAGAACAAAATCTTACCGAAGATCCCCTTTTGTGTAAATTATTTATTAATCTCGAATAATATAAATGAGTTTTTGGAAATTTGGAAAGTTCCTTCTTAACTGAAGGGCTTTTTTTCGTCTAGGGGCTAATATTTCAAATAAAAAAGACAGGTTCCCCCATCTACTGATTTCGTTGATCTAGTTTCTTCAATATGCTTCTTAAAATATCATTTCTTTCTTGCTGCAATCTAATGAACCGCAGTAGAAACCAAATGACAAATACGATCGGAACAACGTAAAAAAGAATCGCAATTAAAGGTAAAGTAGAAGTAAAGATAGAAACCCAAGACATATTCAAACCCTCTTTCGAATGTTATTGGATAATTGTACCACGTAGGAAATAGCTGTTGTACAATAAATTTAATATAGCCATACATTTTGGCTGAAGATAAATTTCTGAAATCTAACGGAGGAAAATCAAATGAATCATATTCCAGTAAGGGTAAATGAAGTCTTATCGGTTTATTTTGATTTTTTTGAGTCAAAATTGCCTAATTTGCTTGATTCCTATTATCTTTATGGTTCTACATCATTAGGAGAATATAATGAAAGACAAAGCGATATTGATTTCATAGCTGTTGTGAAAAGAGAAATGAGTGAAATAGAGATACATAGGTTGAAAGACATACATTATCATATGCAAAAAAGATTTCCTCATACGACTTTAGATGGGGTGTATATTCTTCAAATTGATTTGGAATCTCCCAATAAAAATACTCCGTTATGCCCCTATTTTAACGATGGAAAGTTCCAAGGATTTAAGAAGTTTGATCAAAACTCCATTGATGCCTATCAATTAAAAAAATACGGGGTTACTGTGAGAGGCGAAAAACTTGAAAATGTTAATTTTGATGTAAATTGGGATGTCTTAATAGAAAATATGCGCGCTAATCTGAATACATATTGGCGTAACTGGGCGAATGATTGTAAACAGTTCCTCTCTTTAAAATACATTGGGTTATTTTTTAATTTAGGAATGATCGAATGGGGAGTATTAGGCGTATCCCGTCTTTATTATACATTCCGGGAAAAGGATATAACCTCAAAAGTAGGGGCTGGAGAATTCGCGTTAAGGACCGTTCCTCAAAAATGGCATAAGATTATCAATGAATCAATGAGATTGCGGAAGGGAAATAAAAAATCCTTTTACACATCAGTTTTTGCGAGACGAAAAGACGCATTAGATTACATGGAATTCATCATTCGAGAAAGCAATCGTCTTTTTACTGAAGATAATAGACTAAGGAAATAGGGGAACTCTGGGTATTCGCCGTTTCATTTAGAAAATGCCTACATAAATTATAGGGTATTAACCCATAAGGAGAGATGCCCATATGTATCCGTTTGTCAATTATCAAATACCGTCCGTCCCATACGAATATAACCCATATGACGAGTATCAGGACTATTATGATCGCAATACACAAGTATCACAGCTACTTCAACTTCCACAATGGCGGCAGTTGGAACGTCGTGTCACTCAGCTTGAAAGGCAAAATGAACGCCAAGAAAGAGAAATTAATCAATTACAGCGCCGACTTCAACGAGTCAATCAACGGCTTCGTGTCATAGAGAACAGATTCAATATTCCGTTCACACCATTTGATGGGGAATTTTGATTACCACAAGTAATTTTTTCCTTAACATTTAGTCGCAGCTTGTATACTTTCTAAAACAAACGAAGAAGGTTATTTTGACAACTCCGAAAACTAAAATTTTAATAGGAAATCAGGGGAAAATCATCTGCTGATTGCAAGAAAATTCTGTATAATATATTTAGGTAGGAGCACTACTATCTGGTGCTCTGTTTTTATTAGAAAAAAAGTGGGGGTGAGGTATTCAATGTCTAATGATAATGAGATTTTATTTGAAAAGGGTAAACAAAATGATTCAAAATTGAAGATAGAAAGGAAAGAGGGAGAACCGACTCCAGCTTTCAAAGGGGCCTCTTGGGCAGCGCTATTAGTAGGTGTTGCGGCATATCTAATAGGCTTGTTTAATGCAACGATGCTATTAAATGAAAAAGGCTATTACTTTGCGGTCTTAATATTCGGGCTCTACTCAGCGGTATCCTTACAAAAAGCAGTAAGAGATAAAGATGAGGGAATACCAGTTACTACTATTTATTATGGAATTAGTTGGTTTGCGCTTATTGTAGCAATTGCATTAATGGTTATCGGTTTATACAATGCAGGAAGTATTGATTTAAGTGAAAAGGGATTTTATGGTATGGCATTTGTGCTTAGTTTATTTGCTGCGATAACGGTTCAAAAGAATATTAGAGATACACAGAGAGCAAGGGAAAGGGATTGAGTTATTTTTGTTCATTTGACTGGAGGCTCTTTCATATCTGACAATCAATATTGCATTAGAAAGGGCGGTATTTTAAAATAATCCCGCTCTTTCTAATGGATATTCATCAAAAATTATATGTATCTTCTAAAATAAGAAGAGAGTATTACTTTCTCTTCTCCTACATAGCCCACAGATTCAATTGTATATTTTCCGTATTTATAACTGACTTTTTTTGTATTCATGTCTTTTGCTTGCCTCGTTTCATCATACTTGGCAATTAATAAAGAAATATTTGTTTAAAAAGGGGTGTTTGTATGGAGGATCTGCTCTTAATGATTCTATCTATTCTAGTTATCATTTATAAAATACAGAAAAACAAAGAAATCTTAAGAAAGCTTACAAATATTCAATTGGTAGGTGTATCTTTGGCCTTTCTTTTAACGATAATATTGAGTTTTTCTTGCATTTATTTTGGTGGCAAATGGATTAGGGGATATTCCCTCCATCCGGTTCTGACGTTCATAAGTCAAGTGATTATTATCATTGTATCAATGGGTTTAGGAGTAACAGCCTTATATAAAGTTTTATATAAAATTACTAAGGGGATTCTTCCTAAAGAAAGTGAGTAGCTTCCTTTTGGTTAACATAAGAAAAATAGGATTGGTAAATAGTGTTTTGCCTATAAAAAACATATAATAGTTACATCAATTAAATATATATAAACTGTTAGCCGAAAGGAAGATAATATAAATGGAAATAGGCGTAAGTACGTTTGTCGAAACAACTCCGGATGTGGTAACCGGTAAAGTAATTAGCCACGCACAAAGATTGCGTGAGGTAGTGGATGAAATAGTTCTAGCTGACCAAGTAGGCTTGGATATTTTTGGTGTGGGTGAGCATCATCGGAAAGATTATGCGGCATCATCTCCAGCAGTTGTACTTGCTGCAGCTGCTTGAGGAACAAGAACCAGTGTATATACTAAAGAAGTATCTCCAAAGCAGTTTATGGGGAACATGAAGCAACATTTCTGCAAATGATGTACCTCAAGCTAAGCCTGAAAAACATCTAATCAATTGGAAACGAGGATTGTTGGGAGAAGAAGGCGAAAATTCGATATTTGGAGAAAACTGAACGAAAAGAAAAAACCGATCCTCTTGCTAAGAGAGATCGGTTTCATTTAAATACTATTACTGAAATTTTAAAAAAAGTCCTTATGATTGATATTTTTTAATTAATTCAACAAAGGCATTCACAAAAGTTTGCAAAAATTGAACTGTTCCATCATTGTTTATTTTACCGTTTTCATCTATTAAGTTTGCTGAATTGGCTAGATAGACTTCTGGTTGTTGAACAATCGGCATATTTAAAAATGTTAGTGATTGGCGTAAATGGTGGTTTGCACCAAATCCGCTCAAATTACTTATAGATTGGCTAATAATCGCTGCTGGTTTGCCATTCCACACACTTTCGCCATACGGTCTTGAACCTACATCAAGCGCGTTTTTTAATACTCCTGGTACAGAACGGTTATATTCAGGGGTTACAAATAAAACAGCGTCAACTCCCTTTATCGTGTTGCGGAAGGTGGTATATTCTGATGGGGAATTACCATCATACTCCTCATTATATAATGCGAGATTGCCGATTTCGACAAACTCTGTTTCATAACCTTCAGGAAATAGCGAGGCAACATTTTTCGCAATTTTTTTAGATAAAGATTCTTTTCGTAGACTTCCAACTACAATACCAATTTTCGTCATTTTTCATCATCCTTTTTTCTTTTTAGTCTTTCTCTACATGCATATATTGTTTATTAGAATGAGAGAAATATGCATTTTTTATAGTATTTTAATAACTATCTTCCCTTTTGCATGGTGAGTTTCACTGAGTGCGTGAGCTTCTTTGATTCCTTCCGCTGATAGTGGAAAGGTATGTCCGATGATCACTTTAAGTTTCTCATCTTGGAGAAGTTCAGCAAGTTTTTTTAATTGTTCTCCATTAGGAATCAGCCAAACAAGATCAGATTTAATATTTTTTTGTAAAGCTTTTTGTTGATCAGGTTTAGAAACGATAGATGCTAATCGGCCCCCTTCCTTTAAAACGGTAAAGCTTTTTTCCTGTACTTCTCCCCCTAATGAGTCAAGAACGAAGTCAAATTGATGCAGAATGCTTTCAAAATCTTGTGTTTTATAATCAATTACCTCATCAGCACCGAGGGATTTCAAAAAATCAGAGTTCCTTGCACTAGCAGTTGTAGCAACATAAGCCCCCGCATTTTTTGCCAATTGGATGGCGAATGTTCCAACTCCACCTGCACCCGCATGTATAAGTACTTTTTCTCCTTTTTTTACATCGCCAAACTCAAATAAACATTGCCAAGCGGTTAATCCAGTTAATGGTACACATGCCGCTTCTTCATAGCTAATATTATCTGGAATTTTGGCTAGGAGATGAGAATCAATTGCTGTAAATTCAGCATAAGTTCCTCTATTTGTAGTCTCTGGACGAGCAAAGACCTTGTCTCCAATTTTAAAATTTCTCACATTACTACCTAATTCAACAATGTCTCCCGCTGCATCCCATCCTAAAATAATAGGGAAATCAAAAGGTAACATTTCTTTTAAATATCCTTCTCTCAGTTTCCAATCAATCGGATTAATGGAAGTTGCATGAAGCTTCACCACAACTTGATTTTCTTTTGGTGTCGGTTGTTGCATTTCTTTTTCCTTAAGTTCCTCTTTGCCGCCATATTTTTCAATCACAATCGTTTTCATTGTACTCACCCTCGATTCGAAAATGGATTATTAAAAAAATTAATGTAGTAGTTTTCATGGTTTTGATGACCGAAACTTATGAAGATTAATCGGAAAAATTATGCCTACTGGCTTTTTAACCAGCAAAAAAACGCTTGGAGTTTAAATCCAAACGTTTATATATAAATTAAAACGCCGCTGTCCAGCCTGCATCTGCTGCAAGCACAGTTCCTTGATTCATCTGAAGCTATCATTGTCAATACAACCTGGAGGGACTTCCAAAAGGTAGATATTCCCGGATCCATTAATTGATGGTGGAATCCAACTGGGATAGAGTAAAGAATAAGTAATAAGAAAGTAAGCCTCAATAAAGAATTACTAAAAATCTTTCCACCAAATGATCTTGGAAATCGCAACATACCAGTATATGTAAGCTGGAAGTAGTCAGAAATAAACGAGTGGGTGGCCAAATAAAATAAAAAAGCAAAGAGACAGCGTTTTAGACGCCTACTCTTTGCTTGAAGTTTTGATGCAATATCTATACTGAATATTCTTTAAAGTAATACAGCCATGAAGTTTTTCTAAATAGGGTTTATAATGTTAATCCACCATCTACAAGAACAATCGAACCTGTCATATAGCTTGCTTTATCTGAAGCTAGAAAAGCAACCATCTCAGCGAGCTCTTTCGGATCAGCATAACGGCCCATTCTCATATTGGAAACTTCGTCTGGCACGTAACCGCCTTGTGCAAACTGTGCTTCTACACCAGTTGTTAAAGTAGTTCTCACACCGCCGGGACAAAGGGCATTAATGCGGATTCCTTTTTTTGCATATTCCATTGCAGCACCCTTTGTAAATCCTACAACTGCATGTTTACTTGCAGAATATACAGCTACACTATGTTCAGGACGAACCCCTGCAGTAGAAGCCGTGTTAATAATGGAGCCGCTGCCTTGCCCTTCCATTACTTTTAACACATATTTCATTCCAAGGAAGACTCCTTTTACGTTAATATCCATAATGCGATCAAATTCGGATTCCTCTACCGAAGTGAATGGAGCAAACTTTTGGATAATACCTGCATTATTGAAAAATATATCAATACGTCCGTATGTTTCGACTGCTTTGTTTACATAGTTTTGTACATCTTCAGTTTTCGAAACATCTGCTTGAACGAAGATTCCTTCGCCGCCTTGTTCTTTCACTAGTTTTAATGTTTCTTCCCCAGTTTCCTTATTGAAATCGACTAATACAACAGTTGCGTCGTTTTCGGCAAGTTTCAAACTGCTTGCTCTTCCGATTCCACTTCCTGCCCCGGTGATAACAGCAATTTTATTTGATAATTCCATGTATATCTCCCCTTGTCAATTATTTAATACATGACCTAGTATATCCCTTGTAATGATTAATTTATTGTATTATCTTACGATTAATAGTATTTATTTAATGGAATGAATTTGAAGGAGATTATTAAACATAGATGGAGATAAACGTAGCTGATTTACAATATATATGCGAGCTAATTTACAAAGCTCATAACATATCAGTGTATAATGTTAATCAATTTGGTGAATTTGAATATGAATTCTCAAGAAGTGATTTGCGGGAGAATCCATATTATGCCCCTTTTATGGAACAGATAAGTGTATACACTTATGAAGATGATCCAAATGATTTTCCTATCTTTTTTACAAATTCAAATTTGAATTTTTTCTTTATAAATCTTAAAAAATCCAACCTTTTTATAGGCACTATTATTGTCGGACCAGTCCTTGAGTCAAAAATATCCGGTGAAACGATTACCAAAATTATGGACGCTTTTAAAGGGGAGGTGAATAAAAGGCAGCTTATTGAATATTATCAATCCGTTCCTATTATGGATAAGCAGCAACTGCTGACGATTAGTTTATTAATGTATTATTTAATTTATCGTAAAAAATTAGATGAAACATTTGTTGTACAAAACAATCAAGACCTAACTCCCGACTTAATTGAAGTAGCAGATCTAGATCTTGAGTTATCTAAAGGTAGAAGGAATTTTCTTTTTCATTCCAATCTTTCATATGAAAGGGTTTTGCTAGATTATGTTAAGAACGGACTTTTCAACACGAGCGCCTTGCGTTGTATGGGCAGAAAAGTATTTCCCTTCCAACTGTACAGTGTCCATTCCAATATGGATTAAAATTTCTGCACCTTCGTCTGTAGTAATCCCAATCGCATGATTAGTTGGAAATAAGGCTGAAACCGTACCAGATACAGGCGAAACTAATTTACCTTCTGATGGTTCAATTGCTACGCCCTTTCCTGTTCAAATTACAGAGATGGTTAATACAATTTTGAATATCGTAAAATACCATTTTAAAATGGAATTAGACGAGAATTCAGTGAATTACGAACGGTTTTTAACTCATCTTCGCTTCTTCGCTGTTCGGTTTGTCCGCAAAGAAAAATTGGATGAATCAGTCGATCAATTCTTTTTTGAGCAGATCCAATTAAAGTATCCGGATGCATATGCATGCGCAAAAAAAATCACCGCTTATTTAAGTAATCAGTTTAATTGGGAATTAACGAAAGACGAGGAAATTTATTTAACAGTGCACATCCATCGGGTTACGAACCGCCAAAAAATGAAGGAAGAATCCGATTAAAAGTACTTTAAAATGATTTTTAAGAAAGCGTTGACATATGGTGAAAGCGCTGTTACAATAAATCTAAATTAATAAGTAAATTCTTTTAGGATTGTTACTGGTAATGCAGGCTAAACCTAAATTGCTCCGTCTTTTATTGACGTGCAATTTAGGTTTTTTTGTTGGCTGTTCAATACAAGCAGCTTACATTTTTACAATAAGGAGGCGGATCTTTCATTCAAACAAATTTAATAACTTCGTTTAGGAATGTTACCTATCTGGGCATAACCTGAACTAATCTGGAAAGGCATATACATGCGTATTCAGATTGGTTCAGGTTTTTTTATTCAAAATGATAACAAGAAAGAAGGGTCATTTTATGAAATATGAACAACTAGCTAAAGATATTATTGAAAATGTCGGCGGCAAAGAAAATGTAAATAGTGTTGTCCATTGTATTACTCGTTTACGATTTAAATTAAAGGATGAGGGGAAAGCCAATACAGATGTTCTAAAAAATATGGATGGCGTCGTTACGGTCATGAAAAGCGGTGGTCAGTATCAAGTAGTCATCGGCAATCATGTGCCTGATGTGTATAAAGATGTTGTAGAGATTGGAGGTTTTCAAAACCAATCACCGGTTGAAGAAGATGGGGACAAGAAAAAGCAAGGCGTGTTTAATAGTTTCATCGATATCATTTCCGGTATCTTTACTCCGACATTAGGGGTATTAGCAGCAACAGGGATGATTAAAGGATTTAACTCCTTATTTGTCGCATTAGGTTGGTTTAGTGATAAATCTGGAACGTATCAAATTCTAAATGCAGTTGGTGATGCGTTGTTCTACTTCTTCCCAATCTTCCTTGGTTATACGGCAATGAAGAAATTTGGCGGAAGTCATTTTATCGGGATGGCAATTGGTGCAGCGTTAGTTTATCCAACGCTATCTGGTTTATCAGCTGGTGAGCCGTTGTACACATTATTTGCTGGAACGATGTTTGAATCACCAATTCATATAACTTTTCTAGGGATTCCAGTAATCTTAATGTCTTATTCTTCATCAGTAATTCCAATTATTATTTCTACCTATGTAGCAGCAAAATTGGAAAATTGGCTTAAAAAGGTTATTCCTGATGTTGTAAAAATGTTTTTAGTTCCATTTTTCACTTTGCTTATCATTGTTCCACTTACATTTATTGTTATTGGACCAATTGCAACATGGGCAGGGCAGCTTATCGGACAACTAACCCTTTGGTTAATTGGTTTAAGTCCAATTGTTGCAGGTATCTTCCTTGGAGCATTCTGGCAAGTATTTGTTATATTTGGCCTACACTGGGGTCTTATCCCGATTGCAATTAATAATATTATGGTCATGGGTCAAGATACAATCTTGGCATTAATTTTTGCCGCTACATTTGCACAAATTGGTGCTGTTCTTGCCATTATGCTTAAGACAAAAGATAAAAAGTTAAAATCATTAAGTATTCCAGCATTTATTTCCGGTATTTTTGGTGTAACAGAGCCAGCGATTTATGGAATTACGCTTCCAAGGAAAAAACCGTTTATCATTAGCTGTATTGCAGCAGCTATCGGCGGAGGAATTATTGGTGCCTTTCACGCGAAATCATATATGATGGGCGGTCTTGGCATATTTGCCTTCCCAAGCTTTATTAGTCCAAAGGAAGGAATTACAATGGGACTTTGGGGGGCAGTCATTGGAGCTGTAGCAGCGTTCATTCTAGGTTATATTCTAACTGCTTTATTTGGCGGAAAAGAAAAGAAACTTGCTGAGGGTTTAGGAGCAACAGTTGGAACACAAACGACTGCAGAACAAAAACAAGCTGTAAAACATCTGAAAAACAAAAGATTTTTTATGGGGTGGTGCCCTCGCTGCGAATCAAGTAGAAGGCGCCTATATTGAAGATGGCAAGGGATTAACTACAATTGATGTCATGCCAACAGGGAAAAACCGTTGGGATATCGCGACAGGGAAGATTGAATCCTTCAAGCCGATTGAAGGTGAATTTTATCCTTCACATGAAGCAATTGACTTTTATCACCGCTTTAAAGAGGATATTGCTCTTTTTGCAGAAATGGGATTTAAAGCATTGCGTGTGTCAATATCATGGGCGAGAATTTTTCCAAATGGAGATGATCAAGAGCCAAATGAAGCAGGCTTGAAGTTCTATGATGACTTATTTGATGAGCTTTTGAAGTATGGAATTGAACCGGTAGTGACGATTGCTCATTTTGATGTACCTATACATTTAGTTGAGGAGTATGGAAGCTGGAGAAATCGTAAACTAGTTGTGCTATTTGAAACATATGCGAAAACAATTTTTAAACGATATAAAGACAAAGTGAAATATTGGATGACATTTAATGAAATTAATATGCTTCTTCACCTACCGTTTGTTGGAGCAGGTCTTGTTTTTAAAGAAGGTGAAAACAAATTACAAATTCAATATCAAGCAGCTCACCACCAACTTGTAGCAAGTGCACTAGCAGTTAAGGCATGCCATGAAATGATTCCGGATGCGAAAATTGGTTGTATGCTTGCTGCAGGAATGACCTATGCTCCAGATCAGCCACTTGTTCAATTAGAAAATGCCAGTGTGACAAAAGTTGAATATAAAGATGGTAAATACACTGTTAAATCTGTGAATGACATGAGTTATGTTGAAAAGGGAGAAAAAGGCCAGTAAGCTAGTTCAAACGGAGAAAACCTTTAATCTTTGTCATTCATTTATAGAAGGTTTATAATAGATGTAAATTGAATAATAATTTTTCCAGGATTGTTACTGGTAAAGCAGGCAAAACCTAAGAAAGCATAAAGTCTTGTTACGGCAGGATAAATTCTTTCTTAGGTTTTTTGTTTTTTTGTAGAACATTAAGTGAAAAATTAGGAGGAAGAAAAATGGCTACGAATGGTAAAAAATTTCCTGAATCTTTTTTGTGGGGTGGGGCAACCGCTGCTAACCAATTGGAAGGTGGATTTCACGAAGGAAATAAAGGGATGAATATTGCAGATGTACTTCCGGGAGGAAAAGAACGTTTAGCAATCTTGCAGTCACCAGGATTTGACTTCCAAATTGACGAGAGTAAGTACTATCCTAATCATGAAGCGATTGATTTTTATCATCGATATAAAGAAGATATCGCATTATTTGCTGAAATGGGTTTCAAAGCATATCGGATGTCTATTGCATGGACTCGGATTTTTCCAAATGGGGATGAGTTAGAACCAAATGAAGATGGATTAGCCTTCTATGATCGTGTTTTTGATGAACTACATAAATATGGAATTGAACCAGTTGTCACCATTTCGCATTATGAAATGCCTGTTAACTTAGTAAAAGAATATGGAGGCTGGAGAGATCGTCAGGTTGTTACATTCTTTGAAAGATATGTGAATGCGATTTTTAATCGTTATAAAAATAAAGTGAAATATTGGATGACGTTTAATGAAATTAATAGTGGTTTAATGATGCCAATTATGGGTCTGGGTTTCTCTATCCAAAAAGAAGAAGACCGTTACCAAGGTACATTCCAGGCTTATCATCATCAGTTTGTTGCTAGCAGTATTGCGGTAAAAGCTTGCCATGAAATAATCCCGGATGCCAAAATTGGTTGTATGATCTTATTTGCTCCAGTTTATTCTTACGATAGTAATCCTGAAAATGTGATGTATGCACTTCAGGAAGAAAACATATTTAATTATTTTTGTGCAGATGTTCAAGTACGTGGTGAATATCCAACATTCATCAAACGTTATTTCAAGAAGCATAATATTGAATTAGACATCCATGAAGGTGATCTTGAACTTATTAAAAAGCACACAGTAGACTATATCGGTTTCAGTTATTATATGTCCCGAACAGAGAAGAAGGACAAGAGTGATCAAGAGAATACTCAAGGAAATATTATGTCCGGTGTAAAAAATCCATTCTTAAAAGCAAGTGATTGGGGTTGGGAAATTGACCCAATTGGACTTAGAATTTCATTAAACAAACTATATGGCAGATATCAAGTTCCATTATTCGTTGTGGAAAATGGGCTAGGAGCGTACGATAAAGTTGAAGAAGATGGCTCTATTAATGATGACTATCGAATTGATTATTTACGTGAACATATTAAAGCAATGGCTGAAGCGATTGAAGACGGTGTCGACTTGATGGGATATACAAGCTGGGGATGTATTGACTTGGTGAGTGCATCAACCGGCGAATTTTCGAAACGCTATGGTTTCATCTATGTCGATAAACATGATGATGGCAGTGGTACATTAGAACGTAAGAAGAAAACATCCTTCTACTGGTATAAGGATGTTATTTCTACGAATGGGGAAAAATTATAAATCATGACTTTATGATATAGTATTATAAAGGGGAGATTTCATTGAAATCTCCCTTCTTATCAACAAAACTTTTGAAAAGAGGGTTCCAAATGAGTAAATCTAGCAGTTCATTGAAAGGCTATGTTGGTACTTATACAAAAGGAGACAGCGTAGGAATTTACAGCTTTACTTTAAATACGGAAATACCTGAAATTAAAGATGTACAAGTAGCAGCTGAGTTAGGCAATCCTACATATTTGACTATAAGCCAGGATAATCAGTATCTTTATTCTGTTATTAAAGAAGGAGATAAAGGTGGTGTAGCGGCTTATTCCATTTCTGATCAAGGTGAATTACATTTATTAAATAGTCAGCTAACAGAAGGAGCCTCACCTTGTCACGTTAGTGTAGATAATGAAAAAAATTATGTAGTAACAGCCAATTATCATAAAGGAACAGTAGAATTGTACCCAGTCAACAAGGAAAATGGGTCAGTTTCACCGGCATCTTCTACTGTACAGCATGAAGGCTTCGGTCCTAATAAAGACAGACAAGAAAAACCACATGTCCACTATTCAGGTTTTACTCCTGATGAAAAATACATTGCTGTAATCGATTTAGGAATTGATAAATTAATTACATATGCAAACAATGATGGTGTATTAGAAGAAGTAAGTAGCTTATCTGTTCAGCCAGGAAGTGGACCAAGACATTTAGAGTTCCATCCGAACGGAAAATATGCATATTTAATGACGGAGCTAAGCTCTGAAGTCATTGTTTTATCATATGACAGTGAAAAAGGTTCCTTTAAGGACATCCAATACATTTCAACAATTCCTGCTGACTTTACTGCCAATAATCAAGGAAGTGCGATACATGTCACAGCTGATGGTCAATTTGTCTATGTTTCAAACAGGGGACATAATAGCATTGCTGTCTTTAGTGTTGATCAAGAATCCGGAAAACTGACATTTATTGAACACACATCTACTGAAGGAGATTGGCCAAGGGACTTTGTGCTCGATCCATCGGAAAGATTTGTTGTTGCCTCCAACCAAGAGTCAGGCAATCTCGTGCTATATACAAGAGATACTGCTACCGGTAAATTAACGCTAGTTCAGTCTGATATAGCAGTGCCTTATCCGGTATGTGTTAAATTTTTGAAATAATATACTACCTCTATAAGATAAAAAAGCTGACTCAAAAGGTTTTTAATGAGTCAGCTTTTTTATGTAACTTCCTAAGAAAAAAATATATTTTTTATTTAAATGTATAGACATTTAAAAGTAAATGACTATAATAATATTTGTAAGCGGTTAATGAAAGCGTTATTAATTGTTCTATTAAACTACTATTCATATACAAGATAAGGAGTCTGATTTCGATGAAAAAAATTTTATTAGCTTGTAGTTCAGGAATGTCAACTAGTCTTTTAGTTACAAAAATGGAACAATACGCAGCTTCAATCGGTGAAGAAGCGAAGATTTGGGCAGTTGGTCAAGATCAAGCGAAAAAAGAAATGGCTGATGCCGATGTTGTCTTAATAGGACCACAAATGAGTTTCTTGAAAGGCGAATTTCAAAAAGAAGCAGACAAATACGGCATTAAAGTAGATGTCATTGATATGATGGCTTACGGTTTGGCAGATGGTAAAAAAGCTTTTGAACAAGCTGTATCTTTAATGTAACGGAGGATTAGTATGGAAAACGTAAATGTAGATGAACTAACTGGTGAACAAATTAATTTTATGCTGATTCTTCATAGTGGGAATGCAAGAAGTAAAATCATTCAGGCACTACGTGAGTATCGTGAAGGCAAAGTTGAAGAAGCAGATAATCTATTAGTTCAAGCAGAAGAA
The DNA here is from genome assembly GCF_038009395.1 of Heyndrickxia sp. FSL W8-0423. Taxonomy (NCBI): domain Bacteria; kingdom Bacillati; phylum Bacillota; class Bacilli; order Caryophanales; family Bacillaceae; genus Heyndrickxia; species Heyndrickxia sp. FSL W8-0423. The sequence continues at coordinate 438,500 of NZ_JBBPBE010000001.1, read as the reverse complement.
GATTTGAATAATGCCCATCAGATTCATTTTAAGATGGTACAGAAAGAAGCTTCAGGTGAAAAGGTCGAGTTTGCAATGCTGTTAATGCATGCAGAAGATCATTTAATGTCAACGATAACAATGAAAGAACTTGTGAAAGAATTATTAGATCTATTTAAACAAAAAAATATCTAAAAAGGGGAAAAACAATGTTCGAGAAACTAAGTAAATACCTTGTTCCGATTGCTGGTAAACTTAATAACAATCGCTATTTGGCAGTGTTGCGCGATGCATTTATGCTTGCCTTCCCATTAACTATTTTTGGTTCGATCTTCGTTGTTTTAACTAATTTGCCCTTCCTAAATAAAATAATGAGTAAGGGAGCAATCGCTAATTTCCAAGATATGTTTGGTATTGCTTCATCAGCAACAATGGGAATCATGTCCGTCTTCGTTGTTTTTGGTATAGGTTACTATTTGTCTAAAAGTTATAATGTGGAAGCTGTTTTCGGTGGAGCAATTGCCCTTGTCTCCTTCTTAATATTAACACCATTTGTCGGTCAAGCAGAAAATGGTGATATCGTAACAAGCGTTATTCCTTTAGACCGATTAGGTGCAAAGGGAATGTTCCTTGGTATGATAACCGCATTCCTAGCAACTGAAATTTACCGTCGTATCGTTCAGAAAAATATTACTATTAAAATGCCTCCTGGTGTTCCACCAGCAGTAGCGAAATCATTCGCGGCATTAATACCTGCACTTATTACATTAACTGTATTTTTAGGGATAAATATTTTTGTCACACAATTATTTAACACAAATATGCATGATGTCATTTATAAAGCAATTCAATCCCCACTAGTTGGTTTGGGAAGTGGAATTATTCCTACTTTAATTGCGATATTCTTTATTCAAGTTTTATGGTTCTTTGGATTACATGGACAAGTAATAATCAACTCTGTCATGGATCCAATCTGGAATACTTTAATGATTGAAAACCTAGAGGCATATAAAGCTGGAAATCCTGTACCGAATATTATCTCAAAACCATTTATGGAGATCTACACAGTAGGTATGGGTGGAACAGGTATGACATTAGCAGTTGTCCTTGCGATTCTTATATTTATGAAAAGCAAGCAAATGAAGCAAGTAGGTAAGCTTGGCTTAGGACCTGGTTTGTTCAATGTAAATGAACCAATTATCTTTGGTTTACCGATTGTTATGAACCCGATTATCGTTATTCCTTGGATTGTGGCACCGATGATTGTGACACTCGTTTCTTACTTTGCGATGTCTACAGGGCTTGTTCCACCACCAACAGGGGTAGCAGTTCCATGGACGGTTCCATTCTTTATCAACGGGATAATGGCTACAAACTCATTGGCCGGCGGAATACTACAACTTGTAAACATGGTCATTGTTTTCGTCATCTGGTTCCCATTCTTAAAGGCATTGGATCGCATCAATGTGCAAAAGGAAAAAGTAGAAGTAAACAAAGCTGGATAATTGTTAACTTTATAAATCATTTAAAAGGGCAGGTAAAAAATCGGAATATGCAAGAGATTTTGCAAAACCGTATTCACTGCCTTTGTTTTTTGAAGATTCAACCAAGATTTACTAAAATGAAAAAGGAGATATAATCATGGCAAGTATGAATGAAATAAATTATCGTTTCCCTGAAGGATTTTGGTGGGGATCAGCAGCTTCTGGTCCACAAACAGAAGGGGCAGCAGATGTAGACGGAAAAGGAAAAAATATTTGGGATCATTGGTATGAAGTCGAGCCAACTCGGTTCTTCGATGGAGTGGGACCTAACAAAACTTCACAATTCTATTATAAATATAAAGAAGATATTAAGTTAATGAAAGAGACTGGCCATAATTCATTCCGTATGTCTATAAGTTGGTCTAGATTAATCCCTGGTGGGAAAGGCGAAGTAAATCCGAAAGCAGAGGAATTTTATAATAATGTCATTAATGAAATGATTAATAATGAGATTGAGCCGTTTGTGAACTTATTCCACTTTGATATGCCGTTTGAATTGCAAGAAATTGGCGGATGGACAAATAGAGAAACCGTACATGCATATGTAAACTATGCTCGTACTTGCTTTGAACTATTCGGTGACCGAGTAAAATACTGGTTTACTCATAACGAACCTATTGTTCCGGTTGAGGGTGGATATTTATACGATTTCCATTATCCGAATGAGGTGGATTTTAGAAAGGCGGCTCAGGTAGCTTACCATTCTATTTTAGCGAGTGCTATGGCCATTAAAGAATATAAATCGTTAAATCAAGGTGGAAAGATCGGGATTATTTTGAACTTGACACCTTCATACCCAAGAAGCCAAAATCCTGCAGATGTGAAAGCTGCAGTAATAGCAGATGCATTCTTCAATCGTTCATTTTTAGATCCTTCTGTAAAAGGTGAGTTCCCAAAAGAGTTAGTCAAAATTTTGAAAGAAGAAGGATATTTGCCAGCTATTGAAGAAGAGGATTTAGAGCTTATTAAAAATAATACCGTTAACATTCTTGGTGTCAATTACTACCAGCCTAGACGTGTCAAAGCTAAAGAAAACATGCCAAATCCTGAGGCGCCATTTATGCCAGAGCGTTTCTTTGATAACTATGTGATGCCCGGTCGTAAAATGAACCCGCATCGTGGTTGGGAAATTTATGAAAAAGGTATTTACGATATTCTTATCAATTTGAAAGAAAACTATGGAAATATTGAGTGTTTTATTTCTGAAAACGGTATGGGTGTTGAAGGAGAAGAAAAATTCCGTAATGATCATGGCATGATTGAAGATGATTATCGAATTGAATTTATTCGGGATCATTTAAAATGGGTTCACAAGGCCATTCAAGAGGGTAGTAATGTAAAGGGATATCATATGTGGACATTCATGGACAACTGGTCATGGACGAATGCTTATAAAAATCGTTATGGTTTTGTCTCCGTGAATCTTGACAAAGATGGTGAACGAACAGTTAAGAAAAGCGGAAAATGGTTTAAAACTGTTTCTGAACAGAACGGTTTTTAAAAAAGATGGTTGGTTTCAACCATCTTTTTTAAAGCTATTGTATGATAGAAAGTAATATCATTAATTAGGATGGAGAATCGCAAATGACTAAGTATGAGATAATTTCATCTGAAATGAGAAAAAGAATAAGGGAACAGTATTATCCTATTGATCAGCCTATACCTGATGAAATTTCGTTAGCTAAAGAATTCGAATGTAGCCGAATGACCATGAAGAAGGCCCTCGACATATTAGTAATGGAAGGGTTGCTTTACCGTAAAAGAGGGCATGGGACATTTATCGTTCAATCAGCTATTAATGACAAGCGGGTTTTTGTTGATACGAACGAAGGATTTTCTAAACTAATGCGAAATAAAAAAGTAACAAGTAAAATAATAAAATTTGAAGTTCAATTTCCGTCAGAAGAAGTGGCTATGCAATTAGCAATTGATATAAAGACCCCAGTCTATGATATTATTAGGTTAAGGCTTGTCGAAGATGAACCATATGTTATAGAAAAAACATACATGCCATCTACATTAATTCCAGGTATTAATGATGAAATTCTTAAGGGGTCAATCTACTCCTATATCGTCGACAATTTGGGTTTAACGATAGCAGGATCTCACCGAAAAATAAGAGCCTGCAAGTCAGATAAGCTTGATCAAGAACATTTGGTATGTTTCCCTGATGATCCGATTCTAGAAGTGGAACATGTAGGATTTTTAAATAATGGCGTTCCTTTCGAGTATTCTTTTTCACGTCATCGATATGATAAATTTGAAATTACAACAATTAACTTCAAACGGTAGTAGGGGGAGAATTCATTATGTTAGGGGCAATTGAAGCAGGTGGTACAAAATTTGTTTGTGCTGTTGGCGACCATCTAGGCAATATTAAAGATAGAATCCAAGTTCCGACAACTATTCCTGAGGAAACAATGAAGGACGTTATTTCCTTCTTTCGGAAATATCCAATAGAAGCAATTGGAATCGGTTCGTTTGGTCCTATCGATGTGAATCTCGATAGTCCAACATATGGGTATATTACTTCCACGCCAAAAACAGCATGGAAGAATTACCCTTTCATGCAGACGATAAAAGAAGCATTTTCGGTACCGGTTGGCTTTAACACAGATGTAAATGCAGCAGCATTAGGAGAAGCAACCCTAGGCGCGGCAAAAGGTTTGGATAGTTGCCTTTATATTACAATTGGTACTGGAATTGGTGCGGGGGCAATCGTACATGGGAAGCTGCTTCAGGGTGTGACCCATCCGGAAATGGGCCATATTTTGGTTCGGCGTCACCCCGATGATTCATATAAAGGGAAATGTCCTTATCATCATGATTGTTTAGAAGGTCTTGCGGCAGGTCCTAGTATTGAAGAACGTTGGAATGAAAAGGGAATTAACTTGGCTGGACGTTCGGAAGTATGGGACTTAGAAGCTTATTATATTGCTCAAGCACTTATGCAGTACATGCTCATTCTTTCACCAAAGAAAATCATTTTAGGTGGAGGGGTAATGAAACAGAAACAGATTTTTCCTCTGATCTATAAGCATTTAACGGAATTGGTGAATGAGTATGTATCCTTGCCGGAGCTATCGAATTATATTGTTAGTCCGGGATTAGGAGATAATGCTGGAATTACGGGATCGCTCTTACTAGCACATGAAGCATATCAAAATCAATAAATCTTGGAGGGGCAAATCGTGCAACCATTATTTTTACAACCAGTTTTTAAGGAAAGAATTTGGGGCGGAACAGCGCTTAAAAAGGAATTCGGCTATGATATCCCTACAGACAAAATCGGTGAATGTTGGGCGATTTCCGCACATCCGAATGGACCATCTGTTATCGAAAATGGACCATTTGCGGGTGTAACATTAGATAAATTATGGAATGAACATCCTGAGCTTTTTGGAAACCCTTCTGAAAAGGTTTTTCCTCTTTTAACTAAAATCTTAGATGCTAATATGGATTTGTCTGTTCAGGTACATCCAAACGATGCGTATGCAATGAAGAATGAAAATGGTGAATTAGGAAAAACCGAGTGCTGGTATATCATCGATTGTAAAGAAAATGCTGAGATGATCTTTGGTCATAATGCCCTAACGAAAGATGAATTTATTCAATTAGTGGACAAAGGACAGTGGAATGACCTTCTTCGCAGAGTAAAGATTAAGCCAGGCGACTTTTTCTTTGTTCCAAGTGGCACGATTCATGCACTTTGTGAAGGCACGCTTGTTTTGGAAACTCAACAAAGCTCAGATACCACTTACCGTGTTTATGATTATGATCGCCGCGATGATCAAGGAAACTTACGTGAACTTCATATAGAAAAGGCAATTGAAGTGACATCTGTTCCCCACCAAGAAATCAAGGGAAACACTTCAATTGAAGAAAAGGGAGATTTAACAATCACCACATTTGTAAATTCCGAGTTTTTCTCTGTTTATAAGTGGGACGTAAAAGGAAGTGCTTATTTTACAGCGAATGATCAATATTTGCTTATAAGTGTTTTAAAAGGAAATGGTACTTTCATTCATAATGATGAAACATACTCGTTAACAAAAGGCACGCACTTTATTGTTCCAGTAGGAATGGGAGATTTTGAAATACGTGGTGATTGCCAATTAATTGTATCTCATAAGTAATCTCAAATATAATTTAAAAAAATGCAATTAGCTATTTTGTACAGAAATAGCTAATTTTTTTTAGATTCAAAAGGTTGTTAACTCCGTCGTGAATTTGTACTTATTTCCAATTTAAGTAAAGGGATAAATGGGATAAATACAAAATATATCTTAAAGTTACAGCTTCAGAACTATGGTTAAACATTTCCATTAACAAGGTTATATTAGTACCTCTTTTTATCTGGTGATATCCAAAGGTTTTTCTCAATGAATGTGTACCTATATTTTCAATACCCAATTCATTGGCAGCATCACTAATTATTTTCCATGCTTGAACCCTAGATATAGCTTTATTTTTTCCTTTTCTACTTCTGAATAAAAACATTTCGGGGTCTCCTGTATAATGATTTGCTGCGTAATCGGATATTGCCTTTCTTACCTTTTTAGCTAGAGCTACTTTATTTTCTTTTCCAGTTTTTTTCTCTTTTAATGATAAGTGAGACCGGACATTATTTTTTCCATCCATAACATGTTTAAATTGTATGCGGACTAAATCAGATATTCGATAAGGCGAATTTATACCAATCGTAAATAAAAGAAAATTCCTTTCACTTTGAGCAAGAAGGATTTTTTTCATACTATCAATTTTTTTAATATCTCTTATTGGGTCAACGAATTTCATTATTCATCAACCTCATTGAAAATATCGTCATTGAAAAACTCGGATAGGGTAATTCCAAAACCAAGGGAAAGTTTTTTAATTGTATTAATTTGAGGGTACTTTGAACGCCCATTCATGAACTCTGAAATGGTCGGCTGATGAACACCTGAACGTTTGATTAACTCATTGAGTGTCCAGTCTCTTTCTTTACAAAGATTTTCTATTCGTGTTTTTACAGCTTCTCTAATTTCCATGGTCATTTCTCACCTTTCAATGAAATAACGAATATAACATAATATCATTATATATATTATTAAGTAATATTCAAATTGAAGATGTTCTCGGAAAAGACATAGAAAAAGCCGAAACCCCTTGAATTATAAGAGTTTACGACTTTTTATGAATCTAACATATTTATATTGTGTTAGATTCGAGGTTTCATTTAAATAGAGAGAATAAAATGCTATAATTAAAGGACAATAGCATAACGGTTAACTCAAGGGTGGCTAGCATCACTCCCATTTTTTTAGAAGGGGGGTGGTGCTATGATGACGGTATATGAAAGCATTTCTCTCATGATTGCGTTCGGAGTGTTAATTATAGCGCTGCTGTCATTTAATCAAAAAAAATAATCCACCCTTGAGTTCGTGGCTCAGGTGGATTATTTCTGTCTGCTGCTAGCCCCCTTGAAGGGAACCAAGCTATTGTTATGACTGAAGGTGCTCCAACATCTTCAGTCGTTTTTAATGTATTCATTTCTAAGTACAGTATACCCTTTTTTTCTAAAAAAGAAAACATGCAATATTATTGAATGTTAATTTTACTTTATAATAATGTGGAAACTAACTGATGCTAATAGTTTGATTTATAATTTTATCATTATGAGATTTAAAAAATCGGTCTATTGCTTTAAATATTTTATTATCATATTTACTATCGTCCAAAATAAAACCGAGCTTATTCAAAACCTCCTTGAATTCATCACTATACAAAATGTTTCTCTGTTCTCTTTGAAAAGGGAAGTCTATCCACATTTCAAAATCCTCAAATTCCAAGATGAAATTAAAGTTGTCGTTTGGTCTGCCATTAAAACAAGGTAGTTTGTAATAATGAAATTCTTTGGAATCTCTATCCCCAATATATTTAATATTTTTAACAGGTGAAGGCTCATCATATAAAACTTTACTACATTCATATATTTCAATTATATTTTGAAGGAGTACATCTTTATCATATGTTCTGTCACCAAAAGACATACCATTAAGAAAAAATACCAATCTACCATCTTTTTTAGCTTTCACATGTATAGGGATAGAAGAAGAGTATTTACTGTCATAAGCTATTAATTTCTTTTCAGTAAAATCGTATTCAATAACATTATAAGTAAATACATTGGTTTCTAAGTTCTCCATATCAACATCAGTGTTTACATCAAGAAAATTGACTAAATTACGTGGCCCAGTTCCCCTATAACCGCATTGAAAATTATATGTACTTAATTTATCTGTTTCTACCCATAAGTCCCTAAAAACAAAAATACTGTTTGTCATTTCTATGTCATCGAATTTTTCGCTAGGTTTTTCAATTATCCTGTAGTAACCATTTAAGAAAAGTTCATAAGTATTAAATGAAACAACAACTTTAGATAAATCAACGTTCAAATTGACGCTCATATTTCACATCTCCTTTAGAAGAATGATTTTATTATAGACGTTCATGCCGCTTCCGCGGCACCATCAGCAGGATGAAAATGGATCAACGTCGAAGTATATTTTTACGGCTGGCGAAGGGAGGTCGCGTCTCTATGGTGCTGCGAGCCCGTAAGTTAGACAGATCCCAGCGACCAGGTGCACCACAGATTGTTGCTTCATTTTTGGAAGCACGGAGGGTAGATTAACCAGGATGGTTGCTGCACCAGCCCTTTAATCTATACAGCCGTAGAAGGAGAAAGACTATGGACGTCGTTTACAGTCACTGCTGCGGGCTTGACGTTCATAAAAAGAACGTTGTAGCCTGCGTGATTACTCCGGAAGGGAAAGAGATTCGGACATTTACAACGATGACGGACGATCTCATCAACCTCGTGGATTGGATCAAAGCCAAAGAATGTACGGTCGCAGCTATGGAGAGTACAGGCGCCTTTTGGAAGCCGATCTACAACCTGCTTGAACTGGAAGACGTCAAACCAATGGTCGTCAATGCCCAGCACATTAAGAATGTTCCGGGCCGCAAGACAGACATAAAAGATGCAGAGTGGATTGCCGATTTGCTTCGTCACGGCCTGATCAAAGGCAGTTATATCCCTTCCCGTGATCAACGTGAATTGCGGGAGCTGATTCGTTATCGCCGGAGTCTCATCGATGAACGGGCGCGGGAAACGAATCGTATCCAAAAGGTCCTTGAAGGAGCCAATATCAAATTGTCTTCCGTCGCCAGTAATGTTCTTGGTAAATCCGGCCGCGCAATGATTGAAGCCATGATTGCCGGCGAGGAAGATCCTGAAGCCCTGTCGGCACTGGCAAAAGGTCGGTTAAAGAACAAAAAAGAAGAGCTGATGTGTGCATTGAACGGCTTGATGGGGCCCCATCAGAAGCTCCTGCTGGAAACCCAACTGCGCCATATTGACTTCCTTGATCAGGAAATCAAAAGGCTCGATGAAGAAGTAAAGGCGCGAATGCTCCCTTTTGAGGAGGTCCTGGAACTGTTGGAGACCATTCCCGGAGTCGGCCGGCGCACATCAGAACAAATTCTGGCTGAAATTGGAATTGATGTAGAAGAACAATTTGGCTCCGCTGCCCGAATGTGCTCATGGGCAGGATTGTGTCCAGGGAATAATGAAAGCGCCGGAAAACGGAAGTCAGGCCGAACGCGCAAAGGGAATAAAAAACTGCGAAGCGCTCTTGTAGAAGCTGCCCGGGCGGCGGCACGAACAAAGAACACATACCTGTCAAGCCAATATCATCGCATTGCCGCCAGGCGTGGTGCAAATCGAGCCGCCGTTGCCGTTGCCCATAGTATATTGACAATTGTCTACTACATCATAGTACGAAGACAGCCGTACATCGAACTCGGTCCAAACTATTATGAGGAACGAAAAAAGGAAACCGTCATCAAACAATCCATTAAGAAACTAGAGTCCCTTGGTTACAAAGTGAACGTTGAGTCTACAGCATAGAAGAACGAAAGCATTCCTAAACATCATAGTGCTATCGAAGCCGGTTACCACTTTCTGGAAATTAGGGTATAGCCGGTTAGCTTAGTATTGCTTTTTTTAGCAGTTCGTTAGTTATATTTTCAGGGTAGTTATATTTTCAGGGTAGAGTCTTCATATTCGGAAGACCCTCTATAGTAAAATGATATTCCTAAAGCTCTATGGCTTTTTGTTTTTTTATCTTTTTTTCATTTTCCATGGTTTTACTTTCTTCTGTTTTATCTAATTGATTATCATTAGATAGGAATTTATTAAACTCCTTGAAAGCCCCTTTATCCTGGAGAGTGTAAAATATTTTGTGTAAATAGAAATGCACTAAATAATGTTCATAGAAAAAGGAAGACCCTTTCTGTAGAATAAAGTTAGCCGACAAAATTCACAGAAAAGAGGTCTTCCCTATGATTCATCTTACTACAGATTTAATCGAAGCACTAGCACAAAAACAAGATATTGAAGAAGTTTTTCGTCATCATTTGGAAACAGCCATCAATCAGCTGTTAAAACATGAATTAACTGTCTTTTTAGACTATGAGCCTTATGATCGAGAAGGTTTTCATTCCGGCAATTCCCGTAATGGCTACTACGATCGTACCTTTAAAACCGAATACGGAGAACTACACCTTCGTATCCCTAGAGACCGTAATGGCCAGTTCCAACAACAAACAATAGCTCCCTATAAGCGTTCCAATGATACGCTGGAACAGTTTGTCATTCACCTTTATGAAAAAGGGATTACGACAAATGAAATCGCTCATCTCATTGAGCGAATGTATGGACATCACTATTCCAAACAAACGGTTTCGAACCTAACGCAACTTGTTTCTGAAGACGTGAAGGCTTTCCATGAACGAAAGCTGGAAGAACGCTATGTGTGCATTTACTTGGATGCCACTCATATTCCGATTCGACGTCAAACGGTTGAAAAAGAAGCTGTCTACATCGCTATTGGTATTACGGAAGAAGGAAACAAAGAAGTTTTAGACTTTACCATTGCACCAACTGAGTCTTCGCACGTATGGGAAGAACTCCTCCAATGCCTACATGAGCGAGGAGTAGAAAACGTTCTTCTCTTCATTTCCGATGGATTGCCAGGGATGACAGATAGCATTCACCGTGTCTATCCAAAGGCGAAACATCAAGTGTGCTGTGTACATGTCGCTCGAAACATTTCCAGCAAAGTACGTGTAAAGGATCGCGCAGCCATTCTCGATGATTTTAAGGCCGTCTATCAAGCGAAAGACCGTGAAGAAGCTTTAGAAGCCTTAGAACAGATGCAAAGCAAGTGGGAAAAGCCTTATCCACGTGTCATTGAATCAGTGATGAACAACAAACGGATCTTAACGTTTTTTGATTTTCCAGCTTCCATACGTCGCAGTATCTACTCGACAAACTTAATTGAAGCTTTTAACAAAGAAATCAAACGATATGTCAAACGCAAAGAACAATTCCCGAATGAAGAATCCTTAGAACGCTTTCTCGTGACACGGTTTCTAGACTATAATCACAAGTTTGGCATGCGTTGTCATCGAGGCTTTGAAAAGGCCAAATCAGAATTGATACACATGTTTGAAGCACTGGAAGATTAAGCTCTAGCACTGATCCGCCATCCTTGACCTTGTTTGCGGTCGTGGTGGTGTGTAGGTTGTCGGATGGGAAAAATAAAGCCCTATGTGGGGACTTTATCCGCACACCTAGCGTACCACGACCGATCTTTTCTAAGTTCTCGCTGGCCGGGTCCCTGAACCCAACCAGCAAGAACTAAGAAAAGGCACAAGGTCAAGGACAAGCAGCTACCGCTGTGGCTCTGTGTTTAACCTAGAGATAGAAGTTTTATCAACTAAAATAAGCAGGCTAACTTTTCTACCGGAAATAGGGTTATTTACACAAAATTATTGACACACCCTTATCCTGTTTAAAATATTGTTCAACAGTATTGAGTTTTTCTTTTAATTTATTATTAGATTGCATCAGTTTTTTGTTTTCTTCTTGGGTAGTAGCTAGTTCCTTTTTCAATTTATCAATTTCATTATTGTCTTTTGACAATGTAGTTGCATCAGCAGGAGCAATATCATTGTCAATTAATTTATGATTAATTAAATTGCTTTCCTTCATCTTATTTAGTTCATTATTTGAAAGAATGATTGAAATAGGTTCATTGGCTTTTTTTTTTTTGCTTCCACTTGGGGTCCTACCAACAAAAAGCGCAAAACATACGCTAAGCAAATTTCGACATAAATAAAGCCGAGTTTTCCTACGCTAAGAAAATTCGGCTTATTATTTATTGAATAAGAGGGCGCAGCGAATGTAAGCTTGCTATTTTCTTCATATCAAAGGTGTATTCCCCAAGAAAATTGATATGTTCCCATCCTAATGGCGAAATATGTTTTAGTAGATCTTCTTGAAAATCCCCTTTTTCCTTCAACAATTTTGTTGCTTCGGTAAGATATACGGTGTTCCATACACTAATAGCGTTAATTATAATATTTAAAGCGCTTGCACGTTGAAGTTGATCTTGCAGTCCTCGTTCCCGTAACTCCCCTCGTTTTCCAAAGAATAATGATCTTGCCAAGCCATTCATAGCTTCTCCTTTATTCAATCCTCGTTGAATACGCCTACGTAGAGCTTCATTAGATATGTAATCTAAAATAAAAATAGTTTTTTCGATTCTTCCCATTTCTCGTAATGCAGCAGCTAACTTGTTTTGCCTTGCATATGATCCCAATTTCCCCATAATAAGCGAACCAGACACTTTTCCTTCTCGAATCGAATGGGCTAAACGGAGCACGTCATCAAAGTTTTCCTGAATAATCTTTGTGTTAATCCGTCCACGAAGTAATTTTTCTAGGTCAGGAAAATCACTTGGCTTTTGAATTGTGTATAGTTTGGAATCAGCTAAGTCACGAAGCCTTGGCGCAAAACGAAAACCTAACAAATGACTTAATCCGAATACAGAATCTGTATAGCCGGCCGTGTCTGTGAAATGCTCTTCAATATTTAATTCTGTTTCATGATGAAGCAACCCATCGATGACATGGACAGCATCTCTTGCATTGGTATTAATGACTTTCGTATAAAACGAGGAAAATTGATCACTTGTAAACCTATAAATGGTTGCCCCTTTTCCTGTGCCGTAGTGGGGATTTGCTTCGGCATGCAACGATGAAACACCAACCTGTACTCGCATTCCGTCGGATGAAGATGTGGTGCCATCTCCCCAATAAGAAGCTAGAGCAAGTTTGTGTTGAAAATTTACCAAAGTTGCCTGTGCTCGATTTATAGCATCATCATATAATCTCCATTGTGCGGCATTGGCCATCTGATGATAAGTAACTCCAGGTGTAGCATCTGCCATTTTAGTCAATCCAATATTCGTTCCCATTGCCATAAGCGCAGCCATCAAAATGACCTTTTCTTCTCCATTTGGAGGGCGATTAGTGGAAGCATGTATTAACATTTCGTCAAAACCTGTCCAGTGCGCTACCTCCATTAAAAGATCAGTAAGCTTAATTCTCGGAAGCATATTATATAAGGATAAACTGAAAGTTCGTGCATCTTCTGGGGTATTCTTTTCCAAACGATCCACTCTAAGTTTTGCTTTTTCTATATTTATTCCTTCAAGACTATCAAGGTTATTTGAAACCCATGTAAGGCGTTCAGCTAGAGCTTTCTTTCTTTCCTCAAGGTATTCCTCTGCTGATGAACGAACTGCCAGTCTAGTTTCTTTAAGATTGGTTGTTGTCCATTCATCTTTGGGAACAAGGTACTCCTCAAAGTCTTTATGAAGCCTACTGCCGACTACAGATACGTCTCCTGAACGAATATGATTTTTTAATTCCGTAAGGGCAGCCATTTCATAATAATGTCGATTAATTGTTCCTTCCTCATCGTATACATGCTTTTGCCATCGTTTTGGGACGAAATCTAATGGAGCTCCATCTGGTACTTTTCTTTTTCCGGATTCATTCATCACGTTCAATGTTTTTAATGCACGTAATAATGGTTCTGCTGCTTTTGTAGAATGAAATTCTAATGATTTCAAAAGAGTAGGGGTATACTTTCTCAGATAAGTAAATCGATTCTCTAGCAAATCAAGGTAATCATAATCCATTGGTCGAGCTAATTTTTTCGCTTCTTCAACAGAAGTAACGATTTTATCCCAAGGCATTATCTTTTCAATGGTCCTAAATGGATCAAGCCCTTCATCTCGTGCTTGAATAAGTGCAGCCCCAATATCTGCAAAATGAACAACTTTTTCGTTAACTGCTTTTCCATTTTCTTTTTGCATTTCCTCTTGTGTTTTACGACCTTTCGATTGTAAAATCATCATTTGCCGATCATGAATTTCAATTGCTTGGTCAATTAAATCCTGACTTAGAGTTACTAGGTATGCGACAAGAATGGTATATTTCTTATTTTCTTTAAATCTGCGAAACGAATGGGGTTCATAACGTGCCCCAATGCGAGATAATTGTAGTAACCGATTAGGATGAACTTCATTTATGTTTAATGGAAGTTTCAACTCCCGAATATATTCTAAACGCTCTATTACTTTTAGAAAGGCATCCGGTGATGACTGACCCGGAAGTTCTCTCAACCATGCCAATGGGGTTTTCCTGCTTTCCGCAAAGGGATCTATAAGTTTATCCAATTTGTGTCTTTGCCACGGTGAAAGAGTAGCAGTTAAAGAGTTAAAAATCCTTTCCTCTGCTCTCCGACGGGTATCCCACACAAGTCGCTCTATTGTAGTCATTCCAGGAAGGATTATTTTTCGATTCCTAAGTTCTTCTTGAACAGTTCGAAGTAGATACATAGAATTGCCATTTTGAAGTGCATGTTTCAAAAGATACTGAGCTAACTCCCGATATGTACTTACAGAAAAATTCTGGTATCCATATACCTGTCGAATTTCTTCCATATGTTCATGCTTGGTTGGGTCACGTTGGGCATATAAAGAAAATGAATCGGGATTAGCATTTATTTGTTTTGCTATATAGTGGAGTACATAGTCTGGTATAGGTTCAACATCTGTGAGAGACCACCCTGGATAGCGCAATACACATAATTGGACAGCAAACCCTAAGCGATTATGATCTCTTCTGTGTCGTTTTATAATTTCCATATCAAATTGCGAAAAAGTATAATAGGTTTCTAGTTCTTGTTTACTCATTTCATCCGGTATTTTTACAAATTCTGCTCTTTGATCTGCTGTAAGTAATTCTTTCCCTCTTGATGCCATTTCCTCCCCATCCTTTCGTAAGCAAAGACTTACTTCTTTTCTAAATATCGATAAACAGTTGTTCGGGAAACTCCCCACATTTGAGCAATATCAGTAACGGGTGTCCCATTTGCTACCAATGTCTTCAACATTTCTAATTCCTTTTTATCTAACTTCTCCGGTCTTCCTCCTAAACGCCCTCTGGCTCTTGCAGCAGCACGACCAGCTGCTGAACGTTCTTGAATAAGATTACGTTCGAACTCAGCAAAGGCCGCAAATAGATGAAACATAAGCTGCCCTGTTGCACTAGCCTTGTCCATCGTAATGTTTTCCTGCAAGCTGTGGAAACTAATACCTCGGTCATTAAGGTCATTCACAATTTTAATTAAATGCTGCATATTTCTCCCTAATCGATCTAAGCGCCAAACTACTATCGTATCACCAGAGCGTACAAATCGAAGGGCTTCTTCCAATCCTTGTCTTTTATCTTTGGCGCCACTAATTTTATCTGTAAATATTTCTTCGCAAATGTTCTTTAAGAGCATCCAATTGTAAATCAAGATTTTGAATGCCTGTTGAAACACGAGCATATCCTACCTTCATTAATTTCTCCCCTTATTTTTAAATTTCTCTGTTTTATCGTAACATAACTTAATGTTAGGGGTAATATCTGAACATAGATTTCTTTACAGAGTTTATGAACACATATAGTAGATAGAAAGCTATAAAACTATTTAAATTTCCCTGCGTTCAGAAATTGATGAGTTTTTGAACAAAACAAATAAGTATCCTGAATGACAAGACTTCTAGGCTGCAGAACAATTTATTTTAGATCTTTCATTTTTAGTTTTGCGCCACTGTTTTTCTAAATGGAAAGCGCCGTAAAACCGAGGAACGTAATAAAAGCCTGAATGAAGGAAGTATCATACAGGCTAATTATTACTTAATAAATTCACTTTTTGATCTAAGAATTAGGTTGTCAAAAATAAATAACAACTATGGCATGAGAATCTTCCTTACCAAGAATGGAGGCCGTTTCGCTTTTTAAAATCAGTTCAAGCTACGAATTTGGCTGGGTCTTAAATTTTTGAGAGCCCCATCACAAATCGATTTTCAAGTATGAAATTTGAGTTATTTAAAAATCAATTGAGCAATTTCCGTTCCACTTTCAACTTCATCTGACTTTAACGGAATCATTTCAGAGATTTTTTCTTCAAAATTCGGGAAAACAAGGACTGAAATAATTTCTTTTCCCTTCTCCTCAATATAGGAAAGATCAAAAGTACCAATGTGGTCATTAACACTAACTATATCTCCAGCATTAATTTTGATATTAAATCCTTCACCTTTTAATTCAACTGTTTCAAGTCCTAAATGTAATAGCATTTCAAGGCCATCTTCCGTTACCATTCCAATTGCATGTTTAGTAGGAAACACTTGTGTAACCTTCCCATTTACAGGAGAAAAAACTTCGCCGTTAGTTGGAATAAAGGCTAGCCCTTCGCCCATCATTTTCTGGGAAAAAACGGGATCTGGAACACTTCCTAATGGAATAACCTCGCCCTTTAAAGGGCTATGGATGAATATATTTTTTTCTTTTTTACTCTTCTTAAAAAACATCATTTCACACCTCAATGTCTATCTTTTACTATTTATATAATCTAAATATCCAAATGCCAATGCTTCTACCACAATAAAAAAGGAAGAGGCAGATCGTACCCACCAATTTTTCGGAATAGGATTCATCGTACTGGAAGCATATAAATTAAAATCAGCATGTCCTGACAACCAATTACTTTTAAAATTGGTAAGGGAAATCATTTTTGCACCCTTAACTGCAGGAATATCAGGTAACCCTTGTAAGTTTGGATTTTCACCGGATAGCGAAAACAAAATAATTAAATCTTTAGAAGTTAACTTTTCAATTATAAGCCTATATTCATTTGCGTGGGCCATTGCAGGAATAATTTGAACGGGTTTGCCAATAAGTAGGAATAGTCGTTGCAGTTCTGCAGCTTGATTTTTCTGGGCTATTCCTGTTGAAATGACATAAATATTTTCGCTAGTATCAATTGCTTTATAAATAGGTTCAAAGTCCACACTATTTAAATAGTCTAACGTTTTATTGACATCATAAAGAACTTGTTCAAACAATTCATTTGGTTTAAGTTCCTTATTTGGGCTGGCATTTTCCCATTTTACAAAGTTTTTAAATTCACTATATCCACTAAAACCTAATTTTTGAGCAAATCTTAATACAGATGATTTGGATGCTAAACTATTTTTAGCTAACTGATTAATACCCATGTTCCCAATTTTATCTTTATTAGCAAGAACGTACTTAGCAATAGTAAAATCAGTATCACTCAAATACTCATAATTTTTATTAATTAACTCTTCAAGATTCACAAGGAGATCCTCCTAACTTAATTACCAGGCAACAGGGTATGAAAACACCTCATACCCGCTACTAGTTTAGCAAACCCTTTTTCCTTAAGAAAGTTCCGGCCAAAAATCCTTGTTTGCCTCGATAAGGTCATCTAAAATTGCTTTTGCAACACTCGCACTTGGTACTGTCTTTGACAATGTTAGCGCCTGCCAAAGTTTTTGATATGATTTTTCTAAATAAGCTTGAACGACTAACTTTTCTACTGATACTTGTTGTTCAATCAATCCCTTTTGGAATTGAGGAATCGTCCCAATAGATAGTGGTTCCACACCTGCTTTACTTACTAAACATGGAATCTCAACCATTGCAGTTGGTTCAACGTTTGCAATCGCCCCATTATTAGGAACAATTAATAGCATTCTTTCATATGTGTTGTATGCAAGCGCTCCTGCCAATCGAACGATGAATTCCGCGTGTTCCCCGGCTTCAATACTTGTTCCTTCAGCGGTGCCAGCTTCGGCAATTCGTATACATTCGGCAAAAACATTCTTTTCACGATGATCCATCACTTCGTTTGCCCGTGTATGTTCTGGGTTTGAATGTTGTACTACATAGTCAGGGAATAAATAATATTTTAAATACGTATTTGGTAGTGTATCCGGGTCAACAGCGTATACGTCCTTAGCTTTAGTAAATGTATCCATCCAGCTGGATTCCGCTAGCAGTGGATTATTAATCCCATCATTTTTAGCCCCATAACCCCATTGTTTTACATGTTCTTTCAATCTTGGCATTAAGTCATTGCCTTCTTTATCATAAAGCTCAGTCCACCAACCAAAATGGTTTAGTCCATAATACCGTTCAATAATATCATTCTCAGATTCCAACCCTAAAATGTCAGCCATTGATTTTTTAATGGCAACTGGCATATCACAAATATTAATGATTTTCGAGTTAGGACGTAAGATACGTGTTGCCTCTGCAACAATCGAAGCTGGGTTAGAGTAGTTTAACATCCAAGCATTCGGTGAATACTTTTCCATATAATCAATTAATTCAATTACTCCTGGAATTGAACGCATACCATAGGCCATGCCGCCAGGTCCACATGTTTCTTGACCAACGGCCCCATATTTTAATGGAATTTTTTCATCTAGTTCACGCATTTTTAGACCACCGACACGAATATGTGCCATTACGAAATCAACATCTGTAAAAGCTTCCTCGGGATCTGTTGTTGCTATGAATTCAATTTTAGGAGCACGTTCCTTAATGATAATTTCACATGCTTTCGCAACGATATCTTGACGTTCTTTATTATTATCGTAAAATTTTAATTTCCGTAATGGAAATTTATCTTGATTTTCAATTAACATCATTACAATTCCAGCTGTATAAGTACTTCCCCCACCAGCAATTACTACAGAATTTTTTTTCATTTTTAGTCCCTCTTTCCTTATTGTTGTTATGTCTTAGTGTATAAATATTTCTTTAAGGTTAGTATACTGCGATTTTTCCTTCATCGTAATAGTTTGGAAAGATGATGGGAAAGGTTTCACTCATTGGGAGATTTCTTTAACCTTCTTACATCCTATTTTACTTTCGAACACTTTTAATCTTTTCTTCCATTTTATCTCGAACTTGACCAACTGATAGTCCAACTATTACTTGGATCGCTTGTTTATTTCGAACTAAGCCATGTGCTCCATGTTTTCTAAAAACTTGTTCACTTTCTAGTTTTTCAGGATCTTTTACTGTAACACGTAATCTCGTTGCACAGTTTGTAATATCTTGAATATTTGCAGCGCCACCTAAATCTGCTAAAAAGTATTCAGCTAATTGTTCAAAAGAACTGCTTCCACCTGTATTTCCTAATTTCTTCTCTTTGTAATCTGCTTTCGTAAATAACTTGCTTTCTACATCATCAGACTCCCTGCCTGGCGTCAAAATATTAAACTTAATAATTAGATATCTAAATAAAACAACATAGATAACGGTAAATCCTAAACCAATACCTATTTGAAGCAGCCAAGTTGCCCAGTGATTTTGCCATGTACTTGCCCAAGTGATTGAGAAATCAAGTAAGCCGTATATAAAGTTACCTGAAACACCAAAGGCATACATAATTGCAGTCATTAAACCAGCCAAAATAGCATGAATTAAAAATAAATAAGGAGCAATAAACAAGAATGTAAACTCTATTGGTTCTGTTATCCCTGTAATTACTGCAGTAAATGCAACAGGTAAAATTAATCCAATTGTTTGTTTTCTTTTCTCTGGTCTACTTGTAATGATAAGTGCAATTGCTATGCCCAAGCATCCAAATACTTTGGAATTCCCAAACAAGGTAAAACCACCCTGAGGAAACAACTCTGTCATTGATTTAGTCGAATTTGCAAACTCTGCTACATGAGAAAACCAATAAGCTAGAAGTCCCCCATTTACTGCAGCTGGTCCATAAGCAAAGGGCTGCCAGATAAAATGGTGTAAACCAGTTGGAATCAGAATTCTTTCTAGAAAACTGTAAAGCCCTACACCTATAGCTCCAGATGTTTTTAATAGCCCTTGAAGTGAAAAAATCCATTCTTGAATATGTGGCCAGACAAGACAAGTTAAAAGTGCTACTGGTATCATAACTAAGAATCCTACTATCGTGACCAAGGCACTTCCTTGGAAAATTGCTAAAAGGTCTGGCAATTTTTTATCATAAAAGCGTTCATGAAGCCAGATAGTAATTCCTGCAATAATTAATGCACCAACCATACTCGTATCAAGCGTTTTAATACCTGCTATACTTGCTAATCCGCTATATCCGCCTACATCCTTAGAGAAATCCACCCCAAAAGTTGAACCAGATGTAGATAGTAATGAGTTGATAAATACATTAAAAAACATATAAATAACGAAAGCTTCCAATGCAGCCCTGCTCTTTGATTTCTTTGCTAAACCAATAGGTAAACCGATAACAAATAAAAGGGGAATATTTTGAAATACAACGTAACTCCCATCAAAAATTAATTTCCAAAATGCATACCAAATGGTACCTTTAGCAGCAATACTTCCGACCATTTGCTCATTTAATAAAGTGTTACTGAGACCTAGTAACAATCCCATAGCCGGCATAATCATTACTGGAATAAACATGGCTCCACCAAATCGCTGCAATTTCTGCATCATAATGAATCAACTCCTTTTTAGTTTTTATAAGAAAGCGCTATCTCTAGAGCAATTATAGAGCTGCATGATTATTCTAACAATCACTTATCAATAACTTGGGAAAAGTACCAGATAATGAAACAAATGAGACTCAGAAAATTGAAAATAACTTTTAGGAGTAGACCTTGATTATTAATAAAAAAATCCCTTTAGTTTAAACTGAAGGGATTACTCGTACTATTTATTTATCCTATCCGCCGGAAATTCAAGACCCATCTGTTTCCGCGCTTCTTCTATAATTCTCATAGTTATCATTGAATGATTGTGCGAATTGATACTTGATTCTAACTGACCAGCCTTAATTAAATTAATAAATTCTTTGGTTTCATAATACATTGTGTTGTTAGATTGTGGGTAGGAAATATCTTCTACTCGTCCATCTCGATAACGAATTTCTACTTTTTGTGGTTGATTGATATTATCTATAATAATGTTTCCATTTTCGCCTTGAATTTCAGAAGGAATATTCGAATCTGTTATTTTTGAATACATAATTACTGCATCCATATCTTTATACTTCAGCAATAGACTTCCTTCTCCGTCTATTCCCGAGTCAAGCATCAACGCATTGGCTTGGACACTAGATGGTACGCCAAATAATACAACCATTGGATAAATACAATAAATACCAATATCCATTATAGAACCATTTGAAAATAAAGGATTGAATGCATTTAATATAGTTCCTTGCTTATAAGCATCATAACGAGAGGAGTATTGACAATAACTTGCAAAATATCGACGTATTTTTCCTATTTTATGTAAATTACTGTAAACACTTTGAAAATTAGGAAGTAATGTTGATTTTAATGCTTCCATTAAAACAACTTTATTACTTTGAGCAACTTGAATCATCGTTTGTAATTCTGTTGTATTTATTGTGAAATAATATCTAGCTTTGTTCTTAAAGGAATTTTAGTCAATGGGGCAGATATTTCATCTTGCTCAAAGTGTTCAATTCTTTCTGTTTTAATGACTCCAATTAATTCTTTAACACCATTCCTTTTCTTATAATTAATACCTCTTGGAACTCGAACTTCATCATCACGTAACACATAGCCTTCTCTTTCCGTTTTACCATTATGTGAACTTATTGGCAGAATAGGTACAGTAGTAGCATATTTACCGCCATAGTTTATAACAACACCATAACGTTCTTTTCCTTGCTTATTAGGTTCAGAATCATCTTGTTTAGACTCGGATTAACCCCCGAATTTTGGACAGTATTTCTCTTAATCTCACTTTATCTTAAAACTACATTCTTTTTCGTTTCCTTTTGTCCTTTTGAGATCATAGCCATTGCTTCCATTCCTTCAAGGGTAAAGGCTACGCCCGACTATCGTCGCCCTTGATTCCATTCCAGAAATGGCTGAAATAATTTTTGGGACAAAAGGAAGAAAAAAATGGAAGGGGCGATTAAACCCGTACCTCTTTGATTTTCACGTTTTCACATTGTTGCTTTTCATAAAACTCATTTGGCGATAAGTCTAAAATACTAGAATGCATGCGTCTTTCGTTATAAAACACCATAAACTCTGCGACTGATTCATAGGCTTGTGCATACGTTTCAAATTGCCATCTTGATAAACAATCATCTTCAAAAATTCTATGAAAAGACTCAATGTGAGCATTCATATTTGGCGTTTTTGGTGGAATTCTTTCATGTTCTAGTGTATATTTTTTACAAAATTCTTCAAAGGTATGGGAGATAAACTGTGGCCCATTGTCTGTGCGAATCACAGGTTTTTCCCTTTCATTTATCTGCTGGCGCTTGAATAATGCCCGCAAAAGAGTTTGTTTTAGGTCTTTTGCTGTGCAGCTTAATCCCATATAGTATTCGACAATACTACGATCATAAACATCGATGATGGACAATACAAAGAAGAATCGGTCTTCACCTTCGATGTAGCCATATTTAATGTCAATTTCCCATAATTTGTTCGAACTTTTAATCGTCCGATTTCGTGCTAGTTTTCTAGGGTATGAGACTTTCTTTTGCCGTTGCGGGCGTAAAATATCAAGTTCTTTGCACAACCGGTAAACTTTTTTCTTGTTAATGATAAGATGGTATTTTCGACGAAGTAATTTTGTTAATTTACGATAGCCATAGTTGAAGCCATCGCCTGCAATTTCTTCAAGTAGGTATTCTTTGATTTGTTCGTCAGATACCTTTTGGCCGTCCTCTTTGATGGAATAACCGGGTGCTGGCCGTCCCTCACTTACTTTCTTCTCTTCCACACGATAGTTCTTTTGATAATAGTATGTGGATCGAGAAATACCAATGATTTTCAGCACTTTTTTGATCGGGTAGCCTTTTTGAATCCAACTATCGGCTACTTCAAGTTTTTCAGCAAGTGAGGGTTTTTCTTTTTTATAAGATCTCGTAGAATGGCGATTTCAAGGTCTTTTTCACCTAATATTATTTTTAGCTTTTCATTTTCCTCGGATAACTCTTTAGAATCAATATCTGGCAGCACAGTAACATCTACTTCACCGTATTTGCCATCTTTATATTCACGAATCCAACGACTTACCATGTTCGGATTCAGTTCGTATCGACGTGCTACTAACGAATTATTGTCTGTCTCAGTGGCTTCTTTTACGACTTGTAATTTAAAATCTTTTGAGTGTTTTGTTCGTTTCATTATGTCAGCCTCCTTGGTACATTAAGTAGTATAATATTTATTACTCTTACTGTCCAAGTTCATTTAGGGGCTATAGAGAATCCATTTTTTTTAATTAACCTTATGCGCGTAATCCATTCCTTTACCAAACGCTTTGGTGCAACGCGCAGATAAGCTTCTTGAATAAGTGCTGTCAGTTCACCCCAGTCTTCATCACGTGGGTTTAGAATAGATACCCATCCGTGTCGACCAATATAAGGGGTTTTGAAAAACTGTTCTTTCTGCAGCAACCATTCTTGTGTTTCCGGATTCGACTTGAATGATAGTCCAGTTCTTTCACTTAATCTAACAAAGGATTTGCCATGGACTTGAAAGGTAGTGTGTCCAAATCCATCGATATGCTCCAAGGCTTCAGGAAGTGCAAGACAAATATCCCGCACATGTTCAAGGATCATTTCCTTTTGTGTTTCCATATTCTCATTCACCTCGTCTCCCTTAATCAGAACTATTTCATTGAATAAATTCTTCAATCCGATCCAGCCATTCATTAATAAGCGTATAAAATAAATGTGATTGCTCAATTTGCAAGTTGTGGCCAGCTCGATCCAAAACAGCAAATGTTGCTCTTGGATAGTTGTCTAAAAGTTCAAATGCGTCTTTATATCCAACCACAGAATCCTGTTTTCCTAGCAGGAACACACTTGGTTTATGAAATACGACATCATCCACACTATAAGAAAAACCGTAATTCCTTTGGATTTTTTCTAAAAAAGCTACATCAGCAATTTTACAACCGGATAATACTTCATCTCTGTATCTTTTCCAATTGTATTCATCTAGGATTACTTGATTTGCTTTGAAAATATCTACCTCTTCGTTGGTCAGTGTAGATAAAAATTCATGATCCGAATAAACAATCGTTTGTTTTGGAAGTGTTCGATTTTCTGTCTTAGGAATAATTACAGGGCAAATAAATGCAGTTCCTAAAACCTGTTCTTTTTTT
The DNA here is from genome assembly GCF_038009395.1 of Heyndrickxia sp. FSL W8-0423. NCBI lineage: Bacteria > Bacillati > Bacillota > Bacilli > Caryophanales > Bacillaceae > Heyndrickxia > Heyndrickxia sp. FSL W8-0423. Next base: position 414,543 of record NZ_JBBPBE010000001.1, on the reverse strand, counting down.
CTTTTAATGATTCCTCGCGTTAAATAGCCGCCATAGGATTCGCCAGCAATCATGAAAGCTTGGTTTGGAATTAACGTTTCAATAAAATTGATTACTGCATCCAATATGTCATTAGAGCTATGAATATGTCCATAATCCTCAGTTTGACCCATTCCTGGAAGGTCTATGTATATTCGTCTATATCCATCTCTCTTTTTAAAAATAGGTTCCATACAACCACTCATTAGTCTGTGGTCAGGAGTAAATCCATGAATCATGATAATTGGTATTCCTTTTCCGATTTCCTCATAGTAAAAAGTAGCTGTATCCGTTTGTAAATACGGCATTTTACATATCACCTCTAACTAGAATGTACGTTCGTATTAAATATAACAAATTTTCAAAATAATATCCATTGAAAATTATGATAAATACTCATGTATCTTTAGAAGGAGTACTTCAACATGTGTAGAAGTAATATTCTGATTGAACTTTTATCTAATTATTTTTTTTCATAATTAAGATTCCAAAAAAACGAACTTCATATAAATATAGATAACTAACTACCGTAGTATAACAGTGAGATAGGGAGGAAGACAAAAATGACAAACTCATGGAAACGGCCAAAGTTAACGATTGCAAAGACAAAAGGGGAATGGGTCTGGGATATTATTGGTTATTTATTTTACTTCGGCTCGATTGTCTTTTTAATCGTTGTTTGGAATAAGCTTCCGTCAGAAGTTCCAGCGCATTATAATGCGGTAGGTGAGGTTGATCGGTGGGGGTCCAAAATGGAACTTCTCATATTGCCGTTTGTTGGAGCTTTCATTTTAATTTTTATGCAAGTACTTGAAAAATTTCCAGAGGTCCATAATTATCCAAGCAGGATGAATGAGTCGAACGCAGAGCAATTTTATTTGCATAGCCGGAAGCTCTTAAATCAAATCAAAAATATTTGTTTGATTCTCTTTTCTTTGATCCTTGTTGAGTCCATTTTCGTAGCAAATGATTGGGCAAGCGGTTTTGGGATATGGTTTCTGCCGATAACAATTGTGGGAACGGGGATTCCGATTGTAGTAGGGATTATAAAGCAAAGGAAGATTGGATAGGGAGGTTGGGAAGTTTATTACATGGAATATTTTGTTGATGGAAATTTTCTATATTATATCCGATATACTTAATAGCAATAGATAAAACTAAAAGTGAAAGAAGGATAATCAATGAAAAGGAATGTACTAATAAAAGTGATCGTCATGATGATGCTATTACTTTCGTTTGCTTCAAGCAATACGGTAAATGCAGAAAGTAATACTTCATTAAGTGATGGTACCTATACAGTAGGAGAGGACATTTCTGCAGGATTAGCTAAATTTAGTATTCAGAAAGGTACAGCAACAATCCATATTAGCAGGGGTACGTTAGATCTAGTTTATGAGACTCTTAGTGATCAGTTATTCAATTCTAATCAATTTACAGCTAGCTTGAAAGACGGGGATAAGATAGAGGTCACCCTTGATGAAGCTACCAATTTAATGGTGCAGTAACTCTCAAAATTAGATTTGGAAAACTTATCAGCGGGTTATTATGAGGTGGGTAACGATATTCCGGCGGGAACGTACACGTTACAAATTGATCGCCCAGAGGATGACTATGCGTATATCACTATTTATGATAATCAAGATAACGAAAAAGATTCCTTTAGTTTATATAACGACGATGATCCCATTGAATATACAGCTTCTGCAGGAGAGAAAATCTATATATCATCGTTAATGGGGACGATGAGCTTTAAAGAGAAAATTCTTGTTCCGCAAAGTATCACGTTAAGTAAATCAAGTTTATCCCTAAAGGTAAACCAAACGGCACGGTTGACAGCTATTGTAAAACCATCTACTGCAATTAATAAAAATGTTAGCTGGACGAGCAGTAATCCGGAAATTGCTACAGTAGATGCAAAAGGTAATGTAAAAGCACTTAAAGCTGGAAGCACAACAATTACAGCCACGGCAAATGGGGATTCCTCTATAACAAAAAGCATAAAAGTTACTGTAACGAATATTGTCCCGACTAGTTTAAAGTTAAGTAAATCGATACTAAATATTACAAACAACCAATCTATTAAAGTTATTGCAACAGTCGCGCCAACGAATGCAGTAAATAAAACAGTTTTATGGAAAAGCTCAAATACGAAAGTAGCAACGGTAGATTCGACAGGGAAGATTAAAGGATTGGCAAACGGATCCGCTACCATTACAGCAACGGCCAAAGAAAATCCTAAGGTTTTTAAAACTGTGGCTGTAAAAGTTACTACGAAAACAGTAAAAGTAAATAAAACAAGTTTGTCTATAACAGCGGGAAAGACAGGGAAATTGACAGCAACGGTATCACCATCCGATAGTACAGATAAGACAGTAAAGTGGAAATCTACTAATACAAAAATTGCAACAGTGGATAGTAAAGGAAAAGTAACGGGCAAAGCAAAGGGAAAGACGACGATTACGGCAACAGTTAAAGGTGCTAAAACGGTAAAAGTTAAAGTGACAGTTACGCCTCCGATTATGGCAAAATCGGTGAAGATTAACAAGAAATCAGTCACGTTAAGTAAAGGCAAAACACTAACCTTATCTGCAACGGTAAGCCCAAGTAACACAACGAATAAAACAGTGAAATGGAAATCTTCCAATACAAAAGTCGCAAAAGTTGATAAAAAAGGAAAAGTAACCGCTGTAGGTGCTGGGACGGCTAAGATTACTGCTACAACAACAAATGGTAAAACTTATAGCACAACGATTCATGTTCCTTATGTTAAGAGTTTGAGTGCGGGTAAATGGAAAGCAGGAAAGGATCTACCAGCAGGCCGTTATAAAATTACGACGAAATCTGGTACTGGCAATTTAGTAATTGGAATGGGTACTGAACGTTTTGTAAATGAGGTTCTAACGAATGATGATGATGATTTTGGTGTAACTGTTGTTACAACAGATATAAAATCAGGAGATCAAATTGAAATTTCGGGATTAAATAGCGTTCAATTTACTCGTGTTTCACATGTGAAATCAAATACACTGCATGCTGGATACTGGACCGTTGGAAAAGATATAAATGCAGGGAAATATAAAATAACAACATCAAGTGGGATAGGAAACTTAATAATAAACAGAGGAAACAATTTACTTGTAAATGAAATTCTTTCTAGTACACATGATGACTATACAGTTACAAGTGTAACGACAACACTTAAATCAGGAGACCGTATTAATATTTCAAATTTAAATAAGGTGATCTTTAAGAAAAGGTAGGTATTAAAGGGTGATGTTTCTCATGTAAGAGAAGGATCATCCTTTTTTTATCTTAAACGTTATAACGTATTGAATTCAGCTTCTTAAATAAAACTATCTATTTTATTGTTAATTATTTAAATCTTTAATTAGCTTTTTTAAATTTGGTGAAAAGGGGGAAAAAGAATGACAATTACAACAAAAAAATTCTCATTTACCATTAATGCAAAGTGTGTTTAAGCAATGTCTACCGCCATCGTATTTTAGAACACATTTAAAGCGAAAATACGCCAACTCAGTCTATGTCACGATACCTTTGACAGATGCATAAGGGGCTCTTTCGTAAGGAAAGGTTGCCCCTTGTAAAAATAATCATAATTATTTTAATTATGGTAAAATAAAAACAGGAATTTATTAGCAGGTTATATGTATCTGGTAGGGAGTGTAATTTTATATGAACTTGCTTCGTAAAAGTTTACTATTTGGTATATTGATATTTATTGTTTTTGTTATATGGAGTTATGTGGAAAATAATGTGTTTAATTTGGCTGATAACACTTTACGAGCTTTGATTTTTGCTTTTGTGTATGCCCTATTTACAGGATTATTTGAAAAAAAGACAATAAAGGAAAGTCGATCACCTAATTAGGTTATATAACAATATTTTCTATCAGTTTCATTAGTGGAAATTGATTTTTCGAATATTAAGTTATCCCATCGGATATTTATTAACTATTGTACAGAAGTCGGATATGGAACTAGAAATCGAGGCTGGTCGAGTAAAGGCGTAGAATTTACTAAAAAGGGGAATGCTCAAAAAATTGTATCTACTTTTATTCACCATAATTTATTGTGTAGTAACACAGGTTTTGAATATAGGCTATATACCTGCTATGGGAGTTTATTTAATAGGTTTAATCTTTATCAAGGGAATTTTTAGTGGAGAATTAAAAGATGTCTTTAACTTTAAAAGGACTAAATATTTGTACGAAAAAAACGGATTTAAAGCCTCCTTAATGGAGCTATTGTCTTTAATGTTAATTTTTATTAATTCAATTTTAATAGATTATGAACCTCTATCTCCTTTTGAATTTGTTTATTTGTTATTTCTTATTGTACTTGTATACCGCTTTCTATTTTGGGGTATAACACAGGCAATCGGGAAAAAATTTAGCTCTAAGGTGTAATTCAGATGAGTCCTGAAATGGTTAATATCATACTGGACTTTTACCATAAATCGTTAAACTTTGATGAATGTGTATTTAACAGGTTTTTATAAGATATTACGGTCGAATTCTACCATGGATATTGGCAACATAGCTCGTTTAATGGGATAACTGATTCTTTTTGTCAGGAATTTATGAGTCATTTTTTTTCAGGATATCAAACAGAAAATATACTACATAGAGATACCGTAAAACAAATTCCTATTTTCCTTTTATGTAGAAGCGGGACAGGAATCATTTAGAAGATTGGCAAAAGAATACGTTGCACGACGTAGAGGACAAAATTAAGAATGGAGAGCTGTATGCTGGGAGTCGTGAATTTTCAATTTATCTTAAGTGACTGAAACTTTCAATTTATAAAATCAGTCTCCATAAAATGAGGTGGAAATAAATTGAACAAAATAGTCCTGCAGTTTGGTTTGGCCCTTGTTGTATTTTTATTTTCAGCGGGAATAGCTTTTTATGAAGGAAGTGGAATTGTCGATGATGTATTTGAGTGGGATTATTCCACACCGTTTACCCACTTGTTCCATGGAGAAATAATTGAACCGACGGACATATCCACATTGGATTACTTTGTGTACGCAGCGAAGTATCGACCAACCTATCCACTTCTTATGGCAATAAGTGTATTGTATTTAATAACTCTTATTGTATATCGATGGATTGGCAATAGCAGAAAAGAATTTTCTTATTTTATTGGTATACTAGGTGTGCTTTTGTTAGTTGGTTGTGCGGTTACGAATTATCCATCAACTGTTGGCGGACAGACGATGTTTGCTGTTTTATTAGCAATTGGTATTCTTTATATGGGAATATCAATCGTACTTTATTTTAATAATTGGTTGGTTGGAAAACGATGTTAGTATGATAGTAACGGGTTCCGATAAGGGAGAGAAACAGTTAAATTAGAATATCAATTAGCAGACTAATTCGCATAGCGATTTGGTCTGCATTTGTATTGTTATATCAATGTTTAAAGTGAATTAACAATGAGATAACTATGATATTAACACCTGTATTTTTGCTTAGACAATGGCTGTTGTCCAGTGTGAAATTCGTGTGCTAAAATTGGTGCTAAAGAATATGTTAAATGGTAGTAGAAAAACAATTTACTTTAAAAGATATTCTTACCTAAGATAGTTCGCTGGATATTGGCGAACTAATTTTATTTAAATTCAAATGGAAAATTTACGTTAAAATTATTATATAATTATGAAAAATTGCTTTTTTAAATTTACTAAGAAATTGTTACAAAAAAATTAAAGGGAGTGAATGTAATAAAGAAAAAAGTTGGATGGACAATTGCAATAATGGTACTTTTAATAGGAGTTGGCATTGGATACTATTTCACTGCATTGTCACTTTATGAGCCGTCAGAAGATTTATACGGTTTCCCAATTCCTAAAAAAGCTGAATTAGTTCAAGAAAGTAACAAATCAAAAAGTTATGATTGGTCAAGGGCTTCTGAAGAAAATGGAATACCATTTATTACAAAATTGCTCTTAAAGCAAATGGTTGGAAAAAAGGTGAAAGAGAAGGGACTTCCGTTTTATACACAAAAGGAAATCACACAATTGATTTGCTTTCTTCTACCAAATGGTTAGACATTATCAAAGTAAAGTAGATAGAAGTAACAAGCCCTCTTTGACAATTAGGGGCTTTATTTGAATGAAGATAGTTAATTCTACATCCAAAAACGCTCAGAGTAAATTCTGAGCGTTTTTGTTTGCTATTTATGTGGTTAATTTCTCGTTAAACTCTATGCTAATAAGCATATAATTTATATTGTTATTAGCAATTATCTCTTCCAAAACGGAACCCGTTAGTATGATAGCATCGTTTTTTTGCTTGTAAAATTGCACTTTACTACAGTGAAATTATCAAGATGAAAAGTTAAGTACATGGGACTCATTCGAGAAGGAAATAAGTCAAAATCACACGCCATATGCACGGAAAGGGCTTATTCGAGAAGGAGAGCAGCGCAAAACGCCCCTCAAGTGCACGAAAAAGCCGTATTCGGGAAGGAGAGCAGCGCAAAATGAGTCAAGTCCATATTATTGTGTAAAAGTGTTAACAATGTTTTCATGATATAAAACTATTTTCGTATAAAAAGCTACAAATATTTCGAATTTACATTGAGGGGCGGGCGTGATAGCCTGGAGGGCAAGCCAGGAGTTGTTAAACTGCTGGCTTCCTGGCTTTAGATCATGCCCGTCGGAGGCTCAATGTCAATTCGAAATTAGGCCGTACCACTTTCTGAGTTGAGTTGGTTTTCTATTTAATTTTTAAGGTAAGGGGCTTTATTTTTATCCCAGTCTTCTTCAATATCCATCAATACCGAACCAATAATCCTAATAGCTGATTGTTCGTTCGTAAAAATTCGAATGACTTTTTCCCTTCTACGAACTTCCTGGTTTACACGCTCCAGCATGTTTGTGGTACGTAAATGTTTATGATACCCAACAGGGTGAGAAAGAAATTGTATAGCATCTTCAAATCCATCGTCTAAAATTTCAATGGCTTTGGAAAAACCTTTCGTGCCCTCGTATTTATTTGTAAACCGGGTTTTTAATTCTCTCACGACTTCTAAATCTGAATTTCGAAATAGATCCTTTAGTTCTTGACGAGCTTCAGATGTTCCCTTTTTAGGTAAAGTATCCATGATGTTTTTTAAAAAATGGACACAACATCTTTGCCACGAAGTTCCTAAAAAGGATTCTTTTATGGAAGCAACCAAGCCACCGTGGGCATCAGAAATAACCATTTTAGGTGATTGAAGACCTCTAGACTTTAAATAGTCAAAAAATGAAGTCCAGCTTTCAGTAGACTCAGTGTGATTAATTTTTAAGCCAATAATTTCTCTATGTCCAGTTTCGTTCACACCAACAGCAATATGAACGCTTTTAGAAACCACTTTTCTGTTCTCACGAACTTTAATATACATGGCATCTACATAAATGTATGGATAATAATATGTGTTAAGAGGGCGGTTTTTCCAATCATTAATAATAGGATCTAAGGATTTGATTAGATTGGAAACAAGCGATTTTGAAACACTCGTGCCACATAATTCCTCTACAATTTTAGTAACTTTTCGCGTTGAAACACCATTCACAACCATTTCAACCATAGAAAGAATTATAGCTTGATCGCAGCGTTTGTATTTTTCGAAAATCGTTGTAGAAAATTCGCTGTCTCTAGAACGAGGAACTTTTAACTTAAGTGAACCAACTCCAGTGATCAATTCACGCTCATAATAACCGTTACGATAACCTTTACGTTCATCAGTCCTTTCGTGGGAAAGAGCATTGATGTATTCATCTCTTTCCTTTTCCATTAAGGAATTCAAAATAAGAGCTAATGAAGCCTTCACAGGTGATTCAAGCGAACTTTTTTCTACTTTGTCTTTGAGATCTTCTAAGTTTATAGTAATATTGATTTGGGTCATCATCATGTCCTCCGTTTATGGTTTTCTTGGTCGAAAACATTGTAACACGGATCATGATGATGACCTTTCTTTTTACACAATTATATGGACTTAATCGAAAATCAATCCCTATGTGCACGAATCCACAAGATGAGGGAAGACGAAGCGCGAAAATCAATCTCCACGTGCATGAATCCGATCGATGTGGCAATAAATTCCATAACGCCAGCACCAAATGCCCGAATCCGAAATATACAATCAGAAGGAAATTTCCCCATCAAAAAGGAATATACATACAATAATAAGCGAACGAGGAGAGAGGGTTGTGGATGGACTTACATTGGGCTGTGGTCTTGTTTTGGGTATTATCGGGAGCTTACTTATTTCTATTTCTAGGTGGACTACTGGCAAGATCGTGGAGGGCATTGGTTGTTAGTGGAATTGCGGTGATATTGCCGTCGCTTTACTTTTTCGGTGCGGAAAATTGGTTAAGACTTGCAATATTGCTTCCTTTTCTTTCTTTTATCTTTGCTTATTTGGTGAGAAAAAATAGATCTGTATAAAATTGAGAAATTGTTTAAGTTTGTAATCTAGTCCGAGGTTGGATTACTAAGTTGAAATATTAACCTTTTTTGAGATGGGAGACCTAATATGAAAATAAACCGAACTAATGATTTCGAACTAATTGCTAAGTTGAATAAGCATGTACACGATTTGCACATAAAGTTATATCCCAAGCACTTTAAAGAATATAACTTTGAAGAGGTGAAGGCTTTCTTTGCAAGTATTATTGATATAGAGGAATTCGTGTTTCTTATTTTGGAACAAAATGAGCAGCCTTTAGGTTATGCGTGGATAGAATTAAGAGAGTATCCGGATAACCCTTTTAAAAAAGCGTATAAATCTGTATATGTGCATCAAATTAGTATTTCAGAAAATCAAGGCAAAAAAGGTTACGGTTCAAGATTGATGGACGAAATCTGTAATATTGCACGTGCAAATGGGATAAATAAAATTGAATTAGACTATTGGTGCGATAACGAGATAGCAAAAAGCTTTTATAAGAAAAACGGATTTGTAAAATACCGTGAATTTGTTTATAAGGACATTTAAACTTGATACTGTACTCTGAGTAAAAAATACAAGAGGTGCAATTGTACTATACCTTCTTTAATTTATCCAAAATTATGTTTCAAAAGGGGGAAGGAAATGAGTAATTTAAAAGGGAAAATTGCCATCGTTACGGGGGCTAGTCGTCGAAATGGGATTGGTGCTGCGATTTGTTTAGAGCTTGCTCGGAGGGGGGCGGATATATTTTTTACCCATCTTCGCCAATATGATCGGCAAATGGACTATTATATCGAAGAAGATTTTCCAACTGAGCTTGAGGGGGAATTGAAGGATATGGGTGTACGGGTCGGATCATTAGAGGTTGATCTTAGTCTGCCAGATGGACCTGGGAATCTATTAAATGAAGTGGAAAATCAATTAGGTTTGCCTTCTATTCTAGTGAATAATGCGACATATAGTATTGATGTAGATTATAAAGCAATGACAATTGATATTCTGGACCGTCATTATGCTGTAAATGTTCGTGGAACATGTATGCTTACAGTGGAATTTGCAAGACGAATTGAAGGAAAGCACGGTGGCAGAGTGATTAATCTCGTTTCGGGTCAAGCTAAGTCACCGGAACCGGGTAACTTAGCTTATGTGACGACCAAAGGGGCGATTTCGACATTTACGAAGACGATGGCCTTAGAGGTTGCGAAACATCGCATTACTGTTAATGCTGTTGACCCAGGTCCAACTGATACGGGCTGGATGAGTGATAAGTTAAAAGAACATTTATTGCCTAAATTCCCGATGAGGAGAATCGGACAACCTGAAGATGCTGCTCGCATTATCGCTTTTTTGGCAAGTGATGAGGCGGAGTGGATCACGGGGCAGATTATTCATTCGGATGGGGGATTTTGGGACTAATCTCATTCAGAAGGGTGAAGCGAGGAAATAAGGGTTATTCAACGGTATCTTCTATTAACAAAAGAAAAGAAAATAAAAAAAGTGGATTCGAGAATATGTCGAATCCACTTTTTATACTCTGTTTAACTATAATATCTGACCAAAACAAAAACTAAAGAGGATATTTTGAGCAAGGATGTCTAAAATATCATTGAGATTGACTGCAAATGAGCAGTCTTTTTAATGTAAAACGCGTGTTCATTGACAAAAAAATAAGCAGGAGTATACTTGGAATTGAACAATTGTTCAAAACAAATGTTCAAAATAGTAAAAGAGATATGCCTATAAAATCAGAACAAATAATCCCTTTCCTGAATGGAGGAGTAATAATGAGTCAAATGCAAAAACAAATTCAGCTTGCAAAACGTCCGATTGGAACGCCTTCGATAGAGGATTTTGCTTTTATTGAAGCACCAATTGGAACACCGTCAGATGGTGAGGTACTGATACGTACCGTATATATTTCAGTTGATCCGTATTTACGTGGAAGGATGCAGGATGTAAAATCATATATTCCACCATTTCAATTAAACGAGGTCATTACAAGTGGAGTCATTGGCCAAGTTGTAGAATCAAAGTCGGAACAGTTTGCTAAAGGTGATTTAATCATTGGTACTCTAGGCTGGCAGGAATATTCGATTGCGAACGAGAGAGAGATTCGAAAAATTGATCCGACGTTAGCTCCTGTAACAGCGAACCTTAGTATTATTGGAATGACAGGATTAACAGCATATTTTGGCCTGCTTGATATTGGACAGCCGAAAGAAGGAGAAACCGTTGTCGTATCTGGAGCTGCTGGGGCAGTGGGATCGACCGTTGGACAAATTGCGAAAATTAAAGGGGCACGTGTCGTGGGGATTGCCGGGACAGAAGAAAAATGTCGCTACCTTTTAAATGAACTCGGATTTGATGCAGTAATTAATTATAAAAAGGAAGATGTTCCTAGTGCATTAGAAAAAGCTTGTCCGAATGGAATCGACATCTATTTTGATAATGTTGGTGGCGTTATTTCTGATGCTGTATTCCCACTTCTTAATAAGTTTGCGCGTATTCCGGTTTGTGGGGCAATTTCTGCCTATAATAAAGTCGATATTGATATGGGACCACGCGTTCAAACTGCACTTATCAAAACAAGTGCCCTTATGAAAGGATTTACACTAGGAGATTACTCTAACCGATTTAAAGAAGGCGGTACCGCACTTGCCAAATGGTTAAACGAAGGCAAACTTAAATATGAAGAAACCATTACCGAAGGATTCGACCATATTATCGACGCCTTCCTTGACCTTTTTAAAGGGGCTAATCTCGGTAAGCAACTCGTCAAAGTAGCGGATATTGAAGAATAACTGGTGAACCCCATTTAAAGGATATTATTTACTTTTAAAACTGAAGTGTTTGAGCGGGAGGCAGGGGTAGGGAAGTCCCCTGCGGAAAGCGAAGTGTCTGGAGCGAAAATCAACAACCTAATACAACAGAGCCTTTATAAAAACAATGAAGGGGCTGAGTCAATTAAAACAGAGTAAAAGTAATGACAAAAATAAGGTTGTCCGAGATCAAATTCTTCAAGCAGCAAAGAAATTATTTGCGAAAAAAGGCTATGAAGGGACAACCGTAAGACAGATTTGTAATGAAGCAAATGTTTCATTGGCTCTCGTTTCGTATCATTTTGGAGGGAAGGAAAATGTTTTCTTTGAAATGTTCGAACCGATTAGACAATTGTTTGCAAATATGAATTATGATTTATCCGATCCGTTAGGTGCACTTAAAATCTTTTGTAGACAGTTTGTTATTTTTAGAAATGAAGAACATGAATTAATTAGTATTTTACAACAAGAGTTAGTGATGAATAGTCCAAGATTAGAGAAGCTGACAGATGTGTTTTTTCCTTCTTGGGAGCAACTTCGGTTGATTTTAAAAAAGTGTCACGATGAAAATGCAATTCAATTTCCCCCAATCGATCTAGCAGTGAACTTTGTGATGGGAACTTTAATGCATACTTTTAATATTTCATTTTTGAATCGAACACAATCGGAATTGTCTCCTGAACAGGTAGCGGATCTGGCTGTAAGTTTTATTATTAATGGACTTACTAAGGGAAAGAGGTAGGAAAGATGAAAGCGGCAAAAATATATGGAGCAAAAGATATACGAGTGGAAGAAGCAGAAATACCTGTACTAGAAAATGGAATGGTGAAGGTAAAAGTTGAATATGCGGGCATTTGTGGAAGTGATATGCATGAGTATTTAGCGGGAACTTATCCAATGCGTACTCAACCTGTTTTAGGTCACGAGTTTTCGGGTGTCGTAGTGGAGGTAGGAGAAGGAGTAACCAATACAAAAGTAGGAGATCGAGTTGCTGTTGAACCACTTATTCCTTGTGGAGAATGTGATAATTGCCAAAGAGGCTTTGTAAATTTATGTACAGAGCGTCAAGGATATGGATACACAGTTTCAGGTGGATTTGCTCAATTTGCAGTTGTGAAGGAAGAGAATATTTTCCACTTGCCTGAAAACATGAGTTTAGAGCTTGGTGCACTTGTTGAGCCAACAGCTGTTGCGGTTCATGCTGTCCGTCAAAGTCAATTAAAGCTTGGAGATACTGCAGCAATATTTGGTGCAGGTCCAATTGGATTATTGTTGTTACAAGCGGTTAAAGCAGCGGGAGCAAGTGAAGTTTTTATCGTGGAAGTTTCGGAAGAACGTCGTCAAAAAGCATTAGAACTTGGTGCTACACATGTGATTAATCCAATCGGTACAGATGCAGTTGCCTTTATCCGTGAACAAACGAACGGTGGAGTAAATGTAGCTTTTGACGCAGCAGGTGTACAAGCGACATTTACAAGTGGCGTAAGTTCCGTGCGCCCAGGCGGTGAATTCAAGATTGTCAGTGTATGGGAAAAACCAGTCAATTTTGATCCAAATATGATTGTAAGAACAGAAGCGAAAATCAGTGGTTCTTATGCATATGTTCGTTTATTCCCGGAAGTCATTCGCCTGCTTGCTAGTGGCGTCATTGACGGCAACGCAGTCATTACAAGTCAAATTGCGTTAGATGACATTGTAGAAAAAGGCTTTGAAAAATTAACAAAAGATCGTTCTCAATGTAAGATTCTTGTGAATATGAATCTAAATTAATTGGTGGTTGCTTTAAATAGATTAGGAGATTAAAAGCTATTTTATAGTAAAATTTCGGCAAAAAGGCGACAGATTCATTTTTGAATTCGTCGCTTTTTTTCATTAGGAAGAAAAATCCATCACTACTTACCTTATAGTATTCTTCAATATTAGTTAATCTGTTTTTCTTTCCAATTGAATCGTGACGGGTATGGTGGTGTCGATTGGAATACAAGCACCAGTCCAAGCAAAATCAATCCAAAATTCATTCATTTTGATTTTTTAATTCTCCTTCTTCAAAATCAGTAGCTTTTTCATAAGAAGAACCATCTATCTTATAATTAAAAACAGATGGAGTACTACCCTCTCCGATATACGAGATTTTATAAAGTCTACTCTACTCATCTTCAACATTCAATATCACCTTCCAACAATCACTTTTTCCTTTAAAATGCTGTGCCTCAAATTTATTAGAAATTTGTTTTATCTGTACAGGCAGCCAGTATCAAGATAATTGCATATAACCTATCAACAATAAGTATTTCTTTATAATTATTTCCTCCTTTGCTTGTAATATTTGATGTTCAGATTCAATTTTTATCCCACTTTTTAAATTATTTAGAACACAACAATTATTTATGATTCTTTTTAAGTAATGGAGGAGAGAATTTCAAAAATTTGATAGACTAATTTCCTACTGGCTGCATCTAAACAAGGCCAGTGATTACATAGAAGAACAGAAATGAATTGATTAAATCATTCAAGTACTATCATATAGTATAAGATATAGTACTAAAGGTATGGGTATAATCCTTTTTTTTAGTTATTTTTTACCGTTTTTGTTATTTTATATTGTGGTAGGTAAAGAAACTTTTTATAATAGTAATCAGAAAATTGGGAGTCTTTAGTTTTATAACATTACTTTAAGGGGTTGGTTTATGTGAAAAAAATAATTCTATTAAGGCAACAACGTTAGGTGAGATGAAAGAAGAAATAGAGAAAGAAGAAGCAACGGCTGAATTATTAGGACAATATGAACCAGAGGCTACTGGGACAATTAACTTAAAAAATGCAAGAGCTTATGCAGAAAAATATTATAAAAATTATAATAAGGGCTACCCTGAATTCGGTAATGATTGTACAAATTTTGTTTCTCAAATATTAGCAGAAGGTGGAAGAAGAGAAGTCTATCCTATGCATCTTCCATCTTATACAACTGATTCGAAGTATTGGTATATGAAAAAACGTCCTGATAATTCTTGGGGATGGAGTAAATCTTGGACTGTAGTATCGGATCTTTATGCTCATTTAGTGAGAACACAAAAAGGATATAGTAGTACAAGTAAAAGTTCTATTATTAGTAATGCAAAATCTGGAGACGTAATTCAATTTAAAAAGCCAGGGGCAGACCGTTATTCTCATACAATGTGGATTTATGAAAAGCAAAGTAGTAATCTCTTACTTTCCGGCCATGATAATGATTATTTAAAACGTAGCTTTAATGCAATAACGGGTTATGCAAAATATAGAATAATCAAAATGTAATAGAGAGGAAGATTAACATAAAAAAGAAAAAAGTTATTGGACTAATTGTGCTTTTATTTGTAGTTTTCATCGTATTGTTAAGTTCTATAACTATTTTTTCATATGAAGAATCTAAAAAGTTTAAAGGATTTCCTGTACCGAAACATGCAAAATTAACGAAAAGTAGGGCGGATTTTGAGGCGTATGATTGGTCACCTGCTTCGGAGGAAGAAGGACTTCCCTTAAGATATCTTCTTATCATCAAACTTAAAGGTTGGAAAAAGACGTTTGAAGAAGGTTCTTTAACAATCTATGAAAAGGATGGATATAAGATCGATGTCATATCCCAAACGGATTATTTATCTTTAGGGATAGATTCGGATTCCAAAAATGACAATAAAGAATAAAGGGTAAAAAAGCTTTCGGTGTAGATTAAAAAGAAGATGTTTGCACAAACCTTAGTGATATAAGAAAAATGACTATCAAAAAGTGTAGTAGTTGATAGTCATTTTTTATTATAGATCAAATGGCTCTTTTAAAAGCTTGAATTTCTTAATGCAAGGAAGATTGCTAGTGTAATAAAGAAATTTACTGCCAATGATGCTGTTCAGAATCCTGCTTGCAGCCTCCCACAATAAAAAAGCAAGACTCTCATCCCATCTACCATATATCTCGTAGGTAAAATAGGACCAAATATTTGAGGGACGATAGGCAAAGTCGAGAAAGGAACAGCTCCTCCACTTGTCGCTAGTATATCCTTATGATATAGAATCGTATATTAAAGGAAAAGAACGACTCGTTATCGAAATATAAAGATAAGCATTGGGATGGTATAAGGAGGTTGGAAAATATGCCTGAAATCGAGCATAGTACATATATAAAGGTGGAGAAAGTAAAAGTATATGAAATACTTTCTTCTCCTGAAGGATGGAATGCATGGTTTACAGATGATACTTCTCTCACACTAAATTCTGAGGGAACTGGTGATATTCGATTAAAATGGACTGATTTCGGCAGCAAAAAAGAGAATATTGAGGATGGCGGTAAAATACTTGAGGCAATCCCTAATAAATCATTTGTTTTTCAATGGTCTCCGGGCGAAAGTATAACTACAGTATCTATTAAACTTGAGAAATATAAAGATGGAACTCTAGTAAGGCTAAGAGAAACGGGATACTCTAGTTCTGAAAAGGACTTAGCTGCTTATTTAGGGTGCGCTGTAGGTTGGGGAGAGGCGTTAACGCTATTAAAGGTTTACCTAGAATATGGTATTGTGTGCAAACAAGATTTGTAGACCATTTTAAAAAGGGGTAGATAAATTTGGAGAAAAAATCACTATTCGTATCGTCTTTAGCAGGATATGAAGAAGAAATTGGCCGTTGGCTATGGTGTTTAGAAGATGTTCGACGCACCATAAAACAGAGATTATCTGGAATTAGTCAAAGCGATCTTGATACAAAAATCGATGAAAGACAAACGATTGGCTCACTTTTATATCATATCGCTTTAATCGAAGCCGATTGGTTATATGAGGAAGTGTTATGTACTGAATGGGACCCAGAAATACGAGAGTTGTTTCCGTTCGAATGCCGTTCTGATGACGATTCATTAGCCCATATCGAAGGACAAAGTTTGGAAGCGCATTTTGATCGTCTTAACAAGGTACGTGAAGTTTTTCTTTCACATTTTCGTACAATGGATCTTATAGATTGGCGGAAACCAAGGGTCCTTGAAAAATACGATGTCACACCTGAATGGGTCGTCTACCACTTAATTGAGCACGAATCCCATCATAGAGGACAGATTTTTCAATTACTTAGTAAATTAAAGCATGAACGTATTTAATTATTAAAAAATCGACAGTTTAATTTGCTGTTGATTTTTTTATGTAGCCGTCTGAAAAAAGGATCTCAAAAAGGTATTTTTGTTTACAATGTAGAATTCCTTTTTTAGAAGGAAGGTCGAAAAGGTAAATATAATGTTGAAAAGTGGTGAAAGAGTGTCGAAAGCAATCCCGAATAGAATTCATATTATCGGTTCAGTTGGTAGTGGAAAAACAACTTTAGCCCGATCATTATCTAAAAAATTGAACATCCCATTTTATGAATTAGATAATGTTGTATGGATAAGGACAAAATCCGGTGATGTGCAAAGGGGGCAGAAGGAAAGAGATAAGTATCTTACCGATATTGTAAGGTCAGAAGCATGGATTATCGAAGGTGTCCATCATCCATGGGTATCCCCGAGCTGGGAAAAAGCGGACTTAATAATCTTTCTGGATACGGATTATTCAATAAGGACTTATCGAATCATTAAACGATATATACGACAAAAATTAGGACGCGAAAAAGCGAATTATCAACCGTCGTTTGACATGTTTAAAAAGATGTTCGGTTGGAATGCTTATTTCGAAAAGAAAAGCAAACCTGAAATTATGGAGCTTTTAAGACCGTATGAGGAGAAATTGCTCATTTTAAAAGATAATAGAAGAAATATTTTGAATGAAGGTTCCTAAGGGGTGTGGAGATGGAGTTTATTATTAATAACGACTGTTTCAATAAGGCGATTTCAGAGGTGAGGAAAGGAATTTCTTCGAAAACGCCTTTGCCGATTTTAACGGGTATTAAGATAGTCGTTAATAAGGAAAGTGTTATTTTAATCGGAAGTAATTCGGGTATCATCATTGAAAAAAGAATTCCTTTAATGATTGATGGAGTCAAAGTTTTAGAAATCGTACAACCGGGGAGTATTGTTATTCCGGCCAACTACTTGAGTGAAATCGTTAAGAAATTGCCATCTGATGTTCATATGAAAGCAAATGAAAAGCAGTTGATTACGATTCAATCTGATGAAATTATTACACATATAAGTGGCTTGAATGCGGATGATTATCCAAGACTTCCGGATATTCAGCAAAACTTCTGTATAAAGATAGGAAGTAATGAATTAATCGAACTATTTAAACAGACGATGTTTGCTGCCTCATCAAACGAAATGAAGCCAGTATTAACGGGAGTTCATATGAATTTTTTAGATGACAAACTTGTTGTTGTTGCAACAAATTCACATCGACTGTCTAGGAGAGAACTGTCTATAGAATCCGATGTGAATGCTTCTATCATAGTTCCACGGTCAAGCTTACTGGAGTTTACGAAGTTATTTATAGATTCAGGGGAATTAAAGCTGTTCATAACGAACAATTATATTGTCTTTCAGTCAAAGGACATGACTTTATATTCAAGATTAATCGATGGTGTGTATCCGAATACGGCTGGACTCATTCCAAAGGAATCAAAAACAAGAAATAGATTAACTACCAATCAATTTTTAAAAGGAATAGATCGTGCCTGTTTGTTTGCAAGTGAATGGAGAAATAATAATGTGAATCTATCGATTGTAGAAGGGGATAAAATAAAGATTTCGTCATTGGCATCGGAAATAGGAAAGATTGAGGAAACCCAAACGATTCAAATGGTTGAAGGACAGAAGGAACTGAGTATTTCTTTAGACGGAAGTTTTTTAAAGGATGCATTAAAGGTAATTCAGGAAGAAGAGATAATGATACAATTTGGCGGATCAATGAGTCCAATATTCATACAACCTGTCGGTAATCCATCGTTTCTGCAACTCATATCGCCGGTTCGGACGTATTAAAAGGGGGAGATTTATATGTTTCCGGTTTTAGAAACAGAGAGAATGAAATTGAGAGAAATAGTTGAAGAAGATGCGGGCGACATTTTTTCTTGTTTTTCTAATGAACAAGTCACGAGGTACTATGGGCAAGAACCATTTGTAAAAGTTGATCAGGCAAAGCAAATGGTCCATCTTTTTGCAAAAAATTATGAGGAAAAACGAGGGATTCGTTGGGGAATGGAGAGAAAGGGAACAAAAGGATTAATCGGTACGATTGGCCTGAATGCATGGTCACCAACACATAAGCGTACGGAAATTGGCTATGAAATCCATCCGGACTTTTGGCGCAAAGGTTATGCTAAAGAGGCAATTTCAGAGATTGTTACATATGGACTTGAAGAGCTAGGACTCATGAGAATTGGTGCCGTTGTTTTTCTGGAAAACACAGCTTCCAATGAACTTTTACTAAAAATGGGCTTTCAGCATGAAGGTGTGTTGAAAAATTATATTCATCAAAATGGACGGTCGTATGATACGAATGTTTATGGGTTATGTAAAGTTGTGGATAAGAGCTGATGGCGATTAAAGGTGTGAATCATTTCTTATTTTCTGTATCAAATTTAGAAGCATCAATTGAATTTTATCGGAATGTGTTTGATGCAAAGCTGCTTGTTAAGGGAAGGAGCCTTGCCTATTTTGATTTAAATGGGATATGGCTTGCATTAAATGAAGAAAAGGATATTTCGCGTGAGGAAATCCATCTATCATATACACATATTGCTTTCTCTGTTGATGAAGAAGATTTCGATACAATGGTAGAAAAGTTACGTTCGTTCCATGTGAATATTCTTCCCGGTCGAGAGCGAGATGAAAAGGATAAACGCTCCATTTATTTTACTGATCCAGATGGGCATAAATTTGAGTTTCATACAGGGACACTGGAAGATAGGATGGCGTATTATCGAGAAGAAAAGGATCATATGGAATTTTATTAAGTTAAAAAAGCGGAGCCTGTTTTGGACAAGGATGTTTCAAAACAGGCTCATTTTGATACGGGAAGATGAAGAGCGAAAGTCCAATCCCACGTGAACGAATCCGTACGATTCGAGAAGATAAAGAACGAAAAAACAGTCTCATGTGGACGAATCCGTTCATACGGGTGGTTCGTTAGTTAAATAAGGATCGTCATTCGTTGCTGAAGGATTACGGAAAAGTTATTCATCTGAAGATTCATCTTTCTTCACCAATATCAGAGAAAGAATTTCGATCACATGCGAATTTTGCTTTGACTTTTCTAAAAATGACAAAGGGATTTGGCCGTTTTTGGCGGCCGCTCTATTTTTATATGTAAAGTTCTCAATTTTTGCCTCTGGAAAGTACTGATGAAAATATCCACCTAAGGATAAGTTTTTTTACGTTTGGATCAGAAAAAAGATAGAAAAAGAAGAGGTTTAGCACCCAAAAAGAAAGTAATCGAAAAAATGGGAGTTAAAGAAAAAGTGATTCATCGATTGCCAAGCGTTTTGAATAAAGGACGGCGGATATTTTTTTAAATTAATGAACATTATATATGTTGAGCGGGAGGTGAATGTTGATGGAGAATAACAAAAAAACAAAATCATCCAATACAAAAAATGGATCAGGGTCTTCATATAATAAGAATCACGCGGGTCATTTACCAGACTATGGTGGAAATGATGTGGATCCGAATGCAAAAGGGATTGTAACTAAGGATGAATAGTACTCATGATAAGACGCCTCGTTATTGGCGTTTTTCTTATATAGTTAGGAGGGTAAATATGGTAAATAATCACGTAATCAACACGTTGAATGATTTTTTGAAAGGTCAATATATGGGGATACATGCTTATGAAAACTATATTCAAAAAATATCGGATGAACAAATCAAACGAGAGCTTCAAAAGATTCAGCAAGAACTTAAAAACGATGCTTCCAAAGTTGCAGAAAGAATTCAAAATCTCGGGGGAAAACCTGCTGATAGTGAGGGCATCGTTGGTTCCATACAAGGTTATATCAATCATTTTACAATTCCAAATGATACATCCGAGATGCTGGAAGATGCGTTAAATGGTGAAAATAAAGGGATACAGATGGCAAAAGAAATCGTTAGAGGGGATCTCGATCCGGAAAGTCTTCAGTTAATTAAAGAACTTCTTAATAAAGATAGGAGTCATGTAGAGCGATTGCGGGGATTAATTCAATAAGGAGATGGTTTTCTGAATTGTATAATTGAGGTGAAAAAGGGATGCCACGTTATTCAAATAAATGGAGGATATTGAAATCATCGATGGATCCTCTTTTCAATTAAAAATTAAGGAAATTAAAGGAAGGGTTTCTTTTCTTCTTGTCGAATAATAGATTAAGAGTAATTTTAAAAGGAGCTCTTCGTGAACAGATGGATCAAATTAGTGAATTTCTCTCCCAAAATAGTAGAACTTTTTGTAAAAGGGAAGAGGTGATTTCTTGAATTATTATATGAGGGTACTCATCACGGTTATTTTGGTATTGGCAATTATAGGGATTGCATTTCTGTGGGGATTTATCGCTAAGAAATTTGAGAAAAGGTATGTTACACTTATTCAATCGAAAAAAGGGAATGCACTGATCATTTCAGGAGCATATCTGATTCAATTGTCACTGGTGGTCATAATTTCTTTTCAATTTAGGACCTTTATTATAGATACGTTATTTGTATTTAGTTTCATTATTTCCGGAATAGCTTGGTTATACTCTTATTTTCGAACCTATTCAGTGAATCAGCAAAAGGTCATTAATAAGCAATACGGCGGCGACTACAGTGTAAGTGAAATAAAAGTATTTAAGTTGGCATTAAATCCCTTTTTGATAGGAATCTATTCTTTTTCTATTATCGGCATCGTTGTAAGTTTTTTATATTATCTACCTTACTTTTTTTAGTCTTGAGTTTTCTACATAATAATATCATAAAGAAGGACCCCGTTTAGGAGTCCTCTTATCACTACATTTGTTTTTGGATACTGTATTTTTTATCAATTTTTATTTCTATTTTTTCTAAAGCCTTCTGATCTTTAATAATGTCTAATCTATTTTTATTTACAAGTTCTTTTAATGTAATATTTTTTCTCATAACTTACACTCCTTTCATATTTCATTATACCCTAAAATAGCCTAGGTAAAATTAAAATAGTATGAATATTTAGTGAAATATTCATTAAATAGGATTATTTTTATAAAAATTTGTCTGAAGCTAAATGGTCCCTGTCGACCGCTTCGGGTGGACGTTCCATCCAATCATTTTCTATCATGATATTCATACCGTCCTCCACAAAAAGACCGATTTCAATTAAAAAACGAGAATACATCGTTGCCAAATCCTTCCTTCCGTTTGCGGATAATGAATTCGCATAAGACCGTACTTTCATAGAAAACATATCTATCTTATGGAATACCATCAATTTATCTGAAAATGGTGAATCGGTAGATGTACTTACTAGATGGTCCAATAAAGAAGGGGAAGGTAAATGATCTTTATGTAATTTTTTTGAACAATTTTCTATATGTTTATTGGTTATGTTCCTTCCTTTAATAAAAAAATCTTTTACTTTCTCATTTTTAGCTACTTGGCTAAATCCAATAAGAAGCGCTTTACTCGTAATATCATTTTCAATATTATCAAACAAATGCGCGATCTCTAAGCTATGAAGATTTCTTACATCACCAAAGAATCCATTTAAATAATTATTCTCTTTTATAAATTTAACTTTTTCAGGTGTAGGAATAGTTGTAGTCTTTATTAATAAACCTTTCATATTAAGTACATTATTTACTTCAAATAAAAGCTTTTTCGTAGAGTTAAGACAATAAGAAAAAAATTCTTTAACATCCTCTCTAATTACGATTGGAATGGCAATAGAATAAAGACTGAGTCCTGCTTTTCCTGCATATTTCAAATAATAAAGATAAAATTCATCTGCAAATAGTCGTGGAGCGCTTAGATTCACATCCTGTTCACCAAACCCCAAAGGTATTGGAAAGTCTTCTTGAATAAATATTTTTTCAATTTCTTTAACCATTGACTCACTTAGATGTAATGCATCATTTAAAACCTTTTTGATATCTTTATCTTCCGTATGCAGAAGGTAGTATGTTAGGACCCGAATAGACATGGAATTACCCATATATGTAGCCCATAATTTTCCCATTTCAGCTGCACTTAATTTTTCATTTAAAGAATTACTCTTTACCATTTATATACAACTCCTGCTATATTATTTTCCTTTGAAAACATAATGTACAAAATCGTTAGGATTCTTATTTTTTCCAATCAGTGGTGATACATACGGTTTTTGTGGAAAAAATTCGATAAATTCCTTCAGATGTCTATTTCCTCATTCATGTATAATAAAATGAAAAAGAAAAGGATGACTTATTTCTACATTAAAGGAGCTGATATTTATGGAAAACTTCGAAGAGTACGATGATCCAATTTTATACGATAAAGAAAATGAATCATACACAGCGGACATTCCATTTCTATTAAAATGGGCGGCAAAAACGGAAGGAACGATTATCGATGTCGCCTGTGGTACGGGTAGAGCGACGATCCCTTTAGCAAAGAACGGACACAAGCTCATCGGTGTTGATGTACATAACGGAATGCTAGCAGAAGCGAAAAGGAAAACGGACAAGCTTAATTTACCAATTGAGTGGATCGAACAAGATTGCGCGGAGCTTAACTTAAATGTAAAGAGCAATCTTATTTATACAGTCGGAAATTCATTTCAGCACTTCCTGACAAATGAAGCCCAGGATGCATTATTAAACTCTGTGAACAAACATTTGAACGTGGATGGGATCTTTATTTTTGGGACACGGTTCCCGAGTACAGAAGAATTACTGCAGCCAAGTACAGAGGAATATTGGAAAACATATATAGATGAAGAAAGTCAGCATAAAGTAGATGTATACACAATTAGTCACTATGATTCCCTTAATCAAGTTCAACATTACACGACGATACGAAAATTTTTAAACGATGCTGAGGAAATCGTTGATGAAAAGAAAACAAACATCAGCCTGCGATATGTCTTTCCGAAAGAAATGGAACGATTGCTGGAAAGGCATGGTTTTGAAATTGTTCATCTTTATAAAAATTGGAATGAGGAACCGATAACGAATGACAGTTATGAAATGGTGTATGTGTGTAAAAAATACAGGAAGTGTAGGAGGAAAAATGTTTGAGAAGATATTATTGAAAAAATATAAGATTATTCATTGAATTATTTGCGAACATATATTCGGTGTGGTAAAATGGTTTTATAAATAACACGGAGTATTTTTATATGAAAACAGGCAATGAAGTAGAATTGCATTTTTATAAGTCGGAATATTTTGATTTGCTGAAAGACTATCATTTACCGGAGGACCAAGCTCGTTTTACTGCATTACCAGCAGACGCTTTGGAAGTGATACATGAAAAACAACCAATCGTGATAATGAGTGATGGTGAGGCAGTTGGATTTTTTGTGTTACATACTAGTCCACGGGTGAAAGATTATACCGATAATCCTCATGCTTTGCTATTAACGGCATTTTCGGTTAATCATTCTCAACAAGGCAAAGGTTATGCCCGTAAAGGATTGGAGCGGTTAAATGCATTTGTTCGTAAAGAATTCCCCGAATACAATGAGATTGTTTTGTCTGTGAACAAACTAAATATTCCAGCACAAAAGGTGTATGAAAAGGTTGGTTTTCAAAATACAGGGCGAAGTAGATTTGGGAAAATGGGAGAGCAGTTTATTTATAGCTTCCTATTAAAATGATGAAGGGATGATGATTCAAGTTGTTTTACAAATGACGGTTCAAATTCGTGTACCTGATATGAAAGAAGGACAAAAATGGTATGAAACCCTTTTGAATTGATAGCCAGATTTCATTCCTCATGAAGGTTTTGCGGAATGGGAAATGATCCCTGGGTGCTGGCTGCAAATGGCTGAAGGAACACCTTCAAATGGAAGCGGTCCAATCCGGTTAGGGGTTACGAATATAGAAGAAACGCGGGAAAGACTTGTAAGGGAGTTAAAGGTTGAGCAATTTGAGCTTTGTTCAAGGGAAGAAGTACCTGTTAAATGGGGCACCTTTTCCGATCCGTGGGGAAATCGACTAGGTTTATTTGAATATGTAAACGAGGATGATAAAAATGAAAGAATCGCGGCGATTCTTAGGAAAAAGAGGTGTAAGCCCCTCTTTAGTTTATTAGAAGTAGACCCTGATGATTAAATCGGAGTTAACGGGTTTCAATTCTAGTTCCCTCGACCATATTGATAATTGTCCAATATGGTGAATCTCATGTGAGATTAAATGCCTGATGATTTTTCCGATACAAGTAAGAGTTGATTCACTGCCATAGACTTCAAGTTCAATCCAACTTTCCGGAGTGACCGTGGTAAAATAATGTGGCTCTTCGGGAATTAAAATTATTGTGGTATGTATTAGTTCGGTATGGGAAACCAATTCGAAACTTATCCAGAACAACTTAAAAAAGTCGATGTTCTAAACTTGAAAAAGTTTTATTCATTTGCTTTCTTTTTATTTCAAACTAACTACGCTATTCTTATTAGGCACTACAATCTGGAGGAGGAATGGCAAAGTGAAAATTTCCAAACATGTTGAAATGGTCGTACTAAATATCGAAGGCTTTTTGCTAAATCCAACCCTATTATGGGATGACGAGAAAGCGATATTGGTTGATACAGGAATGCCTGGTCAACTTGAACCAATCAAGTCAGCTATGAACAAAGCTGGAGTTCCTTTTGAGAAATTGCAGGCGGTAATTTTAACCCATCAGGATATCGATCATATTGGGAGCCTTCCAGAAATTCTTCAGGCAAGAGACGAAAGAATTGAAGTTTACGCACATGAACTAGACAAACCTTATATTGAAGGTACGAAACATATGATGAAGGCAGATCCGAATAAAATTAGCAAAGAAGTTTGGGATTCACTTCCTCAACCAATGCAAGCGTTATATATGAATCCGCCAAAAGCAAAAGTAGATCACACACTTGAAGATGGTCAGGTACTGTCTTACTTTGGAGGCATCGAAGTAATTTTTACACCGGGCCATACACCAGGACATATTAGTTTGTATGTAAAAGAAAGCAAAACCCTTATTGTTGGTGACGCGATGGTAATAAGTAATGGTGCATTGCATGGCCCCGTTCCCCGCAACACGCCAGATATGGAAACAGCATTTCAATCACTAGAAAAATTTCTTCCATTCGAT
This sequence comes from Heyndrickxia sp. FSL W8-0423, assembly GCF_038009395.1. Taxonomy (NCBI): domain Bacteria; kingdom Bacillati; phylum Bacillota; class Bacilli; order Caryophanales; family Bacillaceae; genus Heyndrickxia; species Heyndrickxia sp. FSL W8-0423. The sequence continues at coordinate 389,053 of NZ_JBBPBE010000001.1, read as the reverse complement.
ATTGAAAACGTGATTTGCTATCATGGTGGTTTTTTAAGTGGGAAAATGCATGAACAAATTCGAAAACTTGTTCAGAATAACTAAGTGATGTCTTTGTTGGAAAATAGTCCTGGTAACATGGAGGAAATGTAAAATCGCAACAAAGATTAGCACAAAAGCTTGGGTTTTTTTTCTCAAGCTTTTGTTAATTAATGGAGAAGTTTTACAAGTTCATTTAGGTGCTAAATCGAGTTTGATAATAAGCGGAGAAATTTCCCTTAATTAAGAAAATAGCACTGAAAACACCTTAAATAGGCGGAAGGATTCCGACTATTAACTCGAAAAACGTAAAAATGAGTAATTTTGTTTTGCTTAATCGGAAAACCTCCGCTTAAATCCCCCAAACCGAGCTCTATTCTGCTGTATAACCGGAATATATACGCTTATTGATTATTCTCAAAACGGACATCAATTACCTGCTTAAGTAAAAAAATCAACATACCAAATAGCATATAGGCTGTGATTTTACTTGCTAATTAAAGTAGTAATATCCCATAATCGTTAATATACAAGAGACCAAATGATACGCGATTTGGTCTGCTAATTTCTATTTCTTCTAGCTGATGTAAAAAAGGGATGTACACAAAATACGATTCCGTCTCAAAAATATGCGGGTGCAAACGTAGAGCGATTTGATACCATTGAATAACACTCCTCAGCTATTCGAAAAAAAGCAGGTGTAGAAAGTGTCGGTTGAAAAGTTTTTAGAAAAGGTTTGTTCATTGTTTGATCGTCAATTAGGGTCTAATTTAGTTGGAGTTTACTTGCACGGTTCCTTAGCAATGGGATGCTTTCAACCAGATAAGAGTGATGTGGATGTACTGGTCATTGTGAAGGAGAAATTATGTAAGGAACAAAAGAAGAATCTTATCCAAGATATATTAACATTAGAAGAGTATAAGTTGGAAATGAGTATTCTACTAGAAAATTATCTAGTGAATTTTCGATTTCCCACGCCGTTTGAACTGCACTATTCACAGATGCATCGGGAAAAATATTTGCAAGATAGTGACTATCTATGTGGTGACTCGGTTGATCCGGATTTAGCTGCACATTTAGTTGTGACCTATGAACGGGGGATATGTTTGTTTGGGAAACCGGTTCGCGAAGTGTTTTATCCCATAGAACGTACTTATTATATTCAATCCATTCTTTTTGATGTAGAGGATGCAGTTGAAGAAATTGTTCATCAACCAGTCTACTATATTCTTAATCTGTGTAGAGTTCTTTATTATCTTTCTGAAAGGGTCGTTTCCTCGAAAAAAGAAGGTGGAGAATGGGGGAAGAGGAAGGTGATAAATCGATATAAACCACTTGTGTCCCAGGCCCTATCCCGATATTTAAACGAAGAATCTGAGCAGGAGTGGGATCCAGTATTTCTTCAAGAATTTGCTGTATATATGGTGAAGGAAGTAAGTAAGTGGAAATAAAATGTAATGACCATTTAACGATTTTATAAAATACAAGACTTTTAGATAGTGAGCGGAAAGGGAAACAAATTATCTATTCAATTAATCCTACTGTCTTTCAAGATATTCTCACTTGGATTATTAATCTCAGAAAAGAGTAAATTTTTAATGAAGGAAGGGATTTAAAATTGAAGAAAAATATTTTTGTTGTAACTAATATTTTGTTATGCATTATTATTGGCTTTATTTTTATTACAAAATTACCACAACAACTTGGAATTCATTGGAGTTCTAGTGATTCTCCTGACGTATACGTTAACAAGTTTGTTGGAATATTTATATTCCCCATCGCCATTCTTCTAACATGGATCATACATTCAGTCATCTTTAAAAAAATGATAAAGACTCAATTAAACAATCTTATTTTAAATATCTTAACTGGTACTTACACTGTTATTCACTTATTTTTATTAATGGAAAACCTTGATGTATTGAATACCGAAATCGATTTATCTGGGATTTTAATTGGTATTATCATTATTATTATAGGGAATCCGATGCAGAAAGCAAAAATGAATCCACTATATGGCGTCAGGACCACTTGGTCAATGAAAAATGAGGAAGCGTGGAGATTATCCAACCGCTTTGGAGCAAAGGTTCTAGTTGCTTATGGATTTGCAGTAATATTAGTTGCAATATTTCTTTCAAAGTACTTGCTTCCTATAATAATGAGCTTACTTTTAATCGTTCTCATCGTTGTCGTTTATGCTTCATATTATTTCTATAAAAAATCCTTAAAGATAAATAACTAATTGTCTTTTTATACTTTGATAGTTAGTGACCTTTTTGTCAAAAAGAGTCAAGTTAATTGACAAAGAATAACTGTTGTTTAATCAGGTTTAAAAGGAAAAGCTTTCAAAATAACCATCTGTTTATATATATAAACAATATGCGGGAATCTTGTAGATCCCCCTTTTTAATTCTGATCATGATTATTTTCTTCCATCACCTTATTGGAACTTTTTCGATGGTCGTAATATTTGGAAATATTTATTTTATAATCGAGATTATTTTTATAGTCTCTACCAAATACGCATGCATAGAGAACATCCAGAAGGAAGGAGATAGAATCATTTGAACTGAAGCTGCCTATTTTCGAATACAATTTTTCACGAGTCGTAATTCTAAAAATACAATCAGCGTATTTAGTTAATGTATTGTCTCCAATACTTGTTAAAGCAATGATTGGTGTTTTTCTCTTCTTTAACATCGGTAATAAACTAATAATATCTGACGTTTCTCCAGTATAGGAGATAACAATAGCACATGTATTCGAATTGCAGCTAGCCGCCTCGTATCCTTGGTCTACTGTACAAAGATTGACCTTTCTGCCAATCCTCCCCATATGTGATTTAAAATCGTTACATAGTAGTAGGTTGTTGTTTAATGAAAATACTTTTATTTCTTCAGCTTGGTTCAGCAAATCGGTTGCCTTTTGTAGTTCATCATTGTTTATTAAAGATAATGTGTCACTAATGGTCATTTGATTCAATAAAGCCATCTTGTTCGCAATGGTGATGACATTGTCCCGTTCATTAAATGGATAATTCGCATCAATATCTTTAAAGTGGCTATTCAGGTAGTCAATTTCTTCAATAAATGTATTTTTCAGTTCAACCCAGCCATGATATCCAAGCTTTTTGGCAACTCTGATTAACGTAGAGGGATGAGTGTACGTTTCTTCAGCTATTTGTTTTGTAGTTTTATCATTAATATTCTCCCTCTGCTCAAACATATAGTGAATAATTGCTTTTTCAGAAGGAGAGAAGATATTTTCTTTCATTTTTTCCGTCAATAACATATGAATCACCAACTACAGTATATCCGATGTAAATAGCATTTACAAAAATTATTGATTTTTGTAAATGAATTGTAAACGGTATATGATTTTCCCTTCATTCCCTTGTTTGTTGTTTCTGCTGTTTTACAATAGAAGAAAAGGAGGAATGATGTATGTCAAAAGGTGTGAAAATCGTAACTATTGGCGGAGGAAGCAGCTATACTCCAGAATTGATGGAAGGATTTATTAAAAGATATGAAGAACTTCCAGTTCGTGAAATTTGGCTTGTTGATATAGAAGATGGCAAGGAAAAACTTGAAACGGTTGGTAAGATGGCCCAAAGAATGTGGGATGCGTCACCTTATGATGTGAAAGTTCATTTAACGTTGGACCGACGTGAAGCATTAAAGGATGCTGATTTTGTAACAACTCAATTTAGGGTTGGTGCATTAAATGCCCGAGTAAAAGACGAACGAATTCCTTTATCCTATGGGATGGTGGGACAAGAAACCAATGGGGCTGGTGGAATCTTTAAAGCATTCAGAACGATTCCGGTTATTTTAAGCATTGTGGAAGATATGAAAGAATTATGCCCGAATGCTTGGTTAATCAACTTTTCGAATCCAAGTGGAATGGTAACGGATGCTATTATACGCTATGGTAAATGGGAAAAGGTTATTGGTTTGTGCAATGTTCCGGTTGGAGCGATGATGGCTGAACCAGAATTAATTGGAAAAACGTTGGATGAACTTATTTATTCCTTTGCCGGTTTAAATCATTTTCATTGGCATCGTGTAAAAGATTTGCAAGGAAATGATGTTACTTCTGAAATCATTGATAAGATGTATGGTAATGATTCGGGAATACCGGCAAATATTCATGACACTCCATTTTTTATCGAACAACTGAAACAGATGAATATGATTCCGTGTGGCTACCATCGTTATTACTATCGCTATGAAGAAATGCTTCAACATATGCTCGATGAATATAATGATCCAAATGTAGGTACGAGGGCGCAACAAGTGAAACAAACGGAAGCGGAATTGTTTGAGTTGTACAAAGATCCTCATTTGAATTATAAACCAGAACAATTATCAAAACGTGGCGGAGCCCATTACTCTGATGCCGCTTGTGAAACCATTGCATCCATCTATGCAAATAAAAATACACATATTGTTGTTTCAACAAAAAACAATGGTGCTGTTCCTGATTTGGCACCGGATGATGTTGTCGAGGTTTCTGCGTATATCGGGGCTGCGGGAGCAAAACCAATTGCATTCGGTTCTTTTCAACCAGCTGAAAGAGGTTGGCTGCAATTAATGAAAAATATGGAGCTGTGTGTGGAAGAAGCAGCAGTAACCGGCAATTACGGTTTAGCATTACAAGCCTTCACGATGAATCCGCTCATTCCGAGTGGTGAAACGGCAAAACGCGTCTTAGATGAACTACTCATTGCCCATAAAAAATATTTACCGCAGTTTGCTGAAAAAATTGCAGAACTAGAAAGTGCCGGGTGCACTGTTAAAGATGAAGTGGCAAAAAATTTGAACTAAAAACGTAATCGTAAAGAAGCGTCCTAAATTAAATTTAGGGCGTCTCTTATTTTAAGTTGATGTTTTAGCAAAAACCTACATTTTAAAAGTTAAAGGAGGCAATGATATGATTAAATTAGTGCTATCGGATATGGATGGAACGTTTTTAAATAATAGTGGTGATTTTAACAGGGAACTATACAGGGATGTAAAAAAACTAATGAAAGAGAAGGGTGTTGTTTTTGCACCTGTAACCGGCAAACAATGTGAACGTGTAGAAGAGCTATTTGGTGACGATGCGAATGATTTATGGATATTAGGTGATAGTGCTACTCGAATCAAGCACAATGGGGAATTTGTTTATGAATCCTTGATGAGTAATAAATTAGGACTGGAAATTATTCGTTTGCTTGAGGATATAAGCTTGGATCATACCATTATTGCGTGCACTAGAAATGGTGCAGTGATTAAAGGGAATATTTCGCAAGAAGAAGCCGCTATTGTCAGACGCTCCTATGCTCAGGTGAGAGAGATATCCGATTTTAGTGAAATTAATGAGGACTTCGTTAAAATAACCGTTCATGATCCGGCCCTTCGATGTTTTGAAACGAGGGAAAAATTATCTCACTTTTTTGAGTCCGCTTATATTGTCGCATCCGAAGCTGCCTGGATTGACATCGCTAATGCGAATGTTCATAAAGGCACGACCGTTGAACACTTGCAGAAATTATTGAAAGTAACACCGGAAGAGACGCTTGCCTTTGGAGATGGTTACAATGATATAGAGCTTTTGGCTCGAGCAACGTATAGCTTTGCTGTCCGAAATGCGGTTCAAGAAATAAAAGATGCTGCAAACTTTATTACCCGTTCAAATGAAGAAGATGCTGTAATGAAGACAATTATACAAATGTTATCTTTACAGGAAAGTCGGTCATAATGTTGGCTAGAGAATGTGTAATCCTGCTGTTTAGTATTTTTTGTTTGTAAAAAAGAAGTGTCCTATAAATAAATTTAGGGCGCTTCTTCATTTAAACTCTTCCTCCCTGTAGCTATTACAGACTTCAAAGAAAAGGAGTTATCTACACCATTCATTCTTTAATAATGATAGTATTGTTTATATCTATTTTATTTTTTCCAAAGGAGGGTTTTTACCCATATGATTTATTTAAAGAGCTTCAAACTTTCCCCTCATACAGTCAATAATCCAAATGCATATCCATACAATGTGTTCAGAAAAATATCTGGAGAAGTGTTTGTCTTTCATAACATTACGGTTTTGTATGGTAATAACGGTTCCGGCAAGTCCACATTGTTAAATTTAATAGCAAACAAGCTGGATATTACTGGTGCTGAGGAATTTACAAATCGTGAATACCCATTAGATTTCATGTTGAATTGTTCATATAGCCTAGGTGAAAATCAAGGTGATGGGGAGTCAGATCGAATACCGCCTAATAGTTTGTACATCAAAAGCGAAGATATTTTATATGAGATCAAGAAGATTCAGCAGGAGTCCGTTCTTAAGGAAGGTTATCTGTACCAACACGCTAAATTGGGGTATACTAAGGAGAATTTGGAAAAGTTGAAACAATCCTCGCAGATGTATAAACAAATTGGAATTATGAAGTTTGCCAATGAGAAATATTCTAACGGTGAGACATCCATTCAAATATTTGATGAGTATCTTGTCCCAAATGGATTATACTTGCTTGATGAACCTGAAACATCTCTTTCACCTACAAACCAAATTCGGTTGGCGGAAGAAATCAATAAACTGGTAAGATTTTTTAACTGTCAGTTTATTATAGCTACTCACTCGCCATTTATGTTGGGAACACTAGATGCAAAGATTTATAATCTTGACGCTCCCCTCTTAAGAACATTTAGATGGTCTGAACTGGAAAATGTAAGATTTTTTTACGACTTTTTCAAAGAACGTAAGAATGAATTTGAATAATTTTGTAGAACATACCATGTAGACTATGTTGCCAGTAACGGGAACAGTTATCAATTTTTATTATCGTAACCAAGAACACCTTCGGAAATATGTATATATACAGTTAAAAAGAAAATTTTAAAAGTAAGAAGGAGAACAACATGATTGAGATAAAAACATCTCCACTAAGTAATGGAGAATTCAATAGAGGGGTATTCGCTACATGTGATATCAAAAAAGGCGTGCTTTTACATGAAGCACCTGTTATTTCTTACCCAAACGATCAGCATCAATACATAGAGCAAACGTTACTTGCGGATTACGCTTTTGAGTATGGGATAAATCATTCTGCGATTCTTCTTGGTTATGGAATGCTGTTTAACCATTCTTATGAACCTAATGCAATTTATGAAATTAATTTTGACAATCACACATTCGACTTCTATGCTTACAGAGATATAAAAGCAGGTGATGAGATTCTAATCAATTATAATGGCGATGTTGATGACAAGGAACAATTGTGGTTTGATCAGGACTAAAAAATATTCAAAATAACTTCTGTTTGGGCAGTTAAAAAAATAAAGCAAGTAGAGCCGCATGGAACCCGGTTTGTGGGTCATAGAAAGAAATTTGGGACCGATAGAACCTAACGCGGCGGACGAAATTACGGTTTGTGGATCAACGGATGAAATTAGTGCCTCATAGAACTCGATTTGTGGATCATAGAAAGAAATTTGTGACCCATAGACTCCATCTTGGCAGGTGAAACTTGGATTTTCGCAAATAACAAATTTGTACCTGTAAAAATAATTACACCTTCCTTTGGGAAAATCCCGTAAAAACAAAACAAGTAATGCAGGCAACTGCTGTAACGATGATAGCAAATAGTAATCCAATCGCCTTCATAAATGTATCTTCTCCAGGATAGGATGGTTTTAATGTGACAAACAAGAAAACAAACAGAACGGTCAGGATCAAATAAAAACTGCTCCCAATTGCGCCCATCTTCAATCGATTTCTTTTCGTGCCTTGCCATGCTTTATTTATTATAATCCATAAATAAATACTTCCGAATACCGCTAAAAGCATTATAAATATATGAATAAACGGGATAATCAAAAACATCAGCAAGTAAAGTATACCAATGGTTGCAAAAAATAAAACGGCATTCATCCCAAATAAAAAGATCCCAGCTAGCCAATAATTTTGATACCAATTCGCCGTTTGTAATTTATGGACCATTTTATTATTTTCTCCAAGCTTATTAATGATTGGATTTTTGAAGAATAGAACAAGTAACACTCCAAAAAGACCGATGAATATAATCAATGACAATGGCATACACCCCCTAAAATTCTAAATCACTTTTATATTCAAAAATATCTCAAGGCTGATAATCTAGTGTTTTGCAGACCGCTTCTAATGTTGAAAACTGAATTGCTTTTGCCTTGCCATTTTTCAATTTTGAAAGATTAGCCATAGTAATAATACACAAAAGGCAAGACCATGATCCATAATATAAAAATTATGAATTTAAAAAAGCAGTTGTTCCTTGCTTCATAAAAGCACCTCACCTATTGATCTTATTCATATAATAATCATTTATTTATCGAATATCAATAAAAATTTGTTAATTAACAATATTATTTGATGATTCCTTTCCTTTGATTGAAAGGTTTGTTTTAATTTGACTTTCGTACCTTCGACTAATCAAGGATAACTTTCGGTTTTTGGTATAATTACTACAAAAGCTTTTCAGCGTAGTGTCTTTTGAAAAAACATTATCCATTGCCCAAATGTAGAGGGAAGAGAAAAATGCCAAAAAAACAAACGAGTTCAATGAAAAGACCCATTAAATTATTAGGGATAATCTTCTTAAGTCTTGCAGGAATTTTTTTTATAGCACAAATAATTTTGACTCTAAGTATAGGAACGGGTTTAGGTAAAGATGACATGGTGGGATTTTCTAAAAATAAATATGTCATTGGTCGTCCACCGACAAGTTATAATTTATATGAAAAAGATAGTGGGATAACTATATTAGATAATGTAATAGGTTACAAAAAGGGGAAGGCTGCAAGTTATATTCGAAATGATATAGAATATGTAATTATAAATGAAGAAAAGGGTAATTACTCCAAAAGGGAATTAAAAGATGCGTCTACAACAGATATTAAACAGTTAAAAAAAGTAAAAAGATTGGAGTAGTCATTTTCTTAATATAACATCTATTATAGAAGTCGTTCACACAAAAGCCCTTGAATTCAACCAAATATGGTCAAATTCTGGGGCTTTCCTTTTGGGGAAAATTGAAAATTAAAGGGAAATGCTTTTAAAAAATGAAGGGATTTTTATAAACTTATAGAAAGTAGCTATATAATAAAACATCTGAGAAAGGAAAATTGCTCAAAGACGATAACTTGGTTTCTTAATGTAATTGGTTTGGTTTTTTCTGTCGTTGGAGTAACACATTTTAAAAATAATATTTTTATATATTGGATTAGTTATCGAGACTATAACAACAGTGATTTATTATGTAATTAAATATAATGAAGAAAAACTATAATAAGGAGTAAATCATGAAAGCATTAACTGGGACGATTGCATTATCCGTTTCTTTTGTATTATTCATTTATTTATATGGTTTAAAAGAAGACTCATCGGTGAAATACACACCGGGATTATATGTATTTCCATCCATATTGCTACTTATTGCAATCATATGCTTTGGGTTGTTAGTTGTAGAATTTGAAAGTGCAAACTCTAAAAAGAAGTGAGCGTTTGAAGGTAAATGATGTTGTATTAGTAAGGCTTGTATCTTATAACAATTAATAGACCTGGGGAATCGCGATTCATCTTCCCGAAAGAAGTGGATTCGAGTAGATAAGAAGAGGAACTGCACTTTCAACTACCCGAAAGAAGCGGATACGAGCAGATAAGAGGAAGAACCGCATCCCCATCTTCCCGAAAGAAGCGTATTCGAGAAGATAAGAGGAGGAACCGCGCCCTCATCTTCTCGAATGGAGTAGATTCGAGAAGGAAAAGAGAGGGATCGCGATTCCTGGATGATGTTCTTTCGCAAATAACTTACTCAGTTTCAGCGATAACTACCATTTTTGTTAATATAATGTTTTCTTACACCATCTTCGTATACAAATGCTTCAAATACCGCCAACGGGCAATGAAGAAGTAAACGACTTGAGCTGCCCCAAAGGTTACAAAAATGATAATTGATGATTTCAATACTGAAAAGTCAACAAGTCGTTGCAGGGCGAAAAAGGCAACGGAGCCGTGAATGATGGCCATGACGATTGGCAAGAAGAATAGGAGTACGAGTTGTCGGGTCACGATTTGGCTGAGTTCCTTTTTGCTTAGTCCGATTTTTGAAATCATTCGATATTGCTGGATGTCGCGGTCTAAGTCTGCGTAGAGGCGGAAATAGATAAAGCTTGCAGCGAACGTAAAGAACACAACTCCGACTAGCCCGCTTAAAATGAGCAAAAGACCGTTCTCTTGTTTAGACGTTAACCAATTTAATACAAGTGAACTAAAGTTATAGTTGTCTGGATTCAACTTCATAGTGATGTTTTGAGCCACTTCTTTTGTTTCCTGCCAGTTTTTTACGACGAAACGATAATCTCTATAATTGGATTCGTCTCCTTCTAAAAATTTTTCGTACATTTTATCCGAAACAATAATAGTTGTACTACCTACTTCTGGAAAAACGATGTATGGCAAGGCTTTTTTTATTGTAACGTCAGCATTCATTTTTTCTTGAACAATCTCTAGTTGCTTTGTGGTTTGTCCATGAATTCGCCAATCATTTTTTTGTTTAACAGTTGTTGGAGTGAGAATGGCTTGATTCGTTGAAACAGTTTCTGTTGGATAACCAAGTGCTTTAGCCATTTCATTATAGTTACTAAGCTTAATCAAGGTCGTATCATTTGTCGTATAAATTGGTTTAAACGATCCCATCGCAAATGGAATATTCGCTTTTGTGAGTTCTTCTTTAATGGTTTCGATTGCTTGTTTATCCGCTTTCTCACCAAACGATGTGTAGCTAAATGCATACGGATTGATCATTTCGGATAATCCTGAGTTTCCTAAAGCTAAGCATGTTCCAATTCCTGTGAATGCTGAAGCAGAAATGACAGATACAAGGAAAAACATAACCGCATTGTCCTTCATACGGTACATAAATTCCGAAATCGTCACCATATTTGTCTTCTTAAAAAAGAAACGGCTTCTCTTCTTTAAGCCTCGTATCGAATATACACTAAATTGCGTAAATAAAAAGTATGTTCCCAAAATCGTTAAACCGACACCGGATAACAGCAAGCCAAGTGAAATAATTTGTAGAATCGCAAAGCAAAGCACCATACCATATCCTGCTGCTAGTAAAACAATTGCTAAGATTGATAACCATGGTGAGGCTTTCGGTTCAGGCTTCGGTTTTTCTTCTGCTTTCACAAGTTCTAAGACAGTCCCTGTTCTTACCAATCTAGAAGTAAATAACGAAATTAACAGGAAGAGCAGGAGGAATGCACCCGCAGTGATTAATGCTGCCTTGATTGGAAAATAGAAAGATAACCCTTTTTCAATCGCAAGTATGTTCGCACTTATAATTAAAAGAAACTTCGAAAGGAAAGTCCCTGCAACAATCCCTGCAATAATTGCAGCACATCCAATAATCATGTTTTCGACAAAAAGAAGACGATAAAATTGCTTTCGGGACATGCCGAGGATCATAAGAATACCAAATTCCTTTTTCCGCAGTTTTAGAAAAGCACTGACGGAGTACAGCAAAAAGAAAAATGAAAAAATGAAAATGATAATTTGCGCTACTTTCATTCCCATCGTTCCTAATGCACTAATCATGTCACTGGTTGACTTAAGTTCTCCTTGTAGCTCGGGATGAAATAGTAACAACGCATAGATGAAAAAGATCATGACCGAAAACGCACTGCTCAAAAAATGGGCCAAATACGTTCGTTTATTTCGAAGAACGTTATTAATCGCGAATTGGCGAAGGTTCATTTGCAGTCCCTCCAATTCGTGAAAGATTCTCGATGATTTTTTGATAAAAGTCGGATCGATTCGTTCCCATTCGAATTTCATTCACTAATTGACCATCTTTAATAAAAACAACACGCTGACAGTAACTAGCTGCAACTGCGTCATGGGTCACGAGCATCATCGTTGCTTGTTCTTCCTTATTTAGTTTTTCTAGCATTTCCATTACGTCTTGTGCTGCCTTTGAATCTAAATTTCCGGTAGGTTCATCGGCGAGAACAAGTTTTGGCCGATTAATAAGGGCACGGGCAACTGCTGTACGCTGGGCCTGTCCACCGGAGATTTCATAGGTCCGTTTATCTAAAATAGAAGTGATTCCTAATTTTTCAGCAAAAAGGTTTACTCTTTTGTTCATCTCCTCAATGCTCACACCATCTAATGTTAATGGAAGAACAATATTTTCCTTCACCGTTAAGGTTGGAAGCAGGTTAAAAGATTGAAAGACAAATCCTAATTCGCGTCTGCGAAAAATCGCCAATTTCTGATGGGACAAGCGATAGGGATTCTCACCGCCGATACGAATCTCCCCGGAAGTTGGGCGGTCAATCGTCGAAATCATATTTAATAAAGTCGTTTTCCCGCTTCCTGATGGTCCCATAATCCCTACAAACTCGCCTTGATTGATCGTTAAATCGATATTTCGAAGGGCTTCATAATTCACATTCCCTTTATACACTTTCCCTAAATCCCGAACAGTTAATATTTCCATAAAAGGTTCCTCCTCATGTTCGTGTGTATGTATTAATTAGTTCATACACCTTGTATGTGTATTATATGGTTAATACATTTATAAAGTCAACTGCCATTTTTTATAAAAGGAAGGAAAAATGGAGGGATTCGAGAATACTAATCTATATATAGATTGGACATTGTATACTGAAAAAGATCCGCGAAAATGAAGGAGTTTTAATTTTGAAAGCAAACCGAGTGATGTTTCATGAATTTGGAAAACCGGAAGATGTGTTAATCGTTATGAATCAGCGGATAGATCCGCTCGCTGATGGGGAAGTTCTTGTTCGCATGAAAATGTGCCCAATTAATCCGTCTGATCTGATTCCGATTAGAGGGTCTTATTCTCACCGCATTTCACTGCCTGTCATTCCAGGATATGAAGGGGTAGGAATTGTAGAGGAGGTTGGTCCTTCTGTTTCGCATGACCTAATTGGTAAACGTGTCCTTCCGTTAAGAGGGGAAGGGACATGGCAAGAAGTTGTTAGGGCGCCAGCTAAGTGGTTAATTCCTATACCCGATGAAATGGATGATACAATCGCTGCCCAGCTCTATATTAATCCGGTTACAGCTTTTGTTATTTGCACCGAAATATTGTATTTAGGACCAGGCGATTATTTATTAATGAATGCAGCGGGATCTGCAATTGGCCGGTTGTTTGCCCAGCTTGCTAGAATCATAGGGTTTCAATTTATCGCCGTAACACGAAATCCTATTTATACTGAGGAGCTGCTTAAACTAGGGGCTACCCATGTTATAGACACTTCGGCTATGCCTTTACAAGAAACGGTGATGGAATTAACAAATGGAAAAGGTGTAAATGCGGCGATTGATTCAATTGGTGGTTTAGATGGGACCCAGCTTGCATATTGTGTCCGTCCGGAAGGAAACTTTTTAACAATTGGCTTGCTTTCTGGTATGCAAATTCAATGGAAGGAAGTATCAATGCGGACGAAAGTAAATGTTAAACTATTTCACCTTCGTCACTGGAATAAACAAGTTTCGGTTCAAAAATGGCAAGAGACATTTCACAAATTAATGACGTTAGTGACTGAGCAACGATTAACATTGGCTTCACCCGAAACATTTTTCAATCTAATGAAAGTACGGGAAGCGGTACGACAATCTGAAACCTCGAATAGAAGCGGAAGGAAGGTTTTTATAGAAATATAGTGTATACGGAAATAAGAGATCGGAAGGTGTTCTATTATTTGCATACATATGATGGAGGTGGCGATTAGGTGACTTATCCTATTAGAGTGCGAGCGTGTGCGCTCATTATCGAAAACGATTCGATTCTTTTAGTTGAGTTTCAAGATGAAAGGGGGTTGCATTATAATTTGCCAGCAGGTGGGGTGGAACCTAATGAATCTGTTATTGAAGCAGTTAAACGGGAAGCGAAAGAGGAAGCTTCAATTGAAGTGGAAGTTGGTCCCTTGGCTATTGTTTATGAGTATGCTCCACATTTAAACTCAAATAAATTTGGAGAAACGCACTCTTTACAGTTAATGTTTGAATGTACGATAAAGGATGGATTTATTCCAAAGCTGCCAAATACCCCAGACCCAAATCAAACGGATGTTAAATGGATAAAATTATCTGAACTGAATGAGATTGTTCTATTCCCGAATATTAAAGAACAAATAATTACATATGTAAAAGGAAAAAATAGTATTGAGTTAATTGAAGAATATACTTTAGAGGGATATGAATTGAATTAGCATCCTTTAAAGAACGGCTATATGGGCGTGCTAGTTAACATTATCCATAAGTAAATGAGGCATTTAGCCAAATGCCTCTCCTGAAATAAAGGAAATAGTTTGACAAATTTAAGAAGTCTATTAAACTAAAATTAGAATCCTCTATATAAGCTAAAACGCAAGTCTTTATTTCCCTTTTTCTTTGTCCCCAATTGAAACTACATTAAACCACTTATTTTCACTCGCTTAAACACTCATAAATTTTAAAAATCTTTCCGAAGTTCAAATGAATAAACATCAAATGATGTAAGCTATTAAATGCCCCGGTTGTGGAGATTTTGCATTGAAAGATGATTATTACAAAAAACTGGACAGGAGGAGAAATCTATGGGATTTAAAGAAGAATACCAGGCCTTTTTGAATGCTCACTTGCAGGCAAGAACTGGAGAGCGGTTACGTCGCTTACAAGAAGGTCATAACCAGGCTGAAATGTTATTTTTAAAAAAAGTATGGTGGCCTTTATTTTACCATTTCCAGTATCTTCATCCAGAATATGAAGTCAATGATTTCAAGGATGGCAAAAGGTATTTAGATTTTGCATATATTCGTCCAGGTATCCGGATATGCCTTGAGATCGACGGGTATGGTCCTCATCTAAAGAACATAAGCAGATGGCAATTTTCCGACAGCCTGGAACGTCAAAACCAATTGGTGATTGACGGATGGACAGTAATCCGTTTTTCTTATGATCAAGTAAAGGAAAATCCTCGTCGATGCCAACAGATTGTTCAGCAGGTGATTGGCCGATGGCTGGGTGATGAATTGGACCAGGCATCTCTGTCTTTGCTCGAAAAGGAAGTCCTTCGGTTAGCGATTCGAAAAGGAGAAACCATATCCCCTATAGAAGTCGAGAAGTATTTGAAACTAAGTGACAAGACAGTGAAAAAAGTACTGTCTCGACTAGTTGATAAAAAGATGCTGATTCCCGCATCGGGAATTAAGAGGATCCGCTCATATCGATTGGGGGATCGGGTTAAACATCCGATCTGACCAATAGTCGGAAAAATTCCGCTTAATTAGCTTAATAGCATTGAAAATGGGTTGAATAGACGGAGGAATTCCGCCTATTGGCTGTAAAAACGTGAAAATGGGGGATTTTGCTTTGCATAATCGGAAAAATTCCGCTTATATACCCCCGAAACATGCCCCATCCTGTATTTAACCGGAAAAACTCCGCCTATTTTACTTTCACTGCCTACTTAATTAATTAAATGGAAGTGGTGAACCGTTCTGTAAGACATATGTTTTAAACAATGACAAAAGGGAATCCACTAATTATCGGAATATAAAGGAGTTATTTTAAGTGAGTACATCTTATGCTACGGCAAAAAGTGGACGGGGTGGCCATGTGAAGATAAATCCGACAAAAAGGGGTCGAATCCTGAACAGTTATTCGCGGCTGCTTACTCTGTCTGTTTCGATGGAGCGTTAAATTCGGTAGCTTCGCAAAAGAAAAAGGAGATCGATTCAACTTACAACAGCCAGTGTAAGCTTTTTAAAGGATCTGGATGATGGAGTCCGCCACTTAACATAAAGGTGTAAGCCAAAAGGAAGCTGAGGAGCTTGTTAAGGCAGCCCATTAAGTTTGTCCTTACTCTACGCGGAAACATTGAGATCCAGTTATAACCGAAGGCGGTTTAATTCGAAAGACGCATGAAAAAATACGAAAGGCTAAAACTAATTGTATCAACTCTAGCCTTTTTGATACAGGACTTCAGTCAATTTTTTCAACAACGAGAGGGTATAAGAGGAGGTGAGAAAATGAAGTATGTGATTATTGGTGGGGATGCAGCAGGGATGAGTGCGGCAATGCAAATTGTTCGTAATGTGGAGGATGCGGAGATTGTTACCTTTGAAAAAGGGGAAATTTATTCATATGGGCAGTGTGGACTTCCGTATGTGATAGGTGGAACCGTTTCTTCAACAGATCAGGTCATCGCTCGAAGTGTAGAGACCTTCCGACAAAAATATGGGATCGATGCACATTTATATTGTGAAGTGAAAAATATTGATTCAGACGAAAAAAAGGTGTATGGCATTCATACAAAAACAGGTGAAGCATTCTGTCAATCCTATGATAAATTGTTGATTGCGACAGGAGCGAGTCCCAACTTGCCGGAGTGGGAAGGGATCGAACTTGAACATGTTCATGTATTAAAGACTATTCCGGACACACACCGTATTTTAGATAGTCTAAAAGAAGAAATAAACGATGTAACAATTGTAGGTGGAGGCTATATTGGTCTTGAGATGGCTGAAAACTTCCACAAGCTCGGGAAACATGTCCGAATTATCCAACGAGGGAAGCAGCTTGCTTCAATTTTTGACGAGGATATGGTAGAGCATATTCATAAAGAAGCACAGGATAAGGGAATTGAAGTTATATTAGAGGAAAATGTGAAGAGAATAGTTGGGGAAACAACGGTAGAAGCGATTGAAACAGACAAGCGGCGTTATGAGACAGATTTAGTGTTAATTTCAATAGGAGTGCATCCGAATACTACTTTTTTGAAAGGGACGGATATCCGTTTAAGTACAAACGAAGCTATTGAAGTGAACCGTTATATGGAAACGAATGTGAAAGACATTTATGCTGCAGGGGATTGCGCTGTTCAATACCATCGGATTAAAGAGCAAGACGATTACATTCCTCTTGGCACAACAGCCAACAAACAAGGGCGGATTGCTGGTTTAAATATGGCTGGTAATGGAGTAGCTTTCGGAGGAATTGTTGGCTCATCCATTATTAAGTTCATGGATCTAACACTTGGAAAAACAGGATTGTCCGAAAAAGAAGCGAGCGCTCTTCAGTTTCCATTTCAAACAATTTCACTAGAAGTGAAAGATCACGCTGATTATTACCCAGGGGCAAGCCCGCTCTCTATCAAACTAATGTATCGAAAGGATAATGATCTACTTCTCGGTGGGCAAATTATCGGGAAAGACGGAGTTGACAAGCGTATTGACGTTTTGGCAACCGCACTATTCAATAAAATGTCCATTACCGAGCTTACAGATTTAGATCTCAGTTATGCCCCTCCTTATAACAGTCCGTGGGATCCGATTCAACAAGTGGCACGTAGACATTAAAGAAATTCCATGTAAACAGAACTAACCTCTGAAACTCCGAATGAATGTTTAACTTTATTTTAAAAAGGGTAAATAATATATAATTACAAAATGAAAGGATGACTGGCTGATGGAAAAAGAAATGAAAGAACTTATTGACGGATTAAATGAAGATTTGAGTGGAGAATATTCAGCTGCCATTCAATACACTTATTATGCATCCGCTGTACAAGGTCTTTACTATCAAATTCTAAAACCTATGTTTGAAAAAGAAATTCCTGATGAGCAGGGCCATGCTCTTTACCTATCTGAAAAAATTATTAATCTCGGCGGTCAACCAACAACTAAACCGGCAGAAGTAAAACCTGTAACGGATGCTAAGGAAATGCTTGAAGAGGCACGTAAAGCAGAGGAACAAACAATTGCCCGCTATAAAGTACGTCGTGAACAAGCTGACAAATTAGGATTGATCGAATTAGTCGTTAAACTGGAAGATATTATTTCCGATGAAACTAGACATATGGAAGAAATGCAACGTTTACTGAATGATCCACGTTTTTCCTAATGGGATACAGTCAGAATTGTACATATATAAATGAAAATTAAAGTCCCTTAAGCCTTCTTTTATAGCGGGCCTTTTTGTTTTGTTTATGATGTATTGATGCTGAAGCTTTCGGGTCATAAATACACCTGATACATTTATCTGATCGATAATTAGTAGGTAAGCATGAAAAAATACCAAGTTATGTATAACAACTTGGTATTTTTAGCTTACTTATATGAGATAAGCGCCAGTTACTTTAAGTGAAGTTCTTCTGAAAAGTAAAATTTGAAAGCTCTTTACATACTAAAAAGGCCTGTTTGGCAGCCTTCTTTTCAAAAATTATTTTAATAACTCGTTTATTTTTGTCCGAACGCCTTTCAAAACCTCAGAGTTCACTTGTCCAAACCTTTTTCTGACAATATCTTTTGAAAGTGTGTAAACTTTATCAGCACGAATTGCTGAGGTAACTTTAAGTTCACCCTCATTTAAATCTTTTGAGTTTATTACTATTGAATAATCAAGATCCTTTAATCGTGAAGTAATTGCAACGACAACTATATCTTCAGTTATTTTGTTGTAATTATCATTTGAAATAACTAGTACAGGTCGCTGCTTCCTGTTTGTTAAATCACTAAATGGAACAGGAACTAAAACAATATCTCCCTGTTTATACATTATTCCAAACCTCGTCATCAATATCATTATTCCAAAAATCAAGACTACTTTCACTTGCCTTTGTTAAATCTTCAGATAAGAATTTTTCTTTTTTCGCTTTTAAGAATTCTGCAAAATCCAAAATTTCATTTATCTCTTGTTCAGGTATTTCATCTATAATTTTAAGCAATCGCTCTTTAGCTGTATTCATGTTGACATTCACCTCTTCCATGAATAGTTTATTTTATTATACCACTTGAAATTTCATGAAACTACATAATCCGTTAGTTCTATACTGTTTACCGAAGAAAAAAAGAGAATGTATTGCAAGCTGAATAACCCCTCTATTACATATGGTTAGTCTCTAAAAAATTCTCTCCCTACTAACCATTTCAACATGTATGGTTATTGGGATGACTAGTTATTTACAGTATTTCCAATTAGCACAAGATTTTAAAAAAAGGAATAATGGAACAATCAAGCGAAGTAAAATAAAGAATGGGGGGATTTGTATGATTAAAAAATTCTTAGTTATCATTCTTTTCTTTATTTTTAACGGCTTGTTCAAAAATAAAAGTGATGAATTTTGTTGGTAGGAGCGGCAATTGGGATATAAATTATAGAGTAACGGTGCTAGATGAAGATAGCGAATCTACTAATATAACAATAAAATATATTGGAAAAGACCCTATTCCTAAAAAAATTTCATATAGTATTGAAACTGCCTCGGGGAAATCAAGCGGCAACGAGCCACTAACTGAGAGTGGTGTATTAAGTGGTAGTGGACATTCTTGTGATGGCTGTTCAGTTGTTCAAGAAAATGAAGATATAAACGCTATCATCACATGGGATGGAAAGTCTGAAACGTTTAAGCTGAAAAATAAGTAGTCTTTAAGAATATAAATTTTAAATATTTCAGTAAAGATACTCTTCCAGAAATAAATCAAATAGAGGTGGGAACAATGGGTGATTTAATTAAGTTAAGCCCAATCGAAGCAGCACAACAGTTTATCCGTAAGCATTTTCCAAATTGTCAAGGAGCGTTATTAGCTGGGAGTGTAGTTCGAGGTGAAGCTACAGAAACATCTGACCTTGATATTGTTATTTTCGACAAAAGCGTTAGTTCATCTTATAGAGAGTCATTAATGGATTTTGGTTGGGCGATAGAGGTCTTTGTACATAATTTAACCTCTTATAAGCACTTTTTTAAAAATGATTATGAAAGAGCGAGACCTTCGATGCCAAGAATGATTTCAGAGGGAAGGGTCTTAAAAGACGATGGAATCATAGATTCTATCAAAAAAGAGGCTAAAGAAATCGTTGAAAAAGGTCCAGCGGAATGGTCAGTAGAAACGATAAATGCAAAGCGTTATTTTATTTCGGACGCACTGGACGATTTTATAGGTTCTTCTATTCGAGCGGAAGATATATTTATAGCAAATACACTTGCAGAATTGGTAAGCGAATTTGTATTGAGAACGAACCGTAAATGGATTGGTGCATCCAAGTGGGTAGTTCGTTCATTAAAACAATATGACGAAGAATTCGCAAAGCAATTTGTAGAGGCATTTGATATTTTTTACAAGACTGGTGACAAAAATCAAGTAATACAATTAGTTGAGAATATTTTGCAACCTTTTGGAGGAAAGTTATTTCACGGTTTTTCGTTGGGGAAGAAGTAGGTATCTTCTAACAGGAGGGGATTTAAAATTGCTGATCCAGATGGGTATTTTCTAAGAATTACTTCTAAATGATATTGTGGATTTTAAACGGCTGAATAAGCAGGATGCTTTTTCCAAAAAACCCCCGACCAAAATCAAACGGATGTAAAATGGATAATATTATCTGATTTAAAGATATTGTCTTATTTACGAATATAAAAGAACAAATATTTACTTATGCTAAATGAAAAAATAATATTGAGTTAATTGAAGAACACACTTTAGAAAGATATGAAATGAATTAGCATCTTTTTTAAATAATGCATTTACTTTATTCTCAACTACAAATAAAAACTCATTATAATTAATTCACCTTTTTTACCCATTTTTCTAACTCCTTCATCTTTATAACCACATTTTTTATACAATGTTTGGGCCGAGATATTTTTCGCATTCACGGCTAATATTATTTCATTGATATGTGGAAATTGTGTACGAACAAATTGGGGTAATAGAAAAAGGGATTGTTTAGCATACCCGTTCCCCTGATGACGAAAATCAGTGGAGAACGTTCTCAACAGAATCGCCTTTCTATTTTCTGAATAAGGTTTTACGCCTTCATTTTTATGAAGTACAAAAAATGTTACAAGTTCATTATTTTCAATAGCCAAAATGGGATGTCGGTCTATATCTGAATTTGATAGTTCTACAGCTTTGGAAGGGGTTCCTGTAAACTGGAGCTGTTCTTTGGATAAAGAATAGTTCTCTAATTTTTCCTTAAATTGTTTTTCATATTCTATTAAAAACATAATTTCCTCCACAGTACGTTTTCAAATTTAATTAGATTATAGAACATTCGTTCTTGTATTACAAGAAAAATTAATAGCCTCCGTCTTTAAACCTTCTTCTTATAATGATTACTACTTAGAATTTCAGATACAAACGTAACGAATACAACAAATGATAAAACCAAAATAATCCAAATAAGCATTTCAGCTTTAAAGATAGCATAGAAAATGATAAATAATATTTCTAAAAAAATTACCGTATATTGAATAATTTTGAATGATATTGCATTACTTTTCAGTTTTATTTCTTGATTTCTTTCATCTAATTCTTCAATTTTATCTTGTATTGTCAATTGTTTTGAAATACTTCTACGAATACTAGAAACAGAAATCAAAAAAATAAGTATCGCTAAAATGGAAAATTTTAAATCATATCCTTTTATTAATAAAGAGATTAAAGCTATTAATACAAAAAAAATACCTATTATCCCTGTAAAAAATTTCTGTTTATTGTAGATTTTCAAAGCGTCTATCCTCCAAATCTTTACTAGGTAAGGCTTGATTTCTACTATTATACCAGTTTTTAGCATAACTTTTAGTAGCAATTCAATTGTAAGAAGATACAAGAACTTCAAAAACAACTCCTGGAACTAATGTATTTAAAATATTCGTCTATTTTGATGTCTTCCTCGATTTTAAGATTTCGCCTAATTAATGTTGCTTCGAGTAATAATGGTGCAGTAGAAAATATTCTAAAGGATCTTCTTAAACTAGATGAAGTTAGTCATCCATCTGATAAAAGTAAGTTTAAAGAATATGAAAAGTATGCTAAAGAGGCAATGAATTATCAATGTATCCATCTTCCTCAAAACTTCCTTTCTACTTTTCTCAATTCCTTTCACAAATAATAGAGGAAGATAAAAAGAATAGCTCAATACCGTGTTTAAACAAACCAACCTTAATAATGTTACTTTAGTATTTTTCGGTTTAAAATATCTTCTAACAAAGACCAGGCTTCATGACAGCTTGGTTCGGTGAGTAAAGGTTCAAACCTGTAGTTTAAGTACATATTGATTGCTTGGTAACTTGTCGTTTGCGATGTAAGATAGCATTTTGAATGATTATTGGCCAAAATATTCATAACAGCACTAAGTAATGGTTTTGAAAGTTTCTTCCCTTGATATTCTGGAACAATACCTACCCAATGAATTCTGCCGGATACTTCTCCATCGCCATGTAAGTCGCCATACCATGCTGTGGTGGTACCAATCACTTCGCCATTTTCATTTTCAATAAAAACACATCTTCTTGACATTTCATCCAAATGTGGTCCGAATTCTTTGTTAAAGTGTTCTAGTGCAGTTTGTTCGTTTTTAAATTCATCCACACTTGTTTCAACACGAGCCCAACTATGTTCGTCCCCTTTTTCAAATAACCTTATTCGAAATCCGGCTGGAAGCGAATATTGAGGGATATCTAACAAATCCTTCCTCACCATTTTAACTGGAATTCTTTTCATAAAAATCATCTCCCTATCGTGATTAATCTTCTTGTTTAAATATTTTTAACTGATTTTCCTTCAATTGGGATCTGAAATATAAGACTATTTTTAAATCGCTGCTAGTTTTTTCAGTACACAATCCACCATTGCATTGATATTCTCATTTTCTGTGCTTTGCAAGTATTCAGGCTTAAAGACCTGGGTTTTCTTTGCCACATAATAATCGATTAGAGACTGTTTCAATGACAATCCCTCTTCCGTTAAAAATGAAGTATTAACAAATCTCTCCAGAACAATTTCATCTTGAATAATTAGGATTGAGGCATTCAATTCATTAAAAACTTCTTCTTTCATACCATTTTGATAAAAGGTGTGAATAATAGAAGTTTGTTCTTTTCTTGATTGCATCTTTTTTTCATAAAGATGGGGGCAGCTTCTTTTTAAATCATTCAAATAAATATCTGACGTGTATGCAGCTGAAAAAACCGCTTGTTCAAACACTTTTTGAAAACGAAGCGAATATGACAATTCTTCGTTGGAAATGGTCTGACCAAATTCATTTATATAATTAATACAGAGATTAGTTAGCTCCATAATGATGTCTTCTTTTGAAGAAAAATAGTTATACAAGGAAGCTCGGCTCAAATTCATTAAATCGGCAATATCTTGAATGGTAAGAGAAAGGAATCCTTGAGTACGAATGACATGGATCAACTTTTTTACATAGGCTTTTCTCAACCTCTGTCTTTCATCAGGTGCAATTTTTCTCAAAAGTACCACTCCTTTTATCCTGAAATTATATCATATCCAGTAAGGTAAATTAATTTATGGGTATTCCAATTCTTTTCAGTTTACAACAAAAGAAAAGAGGAGTATGGTATACAAAGTAAACACTTTAGACATTTTAAATTATTTTTGTCTAAAATGTATAAGTATTTGTTTTTCAAACATTTAAGTAAAAATTTAAGATAATAAGGAGAGAATATAAGAATGGCTACTAAGACTACAGCACCAGTAACAAATGATTTTTATAAAATCGTAACAGAACGCCGTTCAATAAAAAGTTACGATAAAAATGTAAAAATTAGCCGCGAAGAGATGGAGGAAATCCTTACATTAGCAACACGTGCTCCTTCTTCGGTTAATATGCAGCCATGGCGCTTTCTTGTGATTGAAAGCCCTGAAGCAAAAGCAAAACTTGCTCCACTGGCCCGTTTTAATCAAACCCAGGTTGAAACATCATCAGCAGTTATTGCTGTTTTTGGTGATTTAAATAATTTTGAGAAATTCGAAGAAATCTACGGTGCAGCTGTAGATAAAGGATTGATGCCTTTAGAAGTAAAAGAACAAATTCATGCATCTTTTTCAGGTTATTATGAAACTGCTTCACGCGAAGAAATGAAAGATGTTGTTTTGGTTGATGGCGGTCTTGTCTCTATGCAATTAATGCTAGCTGCCCGTGCTTATGGCTATGATACAAATCCAATGGGAGGATATGAAAAAGATCAAATAGCCGAAGCTTTTGGATTAGATAAAGAACGTTATATTCCAGTGATGTTGATCTCCATTGGTAAAGCAGCAGATAACGGACATCCATCTGTACGCCTCCCAATTGACCAAGTCGCACAATGGAAGTAATGAAATATAAACAAGAAAGGACCTGAGGTTCAATGATTATCGTCCATGCTACATTCCAAATAAACCCAGCAAAAGAGAATCTATTTCTAGAGGAAATCCAGCCGCTTATTGCCGCTTCAAGAGAAGAGAACGGAAATATTTCTTATGGCCTTCAAAAAGATGTAGAAAATGAACATGTATTTTTGATGATAGAAATTTGGCAGGATATGCAAGCTGTTGCCAGCCATAACTCAAGCGATCACTTCACTAAGTTCGTAGCAAAAGCAAAAGACTTCTTGACTGCACCGTTAGACATTAAGGCATATGAAGGGCAGCAGCTAAAATTATAGACATGTACTCTAATATATAATGAAAAATAGAAAGAGAGTGTCCCAAAGAAAAGTTTTTAGGACTCTCTCTTTTTTGTTTATAAATAGAAATGATTGAGGAATTTCAACAATGATGGTTTGTTAGTTGTGAAGGAATATCTCCAAAAAATATAGAAATCTTAATAATGGATAAAAAGGATATTAAACTTGGTAAAGAAATTTTCTATGATAAGCTTAATATCCTTTTATAGTATTAATTATGGTAATATTATGGAAACATAGGTAAAACTTTAAAGGTGGTAAGAACAATATGGTAACAATCGAAGACTTTTTAAAACTAGATATGCGAGTTGGCACGGTCATAAGTGCAGCACCTTTTCCTGAAGCAAGAAAACCGGCGATAAAATTAGAGATTGACTTTGGGGAAGAGATTGGAATAAAACATTCTTCTGCTCAAATTACTCGAAGATATAGTCCTGAGCAACTTTGTGGACGTCAAGTCGTAGGTGTAGTAAATTTTCCGCCAATGCGTGTTGCTGGGTTTAAATCCGAGGTATTGGTAGTAGGCGGGATTCCTGAAGAAGGGGATGTCGTTCTGTTAAAACCTGATGAACCTGTTAGGAATGGAACACGTATCTCATAATTCTTTGTGCTAGGTGTTAATCTAAGAAGGATTAACACTTTTTTATTTGTTTAGGAAACTGCCAAGATCCGATTCCAAAGTCCATCTTGGTCTACAAAGCGAGCGAATGAAGCCCAAGATCCAAAACTGAGATCCATCTTGGTCGACAAAGCGAGTGAATGGAGCCCAAGAACCAAATCCAAAGTCCATCTTGGTAGACAAAGCGAGCGAATGAAGCCCAAGATCCAAAACTTAGATCCATCTTGGTAGACAAAGCGAGCGAATGAAGCCCAAGAACCAAATCCAAAATCCATCTTGGTCGTCCCAAAAATTGAAACCATTCTTGAATCGAGTGTGCTGTCAGCTTTTTATTTGGAAATAGTAAACAATATTCCTTTATTCTACGTAATACTGCCGTTGTAATATTTTCTTTGTATCCGCATTTAGGGCATAAGATAAAATATTTTTCATAATGGTCAATAAATTCTTTAATCCACTATCAACAGTTAGCGGAAGAACACAAAAGAAAAAACATTCCTTTGAATGCCTTTTCTAATCGATCTTTTCTTTCGTAGCAATATCCTGTACAAATCCACAACAATAGAAAAATTCATTAATATCCTTGCATCGTTCCATTTAGATCATCTGCTAAATTTGCTACTTTTGCACCGGCTTCACCAATTTCCTTTAATATATCTATAAATTTAATCATTTCTTGGTTATTCCGTTCATTTTGTTCCTTGCTAGCCATACTTGCTGTTTGAATTTCGTCAAAACTTTCCACAGTATCTTGGACATTTTGGTTAGCTAATACGGTTTTAGAATTGACATCATTTATTTGCTCCACCACGTCTTTGATTTGTTTTGTTGTGGAGACAACCAATTCTGTAATATTACTTGAAGAGTCCTTTGTTTGCTCAGCTAGCTTCCTTACCTCAGCTGCCACAACCGAAAATCCCTTTCCGTGTTCTCCTGCTCTTGCGGCTTCAATCGCAGCATTCAGCGCTAATAGATTTGTTTGTTCTGCGATGGAGGTGATTACGGCCACGATGTCTCCAATTTCCTTCGAGTTAGCTTCTAATGAGCGGATACTAGTTCGAATCTCGTTAACACTTTCCTTTAAGGACTCTGTTTGTTCAATGACTTGGTCTAACTGTTTTCTACCTGTTACGGAAGTTTCTGATGTGATGATTGAAGATTGGAGTCCCTCGTTTAGGTGTGTCTTTATACTTTCAGAACGAACAACGACATCCGCAACCGATGCCCCAACTTCTTCTGACATGGCAGCTAATTCTTCTGTAATGGTACCAATCGTTTCCTTAATGTTTTGTTTTGCTTCAATTTCTTTTTTGGCCGCATCCTCATTTTGTAGCTCTTGTAAAGCTGAAAGGCAAAGCTGCAGTTCTAAATTAAATATTTTACTAGTAACTTTAGTAGCAAGTGCAAAACTTTCTCTATCATCCTTAAACTCTTCTGTTAAGAGATCTGTTATATTGTTTGTAAATGCTTGGTTGGTACAAAGATACCACCGTACTTCAACACCAGTCATTAAATAATATTTACTTAGTTGATATCTTCTCTCTACATATGCATCATCAATAATCCCATCAAAAAAATCAACTACATATTGTTGACTTCCCGATAAATCAATGCCTATTGGAACCATATTTACTACACTTTGAATTCCTGCAAAAGGGTTGTGATACATTGGATTATAGATTCTTTCAATATTATCGCGTATAAGAGGTTGTAATGCCTTTGCAACTGCAAGGTCATCTAAAGTGAGATCAATGAGGGACAACTGCTGTGTTAAACTACTATATTTATGGACATCAATCCTTACATTCGACTTTAGTCTATTCGCTTCCTCTTTTAAATATCCTGGTCTTTCTTTTTTGGCGAACAATTTCATAAAAAACTCTCCCTCTATAAATGTTGATTTATCAACGGTTTGAGCCGTTGGTGGGGTGTCAAAAAAATATTTTTCGACACGCTTCCTAACAATATTTTTATATTATGAGAAACTATTCCATTATATGGGTACGCTACGCGGTCACTACTGGTTAATAGTGGTAAGTAGTGTCAGAGAATTATGTGATGCACAATGGATCTCTGCGTAACTTATGATGACGTACCCTCCCATGTCTCTGGGCATCTGTGTGCCTACATTCCTTCGTTCGGTCTAGTCATAAGGCAGAGGCTAGCGAAGCTCCTTTAGGGACTCTAGGTCGAATGGTGAATATAATGCCAGCTTCTCCGTGTCATCCTGTTGTCTAGGTCTGTAAAGGGGATGTAGAAATCTATATAGCCTCTGCGAGACTAGGAATATCCTTCATCATTCGCTGCGCATCAAATGCTTTGTGCTTCGTGCTGATTCCATGTAACACTTTTAATAGTTTTCCGCATAGAACCACGATAGACTGCTTCTTACGTAATGGATTAACCTGACGATTTGTATAATATTCGTGCAGTTTTCTAAAAGCCTCATTATGTCGAATCATCGGCATCATAACTCTAAATAGGAGGGCACGCAGCTTTCTTCTGCCACGTTTGGAGATGCGCTTTTGCCCTTTGTGCTGTCCGGAAGAACTCTCTCGTAATGTTAACCCCGCGAGTTTGATTAGTTGGCGTGGGTCTTCATAGTATGAAAAGCTTCCGATTTCAGCTAATAAATCAACTATCGTTGTATCTCCTAGTCCTGGTACCGTTGATAGCCACTCGTACTCTACAGAAGTTTTTACAAGCTCAACTAAGTGTTGAGTAATCCTCTCGATATCTTGTTCCAGCTGATGGTAACGGCGAACGAGCGTGGCGATTTCAATACGGGCCATCTCACGTCCTTCTGTTACTCCAATGGAATAAGCAGCGACTTCAATGAGGCGCACTGCTTTTGGTCGTTGGGGAGATTTGAGCCCCTCAATCTTTCGATAAAGGGATAAAACCTCATCAGCTTGTTTCTGTTGGAGATCACTCGGAAATGGGGTACATTCTAGTACGGCCATTGCCATCTTTCCAAATGACGGGAAGATCTGAGTGAACTCAGGAAAATAGCGATCTAACCAGCGAATAATCATGTTTTTGACAGCACTAAGTTCCTCTGTCAATTTCCCTCTAAACGTTGATCCAACACGAAGTTCAGCCTCCATGTCTTTCAAGATACGTGGATAACTGAAGCGTCCATCTTTAATAAGACGAGCGATTACTAGCGCATCTTTACGGTCATGTTTGGTTGGTAAATTGTCATCCAATTCCTTTGACTTTTTAACGTGCAAAGGGTTGGTCATGACTAGGGGAATACCCCGTTCCTCAAGGAAATAAGCTAAATTTAGCCAGTAATGGCCTGTTGGTTCAATCCCGACAATGACTTCCGTTTTTTCGTATTCTTTCATTGCAGTTAAAATACGTTGATAAAAACACTGGAAGCCATCACTAGACTGTAATACTGGGAAAGATTTTTGGAGCACCCGACCACGATCATCTACAAAGCAAGCAAAATGTTTTCGCTTGGCAATGTCAATTCCTACTACGAGTGTATTCTCGGTGACTTGATTTATTTTCTGATTTTGTTTAAAATCCACTTTGGAGTCCTCCTTGGTTAACTAAGTTAGGGGTCAATTCGCGCTATGATTTGACACCCCGTATCATACCAAGAGGGCTCTTTTTTGTTCAAGTCCCCGAAAATCCTTCTAACAGGAATGCTCCTTTATAAAAATACATGAACAAATGATTATTTATATTATCGGTAATTAAAATTATTTTTAAATAGTAATTAGAAATGATAAGGATAAAAATATGCTTTCTAAATTAAATTTCGGAGGGAAAATCAAGTTAAGAAAATTATCGTAAGAAAGAAATGTTCCCTTATACAATTACCTATTAAAAAAATGTTGTAAATGCAACAAAAATAAGTTAAATTTAATGTACAGTTTTATTGCATTTGCAACAAAATATGTAGTAAGGAGTTAATTATGAAGGATGTTCTTCGAGAAGTTGGAATGATAGCCAGGGCATTAGATTCAATAAGTAATATAGAATTTAAAGAATATGACCTTACGAAGGGTCAGTATTTGTACCTTGTACGAATATGTGAAAATCCGGGAATCATTCAAGAAAAATTAGCTGAGATGATAAAGGTAGATCGAACAACAGCAGCACGTGCTGTAAAGAAACTTGAAATGAATGGCTTTATTGAAAAAAAGGAAGATAACCAAAACAAAAAAATTAAAAAACTCTTCCCGACAGAAAAAGGGAAAGAAATTTATCCTTATATTAAAAGAGAAAATGATTATTCCAAAACTGTTGCTTTAGAGGGATTTTCCGAAAAAGAAGTAGATACTATTTTCAATCTTCTACAAAGAGTGAGAAAGAATATCGAAAAAGACTGGGAATTTGTAAAAAAGGGAAACAAGAGAAATTATTGAATATATAAAGGAGCGACCTATTAAATGAGTATAAATATAAAAAAGTGCAGCCTTGAAGATTCACGCAAACTTCAAGAAATTAGTTATGAAACATTTGATGATACATTTAAGCATCAGAATACACCTGAAAATATGAAAGCCTATTTGGAAAAGGCATTTAACTTAACACAGTTAGAAAAAGAATTAGCCAATATTTCCTCGCAATTCTTTTTTGTTTATTTTAATGATGAACTTGCTGGATATTTAAAGGTCAACACGAATGATGCTCAGTCGGAAGAAATGGGTGAAGATTCACTTGAAATCGAGAGGATTTACATAAAGAAGAGTTTTCAAAAACATGGACTAGGCAAAGTTCTTCTAAATAAAGCTTTGGAAATAGCGCTGGAAGGTAATAAGAAAAAAGTCTGGCTAGGCGTATGGGAAAAAAATGAAAATGCTATTGCCTTTTATAAGAAAATGGGATTTGTTCAAACTGGTGCCCACTCTTTTTATATGGGTGATGAAGAACAAACGGACTTTATAATGACTAAAACTCTCGTATAAGGGGGATGATTATGTACATTCCAAAATATTTTAAGATCACAGATGTTGATGAAATTTGGGATTTTGTGCAAAAAAACTCTTTTGGCACGATTGTCACAACAGAAAAAGGAAAACCAATTGCTACTCATTTGCCATTACAGTTAATTAAAGAAGGAGATACTTTCTATATAACAGGGCATTTAGCGTATGGAAACCCTCAGTGGAGAACATTTGAAACCTGTGAGGATGTTTTGGTTATATTTCAAGGACCACACGCCTATATCTCTTCATCCTGGTATGAAAAGGAAAATGTACCGACATGGAACTATCAAGCCGTACATATATATGGCCCGTCCCGTGTTTTGGATGAAGATGAGTTAAAGCAGGACCTGACAATGTTGCTGGAAAAATACGAAAAACACCGTGAAAATCCAGCTTTATGGGATAAACTTTCTCCTAAACTATTAGAAAATCAACTGAAAGGTATTGTTGGTTTTAAGATTAAAGTGAAAGAAATTCAGGCTGCATATAAATTAAGTCAGAATCGAAATGAAACGGATTATAATAATATTATTGATAAATTACAAAATGAAGTTAATCCGAATTCGAAACAAGTGGCGGAACTGATGGAAAAAAGTATTAAAAAATCACGTATGCAATAGTTAAAGATTCTTTAGGTGTTAAGAAAAAACAATAAAGGGGAAAAACGAATATGACAAAGACAAATAAGGAATTATCACTAGAAAAACGTGAAGAATTACTCAACGTATTGAAAGCCCGTTTTGAGAAAAACATGAACCGCCATAGCGGGATCGAATGGTCCAGCGTCCAAGAAAAGCTGGAAGCTAATCCTAAAAAACTATGGTCGCTTAATGAAATGGAAAGCACTGGCGGCGAACCGGATGTTGTTGGTAATGATAAAGAGACGGATGAATACATTTTTTATGACTGTTCAGCGGAAAGTCCTAAAGGCCGCAGAAGTGTTTGCTATGACCGTGAAGCACTTGAGTCAAGGAAAAAACATAAACCGGAAAATAACGCGATTGATATGGCTGCAGACATGGGCATTGAGCTTTTAACGGAAGAACAATACCGGGAGTTACAGACACTTGGAAATTTCGATTTGAAAACATCGAGCTGGGTGCAAACACCTGCTAATATTCGAAAACTCGGAGGAGCTATCTTCTCTGACCGCCGCTATGATACGGTCTTTGTGTACCACAATGGAGCGGATTCCTACTATGCTGCAAGAGGGTTCCGTGGCTCGCTGCGTGTCTAAAGAAGTCTTTTTTGTTGACATTTTTTAATATTTGAGATAGCATACAATATGCTAAATAATCGATAGATTTTTATTTCTCCTTTTTTAAATAATTATGCCTTTAGCATTCTGTTAATATACTATATTGATTGAATGAAAAAGGAACATACTATAAAAAAGGAAGAGTAACGTAAATCGATTTATTACATTATACCGATCTTTTGTTTAAAAGGAATATAAAATTAAATTATAAAATAAAATGACATATAAAAAGGTAGCTCTTTAAAAAACTTTGTTAAAAGTTAGTTGAAGTGAAGCCGACAATTTTCATGATTCAATGATTTAAGCATCATTGAATGATTGAGGTTGTCGGCTTTTTTTATTGAAAAATAACATTTATCCAAAATCCCCTTAATTTAAAGGATTTTTTGACCATAATGCTATTCGAAAAAGGGAGAATTTTAAATGCTGAGTTTGTCGTCATTATTAACATTATTTTTTATTATGTTAATCGCTTCTGGGTTAAGTGGACTGTTGTTCTTACATCCGCGAATCCCCTTGAGTTTTGTTCGTATTCATTTTTGTATCGTGGCTTTACCGCCTTTGGTTGCCTTATTGGCTCTTGTTACGCGTGTAAATGGAAATGTTGGTCCTTTTCACTTGGATACCTTAGCTTGGTTAATGGTTTTCTTTGTTCTTGCAATTGGTTTAATCGTTCAGCGTTTTTCTATACGTTATTTAATGGGTGATCGTTCTTATCGAAAATATTTTACACTTTTTACTTTCACTACAGCTGCTGCTGCAATTACATGGTTAAGTGCTGATCTCCGCTTAATGGTCCTATCTTGGGGAGCAACCCTCACCGGATTAATTTTACTTATAAGGTTAAACAGTGGATGGAAAGTAGCTAGTGAAGCGTCCAAAGTTTCTGCTCGCTTATTTACACTGGGTTGGTTTTCATTATTATGCGCAATAATTTGGCTTTTTCAAGCTACAGGTCAATGGCAGTTATCATTAGCTCTAACAAATGAAAATTTAGCTCAACTTGGCGAATGGGAGAGAACAGGGATTGATTTATTGATTGTATTAGCTGTAATCATTCCAGCTGCCCAATGGCCTTTCCAAAGATGGTTAATTGAGTCTGTTGTTGCGCCTACTCCAGTTTCTGCGATTATGCATGCAGGTTTAGTAAATGCAGGTGGGATAATGTTAACTCGGTTTTCACCTCTTTTTAATGGTGATATAGCTTCGATTGTTTTACTTATTCTTGCAAGTATTTCTGTATTGATTGGGTCCGGCATTAGTTTAGTTCAGGTTGACTATAAGCGTCAGTTAGTAGGTTCAACTATTGCACAAATGGGATTTATGCTCATTCAATGTGCATTAGGTGCGTACATAGCAGCCATTATTCATCTTATTTTACATGGTTTGTTCAAAGCTACGCTGTTTTTACAGGCTGGTTCGGCAGTACATCGTTTTGAAGTATCAACTCGTGTTAATGAAAGGTCCACCTATTTATGGATTATGGCAGGTCGAATTTTAAGCTTAGTTTTAGGGGTTGCTTTTTGGCTCATGGCTCCTGGAGAGGGGTACCAATTGATTAGTGCGTTCATCTTAGCATGGTCATTGTCCGTTTCTTGGAAACAACTCGTAGCTTTTGCAGAGGGAAGAATTGGCCGTATTGCAGGCTTATCATTTTTAGGAGGAGCTGCCATCGTTTATTTTATCATTCATAGCCTTTTCTATAAGTGGTTAAATACAACCGTTTTTCAGGGGGCTCAACCGCCAATGGCACTTGTCATCATTGTCTTATGTTTCTTACTAATTGGCAGTGCTATAAGTATGTTAATTGCCCGTAATCGTTCTTCTGTTTCCTTCGTAGTACTCTACCTTTGGTTAGTACGATTAGGTGAAGCAAAACCAAAGTCAGTAGAGAGTCATCCAAACTACCTTAAAAACTATTTACCATAAGGAGGTAATCAGTGATGAGCGGAACTTCCGTATTAACAAAAGAAAATGTAAAAAGGAAAAATACAAAGGTCGATTTTCAAGAAAGTGATATTAACGTCTTAATTGAATCTGCAAGCCAAGTGATTGCACCACTTTGGCCAATTTCTACATTTGCAGCACGTAATCCGTGGATGGGATTTGAAAAGAAGTCTTTTGACCAAGTTGCAGGTTGGTTAAAAGATACTCGTGATGTTGATATATACCCTAGTGCTTCGATGATCCATTCCGCAAAGAGGAAAGGTGAGATTGATGAAGCATTTGTAAAAATGGGTTTACAGCGTTGGCTTGATACACATTCCTTCAATATCCCACGTGACGTGGCAGAACGATTTTGTCTTGCTTCACTAAAATTAGATCCGTTACCTTCTAACCTATTAACATCGCTTAAACTGAAGAAGTTGGCAGATGAATTTAGTGGACTAAATATGGATCGCATCGGCAATTATTCTATGCAACCAATAAGTTCTCGATTAAAGAATCAAGATGGGGAAAGGGTAGTCGATATTCTCGATTATCATGTCATCAAGTGGTGTAAATTATATCTTGATGATTCTCAGGCAGGCTGGACAATGCCAAATCGTGAGCAAGGCTTCTATCGTGCTTGGCAAAGTCTTATTCAATATGATCCGGCACTTAGTAAAAAGCAACGTAAAAGTTTAAAAAGTTGGTCACAAGAGCCACATATGGCTTTAAAAGAAGTGTTATTCGCATTAAAAATCCCTGAATCGGAAATCCAAGCATATCTTGAAGGTCATTTACTTTCCTTACCTGGATGGGCAGGGATGATGCTTTGGCGTTCCCAACAATCGGGACAAGGTCATGCACTCCTAACTGAATATTTAGCAGTTCGACTTTCCTTGGAGTGGGCTCTTGTACAGCCGTCCTTACCTATTTCCGGTCAACGATCTGAGAAGGAAGTTTCGATAACTTCCCTTTTGGCAGCTTGGATTCATTGGGGGGACTTTACAATCGAGGAATGGTCACAATTGTCAGCGGCCGAACAAACCGAATACTTATCATTTGCCTATAGATTTGATGAGAAGCTTCGCAGGAAACTTTGGTTAGAGGCTTGGGAACAAACACACGCAAATCAATTAAGTCAGAAACTTATCGCCAAACAACCTAAGACTAAAGATAAACAATCTGTATTAGCTCAATTAGCATTCTGCATTGATGTACGATCAGAACCTTTTCGTCGTCAACTTGAAAAAGAAGGTCCGTTTGAAACGATTGGAATTGCTGGTTTCTTTGGCGTACCCATTGCAACTAGTGAACTGGGGAGTAATCACAGTCATCCTTCTTTGCCGGTTATGCAAAAGCCTCAAAACAGAATAAAAGAGATTGCTGATAAAAATGAGCTCAATTCCTATCAGCAGCGGAGACAGGCAGCGAATTCCTTAAGCTATACATTTAAAGCGATGAAACAGAATATACTTGCTAACCTTTTTTTACCTGAGATTAGTGGACCTTGGCTTAGTCTCCAAATGGTAGCACGTAGCTTTGTACCAAGAAAAGCAGATCGTTTTATTCATAACCTTCGTGAGACTTGGCTACGAAAACCGAATACAAAGCTCGCGCTTAATCATGTTCATAGCACAAAAGCGGAGATACCTGTTGGTTTTTCTGAAGAAGAAAAAGTAAATTATGCCCGCCAAGCTCTAAAAATGATGGGCCTAACAAAGAATTTCGCACCATTAGTCGTATTATGCGGACATGGTAGTCAAAGTACAAACAACCCTTATGCCTCTGCTCTGGACTGTGGTGCCTGTGGTGGCGCTGCAGGTGGATTCAATGCAAGGGTTTTAGCTTCTTTATGTAACCTTCCAGAGGTAAGACAAGAGTTATCTTCCTCAGGAATTGAAATCCCTCAGGACACCGTTTTCATCGCCGCTGAGCATAATACAACGGTAGATGAATTGCACTGGATTTATGTCCCTGAACTTTCCGATGCTGCACAAGAAGCATTTGATTGTATCGAAGCGATTATGCCTAAAGTGAGCCATAATGCAAATGCAGAGCGTCTAGCCCAATTACCGAATTTTCAATCGAAACATAAAAATCCGAAGGCTGAGGCACACCGATTTGCAGAGGATTGGAGTGAGATACGTCCGGAATGGGGGTTGGCACGTAATGCCGATTTTATAATCGGCCAACGTGAATTAACGCAGGATTGTGACTTGGAAGGAAGATCCTTCCTTCATAATTATGATTGGAGGCAGGATGAAAGTGGTGAACTCCTCGCCAATATTATTGCAGGACCTGGAACGGTGACCGAATGGATAAATCTACAATATTACGCTTCAACGGTAGCACCTCATTATTATGGTAGTGGAAATAAAGCAACACAAACCGTTACATCAGGTATAGGTGTTATGCAGGGGAATGCCAGTGACTTGTTAGCAGGACTACCTTGGCAATCCGTCATGCAGTCAGATCACGAAGCTTATCATTCTCCTCTTCGATTACTGATTGTCATCCAAGCACCGAATGAATATGTCAAAAGATTATTAAATAATGATTCAGCATTTAGAGAAAAAGTTCAAAATGAATGGGTTCGACTTGCTAGTGTTGATCCAGAAGGACGTTGGGAAAACTGGTAATCGTTTGATAATACTTGCCTCTTAATCAAAAAATTATAAACATAAAGGGAAGTGTACTAAATGAATCTAGTTAAAAATCAAAAAGCATTAGTTTTAACGAACATTGAAAATGGCTTGGAGACTATTTTACAAGAAGTGACTAATATTCGAACAGAAAACATGCTGACTTTACAATGCTACGGTCCTGTAATCTCAAATCCTTATGGAGATATAATGAGGTCTATTATTATTGCTATTTATCAGGAAAATGTTGAAGAAATTTTCGTTGTAGGAAAACAAGATAAAGAGAATACCTCAGTTAAGGTACTTACTCAAATTGATTCAATGAAAGATAAAATACAAACATTAGATTATCTTTTTCAATATAACAAGCCCGAATTTTCGGGTGTTTCAGTCAAAGAATGGTTATATGGGAAGGAAAATGAAAATGCTAGTGACAATATCAAAAAGTGCGTTAATATCATTCAACATCATCCATTAGTACCATCACATGTTAAAGTCAAAGGTATAATAGTTAGCAATGATGATGGCAAACCTATAATTGGTGAGATTCCTACTAATATAACAGTGTCAAGTCTTACATGATCGTCAAAATAATTAGGCTCTTTTCTAAAGGATTGTTGCTTCCAAATATTAATCCACAGAGTGGATTGGAGCGGAAGGCAATTGACTCCTGCGGGATCAGCTGGACAGATGAGACCCCGCAAGAGCGAAGCGATGAGGAGGCTCATCGCCAGCCCCGCGGAAAGCAAGTGCCTGTAGCGGAAAGGAACGGACCATTCCAAAAAACAACAAACTTTACGAAAACAGCCTTTAAAAAAACATATGAGAATATACTAATTTTTCATTCTATAGGAGATGTATAATTAATGAAAATATCTAAAGGAGCTTATGAATCTGAGATTAGTAAAGCAATTACTCAATGGGAAAAGGACTATCTTGGGCGTGGGTC
This sequence comes from Heyndrickxia sp. FSL W8-0423, assembly GCF_038009395.1. Classification (NCBI taxonomy): domain Bacteria; kingdom Bacillati; phylum Bacillota; class Bacilli; order Caryophanales; family Bacillaceae; genus Heyndrickxia; species Heyndrickxia sp. FSL W8-0423. Next base: position 352,184 of record NZ_JBBPBE010000001.1, on the reverse strand, counting down.
TTTAACCGTTAAAACAGATATATTACGGGACATGATCATTGTGAACTTACAAGGTATTTTAACACAAGCCGAATATGCTGTTTGTGAAACAAAAGAGGGATTGTTAACTATAAAGAAAACTCGTTCAGAATTAGTTGAATCAGGTATAGAAGATCTTAAGAAGATTATATTAACTAAAACCGGGGAAAAAGTGAAAAGTTTCCATACTGATATAAGCTCTCGCACAGGTGAACGAGTGATGGTATTCAAATTATATAATGATCTCGAGAAAACTCTTTTTACATAATGAAATAGAGGGACGTCATTTTTTAGAATTGAAGATCCAAAAAGGTATTGGATTTTAATCCAATACCAGAGTTCCAGATAATGTGGTGGTAGGAGGAAATCCAGCTATAATTATTAAAAAAATAGAAGTTTAAGGGACAGTCCTTTTGAAATAATGTGTCAAAGAAATATTTTTTCGGTCTTAAGGGAACTCTTTTAAATATAAATCAGTCCGTGTTATAATGAAAAATTAGAATAATAATTGAACGGATGCCAAAAAAAGCCTCCGCCAAGCACTAAAAAATGGAGGTGTAAGAGATTGAATAAACGATGGACAATCGGCGAAATTAAAAAATTTGTTGAGAACAATTCGGAAAGTAAGTTACTATCGACTGAATATCACGGTTTTTCTCAAAAGTTACTGTTTAAATGTTCATGTGGCAGCAATTTTGAAAAAACATTTACGAAGTTTAAGAAAAATAATCAACGAAAATGTGACGTGTGCCAACCGCCAAAAGCGTCACGCTAAGCAAAGTACCAATTTCTGTTAACTGGAAATTGGTTTTTTTATTGACGATAAAACGAAACATTCCGTTTGTGGATCAAAGAAAAAAGTTTGTGCCGCATAGAATACGATTAGTGGATCATAGAATCTCATTTGTGGATCATAGGCTTCTTCTCGAACGAGGGATTTACGGTTTGTGGATCATAGAATCCTATTTGTGACGCATAAAAATCGGTTTGTGGATCATAGAATCTCATTTGTGGATCATAAGGTTCTTTTCAAACGGGGGATTTTCCGTTTGTGGATCAAAGAAAAAAGTTTGTGCCGCATAGAAAACGATTAGTGGATCATAGAATCTCATTTGTGGATTATAGGCTTCTTCTCGAACGAGGGATTTGCTGTTTGTGGATCATAAAAAATAATTAGTGCCGCATAGAAAATGATTTGTGGATCATACAATGTCATTTGTGGATCATAGAGTTCTTTTCAAACGGAGGGTTTGCGGTTAGTGGTTCATAAAAAATGATTTGCGCCGCATAAAATTCAATTTGTGGACCATACAATGTCATTTGTGGACCATAGTCTTCTTTTCAAACGACAAATTTACAGTTTGGGGACCCAAGCATTTCTAAACTAACGAAGTCAATTGTTAATTAAGGACAATTGACTTTTTACTTACAGATAGAAGAAGGAAATCACTCAATTTTATAGAATTGTAATAATTTAGAATGAATATCAATCATTTTCTAATTATACGAATGCGGAATTCATTGAGGAATACGATAACACGTTTGATGGGGATAAACTTATTTATCGATTTGAAAATAGGAGTTTGTAGGGGTGTGGGAAATGGAGTCACTAAAGCCGATACATAGGAGTCCGATTCGAATTTATTTTGGAAAAAAGTACTATCGATTCAGGAGGTATTTGGATTGGTACTTCGGACGCAAGAAATTTTCGTTAAAAAAAGGGGATACTCCATTACAACATGTTATTTTTACCCACCAAACTGTCCTTATGCGAGAATTAAAAGATGTAAAGATGTGGTTGCAGCATAATAAAGTGAAGAATCTTCGGCTTGCAACGGAGAAACTAAATAAGGTGGTCATTAAACCTGGTGAAACCTTTTCTTATTGGCGATTGCTTGGTAATACAACGAGAAGAAAAGGATATGTAGACGGAATGATTTTACATTATGGAAAAGTTCAAACAGGGGTAGGCGGAGGGGTGTGCCAGTTATCGAATTTGATTTATTGGATGACACTTCATTCTCCGTTAACAGTTACGGAACGATACCGTCATAGTTATGATGTTTTTCCGGATTCAAAACGTAGCCAGCCGTTTGGGAGTGGGGCGACTTGTGCATATAACTATCTTGATCTACAGATTAAAAATGAAACAACTCATTCCTATCAATTAGTTGTATACTTAACTGATACTCATTTAGTTGGGGAATGGAGATCAAACGCTCCTCCGATTCATTCCTATGAAGTATACGAGCAGGATCATATGATTAGACAGGAATATTGGGGAGGGTATGTCCGACACAACCGAATTCATCGGAAAAAGTTTAATCTAAATAAGCAGCAAATCGATGATGAATTTGTTACGGAGAACCATGCAATAATGATGTATGAACCGTTGCTGGCGGAGCCTTCATTTAGTGAAATGAATAATTGAAAAGAGGGATTTTCCGTGAATAATGTTACGAAAATGAAAATAAACAAATCTGCAAATGAAGTGTTTGAAGCATTCGTAGATCCTGCAAAAATCGGGAAGTTTTGGTTTTCATCAAGTTCTGAAAGATGGGAACAGGGCAAAACGATTACTTTGAGATATGACGAATACGGTGCAGAAGCTAACATTAAGATTTTAGAAATAGTGAAAAATAAAAAAATCGTTTTTCAATGGGGAGAAGAGGGAAATATTGTAACAATCACTCTCCAAGAGGTGGATCAGGATGGTTCAATTATTGAGATCGTAGAAGAAGGTTTTAATGAAATTGACGATCAATTTTTAAGTCATATAATTGATAACAAAGAAGGCTGGGTGTACGTATTAACCTGTTTAAAAGGTTATTTAGAGTTTGGGATTGATCAATTGCGGGCGGGATTGGTGAAGGATTGAGGGGATAGTATTGAAAGAAAATATGCTTGCTCTGTATTTTAACATGATTTTAGGAACAATCGGAACCATCCTCGTTGCATTAACTGCATTGGGGTACCTGGTGAAAACAAATGATGGTAATGGATACATCATTATCTTTCTCGGATTTATTTTTACTATTAGTTATATCAATTTTTTAGAAAAAAGAGCGGGAGTAAGTAAAAAATTGACTTGGATAAGAGCAATTGTATCGATTGTTATTTTTGCGTCAATTTCCTATTTCTATTTTTAATAATCATTTATATCAATTTTTTGCTTATTGTCAAAAAAAGAATCAGTCATAAAAAAATCCGACTGATTCTTGTATTTCTCTATGCAATTTGTTCGCTTTGCTCGGCTAGAAGTTTGTTATAAAGAGTCAAATCTCTTTCATATAAATGATGATAAGTGGCTAAGCCTTGAGCTTTTACTTGTTCGAAGCTTTGCCAATCGACAATTGCAAACTTTTTATTCATTATTTCTGCATTCGCCCAGGCTGTCTCTTCAAAAGCAATATTCATTAAATGCTCTTCAATCAGCATGCCAAGCAGTTTGATGTCGCTATACTGTTCTTTTAGTGAATAGCTTTTTTTCATCTCAAAGATCTCAATTGTTCTTTCAAGTGAATCCATTAAAGCTTTTCGATCTACTGCATGACCTAATTCATGGATAGTCAATGCTTTTATATATGCTTCAGGTGAAATAGGTGTTTCCGCTAAGACTTCTTGGACACGTTTAACATCATAACCTACATTGTTAAAAATAAAATTATAACTCATATTTATTCCATTATTCATTTGCTTTAATTCGATATCCATTCCAACAGCATCCATCGTCGACTGTATCCATTGCTGGATTTGGTTTCTTTCTTTCACTCATTTCCCTATCTTTCTTTTTTTATTTCTATTATAGTAAGGAATTTTCCAAACGAGACCAGTATATAGTAAAAAAGATTGCATTTCTACAAAAAAGGCACCTTTTTTTATCCTTTAGTATTTTTTCGAAAATCTGATTCAAAAAATGTAGGGACAAAATATAAAAGTATTTTCCGATAAATATGATTTAGAAAGAAGCATTTTTAAGGAGAATCAACGAATGTCACATGATTATCTCGAAGCGATATACACGGTTTTAGAAAAGGGAATGGCTGCCAAAGAGGTTGTTTGTTCCATTACGACTGGATTCCGATCGGTTCCCTCCATACGAACTCAGCCAGGGTTGAATCCTTATCATGCCTCTGTAGCAGATGTTGGTTATGGATTTGACGCGGTGCAAGGGACCATTGATCGAATTCGAAACGGAGAATCGATGCCTCTTGCAATGGAAATGCTTGTTTTTGATTTGGATACTCTTCGAATAAGTGCCCAACAATTACAGCCGAATTTTGAGTTAGCGGTAAAAAATGCTTCCTCGGAAGTCTACTATTTGGTTGAACTAAGCAGGGACTTAAATAGACAAATAGAGCAAAGAATTAGGGATGCAATAAGATTAGCTCAGGAGTTATTAGGGGATAAGTGGCAAGAAATCCGTTCGCGTATTGAAAATATTCAAGCGGTTCCACGGCTTTAAGGGGGGATACCTTTGGTTATGAATGATGATGAGAGACAGCGACTGCTTGACTGGTGGAACACAATGGAAGCGGCAAAACCAATGGTACGACGACTAATGTCCCTAATTACCGAGCTTCGATTACATCCACAATCAAGTCATGCCGACGGTATAATCTTATTTTACAGGGCAGCCTCGGAAGTTTCCTATGGATACGCCGGTGTGAGAGGGTGCATTAGGAGAGCATTTACAAGTGAATACGGTGAGGCCATTAGAATGAATATAGTAAATTGCCATCGTTTTGCGGATAGATTTTCAGTTGATACGAACGTTCTATTAGAACGGGTAGCTAAACAAATAACCGGGAAGGATGCGCTGCAACTAGTCCAACGAATTAGAGAAACTTTACGAGAAAATGATGTGATGCTCGAAGAAATAAATAAGAAAGCCAATGCTTTTTTTGGAAAAAATACATTCCAATCGATGAAGAAGAAAGTGAAGGAATCTAATACATTGTCGAAGGTAGATGCATGATCGGGTGTGTGGGACAAATGAAAGATCAAACATGAAAAGGACGCTATTTTAGTCATAAGGAATAGTGACCTTTTATTTTTTTTGTAGGAATATTCTTCAAATTCCGTTTATTGTATATAGAGATTTTGCTATGATAGACCTATCTAGAGAATAGGAGTTTATGAATATGTTAAAAACCGAGTCAGATATTATCCGAATCATTCAAGAAGATGCATGGATGATGGCTATTTTACATGCGGCAAAGACGTTAGATTTGCCTGATTGGTGGGTGTGTGCCGGGTTTGTTCGATCGAAAATTTGGGACACGCTCCATCGGTTTTCCGAACGAACACCGTTGGCTGATGTGGATGTCATTTACTTTGATCCTTCGTTTGTAGATGAATGTGTGGAAAAGATGTTGGAAGACAAGCTTAGAGAGATTCTTCCGAATGTACCGTGGTCAGTGAAAAACGAGGCAAGAATGCATTTAGTGAATAACATCCCACCGTATACTTCATCCGTAGATGCGATTTCAAAATTTCCAGAAACGGCCACTGCTTTAGGAGTCAAACTGAATGAACATGATGATGTCATTTTAACGGCCCCTTGTGGGATAGGGGATGTACTTGCTATGGTTGTGAAACCAACTCCGTATTTTTCCGAAAATGAGGAGAGAAAGAAAGTTTTTGAAACACGCGTTATAGAGAAGAATTGGGGAGCAGTTTGGAATAAGGTGTTAATTGGAGGAAAACTATGAAATTAGTTGGGTGGATACTGATAAGTACATTATTAGGATATGGACTTTTTGCACTTGGTCCCTTATTAGGTGGATTTATAGCTTTCGGAATTGTCGCCGGATGCATTTTTCGAGGCTTGGCTTTATTAAAAGAATTAAACGAAAAGCTGTCTGTTTTGGTACCTGATAAGGATAAAGTAACCGAAGCGTATGAAAAATATATTAATGAGAAAAACGCATAGATTGGAGGAATAAGATGCTTACATTCCCAGTACCTACAACAAGAGAAGAAAAGTTCAACATGATGAACGAGATAAAAGATCGGTTACTATCGAAACATGGAACAAAAATTTTAGCCATTGGCGTATATGGTTCAATCGGACAAGATAAGGATGGACCGTATTCAGATATTGAAATGCATGTAGTATTGGAAGACGGCGTACAGCTAAAGGGTCATGAATTTATCTATCATAAGTTTAAAATAGAAATCGGCATGAATCAAAAAAAGGATATTTTTAAAGAAGCTACAGAAATTGATGAATCCTGGCCGATTAAAGCAGGTGCTTTTGTACATATTACTCCTTTATATGATCCAACGAATCTATTTGAGGAATTGAGAAAGATGCCATTTCAAGCTTCTGACGCTGTTTTTAAAGTAGTGATGAGAGAATTCATGATTTGGGAACCTTATGAGACGGTTGGTAAACTGAGGAACAATTTTATGAGCGGAAATTTTGATTATTTGACTTTAGGAGCGAAGGATTTAGTTTGGCAAACAGCGAAGCTTATTGGACTTGCAAATAGGAAGTTTTTTACAACAAGAGCAAGAACTTTTGAAGAATCATTGTTAATGGAGTCCAGGCCTGCAGGCTATGATGAGCTTGTGCGAAAAGTGATGGCTGGAACGCTAGAAGACAAGGAGTACATATATCAGTTATGTGAAAAATTGTGGACAGGTTTGAATGAATGGTTTGCGGAGTTAGGAATTGAGTACAAGGTGCAGGAGTTACCGTTTTAAAAAAGAGGTGTGAAGATGTACGGGATTATAGCGCATTTTGATCGGGAGACAGAGGAATATATTAAAACAATATGGAAAGAACTAAGTGAATTATCGATTTCTTCATACGCGGAGGAAGTACGAAATCGAAGACCTCATCTTACGTTGGCTAGTTATAATGCGTTAGATGAAGAAAAGTTTATCCGAAGGTTTACCGATTTTTATGAAAGCGAGTTTGAACTACCGGTTGAAATGGGTTCATTAGGTACATTCATGAATTCCGGGTTACTATTTTTAGCGCCAACGCCATCCATTGAATTACTAGAATTTCATGATAGATATCATCGATCTTTTGCAGACTTCGCCGATCTTTCGGATTCATTGTATCTTCCAAATAAGTGGGTACCGCATTGCACATTAGCGAATCGTTTGAGTTTGGGGAAACTAAAGGAAGCTTTAGTTTATTGTTCGCAACGAATGGGAAAAATTCAAGCAAAGATATGCGAGGTTTCAATTATCAAAATGGTCGACCGTATGACAGTTCCAACAATACATACGTGCTATTTAAAGGAGGAGAGGAGGTAAAATGAAGAAAAAAACGCCGAAGCTTATGTTAACGGAAGTGGAGAGGGAAGCATTACGGAAAAATAAAATTCGTCTTCATGAAATAGCGGATATAGATGTAGGGGTTTTGCACGATCTATTAGGTGGAACATTGGAACGAGCAAAAGAGCTAAAAGCCTCGGCGGAGTTTCAAATGATTCCATCTATTGGTCCAAAATTTTCAGAGGATCTGATGAAGATTGGCTTTTTCAGCTTAGATGAGTTAAAAGGAAATGATGGTGCCGAATTGGTTGATAGAATGGAACAATTTTACGGAGTTTGGCTGGATCCTTGTGTTGAGGATCAATGTCGGTTAGTTGTGCATTATGCGGAGCATCCTAGTAGTACGAAACAATGGTGGGATTTTACCGAGGAGCGAAAACTGTATCGTGCGAAATATGGGTATCCGAGTAATCGCCCTGCTAAATCGTGGAATGAAGTTGAATAATTTTTGAAGGCTGCTCGTATTGAAGCGGCTTTTTTTGTGTCTAACATGATTTTGATCCACAAATGAGATTCTATGATCCACAAACCGATTTCTATGCGTCGCAAATTCAACTTTATGATCCACAAACTGAAAAATTGACCTCCGATAGGTTGTACTTTTTTATAAACCTATTGAATACTTATAAATTGATGCTGTCCAACTTTAATCAACATCGTCTTTAATAATTCAGAAGAAACGAGGCGATCGGGTGCACGAGTTTTTTAAGGTGTTTTTCATCAATTTGGTATGTGACATTGATAATATGCTTATTTTGGGAGCGATTTTGCGAAGACATTCTTATTTAAATATGACGATTCCTGCTGCGATTGTTCTGACTTTCATGCGAACCGTTTACGTCATTTTGATTAACGAAGGGCTTTCGGGTATTCCGCTATTTCAATTGCTTACAGGACTTGTTTTGCTTTTTATTGCATTTAAAGTGGTTACTATGACCATTTCAGGGGAGGATTTACTTTCACGTTCGACCCGTTCTCCGAAATCAAAAGTGAACGTTTTATTGCTTCTTATGGGTACGGACTTTTTGATTAGTTTGGATAGTGTATTTGTAATTTCCGGGATTTCGCAAACCATTTTCCCTGTGGCTACCGGCATTTTTGGCAGTTTGATGATTTCATTGCTTTTTATGTCAATCATTATTAGGCTAGCGAAAGCTTTTTTTTGGATCAATATTATTGCGGGTGGTTTTATTGCTCAGAATGCGATGATTGGAATGAGTAAGGATCCATGGTTGGCAGATTGGATCAGCCAGATTAATCAGTCTTTTCCGAATGTAAATATCGTAAATATTGCAGCCAATGGGGCCGTCATTCTCATTGTTGTGATTGGGGTGTATTCTTATATAAAACATCACCGCATTATTATTGATAAGTAGGCAACTAAGATCGCCTACTTTATTTTGCTTTTATCGGTATGACTTTTTCTAGGCGGTAAAAATAGCCCTTTCCAACTTGCCATGTGTTAGGCATTGATTTCTTCGATGCATTAAGTCGTAGTCTTACGGTTGCTAGTGAGGTTAGGCCGCCATCGATATAGTGAAATCCTTGATTTCGTTTCGTTATGTATTTCTGGTGAAGATTTGGATCACGAGTCCCGATGTATTCGGAAAAATAAAATAAACTTTCCTCCAAAAGTTTAAAACCAATAGATAATTCTTTTTTAACATTATTCAAAGATAATTTTACATCATTAGGAAGTGTGGAAGGGATGTTTAGTCCAGCTAAGTGTTCTGAGCCTTCGATAAACTTATTTTTCGCAGAGGTAATCATCATATATAATTCTTCCTCGTTTATTTCTTCATTGAAGGTGCTCAATGGTTTGATACTAGTTGCTATAATTTCAAAGATATTTTTTTCAAATTGGAAATATCCTTGAAGTGTGGGATCTTCCTTTTTTTGTGCAAAAGAGAAGGCAGGAATCGAAAGCTGAATACATATTAGTAATAGGATAGCAATGTATTTACGCATGAGGTGAAGTCCTTCCTACATCGTTTTTATTAGTATGTGACGAAGCATAATATTTATGTATTTTTAATTACTTGACTAATATAGGTATAAAAAATATAATAACTTACATAAAGTAACCTATCTTTTTTTCAACTGGGAGGTACTATCATGATGGGATTCCATCAACCACCACATACATTTGTTGGTCAAGTTGATTTGAAGGTTTCCAATTTGGAGCGTTCATTACAATTTTATCAAGAGATTATTGGCTTTCAAATTTTGAAGCAAGCAGATAAAAAAGCATTATTAACAGCGGATGGGAAAACGTCATTGTTATCGCTTGAACAATCGGAGGATATTATCCCGAAGCAGCCGCGAACAACCGGGCTTTATCATTTCGCCATTCTGTTACCTCGTCGTTCTGATTTAGCCGCTGTTTTACAGCATTTACTCCAAACAGGTTATCCATTACAAGGAGCATCTGATCACCTTGTCAGTGAGGCGCTTTATCTTGCGGACCCAGATGGAAACGGAATTGAAATTTATTCTGATCGAAATCCATCAACATGGGAATGGAAAAATGGAGAGGTGTCAATGACAACGGAAGCATTGGATGTTCGCGGTTTGCTTGCTGAAGGAAGTGGAAAGCAGTGGGTGAGACTTCCAGAAGCGACATTGATAGGTCATATTCATTTGCATGTATCCGAATTGCAAAAAACGGAGGAGTTTTATTGTAAAGGTCTTGGCTTTGATGTAGTTACGAGATATGGAGACCAAGCGCTCTTCATTTCGACAGGTGGCTATCACCATCATATCGGATTAAACACGTGGGCTGGAATTGGCGCACCGAAACCGGCAGAAAATAGTGTGGGATTAAAATGGTTTTCCCTCATGTTACCAAGTGATGATGCAAGAAAAAAAGTAATCGAGCAACTTCAAGGAATAGGTGCATTAGTTGAAGTGAAAGATGGAAGTTACTTTACAGAAGACCCTTCAGGGAATCGGATAAAATTAATGAGTTAAGCAAAACTATTTTTAAAAGACAACAAGGAGACGAAATTTATGAACAAAAATGATTTTTATACAGCAATTGAAAATAGACGTTCTATTTATGGAATTAGCAGTGAAGCGGTTGTTTCAAATGAAAGAATTCAAGAAGTCATCAATCATGCGGTAAAGCATACACCTTCATCATTTAATTCTCAAACAGCAAGAGTAGTTGTGTTAACAGGTGAAAGCCATACAAAATTATGGAACATCACAACAGAAACACTTAGAAAAATTGTTCCAGCTGAAAACTTTGGTCCAACTGAAGACAAAATGAATGCTTTCGGCAGTGGTTACGGTACTGTATTATTCTTTGAAGATAATAGTGCAATAGAAGGATTGCAAAAACAATTCCCATTATATGCTGAAAATTTCCCAATTTGGTCATTACAATCAAACGGAATGCTTCAACATGTTATCTGGACATCTCTTGAGGTAGAAGGATTCGGTGCATCATTACAACATTACAATCCATTAATTGACGATGAAGTGAAAAAAGAATGGAACATCCCAAGTGATTGGAAGCTTCTTGCTCAAATGCCATTCGGTAAACCAACAGCACCAGCGGGTGAAAAACAATTTGCTCCATTGGAAGATCGTGTGAAGTTTTATAACTAATAAATTAAGCATACAGGTGATTACCTGTATGCTTAAAATATTCATAAGGTAACTAGCGATAATAATGGCCATAACCATGATGGTGATGGTAAGGGAAACCACCATAGCCATGATGATACCCATAGCCCCAGCCACCGTAGCTAGGGTAACCGCCATAACCGCCGTAACTCGGAAAACCGCCATAACCGCCATAACCACCAAAACCCGGAAAACCGCCATAACCATGGTAACCGTCGTAACCCGGGAAACCACCATAACCGGCAAAGCTACCCATGCCCGGATATCCTCCAAAACCAAATTGTCTCATCATTTTTCTATCTCCTCCTCAAAAATGGTACACAATAGGGTATGTGTCTATTTTTGAAAAGGTATAGATGAATGCCTATAATTTAGTTGGTTAGGGAGATATAAAATCTTCGCATTGCCCGTTCGGTTTCACGTACTGAGATATTGGGTCACAAAAGAGAATAGGAAATCCGATTATTAAGGTTTATGCGGACACTGGGTTCGTAATTCAAGATCAAAAATAAAGGAATCGGTGACCGCAAATTGTTATATTCTACTTCTCAAAAAGTACAGTAATTAGTGTTTTTAGTATAATTGATAATGATTTTCAATGTCAATTAAAAAGAAAAGACTTTTTCACAATTTTGTTGTTAAAAAAGTCTTGCTCAAGTTTTACGTTGATGCCCTTTTGTTTTCAATTTTTTCGCCAACCAAACAAGAATTAATAGGAATGGAATATATATAAAGTTAATCAAAAAGCCTAGGTGGCCAAATACATTATTTAATATGTCAATTTGCTGGCGCGATTTTAGGAAGGGGACGATAATTATTGGAATGGCACATAGAATAAAGACCCCTTTTTTTTGGGTAATTTTAAAAGTTTGTTTTATTAATCTGCTTCCACACCATAAGGCAAGAGCTGTATTAGGCAATATAATTAAGCACCAATTAGCAATTCCTATATATTCATTCAAAACGCTCGACAACAGGTAAGTGAACAATTTTCCAAGTGGTTAATGTTGGCCAGATATATTTTTGTAACATTCCTTCACTAAAATAGCCGAATGTCAAAACCGCTGTATATAAAAACATTATTAATGATACTAAAAGTGCAAGATAAGCCCATTTTTTTGATTGATTTGTATTTTTCACAAAAGGGCTGTAGATAAGAAATGCCTCATACCCCATATACGTGAGAGACATTTGGTGGGAAGCAAGAATAATATCTTTCGTTGAATGATCAAATATTGGTAAAAAGTGACAAAAATCTGCATATTCAAATGTATAGCTAAACAAAATGAGTAAGTAAGAGGGAAGAGTTACACTAAAAAACATCATACCGACCACTGTTCGAAATCCACCAAAAACGATATACATACAAAGCGATAAATAGATAACCGTAAATATAAATACATTTAAATCTTCAAAGACCCAGACTTGAATAATTTCTGTATAGGTTCGAAGAATGGTTACAATGTAGAGCAAAAAGTAAAAAATAAATAATAGGTTAAATACTTTGCCAAGTAACTTCCCAAAAACAAATTGATGTGTTTCAGCAAGGTCTTGTTTTCCCATTTCTAAAATTTTATAAATCATCCACATTATCATCATTGTTGCTATTCCTGCTAAAATAACCGAGATCCATGAATCGTAACCAGCTTTTCTAGCAATTAACCGCTGAAATCCTAGTATGCCAATCCCGAATTGCATTCCATGGATAGTAAAAAAGGTGAGTGATGGTGAAACTTTTCGGTTTTCTGGAATTGTCTGCATAGTAAGACCTCCGACAATATATGAGAAATTAGATGTTAAATGTTTCGTTTCTTGCGTTTTTATCTGCCAAAGGTTCCTTTTCAGTAACCATCGCCGCATACAAGTACTTCTTCTATCCAATAGATTGCTTTCGAGTTGGGGGTTCGTTCAGCCTACATCTTAATACGAAGAAACCAACTCCAAATACAAAACAGAAATACAATCCTTTTTATTCCACTAAGTGATAATATCCCCATTTAAGAATGAATTATAATTGAATACCATAAAAATCTCCCCAACCATCCCAAAAAGTACCTAACACCGAATTGATAATGTGCAAAATAGTTGCGTTCAACAAATAAAGTACCTGACACCAATATGCGATGGTGCAAAAAAGTTGCGTGCTTCCAATAAGGTACCTGACACTGAATTGGTAGTACGCAAAAAAGTTGCTACCAGCAAATAAAGTACCTGACACCAATCTGTGTATGTGCAAAATATTTGTGCCGATCAAATAAGGTGCCTGACACCAAATTAGTGATACCAAATTTGGTTCTTTTCGTTGTGGTGTTTTAATAAGATTTATATAGGGATAGATTGTGGAGGGGGTGATGGGGTTGCGTTATTATTATGGGAATTCGATGCCGCTTAGGGTGTTGGATGAGTGTGAGTTTTGGAAGGAGCAGGAGGAGGAGCATACGATTGTCATTCGAGAGTTGGTAAAGGACTTAGAGGATGAGTATGTCGATGCTTTGTTGGCGTGGGAGCAGGCATTTGCCGAGACGCATAGCCGGGTTGTCGCATTTATCGAAACGACCATTCGTATGACGGGGACCTTTACGTATGAGTTGTACCGTGATTTAACGACACTCGTTTCTTTTTGCTTGGAACAAAGTAACCAATTTATTGCCTTTTGTAACCAACTCATTCAAGAGAGTGAACCAGTCAAAAATAATCCAACAGTGAAAGTAGTTATGAGACATATAATAGATGAATCCGAATATTTCGTAGGCATTGCGCAAGCAGTCCTGTATAGTAAATCGATATAATTAGCAATAAAACACGCTTGGAGAATGATGGACCCAAGCGTGTTTTTCCTTTTTATTATATGATCTTCAAAATCCTACATAACAGAACGTATATAAGTGTTTATTAACGCCATCACAACAATCACCAAAACAAAATAACCTCCGCTAACCCTTCTATTCCTCTTATGAAAAAAGTATCCTACGATGCTTTCAGTCATTCGACAAACAATTAAGACTAAAATAAGTAATAAAATAACCCAATACCAATGTCTCGCACCTAATTTGAGGATTGGTGTAGATGCGCTTACTACAAGCAGACCTATACATAAAGTAATAAGTTCAATCAAATCCTGTTTTCTACGTTTAAATAACCATTGAAATACTTTCCTGACCATAAAGCTCCCCCATATTCAACGTGTGAATGTTCACAACCTATATACTTATTTTAACATATAATGGAAGTGAACTTCTTGACTATTTTAATAAGCAAAGAAAAAATTATAACTGAGTATCGAATAGTTAACAAAAAGATGGAAAACGTAAAAAAAAGGAGCCACGATATGATTGGACTTGTTCTAGCAATAATTATCTTTAATTCTATTGCTTTTATTTTTACGAAAAAAAGGCAAACAACAAATCAAATCATCCATATAATTGTGTTTACGATTGCTTTGCAATCACTCTTTGACCATTTTATTGAATTCAAATATCATGGCTATTGGTATTTTTCAAAGAAAGTTGATTTTTCGGGACTTGTTGCTCATCTTTTTGTCGTTCCACCTGTAAATATTATGTTCCTTAAATGGTATCCTTTTCGGTCAAGCATAAAAAAGCGAATTTTATATATTGTAATATGGGAAGTAATCACGCTTACATATGAACTCATTACATTGCTGCCTGAACCATGGGGCTATTTTCATTATGGTTGGTGGAATTTAGGACATACTATCATTCTCAACCCTATTCTGTTCATTATATTGATCAAATATTATAAATGGATTGTACGAAAGGAAAGAGAAGCATTTAAGCAATATGAAAGAGGTCTTCTATGAAAAAGAATAAAATCCCTTATCTAATACTCATGATCGTTCATCTTGGATTATTCGTCGTGACAATTATTAAAAAGAAGGACAAAAAGCCACTTCTTCTCTATTACTCCGGCATTGGAATGGCGTATGTATTTGAGTATGTTGTTTTAAATATTTTTAGAGGGTACCGCTACTATCCGAAAGTACTCAAGCGAAACCGTCTAGACTCCGTATTTGGAGCAATTGTCTCCCAAGCATTAATAGTTCTGGTTTCAGCCATTTTCATTACGTTTTTTCAATTAGGATGGGGATGGAAGATTTTTTTTACCTTACTGTACTCAGGTATTGAACAGTTGTTTATTCATCTAAAGGTTTTTAAAAATAGGTGGTGGAAAACAATTTATACGTTGATCAGTTTACCATTCTATTTTTGGCTTGTTTCAAAGTGGTCGATTTACCTTGATCAAAAGCCGAAAAAATGGATTGGATATCTCACATTATTTTTCACTTTCTGGGTCAATTACTTAAATATTAATTTTGTGTTGGTCGCTTTCTTAAAACGGATTATTTTTAAAAAAGGGTGGTCCCTACGCAAATATTATGTAAACTTTATTATCGCTCCAACTTATGGCTTCATTCAATCAATAATTGGCGTCATTGTTACTTTAAAAAATAAAAAACTAATCGGTCTTGGACTTCTGCATTTGGTGGACCAGTTATTTTATCGTTTAAAATTAATAAAAATGAAAAAATGGTCCGTATATTGCTTTCTTCCGATTCATATCGTTTTGTTACTAGTAGGAAGTATTTTTAAACAACAAATGCTTCATTTGATGTCTGAAAGTGAGTGTTCACAGCGAGAAACTAAAAAAATACAATCGCCTATCTGATAGTACACAAATTGATCCTGAAACCATGTTATTCATCATCGTCGGACGTGGAAATTTCGGCACAAATAAGTCCGAAATAAGTCGGAACTTCGTAGGAGTATAGATGAATTTTTCGAGATTCTTTTGGAATCGCCCCGGCTAAAATTAATGTTTGCCATATGCCATCGGGTTTTGCTGCTTCAATATATTCTGCATCGAACTCTGCCATTTTTTCTAATTCATTCGATCGGATGAAACCGACTACTTCTTCGTCCAACATTTCTGCAGCGGGGTCAAAACCATAAGGCCCCCTTTCATCATGGGCATGTGCCCAATCACAGCTCGCAATTAAGGCCACACGCTTACCACTATTCCGGACAACTTGGCTGATCACTTCGCCAAGTTTCACATGCAAATCGAAAGAAAGCTCACGTGATGGATTGATGACAACGATAGGAACATCCGGCATAAAAGACAGCGGAACGATGGAACCCCAATCGAGTGGAAGACAAGATATCGGACCTGCTGCCGTTCCGAAATTGATCGAGGCAATCGGAATCCCTTGTTCTGCGGCGACTTCGGTGATGGAAACGGCCAAATTGCGATCAACATACCGTTCGAGCTCATAGTATCCATCATTTTCTTCAACAAATCCGTACATTCTTTCACTATTTGTAACAGAGAAGTACCCATCAATTCGCGTTCCATGTGGAGTTAACACAATAATCGTTTCCGGCTTTGCATCTTGCATTTTTTTGCCGAGCTTTACCATACTGTTTCGCGTCAATTTCATTCGATCCGGCAATGCTCCACATAATTCAGGGATTATTTCTCCACCATGCGGGGCAATGCAGGCAAACACAAATGGATTCATCCTCATCACTCTTTCACGAATATATATTTACCATTACTATTCGTCAAAAAATCGTAAACTCCTTTAATATAAGTCAGAAAATTGGGATTCCTCAAATTTTTAGGCACCAATTTCAGATAATTTTCCATCTTCAATATAGACGATGCGATTGCATAGATCCAGCATGCGTTTATCGTGGGTTACCATGACAGCTGCTTTTTGACTGCGTTTTACTTCATCAGCGAGCATTTCGACAACGGTCCGGCCACGTTCGGAATCCAAGACTGGCAGGGATTATTTTAACAGAAAAAGGTCTGCCCATTATAAAAGGACAGACCTATATATGTGTGTTCGTTTAACTAACTTCCTTTTTATCTCCTTTTTTTGCTTCAACCCAGTAGTCTGCATTTTTAATACCGAGCACTTCTGGGTCAAAAACAGGGTCTTTCCCAGCTTTTTTCTGTCGCTCGTAATCTTTTAAAGCGACGAGTGCAGGTTTCATGAGTATCACGACGGCGATAATATTTAGCCATACCATGATTCCAAGTCCTGTATCCCCGAAAGCCCAAGCGACTTTGGATGTTTTTACACATCCATAGAATACAGCAGCAATGCTTACAAATTTGATTAGCAAAATTGCCCAACGATTATTTTTTCCACGTGTTAAATATGCGACATTTGTTTCAGACATATAGTAGTAAGCCATGATTGTTGTGAAAGCAAAGAAGAATAAGGAAATCGCAACGAATCCGGCTCCGAAACCAGGCAGGACACTTTCAACTGCTGATTGTGTATATTGCGGACCAGGGTCAGCTGTTCCCATTTTATTGTAAAGATAGGTTCCATCAGGAGCTTTTGTACTAAACATACCTGTGAAAAGAATCATTAATCCAGTTGCAGTACAAACGAACCATGTATCAATATATACAGAAAATGCTTGCACTAACCCTTGTTTTGCTGGATGGGATACTTCAGCGGCACCAGCTGCATGGGCACCAGTTCCTTGTCCTGCTTCGTTGGAATAGATTCCCCGCTTGACTCCCCAAGCAATTGCGGAACCAATCAATCCACCAAATGTTGCATCTGCACCAAAGGCACTTTTAAAAATCTGTGCAAATACAGCGGGAACTTGATCGATATTTATGAAGACGATAATCAATGAAACAAGAATGTATCCAAGTGCCATGAATGGTACAACGAATTGGGCAACACCAGCAATTCTTTTTACCCCGCCAAAAATAATAATTCCAAGTAAAACAGCAATAATTACGGCCGTAACCATTTTGTGCATCCCAAAGGCATTTTCTAAACCTTCAGCAATCGCATTTGCCTGTACACCAGGCATAAGGAAAGTAAGGGAAATGATTGTGGCAATGGCAAAAACAATACCGTACCATCTCATTCCAGTCCCTTTTTCAATGTAGTACGCAGGTCCCCCGCGGTACTCGCCGTCTTGCTTCACTTTGTAAATCTGTGCCAAAGTCGACTCTACATAAGCAGTTGCTGCACCAACAAAGGCGATTAGCCACATCCAGAAAAGAGCTCCTGGTCCCCCTAAACCAATCGCAGTTGCAACCCCGGCAATATTTCCTGTTCCAACACGTCCTGATAATGCAACTGATAATGCTTGGAACGAAGAAATCCCTGCTTCAGAGCTCTTTCCTTTAAACATTTGTGCTAGCATGTCCTTGATGAGCCGCACTTGTAAAAAGCGGGTCGAAAGTGAGAAAAACAACCCGACCAAGATACAGATGATGATGAGCGGCGGACTCCATAGAACATCATTTAACCAACCGACAAACTTATCCATCCTTTACCCCCTGAATGTATTTGTAGGCGAAAAATTTCTCCCCTCGCCTAAATTATAGAATAATTCAAAAAATAGAACAATCCTAAAATTGAAATTATTTGGTTTATTAATTTTTTATATCATAGGTCGCAAGGGAAATATCATTTTGTTTCATAGCTAATCGAATTGACAGAGCAAGTTTGGAAAATCAGAATTTATGCGGATTTTTTACTTTGATGGAAGAAACTTCGCCACAATTTTTGCAGAAGGTAAAAATGAGTGGGGAGCTCTTGCCCAAAATTTTATCTACTTCGGTAAGACTTGAATAGCCGTTTCCTAATTTTCCTTGGACGAACTCTTTTTGTCCGCAAACTTTGCATGGTTGTTGGTTTTCCACCTTCATCACCTCTTTGTTTAGTTTCCTTTTATACGTTGAATTTTATTGGAAGGTTTCGTGTGTTTTATGGGCATGCTAACAGTAAAAATTGTGAAGGGATGTCGATGTTGGTGAAAGCCGTAACGTATCAAGGAATTAAAGATGTAAAGGTAAAAGATGTGCCAGAGCCGACGATCCATAAAGCCGATGATTTAATTGTGAAGATAACGAGTACGGCCATTTGTGGGTCCGATTTGCATCTTGTGCATGGAATGATTCCGAATATGCCACATAATTATATTATTGGGCATGAGCCGATGGGAATTGTGGAAGAAGTGGGTCCGGATGTGACGAAAGTGAAAAAAGGGGATCGGGTCATTGTTCCGTTTACTATTTCTTGCGGTCAATGTTGGTTTTGTCAGCATGAGTTAGAAAGCCAATGTGATCAATCCAATCCGCACGGGGAGGCGGGGGCGTATTTTGGCTATTCGGAAACTTTTGGCGGGTATCCTGGGGGGCAAGCGGAATATTTGCGCGTTCCATTTGGTAATTTTACGCCGTTTGTTGTGCCGGAGAATTGCGAGTTAGAGGATGAGAAAATTCTGTTTCTCTCCGATATTATTCCAACTTCTTATTGGGGTGTTGATAATGCGGGGGTGAAGGAAGGCGACACAGTGATTGTACTTGGATGTGGTCCGGTTGGACTTTTAACACAGAAGTTTGCCTGGATGAAAGGCGCCAAACGAGTGATTGCTGTCGACTATATTGGGTATCGTTTGGAGCATGCCAAGAAAACCAATCATGTGGAGGTTGTGGATTTTAGTAAAATCGATCATACGGGTGATTATTTAAAGGAGCTGACAAAAGGCGGGGCGGATGTTGTTATTGATTGTGTCGGATTAGATGGGAAAAAGTCAGCGATGGAAATGATTGGGTCTGCGCTAAAGCTGCATGGCGGAACGATGAGTGCGATTGTTATGGCTGCTCAATGTGTTAGAAAGGGCGGAACGATCCAATTAGTCGGTGTATATGGGGAGCGATATAATCAGTTCCCGCTGGGTGACTTATTTTCTCGCAATATTACGCTGAAAATGGGGCAGGCCCCAGTCATCCATTACATTCCAGACCTATACAAACAAATAACCGACGGGCGACTTGACCCAACCGACATCATCACCCACCGCCTCCCACTCGACCAAGCCGAATACGGCTACTCCGTATTCGACGAAAAACAAGACAACTGCATTAAAGTCATCCTCAAACCATAAAAAGGTGTCAGGCACCGTTTATGCAAAAATGGGCATAAATATTCGAAAAAATGAATAAATGGTGCCTGACACCTGAAGTAGTTTATAAAAAAGGGGGGGAGCTCGTCTTGAGTGTAAAAAGATTAACGAAATCGACAACGGATAAAAAAATAAGTGGTGTATTAGCTGGGATAGCTAATTATTTTGAGGTAGATTCAACTTTGATCCGATTAGGATTTATTATCCTTTGCTTAGTCACAGCTATCGTTCCGTGTTTAATTGCTTACTTGATTGCAGATTGGATGATTCCGAAGGATACGGAAATATAATCTATTTTCTTCTAGCTTTTTCGGCATAGAGCCCCGTTATTACTTGACTTTAATCACAAATGCATAAAAGGCGTCTCCATTAGACACATTCTTTTCCTTTTCGTCCATCCACCATACACCGTAAGAATAATAATAAATGCCTTTTTCATTCGGTGCAAAAAAGCTGTTGTCTTTAACGGGGATTTCTATTGAATTGTTTTTATTTATTTGCTCAATGTGAATTTCATTAGGCTTTGGCTCATAATCCATTTTGAATGTTATTTTTTTACCGGGACGCACGTTGATCGGTGTTTGATCCTTTAAAATTTCAACAGGTCCAGCAGTATCAACACACTCACCTTTTCCATTATGATGCCAGCAATACGTACCTAACGTTGTTTCGTATGATTTATTACCGATTTCGATGGTTGATTTTGGAGGTTTGTTTACTGACATACCGTTGTTGCTCGAAATGTTCGAACAGCCCATTACGCTTATAACTAACAGTAGAACACCTAACCACTTAAACATCAAACCCACTCCTTTTTAGAATAGACGTTTATAGTTTATATAAGGTTACAATTACGTAATTACTTTACACCAAACTGTCTTTTACTTTTGTATATGAAGATGGAAAAGGAGCAAATAATGAACGATGCAAAATTGGAAAGCAGTGAATAAACTGTTTCAGTGGCGAAGGCAATGAAACGAATTAAATAAAAAACCAATTATTAAAAGCGAAACGTGTCCCCAATGATAATTTACACACAAAAACCGCATAAATAAACAAAAAATGCATAAAAGGTGTCAGGCACCTTTTATGCATTTTCTTGAGTAATTATTTAGGATTTTGTATATTTGGTGCCTGACACCTAAAGTTCTAGGTGTTGTTTGAGGCGGTTGTGTGCTTTTTGTTTTTCGTCTTGTGGTACGATGTAGTAGTAGATTCCGCCGATTTTTGTTCCTTGGCCTTTGAGTTGGAATTGTTCGATTTTGTGTCGTGCGTCTTTATAGTATTTTTGAATGGACATCATTTCATCAAACGTTAGATTTGTTTCAACGTTCTTCCCGAGTGTTTCAAACACGTCGTTATATTTTGTTAGAGCAGAAACACTTGCCCCTTTACTGATGACGCCTTGAATAACTTGTCGTTGCCGATCATTCCGCCCAAAATCTCCACGTGGATCTTCTTTTCTCATGCGGACGAAGGCGAGGGCCTTCTTCCCATCTAAATTCACTTCTCCTTTAGGAAAATGATAGCCACCATAACTGAAATCCAACGTATTATTCACCGTCACGCCACCCACGGCATTAACAATGTCCTCAAAGCCTTCCATGTTCACTTTAATGTAATAATCGACAGGAATATCAAGAAATTTCTCGACTGTATTCATCGACATGGCCACTCCGCCAAAGGCATACGCGTGGTTGATTTTATCCTCCGTACCTTTACCAACAATCTCAACGCGTGTATCACGTGGGATACTTAACATTTGAACAGATTTAACAGTCGGATTGACAGTTAAAACAATCATCGTATCCGATCGGCCACGATCCCCTTTTCGTTCATCAACCCCAAGCATTAAGATCGAAATAGGATCCTTATCCTTAAATCGAATTTCTTTCTCCCTTGAACTTTTACGATCGACAGGGTTATGCATCGTATTAACAGCTTTTGTTAAGGAATGATAAATGGAATAAACATAAGCACCTGCCCCTAAAATAAGCACAAGCAAGATAATTCCAATAATTTTTCGCTTTTTCATCTTCTTCTTTTTTAAATTATTTGACCGCATAAATATGTCCTCCAAAGGGATTTTTCAACTCTATACCGATAGATTACCAAATTACTGATGAATTGTGTACCATTATTTGCAAATGCTAAATATATGTGGATATATTTAAAAATAGTCTGTTTTCGTTAAGGTTGTGTTATTAGAAAAAAACCAATGCACGTTCCCTTCCGCTCCAATCCACTCTCAGATTTCAATATTATTTAGTGTTCAATTTTAAAAAATAACTAAAAATCCTATTTGACAATCGCTTAAATAACGATCATAATAATTGGTATAGACAACTATATCAAAATATTATTTCCATTAATAAAAAAATGAGGTGAAGGCATTGGGGCAAAACATAGTAATCAATGCAAATCTATTTACCGGTGAAGAAAATATCGCCAATGGCTATTTGAGATTTGAAGATAAAAAAATCACGGAAATCGGTGATATGAATCAGTATCATCCTAAACAAGATGAAAAAGTAATCGATGCTGGCGGTAACATTGTCATTCCGGGAATGATTGATGTACATATTCATGGGGGATACGGTGTCGACGTAATGGATGCAGATCCTGATAAGCTCATCTTTTTAAGCGAACAACTTCTTCAAGAAGGAGTGACCACTTTTTTTGCGACGACAATTACCCAAGATTATCCTGCTATTGAGGCAGCACTTGCATCTGTTAAAAAAGCAACAGATATGGGTAAAACAACGATAGCAGGCGTCCATTTAGAAGGACCATTTATTTCGGAAAAAAGAGCAGGTGCACAGCCATTAGAATTTATTTCAGCACCGGATATTGATTTATTTTTACAATGGCATGAAGCTTCCGGGAAACAAATTAAGTTGGTAACATATGCACCGGAGAAAAATGGGGCACGTGAGTTTGAAGACGTCATGATTAGGAACGGAATTGTGCCTTCAATGGGACATTCAGATGCAGTACGGGAAGAACTTCTTGACAGCAAAACAACGCATGCCACACATCTTTATAACGGAATGCGCGGCCTGCACCACCGGGAAGCTGGGGTTGCTGGACATGCATTATTATCACCGCACATCCAGGCAGAAATTATTGCGGACGGAATCCATGTACATCCTGATATGGTCAACCTTACGTATAAGCTAAAAGGTGCAGAAGGAATCGTTCTCATTTCAGACGCGATGAGGGCAAAAGGCCTTCCAGATGGAGAATCGGAACTTGGCGGCCAGAAAGTATTTGTGAAAAATGGCGAATGCCGTCTCGAAAATGGATCACTTGCGGGAAGTATTTTAACAATGGACCAAGCGTTCCGAAATATTATCCAATTTACCGGTTGTTCCATTGCTGAAGCGGTCCAAATGACATCCGGAAACCAAGCAAAAGAATTCGGCTTAACATCAAAAGGATTTTTGAAAAAAGATATGGATGCCGATTTTGCCATCATGAATCAAAATCTCGAAGTAATCGAAACGTATCATTTAGGAAATTCAAATAGAAAAGGGGTATAAAACTATGCAATTACACACTTATTCAACAGTAACTGATGCATCTGCAAAAGCTTTTGATATAATAAAAACTGGAATTGAAAATGGTAGTATTCACACATTAGGCCTTGCTACAGGTGGAACACCATTGAAGTTTTATGAAATATTCCGCGCTTCAAAATTGGATGTCTCAAACGTATCAACGGTCAATCTAGACGAGTATGTCGGATTAAATGCAAAAGATGAAAACAGCTATTGCTATTATATGGAAAAAGAATTATTTTCTCATATGAATTTCAAAGAAACATTTTTGCCAAATGGAATGGCAGCTGATTTAGATGAAGAATGCTTGCATTATGAGGCGATCCTGCAAGATCATCCTGTTGATGTACAAATTCTTGGAATTGGTGAAAATGGCCATATTGGTTTCAATGAACCAGGCACCTCTTTCGACTCACTAACACATGTCGTTGAATTAACAGAGTCAACCCGTGAAGCGAACAAACGCTATTTTGACAAAGAAGAGGATGTACCGACACATGCGATTTCTATGGGAATCAAGTCAATTTTATCTGCAAAAAAAATTATCCTACTAGCTTTTGGTGCAAACAAAGCCGAAGCAGTGAAACAAATGATTGAAGGAGAAGTCAGTGAAGACTGCCCGGCATCTGTTTTACAAAAACATCCTAATGTAATTGTTCTTGCTGATCAAAAGGCAGCGTCATTATTAAAAGAGGGGATTGCACGTGATTAATAAGGAATCACCGATTCCAATTTATTATCAAATTCAAGAACATATCCGCGAAAACATTAACCAGCAAAAATGGGTCAAAGGGGAAGCAATCCCTTCCGAGCGCATTTTAACTGAACAATTTGGCGTCAGTCGAATGACGATTCGTCAAGCGGTTCAAGGCCTTGTCGATGAGGGAATTCTCATGCGCAAACGGGGAAGCGGAACCTTTGTCAGCAATGAAAAAGTCGAGCAACCATTAAAAGAAATTACGAGCTTTACAAAACTTATGGAACAACGCGGAATGAAGGCGAGCAGCAAAATTACCTTGTTCAGCGTTCGAAAACCGAATGAGGTTGAAGCAGAAAAGCTGCAAATTGATATTGAAACAGATGTCTACCATATCGAACGAATCCGTTTAGGTGACGAAATCCCAATTGCGATCGAAACATCCATCGTTCCATGTTCTATCGCAGAAGGGCTGAAAGAGGAAGATATTCAACATTCCCTTTACGAATTCATCGAGGTAAAAAAAGGCTATCAACTCGGAGACGCCAAACAATCAATTGAAGCGATCGGTGCGACAGAGCGCATCTCCAAACTGCTCGATGTCCCTATCGATTCTCCTATTCTTCAAATCGAACGCGTTGCCAACCTGCGATCGGGCACCCCATTAGAATACGTCCGATCACAATATGCTGGCGGCCGATTTAAATTTTATTTATAAATAGTAGGATAAGAACATGCGACCGTATTTGGAAAGGTTGCATGTTCTTTTTGATAGGAGTGTGACGTAGAAAAATTGTTTTTTACTATTTCGGCCATGATGGGGATTGAATGCAAAAGAAGATGCGGGAACTTGATAGTAGGAAAGGTGAAGCGAAGTGCCCGAACCGGCCGGAAGCGGGAACTTGAAAGTTGGAAAGGTGAAGCGAAGTGCCCGAATCCGCTGGATACGAGAACTTGATAGTAGGAAAGGTGAAGCGAAGTGCCCGAATCGGCTGGAAGCGGGAACTTGATAGTAGGAAAGGCGAAGCGAAGTGCCTGAATCGGCTGGATACGGGAACTTGATAATAGGAAAGGTGAAGCGAAGTGCTCGAAACTGTCGGATACGAGAACTTGATAGTAGGAAAGGTGAAGCGAAGTGCCCGAATCGGCTGGATACGGGAACTTGATAGTTGAAAATGCGATCCGAAGTGCTCGAACCTGCCCGAAGTATTCGAATCTGAAAAAACGAGAACATGATATCCGAAAAAGTGAGATGAAGTCCTTGATTCCAATGTAAAAATCTAAAAAAGGACGATTAAAAGAATGCACCCTAATCAAAAACCTTCAGTGATCCTTGAACATTTCATAGTGTTCTTTAAAGTACGCTATAATAAAATCCCGGAACTCTTTCACCGTAGGAGATAACAAACCATCTTTTACCCACGATAGCCCGACTGTATATGTTGGATAAATATCTGCGATTTTTACGTAATGTAAATCGAGTTTTCTACATACCGAAATGGGAAGTAACGCCACACCTTGATCGAGCTTAATGATTTCCGCTAATAGACTAGAATCTACCTCGAAATTATTAGTAGGAGTGAATCCAGCTCTTTCGCATAGAGCCGTTGTAAATCCACTATATTCTTCATTGTTGGCGAGGGAAATAAATGGTTCATTGGCGACTTTGCTTAAGGAAATTTTAGATTCACCTGCCAGCTTATGGCTAGAAGGAAGAACGAGTACGATATCCTCATCCACGAGTACACAACTTTCAATCTCTTCATCCACTATCGGTGGACCAGCTATTCCTAAATCAATATCTCCCTTTTTCAAGCTAGTCACTATTCCGCTTTTTACCCCAACTCCTTGTTGTATTTTCGTATTTGGATGGCGGGTAATGTATTCACTAATCAATCCTGAAAGGAATCTTGGATTAGAAATTGAAATTTTGATCGTACGTGCATTTTCTTGATCGTGAGATTGAATGTCCATTTTTGCCTTTTCAATTTCGGTAAAAATTTTGTTTACATGTTTCAAAAGAATTTTTCCAGATGAACTTAACTCGATATTCCTACCTTTTCTATTAAAAAGATTTGTGCCCAATTCATCTTCAAGTCTCTTTATTGTCAGGCTTAAGGAAGGCTGGGCAATATTTAATTGCTCAGCTGCCTTAGAAATATGTTCTGTATAAGCGACTGTCTGAAAGTATTTTAATTGAAGCAGCTCCATCTATTTTTGAACACTCCATTCATTTATTATAGTAAATATATTTATATATTATTATGTATTAGATTAAATGTAAAATCAGATTTAAAATAATAGATGTAGGGAATTATAGATAAGAACATCATTTATTCAAAATGTGGAGGTGCTATTCAGATGAAAAAGGAAGACGTGGTAAAGCAGTTTACAACTCCGTTAGATGCAGGGGCGTTTCCATTAGGACCGTATCGTTTTTATAATCGCGAATACTTAAACATTTTATATAGAACCGACCTGGAAAGCTTAAAAAAAATAGTTCCAGAACCATTGGAAGTAAAAGATCCGCTTGTCAGATTTGAAATCATGAAGATGCCGGATGTGACAGGGCTTGGATCCTACACAGAGTGTGGACAAGTCATACCTGTTAGTTTTGAAGGGGAGGAAGGGGATTATCTCCACGCAATGTATGTAGATAGCTTTCCTGCCATCGCATCAGGCAGGGAAATCGCAGCGTATCCTAAAAAGCTGGGCAAGCCTAGTTTATATGTAGATTCCGATACCTTAGTGGGACTCTTGGACTATGGCAGTTTGCGAGTAGCAACAGCAACGATGGGGTATAAGCATTTTCCGCTTGACCATTCAGAGGCACTTAAAGAAATCGTTAAACCGAATTATATGTTGAAAAAAATGCCGGACTATAATGGATATCCAAGAATTTGCGAATTGGTTCGTAGCGAAATTACTGATATTAAAATTCTTGGTGCTTGGTCAGGTCCTGCAAGACTCGAGCTGTTCGCCCATGCGCTTGCACCGATGGCTGATTTGCCAGTACTAGAGGTCGTATCAGCTTCTCATATTATTACAGAGCTTTCTTTGGCATCTCCAACTGTTATATACGATTATTTAGCTGAAAAGTAAGGAGGATATTCAAATGAAAATCGCAATATTAGGGGCAGGTTCACTAGGAACGATCGCCGGAGCATATATTGCTGCCGGTGGACAAGATGTAGAGTTAATCGATGTTTATCAAGCACATGTTGACGCATTAAATCAATCGGGCGCAAAAATTATCGGCACGACTGATTTTCAAACAAAAGTGAAAGCTATTACTCCTGACAATATGTCGGGAACCTATGATTTAGTCTTGCTGTTAACGAAGCAATTATATAATGATTCAGTGTTGCAAAACTTGCTTCCATTTTTAGATGACAAAAGTGTTGTCCTTTCCTTGCAAAACGGGATACCTGAAGAAAAGGTTGCATCCATTGTTGGCCGCGAACGGGTGATTGCCGGGTCCGTTGAATTTGGCGCAACATTTATGGAGCCAGGAGTATCAAAACTGACAACAGAGTTCGCCCACTTTAAAGAGTATGCTTTCCAAATCGGGGAATTAAACGGTGAAATAACGGAAAGAATTCACGAGATCAAAACGATTTTGGACCTTGTTGGGGGTACACATATTTCCGATAACTTGGTTGGTACGAAATGGTCAAAATTACTGATCAACAATGCATTTAGTGGGTTATCAGCTGCACTGAACACAGAGTTTGGCGGGGTTATTGATCATGAGGTTAGCATTGTAAGTGCAGCGCATATTGCCGATGAAACAATCAAAGTTGGTCATGCAAACGGTGTAACTTTTGCAAAGATGAATACATTCGATATTGCTTCATTAGAAATAAAAAGCGAAAACGATATTCCTGAACGTGTCCAAACACTTCGGAACTTTATGGAACCTTCCAGATTGTTAAGAGCAAGCATGCTGCAAGACTTAGAAAAGAAACGTAAGTCTGAAATAGATTATATCAATGGGGTCGTACCGCGATTGGCAAAAGGAAAAGGAATTGCGACACCATATAATGATATGGTTGTAAAACTAGTCAAACAAGCAGAAGAAACCCAATCTGTACCGAATTTCGATACCAATATTAAATTTTTTGAAGAACTAAATAAGTAGTATGAAGAAAGGTGTTGTCCATCAGCGGGCAGCACCTTTTCTTTTATCGTTTTACTATCTTAACCGTCGCATCTTCTGGAGTGAGGTATTCCTTATCTAAAGAAAAATCTAGATGCTGCCGATTGATTTCTGCATATTGAACAACTTTACTTTTCTGGAGGAAAACGAGTAAATAAATATCATCTCTCCTGTCGATATTACTTGGATCTTTAAATTTAGTGCCCAGTTGTTCATTTATACTTTCTTGCACTGTGTAGGGTGGGAAAATGAATGCTTTGTCCCAAGTGAAATCGGTTAGTGAATTCAAATCGATTTCATGACTTCCACCTTTTTTTATCACTTGTGAGAAGGACGATTCCACTTTATTATTGTGTTTGACATCACTACACCCTGTTAAGAGAATGATAGAACACAGTAGAAAAATTGCTTTTTTCAATGAATAACCTCATTTCATTTTTATAATTACGTGGAGAAAGGGTTAAATTTACCTTTTTCAGTAATGGATCGTTCTTTTTTCCGTTTAATCGAATGAAAAGGGAACGGATGAAATGTTTAAATTAAAATATTTCGCCAATTATACCATATTTGGCCATTCTCTCCTAGATAAAAAATCCCTCGAAATCCGACTTATATGTTCCAACTTGATTTTTATAAATGACATTTCCCGGGAAAATACGATTAATTTTGACAGCAAATTCGTCTAACTTTTTATGTTAAAACTGTGTTGCACGTTATCACACATGTGCCTACCAACGAGGATACGTCAACTTGGACATACATCTGTTATTCAAGACTATGGATTGTATCAATTCGATAAGAAGAAATACACTTTTCCATAATCATATAATCACAAGAAAGCCCACATCGAAATGTGGGCTTTCTTGATGTCGATTAATCCGCATCATACAATCTTTTAAATCCATCAAAATGTGATTTCCAATAGGAGTTATCAAGTGAGGAGAGTTGTACTCCGTCTGAACTCGCATGGATGAATTGGTTGTTGCCAATATAGATTCCTAGATGAGAGATTCCGCTTTTATATGTACCTGTAAAGAATACTAAATCCCCTTGTTGTGGTGATTTAGTTACATAATAGGAACGATTGTAATACCCTTCACTAGATATGCGTGGTAAAGATAACCCTGCATTGTTGTATACATAATAAATGAATCCGCTGCAATCGAATCCGCTCGGGGTCGCTCCAGCCCATACATATGGAGTGCCTACTAATTTTTTCGCTGTATCAATGACTTTTTTAACAGAAAACGTTGAACTTAAGCCCGCTGGTTTATCTACCTTTGGCGGGGCAGCAGTTTGTCCGGCTTGTTGTTTAATATTAAGTTTCTGGCCAACATAAATCATATCGGATGTAAGCTTGTTAAGTTTTTTCAATTCTGCGACAGATACGCCAAATTCCTTACCAATTTTACTTAAGGTATCCCCAGATTTAACGATATAGGTTGTCCCAGTAGAATGTGATGGTGATTTTGCCGGTGTATTTACCTTTGGCGTGGTAGTGGCTTGTCCAGCTTGTTTTTTAATAATAAGCTTCTGCCCAACGTAAATCATATCAGATGTTAGTTTGTTAAGTTTTTTTAATTCGGAGACAGATACGCCAAATTGTTTACCGATTTTACTTAAAGTATCCCCAGACTTAACCAAATAGCTTGTCCCAACAGTAGTTGTCGGTGATGTTGTTTTATTAGTAGCAGCAGGTTTTTTCGACTGAGATGTCGTTGAATTTTGGCTTGAAACCTTTAATTTGTCCCCGGGATAGATTATATTGGATTTTAAATGGTTCCAACTT
Organism: Heyndrickxia sp. FSL W8-0423; assembly: GCF_038009395.1. Classification (NCBI taxonomy): domain Bacteria; kingdom Bacillati; phylum Bacillota; class Bacilli; order Caryophanales; family Bacillaceae; genus Heyndrickxia; species Heyndrickxia sp. FSL W8-0423. The sequence goes on along the minus strand of NZ_JBBPBE010000001.1, from coordinate 322,066 downwards.
TTTAAGTTAGCGACCGAAACCTTGTACATATTAGCAATTTTACTTAGGGAGTCCCCTTTTTTTACGGTATATGTTTTTGAGGTTGAAGTATTTTTTGCTGTAGATACTTTCGAAACCGTTTTGGTAGATTTAGAAACGGTTAGCACTTGATTCGGTTTAATCATATCACTTTTTAAATTATTTAACTTTTTTAAATTGGCTACGGTTGTGTCATATTTGTTTGCGATTTTCCACAATGAATCGCCATTTTTTACTTTGTATGTAGCAGCCATGGATGGTGTTGCAATGGCCGTAGTTATTATCGTGGTAGCAGCAACCGACACGAACGTCTTTTTCAAAACTTAATTCCCCCCATTATTACAATATTAACTACTATTCTATCAAATTATTCGACAATTGCACCCCCTTTTTTAGAAAAAGAACATTTCAAAATGATTACAATGCCAGTTGAAGTTAATATTTTAGAATAGTTGTCTATTTCTTTTGTATAATAGGTGTATAGTCAAAAGGTAGTGTCAAAAGTTCTATGAAAACTCAATAGACACTCAGTTCTCTTTACAGTTATTGGTGGAACGGCCCCGCAATCGCTCTTGACAAACACGCCAATGGTTTGAATTCAGGATAACAAGGGCGAAGGGGACAAAAAGAAGGCATGCCAAATAAGCCCTTGGTTTTTACAATTTTAAACCATTGGCAAGTTCGGTTTGTCAAGAGTTCGCTCCGCCGATTGCTGAATAGCTCAAAAGCTTAAGGGCTCTGCTAAACAAAAAGTTAGGCAGACCTTTGTTCAAAAATCCACTGTTGGGCTAGTCCAATAAGCTTTGTCCATCGAGCTGGCATTGTTGGCAACCCTGATATCTCTGGATTAACAACAGGCACTTTACCTTCTAGGGATGCATGAGGACGTAGAAAGTTAAAATAAGCCACAAACAGGGTGACATAAGAAACAGATCCTTGTTCGGATCCAAAGCCATGCGTAGAGCGATAATTGCCCTTGAAAGTTCGGTTCAGTCTCTCGATGATTTGTTTCAGAGGCCTATATTCAGCCGAAACCGGGTCCTCATTCGTCAATCCGATGACTTGTTTCACATCAAAGCGAATTCCATGCTGGGCGAAAAAGTGTTGAGCCAGAAGGTAAATTGGATTTCCATCGACTACGAAGGTAAGATTCTCCGGGATCTCTTTCATCTTCACTAACACTTTATCAATGGCTCGAATGGCTGATGCTGTATCCCGATTAGGAGACACAGGATAGGAAAGAATAATCTTTTTTACCGCATCAAAAAAGAAAAATAAGTAGTGCCATTTTCCGTTCACTTTGATGTAAGTTTCATCTCCGGAGAATTGATCGGAAAGCTCGTACGGATAATGATCCACATAAGACTTAAGCAAAAGTGCCACACTGTTTTCGTAATTCAATATCGTTTGATGAGAAATCGCTACACCGTGGATATCTTGCATAATGGCTGCTGTCCTACGGGCCGAAAGTCCATAGTTTATGTGATAGGTCAAAATCAAACCCAATGTATGTGGTGAAGCATAGATCTTGGACAAATCAACCCTTGGAAGTTCAGGTGATTGTTTAGACAAAGGTAAAAAGTCTATATGAAACTGACGAAAAATATATCTTACTTTAAATGCTTGAGGATCTTTTTCAAATCGTTTCTTCTCTTTGGGAGACATCGCTTGCAGCTTCTTTTGATAATAGGAACAGTCATTATTTTTACACTTGAAAACGGAGAAATCTTTCCGTTCCTTGATCTTCTCAAGAGTTCTGGCACAGTGAGGGCATTTTAAAATAGCCTCTTTGGAAAAACGATTCTTATCACTGAATAGACAAGAACATACCTTACATTGAAACTGACCTTTATCTCCATTGTTGGCATAAAGAAAGTCCGAAGGAGCACCACACTGTGGACAGTTCAATGATTTAGGTACTGATACTTTTGAATTAGCACGCCTTTGAACCGGTTTGAGAGGTTTCCCGTGCTGCTCATAGAACTCTTGTAAAAGAATTTTATAGTCAAGCTGTTCAATCGTTTCAATAATCGGAAGATCATCTACCTGAAGCTTTCGATAAGGCATATTAACGGGCTCTTCCGTTGGTTTCTCAAACATATTTTCACCTACAAGAAGAGTCAATAAATAACGAATAATATGTTCTTGATACTTGATAAATTCGAGTAAATAGGTTAATAATTGAGGATACAACTTGTCACTTCCTGTTCTAAGGTATTGTGTGTGTGGTAACCTCAATTATCCTTAGGTTTCAGGGGGTGGCAAGTTTTTTGCTTGTGAAGCTCTTTAAATCAAGGAATTATTAACTTTTTACTATAGATGTTTTGACAATACGAGTCAAAATAGAGGAGGTTAATTATGAAAAAACTATTTTTTGCTTTTGCTATGTTACTATTTGTTCTAGCGGCTTGTGAAAAAGAACCTTCACCGAATGATCGATTAAATGAATATGTGAAACTTTGGGATAAAAATAATTTTAATAAAATGTACAACGAGTACCTCTCATCCAGTGTGAAAAAGGAATTTAAGCCTGAGGACTATGTCGATCGCTATCCGAAAGTATACAAGGATTTAGAAATTAGCGATTTAAAAGTTACTTATAAAAAGTTGGGAGAGGACGATTTTAAAAAGAAAGAAAAGGTGTCGATCCCGCTACAAATCTCCTTTCATACGATGGCTGGTAATGTCAAATATGAAGAGAAAGTGACATTGAAAAAAGAAGAGAAAGATGACAAGTCCAATTGGTATATTGATTGGAAACCGAGTTTACTTTTACCAGGACTTGAAAAAGGCGATAAAATCAAACCTGTTACCGTAAGTCCAAAACGGGGCGAAATTCGTGATCGAAATGGCAGTGAACTGGCAGTAAATGGTGAAGTCTTTCAAATCGGTGTTATTCCGGAAAAAATGGATGGACATGATGCGGAAGTGAAGAAACAATTAGCTTCTTTATTAGATATGTCTGTTAAAGAAATTGATCAAAAGTTAAACGCTTCATGGGTAAAACCGGATTTGTTCGTGCCGATTAAAAAAATCCCTTCGACGAAGGAGGACCTTGTTCAAAAGCTATATGAGCTTCCTGGTGTTGATAAACAAAATGCAGAAGGAAGGGTGTATCCTTTCGGCAAAGCAGCTGCACATTTAGTAGGTTATGTTGGGCCGATCACGGCAGAAGAATTAGAGAAGCACAAGGGAAAAGGCTATACGGAAAGTAGTGTCATCGGAAAACGCGGGTTGGAGCAAGTGTTTGATGAACAATTGCGCGGGAAGGCTGGAGAAACGATTTCAATCGTTAAGCCAGATGGTACCGAAAAAGTCATTGCTGAAAATAAAGTACAAGATGGGAAAAACATTTCAGTCACGATCGATGGGGACTTGCAGACGAAAATATATAACGAAATGAAGGGGAACGCTGGTACGGCGGCAGCCATTCATCCGGTTACTGGAGAGGTCCTTTCATTAGTTAGCTCACCTTCTTTTGACCCGAATGATTTTGCTTTAGGTGTATCGAGTAAAGAATATGCGAAGCTAGAAAAGGATCCGTTGCAACCATTAATTAACCGTTTCGCACTATCCTACGCCCCTGGTTCAGCCATCAAACCGATTACAGGTGCGATTGCATTGGAAAATGGGACGTTGAATACAAGCAGTACAAAAACAATAAATGGAAAAACGTGGGGGAAAGGTGGAAGTTGGGGTGATTATAAAATTACTCGCGTCCACGAAACATCTGGTCCGGTTAACATGCAAACTGCGATGATATATTCCGATAACATCTTTTTCGCACAGGCAGCCCTTGATATGGGCGGCGATAAATTTGTGAAGGGATTAAAGAACTTTGGCTTTGCAGAAGAAATTCCTTTTACGTATCCATTGAAGAAATCGCAAGTGTCATCGGATGGAACATTGAAAAACGATAGTATCATGTTAGGGGATACGGGTTATGGCCAAGGTCAAATGTTGACGAATATTTTACAGCTTGCTACTGCATATACACCGTTTATCAACAGTGGAAATATGATCAAGCCGTATTTACTTCTAGATGAAAAGGAAACAGGGCTTTGGAAGGAACATGTCATAAGTAGCGGTACTGCCAAATCAATTAGCGCTATGCTCCGCCAAGTCGTCGCTGATCCACGGGGGACCGGCCATGGAGCGAACCTACCTAACAGAGCACTAGCCGGCAAAACAGGAACAGCCGAATTAAAAAGCTCAAAAGACGAAAAAGGAAAAGAAAACGGAGTCTTCGTCGCCTACGATTCCAACAAAAAAGACCTCCTTATCGCTATTCTCATCGAAGGAGTCGAAAAAGGCGGCGGCAGCAAACTCGTCGTCCAAAAAGTCGCCAACATCTTCAAATAATGGTGTCAGGCACCGAATATGCAAAAACTGAATAAATATTAAAAAAATGCATAAACGGTACCTGACACCGTTTATGCATTAGGTGAATAAATATTAGAGATTTGAATATTTGGTGTCAGGTACCAAAAAACGCATCTGTCCATTTTGTTTATGGACGGATGCGTTTTTTTATTGTCCGGCTGATACCATTTCTTGGCCAAGTTCTAAGTGGTTACGTAGGAGGTCCGAGAGTTTTTGTCTTTCTTCATTTTTTACAGAATAGTAATAGATGTTTTTGCCGGACTCATTTGGAATCCATTCGTTTTCACCCTCTACTTTGAGTTCTTCAATGTTTTTTCTAATGTCTTTGTATTGGGATTGAATGCCCAGCATTTCCTCAAAGGTGAAATTTGTTTTCACATTTTTTGCAAGTGCATCAAAGATATTATCGTAATTCCAGAGAGAGGAGATGCTTGCACCTTCGTCGAGAATCGATTCGATAATTTCCCGTTGACGTTTTTGACGTCCGAAATCACCTTCCGGATCATCATGACGCATTCTGGAAAACTTCAAAGCCTTTTTCCCATCGAGAGTTAAATTACCGACTGGGAAGGTGACCCCACCTGCAGTAAATTCTAAATCATTGTGTACTTTAACACCGCCAACAGCATCAACGACTTCTTTAAATCCTTCCATATTCACCTTTACATAATAGTCAATTGGGATATTTAAAAAATGCTCAACTGTATCCATCGACATCTCCACATCACCATATGCATAGGCGTGGTTGATTTTATCGACCGTTCCTCGTCCAATAAGTTCTGTACGAGTATCACGTGGAATACTTAGCATCTTAATCGATTTCAAATGCGGATTGACCGTCATGACAATCATCGTATCTGAACGACCTTTATCATTTTTGCGCTCATCGACACCAAGTAGCAAAATTGAAAATGGATCCCCGTTTTTAACAGTTACTTCCTTCGCTCTCTTCACGGGCTGTTTGCGCTCAACAGGTTTATGGATGTTTTTGACGGCACTATCAAACGAATGCCATACTGAATATGCATACGCACCCCCGCCTACAACAGAAAGTCCTACAACGATCAGCAAAACTGTTAACCATTTTTTCTTTTTCGTATGTTTCTGACTTCTCATCATTCGTAATCCTTCCTTATTAAAAATAGTAATTTATTTAAAAAATTTAATCCGATAGGGAAAAATACATTCTTATTAGATATGTAAAAATTCTCACTTCTTCTCCCTAATATAGACGTTTATTCGACAAAAAAAGATTCAACCGATTAATGTATTTTTTTAAAGGAAAGTATAACATTTCAATCCTATCCAGCTCAAAGTCTAGCCCCACAAGGTTAAAACCTCCCGACAATAAAAGTCAAAGAGCGACCTTTTTTGCGAGAAGATCAAAATTCGGATTTTCTTTGCAAAACAAAAGCTTGTCAAGCCTAATCAGGGCTAATGCTTTTTAAATAATGAATATCCATGTTTCGCTACATATAGACCAACAAACTTATTTTCTTTCCATGATTGTTTAAATTGAGAGACTTTGAGATTCGTATTTCCGGGATATGTTCCAATCTCAAGGGTAAAGCCAGGTCGTTTGTATTTAGAAATGAACCAATCAGTAAGGCCACCGCCGGATGGATTTTTCTCAGGATAAATAAGTTTATATTTTGTCAATTTCCCAATTGCTTTCGCATACGCTAGATCCCGTTTGTATAATGCTTTCGACTGATGGAAATTCCAATAAAGAATTTTGCCAGCTGTATGGTAGGCAACCGTCATTTCGGGATTTATTTTTTTCACGAAAGCAACGATCGCCTTCGTTTCTTTTGCCGTCACGGGTGCTTTTCCTTTATAAAGGCTCCAGCTTGGCTTTCCAGGGTTCGACTTAATATGCTTCCAATCGGCATCATATTGCCGGTTCAAATCGACACCTTTCCCATTCGATTTCCATCTTTTGGAATTTTTACTTCCTTCATTCATTTTAATTAATTTCGCATGATCTTTTTTCGGGAAAGCTTTTAACCCAGACTGCTGTAGTGTGACCCCATCAGGATTCACCATTGGAACAAACCAAATCGTCGTTTGACTCAATATCTTTTTCACATCATAGCCATTGATTTTTTTATTCGACAAATAGTATTGAGCGTATTGATCAAGCATATACATATTGAGATTCGTCGTCAGCCATTCCCTTGCATGATGGGAACCATTTATAAAAACCGTCGATTTCCCTGTGCCTAAAGAAATAGCATAAATTGGTTTGCCATATTCACTTTTACCAATCGTTCGATAATGAATAATAGATGGATATTTTTTGGCAAGTTTTTTAATATCTCGAACCATTTTATTATACGTATATGTTTGGTTAGGATTTACAATGTCTTTACTTGCGGCATGAACTGAGCTTAAGCTGGATGGCATACACATGCAGCAGAAGAATAGTATGCAGAAGATGAAAAGGAGCGAAGCAACACGCTTTTTCAAATCTGTATCCACCTCCAATAATAGATAAATAGATTTAGCTATCTTAAATAATACTATATTTTGTGAGGAAATTTGACATAATTTTTCACAATTTTTGCGTAAAATAGATTACAAATGTATTACAAAAAGACTAGTCTAAAAGCAGGGGGAGAATAGTGGAAAAAATAATCATAACTGTCATCAACCTATGAAACAGGCCGTTAAGAAAATACGTATAATTTTTATCATAAAATTAAGTTGTAAACACTAAAGAGCCCAAACTCAGTTGTGAGAGGGCTTTTTTTCTTATGATTAATGACATCTAACTCCATAAATCAACATTCGACAAAGCGCAAAGTATTTTGTCTAAATTTCTCGGGAAATGTCTTGTGTTCCATATGACCTATCGCAAAGGCGTGTAGTTCAAAAGAACCAATTCCTTATAACTAGGACCTTTTTTCTACAAAACTACCAAATTTATTGTCGAATTATGATAGAATATGACATGGCAAAATATTACTAAAAGAGGGGGGCGAATCTGATGAAAAAAATTCTATTCTTTATCATGGCAATCATTCTTATGTTTACTTCTTTCGGAAACATCGGATATGCCGCAAGTGCTAAACCACCTAATATAAAGAAAATAAAACCATTAGGTGAATATACCGTCACAGCCACTAGTCTTTATATTCGAAAAGGACCGAGCGCAAAATATAAAACTCTCGGTTATGTAAAGAAGAATAAAAAAGTTAAAGTGTACGAGATTAAAAAAAGCTGGGCGTATATTACTTACGGAAGTACAAAGGGATATGTAAGTTCGAAATATTTAAAAAAGGTCACTGCTAAAAAGAAACCAACGATTGTGAAGAAGAATACAACCTCTAAAGTGAAAAAAGCAATCGGTGAACGTATCGTCAATGCAACGACACTTTATGTTCGCAAAGGACCCGGAACGAAATACAAATCAGTTGGCTATCTAAAAAAGAACAAGAAAGTTAAAATTTATGAAATTAAAGGCAATTGGGTATACATAATTGATGGCAAACTAAAAGGATATGTCAGCAAAACCTATTTAAAAACAGTGAAGAAGCCGACGCCGGTTAAAAAAGCGGCACCAAAACCGGTGGCGAAACCAAACCCAAAACCGGCAAATACAAAACCGGTGGCGAAACCAAACCCAAAGCCTGCGCCAAAACCAACTCCGGCACCATCCAAACCGAAACCAAGCATACCAACGGTTAATGGACACGGACAATCCTATGGACAGCGCATTGTCAACGTTTCAGAACTAAATGTCCGCAAAACGCGAAGTACTAAAGGCAAACCGGTAGGAGTATTGAAAAAGGGAACAAAAGTTACTATGTACGACGTTAAATCAGGCTGGGCATATGTAACCTCAGGGAAAATAGCTGGCTATGTTAGTACACAATATCTCCAATCTACCACACCTGCCAACCGAAAAATCATCGTTATTGATGCAGGCCATGGTGGAAAGGACCCGGGAGCAAGCGGAAATAAGCTGGTAGAAAAAGAGGTTACATTAAATGTAGCTCAACGTGTTGAAAAACTATTGAAAAGTGCGGGAATCGAAGTAGTGATGACGCGTACCGGTGATACATATCCAACGCTGGAAGATCGTATCGATACTGGGGTAAAAGCAAACGCTGATACATTTGTCAGCATTCATTGCAATTTCTTTTCAAAAGCAAGTGCCAATGGAACCGAAACATATTACCATAATGGTGGACCGGCAGACCGAGCGAATCATAGTAAGCAGCTTGCAACCTTTATCAACGAACGCCTCGTACAAGCAATTGACACGACCAATCGAGGTGTAAAAAAAGAAGAATACCGAGTGATTAATTCCAATCCACTTGCAGCGGTTCTTGTGGAACTCGGATTCCTATCTAATAAACAAGACGCAAGTAAACTTGCATCCAATAAATATAGAGACATTGCAGCAAAAGCAATATACCAAGGAATTTTGGATTACTATAAATATATAGGGAAGTAAAGAAACGGGCGATCGCCCGTTTTTTTGATGTTGGGGGTACCCAATTCGACCAGGAATACAAGAAAAAGCAAACACGAGATGCACGAACGCCCTCCATTTCGACCTCATTTTTACTTTTTTAACGAAAAAGCCATTTATCACTCTAGTAAAAAAGCCTTTTATATTATCCAATGGATGTAAAATAAATAATCAATTAGTAGAACATTATAAATTTTTGACTAATTTAGTATATTCTCTATTTACTAAACGTATTAAAAGTGATAAGTTTTTATCGTATAGGTTAATTTGTCCTACCTATGCAATTTTTTCTATTAATTTGAAAGGGGGCTATAAAACTAGTCTTTTTGGAAGAAGCTTTGTTGATAATCAACAGAGTCATTTTTTGTCTTAAAAACTAGAAACGGGGGGAAACGTGTGAAGCAGTTCAAGAAAATGAAGAAAATAGCACTCATGATGATTATTTTCTTCCTTGCATTCTCAAGTGCGTTCGCAGGTACAAAGGCAAATGCGCAAACGAATTCAAGCACCAAATCACAGTTAAAACAATCATTAAATAAGAAAAATCGATTAGGTGAATTAAAAAATTCACAAAAGTATAAAAGCAACGAAAAAGTCCGTGTTATCGTTGAGTTAAAAGGCCAACCAGCGATTGAATATGCGACAAAGCAAGGGAAACGCTATAAAGACCTACCAAAATCAAAACAAGCCTCACTACAATCAGATGTAAATAAACAACAAACCAATTTTATTTCAGATGTAAAAGAAAAGAAAATCAACCTTAAAGTTGAAAATAAGTTTACAACCGTTGTAAACGGAATAAGTGGTCATATTGAATATGGAAAAATTAATGAGCTAAAAAAGCTTCCGAATGTAGCAAATGTCTACATTACAAATAAATATGAGCGTCCTAAAGTAACACCACAAATGATCTCAAGTAAAGATCTTGTAGGTGCAAAAGAAACATGGGATCTTAAATACAAAGGTGACGGAATGGTTGTCGGTGTCATCGATACAGGAATCGATTCTAGTCATAAAGATATGATCCTATCAGATAATAAAAAAGCGAAACTATCGGAAAACTCCGTAAAAGATATCATTACAAAGGACAAGCTTCCGGGAAAATACTACACAGAAAAAGTTCCTTATGGATACAACTATGCAGATAAAAACGATGAAATTAGGGATCTAGGTCCTGATGCATCAATGCATGGTATGCACGTATCAGGTACTGTTGCAGCAAACGGGGACGAAAAAAATGGTGGAATTCAAGGGGTTGCACCTGAAGCACAATTACTAGCACTTAAAGTATTCGGAAACGACCCAGCAATGCCGTCGACATTCGGTGATATTTATATTAAAGCAATTGATGATGGTATTCAGCTTGGTGCTGATGTAATGAACATGAGCTTAGGTTCAACAGCATCATTTGTTGATAAAAATGATCCTGAACAACAAGCGATTAAACGTGCGGTAGACAATGGTGTGTTAATGTCAATTTCTGCAGGTAACTCAACAAATATTGGTGGCGGAACACTTAACCCATTAGCATCCAACCCGGATATCGGTCTTGTTGGTGCTCCAAGTCTTTCGCCGGAATCCATTTCTGTCGCATCTTTTGAAAATTCAAAAATGCAAGTGGATGGCCTTGAATATGATATTAACGGTGAAAAAGGGACAGCTGCTTATCTTTCAGCAAGCAGTGTTCATCCAAATGATGTTAAACAAAAAACCTTCGATGTATTGGCAGCGGGAATCGGTGATGTTACCGACTTCGAAGGGAAAGATTTCAAAGGAAAGTATGCGTTAGTACAACGTGGAACACTTGATTTTGTTACAAAGACAAAAAATGCACAGGCAGCAGGAGCAGCTGGTGTAATTATTTACAATAACCAAACAGGTCTCGTAAGTATGGCATCAGAAGCAGCAATTAAAATACCTCAACTATTCATGCTACAAGCAGATGGGGAAAAATTAAAAGCTGAATTGGATAAAGGGAAAGCTGTAAAAATCACTTTCAAAGGTGAAAAATCGGAAATCGATAATCCAAGTGCAGGTCAAATGAGTGACTTTACTTCTTGGGGTGTCACACCAAATCTTGACTTCAAACCGGAAATCACTGCACCAGGTGGACAAATTTATTCAACGCTTAACAACAACCAATATGGTTTAATGAGCGGTACATCAATGGCGGCACCACATGTTGCAGGTGGAGCAGCACTTGTATTAGAGTATATGAAACAAAATGATTTATTTAAAGACTTAACAGGTGCCGAAAAAGTTGAACAGGCAAAAACACTTTTAATGAATACTGCCGTTCCACTTGTTGATCCAGATGTGAAAACATTCTATTCACCTCGCCGTGAAGGTGCTGGATTAATGAAACTTGATGCAGCGGTAACAACACCTGTCTATGTAACCGCAAAAGACACAAACGCACCGAAAGTAAATTTAAAAGAAATTACAAGCAACAAATTCGACTTTACATTAACATTAACGAACTTTAGTGATAAAGATGTAACGTATAAAGTAGACACTAAACCATTAACTGACTTAATCGGAAAAGACAAGGATGGCACATTACTAAATGCAGAAGCAGCACAAGAAATTAAAGATGCAAAAGTATCGGTCGATTCTGAAGTAACTGTTCAAGCGGGTAAAACAAAAGACGTTACAGTAAGCATTGATCTTTCTGAAGCAGATAAAGCACTAACAGCATTAATGAAAAACGGCTACTTCGTTGAAGGATTCGTTACTTTCAAAGATGTGAAAGATGAAGCTCCAAGTCTGTCTGTTCCATACTTAGGCTTCAAAGGTGACTGGAACCAACCACCAGTTCTTGATGCGATGGTATATGATGATGAAGAATCATTCTATGGAGTATCAGAAATGGTTGATGAGAATGGCTATGATTTAGGATTTGATCCTGTAAAAGAAGAATTCTATAAAGATAAAATTGCCATCTCTCCAAATGGTGACGGAGAAAGTGATGCTATTACACCTGTATTATCATTCTTACGAAATAGTAAATCTGTGGAATACAGCATCTTAGATAAAGATAAAAATCAGATCCGTAAATTAAATGTTCATTATGATCAAAGGAAAAACTACTATGATGCTTCAAGACCGGGATCCTATTATTCATACGATTCATTAAATGAATGGAATGGTAAAGCAAATAATAAAGTAGTACCAGATGGTAAATATTACTACCAAATTAAATCGCAAATCGATTACGCTGGTAAAGATCCACAAGTTGTACAAGTACCAGTAATCGTTGATACAAAAGCACCAATCATTAACAATTTGAAATACGATAAAGGAGTTTTATCTTTTAACGCAGCAGATGATGGAAGTGGAATAAGTTACTATGAAATCATTGCAAATGGTGAACTTTTAGGTTACCTTTCTGGTGATGCACAAGCAGTAGCTATTCCTGATCTTGAAAAGGCGTCGATTATTGTTCGTGCTTTTGACTATGCAGGCAACACTGCAACTGTTACGAATGAAGTAAACGATGGTACAATTCCGTATCTTGATCCAAGCACATCTAAACCAGAACCAACAGGTATTTATGATTCAAAAGAAGTTCCTTTTAGTGGTAAAATTACGGCGAAATCACCAATTGATAAGCTAGAGGTTCGAATTAATAGGCAAGAGGGAGCGCCGAATCAAGTAGTCAAAACGCATTGGAATAAAGAAGATGCCACATACGACTTTGACGATACGATCACCTTTAAAGAAGATGGAGTACATGAAATTTTCGTTTTAGGTGTCGATCAAAAAGGAAATAAACTACAATTTGCACGTAAAGTATTTGTAGATACGACTGCACCAACAATTGATGTAAAAGGATTACCTGCAAAAGGACAAGTGGATGTCAACACGAAAGAAGTAAAGGTAACAGCTACAATTGCTGACAACTTCGATGTAATCCGCTTTGTTATGAATGGTGATCAAATAGAGAAAACGGATTTAAAAGAACCATATGAACAAAGAAAGTACTCTAATGATTTTCCATTAACGCTTAGCCTTGATGATAAGCCAGGGGAAAATATTTTTGAATTACAATTGACCGATATAGCTGGTCATGTAACAACAAAAGTAATCAAAATCAACAAAGTAGTACCATTAGCACCAAAAGTGAATCCGGTATCTGATAAAGATACAAAAGTAACAGGAACAGCTTCTAAAAATGCCACTATTTTAGTGAAAAATGGCACGAAACTAGTAGGCGCAAACACAGTTGATAAAGATGGCAAATTTAGAGTTACCCTTAATGGAAAACAAAAGGCAGGATCCAAATTAACTGTCGTTGCTAAAGTAGGCGAATACGAAAGCAAAGCAACAACTGTCACAGTATTAGACAAAACAGCACCTGCAGCACCAAAAGTAAACACAGTATCTGACAAAGATACAAAAGTAACAGGAAAAGCAGAAGCAGGCTCAAAAGTCACTGTCAAAGCTGGCAAATCAACACTTGGTACGGCGACAGCAGACAAAGCCGGCAAATTCACTGTGAAAATTAAGAAACAAAAAGCCGGAACAAAACTATCTGTTACCGCAACAGATAAAGCAAAAAATGTAAGTAAAGCAACAACAGTAACTGTCGTTGACAAAACAGCTCCAAAAGCACCAACAGTCAACACAGTAACAAGCAGCACAACAAAAGTAACAGGAAAAGCGGAAGCTGGTTCAACGGTTACAATTAAGGCAGGCAAGAAGAAACTGGGTTCTGCCAAAGCGGATAAAAATGGCAAGTTCAGCGTGAAGATTAAAGCGCAAAAAGCCGGAACAAAACTATCCGTTACAGCAACTGACAAAGCGAAAAACGTCAGCAAAGCAAAAAATGTAACTGTCCAAACACCAACACCAACCGTAAATACGGTTAAATCAAGCTCGACGAAAGTAACAGGAAAAGCAAAAGCTGGTTCGACTGTTTATGTAAAAGCCGGAAGCAAAACACTCGGCCATGCCAAAGCAAACAAATCCGGCAAATACACAGTCAAAATCAAAAAACAAAAAGCCGGCAAAACGTTAACCGTTTATGCGGTAGAAAATGGCAAGAAGAGTGCATCTAAAAAGGTAGTTGTAAAAAAATAATAGAGAATTGTTCAAACATTGCAGGTCCCAATTTTCTTTGACACGAAGACAGAGAGTATCGAACTCTCTGTCTTTTTTTATCGGAAAAATGTTAGCCGATCAAGTTGTTAATACCAATCATAAAAAAGAGAGAACCACTCAAAAAAATACTCACCAATCAATCGATTAAGAAAGAACCGATCAAAAATAAGAATGAACCAATCAAAAACCATCGGATTTCATACAATTGCAATAAAGGATGTCATTTTATGATAATTTTTGTAAAACTCTACCGAAAGTTATTGACATAAATTTAAGAAAAAATTTAAAATCATAAAGGGGCAGGAAAAATATACTAGTACTATTTTACTGTTGTCGATATTTTGAGTGAATCATAGTTAATTTGTATTCATACTAACGATCTACCTAAGTAGAAAATTAATCTCAATTATTGGCAATACAAGATTTCAAAATCGGAGGGGAAAAAATGAGCGACTTACAAACAAAGCTCGGTGGAGGAATGAATATACTCCAAGATAGTTTACAACAAGGAAAACAGAAGCTACAGACGGCCCAAGAGATTAGCCAATTGAAAAAGCTTGTACAGGAAAACATGACCAAACGTGCAGAGTTAATCCTTCAATTAGGTGAGTCAGTGTATCGGCTGCATCGTGAGGGGGAGATCATTCAATCTGAATTCAGTGATATTACACAATCTATTGTCGCACTCGATAAAATGATCTTTAATGCCCAAAAAAGTATTGAATTACAGAGTAAGAAAAATCAAATTGCCCATAAATGCCAGTGTGGTGCTTCTATTAGTGAAAATGACAAATTCTGTGGTGTCTGTGGTACGAAGGTAGAGATTCAATCAGAAGTTGATTTGGGATCGACCATTGTATGCCAGTCATGTGAAGAGGAAATTCCTGAAACTTCATCTTTTTGCAAATGCTGTGGAATGAAAGTTGCCATCTAATCAACGGGGGGAAGAGATCTATGTATTGTAGTACATGTGGGCATTTAAATAATAAACATGATTTATACTGCTCAAATGATGGGACAAGGTTAAAGAAAACAGATATAAAAGTAAATTTTCGTGAGAATGGTGCTTTTTGCGCATCATGTGGAACGAAAACGAGTAAATCGGATTCATACTGTTCCTCTTGCGGACATGTTCTAGTAAGTGGTCAAGTCGCGGCCCGGAACGGTACGAATGAAGTTGTTTGGACAAAATCTGCTGATCTAACAAATATTCCTGCACAAAAGTGGTTTAAATTTAATTTTGACATAAAGCAGTCTCTGCTCTCTGCTGTTGCCGCTTTTGTAGTGGTCATTGTATTTGCGTTGATCTTAATGACAGGCTCGAAATCTATATTAAATAGCTTGATAACTGAGAGTATGGATGGCACAAATTTTACTGATATGTTATCGGAAATTGAAACAGAGACGGACACGAATATGCCTAAATTAGATTCGATTGTTGGATTTACAGATTATGTGATGGCCGAACACTTACAAATACCTAAGATTGCGGCAAGTGTAAAGGGTAGTGCTTTTGGAGACGAAGGCTATTTTAATGGCAGTGTGACCGTTGGAATCGGAATGCTCATTTATTTAATTGGTCCATTCATAGGATTATTTTTGGCAGGCATTTATGCCGGAAGAAAGATTCAAAATACCTCATTGATGAAACGATTCAATCAATCTATTGGAATCGGAATTTGTTATGCTATCATTCTTTCTATTTTTTCATTGTTCAGTGGATTTTCAAAGAAAATCAATATTCACGATCACGGATTTAATATTAGTTTTCACATGGGAGTAAACTATTCCATTTTTGGTGTTTTCGTGTCAACTCTATTTTTTGGAATCTTATTTAGCTTTTTAGGAATACTTTTTGCTATGAATTTTAGAAAAACGACAGGTAATCTTAAAGAAATTCCGCAATTTGGTCAAGCAATTCATCAAGGTTTTTCCGTATTCTATAGAGGTTTTGGCCTGTTTGCTATTGTTTCGATTATTGTGTTTTGGGTTATTGGCTCTAAATATAACTTCTTTGAATATCTTGAGCAAAATATTGATTTCTTTACTGTGAGTAAAATGAAGGTATTTTATTATTTAACATTTGGATTACAATTCGGGTTTTATATTTGGTCCTCGTTACATTTCGCACCATTCGGTTTCAATTATAATGTAGGTAATGAAAAGGGGAATCTTGCCTATCACATTTTCTCCGGATTTAAAGGCGAAGGTTCGGTAAGTGAAGGGATGTGGGTTTTAGAAAATTCATTTACTTCACATCATATCGATCTTTATTTAAAACTAGCGATAATTATTCCTATTGCTCTATTTTTATATGCTGGATACAAAATGGGGAAATCAAAAACATTTAGTTGGAAGTCAGTTATTCTTTTTTCCCTTATTTACTCATTATTCATGAGTATAACCGCTGGATTCACAAATTTGGAAATGGTCTTAAAATACAATGGTACGGATGTAATCAACAAGCCAACCTCTTTATTTTTTGGCTTTCATCCGTTTGGAATGTTTATTCGAAGTTTCATCTTTTCATTCATCGTATCTTATGCCGGCTCCTTTATAAATAAGATCGTGAAGAAAGCATAGGAGGGAAATGAATATGACTTTTTGTAAGAATTGTGGAAGCAAGCTTCAGCAGGGACAAACATTTTGTAATCAATGTGGTGAAAAAAACGGGGAAGAGGTACCATTGCAACCATCCTCAACAAGGGTGAAAAGCTCCTATCACTTTCCGAAAAAAGCATGGTATTATATTATTCCTATATTTGCTCTCGTCATTATTGTAATAGGAGCCTATCTTTTTTTATCAGAGCAATATAAACCGAATAAGGTTATTGATAAATTTGAAACTGCTGTAAAAAAGAAAGATACGAAAGATTTAACAAAGCTCATGAATGATGGCCAAACAGAAATTCTCGTAAAAGCAGATGATGTTGAGGGGTATATCTCTTATTTGACAAAGGAAAATGAATTCTCGGACTTAGTAAAACAGCTCCAAAAACAAAGCAGTCAGATTAAAGGTGATCAAAAGTTATACCCAATAAAGGATCAATACGGGAATGAATTATTTATTTTACAAAAGAAAGCTAAGAAAAAATGGGGCATTTTTGACCAATATGTTATAAAATTTATCCCTATCGATGTTAAGGTCTCCTCAAATTTCCCAAATACGAAGGTATCTATAAAAGGGAAAAAAGCAAAAACAATACAGTCGGAAGATGATGTGGTAGATCTCGGCAAAACGTTCCCTGGTACATTCCAAATTGAAGCTGAAAGCGTTGGTAAATATTCTACTTTTAAAGCAAAAGAAAAAGTAGACTTTTCAGAGGCAAGCGACAATGTGTTGGAGCATCAAATAAATTTCGAAGGTGACTACATAAGTGTCTATTCAAATTACAGTGATGCCGAAATCTTTATTAATGACAAAGATATCGGAATGTCTGTAGGTGATTCAGAAGAAATTGGTCCAATCGCAACAGATGGTTCTGTCAAAATTTATGCCAAACGAAATTTCCCGACAGGTTCTAAAAAATCCCAAATTATTACCGTTACAAGTAATGACGATATCAACTTAACCTTTGATGAATCACCAACGGAAAAGGTAGAGGATCCACAAACAGCTTTAACGGACTTTATGAGATCATACTTATCGGATAGTGTGTCAGCCATTAATTCCAATGACTTTTCCTATGTATCTGATAAACTTGACCCAGATGGTCCAGCATACAAGGAATCTAAAGATTACGCAAAATATTTATACGAAAAAGGAATAACAGAAGAAAGCCTAAATGTGGAAGTAACCGACTACAAAATATTGGATGCAACTACGTTTGAAGTATCTACCTATGAAGAATATAATATCTATTCTCCTAAGAAGGATGAGGATAAATTTCGAGCGTATAAATCGATTTATAAGATTAAAGTAGATGCCGATTGGAATTTTAAGGTGAATAAGCTTGTTAAGACGACGGAAATAAAGTAACAAAAATGTGCCCTTGGATCATGTTGTCCAAGGGTACTTTAGTCTTAATAATATGGTTTTGTTTAATTGTAAACTATCGGATTATATCCCATAAATAACTTATGGAAAAGTTTGGGGAATTCACCATGCTAAACCTCGAAATGGGATAGGCGGAGAATTTCCGGCTAATGTATCTAATGGAGGATTAAGAAGCAGAAATAAGCGGAATTTTTCCGATTAACTGCTCTAAATAAGCCGAAATCCAAAGATTTGAATAAAATAAGCGGAAAAATTCCCTCTATTTTGAGGGAAATATGGGTATTTCCCAAATTAAGCGGAATTTTTCCGTTTATTTTTCAAACATAGTGAAACCAACATGCAGTTTAACACCGCTATAATCAAGTCTGTTAATCGGATTCATTTGCATCCAATTATCGGGAAGAGAATATCTATTCGCAAGTTGATATTACTTATCAAGATTTTTTGTTTCTAAGTTTTTAAAAATTTTACGGGCATATTGTTTACTTTTACCTAATTCTTAGAAAATAGCGTATTCTTTGTCCTAAAAAAAAGCAGAGATCCAATCATTCAAAAGGCTCTCTGTTTTCCGTTATCGTATAAAAATTTCCTCTTACTTTACCTTCACTGTTTTGGAACCACTCTTATTCCCGGCTTTATCCTTTGCATAAACAACTAATTTCGAACCTTTTTTTTGCTTTGATATTTTCGCTTTAAAGGTACCTTTTTTTCCTACGGTCGCTTTTCCGACTAGCTTCGATCCTTTATACACATAAATAGTCGAAGCTTTTTCCCCTTTACCTTCTACGTAGGTTACTGTTGCTTTCTTAATTGTTGGTGTTTTTGGAGGAGTTTTATCTAGAACAGTAATGGATACTTTCTTTGTGCCATATTTGTTTTTGGCACTGACTTCAATTTTTGTTCCAGCCTTTTGCTTCGGAATATTAATGGAAAAGGCCCCCACTGAATTTGCCTTCTTCTTATAGGTTTTTCCTGAAGCTTTTACAATAACTTCTTGATTTTTAGCTGTTTTTCCCTTTATAACAGTTGATTTATCACTTACTTTATCGACTGTTAACGGAGCGAGCACCACGGGTGAAGTAATTTTTAAAGTGTATTTCCCTGTATTGTCATCCCAGTCATACTTATTATAAACCTTAAAGAAATAAGTTCCTTTTTTTAATTCAATTGTTTTAGAATATTTTGCAGGGTTTTTTGAGCTTCCTTCTACATAATCGCTTAATAGCTCATCATTTTGACTATTAATCAGTTGGAAAAAAGTAGTCTCATCAACATAAGAAACACTATTAAAAGTAACCTTTCCTGACTTTGGAAGGGTAAATTTATAATAATCAATAGTATCGTTCCAAGATAAGAAGCCTGTTACTGTTTGAGAAAATGGAAGAGCTTGTGCCTCAATCGTTCCATTGTTTGATTCTTTTTCATTATTATTTGCTGGGGTAAAGGAAGTTTTTAAAATATATTTCCCTGTATTGTCATCCCAATCATACTTATTGTACACTTCTAGATAATAGTCACCTGGCTCTAAATCCACCCAGTTATAGTATTTTGCAGGGTTTTTTGAACTACCTTCCGTATAATGGTCAAAAACTGTCTCATTATTATTATCAAGTAATTTAATATAAGTGTTTGAGTCGATATAGGTATTCAAGTCGATATGAAATCGTCCAGCCTTCGGAAGTGTTACTTTATAGAAATCAACCTCATCATTCCAGGATAAAAAGCCTGTTACAGCTTGATTGAATTTTAACGGTTGTGCGTTTACTGTTCCATTGTTTTGTTCGACTTCATTATTATTTGCCGCAGTAAAAGTGGCTTTTAAAGTGTAATTCCCGATATTCTCGTCCCAGTCATATTTATTGTAAATTTCTACAAAATATTTCCCTGGTTCTAAATCCACCCAATTCGTATATTTAGCAGGACTTTCTGAACTACCTGAAGTATAATCATCGAATACGACATCATTTTCATCATCTAATAGTCGAATGTAAGTGTCGGAATCTACATAAGAGGTAACATTTAGAAAGAATCTGCCTGCCTTGTTTAATTCAACAGTATATGTATTGCTGGTGATGTTTTTCGTAAGAACACCTTTTACATTTGTATTTAAAGGTAAATTAAATTCTGCAGCAGCTGCTTTCTTTGCAAATAGATGAACTCCGCTTAATAGAAGAGCCAGAATGACAACTATTTTTGCATTAAGACTTATTGCTTTCATCATACGATTCATAAATAATCCCCCAATTATAATTTTTTTAAAATACAGAAGTTTCCAATTTTATGAAAATGCCATCCCTCCTTGATGAAAAAGTGCCATACTAGTAACTCTTAGATTCCAATCTATAGGTGAAATACCGTTAGCATCCTGAAATCGAAAGAGTTTGCCTTTTCCATTTTTGGAAGTTTCATAAGATAAAAGTTACATGAAACAATGTAATTATAAAGAACTATATCGAATCTGTAAAGAAAATTTTACCATTTTATTACGTGGACTAGAAAACATAAAGATTATGCATATCATTAAATTAATTGTATTCGGAAATAGTGTGATAAGAGGGCTAGATAATGGGATTGAAATCAATCAATATACTAAATCGAAGGACGGATGGTCCATATGGAAGGGATCAAGCAAGAAAATACATATTTTAACGGTTATATTTTTTCCTGCATTTTAATAATATTCGTCAAAAAAAAAGGAAAATATTTATAAAATGTCGAATAACTAAATAGGTAAATAGTTTTAGAGAATTCCCAAAATGTAATAAACCTAAATAGTAGACTTTTGGTTTTACCTTCAGTAAATCAATCGATTTAAAGGTATAGTGAAATATTAAATGCATGAAAATAATCCGTAAAGAACTTTCTTTCTTATACTAAAGTCCTAATTATACAAAAAGAACTATATGTTAAAATAAAGGGAGGAAAATAATGAATAAACAAAATCCAATTAAATTACACGGAAATTGGATAGAAGGGTTTGCTTTTGATTATCATATAATTTACAGCGAATACTTAGGAGTAGACGAATGGGGCCGTGAGCTGTTCGATACAAAAAGAACCGAAATTGGTCAGCTACTTTATGAATTAAAGTATAAAAAAGACAAACTTAAGGCTGAAAGTATTGTCCAGTTAATAGGGCCTTTTCTTAATCTTTGGGGTATCTCTAACAAAATTGATTACATTATACCTGTTCCACCTTCAATAGAAAGAAGATTTCAACCAGTTTTCGAATTAAGTCAAAAAATAGGCGAGCATTAAAAAAACAGGTCTTGTTTGATGTTGTTAAAAAGAATAATCCTACACAATCCAAAAATTTGGTGACAGATAATAAAAATGAAATTACAGGATCAATTGTTAGAACAAAGCGTTTTCTAAGAAAAGTAAATTTATTAATTATTGATGATTTATATCAATCGGGAAAAACTTTAAATGAAACAGCGAAAGAATTGAAGAATGATCAAAACGTAAATAACATATATGTATTAACAATGACCAAAACAAGAAGGTGAAAAAATGAATGTTTTTATAGCGGGACCTAGGGCTATTTCTAGATTAAATAAGGATGTAATGGAAAGACTAAACAATATTATTAAAAATAATTTCACGGTTCTAGTTGGAGATGCGAACGGAGTTGACAAACAAATTCAGGAATTTTGCCATTCATTAAACTACAATAAGGTAAGAGTATTCGCATCAAACGGAAAAGCTAGAAATAATATTGGAGAATGGGAAGTTTATAAAGTAGATGTAGATAGAAACGTGAAGGGTTTCGATTTTTACGCTGCAAAGGATTTGGAAATGGCTAAAAAGGCAGATTACGGATTTATGATATGGAATGGTAAAAGTAAGGGTACGCTAAATAATATTCATAATCTTGTTAATTTAAATAAAAAGGTATTAGTTTACTTTACTCCAGATAAACAATTTTATACGATTCGTTCTTTGAATGATGTAAATAAATTGGGGAACAAGTCTAATAAGAATAGTGACATTGATAATGGTATAAAAAAAAATGAACAAATGTCATTGTTCAAGTAGTTAACTGGAGATTAAAAGGATATCGCCAGCGGGATAATTGATTAACTCATTTCGTGAAGAGTTAAACTTCGGTAACTATAAATACGCAATCACTGACAAACAAATATCATCCGAGAATATTAATCAAAAAGATGAAAGAACCGATCAAACTCTAAGCACAAGGACAAAACAAAGACCAAATCAATATACGATTTGGTCTTTGTCTAGTCTTCTTAATAATAGCTCAATTTTATAACTACTTTCCCTTTTTTATCAATGAATCCCGCCTTTCCATTTTTCTTCACGTAAGCGAGCCCTTCTTTGAAAGCTCCGACTTGATCATATTTAGGAGTTACGACAACTTGCCCTTTGTCATTGATAAATCCGTATTTTCCTTTATAGGAAATAAAGGTTATATAATTTTCGGACTTGTAAAACATGCCGATATCTTCATATTTTGGCTTAACGATCACTTTTCCCGATGAAGTGGCGATCCCATATTTAGATCCTTTCATGATGCGGATCAACCCTTTATGTTGAAATGGATCGATACGGTCATATATCGGTTTAATGATGACTTTACCTTTGCTATTTAGAGCACCTTCTTTGTTATTTTTCTTAAAAATAACAAAATTACCTGTAAACTCACCGTCTCCGTAGGGTGCAGCTCTTAAATATTCATAAGTTGGTTTTACAATTATCGCGCCTTTTGTATTAATCAAACCGTATTTCTTATTTTTACTAATAATCGCTAAACCGTTTTTGTTAAATAAACTAATTGAGTCATAATTGAAATCGAGAATGACTTTCCCTTTTTTATTTATCACTCCATATTTTCCGTTTTTCATAACAACTGCGGCATCTTGCCAAAATTCATAAAGTGAACTTCCATCGGAATCGTAAGCTTCCTCGTATTGTGGTTTAACAATCACTTTTCCGTTTGTATTGATATAGCCTAGCTTTCCTTCGACTATAACTGGAGCAAGCCCTCTTCTAAATACACTGACGGAATCATAGAGCGGTTCGGTAATAATTTTCCCTTTCGCACTAATGAACCCGTACTTATCTTTTATCATTGTTTGGGCAAACCCATTAAATAACGTGGAAATACGGTCATATTTTGGGGTAACGATGATTTTTCCACATGTGTTAATTATTCCGTATTTGCCATCTTTCTTTATTTTGAATGTCCCATTTCCAAAATGGCTGATAGATTGATAAACTGGTTTTACGATAACTTTTCCTTGCTTATTCAGTAACCCATGCTTTTTATTTTGCGAAAAAGTAAACACTCCGCCAGTATTATCGTTGATTTTATCATAGGTTTGCTTGAGTATAACTTTCCCATTTTTATCGATGATTCCATACTTTCCTTTGTATTTAAAGTAGGCAACACCGTTTTTGAATCTGTCAATTTCCTCATACTTCGGTTTTACAATCGTTTTTCCGTTAGTATTGATTAATCCATACTTATTGTTCTTTATCACTATGATCGGATTATTTAAACCGACCTCGGTAAAATCATACTGTGGGGTAACAATGACTTTCCCTTTTTGATTAATGAACCCGTATTTCTTGTTCTTTTTTACACGTATTAAATTTGCACGTTCGGATTGATCGATTTCTTCATATAGCGGTTTAATGGCAACTTTCCCTTTTTTATCTAACATTCCATATTTCCCATTTTTGTACTGCACCCCAAAAATTAGAGTGAAAATCTAACTTTTGGGGTGTTTATTTATGGCTAACTATAGTGAGATAGAATAGGACAGTGGACGGGATCAATAGTCCCGCTATCCTATTACTCTATCACTTTCATCGGCCGCATCATATCATAATCTTCATGCTCCAAAATATGACAATGCCAAACATAATCACCTGTGAAATTTTCAAACCGCATAATGATGCTTGTGACCATCCCGGGATCGGCCCTCACTGTGTCTTTCCATCCCTTTTCATTGTCATTAGGCTCTATCGCTGGTCCTGTATATTGAATATAGCCGTCTTCTAGGAAGCGATCCAAATTGAATGGTCTTCGATGTAAAATTTTAAACTGGACAAGGTGGACATGGATTGGATGGGCGAATGGGGTTGTATTGATAAATTTCCAAATCTCAACACTATTTAGCGAAGGTGTTTCGGTTACTGGATCATCCCACATGCGATGGTCGAGCAATAGCATTGGTCGGTTATATTGATCGATTGTTGCCCCCACTGTCAACAATCTCGTTTTTGTGGCCATTTCCTCCGTTAACGGTTCATCAGTACAAAGTGATGACGGAATTTTGCTCATATCTTTTTCCGAAAGTGGTAAGACCACCCGAAATTGCATGATGAAGCCAAGATCTCCTTCGTCATTCGAATTTTTAAGGATCAATGATTGCCCATTTAATGTTGAAAAATCAACGATAATATCCGCTCGTTCTGCCGGTTCTAAAGCGAGTGAGTTTAGTTTAACGGGTTCCGGCAAAAGCCCTCCATCTGTGCCGATTTGATAAAAAGGATGGTCATTTTCAAACTTTAATGTATAGCCGTTCGTATTCGATGCATTTACCAATCGAAAACGATATTTGCGCGGCTCTAGTTTTAAAAAAGGCCAAACCTTCCCATTGACAACAATCGTATTGCCGATAAATGCTGGCACAACCGAAGGATTTACCTCTGCAGGTGGATTAGTATTTTCGGGATAAAATAAAGAACCGTCTGGATTAAATGATTTATCCTGGATCATTAAAGGAATCTCATATTCGCTGCTTGGAAGTTGCAGCTCCTCTTCTAAAGGATCTCGAATGAGGTAAAAACCAGCAAGACCGGAATAGACATTTAATCTAGTAACCCCGAGGGCGTGATCATGGTACCAGAGAGTGGCCCCCATTTGATGATTGGTATATTCATACACCTTTTGTTTAAAGGTTTCCCCTCTAATTTTAAAATTCCGCGTAAACCAAGCATCGGGATGTCCATCACTATCAGATGCGACGTGAGCCCCATGAACATGAACGACTGTTCGAACATCTGGAGAATGAGAAGTCCCATGAAGTGTACGATCGATTGGTAATAGATGTTGACTCGGTAGACGATTCATCCATTTTACTTTAATGGTTTCATCCTTTTTCACATGAAAAGTGGGACCGGGGTACATCCCGTTATATCCCCAAATCGTTGTAGCTGGAAAGTATTTATGAAATTGATGCTTAGCTTCCTTCATTTCAATTGCATAATAAGGATCGTTTTCGTTAACCATTCGATTTGGTTTTGCGATAGCGGGAATCGGTAGTTCATCAACAAATTTCGGAATCGTTTCCGGATTAGAAGGATCAACCCTCGTTTTTTCTGAAGTAGAATGTTGCAAAGAAAACACTTCCTTTTTTTAAACAGTTTATGTAGGTCATTTGTTTATGAATGGGGCAAACGCGGAGATAGCGACTCTTTTGATTAGAATGTATGTTCTCATTTTATTATAATATTTGTATGCATTATTATTTTTTTAAAAGGTTGTGGTAAAATAATGTCAAACTTTCTTGTCCTAGAAGAAACAGAGGAGTATAGTCATCTATCTTAATCAAACGAAACAAGACAACGAGGAACGTTCCCGTTTAAAACTCCAATTATTATTAGACGTTCTGGAAAAAGGACATTATCCGCATAAAGAAAACCACACAACGATCTCAGCATTATTTTATTTCATTGACTATTTATTGAAGATTCCAGAAGATTTGACGAAAAAACTAAGAGATGAAATTATACCAATGATCACAAAGGAGGCAAAATACATGATCCATTCCGAAAAAGTGCCATCACCAACACTCGCAGAAGTTTTTGAGCTCTATAGGAATGAAGGAATAGAAAAGGGCTTAGAAAAAGGCCGTTTAGAAGAACGTAGAAATTTAGCCTGTGAGCTCATTCGTGAAAACTTTTCAAATGAAAAAATAGCAAGGATGACTAAGTTAAGTATAGAAGATGTGATTGAACTTAGAAGGAAATTATAAATCTTGTCGTCTCCACCCTTTTTGAGTCATTCCCAAGCATTTTAAATGTTTGGGAATGACTTTTTTTATCTTTTTTGAGGCATAACTGTGATTGATGGGAATTCCCTGAGTCACAAAACGAAAAACGTGGAAAAGAAAATGCTGCTATGATCCACAAACCCGAGAGTATGAGTCACAAACTAAAATCTATGAGTAACAAACTGATTTCCATGCGCCACAAAACAAAAACCGGTGAAAAAAATTTGCTGCTATGATCCACAAACCCGAAAGTATGAGTCACAAACTAAAATTTATGAGTCACAAATCGATTTCTATGCGCCACAAACCAAAAACCCGGCGAAAAAACTCTGCTGCTATGATCCACAAACCCGAAAGTATGAGTCACAAATAAAAATCTATGAGTCACAAATCGATTTCTATGCGCCACAAACCAAAAACCGGCGAAAGAAATCTGCCACTATGATCCACAAATCCAAGAGTATGAGTCACAAACTAAAATCTATGAGTCACAAATCGATTTCCATGCGTCACAAACCAAAAACCGGCGAAAAAAATCCGACGCTATGATCCACAAACCGTTTTTATAATGCATAAATCTTTTGTAATGGTCAAATCTAAATTAAAACGGAAAGAGGAGGCGAAAGTTTATGATTGTACCCTTGATTCGAGTAGGATTCATTTTGTCTTGGCTAACTGTTTTTTTATACCTAAAAAAACTGTTAAAAGATACCTTCCAACTTCTACAATGTCAGCATTATTAGTCTTGACCCTTGTGTTTATTGGAACTCCTTTTAATTTTTGGAAAGTAAAAGGTGGTCCAGAAACGAGGATTAAAAACATATTAAGTGTTATTCTAGGTCCTTTTGCGGTAGGAACATTGTGGATTTTCCATTTAACTTTCCGGAAGTTTTGGTTATTTATGTTGACCAATTTGGTTCAAAATCTAATTTATGCATTTCCAATACTAACCTTTTTTGAAAAAATAAATTTTATCAAATATGTTAAATTCACACGAATCCATCATTTGATTGCCTCAATGTCATTTGCCCTAATCCTATACGGTTTTCAATCGTATCTTGAAAAGCCTGTTTCAACAGTTTTACGATTATCGGATAAAAGAGCTCTCTAAGATTATACTCATGACTCCTTCGTTCAAACTTTTCACTAAAAAAGACAGAGAGTGAAAAAACTCTCTGTCTTAGTCTATTCCGCTTTTTTGAAACTATAATCTATAATGATGAATGGTTTGGTTTAAATCTTCGCTTAGTTTGTTCAGCTTTTCTGCAAGTGTAGTTGTAGTTTGAAGTGCGTTCATTTGTTCATCTACAGATGCGGTGATTTCTTCAGCTGATGCTGCAGCTTGTTCAGACACGGCTGAAATGTTTTGAATGGCCGCATTGATTTGCTCACTTTGTGTTGTGATGTTTTCAATTTCTGTGCTCAAGCTTTCAATTGCTTGAACAGATTTTGTAACAGTTGAATGAATATTGTTAAATTCTGTTTCTGTTTTTCCCACTACCTCATTTAATTGCTGAGAATGTTGTATCGTATTAGTCATCGCTATTACTGTTGCTTCAGTATCTTTTTCAATTTCAGTAATCATATTTTGAATATGGGCAGTGGCTTGTTGCGAGCTTTCAGCAAGTTTCCTCACTTCTTGTGCGACAACAGCGAATCCTTTCCCGTGTTCACCCGCACGAGCTGCTTCGATACTTGCGTTTAATGCTAGTAAATTCGTTTGGTCAGAAATCCCATTGATTGTTTTCGTAATGCTTGAGATATTTTGGATTTTATTAAATAGATTCGTAATACCTATACTAATATCATCGGCAGATTTTAATGAATTATCATTTGATTTTTTTAACTGTTCGACCATTTTCATCCCATTCGTTGCTGCTTTTTCGGACGAAACTGTGATATCTTTTATCACGCTATGGTGTTCATTTACTTTTTCGATAGAGGTTGACAATAATTCAATGCTTCTACTTGTTTCTTCTGTGTCGGAAGCTTGTGCGACCATTCCTTGGGTAATTTCAGTAAGGGCACTGTTTACTTCTTCACCGCTGGCAGTCGTTTCCTCTGATACAGCTGATAAATTTGAAGCTGAGTCTACCAAATTCGTGCTCATATCTTGTAAATGATGAAGCATCGTTTTCAATTCGCGAACCATTTTATTAAATGAGGTACTAAGTTGTCCAAGCTCATCCGCTGATTCTGGAAGCTTTGCTACATTTAAATTCCCGTTAGCGATTTCCATAGAAACATCCGTAATCGTTCCTAGTATCTTGAATTTCTTTTTCACTACAAAATAGAAAACGAGCAGACAAATGATCGTGATAGATGCACAAATAATGATGGTCATCCATTTTAAAGATTCCAGGCCTTGATAAAATTCGTCAGTGTACGCTCCGATTCCAATATTCCAATCCCATGGCTCGAAGTAGTTCATATAAGATATTTTTTCCCGTGATTTCTCATCGCCTTTATTTTTCCAGTTGTAAGTGTAGAAATGGTTATTTGCCTTTGCTGCTTTTATTAAGTTGTTTCGAACATTAACAGCATCTGCTGAATTGTCATTTGTTCCAATTGGTGTAATTGGATTCAACGTTACTTCTCGGTTTGAATTAATGGCGAAAACATATCCATTCTTTTTGTACAAAAAGGGAGATTTCGTATAGTCGTAGATAACTTTTTCATTGTCAACCTTCTGACCATTCAGAATTTCACGAGCTTTTTCTTGAGCTTCATTCAATGTAATTTGTCCACTAGTCACTTCTTGATTTAATGTTTCTAGAGTCGATAAGGCAGTTTGGACGAGATGCTGCAAGTCCAATTTTCCACTTTCTATTAGTTCTTTTTTCGCAAATTGATAATTGAAAACCCCGATTGTTATACTGATGATGAATGTCATCACTAATATTCCCGCTATTAGTTTAGTAGACATTCGATTAAAACTATTCATACGTTTCACTTTGAAATTTCCTCCAGAATATGTAAATTTATTATTCGTTTGTTGCAAGAATTCCTATTAAAATATATTTAAGGTAGCCGCTTACATCTGATTGTCGATTTTTGATTAAAGAAATCATATGAATTATTTTAATTACTTCTCTTCTTTGGACTTTTGTCATAATAATTTCTATGATTTCATCCTTGGTTAAAAATATCGTTTCATTTTCAAAATTAATAGTTAATCGCTGAATGGATTGAAGATTTTGGTAAAATATATGTTTTATTTGGTTTCGACTGAGTCGTATGTCACCATAATCGAATACATGTTTTTTACTCATTTTAAAATCATACAACATTGCTATTTTTAGCTCCTTCCATATTTTTTTGTACAATAAAAAAAGACTTTCATCCTAGTCTAATATCCGGCTTTCTTGGTGTGCTAGAACTATTGGCCTATTTATATTCTATTTTTCAAGCTGTTCGCAGATATTGGTCTAATATGCGTTATTGCTATGTTTTCACAACAATAGTAATTAACGTGATTTATTTTAACATACTATTTTCGCTAATTTAATAGTACTATTTCTATTCGAAATTATATGAATTATTAACAAATAATAATTTCATTTTGTGGGATAGGAAAGTGGACGTTTCCCGTCTTCGGTAATTTTGTGACTGTCAAATAATCGGTTGTTATAGCATTTTTGAAATTGGTTGAGGTAAATTTGTAGCGTGTATTCTGAAATAGGTAATGTGAACTATGCTGCGGAAGCGAAAAAGAACCTCGGCCTACTCACCTAGTAGTCTCGGCCTACCCCGTATAAAAATAGCCGAACCATATGAACAGCGAGGTTTTCCGGGGTATCTTTCCCTTGAAATAAGTGGGTAATGGTCAGTCGTTCGATGGCTCCGACGAGGATTTCCGAAAAAAGGCTTGTGTCCAGATTCGGAAGGAAGTAGCCATTTTGCACTTCTGAATCAAGATTCATCTTAATCTGCCAAGCTAATTGACGTTTAATTTCTTCGGATTCCGGTGCCATGAAGAAGCCAATCCGTGTTAAATCGGGATTTTCATTAAAGAATGTAAGGATGTTCGCTAATCCTGCGGAAATTTTATCCGGGACATTTTCACTGACAATATCCGAATCGAGCTTACTCGATTTAGTAAGCGTGAATATCCGGTCACGGAAGGAGTCGACTAATTCTTGGAAAATTGCTTCCTTGTTTTGAAAGTATAAATAGAAGGTAGGCTGTGTGACATTTGCCTCTTTCACGATATTGCTTATTTTCGTTTTATAAAATCCATGATTTGCAAATTCCTTTGCAGCAATCGTTAGCAAAAGTGCACGACTTTCTTCTCCGCTTGCTCCTTTTTTTCTACCACGCTGTCCCATATATAACACTCCCAACTTTGCTAACTTCTTTTATAGTACTAAGGGAGAATTCGACAGGTCAATAGGGAAATGTCGAAATATAGTGAATTTTTGTCGAAAACTTTTCCGCTGGCAAAAATAGATTTAGATTGAAAAATAATACATCCGGAAATATTATAGATTTGGAGAAGCTTTTACAAAAAACAATACAAGGGGGCAATTATGTGAAGGTAAAAAAGTTAAGCAAATTGACGGCATTGGTTCTAATTTTCTCATTAATCGTGGGATTCATTATGCCGCAAAGCTATCGTGCCGAAACAAAATCAGGCGCATCCATTGAGGAGGCAATCCCACTTAAAGCTGTTGGTAGTATTAATAGTACTTTTAATGAGCCAGGTGTTCATTGGTATCAAATCTCACCAGCGGACGTAAACAAATTTTCGCATATGCATCTAGCAGTAGATAGCGACCAAATGGTCTATGTAACGGTGTACGCGAATAAAGAAAACGCGAAAAAAGATATTACCTATGACCAATATCGGACAAGTACTTACACAGAACCCGATACATCGGCTGCGGTCGTTCATTTCCCATATGCATGGACAGGTCCATACTACATTAAAGTTGAGTATTATGGATACGACGAAGATATGGAAGAAATGATGATCGACGAGGAAGTACCACCAGGAGAAAATGAGTTTATTCCTGCAGACTACACGCTATCCACTAAAGGGGAAAAACTAAAGCCAAACGCAGATACTTCATCAGGATCTGATTGCCCAGTGGAAATTGGTGCGAAAGGGCAAAAAGGCGGAGCAGAACTGCTAAAGTCTATTCGTCAATTCCGTGATG
The DNA here is from genome assembly GCF_038009395.1 of Heyndrickxia sp. FSL W8-0423. NCBI lineage: Bacteria > Bacillati > Bacillota > Bacilli > Caryophanales > Bacillaceae > Heyndrickxia > Heyndrickxia sp. FSL W8-0423. The sequence continues at coordinate 290,902 of NZ_JBBPBE010000001.1, read as the reverse complement.
GAATCCTATCTAAATCAGAAGAAGGTAAGAAACTATCTTCTTTATATTATAAATCCGCACCATTTTTAGCGGTAAAATTAGTAGTTAATAAAAGTGCTAGAGAAGAAGTTTATAAAAATTTAGAAGTGTTAAAACCACTTATTACTGATTTAAATAAAGGAAATAACTCACATGTCATTAGTGAGAAGGAAGAAACTGCAATTAACGTATTGTACGATCTATCAGTAGGTGCTGTTCCGGCAAAATTAAAAGCAGAAATGGAAAGCATTGCAAGTAAGGTTGACATTAAAAATCTTAAAGGAAAAGAAGTTGCAGATGTAATCGCTAAAGTAGGAATCAAACTACCTACACAAACCGCAAATAAATACATCGTTAAACTTAAATCAGGCAAGAAATTGAGCTCAGTTAAAGCAAAAGCTCGCTCTTTATCTGCTTTATCTGTAAAGAATAATGATTCATTATTTGATAATATGTTTGTCGTGGAATTAGATGAAGATCATTTTTCAGGCATGTCGGCTCAATCCAAAAACAAAGCAATGAAAGCAACTGTTTCGCAAATTGAGAAGCTTCCAGACGTTGAATATGTCGAAAAAGTCCAAACTTATAAAGCATTATCAACGGACATCCAATCCGGAAATCAGTGGTCTTTAACGAATACTGGTAAAAATGATAATGTGGGCGAAGGTAAAGCCGGGGCAGACATTGGGAATAAGAAACTGCAAGCTTTACTTAAAGATAGAAAAGATTTAAAAGATACATTAGTAGCCGTCGTTGATACAGGTGTTGATAACACACTTGCTGATCTTAAAGACCAAGTTCTTTTGGACAAAGGAAAGAACTATATCGATACTAATGAAAAACCCTTGGATGATAACGGTCATGGAACCCACGTATCCGGCATCATTGCCGCAAAGTCCGATAATGGCTATTCCATGGAAGGAATTAACCAGCACGCAAAAATCCTGCCTGTAAAAGTTCTTGATGCTTCAGGTTCAGGGGATACTGAGCAAATTGCCCACGGAATTAAATACGCAGCAGACAAAGGGGCAAAGGTTATCAACTTAAGCTTAGGCGGAAGCTATAGTCGTACGTTAGAATATGCAATGAAATATGCAGCAGACAAAAATGTTGTCATTGTGGCAGCAAGCGGAAATGATGGACAATATGGGATTTCTTATCCAGCAGCATCTAAATATGCAATCTCTGTTGGCGCAACAAATAGCTGGGACATCGTCGCTGATTATTCGAATTACGGGGTTGGCTTAGATCTTGTTGCACCTGGAAGCAATATTCCAAGCCTTCTTCCAGACGGAAATGTCACGTATTTGAGTGGAACATCGATGGCAGCACCACATGTAACAGCTGTAGCAGGATTACTTTTATCAAAAAATCCGAAATTAAAACCAAACGATGTACGAACAATGCTTCACGAAACATCGAAACATGTAGAATTCGTAGAGACGGATAACAAGGGCAGTGAAGGCGGCTCACTGATTGATCTAATCGGTGGAGGCGGCGGTGGAATAGATATTGACCCAGATGAGGTAACACTTCCACAAGGCGCCGAATTAGTCTCCGGATACGGACGTTTAAACGCCTACAGCATCTTTAGTAAACTTGATTTAAATGTGAAACTGAATGCGATTTATGACAATCAAAATAAAGTCACAGGTACGACAGTTAAAGGTGCAAAAGTCGAAGTTAAAAAAGGATCAAAAGTCATTGGCAAAGCAACTGCAGCAACCAATGGCACATTCAGTGCAAAAATTCCGGTTCAAAAGAACAAGCAACAGCTTTCAATCGTTGTTACAAGTGGAAAAGCACAAACGACATTTAAAACGTTTGTGAAAAAAGGCAGCGCACCGAAAGCACCAAAAGTTAACACCATTAGCAATAAATCAACGTATGTGACTGGAACAGCCCAAGCGGGAGTGAAAGTAATCGTTAAAAACACTTCCAAAAAAGTGGTTGCTCAAGGCACAGCTGACAGCAAAGGAAAATTCAAACTTAAATTAACGAAAAAACAAAAAGCAGGTACAAAACTATCTGTAACAAGCCAAGACCTAGCAAACCGAGTAAGTAAATCAGTTGCTGTTGTTGTAAAAGACAAAATTCCACCTGCTGCACCAAAAGTAAATAAAGTAACAACAAAGTCAACAAAAGTAACCGGAAAAGCTGAAGCAGGCTCAACCGTTACCTTAAAATACAAAGGCAAAACAATCGGTACAGCCAAAGCAAGCAAAAAAGGCAACTTTACAATCAAAATCAAAAAGAAACCAGCCGGCGCAACACTTTATGTAAATGCTAAAGACAAAGCTGGAAACATAAGCAAAACTGTAAAAGTTAAAGTGAAAAAAGCATAAACAAACGGGGCAGTGGATTAGATCCACTGCCTTCATCTTAATCATAATGTGAAAATTTAACAAACGGAGGGATGTAGGTTAGCAGATATACCTCAGTCAAGAATTGATCAAAATTTCTAGAAAGGGAGTGTAATTGTTGTTATGTTAATTCTAGAAGAAAGGATTACGTATACTGATCATGATCGACTGTTCAAGGAATTAGTTCAGACATTTTTCCAAGAATTTATGGAAGCATTTTTTCCTCAGGAGTATACTGCTATTGATTTCAATTCTGTGAAGTTTCTCTCGCAGGAGGTTTTTACAGATTTCCCGAACGAGAAAGCCCACTCCTTTAGGGGTGGGATGAGAGAGAGGTCAGATTCGAAGTGCCACGAAAACAGAAGTTTTTTGGTCCTTCAAGTATCTAAAAAAATCGTAAAAACATGGGCATGTCCCTTGTTTTTTTATATTCAAAATAATATAATTATAGAAACATATGTTCGAATTGGAGGTGTTCACAAATGGCAAAAACATCTTCACCGAGTTTCGTATTATCGTTAGAGTTAAAGAAAAACCCTCTTTTATTTTCCGTAGCTTTTGATGAATTAGAAATTTGTAGAGTAATATACAATACGGTATTGGGCAAGTATTTAAAATTAGAAAAACAAATGAAACGGGAAAAACGTTATAAAAAACTTATTCGTCAATTAAAAGCTGTTTCGAAAAAATTAGAGAAAAATGAACAAAATAAAGCTTTGATAAAAGATAAAAAACATATTCAAGATGAATTAAAAACATTAAGAGAGAAATACCACCTAACGGAATATTCCTCTCACGTATGGGTGAAGCCGGTTCGTGAACACTTCGGAAGCAAAGTTAATTCAGCTGTTGCTCAAAAAATAGCGACGAGAGCCTGGCATACTTTTAGCAGAAAATTGTTCGGGAAAGCTAAAAAAGTTCGTTTCATTCAAAAGCATGAAATGGATAGTTTTGAGGGCAAAACCAACAAAACAGGGTGGAGATACATCGATGGAAATATCGTATATAAAGATTTACAATCGCCATTAATCGTGAGAAAGAAAGACCAGTACGCTTTAGAAATCATTCGTCATTTAAAAATGAAAACAGAGTTTTCTTATAAAGTAACCTCTGAAGGTGATACAAAAACTGTTCAGGATTTTTATCATGTCAAATATGTTCGTATCGTCAAGAAAGAAATTCGGGGAAAGGTGCGTTTATTTGCTGATCTAGTCATTGCTGGTTATCCACCGACAAAAAACAGAAAACTTGGTAAAGGAAAAGTAGGCTTAGATATTGGTATCTCCACCGTCGCTGTTTCAGCTTTAACGAAAGTTTCATTGGTAAATTTAGCCGAGCAAGTAAAAGAGATATCCCGTGAAATTACGCTAACCCAAAGAAAGATGAACCGTTCAATGCGTGCCACAAATCCACAAAACTTTCATTTTGATGGGACCATCAAAAAGGGTAAGAAATACTGGGTGTTTTCACCCCGTTATAAAAAGCTTCGCGCGAAGTTAAAAGAGTTCCATCGGAAACAAGTGGTTATTCGAACAGTATCTCATCGAACATTAGCGAACAGACTGTTAGAATTAGGCGATACTTTCTATATTGAAACAATGAATTTTAAAGCACTGCAAAAGCGGAAAAAGGAAACTGAAGTTTCTGTAAAGACTGGTAAATATAAACGTAAAAAGAGGTTTGGAAAATCACTAGGACATCGAGCACCGGCAATGTTTGTTTCTATATTAGAAGAAAAGGTAAAACGTCTTGGAGGTTCATTTATTAAAGTTAATACTCATAAATTTAAGGCCAGTCAGTATTGTCACGTACGAGATAATTATATTAAAAAAGCTTTGTCACAACGTTGGCATCAGATAGATGAAAACACGAAAATTCAAAGGGATTTATATTCGGCATTTTTGTTAATGAACTCAAACGCATCTGGAACGAAAGCCAATCGAAAACGTTGTCACGAAACGTTTCCTATATTTCAAAATCTACACGATTTTGCAATAAAAGAGATTATAAGTCAAAAAAAGATGATCTTTAATTCAGGCATCATCCTAAATAATTAAGTGAATTTAAATTTGCGGTTTGATACAACCGAACTCGTGAGAGCCGAAAGATGTTGTCGTTAATGGAAACGAATGTTTCTTTGACAGCGAATGTTCTGGAGAAAATTGTCTCAGTATCTGCAACCCTAGATGTCAAGCATACATTTTGTATGATCTGTGGCTGCCGGTCAGATGAAAGCAATAGATTCAGAACCCCATTGCTTTAGCTGTGGGAGTATCAGACTTAATAAAAATGAATTGGCGACACTTCATCCAACAAACGAACCCTGTAATCGCGGCTCTTCTCAGTAAATTGGGTTACAACAAACAAGAACGGGTGCAAGTAAAACTTGAATTTTTGCGTATGATAAGCCGCATGGAATTAAATCCAGCAAAAATGGAATTGATCTATGGATTTTTCGAAACATATCTTCAGTTAAATGAAGAGGAGGAAAATCAAATGCAGGAGAAAATCACCAAACTTCCAGAAGAAGCTAAATTAAAACTGAAACTACCAAATTCCTATTATGAAAAAGGAATTGAAAAAGGCATTGAAAAAGGAATTGCAAGGGGAATTGAAAAAATAGTAACCGAAATGCTGAAGAATGGCCTATCCGCAAAATATATATCTGAACTAACAAATATAAGTGAGGAAAAAGTTAAAGAGATTCAATCTAAAAACGAAGTCTAATGATGACGTGAGGAGTCTAAAGGGATAGAAAAGTATGGTTGGGACAGTGTAAACATTGTCCCTCTTAAAATTGATTGAGATGACACCTACGTGCATAAATCTGTAAGATACAGGAAAGAAAAGCAGAGGAATCTACCTGCATCAAACGGATTCGAGCACATGGGAACGGAAATTAGGTTCCTCATCTACCCGCAACGAACGGATTCGTCCACATGGGAAGGGAATGGCGTTCATCATCTTCCCGCAACGAACCGATTCGTCCACTTGGAACTTGGTTTTCTTCCTCCATCTTCCCGTATCACACAGATCTGTAAGATACGAGAAGGAAAAACAGGGACATCGATGCCTGCGTGGATGAATCCAGAAGATACAAGTAGGAAAAAGAAGAAAGCCCACCTAACGTGCACGAAGCATTTAAGTACGGGCTTTTTATATCTGTAATGAAGTGACTAAGATCTACTCCTCTTTCAAAAAAACAATTGCAAATATCAAACCAAAAGCTTATAATCTTAATATGTTCTTTATCAAGAACAACCTAAGCAAGTAAACATTCGCAAAGGAGCTAGTTGTGAAAATGAATAAAGTCAGCACATACTATGAAACTGTTTTGCCAATCAAAGAAAAATCAACGAGTGAAAATGTTCTTAATAAGGAAATCGAATTTCGGACACTCGAACAATCGTTGAATCGAATCGAAACGAAATTAGATGTTTTATTTAGTTTGATTAGTAAAATGAAATGAAGTTTCCTAGAATACTAGCATTACAACCCTTCTTAGTTACTCAAAATAGATAGAACCGCGTTTTGCCTCATACTCAGATAATTGCTCACATAAGCTTTTTTTAAACCGATCCTGTAAAAAATACGTAATTTCATTTAAATCATCATCCCAAGATAAGACACCTTTTTCATTAATAGCTAATTCAAGAAATAATATTAACGTTTTAAAACGATATTTTAGAGCCATTTTATAAGCTTCTTCAAGGTTCATTATAATTATCCTCCTTTTGAAAATCAGCGGGACAAGAGACCGATTCACGATCCCGCTAGGAAATGTTTTCGCGAAAAATATTCGTTTCTTTCGAGAAGTTTAATGTAACTGTTCCTGTTGGTCCGTTTCGATTTTTTGCAATGAGAAGCTCGGTCATGCCGCCTTTTTTTGATTTTGGATGGTAATATTCCTCACGGTAGAGAAAGAGAATCAAATCGGCGATTTGTTCGATGCTCCCTGATTCACGAATATCACTCATCGTTGGACGCTTGTCCTGGCGTTGCTCAACACCGCGATTTAATTGGGCAATCACAATGACGGGAATATTTAAGTCCTTTGCCATTCGCTTTAAATCCTGAATAATGTCAGTCACATCTCTGTGCAAATTTCCTGATGGGTTCGGATGTTTCAGCAATGTGAGAAAATCGATTGCCACGACATGCTTTTTCTCAGGATGTTCTCGTATATTTCGCTTAGTGGCCGCACGAATCGTCTGCACAGTGTATTCGTCACGAATATCAATCGAAAGCGAAGCGAGTGTTCCCATTGCCTTCGTATACCGCGACCATTCCTCGCGAGTAAACGATTTGGTTGGATTTCTCAATTTTTTAAGATTCACATTCGCTTCCATGGCAAGAAACCGATCAATCACCGAGCCAATACTCATGTCAATGGAAAAAAGTGTAGCAAACAACTCATCCTTCTTGCAGCCATTAAGAAAACTATTCAAAAGAAAGGCTGTTTTTCCCATAGAAGGCCGTGCGGCAACGATAATCAAATCCCCATTTTGCCACCCATCTGTCCGTTCGTTCAAACAAAGGAATCCAGTGTGAACCCCGCTTAATCCGTGCATCGGAGTCTCCCGATGGTACTTATACCGTTCATGTAACAACTCTTGAAACGTAGCCGACTTTTGCGTAATCGTTGACTCCAAATTTGTCGTTGCATCAAGAAACGAATACAAATCTTTTAGCAAATGGCGTTCCTTCGTTCTTTCTAAAAAATCACTCGCAAGCTGATTCACATGCTGGACTGTATGAAAATCAAGAATGGATTGCTGGTATGAGTTGAAAGCAGATAAACTTGGAACACTATTCATAATTTCCGAGATATGATTCATACCGCCAAACCGTGCCATTTCACTAACGCCAAGCTTCGCAAACGATATGACACTTATTCTCTCACCATCGGATTGCATCTGTTTCATCAACTGAAACAGCCGTTTGTTATGAGAATCCAGGAAATGCTTTGGCTGCAATAAACATTCTTCCATAAGACTTGAATCGTGTAAGAGACAAGCGAGGGCAAAGCATTCATTCTCGTATTGAAACGTATATTTATCCATTTCCAATCAGCTCCTTTTGATTTTGATTATGTAAGTTTACTAGCAACCCTTTCGCATATGACCACGGTTGTTGCTGAGAAACAGCCTGTTTCATCGCCTCCAAGACGACACTCTCGCCTAGCACATCTACCCAATTCATTAATTCCTCCATTCGATTGGGCGGCAGCCAATCGAAATGGGCTTCGTAATACTTAATGACATCAACATACATTTGATAAGCGATCTGTTTGGTTTTTAAATGTTTAGGAATGGTCACGTTGTGTGCCGAGTTTTCCGCCAATTTCGGCGTGTATTGTGACAAGACATGCCTGTTGGATGGCTTGTTTTGTGACAAACTCGACTTATTATGAGATAAGCTTGACCTCATCCGTGACGACCTATTATGTGACAAGTTGGCCGGACTTCTATGTTCTTCAATGGCCGATTTTGATCCGCAGCCAACCTTGAATTCTTCCTTTTCTTGCAATTCATGAGAGGGAGATCTTTCGTTGTCTCCTTTTGAATGATCCTGAACAGCATACTCCGAGTGATAAAAAGGGATGATCGTAAACACAGTCGCTTGGGTACCGCGTTCCCTATATGTAATTAATCCCTTTTCCATCAGCAACTCCCGAGCCGAATAATACGCCGTTCGCCCCAAACCACTCAACTCTTGAATTTCCGACCTCGCAGCCGCAAACGTATTTCTCCAACCTGTCCGATTATTGATATGCATCAACGTATGCCAAAGCGTAGTAGCCGCCGAAGACAACGGATTCCTCCGCACCCAATCAAAAAACGCATTCATCTCCCGAATATAATTCATCCTTCCTCAATCCCCCTATACATTCCTACATCCTCACATTCTATATACAAACGAACATGGAAAAATGGTACCTGTGTTACACAAAAATGTAACTAAATGTCACTTTGGTGTCAGGCACCGCCTGTGGACATTTGTCCACAAGCGGTGCCTGACACTCTTTTTACTTGTCTAGCGCAAGCAGCCTAGCCCCTCGAGGTCAAATGATCTGAGGCAATAAAAGTCAAAGAGCGGACTTTTTTTGCCTCAGATCATTTGCTTGTCGGGGCTGTTCGAGGCGCTTTCGCTTTTCTATTTTATCTTCCTTTTCAGTTCTTTCATTGCTTTGTTCCGCCATTTTTTAACGGCGGAGTAGGTGACGTTTTCTTTGATGGCGATTTCGGTCATGGTGAGTCCGTAGTAGAAGGTTAGGATGACCCATTTCTTTTGTGTTGCTGTGAGTCCGTTACAGTAAGTGAGCAACGTAGTGAGTTCAAGTGGGTCTTCCGATTCGTCGATTAGAAATTCCCAAAACTCCTCCTTCGGATAGGAATTTCGTTCGTCTCGTTTCCTCGCCTTCGCCAATTCGATTAGGATACGCCCCTTAATTGAAGTGTAGGAAAAACTCAAAAAAGAGCCTTTCTTTGAATCGAATTTCCTCCATGATTCCCACAGGGCGATCAGTCCAATCTGATAATACTCATCACGGTCCTTATAAATACTTAACGAATTCATAATGTGATAAATCATCGGTTCATACTGTTCAACCACTTCATGAAAATTCTCCACCCAAAAAACCTTTCCGGTCAGCGCGCCTTCCAATGTATTCCCGGGTTGGTTACATCATAGGGAGAATCTTTTATTCTATCTAGCAACAAAAAAACACGTTTCATAGGAAAATTTCGTCGAAACAACCTGTTTTAACGCATAAAACAGCTATTAAAAAGCGTACAAACGAGAAATAATGACATATTATTTATATTTTTAAAAATTATGAAGATTTTCATAAAATTATGGAACTTTTTGAAATGTTTTAGTATAATATACCTATAAAACGAAAAGGGGGACCTAGTGAATGGAAGTTGTTGAAACTTATAGAATTTCTCACACCACGATGGCACTTGAGGCATTCAATCACATTGAGTACAATACTAAAATTTATGATGTGGAAGGGATTTTTTATTCAAGGCAAACAATTCATCAATTGCTTGAACAGGCATGTGCATTGTATTGCACTGACTACAGAGGAAGAATCAATGCCGTTCGCGAGGCATTTAAGTATGACCGAAAGACACCTTTAGTCATTAGTCCCGAAGAAATGCTTTATGCAATACCAACACATTCTCCTAAGAACTATAACTGCAAATGGATATTTCCAGACCACGTTAAAGCAAAAGACTACATACCCGCATCTAAAGAATTACACATCTACTTTCATAATGGACTTAAATTAGAAGTAGACATCTCCGAACAAATATATGAAACCCAAGTAGAACGCGCACGCAATAGCCTTGTCTACTTCGCCAATTTACGAAAAATTCAACTCATTTATGAGAATCGAAGGAAGTATAAGAAGGAGTAAAAATTTTTGAAAACATTTTCATTATTAAAATACGAAACAGAGAGACGACTTGACGCTCTGTTTCGTATTTTAGTTACTCGACAATAAAAATTGCTTCCTTCCACTGCTAAATAGAGGTATGAAATATTTCCTTATGAATATCAATCTATTATAATCAAATAAATTGTGGGGGATATGAATGAAGAAAATACGGAAAGCGATTATTCCAGCTGCCGGTTTAGGTACAAGATTTCTACCTGCAACTAAGGCAATGCCGAAGGAAATGCTTCCAATCGTAGATAAGCCGACAATTCAATTCATAGTTGAAGAGGCAGTTGCCTCAGGAATTGAAGACATTATTATTGTTACAGGGAAAGGGAAACGAGCGATTGAAGACCATTTTGATAATGCCCCTGAGCTAGAGCAAAATCTAAAGGAAAAAGGTAAATTAGAATTATTAGAAACAGTACAATATTCTTCTAAACTTGCAAATATTCACTATATCCGTCAGAAGGAACCAAAAGGACTTGGTCACGCAGTATGGTGTGCCCGTAATTTTATTGGTGATGAACCTTTTGCTGTCTTATTAGGTGACGATATAATAGAAAGCCATACTCCTTGTTTACGTCAATTGATCAATCAATACGAGGAAACGTATTCTTCTATTATAGGTGTTCAAGAAGTACCGGATCACGAAACCCATCGTTACGGAATTATTGATCCATCAGCAAGTAGTGGTCACAGATATCAAGTAAACAACTTGATAGAAAAGCCTAAACAAGGAACAGCACCTTCTAATTTAGCAATTATGGGCCGATATGTACTGAATCCTGAGATATTTATGTTTTTAGATAAACAAGAGACAGGTGCTGGTGGAGAGATTCAGTTGACAGATGCAATTCAAAAGTTAAATGAAATCCAGCGGGTATTTGCCTATAATTTTGAAGGAAAAAGATATGATGTTGGGGAGAAATTAGGGTTTGTTAAGACGACTATAGAATTTGCATTGCAGAATAATGAAATTAAAGATGATTTGATCGAATTTTTGGTAGAAGAAGTGAAAAAGTATAAATTGTAAAAAACATCAAGAAAGGCAAGAAGGGAATTAGATTGGACAGCAAAATATAATATTGTAGATAAGTGTGGAGGTTGAGAACAATTATAATGAATAAAGGAGATACGAGGAATTATTGTTCTCTTGACTCTTTCACAAATTTTCCTCAATAGAGTTTTGAAGTTAGAAAAATAATCCCACCTTATTATAGAGTGAGGATTATTTAATACTTTATATATGTATTTTATTTAAATGCAAGAATTAAATAATATTTAAAAACCCAGAGTTGATTGCGAAAAATTACATGTTTTGTTATATTAACAGCAAGCATATCAAAAATATCAGAATTTTTTAAATTAAAAATACACAAAAAAAGAGAAAATGAGGGCAAGGCTTTTGAATTCACTAGTTTAACTGACTCAAAAGAAAAAGTTAAAGATAAGTTTAGATGAACATGGTACCCCCTCTGTTAGGATAGATGTCGCAGACAACTTTAGTGTATAGTTTAATTAACACACGGAGGTTGATCGACATGAAAAGTAGAAATGGAATACGTTATTCGCAGGAACAAAAAGAAGCAATTGTTAAACGCATGATGCCACCGAATAATGAATCAGTGGCGAAAATTGCGAAAGAAGAAGGTATTACAGAAGTGACGTTGTACAAGTGGCGTAAGGAAGCGCGCACAGCTGGTGTAGCAACACCAGGAAATGGACAAACAAGCGATAAATGGAACAGTCAAGATAAGTTCTTGGTTGTGATGGAGACTTTCGCCATGAACGAGTCGGAGATAGCAGAGTATTGCCGTAAGAAGGGACTGTATCGTGAACAGATTGATGCATGGAAAAGTGTTTGCCTTCAGGCAAATGGTCAGGCATTCGATCAAGCGAAGCAATTGAATGGAGCATTGAAGGAAGAACAAAAACGTGCCAAACAATTAGAAAAAGAACTACAAAAGAAAGAAAAGGCGCTGGCTGAAGCTGCGGCATTATTACTATTGCGAAAAAAGGCCCAAGCGATTTGGGGGGACGACGAGGAAGAATGATTAGCCCATCAAATCGCGCATTAGTAGTTGAACTTATCCAAGACGCCAATCAAAATGGTGCGCGATTAGCGAAGGCTTGCGAGGAGCTTCATATCAGTGTTCGTACCTATGAACGTTGGGTGGCGGAGGGTGGAGTGAAGGTTGATCAGCGTCCACTGACGAAAAGACCCGTACCAAAAAATAAGTTATCTGAGAAAGAAAAAGAAGAAATACTAACGGTTGTCAAACAGGAAGAATACGTTGATTTACCACCGACACAAATCGTACCAAAGCTTGCGGATAAAGGAACTTATATTGCGTCAGAATCTACATTCTATCGTGTGTTACGTGAAGAAAAAATGCAACATCATCGTGGTCGTAGCCAAAAGCCTGGTAAAAGAATCCCCGAGAGTCATCTGGCAACATCGCCGAATCAGGTTTGGACATGGGATATTACTTGGCTTGGTGGGCCAGTGAAAGGTTTGTATTATCGACTCTACTTAATTCTCGATTTATTTAGTAGAAAGGTAGTTGGTTGGGAAGTTTGGGAAACAGAGGAGGCAAAACACGCTGAAACGCTCGTCAAAAAAGCAGTCATCAATGAAAAAATCCAAGGATCGCCACTCGTGTTGCATTCAGATAATGGTAGCCCAATGAAAGCCGAGACATTCATAAGTTTACTAGAGAAATTGGGCATTCAAAGCTCCTTTTCAAGACCGCGTGTGAGTAATGACAATCCTTACTCAGAAGCGATGTTTCGGACACTCAAATATCGACCAGATTTCCCACACAAAGGTTTTGCATCGCTTACAGAAGCAAGGAAATGGGCACAGCAATTTGTCCATTGGTACAACGAGATACACCTGCATAGTGGGTTGAATTTTGTGACGCCTGTACAGTGTCATACGGGCGAACACGTAGCCATATTGGAAAAGCGAAAAGACGTATACGAAGTAGCGAAGGCGAAGCATCCAGAGCGTTGGGCAAGAAGTACAAGAAATTGGGCACCAAATAAACAAGTAGCGCTCAATCCAATGAGAGATAAGGGGCAAACCGAAGCATTGAGGAAACCGTAATTCCCCATTTTCCTGGTGATTTGAATCGAAATCACGCTTTTCGTTTCGATTCAAATCACCAGGCCAGCAAGCGAAGCGCGGTAGCCTTGACTAAACTGGGATTCATCCAATCTATCAAAATACTAAAGTAATTAAATACGACAACTATATTGACAAACACCGGTCAGCGTGTTAATAAAGTCCATTATGATTGTGTCATCATTTTTTAATGGAACATGACATGTGCCACAGCATATTTTAGACATTTCAATTTCACCCCTCTCCCTTTGTCCTAGAAGTATATTATACTAAAAAATTGGATAATTGCCCCATATTAAATGAGAGTTTTTGCAATCTATAATAGTTTACGATAAATCATTTTAGGCATCTGAGTTGCCGCTATTCCGCTTATTTCAGAAACATAGCAACAATACTAACTCCATAATAGAAAAAAACAAGTCTAAGAGGTTGTTTTTAATAGATAGGGGGTCAATAGATTGGAGGACGATTTAAAAAAAGAGCAATCCTATATCAAGTCATATATATAGTTAAACAGAAATAACAGGAGAGCCATACATTAAAATTGTTTAAATGTAAATTTCATATGGTAATATAGTAATATGAAAAAACTACTACTCATTCCAATGATCATTGTTATTATAATTACTTGTGTCAACGTTTTTCAAACTAGTAGCAAAGAGGTTAAGTCCAAGATTCCGACTGTGATTGCTCACCGCGGTGCTTCTGGATATGAACCCGAGCATACGATACCTGCATATGATTTAGCCAAAAAGATGAAAGCAGATTATATAGAAATCGATTTAGATATTACTAAAGATGGTCATTTGGTTGCATTTCATGATGGTTCTGTGGATCGAATGACTAATGGATCAGGTTATGTTAAGAATATGACACTTGCTCAATTGAAAAAGCTTAAGATTGATACTTCTAGTAAATACAGGAACCTTAAAATTCTTACATTCGATGAGGTTGTTAAACACTTTGGTAAGTCTGTAAATTATTATATTGAGACTAGGGAGCTTGGTCATAAGTTGGTGATGGAAGAAAAGATGCTTAAAATTCTTCGAAAGCATCATATTATAGGAAAAGGTGCAAGGAAAGGTCAAGTAATAATTGAATCCTTTAGTTCAAAAAGTTTAAAAAAGGTACACAAATTGGCTCCAGAAATACCATTAGTACAACTAGTTATGATTAAGGATAAGAAAACAAAAGTTACCAATAAACAAATAAACGAATGGGCGAGATTTGCTGATGGGGTTGGAATTAATTCTCAAAGAGTCACGAAAGATTTAGTGAATCGAGTACAAAAGAAGAAAATGTTTATTTATGTATTTTTTATTAAGAACGAAGAAAAAGAAACACAAAGAATGATTAAATTAAAGGTAAACGGAGTCTTTTCCAATTATCCAGATAAAATAAGAGAGAAAAGCTTATTGAAAGGATGAGCTTTTTTATTTTGGCTAATTAATAGTTAGAATAGATCGTGAGTATAAAAACCATGTAACAAACTGCAAAAAATATGGCATTCCCTTTGACCAGTATGCATATGGCATGTTTGTATCAGTAATGGCTCCACTGTCAAAGCAAAGGATTTTATGAAACGTGTTGATAAGAATATTTTATTTCTTGTTAATATCATAAAGTCCAATCTAGTGACACTATTTTGGAAATAGCAATAAAATATAGTACAACCCAAGCAAAAATAAAAAGGTTGAATAAATTAAACAGTAAATATTTAATTAACGCTGGAAAAAACTGTGGGTATATTTTGATTGTCAGTTACAAATATTAATACTCCACCAAGATTCCACAAAAAAGCCCTTCTCATCAATCCGAGAGGGGCTAAGACTCTTTCTTTATACTAAAGACCCAAGTATTTCAAGTTTTCATGCTCTCTGCATACTTTTTTAATTCTCTTGCACGTGACCCAATAAACCTTTTGTGACTGATAAACTAGATTTAACAGTTTCCGATAAATAATATTTTACACTTTTAAACTTGGATGGTTAGATTCTTTGTCCTCCTGCCCTAGGGCAGGAGGACAAAGAAAAATCAGAACTTACTAACATCCGTTCCTATTAAAATATTTCTCTATCACTGTTATATTTTATTCGTTGATGATGATTTACAGTGATGGAGGACATGAAAGGTGGACAAGTTTGAAGTGTATGTAGACATTCGTCAATTATTAAAGCAAGGGTTCAGTAAAGCAAAAATAGCCAAAAAGTTAGGAATTTCCCGACCTACTCTGTATCGATACCTTCAAAAGGATCCGAAAGAAATGGCAGACTGGGTAGATTCCCTCCAAGTCAGGTCGAAAAAATTGGATCCATATAAGGATAAGATTTTATCCTGGCTCAAAGAGAATCCAGACATGTCGGCTGCCCAAGTGGAAGATTGGTTAAGAGAGAGAGATTCTTCCTTGGAGATATCGGAGAGCACTGTCAGGGGCTATGTCAGGAAACTTCGAGAAGATTATGATCTTCCAAAAGAAATTCGTGTTCGTGACTATGAAGCTGTTCCAGAAATGGCCATGGGGGAACAAGCACAAGTGGATTTTGGAGAAACCATACAGGAGACCCCTGAAAGGAAGAAAGCAAAACTTTATTTCATAGCTTTTGTCTTATCGCATTCACGTTATAAGTATGTAGAATGGCTAGATAGGCCTTTTACAACAAGAGATTTGATAAATGCCCATGAAAATGCATTTAAGTGGTTTGAAGGGATTCCACATGAAATGGTATATGACCAGGATTCAGTCATTGTCGTCAGTGAAAATGGGGGAAACCTTATTTACACAAAGGAATTTGAAGTGTACCGCCAACAGCGTGGTTTAAAGGTAAGGATTTGTCGCAAAGCAGATCCAGAAAGCAAAGGGAGAATTGAAAATGTAGTCGGATATATCAAGAAAAATTTCGCCAAGCATCGGATATTTACCAATATCGATCGCTGGAATGAAGATTCGTGGAAATGGCTTAATCGTACAGGGAACTATAAAATTCATCAGACTACAAAAAAAAGACCGGTCGAAGTGTTTCAAGAAGAAAAACACCATTTAAGACCAGTCCCTAACCCGTTAGAATTCAGTAATGTAAAACCTGTATCTAGTATAACAAGAACGGTTCGCCGGGACAATACAATCCGATATCAGTCCAACCGATATTCTGTTCCTCTAGGTACATTTAATAAACAAGAAAAGGTATATATACAAAGAACCGAAGAACATCTGCTTATATATGCATCTCCCAATGGCCCGTTAATGGCCGAACATAAAATTTGTCATGGGAAAGGTCAATTGATTCAAGACCGGCAACATACTAGAGATAGATCAAAAGGAATCGACGCCTACATGGATACAGTAGCCAGTTATTTTACCGATTCCCATCTGGCACAATGTTTTCTGAAGGAAATCAGGGATCGATATCCTCGATATATACGTGATCAATTACAGATCATCATGAATCAGCTAAAAAGGACGCCGCAAGAAATATCTAACCAGGCCTTGGAGGAGTGTGTAGATAAAAGGCTTTTTTGTGCAACAGATTTTGTCGATATGATTCAGTATATCAAACGGCAACGACCATTAAATGTTACAGATGTCCGTAATGAAGAGGGTAAAATTAAACCATTCCATGGTCAAAATGCGTTTATTATTCAAACCTATGCCCAAAAAAGAGATGTAAATGAATATATAGCTGTATTGGAGGGAGAAAAATGAGCCCATTAAAGAAATCGGAAGAGCTTTTAAAAACCCTCCATTTATCAGAAGCAGCCCATTCTTTGTCTCAGTTTGTCAAACAAGCTGAGACAAACGAATCAACCTATCTTTCCTTTCTTTACAGCATTTTGGAATATGAGCAAAAACGAAGAGAGGAAAAACAATTGGAAAAAAGGCTGAAATGGGCAGCCTTCCCTTTTCAAAAAACACTGGATGAATTTCATTTAGAAGAACAACAATCATTAAGTCAAAAGCAATTGAATCATCTGAGAGAATTAACATGGATTGAACAATTATATAATATTATTCTGCTTGGACCGCCAGGCATAGGCAAAACACACTTATCAGTTGGATTAGGATTAGAAGCAATCAATCAAGGTCATAAGGTTATGTTTATCACCATGGGAGAGTTGGTTCATGCCTTAAAAACGCAGGAAATTTCAAGGAAAGCACAGACCAAAATGAAAAGAATCCGTACTGCGGACTTAGTCATCATTGATGATCTTATGTTTATGGCAATGGATCAGCATGAAGCGAACCTATTTTTCCATTTAATCAATGACTTATACAACCGATCCTCTATAATCTTGACCTCCAATAAAGCTCCAAAGGAGTGGGGTGAGTTATTAGGGGATCCAGCGATAACGACAGCCATTTTGGATAGGCTTATCCATCGGGCAGAAGTCATTCACTTAAATGGTGATAGCTATCGAATGAAACATCGAGCTACTATTTTTACTGAAAAAGTGTAAAAAATAAATTATCGAAAATTGTAACATTCTACTTGACGGTCACACCTTTTCATGTATTGTTCCAAGAATAATTTATCTGCAATTATACCTAATATACCGAGAGGGGATTTATACTCAAAGGTATCAATCATAACTGTTCCATTTTGTGCCTTTATAAACTGGTGGATATGAGTAAAAGAATTGAAAGCTCCTTTTACCATAATATCAACAAATTTATTAGGCTTATCCATTTGTATTACTTTCGCTGTCAATTTTTGTTTAAAACCAAGGTGTGTTGCCTCCCAAGTTACTGTGTCACCTTCTTCTAATAACCCCGTTGTTACACCACTAATCGCTTTTTCTTTAGTTTTAGTTGTTGTTTTTGTATGAATGTCTACGTTTCTCGCAAGATCAAAGCATACTTCCAAAGGTGCGTATATAAAAATTTCATTTTTAATTACAGGCATTTTATTTTCTCCTTATAAAAGCCAAGAAAAATGCTCTTCTCATTTGAAGGGAGATTATATTATCCTTGTAAACTATGAGAATACCACAATTTTACGAGCAATAGATTCCGTTAAACGAGATGCTACCTTTGGAACAGCCCATTTAATAATTGGTGTTAACACTGCTCCCGATAATCCACCCGCATTGACGTTAACGGTGCAAGTCATTGTTGTTTTACCATTACCTTCTTCTGCAGTAAAGTGACCGCTTCCAGTAAAATTATCTGATAAACCTTTTAGTTTAAACATAATATTTGAAGGTTCATTCCATTCAGTAATATCTACCTGTACCTGTATTGTTTTCTTAATCCCTTTGACTTTACCTTCAAATGTCCAAATCGATTGCCTATCATTTATGATTTTATGTTCTTTATAGCCTGGTACTGTCGTTGCCCATTTTTCAAGATCGCTGACATAATCCCAAACTGCTTGTACATCTACTGGAATTTCTACTGTATGTGTGCCCGTTGCCATTAAGATCCCCACTTTCACTTTGTATGTATGAGTAGTAAATTTACTTTTCACAAAATAATTATTACATAAAAAGCATTAACTTACACACTATTATTTGCACTGATAATAGAATTGAATTTAAGTAAAACACTGGTCATCGACTTAATAATTTTTTCAAAATGTCCTATCGATATATAATATAAGCGAGACAATACAGCGGAAATCAGAAAAGCATATGAAAAAAATACAAAGTTAAACCAAAGTGGAAAGATAAAAGGCCAGTAGCATATGGCGGAAATACTATTATATGGAAATCCCTTAAGATAAGCATTCAAAAATCATTACTCATTAAAATTTGCATATTATTCAATTTGGCAAAAAACTGTATGAATCAAAGGGATGATTACTTAATCCACATAAAGGACTATGTGAAAAGCTTGAAATATAGTTTTCACACATTGCCTTTGTATTTTGAGAAAAAGGAGGGGGAGCAGGCTCGATCATATTACGAAGAACGATGAGCATTTGCCTTTAGCAAAATTAAATTAGAAAGCATAGGTACAGTTCTTTTGCTTCAAATGGCATGAGAACCATACATATGCTTGTTTTATATCTTCACTTTTCCATATATTTATAGTATATTTTATATGGTTAATTTGTCATGAATAGAAAGTCCTTTAAAAAGAAGGGATTTTTTTAAAAAAAGAAGGGGGAACGACATGACCAGAAAGTCTCTTAAACTAGCATTTATTGCAGTATGTTCATTTTTACTAATATTCAGTAGTGCTAGTTTCTTACCGAAAAAAGCGAAAGCTTATACATCCAATACGAATTTGGATAATCGCGTTATTTTTCAAAGTTTTAGTTTATATCAACCATACGAAAGCAATATGTATGATGAGCTATCTAAAAAAGGAAGTTTATTAAAAGAATGGGGAATTACCGATGTTTGGCTTCCTCCTGCATACCGTTCATTTAATATGGCAAGATACATGGAAGGCTATGCGATTGCTGATCGTTATGATTTGGGTGAGTTTAATCAAGGGCCAAATAATACAAAAGCAACAAAGTATGGTACAAGTGATGAATTAAAAAGCATGATCGACACACTTCACCAACAGGGTCTTAAAGTTCAGGAAGATCTTGTGCCTAATCAAATGTTGGGATTAAGCGGAAGAGAAGCAGTGTATGTAACAAGAACTGATAATAATGGAAATTTATTCAAAAATCCTTATACAACAGGTATTACGACTAGAATTCGAGGCGATCTATATTTAGCATATACTAAAGGTGGAGGACAAGGCCAAGCGAAATATGGATATATTAAGGAATGGAATAAAAAATATTTTAACGGGACATCTTTACAAGGTCAAGGTATCGGCCGTGTGATGACGGATGATAACGGAGTTCCTTATCGATATTTTGGTCCTAATAACAGCAAAAACTATTTACCAGAATGGTTAAATGAAGCTGCAGCAGTTAATAAAATTAACACGGTTGATGGATATTTGTCAGTCGATGGTTGGTATGCAGCAAAAGACGCAGCTACAACAGATCAATATTGGAAACCAATGCTTATTAACTATGCGAAAGATAAAGACTATCTTCCATACATGAGCAAAAATGGCTTTGCAACTGTGGAAGAGATTGTTAATGGTGATAACGGAAAAATTGCTGATTTAACCAATGCATATCTTCAATCAAACCCGAAATATGGATATGGTACTGAAGAAAAGACTTATAAAAATGATAATTCAGGGATTGACGATCAAGATCAGTTCTTATTTGTAAAGAAAAATGGAGGAACCCTGCATAATATCAATAATACTATCAGTGGAAATAATGAATTCCTAGTAGGAATGGATATTGATAATTCCAATCCAACTGTTCAAAAAGAGCAGATCCATTGGATGAATTGGTTACTAGATACGTATAAATTCGATGGCTTCCGAGTGGATGCGGCTAGTCATTACGACAAACAGGTTTTACTTGACTTGGCAGATGTTATGAAAGAGCACTTCGGTTCTAATGAAGAAAATCATTTAAGCTATATTGAATCCTATTCTAGTGCAGCAAATGATTTTGAAAATAAAAACAGTAATCCACAGTTATCAATGGATTATGCTTTATATTATACGTTCCAAAATGCACTTGCCAAAGGAACAAACAAGCAAAAATTGTCAACGTTGGCAACGAATTCAGTTGTTGATCGAAATGGTTCAGGATCTTCGAATGCCACTCCAAACTGGTCATTTGTAACTAATCATGACCAAGAGAAGAATCGTATCAACAATGTTATGTTGAATTTATATGGCATTAAAACTGGAGAGAAATATACAAACACAACTCCTAAATCTTTTGAAAATCTTTATGATAAAGACACAGAGAAAAAAGCGTTAGCAATCTATCAAGACGATATGAATAGAGTGGATAAGAAGTATGCTCCACACAATGTTGTCAGCCAATACGCTTATCTTTTAACCAATAAAAATACCGTACCAACCGTTTACTATGGAGATATGTACCAAACAGACGGTTCATATATGTCTAAAAAGACTCCTTATTATGACGCTATTACAAAACTGTTAAAGGTTCGTAAAGATTATGCATACGGAAACCAAAAAGTAACGAACTATACATCAAATACATCACCTAAAACAGCGGGCCAAGACTTGATTTCAAGTGTAAGATATGGAAAGGATCGCAATACAGGCGTTGCAACTGTTATTGGCAACAATCCAAAATTAGATACAACTATAAAAGTAAATATGGGATCCTCACATAAGAATCAAGTATTCAAAGATGCAACTGGATTCCATAGTGAAAAACTTGTAACAGATAGCAAAGGTGTATTAACGATACATGTAAAAGGAACAGCGAATGCACAAGTAAAAGGTTACTTAAGTGTATGGATTCCAACGAAAGACAAAGTTCCGACCCTTACTTGGAATTCCATAAAGTCTGTATACCAAGGAAAGACTGCTAAAGTTAGCGTGAAACTAACAAACTCGTCTTCAAAAATCAAATCAACAAGCTATGCTTCATCCAACAAAGCAATTGCCACTGTTGATAAAAACGGAAATGTAAAAGGTAATAAGAAAACTGGCAAAGTGACAATCAATACGACAATTACTACAAAAGATAACTTTGTCCTTTACTCATCGAAACAAATAGAAGTGAAGGCAAACCAAGTCACACTTAAAGCCAATAGTGCCAAAATCAAAAAAGGAAAAACAACAACAATTAGTGTAAAATCATCAACAGACAAAATAAAAACAGCATCATATAAGTCTTCCAATACAAAAATTGCTACAGTATCAAAAGCAGGCAAAGTAACTGGAAAAAAAGCAGGGAAAACAACAATCACAGCCACTTACAAAACACAAGGCGGCTATATCGTAACTAAGAAGTTCACAGTAACAGTTAAATAGAAAACGGAGAGTCGGTTCTTTTGTTTCATAGAAATCGAGAGAACCGACTCTCTGTTATTGTACATAAAATTATTAATCGTGTAGTAATATATTACCTTATAATAAATCGTTAAAATTAAATTTGGGGATATTATGAATAAACTACTATTAAGTATGCTGGCCGGAGGTTTGATATTATCCGGTTGTCATAAGTCAACAGAATCCTTAAGCAGCAAAAATAATCCACAACATGAGAATAAAACTAACTCTACCACTAAGGAGGAGGCAGAAACTATCGGTGATGAAGCACTGTATCCACCAACCGAAGGGATGGCAATAGATTCATTAATTCAAAAAAACATTAAGATTGGTGACAAAGCAGAGGAGCTTAAAAAAGTAGCCCCCGATCAATATAAACCGCAATTTGATGCATACTCATTTAGTCTATCAGGTGATTTATATGGGCATATATCAAATAATATTATTCATACCTTAACAGTAAGACTAGATAGTGACCCGATTTCTTTAGATGAAGCAACAGATATAGTTACTTCTATATTGCCTGATGATGCAGAACTCCAAGATACACGTGAGGAGACACCATACATCTTTTATTATTATAAAAGTGAAAATCTTCCTTCACCTTCTAAAATTGAAGTACAAATTGGTGCTATTGGAGGAAATGTAAAGGTAATAGGTTTTACCTCTGATATTGGTACAACTGTTAACTATAATAATTAATTGGAGTACAGATAAGAGTGAAATCTTGCTACAGAGGTTGGCGAGTGTAAAGTTAAATGATAGTAATTGTTGACTGTCATCAACCGTAATATTTTGAATTTATAAAATGAGGGATTTTTCTGATTTGCTTTAAAGTAAACGAATCGTCTTTACAATTTCAATAAATTTCCAAGTCGGCAAACAATCCGCCATCTTATCACAATTAATTGGATGATATGCCCTACAAATTGTCTTTGGTTTATATCAATCTGAAATTCGGTTTACATACAAGTTGGAATAACATCTAATTGGGTTGTCAAGCACTATGTCCAATACTTTGGTTTGGTAGATTACCGCTCTTTTGGTTTCGTAGCGTTTGTCAATTATAGAATTTTCAAAAATTGATAGTCTGAGATACTGAAATTTTGTGATAGAATGGACTTGTAACTTCATATTCGTGAGGGTGGTTGGTTGTCGCACTTCTTTCCGTTTAAGGAAAGGAGGTGATGATCATGGAAACAATTCTTGAATTTCTTCGTGAAATTCTGAAAGGATTTATGCGTGAATTGGGTGCATATTTCTTTCGGAAAAAAGTTCTAGAAAACAAGAAAACCGCCCTGCGCCGTAGGAAGCATAAGGGTGGCTTTCGAAGAAAATAATTTTCTTTTGACAACTACCACCCTGACGGCAGAAGTTGCAAGAGAGAAGTGTTACTAGCACTTCTCTTTTTTTATTATATATCCATTATACATAAAATTATTCCTAAAGAGAAGACTGGTTTTACTTAAATAGGATTAAGGGGCACTAATCTCTTACTTAACTCAAATCTTTAAGTTGCTCATTAATTAACTCCCTTTGTTTATTCAACATCGGGTATTAAAATACGTAAACAGAAAAAAGGATCTACCAAGGATAAGGAAGGAAATAAAAGTAAATATCGATCTATAAAAGTAAAGCAATAGATACAAGGGGACTTGTCTAAAAATTTGACAATGTCCTCTTTTTTTGTGAAGTCAAAGGAGGGAAACTTCTTTCAGATGTTACGCCCTCGGTCTTGAGCAACAAGAAATAAAGCTTGTTCAACAAGAAATGCAATTAAAAGCATGGCATGTGCATTTTTCTAATCCCAAATACCTACCCTCCTTTTTCCCTATTTTATCGTCACTTTTTATATTGTAAAATTTTAGAAAGTAATAATATGTAGGATATGGAAATCTAGGAAAGTGTGAAATTTCCTTATTTGGTTCATTCTAGAAATCTAGTTTAAAACGACAGGGGTTTTTTTATGGACGTAAAATATATCCCATCAGATTGGGAAAAGATGAAAGAAGGAATTGGAGACTTAATTGGATTAAGGCGCTGGGGTAAAGGGATGATTGATGACCTTAAAGCTATCACAGAAAATCTAGAAGATGCAGAATCAGATATTGCAAGCCTTGACAGCGATGGAGTCATTTCCTTTCACCACACAAGTCAAAAGGATAAATTTCAACAATTATACGAAGACTTTGAAGTGCTTCATCGTTTTACTGGAAAAGTTGGGGATATCGTTGACCGTACGATTGATCAACCATTCTATGAAGATATCGATGCATTTGTCGAAGCGATGAGAGATTTATCAATTTCAAATTATACGACGAAGAACCGGGTTGGTGCAACAGAAGTGAAGGTTGTCTACGGGGGATATGGCCAGCAGAATACTTTAGAAGTTCCAAAGACAGAAGTAAGTATCGATGATCTATTTAATGGCGATAATTTTTATGCTGAACAAATCAAGCTCGAATACGATGCCTGGAAAGAGCTAAATCCCGATCAGGATTTTTCGCAAAAAGAGTATCAACTCGCAGCTGTAAATACCCGTGCCTTCGAGTACGAATCGATTCGAAACCATCAAGAAAGCAAGGAATTTTGGGGACAAATTGCCGCACTCGTCGTCATCGTCGGTGTTTCATTAGTCTGCCCGCCTGCAGGTATCGCCTTAGGAGCCGCTTATGGAACATTCGAATTAAGCTCGGCCGTTTCCGGAAAGGATTGGATATCAGGTCGAGAGCTAGGCACTGGAGAACGAGTCTTCCGAGGAGTATTAAGCCCGCTGGATATTATTCCTGGGGTGAACAGTATTACAAAATTCAGCGGAACAGTGAAGCTTGCTCACCTTGGAGATATGGGGATATCGTCCATTAAAACGGGAATTAAAAGCAGTGTCAATAATGGAGTAACTAAGGTTAGAAGTTTGGTTGAAACTGCTGAAAAGATGTCTACCCCTCGCTTAAAAAGAGCCACTTCAGCGATAAAAGATGTATCAAATAAGCTGAAAAATAAGTTAATAGACGATACAATAGAAGTAGGGAGATTCATAGATTCAGCCACCACATTTACAAAAAATATCTTCTCGACCCGAAAACCATTAGACCTCGCAATGGAGGGATTTGGAAATACTGGAAGTATTCGAATGCCTGTG
Source organism: Heyndrickxia sp. FSL W8-0423 (assembly GCF_038009395.1). NCBI lineage: Bacteria > Bacillati > Bacillota > Bacilli > Caryophanales > Bacillaceae > Heyndrickxia > Heyndrickxia sp. FSL W8-0423. Next base: position 265,963 of record NZ_JBBPBE010000001.1, on the reverse strand, counting down.
GAGAATACGCATGCGGCTGAGAATTATTTTGCGGCTAAGCTTGGTAAGAGTTCTAGTGAATCTACTAGACTTATTCCAGGTACCCCTGGAAAGGTAACAGGTGGAAGTTCTTCAAAACTTGGTAAGAATATGTTCGAGGAAATGGGGCTCCCCCGAACAACTAAACGTTCTCCTTATCAAGCGCAACATATTATTCCTGCTGAATTTAACGAACATCCAATACTTCAAAAAATAGGAATGGACATGGATCATGCTTCTAATGGATTTTTCCTTCGTGTTCCTGATGAGTACGTAAGCTCAACTTCCCGGCACCAAGGTTATCACTCAGTTTATAGTGATTTTGTTGAACGGAAGTTAGATGAAATAGATATAAATCAAGATATTAGTATTATTGAAAAACAAGTTTTTGAGTTACAACAAAAGCTAAGGAAGCTTCAAGAAAAGGGATTGCCACTATATATGACGAATGATTATTTACAGAAAGAATTGAATATTTTAAAACAAAAGGGCTTAGATGATTATTTGCTTGACAGAGCCAACAATAAGAATAGAATTAGACCTGTTTGGGGTAGAGGTGGAGGAGCAACAATAGACTTATGGGAAAGGTGGTTTAATAAATTATGAAGTATGGAACTCATACTAAATTAGTTGAAGAAGTTATTCAATTTGCAAATTCTATGCAAGAAATTCAAAAAACAGTTGTCCCTCAAGATGTTTCTACTATTAATGATATTATTGAGGCGAAAAAACTCGCTTTTTATGAGGTTTTTGGTGAGGATGAATATACTTGGTCAGATATAAGGCAAATTGAAATGGGAAAAGTTAAGGGTAAATTATATAAACTAGATCCTAGTCAAAAACCTAATGGTTTGGAAGAAATATCAGAAGAGATTGCTAATGGGCTTAGAAATCATCTCCCGGATTCGTATAGTGATTTTTTTGAGAATGTTGTGGTAGATTTAAGAAATTGTGCGATAAATCGCGCAATAAATGGCCAAGTTCAAAATTTTTACGAACAAATTTTCAATATATACAAAGCCGGTGGTTTTCCTTGTGGCTGGAATGGTGATTATCCAGACAACGGTGAAATAATTGTTTATTTTGCATAAATTTGTGTTCTAAAGCAGTTATGCTTAAAAATAAATAAATAATTAAAGCACTTGATTACTATAAAAAGTAACCTATAGAGTAGACGCTAAAAAAAAGTCCTATAGGGTACTTTTTGGATAGATGGGGACGGTTCTTTTGCTTTCTTGAAGCAAGAGAACCGTCCCTTTGCTGTCCCAAGAGAAGTCGGAAATATCGTGTCGATCGGACAATTGATCAACCATTCTATGAAGAGATAAATTTCAACAATTATACGAAGACTTTGAAGTGCTTCATCGCTTTACTGGAAAAGTCGGGGATATCGTCGACCGTACGATTGATCAACCATTCTATGAAGATATCGATGCATTTGTCGAATCGATGAGGGATTTATCAATCTCAAATTATACGACGAAGAACCGGGTTGGTGCAACAGAAGTGAAGGTAGTTTACGCGGGATATGGCCAGCAGAATACTTTAGAAGTTCCAAAGACAGAAGTAAGTATCGATGATCTATTTAATGGCGATAATTTTTATGCTGAACAAATCAAGCTCGAATACGATGCCTGGAAAGAGTTAAATCCCGATCAAGATTTCTCTCAAAAAGAATACCAACTGGCAGCTGTAAATACCCACGCTTTTGAATATGAATCGATTCGAAACCATCAGGAAAGCAAGGAATTCTGGGGACAAATTGCCGCACTTGTCGTCATCGTCGGTGTTTCTTTAGTATGTCCGCCTGCAGGTATCGCCTTAGGCGCAGCTTATGGGACATTCGAATTAAGCTCGGCCGTTTCCGGAAAGGATTGGATATCAGGTCGAGAGCTAGATACCGGAGAACGAGTCTTCCGTGGACTATTAAGCCCGCTGGACATTATCCCCGGAGTGAGCAGTGTCGCAAAATTCAGCGGTACAGTAAAGTTTGCTCACCTTGGAGATATAGGGATATCATCCGTTAAAACGGGAATGAAAAACAGTGTCAATAATGGAGTGACCCAGGTTAGAAGTCTGGTTGAAACAGCCGGAAAGGCGTCTACCACTCGTTTAAAAAGTGCAGCTGCCGTGATAAAAGATGTACCAAATAAGCTGAAAAATAAGTTAATAGACGATACAATAGAAGTAGGAAGATTCATCGATTCAGCTGTCACACATGGAAAAAACATCATCTCGACCCGACAACCATTGGACCTCCCTATGGAGGGATTCGGAAATACTGGAAGTGTCCGAATGCCTGTGGAGAATACGCATGCGGCTGAGAATTATTTTGCTGCTATGCTTGGTAGGGGGAATGGGGTTAGTGGTAGTAAGGGTACGGGTAATAGAAAGATCCAATTGGGTAAAGAAGAGTTGGATGCGCTACGGAAAAAGTGGAATGTTCCGGAAACTAATACTATTGCAGTTGGAAAAACTGATGTAAAAGGACTTGAAGATTTGATTTTTGAAGGTGGATCACCGAAAGTTAGGAAGGAAGCAGGTCTTCCAGATTTAGATGTATCATATCCTAATAGACCTATTAAATCTTCAGGAAAAATACCATCTGCTACAAGACATGCTGAAGAAGGTGTAGCGAATCAATTTGTTGAGGCAGTAGAGAAATTAGGTATACAACCTAATGATGTGGTTGGGACTTTAAAACTACATCAATCTAACCCCTCAGGGGTATGTCCAACTTGTCTTAGTGGGTTAGGAAATCCTAAAAAAAATCCAGGTGTAATAAAACAATTAAGTTTAAAATATCCTAACTTAATTATTGAGGTTACCTCACAGGTGGTAGAAGGTGCTAAAGTCAACGGAAGATTAAATTTTAGAGTAAAAAATGGTATATATATTGATTAGGAGTGGGTCAAATGAATCGATTTGATAATTTGAATGAGGATGCCAAAGTAGTATATCTATTGTCGTTATCTGACTTAATTATCGACAAAATTTCTAAATCTGAAGGATTTGAAGTAGCGGTTGAGTCATTAGAAAAAGCTTGGGAATGGCTGAAATTAAAGAATATTGATGCATATAGCCTTTATTTATATTTGGAAAACATGGATGAAACAGATATTATGACTTATATGCAACTCGAGGATGATAAGGATAAAGAGAAAGTATGGATATGTATAGGAAATGCGTTGGCATATACAATCTGGGAGGCGTATCAATATGAAAAAGAAAAATATCTCCCCCAGACTATTGAAAGTGTTGATTATGAAACTGTTGAGAGTTTCATAACAAATTTTGAAAAGGTATATGAGAATAACAACTTGCCAGATAAATTATTACACTTTCTTGAGGAAAATTATCCAAAAAATGCTGATAAAAAGTTGGATTTGGCTTCAGTTAAAACTTTTATTAATGAATCTATTGATAAATAAATAATCAAACATTCCAATAACCAAAAATGTATAATTATTTAGCAATCTAATCACACTTGTTATACTTTTAAAGGCTGATTCCTATGTAATGCTAAGGAAGAATGAACCTTTAGGTAACAGGTGTTTTTGTTTTTTATGAGTTATTTAAGCTTTGGACGACATGAATGATGCTTTACTGAAATTCAAGGGATGGATAAAACTGGAGTAAACTGTATTATAATTTCAGCACGGTACAGTAAAGCTTGATCATTTACGGGGGAGCGGGAATTTCATCGTTAAAAACTAGGATGAAAAAAGTACCCAATCTCAAAAAATATTGTCAAAACAGTCGGAAATCTGACCACCCCTGCTTAAAAAGCTTGGTCTCAATGAAAAAGATGTCGAAAATAAGCTGAAGTAAGTCAATAGACGATACAATATAAGCACGAAGATTCATCGATTCAGCCATCACACAAGGAAAAAACATCACCTCGACCCGACAACCATTGGACCTCGCTATAGAGGGATTCGGAAATACTGGAAGTGTCCGAATGCCTGTGGAGAATACGCATGCGGCTGAGAATTATTTTGCGGCTAAGCTTGGTAGGGGTACGGGTAATGTAAAGCATTTAGATGATGTACCTAGAATAAAAGAAATTGAAGTCAATTTTAAAAGAAATGTTAAACATGACTCCGAAGAGTTTGCGAGACAATTAAAAGACCAAGAAAAAGGTATGAATGAACTTACAGTTGATGAGTATATAAAAAATCGTGAGAAGTATATTGAACAAGGGCGTGCAATTGAAGGTAACGCTGCACAACAAGCTGCTCGAGAAAAAGCTTTAAATAAAAAAATAGAAGAATTATTTGAAAATGGTATGTCTTGGGAAGAAGCTGAGATAAAAGCAAATAGTTGGTTGAAAACGCAAGCAGCACTTCACAATCCAGACCAAATAGCTGGAGGTAATCCGCTAAATATTGGTGGTATGGGAGATAAAAGAATAAACTCATCAATTGGATCCCAATGGAAATATAGAATTGATATTGTGGATGAACAAATAGGCGAACTAGCTAAATTAATGACACCTGAGCAGCGAAAGAATACCTATTTAAATGTTAAGCTTACACATTAGAGGAGGTTTGTAATTTGAGCTTATTCAAAGATTTTAAGAAAGTAAGTGAAGTAGAGGAGTATACAATTAATAAATATAAAAATATGCTTCCAGAAGCTTTAATTGAAGCATGGAAAACATATGGGTATGGTACATTTATGAATGGGTACTTAAAAATAATTAACCCTGATGAATTTAGCTCTTTAGTAAATGACACTTATTTAAGAAGCAAAGGGACAATACCTATTTTCAGTACATCTATGGGTGATGTTATACTTTTTGAAAAGGATGAAAACCAAGAGTCCTATCTTGTAATGATTAACTACCGAAAAGGTAAAACAAAAGTGCTAGCTTCAAAATATTCCTTGTTTCTTAGATTTTTAGAGGAAGAGGCGTTTAGACAGAAGGCTTTAGATTGGCTTCCGTATCCAGAAGCAATAGAAAAATATAAAGAACCAGAGTATGATGACTGCTTTGGCTATACACCTTTACTAGGTTTAGGTGGAACAGAAAAAGTTGAGAACCTAAAGAAAGTAAAATTGAAGGAACATATTCTTATTATTACTGAATTTATGGGGCCAGTTCAGTAATGTTCAAGACTATGTTACAGAATTAACTATAAGCACTTGATTGCCTTATTGGGCAACAGGTGTTTTTTTGTTAGAAATTTTAACTTTGGACGACATTGGACAATGCTTTGCTTTACTCAAATTCATAGCTCTTGAAGGTAGTACCATCATAGAGAATCGTTTTAGCACTATGGAAACTGAACCAGAAAGAGTATGGCAAGATGACATTTTATTTGAATGAGGTACTTATAATACTACGGGACCACAAATTAAACAGAATGACAATGCTCGTGGCGATAAACAAATGGAGTAAGCAGCATTACAAAATTTGGAGTCACAATAAAGCTTGATCACTATTCGGTGTACGGGGTACGGGTGAAGTGGTTACCACAGATAGTCGTCCTGATTTTGTTGGTAAATTAAAAGGTGAGGACGTTATACTTCCTAATGTTAAAACAGAAAAGGTTACCTTTAATAAAAGAAATCCTATTGACACAGCTCAATTGTGAAAGGATTTTAATATGGTCAGGAAAGATTTGATGAAGTCTATGGCTAATAATCCTGAAAAAATAAAGGAATTAAAAAAGGCTGGAATTTCAGATAATGATATTGAAGATATGATGGAATATGGACTAGTTCCTGACGGTTGGCAAGTCCATCATAAAATCCCTTTGGACCAAGGTGGTACTAATGATGTGGAAAACTTAGTGCTAATAAAAAACCATCCATATCACAAGGTTATTACAAATGAGCAAAATTCATTAACAAAGGGTATGAAACCTGGGGACAGAAAGAAAGTGGATTTTCCTATTCCAAAAGGAGACATTTACCCTCCTAAGAAGGATTAAATAATATTTAGAAGGTGATTATTATATGTGGAAAGAGCAAGTTATTCAGATTTCCAAAATAAGAGAGAAACGAAATAGAAAACTCAATTTACCTGCCAATGAAAACGAGTTATCAAGATTTCGTAAATCTGTAGAAGAAAAATTCGGTGAAGATGTACTACCACAGCAATACTATGAATTTTTACAAACAGTTAATGGAATTGAATTTAATGGACTTAAAATTTATGGGATTGACCAAAACTTTTTGGATTCTAAGCCAATAAATCAGGTGGATAGTTTTTTTGATGCCAATGAAACATGGGAGTCAATTAAAGACGACGATGAGCTAATTTTTTTTGGCGATTCAGATATAGCTTGGTATTGTTATAATGTTTCTAAGAAAAGTTTTGTTGAACTAGATAAGCCTTCAGGTGAGCATATGGAAACATTTTGCGATTTTGATAATATGATTGAATCCGCTTTATCTGCAGCACTTAGTTAAATATACGATCTGACGGCAACTTTTTGCAGATGGAGAGGGAGCGTAGTATACAGAACCTGAGCAACGGTTAACTGTTTAAAGGTATGAGATAATAGCAAATGAATCTGAATAGTTATGATTGGAATTGGTAAAGTAATTGAAGATTACAAATGATTATTTCTGACCTTGATTGGCTCATGCCTTTCAAGGTTTTTTGCTTATTACATAAATGGTTAATATTTGACAAAGGATGTCGAAAATAAGCTGTAGTAAGTTAATAGACGATACAATAGAGATAGGCAGATTCATAGATTCAGCCATCACACATGGAAAAAATATCATCTCGACCCGACAACCATTGGACCTTGCCATGGAGGGATTCGGCAATACTGGAAGTGTCCGAATGCCTGTGGAGAATGCGCATGCGGCTGAGAATTATTTTGCGGCTAAGCTTGGTAGGGGTACGGGTAATCGTTTGGCTGGAGAAAGTAATGTTAAAACATTAGTGGAAAGAGGAGAACAGTATACAAACGGAAGGAAAAATCGATTAAAGCCTAATATTAGGTATAAAACTGAGAGTATGACTACTTCTATGAAACTGATAGTGCAGGTAGGATTGTAAAATTTGAAACAGAAAAATTACAATTAACAACTAGAAAAGATAGATTGTCACACAGTAAAAATACACCAGGAAAAGTAAAGGGGCAGGACCATGCAGGACATTTGGCAGGTGATAGATTTGGAGGCTCACCTAAAATTGAAAATTTGGTATCCCAATTATCTGATGTTAATTTGAAGCAATATAAGAAAATTGAAGATGAATGGGCTACAGCTTTAAAGGAAACCCCTCCAAAAGAAGTAACAATTAATCTAGAAGTTATATACTCTGGGAATAATGTGAGGCCGAAAAAATTCCTAGTAAAATACACAATTGATGGTGAATCGTTCTCTGAAGTCCTTTTAAACTAATCTAAGGAGTGAAAACTAGATGAATACTTTTGAAGATAGATTTAGTGAATTGCAAGCTGATATGATATCCATATGTATGGAGTATATTGAAGAGAGAGCGGATAAAGTATATGTTTACGCTTCATGTGAGGAAAGTACTATTTCGAGCAAGTATTTTTATTTAATTAATAATAAGTATGTAAAGCCTCATAAAGTGAATGATGCATTGGCGAATGGGGATGAAAGATACAATGTATCTTCGGAACGCCAGTTTATGGTATTAGATATCTTAAATGAAGATATTGAAAAAATTAAAGAATTATGTTTGGATTATGAAAAAGACATGCCTACTGAAATGAAGTTAATATATGATGTTAAGAGTGGCAAATTCAAAGCTGAATACAAGTATGATTTAGTTTATACTAATCATGAAACTAAAACGGCTCGTCAGATTGCTGATGAGTGGTTTGATGAGATACAAAATAATAAACTTTAAGGTTTGATTGTCAAGCCGTTTTATTATTGAAACTATAAAGCACTTGATTGCCGATTAGGAAACAAGTGATTTTTGTTTTTTCTGAGACAATAATGCTTTGGATATCATGAATGATGCTTTACTGAAATTCACAGCTCATGGGTTACAAATTAAAATCTATGATCCACAAACAGAAAAAAGGAAGATTCAAAAGCAGCGTATGCGTCACAAATTCAAAAGTATGATGCACAAAAAAGAATCTATGCGTCACAAACTAAAATCTATGCTCCACAAACTGAAATCTATGCTCCACAAACAGAAAAAAGGTAGATCCTAAAGCAGCGTATGCGCCACAAACCCAAAAGGATGATGAACAAAAGAGAATCTATGCTCCACAAATTAAAATCTATGATCCACAAACAGAAAAAAGGAAGATTCAAAAGCAGCGTATGCGCCACAAACCCAAAAGGATGATGAACAAAAGAGAATCTATGCGTCACAAATAGAAATCTATGATCCACAAACAGAAAAAAGCTAGATTCGAAAGCAGCGTATGCGCCACAAATCTAAAAGGATGATGAACAAAAGAGAATCTATGCGTCACAAATAGAAATCTATGATCCACAAACAGAAAAAAGCTAGATTCGAAAGCAGCGTATGCGCCACAAATCTAAAAGGATGATGAACAAAAGAGAATCTATGCTCCACAAATTAAAATCTATGATCCACAAACAGAAAAAAGGTAGAATTGAAAGCCACGTATGCGCCACAAACCCAAAAGTATGATACACAAAAAAGAATCTATACGTCACAAACCGAAATCTATGATCCACAAAAAAAAGCTAAACACTAAAGCGACATATACATCAAATTTCCCAATTAACCAGATAGTACAAAGCGCACTTTCAAGTATTCTATCATTTGGTAAAATAAGGTTAGATAAATACTAGGGAAGAGATAAAGAGAAGAAACCCAAATTGCGGTTGGGTTTTTTCATCTCTTTGGACTAGTTGATGAGGGGGTTGAGAGATAGAACTGTGAAGTGAAAAATGTCAATTCTATTAAACGATCAATGGATGTACACAACTTTGATGTCATTGGGACTGCTCTAAAAAATTTATTAAAGGAGAAGATACGATGAAAAAGTTTGGAACGAGTTTTGTCATTCTAATGGTATTTATGGTTATTTGTACATCTGGATTAAATGTTGCATACGGGAAGGGAAACGGAAAAGATCCATCTTTGAATCCTAATCGTATACTCAATGTAGCCCACCGCGGTGCTTCGGGATATGCTCCGGAACATACACTAGTATCCTATGAATTAGGAGAAAGATTGAAAGGTGACTATATTGAAATAGATTTGCAGATGACACAAGATGGAAAGTTAATTGCAATGCATGATGAAAAGCTCGATCGGACAACAAATGGTACGGGCTTTGTAAAAGATTATACACTAGCGGAAATTAAACAATTAGATGCTGGTTCATGGTTTAATGAAAAATACCCTGATCTAGCAAAACCTGAATATGTCGGCTTAAAAGTACCGACTTTGGAAGAAATTATTCAAAAGTTTGGCAGAAGCGGAAGATATTATATTGAAACAAAATCACCTGATGTATACCCCGGAATGGAAGAAGAATTGTTAAGGATTTTAGATAAATACAAATTACTTGGACAAAATGCACCATCTAGTAAAGTGCTTATTCAGTCCTTTAGTCCTGAAAGTTTAATCAAAATCCATTCGCTTAACCGAAAAGTGCCTCTTATTCAACTTATTTCTTATTCAAAACCAGCGACAATCACAGATGAAGAACTGAATAACATAAAGCAATACGCAATAGGAATTGGACCGAGCTACACAAAAATTGACCAGAAATATGTAGAAAAAGTTCGTGAACACAACATGCTAATCCATCCTTACACCGTTAATACGAGAGAAGATATGGAGAAATTACTAGATTGGGGCGTTACAGGGATGTTTACGAATTATCCTGACCTTCTTAACGAGGTATTAAAAAATAGGTAGCATTATCAGGTCAGTTATCATTATCCCTGACCTGAACCTTTTGGACTCTTATCCAATAAGAAGCTAAAATAAGTAAAATAAAAGCACTCCCAAAATAAAGATAACTAAATCCAAAAGGGATGGTAATAAGAAAATAACTGAAAAAGGGTCCAATAGCAGCCCCTATATCTTGAGAAATCGTATAATATGTAAGAAATGAAACAGCATTCGTCTGTTTCGCGACATCTGAGGCGACTGCATCAGATAATGTCGTTAAGCTGGTTGCGCTTAGCATAACTAGTAGACTAACAAAGATCCAAATATAAATAGACATGGAAAAAGGAAGGATCCCTATTACAACAGCGGAAAAAATGAAAGAATAGATAAAAAGGGGGAGCCTTCCTTTCAATCCATCAGAAAGTGCACCAACCCAACCGGCTACAAATGGCTCCCATATCCAACGTACTGCCTGAATCAGACCTGATAATGCTGTTACGGTAAAAAAAATTCCGGCAAAACGAATAGGTTCATTAAATAAGTCATCTATTAACGGACTTAAAGTAGAAGTTAGGATTCCTTGAAAGAGCAATGAAACAAAAAAGCCGCTTATAATGATGGAAAATGTTCCTTTTGGAAAATGAACGTTTGGTAAGGAAGGAGCAGGGCTATTTTTTATATTTCCTTTTGAATCTTGAATAGTAGTCACGGTGTGAAATAAATAAAAAAAGGCGAATAAAGTACAGACACCTAAAAGCAATGCCACATATTTAAGACCGATAAATGGCGTGAGTATCCCGCCAATAAGCATACCAAATAAGCTTCCTAAACGATAAAGTCCATTATATATCCCCATTGTTTTGCCCCGATTTTTGTCTGTAGTAGAAGCAATAACGGCCGCCAATCCACCGATCCGAAAGAAGGACCAAGCAATTCCCCACATTCCTCGTAAAATAAGCCACCCAACAAAGCCGGTGATCATTCCATAGCCAAATGTCGTAATCGTTCCCAAAATGACTGCTATGATTAACCCCATCTTTAGTGAGATTCTTTGATAGACCCAACCGATTATAGGGTTAAATGGTAGTCTTATAAATCGGTTAATTGATAATAATATTCCAACCTGCCAAAGTGAGTCAAGACCGACTTCTCTCCAAAAAATAGGTAAAGCGATATAGAGCATGGAATCCCCAATTAAGCAAATCGCTGTTACGAGTGAAATAGAGATAACAGCAGGTGGTGTGTCCTTGAATTGTAGTTTTTTTAACATGTGATCACCTGTTTATAATTTTGAATATTCACTATTTTAGTGATAGGTAGACTATTTGTAAAGGATAATCGTTCACTGAGACTAAAGTATCAAACTACTACTTATTTACATGATTAGAAAACTCGCTACATATAAATTTATTAAATATTGGGAAGAGAGTTAATAGAAACTAAGGGGGATAGATATGAGGAAAAAATTATTGCTTGTCTCAGCTTTTATTTTAATTGTAAGCGTATTCTTGCTTTCGGCATGTGCAGGTGAAAGCTCTTCTGGAGGTGGAGGGAAAGGTGGAGATCGGATCACTCTTTATTCTCCGGAAACCCCGGATATGTCGAAGGAACTTGCACAGAAATATGAAGAAATAAATGGCGGGAAAGTGGATGTTCAATATGCAGGTACCAATGTTTTAGTGAACAGAATGATGGCAGAAAAAGATAACCCACAAGCTGACGTATGGTATGGAGGAGGGGGTAGCCTTCCATTTGAAGCCGCTGCAGACAAAGGAATTATTACATCTTACATACCAGAAAGTGCGGAAAAATGGGATGTTACCGAGGATGGGATTAAATTAAAGCATCAGGACGGGAAATATGTTGGTGTAGAAATGTTCGTACTAGGTTTTTCCTATAATACAGAGCTTGTGAAACCAGAAGAAGCACCGAAAACTTGGGAAGATCTACTTGATCCGAAATGGAAAGGGAAAATTCAATTCTCTAATCCTGCCGCATCCGGAACCTCAACATTAATGGTTCTCAGCTATATGATGCAACATGGTGAGAAAGAGGGTTGGGAATATTTCAAGAAATTATCTAAACAAGCAAATTCTATTCCAGATTCTGGTTCAGGTCCTACGAAAGCCGTTTCAATGGGTGAAGCCTATATTGGAGTTGGCTTTGATTTTATGGCATATGAACAAAAGGCGAAGGGTGAAAGTGTAGATTTTGTTGTACCGGATAAAACTCCTATTCTCGTAAACCCGGCTTCATTAGTTGAGAAAGGGCCAAATCCTAAAGGTGGGAAAAAATTCATAGATTTCCTGTTAAGTAAGGAAGGTCAGCAAATACTAGCTAACTGGTACCATATTCCTCTTAATCCGGATGTGAAATCGAAAACTCCACTTACTTTAGAAAAGGTGAAGCCTCATGCAGTTGATTTAGATATTGATTGGGTGAATGAGAATTATGACCGTATTCGAAATGAGTGGAAAGAAAAATTTCAGTAATAAAGGAAGGGAGCTCATAATGGGATCAGTGAAAGTAGAACAACTTACGAAAGAGTTTTCAGGTGTAAAGGCACTTCATGATATTAATTTAGATATCCAAGAGGGTGAGTTTTTTGCCCTTTTGGGGCCATCCGGCTGTGGGAAAACGACAACTATGCGTTGTATTGCTGGATTCGAGCAGCCAACATCAGGAGAAATTAAGATTGGTGATCAAGTTGTTAATCAAATTCCGCCAAATAAGAGAAGCTGTGGAATGGTCTTTCAAAGCTACGCGCTTTTTCCGCATATGGATGTATTTGATAACGTTGCCTACAGTTTGAATATTAAACAACTGAAAGCCAGTCATCCATTGAAGCGCTTATCTATTTACATTAGGATGTTTAATAAAAAGTTGTCCAAATACCCAAAGGAGATGGAGGATCGTGTTAGACAAATTCTTGAATATGTAGAACTCGATAAATACGCCAATAGGCTGACGAGTGAATTATCAGGAGGACAGCAACAACGTGTGGCATTAGCGCGAGCATTGGTAATGGAGCCAAAAGTCCTGTTAATGGATGAACCATTATCCAATCTCGATCAAAAGCTCAGACATACGATGAGAACAACCATTAGAAGAATTCAACAAGATTTAAAAATAACAACCATTTTTGTTACACACGATCAAGAGGAAGCAATGAGCATGGCAGATAGAGTCGCTGTTATGAAAGATGGACAAGTCATCCAAATTGGTACACCAACGGAATTATATAGCCAGCCTGCTTCGCCTTTCATTGCAGATTTTGTAGGAACATCGAATATTCTCCCTGGGAAAGTGATCTCTTCTAAAGCAAATGAATCCGTTGTGCAAATCAACGGAAAACAAATAAAATCGACATTTCAAACGGACAAAGAAGAGGTAAATGTGATTATTCGTCCTGAAAATATTACGATCCTGTCAGAAGGAACTCCGTCCAGTGAGTCCGATGTGAATATTTTTGAAGGAAAAATAAATCAATCCACCTATCTCGGAGCAGCTGTAAGATATGAAGTATTGGTTAACGAAAGTACTTTAATCGTTGACACTACCTATTTTTCAGGTAGAGAAATTTTAAAAGAAGGTACAAAAGTACAATTAGCGGTGTCATCTGAAAGGGTGTTACTCATATGAAGAAACGGAAGACACTAAGTGGTCTTACTCTTGTTAAAATATTGCTATATACATTTTTTGGACTATTTCTCCTCCTTCCGTTATTCTCAGTCTTTTTAGTTAGTTTTACTGGTCAGCCAATGAATATTCTAGGGGCGCTAACTAATTCAACTATATTGAGCTCTACCATTGATAAATTGAAAGGTTTTTCACTAGAGCATTATAAAGTGATTTTTACGAATAAGGGTTACTATGATGCGTTGCTTAATAGCTTATGGTTAGCTTTACTCGTTTCCGTTATTGTCATCATCGTTTGTATCCCGATTGCTTATGGCATCGCTCGAACAAAAATGCCACTCAAAAAGACGATCAGTGCATTATGTACGATCCCATTGATCGTACCGACATTCATTTCTGCTTATGCCTTTATTATTATGTTTGGCCGATCAGGATGGGTAACTTATATTTATCAAATGCTAGGTGGAGAGGGACTACTAATCAATCCTTATTCAATGATTGGAATTATTATGGTGCAAGTCTTTTTCTTTTTCCCATATGCTTTATGGCCAATGGTTGCCGCATTTAAAGTAAGTGATCTTTCACTTGAGGAAGCATCGAGAAATTTAGGTGCAAAAAATTGGCTTACATTTATAACTGTGACGTTTCCATTAGCTATTCCTGGTATTTTATCAACCGTTTTAATTATTTTTGCGGTGAGTTTCTCCGATTTTGGAAGTCCGATTATTTTAGCGCCAAAAGATTTAAACCTATTAGTCGTCGAGGCGTATCGTGAAATTGCTGGATTTTTCAACTGGGCGGGAGCAGCCATACTAACAGTTGTCATGATTCTAGTTGCCGCATTCTTTTTCTGGCTGCAAAACCTATTTACGAAAAATAGAAATTACGGATCGGTGTCCGGAAAGCCAAAACTACAGAAATTAAATGATAATAAAGTCCTTACACGTGTATTATCCGCATATTCTGCCGTGATTGTGTTCGTTCCTGTGTTTGCGATGTTATCTATTTTCGTACAATCCATTGCGACTACTTGGGGTAAGGATCCGTTGCCAAATGGTTATACATTGAAACATTACCAAACGATTTTCACTAGTTCATTAGGCAATATTCAAAATAGTATCGTACTGGCAATCGGTGCTTTATTATTAAGCGTGATCATTGCTACGTTCATTTCATATTTTGTAGTAAGACAAAATAATGCAAAGTTGGATTTCATGACCTCGATTCCTTTAGTTGTTCCGGGAATTGCTCTAGGCATTGCCTTAATTCAAACATTTAATACGGCCCCACTTCAGTTAACAGGAACAGCACTCATCCTCATTATCGGTTATACGATACGACGTCTGCCATATATGATTCGTTCAACCATGGGGACGATGAGAGCGATTAAACAGGATATTGAAGAAGCGGCCATTAATCTCGGCGCCTCTCAATTAACAGCTGCTTTAACGGTTATCGGACCATTAATGTTACCAGGAATTGCAGCCGGTTCTATTTTGGTTTTTGTTACGGTCATTAAAGAAACAAGTATATCGATATTACTCGCTCCTGCAGAATGGGCACCTATGAGTCTAGCGATTTTTCAAAATATACTACGTGGAGAGTACTATTCTGCAGCTGCAATGTCTGTTATTTTAGTAATTTTAGTGCTGATTTTGCAAGCGATTGCTAATAAATTGACGAAAAAACAACGAAGATAAAGGGAGTTTGTATGTACCGGGAGCGAGGAGCGGGGAACTATTTATAAATTTTTACTAAATATGTATTTAATCTATACCCGCAAGAAAACGACAAATAAGAACCGCCCGCATCGGCGAAAACGAAAGGGCGGCTCTTCTCGTAATTAATTTACCTGAACACATACCGTCTTGCGATAGGTAGTGTTCAAACCAGGGAGTTCTGAGCTCCTTGGTTTATTTTATGTTTATACACTTATAGTATATTCTACATAATAAAAAATATAGGAATTTGCACTGCTCTTTTTTTTCGCAAGCATGAAAAAGGGGTATCGTTCCTTTAATGGTAATACTGTGCATTTATCTTTTGCTAATAATTTTCCCGAAATAGTAAAAAATGTGGTAAATTTAGTATTGTACTAAAATTATATAGACATATAAGGAGAGAAACATTTTGGGGAAATTAAGCAAAAAATTAATCGCAATCATGCTCGTTGCAGGATTGACAGCAATTATGTTAACCGGGTGTGGTTCACCAAAACCAGCGGATACGGTAAAAGACTTTTTGACTTCCATACAATCAGCTGACTATAAAAAGGCAATGAGTTATGTGGATACAAAATCAGATAGTGATCTTTCCGCACTAAATGAAAGTAAAGATGGGCTAGATGGGAAAGAAATATTGAAAGCAATCGCTAAAAATTACAAATTTGAAAATCCTAAAGAAGTATCGAATAAGGATGGTAAGGCAAAGGTAAAAGTGAAAATTACCTCTGTAGACATGCAAGTGGTCTTTACTCAAACGATGAATGACGTGATGCCAATGGCTTTTGCCGGTGCGTTCAATGAAAACGAAGAAGAAGCCGATAAGACAATGGAAAAACTCATGTCATCAACACTTATGAAAAACCTTAAATCCAAAGATGCAACAATGGCAACCCGTGATGTAACCTTGAATTTGAAGAAAGACAAAGATGGAGAATTCAAAATCGTTTCGGATGATAATTTGCTTGAAGCTGTTATGGCGAATTCAAAAGAGATTGATAAAATGTTTGGTGAAAAGAAATAAGGAAACAGGGGGACGGCTCGCACGTCCCCCTGTTTTTTTACCAACTTCTTGGAAGGAAACTCAATACCGATCAATAAATTGTGAGGGTGGTTGGTTGTTGCCCTTCTTTCCTTTTTAAGGAAGGGAGGTGGATAAATGGCGTCTTAAGATGCGTAGAGAAAAGGAATCCTGGTCGTTAAAGAGGAAGAATGAAGCCGAAGATGCGTAAAGAGAGTGAATCTTGGTCGTCAAAGAGGAGGAATGAATCCCAAGATGCGAAAAGAAAGTGAATCTTGGTCGTCAAAGAGGGGGAATGAATCCCAAGATGCATAAGGAAAAGGAATCTTGGTCGTCAAAGAGGAGGAATGAATCCCAAGATGCATAAGGAAAAGGAATCTTGGTAGTCAAAGAGAAGGAATAAAGCAGAAGATGGGTAAAGAAATTGAATCTTGGTCGTCAAAGAGGAAGAATGAATCCCAAGATGCGAAAAGAAAAGGAAACTTGGTCGTCAAAGAGGAAGAATGAATCCCAAGATGCGTAAAGAGATTGAATCTTGGTCGTCAAAGAGGAGGAATGAAGTCCAAGAAGCAATTATCGTTGCATGAAATCAGGTTCAGTATTGGCATTGGTTGTTTTAATCGTCAAAGAGACAAGAAAAAAGTAACCGTCCAGCTCACGACCAAAGGAGAAATAACTGCAAACGGCACATATAATCGAGTGCTTATCGAATATTTGCAAAATGGACCAACACAAGTAGCGAAAAAACTATTAAAGAATGCAATAAAAAATAACCCGTATGTGGTTGATTATTTACTACAGAAAAAGAAACTCTCTCTATATAGCCCTGCTACATATAGTTTAGGAGACATCTAAGGGATAAATTCACAAAAAAGGAATGAAAAAATTTGAAGAAAAGTAAACAAAAAAAGCACCTGATTGCTATTTTAGGTAACAGGTGCTTTTTGTAAAATAAGAATTTATTTAAGTAAATCTGCCCCTTCAAACCATGCTGGTATCCCAGCAGTTAAAACAGCTGTAAGGTGACATTCTGCTAATTCTGCCTCTGTCGCACCGCATGATCTTGCGCCTTCTGTATGGATTCTGATACCTTCAGGGTAGCGTTCCGATGTGTTAATTCCAACCAACACTAGTTCTTTGAGTTTACGAGAAACTTTACCATCTGTTAAATTTACATTCCGTAAATTTGTGTAATGAAGAAGTGCATCTGGATGGTATTCTGCTAAATCTGTTACCCATTTTGGTTCGCTTCCGAACATCGAGCGATAATATTCTAAGCAGTCATTAAGATTCTTAAATTCATTTTTATTTACTGATTGAATTTCAGTTTCCTGATGATCCATAGAATAATCGTTTTCCTTCATGTAATTAGCTGCAAATGCGAGGGATTTAATCCCTTCTAACCATGCAGGTAAGCCACGTGAAAGAATACAAACAGAAAGTATTTCAGCTAATTCTTCAAGGGTTGCCCCAGCATCAACAGCACCTTGTGTATGATAAATCATGCTTCTTTCATAGCGTCTAGCTGCATTAATCCCTACTAGGATACATTCTTTTTCTTTTCTGGATAGTGCACCATCCTTCAAAATCCCATGACGAAGTTCAGTATAGGCTTCAAGGGCTTCGGGATTATAAGTGTTCATTTTAACAACCCAATCGGGTGCTTTTCCATATACCTTTGTAAAAAAATCAATGGCATTTGTCACTATATTTCACCTCTTTAAAATGATTTAAATGTAATTACTGTTTTCCCGGGAGCACGATCTAACGAATTTTGAAATCCTTCTTTTGCCCTATCATAAGGAAATACACCTGTTATTAATTTTTCGAATGGAAACTTTGGATTTGCTGCATATGAAACGGTTTTATGAAAGCTATCATTAGTGATACCGTAGCTTCCTTTAACTTGGATTTCCCCTCGAACAATTTGGTCCATTGGAAGGGAGAACTCGTTATTTGAAATTCCGACTAGAACGATTTCCCCACCCTTTTTTAGAACGGTGATTGCTGTTTTAGGTACGGAATGATGGCCGGAACTATCAAAAACAGCATCATAACCCAATGGAGTACATTCAAGAAGGTCATTGGTTCCCTCTTCTCCAAGAATAATAGTTTCATCTGCTCCAAGTTCTTTTGCCTTTTCTAATCTTTGTTCATCACCTGTTATCCCTGCAACCACAATTTTCTTAGCATTAAGACCAGAAAGAATGCTTACGATTGCTAGACCAATAGGTCCCGGTCCAAAAACGACTATTGATTTTTCTTCAATATTATCAATTTTTTCTACTGCCGTTACACCTACTGCAATGGCTTCAAGGATAGCTGCTACTTCATCGGAGGTATTGTCATCGATAAGAACAATATTTTTTTCGGGAACAATTAAAAATTCCGACATACCGCCATTTTTTCTAAACCCATATTGTAGCGATTGCGGTGGACGTTTTTGAACAAAAAACTCCCCAAAATCACAACGGTTTTCTTCCCCTCTTAAGCAAAATTCACATTGTCCGCACGGAATGTAGGGGTTTACAATGACTCTTTTACCTTTATTCGAGGAATCCGATCCCTCGCCTACCTCTACAACCGTTCCTGAAATTTCGTGCCCAAATACAAGTGGGTAGTCAATCCAATCATAGCCACCATGACCTGCATACATATGTAGGTCACTGCCACAAATCCCAACAGCCGATACTTTTACAATAACCTCGTTTTTACCAACATTACCCAGTTCCAATTCTTTAATCGAAATATCATATGGTTCTGCCGAATTTTTTACAATTGCTTTCATTAGTGAGCACTCCTTTTATTTATTGTGGACATTTTTTGAGGATTGTCGCAATACCTTGGCCTCCTGCAGTACATAACGTTGCCAAACCGTATTCAGCACGTCTTTTTATCATCGCATGTATTAATGTTACACAGATGCGGGCACCGCTGTTTCCAATGGGATGGCCTAGTGCAATAGCTCCTCCATTTACATTTACTTTATCAATAGGAAGTTCAAGCTCTTTAATGACTGCCAATGACTGTGCCGCAAATGCTTCATTTAATTCTATTAAATCTATATCACTTAGTTGAAGATTAGCAGATTTTAGCGCCTTTTTTGAAGCCTCAACTGGTCCAATCCCCATTCTATCTGGGGCTACTCCTGCTACCCCTAGACTTATAATCTCAGCCAAAGGAGTTAAATGATATTGATTAACGATATCCTCTGAAACTACCAAAAGCATAGAAGCACCATCGTTTAAACCAGATGCATTTCCCGCGGTTACCGTCCCATTTTCTTTGAAAACAGTCTTCAAATTTGCTAGTTTTTCAAGACTGGTTTTTCGAGGATGTTCATCCACTTCGAATATAATGGAAGGTTTCTTTCTTTGTGGGACCTCTATAGGAATAATTTCATCCTTAAATTCCCCGGATTCAATAGCATTTGCCGCTTTTAATTGGCTATTCAATGCGAATTTATCTTGTTCTTCTCTACTTATAGAATAATCTTCAGCCAAATTTTCAGCTGTATATCCCATCGTTAATCTTCCGTACGGATCCTCAGGCTGTGAACCCGGTTGGCTTTCCTTATTAGGATCAAGTAATTCAGCGTTTCCTGCTCCATATCCATATCTAGCGTTTCTTAAGTAATAGGGTGCCGTACTCATACTTTCTACACCGCCAGCAATGACAACATCATTAAATCCACTTGCAATCGACATAAACGCATTTTGTATGGCTTGCATCCCTGATCCACATTGGCGATGAACCGTATATCCCGGTAATGATTCAGGGAGTTTTGCCTTTAGAAGCGAGTATCTTGCAATATTGGATTGATCCTGGCTTTGTTTTGCTTGACCGATAATAACCTCATCGATTTTCTCCACAGGCACAAGATTTTTCTTAATCAGGTCATGATAAAGAGGTAATAATAAATCGTCGGGAGTCATGTCCTTTAAAGTTCCTCCCATTTTTCCAACTGCCGTTCTTTGTGCACTGACAATATATACTTTACGACTCATCGTACTTGCAACTCCTTTATTATTTCAAAATCAAATTCCGTGTGTTGTTTTACTGTTTCAAGAGTAGTGTCAGGCATTAACTCAATTAATTGCCATACGTCATTTTTTCGCTCAAATACGGCAAGCTCTGTAATAATCATGTTGACTTTGCGATTTGAAGTGATTGGATAGGTACATTTTTTAACCAATTTGGATTCTCCATGTTTATTCGTGTGATTAGTAGTGACAATGACTTTTCTTGCTCCGACAAGTAAATCCATCGCTCCGCCAACACCCATAATATTTTTTCCTGGTATTGCCCAATTGGCGATAAGACCATCCTCGTCTACTTGCAATGCTCCTAAAATAGCGACATCAACATGAGATCCACGTATCATAGCAAATGAAGTAGCACTGTCAAAATAAGATGCACCAATATGTTCTCCGACAGGCAATTTACCGGCATTTACTCTCAACGGATCATATTCACTTTCATCAGGTAATTCCTTAACACCTAGTAGACCGTTTTCAGTATGAAAGTAAATGGATTCTGATTTAATGTATTTTGAAACTAATGTTGGAATCCCTATTCCGAGATTAACAACGGAATTTTCCTTTAATTCAGCAGCTGCACGCTTTGCAATTAGTTCTTTTGATGTTAATTGTGTTTTACTCATCTTGAAACAACCCCTTCCTTAGTTAAAATCTTTTCACTTAGAACAATCGCATCAACAAAAAGATGGGGTGTGACAATCTCTTCAGTAGAAAGATCACCGTTTTCAACAATTTCATCCACTTCAGCAATGACATATTTGGCTGCAGTTGCCATCATAGGATTGAAGTTGCGTCCGGTTTTATAGTAAGTTAGGTTACCAAGTTTATCAGATTTATAAGCCTTAATTAATGCAATGTCGGCTGTCAAGGCAGGTTCAAACAAATATCGCTCACCGTTAATTTCGCGAACCTCTTTATCTTTTCCTAATTCAGTGTCTACTCCTGTTCGAGTATAATAGCCTCCAATACCTGCACCACCTGCACGGATGGACTCGGAAAAGGTCCCTTGGGGAAGTAATTGTAAATCAATTAGCCCTTCATTGTAAGCATCTCCCACTTCTCTGTTACTTGTAAAATAGGAGCCAATCGCTCTTCTGATCTTTCCCTGTCTAAGAAGAATGCCAAGTCCTTTTCCCGGTTCCCCCAAATTATTGCTCATAATGGTTAACCCATCTGCATCATGGCGTGTAAGTTCATCAATTAATGTTAGAGGAGCACCAACTAATCCAAATCCTCCAACCATTAATGTTTGACCTGATTTTACTTGTTGAATAGCCGTCACGGCGTCAGTTATTTTAGTCATTATCCAATTTTCCCCTTTCTGTTATTTAAAAGATAAAAAAGCCCAGTCTACTCCAGAAAAGAATGTTCTTCTCTAGAAAGACTAGGCAATCTTAACTTAAATGGAAACTTTTGATTCCCACAATTAAGATTTTGGCTTCCTATTTACATATTATTATGTTGGTTATCTTACCATTCCTCAATTGCAACTGCACGAATTGGGGAACCTGTCATACCTTTTAAGTTCAGTGGTGTTCCAATAAAATAGAATCTATTTTTAGATAGCTTATCTAAGTGAACGATGTTTTCCATAATTAATATGTTTCTACCTAGTAATTTTAAATGGACATCTCTACGCATATTTTCGTTAATGTCTGCGTTTGGGAGATCTAAACCGATTGCTTTTATTTTATTTTCAACAACCCAGTCTCCCACAGTGCCATCTAAAGCCTTACAATCAAAATATCCATCTCCTTGCCATTCTCCTGCCCAGCAACGGAAGAAAACGATGTCTCCTTCTTTAATTTCTAACTCATTCTCCGTAACCCTTGCTTCAACCATTTCACGTGTTACAGGTTGGCTTGGGTCCTTATCGGATAGGTCAATTAATACAGCCTCTCCCATTGTGGCATCTAGTGGAATATCTTCAATAGTTAAACCGTCATCAAAAAAGTGATAAGGTGCGTCCATATGTGTTCCACCATGGTCGGACATCATAAATACCTTACTATTGAATCCTTCACATGGTGCGACATACCTTGCTTTAGATTTTGCTTTTGTTTCGTAATCCATTACCACCATTTTTGGATGGGATGGAAAGGAAACTAATCCGTCATATAACAAAACAGATAAATCAATAATTTTCATTAGAATAACCTCCGAATCTATCTATATATTTAGCCTAGATATCCCCAGGCTAGAACAGCTACGATATACACAATACCAATCCAGAACATGGAAACTACGGTGTATCCCATAACATCTTTAAGTTTTAATTTTGATAGTGCTAGGGCTGGTAAGATCCAGAAAGGTTGAACCAAATCATTCCAAGCGTTACCAAGCATTACAGACATCGATGTTTGCCCAAGAGATGCGCCTAATTCTTTTGCAGCGTCTATCATAAATGGCCCTTGGACAACCCAGTGTCCACCGGCTGATGGTGCAAAGAAGTTGATGACAAAGGAACTCACAAGTCCCCATAATGGAAGTGTAGCTGCACTTGACATATCGACAAACAATTTTGAGATTGTTGTAACTAGACCTGAAGCAGCCATGATCGCCATGATTCCTGCATAGAATGGATATTGAAGAATAATACCCGCAATGGTTTTAATCCCGTCGTTTAATTTAGCAACATAATTAGCCGGTGTACCCAAAAGAATGATACCTAAAAATAGAATAATGAAATTGATCATATTTAAATCAAGTGACTCACCGGAAACAAAATGATAGATCACATAGATGATCCCAACTAATCCGATTAGAAGGCTTAGTATACGGCTATTATTTAATTTGTTTGCGAACGTATCATTCGCAAGAACACTCTCAGCTGATGCTGCCACCTCTTTTTCAGCTTCAATAGATGGGTCATATTCAATGATATCTTCCGCATTTTTCGGATGAAGCCAAGCGTTTAGAAGAGGTAATGTAATAATAACTACTAAACTTGTAATAATCATAGGTAGTGAAAAAATTGTGTGTGATAATCCAACAACGCCCATTGCCTTTTCTAATGGGTGTCCTGGCGTAGAGATTAAAACAGGGATACTTGCTGAAATTCCTAGACCATACATTGTAAAACCACTGTATGCAGCGGCAATAATTAAAGGATAATGGACACCCTTAACTTTTGACGCTAGTTTCTTTGCCATTATTCCACCAATGACAAGTCCAAATCCCCAGTTAAGATAACTACCAATAGCACCAACTAATGTTGCGACAATGATGGCTGTTCTTGGTTTATGAACCTTATTAACAATTTTTGTTAGTAATTTATCAACGATTGGAGCGCTTGCCAGTACGTACCCCATTGCCAAAATGACCGCCATTTGAGTGGTGAAGGCAAGTAAATCCCAAAATCCATTTCCCCAGGCTTTTGTTGTAGATAGAAATCCTTTCCCCTCAACTACCATTGCTAGAATAATAGTTAATAAAGTTAACCCAATGGCAAAAACAAACGGATCCGGTAAATACTTACGCATTAAGTTTGTGAAAAATTTTGTCACCTTTGACATATCCCTACCCCCTTAAGATATTAACTTTTTGAATTCATCCAACGTTTGAGTTCAAGCAGTTGAGCGTTTTTTCTTTTTAATACGGATTCCGAAGGTTCATTCCATTTATAAAAACCTTCTCCTGCTTTGATTCCAAGTTCACCATTTTCAACCTTAGAAGCCAACAATTTAGATGGTGTACTACAATTTTCCAAATCTTTATATAGATAGGAAGCAATATCGTGATGGATATCTAATCCATTTAAATCTCGTTGTTCTAGTGGACCGGTAAATAATAATCTCATTCCAATGCTATACTGAACGACTGTATCTATATCTTCGGCTGATGCAACTTCGGACTCAAGAAGAGAGATCGCTTCTCGAGCTAGAGCATGTTGAATGCGATTTGCGATAAATCCAGGTATTTCTTTTTTCACTAATACCGGCTTTTTACCAACAGATTTTAGAACAGACATTACTTCATCAATTGTATCCTGTGAGGTACATTCACTCTTAACCACCTCTACTAACGGAATAATATCAGCAGGCATAAAGAAGTGAGTTCCTACAGCTCTTTGTGGGTAAGCTAAAACGCTTACAATTTCATTAATCGAGAGCCCTGATGTATTTGTAGCTATGATGACTTCACTGCTACAATAGGATTCTATTTGTTTAAAGACTTCATGCTTTAATGATAGTTTCTCAGGAACGGCTTCTATAATAAAATCCGCACCAGATATAGTAGAGATGTCACTTGAAACGGTTAATTGTTCCATCACTGGATTAATCATGTTTTTATCAAAAAGATCATAAAGTGAAAGTTGGGCTAATTGATCGGCTATTTTGACTTTGGCACGCTCCAAAGCATCTGGAAATGGATCAATCAAGTGAACGCTTATATTATTTTGTAAAAATAATTGAGCAATACCACTACCCATTGTTCCGGCACCAACAACGGTTACATTCTTTATTCCAGTTGGCAAATTATTCCCCCCCTAGTACAAAAAAAGGCATAAAAAATAGCTTTTCCCATAGAGAATAAAGGTAATAATACCTTATTTTCTAATGGAAAAGCTATGTTTCCTTAAGTGGATATGAAAGGGTCGCTTTCATAGGTTAAGAAAATGGCTTTTCGTACGAAAATACTTTATTAACACAATTTTTATTAATATATTTAGAATTTTATCAAGATAACGAATGACCTGTCAATATATTTTTGCTATTGGATTTTTTTGGAATGACGATCCATTTGTTCAACGTACCTCTGGTAGGCTGTTTTTAATGCAACGACAACAGAGTGGGTAGATGGTGCAAAATAATGTGCTTCTATACGTTTGATTAAGTCATCGATGCCATTAGACAAATCATAGCCTACTAGTAACCTCCGAAAGAAGTTTTGTGCCAAATCCGTAATTAAAGTAAATTCAGCATCTATAATAACATTAGAATTCATATTAATTTCCAAAACAATTCCGGAGTGTTTATATTGTTCAAACATTGCTGTCCCTTGAGGGGCCTTAGCATATCCCGTGACCAATACTGTATCAAGATCTACTAATTCTTTTCCCATTCGAAATCACCTCTATTTTATTTTAACTTATAAAGAATGTAATTGTAAGTCAAGGATTTTGATATGCTTTAGTAGATTAAGTCATAGTACTTTTCTTTGCGAGTCTATTTTTATGAGAAAGAATTCTTCTTCAATTTATACTGAATTTCTTCAGTTTAGTTTATAGTATAACGCAGACCGAGATATCCCTAAATGCTGTAGCGGAGGAACGAGCGTCCTAGATTAATAGTTAAAGAAGAACCGTCCCTTTGTTTTCGTCCCTATTTATCAAATCCTCCACTGTGAAAAATACTTTAAAAGGAAATCAACGAATATTTCAGTGACATCATCAAAAGGGGTATCTTTTAAGTGGATTAAATCATAATCCCGCTTAATGTAGGGCAGGTCAGATACCTTCTTTTCTAATAGAGTTCCTTTTTTTAGCTCCTTTTGAATGGCGGACCTTGGCAATATAGCTATACCCATTTTTTGTTCGACCATTCTTTTTACTACCTCAATATTATCCACTTCCATAATGACATTCTGCGGAAGGTGCAAACGGTCAAAAGCATTATGAATAAGAGTCCAATCAATGGATTGTTGATTATAAAGGATAAATTTCTCTACTGCTATTTCTTCCATTGAAATGTCATTTTTACATTGGAATGGGTGTTCAGGATAGACGGCTAAAATCATTTCATCATTAAATAAATGTACGGTATCTATTTTTGGATGTGTAACCGATCTGGTAATACCAAATTTTACTTGATGTTTTAATACCATATCTAAAACTTGAGGTGAATGCCCAGTAAGGAGGTTTATCTTGGTTTTTGGGAATTTATCGTGAAATTCTTTAATGACAAATGGCAAGAAATTGAAAGCTGCAATAAAAACCGCTGAAATCTCAATTTCTCCCTTTAATTCGGATTTTGTTCGTTCAACGGCTTGTTTTCCAGCTTGAAGATTTTGAAATACATTTTTAGCATAAGGAAGAAAGGCCTCTCCTTCTTTAGTCAAGGTTACATTGTTTCCCGCTCTATTAAATAATTTGCAGTTTAATGCAGATTCTAGTGATTTAATCCGTGTACTTACAGTTGGCTGGGTTGTATATAAAGATTCTCCCGCCTTGCTAAAACTTGATGTTACTGCAACAAAAAGGAATGCCTCAATTTGTTCGATATTCATCCTTATACTCCCCCCCTATAAAATTATTTTATAGCAATTATCGTAAATATTTATTGGATTTACAAAATAATTTGCCATTTAATTAAAATATATTTCAATTAAAAATATAAAAAATTGTTGGAATACTTCATGACTGATTCTATCATCATTATTTCAAGTGGTCCATTTAATCTAGAAGGAGGAATAGGAGAATGAGCATCGGATACGCAAATGGCAGATATGTTCAATTAGATGAAGCGGTAATTCCCATTGATGAAAGGGGACACC
The DNA here is from genome assembly GCF_038009395.1 of Heyndrickxia sp. FSL W8-0423. Taxonomy (NCBI): domain Bacteria; kingdom Bacillati; phylum Bacillota; class Bacilli; order Caryophanales; family Bacillaceae; genus Heyndrickxia; species Heyndrickxia sp. FSL W8-0423. The sequence goes on along the minus strand of NZ_JBBPBE010000001.1, from coordinate 239,203 downwards.
AATTTGGTGATGGTGTTTATGAGGTTATAAGAGCGTATAATGGAAAGCCTTTTATGTTAGATCAGCATATCCAACGGCTTATTAATAGTGCTAAAGCAATAAGATTGCCAATCGACCGAGATGAAAATGGCTATAAGTCCCCTGTTTTAGAAGCGATTCATAAATCGAAATTAAAGGATTGTGACATTTATCTGCAAATAACAAGAGGAATTGCTGCAAGAAAGCACTTATTTCCGGATGCACCTGTATCCACAACGATGACGGTGAAACCTATGCGAGTAATCGGGAATAATGTAAGGGAAGATGGTGTCAAGGCTATTTTACACGAAGATGAAAGGTGGAAAAATTGTTATATAAAATCGTTAAATCTTTTGCCTAATATCCTCGCAAAGCAAGCTGCTCATGATGTTGGCTGCTTCGAAGCGATTATGGTAAGGGATGGGAATGTTTCTGAGGGCACTAGTTCCAATGTTTATATCGTTAATGATAACGTAATTTATACAACACCGCTTTCCAAACAGATTTTACCCGGAATTACACGAATGGCTGTAAATGAGATTTCCCATTCTTTAGGTATTGATTTCGTTGAAAGATATTTTACTCCCGAAGAAATGCTCGAAGCCGATGAAGTTTTTATAACTAGCACCACTTCGGAAGTACTATCTATTTCGAATCTTGACGGAAAAAAGATTGGTAACGGAAAAGCGGGGAAAGTTGCATTGAAAATCTTTGAAAAATTCATGGAAAATGTTTCAATGTAAAAACACCAATTATGATGTAAAAAGGATGGGGAATTAAGCAACTTTGGAATAAAAAGGGTGTATTAGGATACGGAATATTCCCCTTCTTAATCAAAAAAATAATAATCTATTAAATTTTTTGTCAATTTAGGTTGAAATAGGTTGGAATATGTTGTAGGATTATTAAAAATAGACAGAACATTCGGAAGGTGGAGAAAATGGAAGCAACAGAATTGGTACAGGTATTTCGTGGGGATTTGGTTGAAAGCATTCATAAAGGACATATTGCGGTAGTCGATTATAAAGGGAGGCTTCATAAATATGAGGGGGATCCTTATCGGAAGGTATTTGCACGTTCCTCGATGAAACCACTACAGGCTATCCCTGTTGTTGAAACTGGTACCGCTGACCATTTTGAATTTGATGATGCTGATTTATCTCTCTGCTGTGCATCACACAATGCAGAAAAGCAACATACAGAACGCGTTCTATCCATATTAAAAAGAGCCGGATTGGATGACCATTCACTTAAATGTGGAACCCATCCATTACGCCGGGAAGATGTATTTAAGGAACTTATTCTTGAAGGAAAAGAGGTTACGCCACTTTATAATAATTGTTCGGGTAAGCACAGCGGCATGATTGCTACTGCAAAATATATGAATGAACCTGTCGAATCGTACTTTGAGCTAAGTCATCCAGTACAGCAGCGAATTCTGCATTCCATTAGTGAAATGGCAGATTATCCGGTTAAGGATATCGAGCTTGGTGTAGATGGCTGTGGGGTTCCTGTCCATGCTTTACCGCTTGAACGCATTGCATATGCATATGCAAGGATGACAAGACCTGAAAGGTTAGATGAACAACGGGGATCTGCAGTGAAGCGAATTACATCTGCCATGATGTCTGCTCCTGAAATGGTTGGAGGTACGGATCGTTTTTGTACGAATTTCATGAGGGCTGTACAAGGAAAGATGTTTGGTAAGGCAGGTGCAGAAGCAGTTTACTGCATTGGAGATATTCAAACTGGCCTAGGTATTGCTATCAAAATAGAAGATGGTTTTGGGAGAGCTACAGAACCTGTAGCAGTAGAAGTATTGAGACAGTTAAATTTGCTAACAGATGAGGAATTATCAAAATTAGTGAATCATCATAAGCCAACTGTGCTTAATGCAAGGAAAAAGGTGGTAGGGGAACTCGTTCCAACCTTTACATTGAAAGATGGAAAGGAACTTTAAATAAATGGAGGAAAAAGATATGAGGAAAAAAGGGTTTGGAATCATTACTGCAATTATTTGTTTATCACTTATGCTTTTTGGATGTTCGAATTCTTCTAGTTCATCATCCGGGGATAAAGGAGCGGGTAAAATCGTTAAAAAGGAAGGAAAGGATATTACGGTTGCCGTTGCATCAAACTTTGTAAGTTTGGATCCACATGATTCAAATGATACATTAGGTCTTTCTGCCGAAAGAATGATGATGGAAGGTTTAGTAGGATTCGACAAAGAAATGAATATTGTCCCGGTTTTAGCAGAGAAGTATTCAATAAATAAAAATGCGACAGAATTGACCTTCAATCTTCGAAAAGATGTTAAATTCCAAGATGGAACCCCTTTTAATGCAGAAGCTGTGAAGGTGAACATCGATCGTTTATCAAATCCTGATAATCATCTTAAACGTTACAGTCTGTTTGAGTTAGTAAAAACAACAAATGTGGTGGATGAATATACAGTAAAAGTGACATTAAAGAAACCTTTCGGGGCGATGTTAAATAACTTTGCTCATCCATCATCTGCTATGATTTCGCCTGCTGCACTAAAGAAATATGGAAAGGATATTGCGCGGCATCCAGTTGGGACAGGCCCGTTTAAATTTGATGAATGGGATCAAAGTGATCACTTGAAACTTGTAAAGAACGAAGCTTATTGGAAAAAAGGGTATCCAAAAGTAGATTCTATCACGTTTAAACCTGTACCGGAAAATGGTTCACGTATAGCGATGTTACAAACAGGTGAAGCAGACTTTGCTTATCCTATTCCGACTGAACAAGTCAAATCAATTGATGGAAAAAATGGGATTGTTGTTGAAAATGATCCATCCATTATTGTTTATTATCTATCGATGAACACAATGAAAAAGCCATATGATGACGTTCGCATTCGTCAGGCAATGAATTATGCGATTAATAAAGATGCATTTATTAAAGTGGTCTGGAATGGATACGGGGAACCTGCATCATCAATAATCGCTCCAAAGGTAGGTTTTTATTCAAAGCAAGAACCTTATACATTTAATTTAGAAAAAGCAAAAGAATTAATGAAAGATGCTGGAGTTGAAAAAGGATTTACCGCCAAAATTTGGTTAGGTAATAGTTCCACTTCGATTAAGGCCGCTGAGTTCATCCAACAACAACTGGCACAAATTAACGTAAAAGTGGATGTAGTACCAATGGAGGCAGGAACGTTGTCTGAAAAACTTAATAGCCCTCAAAAACCTGAGGATGCAGAAGTTGAACTTTATTTTGGTGGATGGTCACCATCAACTGGTGATGCTGATTGGGGCATTCGTCCATTATTTGGAGGAAAAGATGCATTTCCACCACTTAATTACAATACCGCTTATTACAATAATGACAAAGTCAATGAAGCTTTGAAAGCTGCGTTACAAACATCGGATTCTAAGGTACGCGAAGATGCGTATAAACAGGCGCAAAAGCTTATTTGGGATGATGCACCATGGGTAACCCTAGCAGTACCGCAAAATCTAGCAGGTAAGAAAAATTACTTAGATGGAATTTACCTATTACCTGATGGATCATTAAGTGTCAATGATATAGAAATAAAACAATAATTATTCGGGGGGCCTCTAAGCGGATGTCAAAGTGAGGTTCCCCTCATTTTTACGAGAAGGTAGGTGTTATGATGGTTCGCTATCTTATTAAACGTTTATTAACTGTTATACCAATCCTATTTTTGGTATCGATCTTTATTTTTCTATTCGTTCATTTAATACCAGGTGATCCTGCCAGGTTGGTAGCTGGTCCTGATGCAAGTTTATCAGATATTGAACTTATCAGAAAAGATTTAGGATTAGACAAGTCATGGTTAGAACAGTATATCAATTTTATCACCAATATTTTCCACGGAGATCTTGGGTCGTCCTTAAAAACAAAACAGCCCGTGTTACATGAAATCGGAATCCGATTTATGCCTACATTTTGGTTAACATTATGGAGTATGGTATGGGCTGTTATTATTGGAATTATTATCGGTATCATTTCAGCGAAAAAGAGAAATAAATGGCCGGATTATGTAGGAATGTTCGGTGCCGTCTCGGGCATATCACTTCCTTCCTTTTGGTTAGGATTAATTCTTATTCAGTTTTTTTCGGTAAAATTGGGCTGGTTACCAACAGGAGGTCTTAAATCTTGGGAAAGTTACATTCTTCCTTCTTTAACATTGGGGACAAGTGTTGCAGCGGTCATCGCAAGATTCTCTCGTTCATCGATTATGGATGTTTTGAAGGAAGACTATATCCGAACCGGTCGTGCAAAAGGTCTAACGGAAGGAAAAGTGATAATAAGTCATGCATTGAAAAATGCGTTAATTCCTGTAGTGACGATGACGGGATTGCAGTTCGGTTTTTTACTAGGTGGATCGGTCGTTATTGAGACTGTATTCAGCTGGCCGGGTCTAGGTAGACTATTAATTGATTCTGTGAGTTTTCGAGATTACCCGGTTATTCAAGCTGAAATGCTATTATTTTCACTGGAATTTATTTTAATCAATTTAGTAGTGGATATACTTTATGGCTTTTTGAATCCGCAAATACGTTATTAGTAAAGGAGGCTTGGTGAAAAGATGCCTGAACTACAAGGAAATACGAGCATAAATCAACAAGTGGTGAATCCGTCTTTGGCAAAATCAAAGTCATCGCCATTTTCGGAGTTCTTAAGGAAGTTTAGGAAACAACGATTAGCTTTTATTTCGGCTATTTTTATCGGAATATTGATTGTGTTAGCGATTATTGGTCCATATATAGTTCCGTATAAAATTGCGGAACCTGACTACAATCATGTACTTGAAGGATCATCTTTTAAACACTGGCTTGGAACGGACCCTTATGGTCGTGATATTTTCAGCAGAATTATTGCAGGGACAAGAATCTCATTATTTGTAGGATTATTCTCAGTATTTTTAGGGGCTATCATTGGAACGGTATTGGGGTTGATCAGTGGGTATTATGGGAAATGGATTGACGGAATCATTATGAGATTTTGCGATTTATTATTCGCCTTTCCGGGGATTCTGTTAGCGATTGGGATTATCGCTATACTAGGGCCGGGACTTGAAAACGTCGTAATAGCTGTAGCGATATTTGGTATCCCTACTTTTGCGAGGATTGTACGATCCAGTACTTTAGCGATTAAATCAACCTTATATGTTGAAGCTACTCGATCAATAGGTGCAAAACCACGCCGTATTATTTGGAAGCATATTTTTCCCGGAACGGTTACCAGCATTGTGGTTAACTTTTCGATGAAGATCGGAAGCGCGATTTTGACAGCTGCGTCTTTAAGTTTCTTAGGACTTGGTGCACAACCGCCATCACCTGAATGGGGTGCGATGCTTAGTGGAGGTCGTGATTATTTAACGATGGCCCCGCATATTACCTTATATCCTGGTATTGCCATTTTCTTAACGGTACTAGCCTTTAATTTATTAGGTGACGGTCTGCGTGATGCGCTTGATCCTAAGATAAAGGATTAATGAAAGGAGGTTTAAGAGATGGGAGCAGAACTTCTAAAGATTTCGGATTTAAAGACACATTTTTTTAGTGAAAAAGGTGTGGTTAAAGCGGTTGATGGGGTCACCATTACTGTTAATAAAGGGGAAACCGTAGGGATTGTTGGAGAATCCGGTTGTGGGAAAAGTGTCACTTCCTTATCTATTATGCGTCTATTGAAGGATACACCGGGGAAAATTGTGGATGGTGAAATATCCTTCGAAGGAAAAGACTTGACTGGATTATCGGAAAAAGCCATGCGCTCGATCCGTGGTAATGAGATTGCGATGATCTTCCAGGAACCGATGACATCACTAAACCCTGTTTATAAGATTGGGAGACAATTAGTTGAATCCATCCGTTTACACATGAAAAAAGATGCACATGCAGCAAAAGAACATGCCATAAAAATGTTAGAGCTTGTTGGAATTCCACGAGCACGGGAAATTATGAAGGAATATCCGCATCAGCTATCCGGAGGAATGCGTCAGCGGGTTATGATTGCGATGGCCATGTCCTGTAATCCGAAGCTTCTAATCGCAGATGAGCCAACAACTGCCTTAGATGTAACCATTCAAGCACAAATATTGGATTTGATGAGAAAATTACGTGAAGAAAGTGATTCTTCTATTCTATTAATCACACATGACCTTGGTGTGGTTGCCGAAATGTGTGACCGCGTGGTTATTATGTATGCCGGAAAAGTGGTAGAGGAATCCGATGTGAATACAATTTTTGAAAATCCTAAACATCCCTATACGAGAGGTTTATTAGGGTCTATTCCAAAATTAGGCATGAAGATTGATCGCCTTCAATCTATCGCAGGTAATGTCCCCGCTCCGGAAGAAATGCCGAAAGGGTGTAAGTTTGCCCCTAGATGTCCATTCGCAATGGATAAGTGCAGGGAAAAGGAACCACAGTTGCGAAAGGTAAATGAAAATCATACAACGAGATGCTGGCTTAATGAGAAGGAGGAGGCTTAAATGAGCGCTTTAGTTGAGGTGAAAAATTTAAAAAAACATTTTCCCGTCAATAAGGGATTCTTTTCAAAGAAGTCATCTGTGGTCAAAGCAGTGGATGGTTTATCATTTACGATTGAGAAAGGTGAAACTTTAGGTCTTGTTGGTGAAAGTGGCTGTGGAAAGTCTACAACAGGAAGAATGATTATGCGTCTAATTGACCCAACGGATGGACAAGTGTTTTTCAATGGTGAAGATATTACTTTAATGTCCGAGGATAAATTACGTTCATTTCGAAAGGATTTTCAAATGATATTTCAAGATCCTTATGCCTCTTTAAATCCCCGAATGAAGGTTGGAGATATTATTGAGGAACCACTGATTGTTCATGGAGTGGAGAAAGAACAACGCAAACAAAGAGTTGAATCCTTATTAGAAATTGTCGGATTAACGCCATATCATGCTGATCGATTTCCTCATCAATTTAGCGGAGGTCAAAGACAAAGAATAGGAATTGCGCGGGCTTTAGCTGTGAACCCGCAATTAATTGTTGCAGATGAACCGGTTTCCGCATTAGATGTTTCGATACAATCACAAATTTTAAATCTATTAAAAGATCTTCAGCAACAATTTGAACTAACCTATTTATTTATTTCCCATGATTTAAGCGTGGTCGAACATATAAGTGACCGTGTGGGTGTGATGTATTTAGGTAGATTGGTTGAACTGGCCGATAAAGAATTGTTGTTTAAGGATCCACTCCATCCGTATACGAGGGCCTTATTGTCCGCCGTTCCGATTCCAGATCCAAAGGCAAAAAGGGAAAGAATTATGCTGACGGGGGATTTGCCGAGCCCTTCCAACCCACCAACAGGCTGTACTTTTCACACACGTTGTCCATTTGCAACCGAGAAATGTAAGATGGAGGTCCCTGAGTGGAAAGAAATAGGTGAAAAACACTATGTTTCCTGCCATTTATATTAGATAATAGGAAATAGATAGGATAAATGGTAGGGCGGTGTGTTTATATGGCAGAAGCAAAATTGCATCTTATTTCGATAGAGGAAAAATATCTTGCAACCATTACTAGGCAATTAAAAGAAGTATTTCGTAATTTAATCCATCTTTCCCCAACTACGATTAAAGATTTGCAAAACAATACGATAGACCCGGGGGATGTGGTGATTTTATCAAGTGATATCCTTTTTGGCTTTGCTTCACAATTTATCCCCGAGGGTTGTCCATGTATTATTGCCAAAAGGGAAATCAATTATGGGAATATGAAGGAAGTTATTGACTTACCGCCTGGTAGAAACATTTTAGTTGTGAATGATAATTGGAATAATACGAAAGAAACCGTAGAATCGCTAAGAGAAACGTTTTTTGAGCATAACTATTTTCCCTATGATCCAACGAAACCTTTTCCATCCGCTATTGATTATATTATTACACCAGATGAGGTAGACCTTTTACCGAAAGGATTGGGGAAGGTTATCGATATTGGGATGCGTCTTTTGGATATAGAGGTATTTTTCGAGGTGAAGAAACTGCTTTCATTGGAAATTGAATCTTCCACTTTATATAAACGATATACAAAATCGTTAATTTTATTATCCAAGGACCACACTTTTGACGAATCAAATGATAACAAGAAAATTATTAAAGACGTACGTGAGGTTGCGGGTTATCATTTTTCTGATATGATCGCGGGTAGTTCATTAATGAAGGAACCAATAAGACAAGCAATGACTTTTTCAAAAATAAGTGACCCGATTTTTTTATACGGGGAAGCGGGAACAGGTAAAAATATGATGGCACAAGCCATACACAATGATTCCCAGTACAAACACGGACCTTTTGTCGTTTATCATTGCGGTTTTCGTACCCATGATGTTCTAGAACGGGAGTTATTTGGGATTGAAAATGGTCATGATGTAAAAATGGGATTAATTGAGAGAGCTCATGGTGGTACGCTTTATATAACGGCAATTAATGAGCTCCCGGTGTTTTTGCAGAAACGTTTGGTAGAAGTCATTGAAACGAAAAAAATAATGCGGGTGAAGGGAACTAGCTATGTTTCAGTCGACGTAAGGATCATCATGAGTAGTACTTATTCCCTTGATAAACTGTTAAATGAAGGAGTCATCGATCAAGAATTAGCTTATTTACTCTCACGCTCAGCGGTGCATATGCCCAGTTTATCCGAAAGAAAAGAGGATATAGAAGATTTAATCGAAAATATAAAAAAAAGATTGCATCGAGAGGATTTAACTTTTACCCCTAGGGTGATGGAACGATTAAAAAATTATCGATGGAAAGAGAATGTAAAAGAATTATATAATACGATATCCTATTTGTCTTTTTTGGATAAACCAATAATTGATATTCATATGCTTCCCTTATATATACAAGGGGATAAAGAATCTTTTAATCAAGTGCTTTCGTCTCAAGAAATTCAAGTGGATAAAATCATTGAAGTAATTGAGGAGCATGGATTTATAGAAGAAAGTACGGCCATTTTAAAGGCGTTCCACGAAGGGAAACGAAAACGGGAATCATACGGTCGTTTGAAGTTAATGGATATATTATTAAAAAAAGAAATAAGGTTAACAGAGCAACAATTGCGTATGAGATTAGAAGTACTTCAGGATTTGGGGCTATTAAATGTTCGAAAAGGAAGAGCAGGAACAACCATTTCAAAACTTGGAGAACAATTCTTGGAGTGCATTGGAAAGGGAGATGAAAGTGAAACTATATATTTCGGCAGATATTGAAGGAGTTGCTGGGGTTGTACATAGTGAACACACCACCCGTGATGGGAGGGAGCATGACCGTGCAAGAATGCTAATGACTGAAGAAGTTAATGCATGTATTCGTGGTGCCGTTGCAGCGGGTGCAAATGAAATCGTTGTCAATGATTCCCATGGTACAATGAGAAACATTATTCCTGAACTTCTTCATACAGAAGCTTCATTAATTTCAGGTTCACCGAAGAAACTGGCGATGGTGGAGGGGCTTGATGAAACCTTTGATGCGGCAGTATTTATAGGCTATCATACAAAAAAAGGTGATTTCGGCCTACTTAATCATACCTTTAGTGGAAAAGTGGTTCGCTCTATTAAAGTGAATGGAATTGAATATGGGGAATTTGGTTTGAATGCTTTAGTTGCAGGCTATTTTAATATACCTGTTATTTGTGTTTCCGGTTGTGACCGATTGGAAAAGGAAGTACGGGAACTTATCCCGGAAGTATACTTCGCTAATGTTAAGCAAACGATTAATCAATTTACGGCTGGAAGTATCCATCCGAAGAAAGCGCGGGAGATAATTGAGAGGCAAACAAAGGAAGGGTGGATGAATAGAGAAAATATCCCTCTATTTTCTATAGATGGTCCCGTCACTGTTGAAATGTCATTTAATACAACAGGATTCGCAGAAAATGCTGCTATATTACCGATTGTGGAACAAATAGATCCATCCACCGTTACCTTTAATGCTTCTAATATAATAGAAGGTTACCGTTATATTCGTAGTTTAATTATGATAGCAAATTAATCAAGTTTTTTTGAATACACTCTATAAGAAGAAATTTTAAAAAATGATAACCCGAATTAGGCATAAAAAACGACAAAGAAGAACCACCCGCAGGGTGGTTCTTCACGTTAGTAATTTAACTTGAACATACCCATCTGTAAAAAGTAGTTACAAATTTTCAAACCGAGGAGTTCCACTAGAACCGAGGTGGACAAATGGCGTCTTAAGATGCGTAAAGAAAAGGAATCTTGGTCGTCAAAGAGGAAGAATGAAGCCGAAGATGCGTAAAGAAAGTGAATCTTGGTCATCAAAGAAAAGGAATGAAGCCGAAGATGTGTAAATAAAAGGAATCTTAGTGGTCAAAGAGAAGGAATGAATCCCAAGATGTGTAAAGAAAAGGAATCTTGGTCGTCAAAGAGAAGGAATGAATCCCAAGATGCGTAAAGAAAGTGAAACTTGGTCGTCAAAGAGAAGGAATGAATCCCAAGATGCGAAAAGAAAAGGAATTTTGGTCGTCAAAGAGGGGGAATGAAGCCGAAGATGGGCAAAGAAAAGGAAACTTGGTCGGTGATTTTCTACTGCTTCAAAAATTGGGTGTCCTTTTGAAAAATATTATTAGGGTGTTTAAACATTATCCGCTCATAATAATCCGTCATTACTCGACCTAATAAAAGAATTGTGCTGAAAGTAAAACGGTTATTAGTATTCGGTAGCCTCAATGAATTCAAAATTCCCCATATTTTACCTTTTGTTAATTTTGAATTCTCTTTACCTTTCACCAATTTTACCAACTTCCTTCCCACCCCTCCCATAAAATGATAGATTAATAATTATACTATTATTAATACTTTGATAAAAAGGTGGTTGCGATGGACTGGAGATTATTCGAAGAGAAACTAAGTAAACGAATGGAAGCTGATCATATCCCGGGAGCGGCTATTGCTGTCAGCAAAAATGGAGAAGTAATTTATCAGAAAGGATTTGGAGTAAAAGATCTGGAGTCCATGGAATTAGTAACGCCAAAGACGATTTTTGGCATTGCTTCTGTTACAAAATCTTTTACTGCACTCGCGATTATGAAACTAGAAGAAGCAGGAAAACTGTCTATTGATGATCCAGTCATTAAGTACTTGCCTGAATTTCGGATTTCAAACATTGACTCGATGGAATCGATTAAAATCCATCATTTATTAACTCATACAACAGGTCTAGCACCGATTAGACGAAGAGAAGAACTGAATAAATTCCATGAACACTTAACCTATTTAGCTGAAAATGAACATTCTTTATTAGGTAAGCCGGGAGAATATTTGAGCTATTGCAATGATACATTTTTATTACTAGGTGTCATTATTGAGCGACTGACAGGTCGTATATATAGAAGATATATAACAGAAGAACTGTTAAACCCGCTGCATATGAATCGTTCCACATTTAGTATTGAAGAAATTAATAAAATGGACGATGTATCGAGCCCTTATGTTTATTATCAAGAAACAGAACAATTTGAGAAGCAAAATTGGCCCGCCTTAGGAAATTATGAAGTAGGTGGTGGCATCCGCTCGAATGTTCTGGACTTACTGAAATATGGTGAACTTTATGTCAACCAAGGCCTAATTGATAAAGACACATTCATATCTAAGAAACAATTAGAAAAAATGCAAAATCCATATTTTCAAATAAACCGAAATTCGTATTATGGCTATGCATTGCAAGTCACACTAGATTATCACGGGTTTACATTGGTCGATCATGGCGGTGGTCAACCGGGTGTATCCTCTAATTTTGGCTTTATTCCTGAACAAAAACTTGTGGTTGCCGTTTTAACAAATGCATCAGACGTACCCGCAAAAGATATATGGTTAGAGGTTGTGAATACGGCATTAGGGCTCCCTATAGAAGGAAAATACAGCCATCTCGAACCAACCGTCGAATTACCTGATGCACGAAAAAAACAATTTGTCGGCACCTATCAGTCAGAGGAAGGAACATCTATCCAGATTTTACTTAAAGGCAGCGTTTTACAAGCAAAAATTGATAACCAAGTATTTACGTTAAGAGCATGTGACAAAACAACACTTGTCATAATGAAAACGGAAAAGCAGATTCGCTTTTATTTTAATCAAAATGAAGAACCTTGGGCGGCTTTTTTTGGGTTAAGAATGCTGTTAAAAACGTCCGGAAATTGAAGATTTGGAGAAAGGGACTTAGAAATTTTGAAAAAGGGGAATAGTTGGATTCGCTTGATTTCTAGTGAGAGCGGTGTATTTTCTGATAAAAAACGACAAAGAAGAACCGCCTCATCGGCGAAAACGAAAGGGAGGCCTTCTCGTAATTAATTTTTAACTGAATATGCGGTCTTATGATAGGTAGTTACAAGTTTTCAAACCAGGGAGTTCTGAGCTCCTTGGTTTATTTTGTTTATAAGGAATTTGCCTTGCTCTTTATCGTTATTCCTACTCTTTATTTTTCTGTTTGGATTAATTCATTTGTTGGACTGAAATATTCGCAATTCAACCTCTTAAAATCTTTTTTATCCCATGTTAAAACAGGTAGGTTCCTTGAAGATTTAACACTTAATAAAGCATTCGTAAAATCTATGTTTTTTCGGCTTATAACTAGTAAGTAGCTGCCACTATCCCGATGTTGCTTAAAATGGATTGCCATTCTTCTTGATTCGCTAAATAGGTATGAACCGGTTTGTTGATGTCTTCTGTATATTCCGTAATCCATATTCCTTTTTTAGAGGGTAGAAAGAATAGAATATTTTCTAAGTACATTTCGTTTTTCACGGAGAGGATAGCAAAATTGGATATATTAAATAATGTCCAATGAAATGTGTGTAAATCATTTAAAAATAGGTTATAGCTATCTTCTTCTTGCTGTGTAAACCTAGAGTCTTTACGGATGATATCAACTTTGTCTGGGTTGCTTAATAAATCAAATGCCTTATCAGTTAAGTAAAAATGTTGTTTGCCACCAAACTGTTCATAGGAAATTGCGTAATACTGTTCAATTATCTCCCCTATTTCGGAAGCATCAATTAGTGCGAATTCATGGATAATATCTCGATCAATTAAATGGAATAACCATTCATTATTTTCATAGTGATGGATCATTAAGACTGACTTTTGAGGGGCATTCGAGCATCTAATCATTCGTTTCGATCCTACATATTTATCAATAAATCGTTTCAGTTTCTCATTCAAAGGGAATTCTCCACGCATATCTCGATCAGGGTCCCATATTTGTTTCATAATGAGTTGATTTGTTGTGGCTTCGAATATTGCATTCAATTCTTTTTCTGTTTTATTGGAGGTGAATACCGTAGCAATTCCTTTTGCAATCTCCTGGTGACCCGCAACATTGACCATTAGTGCTAGTTCTTCTGTTGTGCAGGTTAATAAATGATCCATTTTTTCATCATCCTTTTCAGTTTGACTTTTCCAACCATTCTTAAAGAAATATTGCTTTCAAGCCGCCATATACAATGTAATAGACAATGATAGAAATAATACCTTGAAGAATTAAGGCAAACAATAAAAGTAACTTTCTAGTAAACCAATTATATTTCATTAGTTTTTTATTAATATAATATCCACTGCTAATGGTCACAATCATAAATGCGTTTGTGACTTTTTGAAAAATAGTATTAGGGTGTTCAAACGTTCCCCACTCATAATAATCCGTCATTACTCGGCCTAATAAAAGAATTGTACAACCGTAAGTAAATTGTGCTGAAAGTAAAACGGTTATTAGTATTCGGATCGCTTCAATGATTTCCATATTCACGGATTTCCCCTTCTTTTAACCTAGTATCCTCTTTACCTATTATAATTTTTTAGTAATCAGTTAAACCAGCTTACAATAGATTTTTTGACATCTTTTCCAAAATCAACGACATGATCTTTTTACCTTTTAGGAAACTTTTCCTATCTCCTTCCCTTTACTTTAATCCAACGAAATACCTACCATCCTTTTTCCCTATTTTATCTTCACTTTTCATATTGTAAAATTTTAGAAGGTAATAATATGAAGGATATGGAATGGGGAAATTACCCAATTGGCCAATTTTAGAAATCTAGTTTAATACGACAGGGGGGGTTCCGTGGATGTAAAATATATCCCAACAGACTGGGAAAAAATGAAGGATGGAATCGGTGATTTAATTGGATTAGGTCGTTATGGCAAAGGGATGATCGATGAACTCAAAGCTATTACAGACAATTTAGAAGATGCCGAATCAGATATTGCAAGCCTTGACAGCGATGGGGTCATTTCCTTTCATCACACAAGTCAAAAGGATAAATTTCAACAATTATACGAAGACTTTGAAGTGCTTCATCGCTTTACTGGAAAAGTTGGGGATATCGTCGACCGGACGATCGATCAACCATTCTATGAAGATATCGATGCATTCGTCGAAGCGATGAGAGATTTATCAATCTCAAATTATACGACGAAGAACCGGGTTGGTGCAACAGAAGTGAAGGTTGTCTACGCGGGGTATGGCCAGCAGAATACTTTAGAGGTTCCAAAGACAGAAGTAAGTATCGATGATCTATTTAATGGCGATAATTTTTATGCTGAACAAATCAAGCTCGAATACGATGCCTGGAAAGAGCTAAATCCCGATCAAGATTTCTCTCAAAAAGAATACCAACTAGCCGCTGTAAATACCAATGCCTTCGAGTACGAATCGATTCGAAACCATCAGGAAAGCAAGGAATTCTGGGGACAAATTGCCGCACTCGTCGTCATCGTCGGTGTATCATTAGTCTGCCCGCCTGCAGGGATCGCCTTAGGAGCCGCTTATGGAACATTCGAATTAAGCTCGGCCGTTTCCGGAAAGGATTGGATATCAGGTCGAGAACTAGGTACCGGAGAACGAGTCTTCCGTGGACTATTGAGCCCGCTGGACATTATCCCCGGAGTGAGCAGTGTCGCAAAATTCAGTGGTACAGTAAAGTTTGCTCACCTTGGAGATATAGGGATATCATCCGTTAAAACGGGAATAAAAAACAGTGTCAATAATGGAATGACTCAGGTTAGAAATCTAGTTGAAACAGCCGGAAAGGCGTCTACCACTCGCTTAAAAAGTGCCGCCTCCATGATAAAAGATGTACCAAATAAGCTGAAAAATAAGTTAATAGACGATACAATAGAAGTAGGAAGATTCATAGATTCAACTGTCACACATACGAAAAATATCTTCTCGACCCGAAAACCATTGGACCTCGCTATAGAGGGATTCGGCAATACTGGAAGTGTTCGAATACCTGTGGAGAATACGCATGCGGCTGAGAATTATTTTGCTGCAAAGCTTGGTAGGGGGAATGGGGTTAGTGGTGGTAGTAAGGGTACGGATAATTATAGGCAAATAGACTTTACAAGAGGTTTTGACGTAGACCCTAAATACAGTACTTATGAACAAAGGGTAAAAACTACCCCTGTTAACAAAGGTGAATGGAGTAACGAACGAGCAGAATCGTTATTTATCTCCGATAAGACCGGTGAAATAAAAAAATACCTTGATGAAGCTGGTGTTGATGGAGTTGAGTATAAAAACGGAATGCCAGACTTTTCTCCATTTTCCAAAGGTGAAATTAAATTAGAAAATATGACTAATGATAGAAAATCAAACTTTTCGACTGCTGATGAAGAATTGGCTAAAAAGTGGAGTACACCAGAACAAAAATGGACAGCAGAAGATATAGCTGATTGGCGAGAAGATAATAAATATACTTGGCATGAACTTAACGACTTGGAAACAATACAATTGGTGCCAAGTAAAATCAATAGTGTTTTTAAACATTTGGGTGGAGTTGGAGAATATAATATAAAAGTTAAGTTAGGAGAGTAATTAGGATGGCTATAATCAATGATGAATTATTTGGAAAGCTTGAATATAAAAACAATTTTTGGAGAGGAAAAACAACCATTAGAATGTTTGATTTGGAAAGAGAAATACTTTTAAGTGTTGATGCACATGAAAACGCTGATTTTTCAAATGTGCAAAGAGAAGCATTTATTAACTTTAATCAAGAAATGAATAACATAATACATGAGGCTGAAAAGCAAGTCTACGATTACTATATTGAGAACTATGAAGAGTATAGAGAGATGTTAGGTAATGAATCAGAAGCAGATAAATTTGCACCAAAGATTGATTCTATCTCAGATTTAAAAGGAATAGTAAAGCCAGTTGAATTAATTGTAAGAAGAGTAAGAAAGAATGGAAAAAGAAGATTAGGTTTACTTTGTGATGTTTCCTGGGATATTGACAATGGGATGGGAATAAAAATCGAAGATGAAATGGTAGAAGAAGTAGGTTATCAAGATATTGTATTATAACTTTCGAAATATTCTGGACGATAAAGTTGACCTTGAATGGAAGTGAGTTCCTTCAAGGTTTTTTCCATAATTAATAGATGAGAGGTAATTTAAAAAGACTGTATGAAATTCATAACTCATGAAGGTTGTACCATCATGGAGTATCGGTTTAATACTTGGATAGTAAAAAAAGTATGATAATTAGGCGAGATGACATTTTACATGGCAGGGGTAGTTATGACAGGGAATGGCTAAAAAACTAACGAGAATGACAAAGCTCGTGGCGATAAAAGGTAGGTTACGTAAGAAGGTAACTAGTTTAGCGTCAAGGCAGACAAAAATTGGGTTGTGTTTTTACAAGAGACGGTTGTATAATACTCGCTATTCGTTTAAAAAGCGTTACACAAATTACAATTTATGTAACGGGAGGGTGAAAAGTTGAACGTTGTTGGGTATATACGAGTCTCCACTCAAGGGCAGGCAAGAGATGGATATAGCTTGAAATATCAAGAAGAGGAAATTAAAGCATATTGTAAGGAACAAGGCTTAAACTTGATTCATATTTTTAGAGACGAAGGAATTAGTGGCGCAAAACTAAATGAAGAAGCATTAGAAATTGACAGGGTGGGCTTACAGGAGATGTTGGCTCACCTTTCGTCTGTCCAAATTGATTATGTGGTGGTGCTCAACACAAGCCGATTATGGCGGTCAGATATTGTGAAGGTGCTGATTCAACGAGAGCTGAAAAAATATGGTTGTGACATTAAAAGTATTGAACAACCCTTTTACAGTATCCATAAGAAAGACCCTAACGACTTTTTGGTGAATGGCTTAATGGAATTGTTAGACCAATACCAACGGCTTGAGATAGCACTAAAACTAACGAAAGGCAGAAATAAAAAGGCGAAGGAAGGTGGATATGCAGGGGGAAGGGCAACATTTGGCTATACAAAGCTAAAGGGTGAAAAGGAATTAAAGATACATAACGAGCATGCAGAAGTAGTAAAACGGTTATTTGAGTTAAAAGAGCTACATAAGAAATGGTCACTGTCTAGGTTGGCAGAAGCATTGAATGAAGAAGGGTATCAAACAACGCAAGGGAAAGCATTTACGAAAGTACAAGTGAAGCGAATATTAGACCGAGAAAGTTTTTATCAAGGGATCTATACCTACGGACAAATACAAGCAAATGGCAAACATGAAGCAATAATTTAAAAGGTTACTTAAAAAAGGGACTCATTTTCTTATAAATTCTTCTGTAAGGTTGAAAATGGATAGGCTTTCGTACCAATGCGCACCGATAGGTGAACGCTCGAACTAAGGTTGCCGGCATTTTCATTCAATAATTGACAACTGAATAGGAGGATGAACGATGCATGAAAAGCAGAAACATATTTATGTGGGTGTAGACTTGCATAAACAGCACCATGTGGCAGTGATTATTAATTGTTGGCAGGAAAAACTAGATGAAATAAAGGTTGAAAATAAACCGTCCGCTTTCTCAACATTTTTACTAGATATTGATAAACTGACAGAAGAAGGGTTGACACCTGTATTTGGTTTAGAAGATGTGGGCGGTTACGGTCGAGCACTGGCACAATATCTAACGGACCATGGACAAGTTGTAAAAGAGGTTAACCCAGCACTTTCGTACGCTGAACGAAAAAGCCATGTGACCGTACAAAAAAGTGATAGCTGGGATGCGGAATGTGTGGCTAGAATATTGGTAAGACAACTTAGCCAATTGCCTGACGCTAAACCACATGATTTATTTTGGTCGATACAACAATTGGTCACTAGAAGAAATGCATTGGTGAAAGCTCAAGGTGCTTTAAAAAACCAACTGCATATTCAATTGAGCCATCATTATCCAAGCTATAAGAAGTTTTTCTCCGAGGTGGATGGGAAAACAGCTTTAGCATTTTGGGAACGATACCCATCACCGTCTTGTTTAGAAGGTGTGAGTATAAAACAATTGACCACCTTCTTATTAGAAGTGAGCCATAATACTTGTTCGGTGAAAAAAGCGAATGAAATATTGAAGCTAGTAATAGAAGATGGGAACACAACAAAAGAACATCAAGAAACGCGAGACTTTCTAGTAAGAAGCATCGTTCGAGACATCACGTTTAAAAAGAAGGAAATGAACTATGTGGAAGGCGAATTAAAAGAGTTAATGAGCTTACTAGACTTTCAACTAGACTCCATGCCAGGCATTGACCTCGTAACAGCTTCCGCTTTAATTGCGGAGATTGGTGACGTTAGACGTTTTCCAAATGCCAACAAATTGGCACGATTTGCGGGGATTGCGCCTGTTTACTTTGGGTCTGGTGGGAAAGGCAAGGAACAAAAAAGTAAACAGGGAAATCGGGCGCTACACGCTTTATTTTACAACCTCGCAGTACAACAAGTGCAAGTAGCAAAGGGAAGTAAATTGCCACGAAATCCAGTGTTCCACGCTTATTACCAACGTAAGCTGAAAGAAGGCAAAACAAAGGGACAAGCATTGGTGTGCATTATGAGAAGGCTTGTGAACATTGTTTATGGCATGATGAAACATAAAACAGCCTACGAATTGCCGATAGAGCAAGAAAAGAAGTAGTTTAATAGTATGGTAAATGGCTGACTTTTTTATTTTTAGCTTTTAAGATTACAACATAGGGTACGGGTAAAGGTAAGGGAGTTAGTGAAACTAATTTAAGAAATATTGATGATTTTATAAATGGCAATAAGAAATTTGATGAAGTCATTGAAGACTATGCAAAAGTATATAAAGAACATGTCGATTTAAACAAACCTTGGTCTTGGGATGATACTATTCCTGGTGGCGATAGCTTGTCTTCCGCTCAAAAAAGAAAGATAAAAGAAATGGCTATAGAAAAAGGACATATTCCTGAAATAAAGGTTACAAAAGCAGATGGTATGAGGTATGGATTTGCCGACTTTGCAAGTGCGGGTGTTGTAGAAGAAACTGTTCAGCTACCAGAGGAATTTTGGAGATTATCAGATAAAGAACAGTTTAAGTGGTTAGATGAACAAATAGGTGGTGCAAGAAAAGGAATGACATGGCAACATACAGAGGTTCCGGGTAAAATGGAGCTAGTCCCCTTTGGTATTCATAATATCACACCACATAATGGTGGAAGGACAAAAGGTATGTGGGCCGATGCTCCAAGATAATAATATTGAGGTGGTATAGAAATGGAATTTAAGGATGGATCAATAATTTATCCCTTACCAGATGATACTTTGCTTTCTGAAAAGGAAGGTAAGTGGAGAATAAATTTACCAGAGACGTATAAAGAATTTATAAAAAAATATAATGGTGGTACTCCTATAAAGGATAGTTTTAAGTATAATAACCATATCTATGCGATTGATAGGTTTTTATGTATTTTAAAAGTAACCGGGGAAAGAGACGATGAGTATTATGATATAGGAGTAGTTAGAACACAATTAGACGAAAGAATTGTTTTTGATGAAAATTTAGTTGGTACTGAACTGCTACCAATAGCTGTTTTATTTGCGGGTGACTTTGTTTGCTTAGACTATCGTAACGATGTTGAAGAGCCTACTGTATGCGTGTGGAATCATGAAGAGTCTTCAGATTTAAATCCTGTAACATATACTATAAGTAATAGCTTTGAAGAATTTCTTAATATGTTAACAGAATAGATACTTGTTGGTAGTAACAAAACCTTGATCCAATGTTTGTAAATCGGTCAAACCTATTTAATAAACAAAAAGCACTTGATTGTCTAATAGGCAACAGGTGTTTTTAGTTTTTTTGTGAGAAATCTGTGCTTTGGACGAAATAAAAAATGCTAATGAAAATTCATAATTCATGATGGTTATACCATCAAGGCATTTTGCGACAGTTATAGTAAAGTCATAGCAGAGTTTGCTGCTAAATAAAAAATATTAAATTAGAAGTCATACACAACAATGGTAATAGAATTATTCCTTAGACTTAATTTTTTGGGAGGAGAAAACTAATGAAGGATTGGGAGTATAATGAATTATTTGATGCAATTCAGGAGACATATGAAGAGTTGTTAGATGAAGATGGGGGATATAGGTTGCTATAGCAAAACTGGCGGATGAATTTGATAACTTAGGTAAGATAGAAGATGTTATTGTTGATACTGCTATTGGAGAAATTGCAATTGGCCATGATAAAGTTTTTGTTGGACGTATCGGTGTTTGTCAATATAGTTGTCGTATTTAATTACTTTAGTATTTTGAAAGATTGGATGAATCGCAGTTTAGTCAAGGCTACCGCGCTTCGCTTGCTGGCCTGGTGATTTGAATCGAAACGAAAAGCGTGGTTTCGATTCAAATCACCAGGAAAATGGGGAATTATGGTTTCCTCAATGCTTCGGTTTGCCCCTTATCTCGCATTGGATTGAGCGCTACTTGTTTATTTGGTGCCCAATTTCTTGTACTTTTTGCCCAACGCTCTGGATGCTTCGCCTTCGCTACTTCGTATACTTCTTTGCGCTTTTCCAATATGGCTACATGTTCCCCTGTATGACACTGTACAGGTGTCACAAAATTCAACCCACTATGCAGGTGTATCTCGTTGTACCAATGGACAAATTGCTGTGCCCATTCCCTTGCTTCTGCGAGTGATGTAAAACCTTTGTGTGGGAAATCTGGTCGATATTTGAGTGTCCGAAACATCGCTTCTGAGTAAGGATTGTCATTACTCACACGCGGTCTTGAAAAGGAGCTTTGAATGCCCAATTTCTCTAGTAAACTTATGAATGTCTCGGCTTTCATTGGGCTACCATTATCTGAATGCAACACGAGTGGCGATCCTTGGATTTTTTCATTGATGACTGCTTTTTTGACGAGCGTTTCAGCGTGTTTTGCCTCCTCTGTTTCCCAAACTTCCCAACCAACTACCTTTCTACTAAATAAATCGAGAATTAAGTAGAGTCGATAATACAAACCTTTCACTGGCCCACCAAGCCAAGTAATATCCCATGTCCAAACCTGATTCGGCGATGTTGCCAGATGACTCTCGGGGATTCTTTTACCAGGCTTTTGGCTACGACCACGATGATGTTGCATTTTTTCTTCACGTAACACACGATAGAATGTAGATTCTGACGCAATATAAGTTCCTTTATCCGCAAGCTTTGGTACGATTTGTGTCGGTGGTAAATCAACGTATTCTTCCTGTTTGACAACCGTTAGTATTTCTTCTTTTTCTTTCTCAGATAACTTATTTTTTGGTACGGGTCTTTTCGTCAGTGGACGCTGATCAACCTTCACTCCACCCTCCGCCACCCAACGTTCATAGGTACGAACACTGATATGAAGCTCCTCGCAAGCCTTCGCTAATCGCGCACCATTTTGATTGGCGTCTTGGATAAGTTCAACTACTAATGCGCGATTTGATGGGCTAATCATTCTTCCTCGTCGTCCCCCCAAATCGCTTGGGCCTTTTTTCGCAATAGTAATAATGCCGCAGCTTCAGCCAGCGCCTTTTCTTTCTTTTGTAGTTCTTTTTCTAATTGTTTGGCACGTTTTTGTTCTTCCTTCAATGCTCCATTCAATTGCTTCGCTTGATCGAATGCCTGACCATTTGCCTGAAGGCAAACACTTTTCCATGCATCAATCTGTTCACGATACAGTCCCTTCTTACGGCAATACTCTGCTATCTCCGACTCGTTCATGGCGAAAGTCTCCATCACAACCAAGAACTTATCTTGACTGTTCCATTTATCGCTTGTTTGTCCATTTCCTGGTGTTGCTACACCAGCTGTGCGCGCTTCCTTACGCCACTTGTACAACGTCACTTCTGTAATACCTTCTTCTTTCGCAATTTTCGCCACTGATTCATTATTCGGTGGCATCATGCGTTTAACAATCGCTTCTTTTTGTTCCTGCGAATAACGTATTCCATTTCTACTTGTCATATCGATCGACCTCCGTGTTATTTATTTAACTATAACACTAAAGTATCATACGACATCTATCCTAACAGAGGGGGGTATTGAAGGAATAAAAAAGAGATTAAGCATGTTTAATCCGCAAGAAGCGGGAGATGAATTAACATTAGAGGAAATAAAGGAGGATGGAATTCTTATTTAATTTACTATTTAAGCTCCCATAGTTAGATACGATTATCTCTATTTAAACTTTATCAAATTTTTACTAAATGTAGTTAGTTCAAAAGCCACGTATGCGTCACAAAATCGAAAGTATGATGCACAAAGAAGAAACTATGCGCCACAAACTGGTTTCTATGATCCACAAAAGGAAAAAAGGTAGAATCAGAAGCCGCGAATGCATCACAAAATCGAAAGTATGCTGCACAAATAAAAATCTATGCGTCACAAACCAGATTCTATGATCCACAAAAGGAAAATAGATAGAAAAGTATAATTTTTTGCATGATAGTTTTAAATTCGTTATAATGTTGTTTCATTTAATTTTAAGAAGGAGTATATTTATGAAAAAGGTACTTTTATTACTAGTTTGTGCATTTTTACTGACGGCTTGTTCTGCAAATAATGGAGAAAAAGAGAAAACGTCGAATGGTAAAGATGGACTAAGAACAGACACCAATGCCAATGGGACGAATGAGGTTGCGAAAGACCCAAGTAAAGATGTGGCAAATGATCACAGCAATGAGAAGTCTCAGTCGGAAGAATCGAAAACACAGACTGAATCTCAAGGGGCTGCAAAAAATAATACCAATTCTGATGCTGGGTCAAAATATCCGGAATATGCAGTAATAATGGATAAACTAGAAGTTGATCATATTAACTATACAGTTGGAACAGACAACCCTAATAAGCGAATCTTGATTTTTAATATCGATGGGGAAAAGCGTTATAAGAGCATCTATATTAAAAAGTCGAATATACTGAAGGTTATTGATATCAAAAATAACCATCAAATTTTTTTCGATAAGCATTTTGAAAGTAAATAAAAATACGTTTAACCTGGGGTTTTTCCAAAAGGCAATTTTTTATAAAGGCAACCAAGCGAATGCGCGGTAGAAAATCTATGTCTACTTTCTTGCACTAGGATCAAGTTGTTTGTGGATCTATTATAGATACCATATGATGTTTAGTCACTAAGTTACAGAATGTGAAAGCCCCTTTGGTTGTCAAAGGGGTTTAGAGATTTAATGTATGTCGGTTGCCTATTATCCCTGACAAACTGTACCAATGGCTTTATGTTAGTCCACTTTGCGACAATCCAATATAATATTGTTGCAGTTTGTATATACAGGCAACCAACTTGAAGATAACGGCACTTTTCCATAAGGGGTATCCCATCACGAAATTATCTCGGATTATGCTTAGAAACACAGGGATTACCAGATTCTATTCATCACCCACATTTTCCTTCAAGTATTTTAAAAAAGGGTGAGGTGTTTCATTCTAGTACGAAGTATAAATTTGGTATCTCAGGGTGATTAACATGTTGTCTCCTATAACAGTTGTGAAAGAGAAGTGTTATCAGCACTTCTCTTTTTATTTTTTCGATATTATAAGATCCACAAAGGAAAAAGGTAGATTCCGAAGCTTTGCATGCTCCTCAAAATTAAAAGTATGATGCACAAGTAAGAATCTATGGGTCACAAACAGAATTTCATGATCCACAAAACAAAAAAAGATGGATTCACAAGCAGCATATACATCACAAAACTAAAAGTATGATGCACAAACCAGAATCTATGCGTCACAACCAGAATTCTATGATCCACAAAACAAAAAAAGGTAGATTCACAAGCTACGTATGCATCACAAACCCAAAAGTATGATGCACAAACCAGAATCTATGCGTTACAAACAGAATTCTATGATCCACAAAAAAATTCGAAGCTTTTTTGTGCAACCCACAGAAATTAGATAACTGAATTACTAGGTTATTAAAAAAGTAAAACCAGATTCCTATTTCCATAGAAATCTGGTTCAACAATTTATTCAGCTTTAACTAGGATTTTTACTTGGTCTTTTTCTCTTAGTAAGCCTTCAAAACCTTCTTCAATCACATCATCAAGTTTAATACGTTTCGTTACTAATTTGTCAGCGGGGAAATAGCCTTGAGCCATTAAGCTGATTACAGCTGGGAAGACGTCCCGGTATCCGATAATACCAGTTAATGAACGTTCTTTCATAACGATATCATGAGGATGGATTGGCGCTTCTTTTTCAAAAATACTTACAACCATTGTTTCCCCATCTATTTTTGTTGCATTGATTGCTTGTTTTAATACAGGTGGTACACCAGTTACTTCATAAGCTACATCAACCCCGCCATTTGTACGTTTGTAAATTTCTTCAACGGCATCATATTTTTTCGGGTCAATAACGATTGCACCAAGTTCTGCTGCCTTTTGTTGACGAATCTCGGATAATTCAACAGCGTAGATTTCTGATGCACCAGAAGCTTTCAATGCTTCAATAACAAGTAAACCGATTGGTCCGGTACCGAAAACAGCAGCTTTGTCGCCGACTTTCAATTTACTTTGACGAACTGCATGAAGAGCAACTGCGGATGGCTCAACAAGTGCGCCTTGTTCAAATGATACAGTTTCTGGTAATTTATGAATCATTTCAACTGGTACAGCTGCATATTCGGAAAATCCGCCGCCGCCTCCAGCAAGACCATAGAATCCCATTTTATCGCAAAGATTATATTTTCCTTGTTTACAAGCCTCGCATTCACCACATGCGTAAATAGGTTCAACAGTTACGCGGTCGCCAACTTGAACAGTTGTCACACCTTCACCTACTTCAACAACTTGTCCGGAAAATTCGTGTCCCATAACAATTGGAGCTTTATCGCCACTTAATGGATGTGTTTCAGTTGGAATGAAAATAGGACCTGCAGTATATTCATGTAAATCACTGCCACAAATTCCACACCATTCTACTTTTAATTTAACTTTGCCATTAAGGGCTTTCGGTTCTTCTATATTTTCTAATCGTAAGTCTTTTTGGTTATGCCATCTTAATGCTTTCATTTCATGCATCTCCTAAGAAAATAATAGTTTTTACACTTTTAATATACTCTTCTATTTGGCTTTTTCAACTAAAATGCATCGTAAATACAAAGGATAAAAGCTCAGCTACGATCTATTTTCTGCTTGATTTCAAATTTATCTTTTTAAAACAAATATTTCGCCTTTTATTAACTTTGTGTCAAATTAAGAAATTTATTAGAAACAGGAAAATTCAATTAAGCGGATGTTAACTGGACCAGAATCCGCCCTATTGGTTGGTTATCACAAGAGACCCACATGAATAAAATTCCAATTATCAGGGGACAGTAAGAAAAGTGCTTTTTAAACGGGGAGGATTTATACATATGATTCAATCCATCCAGGAATCCTTGAAAAGAAAGGTTGCACATTCGGAAGAGGTTGTTTCTAAGGAGTTACATACCGAAGAAAAATCGATTGAAGTCTTATATATCAACACAATTAGTGATGAGAAGATTTTTCAAGAATACGTGGTTGTTCCTTTTTTTGAAATTACATCTCCTGAGCGGTTCTTAGATTACCTGCAATCGCAGCCGAAAATAAAACCGTTTGAGAATGAACAGAAAACGCTTGATGAGCTAGTAAGAGGAGTTTCGATTCTTTTTTATCAGGATTTTATTTTTTATTAGATAGTAAAATTGATCAAAATAATGCGGTTTTAGATACTACCATTGAAACCACTACCCAAGGCCCGCAATCTGGATTTAGTGAAAGCCTGCCTACAAATCTAGGACTCATTCGTCAGCGATACCCGTCCACTACTTTAACTGTAGAATCTATGACGATTGGAACGACATCGCAAACAAAAGTAATGATTCTCCATGATACTCAATATGTTGATCCCGTTGTTTTAGAAAGAATAAAAAATTTTCTTTCTTCCGTTGAAGTTCAAATGTTTCAATCGGGGGAACAGCTGCTGGATATTATAAAAAAAAGTAATCGGTCGCTGTTCCCTGTCATGCTGGTGAGTGAGAGACCGGACAGGGTAGCCGTAAACTTAGCTGGTGGAAAAGTAATCCTGCTTACTTCTGGTTCACCATTTGCTGTCATTTTGCCTACAGTAATGAAGGATTTTATGGCTTCAATGGAGGATATCTATCAAACCTATTGGGTCGGAAGATTTCTGCAGGTGCTGCGCTATATCGGATTTTTCTTGAGTATTACGTTACCTGGGTTATATGTTGCTCTAACAAGTTATAACCCAGAGGTTTTTAGAGCTCAATTAGCGATATCGATCGCTGGAAGCCGTACAGGTGTGCCCTATCCCTCTTTTATTGAAGTATTATTGATGCTATTTATGATGGAATTATTGACAGAAGCTAGTATCCGTTTGCCCAAGGCGATTGGTCCGACTGCTACAACCGTTGGCGGTTTGATTTTAGGACAGGCTGCTACAGAAGCGGATCTAGTTAGTAATATCATGATTATTCTTGTATCCGCCGTTGCGATTTCAAATTTTGTGGTACCTATCAATTCGTTTAGCTTTGCGATTAGGGTGTTGAAATACTTTGTGTTAGTGTTAGCTACCTTATTTGGGTTACTAGGTGTTGTCATTGGATTCTTTATGATTATTGCCTATTTTGTGAAACTGGATAGTTTTGGTGAACCGTTTTTTACCCTCGTTCAAAATAAATCAAAGAAAAATCTAGGAAACGGGTAAAGGAGCAGGACGTTGAATCGTTATTTTTTATATCTTGTATTAATAAACATGCTGATCAATGTCATTATGTTTGTTCCTAAAATTTTAATAGAGTATCGTTTTGATGGGACTGTCATGGGGATATTGATCGCTATACCAATAAGCCTTAGCCTTACATTTTTGTTCACCAAAGCTATGTCTAAATTTCCTGAACGAGGATTTCCCGAGATTTTTGACTCAAGTCAGTATCGATTGTTGAAAGTCATCTGTTTTTCTATCATGCAATTTTTATGGTTTTCAGCGGGTCTGATTACTTTACTTGAATTTATTGATATTTTAAATCGCTTTATCAACCCTGAATTTCCTAAACTGATGATTTTAGCCATTTATTTAGCTGCCATTTGTTTTGTAATCCAGTTGCCGACCGAGAGAGTGATGTATTTATTAGAAATTGTGCTTTTTATAAATACTCCATTAATTGGATTTATTATATTCAAGGCATATACGAATGAAAATATTAGCTGGGATGCCATCTTAGAAGTAGGAACTCATCTTTTTGAAGTGCCAAATTTAAAAGTAATCGGAACAGCAACCTATGTGTTTTCTGGATTTACTAATTTGATTATTTTTAACCGTTTGATTAAGAAACGATTATCTAATTGGAACTTCCTGACTATTTTTTTATTAGGCTGGGTTAGTTTATTCACCACTTTTTTTATCCCAATTGGCTTTAACGGGGCGGATCAAACTCAAGAATTTCTTTATCCGTGGATCACAACTTCGGATTCGATTCGAATGGTCTATAGTCCAATTGAGAGAGTAATCTTCCTATTCCTCATTTTTTATATGAGTATCGTACTTATTAGTGTTTCTGTTCACTGGCATGTTGCTTTTGAGCTAATGAAAGGAACCTTTAAAAAGAAGTCTAGTAAAAAGCAAAACGGAGCAATTATTGCTCTTTATATTTGTGTTTCCATTGCTGGTGTCATTTTTACAAATACTGTTTTGTTAAATACATTCACTTCTTATTGGATGGTTATCCGATTTATTGTTGAAATACTTTTTGTCGCGAGTTTTTGTTTGTGGGCAAGGAGGGGAACACTATCAAAAAAATAGGTAAAAAGAGTTACTTCGTATGTATTTTTCTTTTGCTGCTAATTTTAAGCGGCTGTGGTTTTAAAGATATTGATAAACGAATATTTGTTGTGAGTATCGGAATAGATACTGCATCTCATAGTCAAAAAAAATATAATATCAGTCTTAAGTTCGTGATTCCTGGTTCGAAAGATGAGCCGGATGATTTTCTTATTGTTTCGGAAAAAGCTAATTCCATTTCCGAGGCAGTGCGGATGATAAAAACAAAAGTGGACAAGGAAATTGATTTCGGCCATGCAAAGGTCATTTTATTCGGGCAAGATTTACTATTGAAAAAACTCCCTATTGAAATTAATTATTGGTTTGCTCGAAGAAGAGATATCCAGCAGATTGCTTGGGTTGGCGTGGGGAAGCCAAGTGCACTCGATGTGTTGCAAGTAAGACCAAAATCGGAGCAGCTTCCTTCAGATGCGTTGTTCCTTGCGCTAGGAAAAGACGGCTCAGAAACACCATATATCATTCCACCCTTTTATTATGATTATAAAAAAAGGCTCACGGAAAAAGGACTTGATCCAATGCTTCCAATTATCGAAGCAAAGGATTCACTGTTTACCATTAATACGATGGCTCTTATGAATAAGAAAAAAATGAAAACGATCTTAACTCCTGAAGAAACCAAATTTCTTAATTTCATGTTAAATAAAGAGGAGAAAAGTGTACTAAAAGTAAACAAAGGAAAAGATATGATCATTATTGAAACACAAAAAGTAAAAACGAAATACAAAATAATCACTCCTCCTGGCAAGCAGCCTTATATTCGTGTGAAGCTTAAAGTGAGAGGGAGAATCGAGGAAGCAATTAAAGCGGTACATAATGATAAATTAACAAATTATGAGAATGAGTCAGAAAAGATGTTAAACAAAGGAATGGAGAAGTTATTAATAAAAATGCAAAAAGAAGGCGTAGATCCCATTGGATTTGGCATGCGCTACCGAAGCAGACATTTTAACACGAATGATTGGGAAGAATGGCAACACCTCTATCCAAATATTAAATTTAAAGTGCATTCAAACGTACAAATTGAGGATACGGGGTTGATTGAATAGAACTATTCAAAAAAGCTATCAGTTTCTATTGATAGCTTTTTCTAAATACATTAATCATAAATCAGTTCATAAATATATTGGATTTCAATAGGTGGAAGTTTGATATTATAAGACAATTCAATGTTGCGGAAAGATAATTTAATAACATCAAACACGTTTTCGTTTTCCTGCAATGGGTAATCCCTAATTGGTTTAATTGAATCAACGTTTACTGCTAACCTTTCCACTAGACAGCAACAATGAATCATAAAGCGCAACATTACTAATTTCCCTGGATGAATGTCTAATTGACGACATATTTGTCGATAGACTTGCATCATTTCAATCAATAGTTTTTGTGGGTTAAGAACATTCACATAATTGACCACAGCTTCTAGTGATAAATTTTGAATATATCTTGAGGAAATGGCCTCTCTGATTTTTTCATTTTTTTGATTTGCCATGTCATATCCAAATACAATCATTAACCGTTCTATTCCTTTTTCAGAAAAGAGTACATCAAGTGGAATAAAAGGTACATCAGGTATCTCAGTCTGGAAAGTTCCAATGATTGCAAGTGGGCGTTCATTTTTATCTAAATTTGGCGTTAAACGTTCGAGTGATTTGGTTTCTTCATAATCTAATGTCATTAATCTTAGGTCATTCGGAAAATATTCACCAAAAGTATCATTAAGAAGCTTTTCAATTTTCAAAGCAGTGCCAATTCCTGTTATACAAGTGATGATTAATACACGCTTATCGCGGTATCCACCTTTACGGCAGAGAACTGTTTGATGGTTTTTATCATTCATAACCGATAACAAATAATTAAAATCTGTTGATTCATAAATAATTTCCCGCATAAGTTCAAGTACAGATAAGAGATTAATATTTTTTATCATTAGTACTTCAATCTTGAACTCCTCGGAAATAATATTGCCAAAATAAAGCAATGACCCGATGTCTACCATTAAAATAAGCTTTTGATACTTATTTTTCCTAACAAGTTTCTTTAGAAATTCCAATGTATCATTCACTGACTGTTCAATCGGAATATTAATCGCTTGGATAATTTGCTGTGAGAATAGGTGGTTTGCATACTCTCCCATACTGGATGCTGTTGATTGACCATGGGCAATAATTACTACACCGCAATCTTTTCTTAACTGACTTTTATTCTCTCCTCGCAACAAATCTCGTAACAGCATGCTAATAAAGGAAAGCTCTGTTGGTGGGCATTTAATCTGAAATTCCTCTTCAATTTTTTCGCAAATTTTTTTAGCTTCTTCATAATAATCTAGCTTATTTATAATCAATTGACCACTATATAGGAAAAAGTCATCCTTTTTATTCTCTTCTACAACAGATAGTAAAGAATAAAAATGGTTTCGTAAATTATTTTTTGTTGCTTCATTTAACTTGTATGGAATAAATTCCTCGATATATGAAAGGACAACTTCCATTTTGTCATATAATTTAAAGTTATGCGTTTGTACCTGATTTCCATCATCTTTCTGATAGATCCCATAGTCAAAAATGGTTTCAATTTTTTTCCTCAAAATGGACAATGTTTCTTGATAAGAAACGTTACTATTCCGTAATTTAATAAACTCATTTAGTAAGAAGGAATAAAATATATCCTTTTTCTGCTCAGGAACAGGTTTTCGAAGCAATTTTTCTGCGGTTATTGAATATTGATCAGGTATCAATAGAATATTCTCAGCTTCAGTAAAAGCATTAAACCCTTCAACCGGAGTTTTTTCCATATTGTCATCGACTTTCATGAAACGATTATCAATACGAATGGTGTCGGTTTTATCTGTCAGGCTATCGAGATATGCTTGCGCACAAATAAACTGAATATTACTCTTCAACTGACCAATATTTCCTGTATAATTACGTTCCAACATATATTTCAAAAAGGCATTTGAAACGTCAATCGGTTTAGAGACTTTATTACTTTCCTGCTGCAAAAAGAGTAAAGCTAATTCAAGGCGTTCTTCGATAGGCCTTTCAAAAAGGGAAGGTAGATGTACCACGACTTGGATCCTTCTTAAAAATGTTTTTAGCATGGTAGATTGAATATCCTCTGTAGTTGCACAAATAAATCTCACATTTACAGAATGTGACTGCGATTCTCCCACCCGCGAAAAAATGCCTCGATCTATCACGGTAAACAATTTTTCCTGGCCTTCAGATGTCAGTCGGTGTACCTCATCAAGAAATAAAAAACCACCATTCGCCTTTTCAATCAATCCTATTCGATCTGTTTGTGCTCCAGTATAAGCGCCTTTCATATGACCAAAAAGATGGGCGGTTAATAATTCTGGGTTATTATAATATTCCGAACAATTAAAGTATACAAAAGGGATATCATTCCCTCGGGAATTCGTAAGATACTTATGGGCCGCCTCAGCGATCATTGTTTTTCCGACACCAGGTTCTCCAGTTAACATCACGTTCAATCCAAAAGGTGGATAAAGAACCGCAGCTTTTAGTTTTGCGATCGCTTCTTTCAAACTACCATTGTAGCCAATGATTTTCTCAAATACATTGTTGGTCTTTTCCTCAGGTTTTGATTTAACTGCGAGCGATTCTTTTTTAACTTTAGGTGTACTAAAGTAATCTCTGAGGGATGTATATTGATTTGCAGGCTTTTGAATGTTCTTTTCCGTATATTTTTCTAAAACATAAAGGTCAAAGAAATAAACAGGTCTGCTTTTTATTTTTATCGCAAGACCTTGATTGACAAGTTCATTTAAATCTTGACTAACTGAATTTCGGGCTATTTGCAATTCGCTACTAATTTCATTTGCTGTAAATCCGACAATTCTACCTTTTTCCAGATCACTTTTGGAAGTATTTTCTGACCTTTTTCTCAATTCATGGGCTATCCTTTCAATTCTTCGCATATGTCCACCTCATTATAGTCAAAAAATAGTCCTATTGTTTTCTATACTATCTTTTTTCTCCTACAACATCAATTGTCATGACAAATAATCATCTGTCATCTAAAGACAACAAAACAACGAAGTGTCACGATTCTGTCGTCTTTCAAGGTAGAACTGTCATATGATTTCGAACATTCACTAACTGTAAATAATTTTTTTAATAAATATAGGCATGATAAAACAATTGCTATTACTGATAAAATTGATCTGGTATTTTGCTTTTTTACAAAAAAATTGTGGGATGACACTTTGTTGGTACAGTAATTGCATTATTAAATTAGCAAGGAGGTGAAGAAGTTTTGTCTAACGAAACGATGAGACATGAAATTTTATTATTAACCCATGGAGGATGGGGAAGTACTCTAGTAGAAAAACTCTCAATGATTATAGGTACAGTAAAAGGAGTAAGTGAAATTGCACTAACTCCATTAGACTCTTCAGAAGATTTCTTGCAAAAGGTGGAAGGCAAATTAAAAGAAATGCCGATAGATTCCTTAATTATTACTGACATTGCTGGAGGAACTACTTCAAATGTTGCATTAAGTTTAAGCCAAAAATATAACATTCAAATTCTATCAGGTTTAAATTCTATGATGCTTATTGAGGCAGTTATGCGACAAAACCAACCTTTTACAGAAGAGAGTGTTAAAGAAATTAAAGAAGCTGCGTTGTTGAGCTGCCAGCATTTAAAATTACCAAATCAAGTAAATAAGTAATTATTTCATACTTTAAGCTAGATAGAAATTAGTGTTAAATAAAAAAGTTTATTAGGGGGAATTGTAATGGCACAAATACAAATGGTACGTGTTGATTTTCGACTTATTCATGGACAAGTAATTACGAAATGGATCCGACAAACATCTGCGAATCGTATCGTTATTATTGATGATGCACTAGCTGTAGATGAATTTATGAAAAGTATTTATGTGATGGCGGCTCCAGCCAATATAGAGGTAGAAGTTTATTCGGTAACGGATGCCATTAATAGTTGGAATATCAATCAGTTGGGAGAAGGGAAGCTGTTTGTTTTATTTAAAGATATTGATACAACCTATCGAGCGATAAAAGGTGGGATCCCGATAAAAGATATTCAAATCGGAGGCTTAGGAGCTGGACCGGGCAGGATTACTGTTTTTGGGCCAATTACTCTAAATGCGGAAGATGTCAAAATGCTGGAAGAATTGGAAGGCGGCGGTTGTCATGCATACTTACATCAAGTTCCGGATGAGCCGAAAATGGAATTTAAAAAGGCTGCGGAAAAATTCCATTCATTAAACAAATAATAGGGGAAGGGAGCGATTTAGTTGAATATATTAATAGCAATTTTGTGCGGTATTTTATACTTTTTAGGCACTAGCCGTGTTTTTTATGGATTGACACAGGCATTAGGCTCCCCAATTTTATATGGATTAATTCTAGGCTTGATTTATGGAAATGTTGAACAAGGCTTAATCATTGGTGGAACGATACAACTTATGTACTTAGGAATGATTGCAACGGGTGGAAATATACCCGCCGATGAAGCTTTGGCCGGAATTATAGCGATACCTATTGCTTTGCAATCGAATTTGTCAACTGAACTTGCAGTTGGAATTGCCGTTCCGTTTGGAGTGTTAGGTGTTTTATTGGATCAAATCAGAAGAACAACAAACGCCTATTGGATTTCAAAAGCAGATAAATATGTGGAAGAAAAAAATTACAAAGGAATTTTCCATTGTGCAATTACTTATCCTACCATCCTTGTTTTCTTTTTAAGATTTGTACCTGTATTTATTATTACTCTACTTGGGGCGAATGCGGTCGAATATCTAATAGACGCTCTTCCTAAATGGGTGATCAATGGCTTTAATGTTGCAGGTGGTATGCTTCCAGCTATGGGATTCGCTATCATTCTCTTAATTATTGGGAAAAAAGAGATCATGCCATATTTCTTTATTGGTTTTTTCGCGGTAGCTTATTTAGGAATAAATACAATGGGGGCCGCTGTTTTCGGTACATGTATCGCTGTCCTTATCATGTTTAATTCTATGAATAAAGATAAAAAGGGGGTCGTTTAATATGTCTTCAATGCCTGCACCAGAACAAAAGCCACAAGAAAGAAAGCTAACTAAGAAAGATTTAAGGAAAACTTTTGCTTTATGGTATTCATCCGTAGAGGTAAGTAATTCTTATGAACGTTTGCAAGCGTTAGCATTTTGTAATGCACTTTCCAAAAATTTAAGGAAACTGTACAAAGATGATGATGAAGCCTATCAAGAAGCATTAAAACGCCATTTACAATTTTATAATTCGGAAGGAACAATGGGGAGTATTATACACGGTGTAACGTTGTCTTTGGAAGAAGAAAAGTCAAATGGGGCTCCAATTCCAGATGAAGTAATCACAGGGTTTAAAACAGGGTTAATGGGACCGATAGCTGGAATTGGAGACACATTAATGTGGGGGACGTTGAAACCGATCATATTAGCACTAGCTTGTTCCATGGCACTCGGTGGCAATTTTTTAGGTGCTGTTATTCCATTTTTATATCCACTAGCCATTATATTAATTGGCTATAATATGTTGAAATCTGGTTATTTTTTAGGAAGAGAATCAGTTATGCGGTTAATGAAATCGGGGCTAATTAATAAAATTATAAATAGCGCCAGTATTTTAGGGCTATTTATGATGGGGGCACTTTCTTCAACTTATATAAAAATAAAAACCCCCTTAGAATTTAAAATAGCACATTCTAAACCAATTGTTGTACAAGAAATTCTTGATCAAATTTTATTGGGTATATTACCTCTTTGTGCAGTTTTTGCTATCTATTTTTTCTTTAAAACGAAAGGGCAAAATTATAACAAAATTATTATTGGCATCATTCTCATATCGTTGATTGGTAGTTTTTTCGGTATTCTCGGAGTTTCGAAGTAATTTTATTTCACTTCGAAAAAGTATGAAAGTATTAAAATGTAAAGGAGCTATCATAAATGAATTTAGAAACGATAAAAAAACAATGTGATGATTATTTAGATTCAAGATTAGACGAACTTTGGGAGATTGCTCAATATGTACATGCTAACCCGGAACTAGCCTATCAGGAAGAAAAAGCATGTCGTGTACAATGTGAGTTTCTTAAAGAAAACGGTTTCGATGTTGAAACAAATTTAGGCGGGCTGCCTACAGCGTATAAAGCAACTTATCAATATGAAAAAGGTGATTTAACGTTAGCTGTAGTATCAGAATATGACGCTTTGCCAATAGGACATGCATGTGGTCATAATTTGATTTGTACCACTGCATTAGGGACGGCACTAGAGACAAAAAAATTTATGGAAGATCATAAAATCCCAGGAACTTTAGTCGTAATGGGGACACCTGCTGAGGAATCTGGTGGAGGAAAAATAAAGTTGCTTGAAAAAAATGCGTTTGACGGTATTGATGCCGTTCTATTTATGCATCCTACAAGCGATACAACTAGACTTGCAGGAGAATGTATGTCGTCAACTGGAATACGAATCAAGTTTCATGGAAAATCTGCGCATGCTTCATCACATCCTGAAAAGGGAATCAATGCATTAAATGCGGCAAACTTATATTTTGTTGCAACAGGACTATTAAGACAACATTGCAAAGCTGACTTTCGTCTATCAGGTATTATTGAAGATGGTGGAAAAACAACTGGTTTAATTCCGGACTATGTTAAGATTAGGGGGTCACTTAGTTGTTTTAAAGCTAAAGATCTAGAAGATTATATCGAACGGGTCCGAAATTGTGCAGAAGGCGCAGCCCTTGCGACCGGTTGTGAAGTAGATATTGAATTCGTCCCAGGCTACCTTGGTCGTGTCCCGAATCAAATACTATCTGATGTTTGTCGAAAAGAACTGATTGCCATTGATGAACCTGTCATGGATGGAATGCCATTCGACTACGGTGGAGAAGACTTAGGAAATGTCTCAAGGGTTATCCCTATCTGTAATCCATATGTAACCATTTTTCCAGATTATAAAATCTCTAATCATACGGAACAATTCAGAGAATTAGCCAATTCTGAAGCCGGAAAAAGATGCATACAAGTAAGCAGCAAGGCACTAGCTCGGACAGCGATGGAATTGTTTATGAATCCTAAAGTAGTTGAAGAGGCAAAAGAAGAGTTACTTGTTCGTATGGAAAATGAGTAAATGCTTCACTTTATAGGGATGTAGGTGTGGTTCTCGTATCAAACAAATATCAATAATTCATAAGCCTGGATGATTCTTTTGTTTCGAAAACGGAAGAACCATCCTTTTTTTATTTATGCGTTCTCATGTTAACACTTCTCTTTTTGAATTCTAATAATCAACCACCAAATTGGACATAATAAATATGACTAAAATATATTCGTGGTTAGGGGAATGAAAGTCGTGAATCAATTGTTTAAATTAAGCTCCTCCTGGTTTCCAATTTGGTTAATCTCTTTATTAATGTTAGTCATGGTCTTCGTTTATCTGCCTATATTTAAAGGTGCAAAGCAAAACATGTCTGATGTTCCTCTAATTATTGTAAATGAAGATAAAGGAAAAGTTGGCGATGCTATATTATTAAATCTTATCGAAAAACAAAATGGGAACTCTTTTAAATGGAAAGTTGATGATAATAGGGAACGTGCATTCAATGATATAAGAAATAACAAAGCTTATGGAGCATTAATTATCCCTTCAGATTATTCGGAAAATCTTGACCTAGTTCATGATACCCTTCTTTCAGGTCTTACGAATGGTAAACCGGCTGATTTAGAAGTTTTATTAAACGAGGGGCTTGGACAAACGGCAGCTATGATTGCAAGTAACACCCTTCAAACTGTTGCTTTATCTACTTCTAAAAAAATTAGTAGCCAACTAAAAGCAGAACTGTTGCAAAAAGGAATGAGACTGGATCCGGAGAATGCTTCATTATTGGACAATCCGGTCAAGATTGTTTCAAAAAATGTGCTGGGACTGCCAGTTAATCTTAATAAAGGAATGACACCATTTGTTATGGCCCTTATATCCTCCATTACTGGGATGTTAGGTGCAAATATGATTCATGGTTATCTTTTGCGAAGTAATGGTACCTTGAAAAAAAGAGGATCGGCATTAAGTGAATCTGAAGTCCTTACTTCGGAAATAATTTTTGGGTTCATTTTAACTTTCTGTGTTTCAATTTTTATCCAACTAGGGGTATTTGGAATCTTTGGAAGTGCACATGCTTCAGGGATTTGGGCGATATTCCTGTTTACCTTTTTTAGTTGTATAACCATGTTTCTGTTATTTAAAACGATAGCGGTATTTTTAGGTGGATGGGGAATGTTAGTAATGTTCCCGGTAAATTTTATGGGGATATTCTCAAGTGGTGGAGCATTTCCATTATCAACGCTACCAATTGTCCATCGACTATTCAGTAATATTTTACCTACACGATATATTGTAGACGGTATAAGGGCATTACTTTATTATGACGGAAGATTAGAAGCAGGCCTTGGTCAAGCCTTAGGGGCGCTTTCCATCTATTTTGTTTTGACATTGGCGATTCTTATTGCATTTATTACTAATATTAGGAAATATAAAGAAGTTAAACCAGTTGAAAGTGGAAAGAAAATTGGTATAGAAGTAGATAATGAAATACCTCATAAATCACCTAATCATGAGAATAGGGAGAGTCACCATATTGGAGAGAAAGATGAACTGTTTCGTCAAGCATTAAGCCATTTAGCGAAAGGCAATCAAAAGGAGAAACAGGAAATGAACGATGATGAGTTCCGAAATGCATTGAAATCATTACATAAAAAGAAATGATAAAAAATCACGCTTCCTACAATGTTTGAAACTCTTTAAAGTAATGGAGAGATAGAAAATGAAAGTGTATATAGTATACGATAGTGAAGGCGGACATACGGAAGCTTTAGCGAGAGCGATTGGTCAAGGAGCAGAAAAGACTGGTAAAGCTACTGTGTACGTCAAGCATGTTGACGACGCAGATGTCCATACCCTACCGGAAATGGATGCCATTATTTGGGGATGCCCCGGTCATTTTGGGAGTATTAGTTCTGGATTAAAAAAGTGGATGGACAAACTTGGTTATCTATGGGCACGCGGTAAACTAGTGGATAAAGTGGGCGCTGTTTTTTGTACAATAGCGACAACACATGGGGGATTAGAAGCAACCTTGCTGAATCTTATCACTCCAATGCTTCATCAGGGAATGATTATAGTAGGGTTGCCGGGAAATATACCAGAAAATGTTCTTTACGGTTCTTATTATGGTGTTGGAATATCGTGCCCGATTGAAAGCTCCGTTCTATTAAATGAGCAAGATCAAGCGCTAGGAAGAGCATTAGGTGAACGGGTTGTTCAAGTAACTGCTCAGCTCCAAAATGATAACAGGAAATAGATGATATTTTCTCTACATAAAAATGTTCTTTGGGATAATGGTGATTACCTTATCTCGTTTTTTGTTTGAAGTCAAAAACTATATCGAGCCAACAGCTTGTTTATCGGTCAACATAAATTTCCCAATTCCCTTATTTCGTTCTTTAGTTTGAAAACATTTGAAGGAAGAAACGATAAATCCCCGCTTTCTTGCACGAACCCGATAGATTCTTAAGAATCTAACTGTCTAGGTTCCTCTGTTCGAATGGCATATGCATCTAATATAATCCGAGCCATTACTTGGATAGGCAAACGTGATCGCACCTCATATTCAGGGAAATAGGATATCTCTGACTTAAAGCCGACTAAAGAGATTTCACATAAATCATATAATGGACTGTTCTGATTCGCAGTAAGGAGAAGGGTGCTTACCCCTTGTTCTTGACAGTTTTGGGCAGCCTCGACAAGTTCCTTTGTTTTTCCGTTTAAAGATACAAAAATAACAATATTTTTTTTATCGATTTTTTTACTAATCGTCCTTATGATATTTGGATCATCATGCAGCTCACAGCTTTTTCCTAACAATTGAAATTTAACCATCATTTCTTTTGCGATTAGTTCGGAGAAGCCGCGGGCAAAGATGATGATTTTTTTGGAATGAATGATTTTCTGTAGTGCATCTTCAATTGTCCCGCTATCCAGAAGCTGAATGGTTTTGATGACTTCTTGCTCATTTTTCAAAATCGCTTCTTGGATTTTTTTATCAATCTTTTCCACAATCGAAAATTCAGTGCTTGAGTCAAAATCATCTTTTAAATGGATTTTAAAAGCGGTGAAACCACTATAACCTAATTTTTGCATCGTACGAACAATGGTCGCAGTCGAAACGTTTGCCTGTTCACTCAATTTTACAATGGAGATTTGCGGAATCGTGTCTAAATGCTGCTTTATATAGTCGATTAAATATCTCTCTGTTTCGCTTAATGTATTATACTGATTTTTCGCTCTATTTAAAAACGATTGTGACACATGTACCATCTCCAAAAAGAAAAGTTTTACATTGAAAACGTTTAACTTTGTAAACATTTACATAACTTATTGTGCCACAATTACAGTATAAAGTGAAACAAAAGGCAGGAAGAAAGAAGGGAAACAACATGATTTATACATGTACGATGAACCCAGCTATTGATTTATTTACTGAGTTTGAACAATTTTCTCCCTTTGTTGTCAATCGCAGCAATTTTGAGGACTATCAAGCGAATGGTAAAGCTATTAATATTTCGTTTATGTTAAAAAAGCTAAACATTGATAGTACTGCCACAGGATTTTTAGGTGGATTCACGGGAAAATATATTGAAGAAGAATTAGTCAGAAACTCAATTGATGTGAATTTTATCAAAGTGGATGGAATTACCAGAATTAATACATTTATCCGCTCCGGCGAATTAGAATACAAAGCGGTCAATAAAGGACCCGAAATTAATCAAAACGCACAGGAAGCATTGCTTAAATACATTAAAACTTTCACGAACGAGGATATGTTATTTGTTTCTGGAAGCTTGCCAAAAGGAGTAAAGGATGACATTTTTGTGACCATCGCGAAATTATCTCAGGAGCAAGGCTTTTCTTTAGTGCTAGATATTAGTTCTGAAAGATTAATAGACTGCTTACCTTATCATCCATATTTAATAAAACCAAATGATGAGGAGCTAGCCCATCTCTTAGGTGTTTCGAAACTAGAATCAGAACAAGAACTTGTTAAAGCAGCACAACAGCTATTAGATAAAGGTGCAGAAAGAATATTAGTTTCCCGCGGTGAAAAAGGAGCTTTGTACGTTGATGAAAAACATGTTTTATGGACAACCGCTCCTAAAGGAAAAGTGGTGAATACAGCTTGTGCCGGGGACACGATGCTCGCTGTATTTGTTGGGAAGCTGATACAAACAGGGGATTTAGAAGAAGCATTAATTTATGCAACGGCAGCTGGATCATCTACAGCTTTTACAGCGGGGTTAAGTAATTTGGAGGATATTCCCTTATTAAGAAAGCAAATTCAACTAAAAAGGGGGTCATATAAATGAAGACATACAGAATTATTGCTGCGACAGGTTGTCCTACAGGAATCGCCCACACTTATATGGCACAAGAGGCATTAGAGGAAGCAGCGAAAAAAAGAGGCATCTCAATTAAAGTTGAGACACATGGTCAAGAAGGAATAAAGAATGCTTTAACAGATGAAGAAATAGAAGCGGCAGATGGCGTTATTATAGCTGCGGATAAAGATGTAAATGTCGATCGATTTATCGGAAAACCGGTTATCAATGTTTCTGTTAGCAAAGGTATTAAAGAACCGGATCAATTAATCGATGAAATTTTATCTGGAAATGTTCCTAAATATAAAGACGGTCAAGCAAGAACCCAACATCAGTCGGGGCAAAGCAATCAAAAGACATCTTTTTGGCATAGTCTTTACGTTTCTCTGATGAATGGTGTCTCCCATATGCTACCGCTCGTTGTTGCTGGTGGTGTAATGGTCGCAATTTCCTTTATGTTTGGTATTCATTCAGCAGAACCAGATAGTCCCGAATATAATCAATTTGCCTATTATTTAAAAACCATAGGCGGCGTTTCTATGAATCTAATGGTACCAATTTTATGTGCCTATATTGCAGAATCAATTGCGAAAAGGCCAGGATTGATCATCGGGTTTATTGTCGGAATGATTGCCTACATGAATGGTACTGGATTTTTAGGAGGGATTATCGGAGGATTCCTAGCCGGGTATATCATGCTTGGGTTGGCACATCTGCTAAAAGGCTTGCCTAAACAGCTCGATGGGTTAAAGGCAATTTTCCTTTTCCCTGTCTTAGGAATTTTCATTGCAGGATTTGCTATGTGGTTCCTTTCTGCTCCAATGGAGTCAATCAATAAAGGAATGATGTCATTTTTAGGCGGTTTTCAAAATTCGAGTCCGATTCTATTAGGATTGATTGTCGGTTGTATGAGCGCATTTGATATGGGCGGACCTGTCAATAAAGCAGCCTATGTGACAGGAACAGCATTATTAGCTCAAGGGAATTACTTCTTTATGGCGGGTGTATCAGCTGCGTGTATTGTTCCACCAATAGCTACCGGTTTTGCTGTTCTATTTGGCGGAAAAGCATACTCAGGAAGTGAACGCAGTGCTGGATATGTGAATTTCCTGCTAGGATCTACACATATTACTGAAGGTGCCATTCCGTTTGCGGCGAAAAAACCGATTAAGGTCATCCCAATTCTCATGCTCGGATCATCGATTGCAGCGATCCTGACCTACTTATTTAAAGTACAAGTGCCTGCACCACATGGTGGATTTATCGTATTGCCAATTGTTACTCATGCCATCCTTTGGGTGTTAGCTATTTTAGTCGGTGCAATTGTAAGTGGATTCCTCATGAGCTGGGATCAAAAACGAACAGTAGCGAAAGGGCAATCATCTAAAGAAGAAATTCAAGAAATACAAACACCAAGTGAAACGAAAAATTTAGAATCTGTCCTGGATATCAACAATATTTATTGTCATGTCGATGCAGCATCTCAAGAGGAAGTATTTCAAAAGTTAGCGGAAATTTCAAAAGAGAAAAATATAAGCAGTGATGCATCGAAAGTTATTGAAGGATTTATGGCAAGAGAAAAGTTAAGCACGACCGGTATGGAGCAAGGGATCGCTATTCCTCATACCGAGCTGGATAGTATTAACAAGGCAAGCATTGTGATATTGAGATTAAATCAAGGTGTTGAATGGAAGGCTCTTGACGGTAAACCAACAAATATCGTGATTGCCATGTTTATTCCTAAAGGAAAAGGGAATGACCACTTACGTTACTTATCAGAAGTATCAAAGCTATTAATTCATCAAGAATTTATTGATCAATTACAGGAAGCAACTAGTTCCGAGGAAATCTATCAAATGTTTATGAAAAATATACACTAAGGGGAGAACCAACAATGAGAACAATTACCGAGAATAAAAGAAAAGCATTATTAAATTTAACAAATGACCAAGGCATTATCAGTGCTCTGGCTATCGACCAACGTGGGGCCTTGAAAAAAATGATGGGCGAAAATGGAACTCAAGAAGCGATTGAAGAATTTAAAATGCTTGTATCTGAAATTTTAACACCTTATGCATCTTCTATTCTATTAGATCCGGAATATGGACTTCCAGCAACGAAAAAAAGAGATTCAAGTGCAGGTCTATTACTTGCCTATGAAAAAACAGGGTATGATGCGACAAAACCTGGCAGATTCCCGGATCTTTTACCGATATGGTCTGCCCGTCGGATAAAAGAAGCAGGAGCAGACGCTGTAAAGTTTTTACTTTATTATGATATCGATGAGCCTGCAGAGATTAATGATCAAAAACATGCATTTGTCGAAAGACTTGGTTCAGAATGTGCAGCAGAAGATATCCCATTCTTCTTAGAGCTTGTATCCTATGATAGTAAGATTGAGGATGTAAAAAGCAAAGAGTATGCAAAAGTGAAACCGCATAAAGTAAATGATATGATGATTGAATTCTCTAAACCTCAATATCATGTCGATGTATTAAAAGTTGAAGTTCCTGTTAATATGGACTATGTGGAAGGGTATGGAACAGAGGTCGTTTATACGAAGGAAGAAGCGATGGGACATTTTAAAACACAAAGCGAATCAACTGATATTCCATTTATTTTCTTAAGTGCAGGAGTAAGTGCAGAAATGTTCCAAGAAACATTACGCTTTGCTCATTCAGCAGGCTCTGATTTCAATGGTGTCCTTTGTGGCCGCGCAACTTGGAAGGACGGAGTAAAGGTATACAGTGATGCAGGAGCAGAAAAAGCAAGAGAATGGTTGCAAATACAAGGGAAGTCAAACATTGAAGCACTAAATAAAGTCATTCAAGAAACAGCGTCGTCATGCTTTGAAAAAATAAAATAAAGTTCATGAAAAAGGCAACGGAATCTGTTGCCTTTTTTCTTACACTTCTATTATATAGTTCCGTAACGCGTAGGCTACTCCATCCTCGTTAAAATTCTTTGTCGTATATGTACTATTTCTTTTGGCTTCTTCTACCGCATTTCCCATTGCCACACTGATTCCCGCAACTTTAAACATGGAAAGATCATTTAAATTATCTCCAATTGCAACAGTGTCTTTTAATGGGATATTTAAAAAATTTGCCATATAGGTTAAAGCATTTCCCTTACTAACCTCCGCATGGGCGATTTCTAGCTTCGTCTTCCCTGAGGATGTTAACGAAATATCTTGACGGGAACTTAAACGATTTTCAAGATTTAGCAGCTTTTCTCTATCAAAAGACAACACAAAAATTTTATAAACATCTAATTCTGCCACATTGATATCTTTATAATCATTTATAAATTGTAATCCATGCTGATTGAATTGAATATCCCTTTCCTTCTCCGCCCATTCAGATTGGAAACTTGCATCCTTTTCGGTTAATAAGCGTATTTCTACGTCTAGCTGCTCCTTCCCCTTTTTAAGAAGGTGAATCCCCTGATTCGTATATAATTCAAAATAAAAGCCTTCGGATTCTAACAGAGGAATAAGCTCGTGTATAACATCTTCAGGTATAATTAGTTTTTGCACAATTTCTTTTCCATGATAGGCAATTGCTCCATTACCGGTAATAACAGGGCAATCAATTCCAGCATTCTGAAGGATGGCTTGTGTATCGTGAAGCGATCTTCCAGAACAAATCATAACGATATCCCCTTGCCTTTGCACATCATGAATAGCATCTGTATTTCCTGAACTTATATCCCCATTTTCTGATAAAAGTGTTCCATCTAAATCAATCGCTATTAATTTCATTAATAAATCCTCCTTACTTGGAGCATTAAGTCCATTCCAATCAACGTACTTATTTCATCATGGCTTTTTGTGTATCAGCAACCATCTTTTTCTTTATCATAACATAAAGGAGAAATTCTAGGTGTTTGAGGAAACCGTTTTGTAATAAGGTCCTAATACTTCAAATTACCTACCATCCTTTTTCCTATTT
Source organism: Heyndrickxia sp. FSL W8-0423 (assembly GCF_038009395.1). Classification (NCBI taxonomy): domain Bacteria; kingdom Bacillati; phylum Bacillota; class Bacilli; order Caryophanales; family Bacillaceae; genus Heyndrickxia; species Heyndrickxia sp. FSL W8-0423. The sequence continues at coordinate 194,655 of NZ_JBBPBE010000001.1, read as the reverse complement.
TATCGTTCCTTTTTATATTGTAAAATTTTAGAAGGTGAATATATGTAGGATTGGAAAAGTTGGGATTCCCTATTGGTTTATTCTAGATATCCAAATCAATAAGAAAAGGAGGTTTTTCATGGACGTAAAATATATCCCATCAGATTGGGAAAAGATGAAAGAAGGTATTGGCGATTTAATTGGATTAGGGCGTTTGGGTAAAGGGATGATTGATGATCTAAAAGATATCACTGATAACTTAGAAGATGCAGAATCAGATATTGCAAGCCTTGACAGCGATGGGGTCATCTCCTTTCACCACACGAGTCAGAAAGATAAATTTCAACAATTATACGAAGACTTTGAGGTGCTACATCGATTTACTGGAAAAATCGGGGATATCGTCGATCGTACTATTGACCAACCATTCTATGAAGATATTGATGCATTTGTCGAGGCGATGAGAGATTTAACCCCGTCCAATTACACGACGAAAAATCGGATTGGTGCGACAGAAGTAAAGGTTGTCTACGCGGGTTACGGACAGCAACAGACCTTCGAAGTTCCAAAAACAGAGGTAAGTATCGATGACATATTTAACGGAGATAATCACTATGCCAAACAGATGAAGCTTGAATATGAGACTTGGAAAGAGCTAAATCCGGATCAGGATTTTTCGCAAAAAGAGTATCAACTCGCAGCTGTAAATACACGGGCCTTTGAATATGAATCGATTCGAAACCATCAGGAAAGCAAGGAATTCTGGGGGCAAATTGCCGCACTCGTCGTCATCATCGGTGTTTCTTTAGTCTGCCCACCTGCAGGTATCGCGTTAGGAGCCGCTTATGGTACATTCGAATTAAGCTCGGCCGTTTCCGGAAAGGATTGGATATCTGGTCGAGAGCTAGGCACTGGAGAGCGAGTCTTCCGAGGACTATTAAGCCCGCTGGATATTATTCCTGGGGTGAGTAGTATTACGAAATTCAGCGGAACAGTAAGGCTTGCTCACCTTGGAGATATGGGGATATCGTCCATTAAAACGGGAATTAAAAGAAGTTTTAATAATGGAGTGACCCACATTAAGAATATGGTAGAAACTGCCAGTAATGCTTCTGCCACTCGATTAAAAAGTGCAACCTCGGCAATAAAAGATGTACCAAATAAGCTGAAAAATAAGTTAATAGACGATACAATAGAAGTAGGGAGATTCATAGATTCAGCCACCACATATACAAAAAATATCTTCTCGACCCGAAAACCATTAGACTTCGCCATGGAGGGATTCGGAAATACTGGAAGTGTCCGAATGCCTGTGGAGAATACGCATGCGGCTGAGAATTATTTTGCGGCTAAGCTTGGTAGGGGGAATGGGGTTGGTGGTGGTACGGGTAATACTGTAAGTAATTATATTGATGATATAATTGTGAACGGAAAAGTAGATGCCGCTAAGATGAATAAGCTTAAAAATGCTATTCAAAATAATACTTTTAGTGTAGATGAGCTGTCTGAGATTAGAAAAAAGATGTCTGATTTAGGCATTACTAAAGAGTATGATGAAGCATTAATAAAAATTGATTTTGGCAAGTATCTTAGGGGATTAATAGGTGACCCGCCTACCGCTATGATAAATCCTCATGCACATCATATTCTATTTAAAAAAGGTCTTGGTCAGAAGCAGCAAGAACTGGTTCGAGAAGGTCAGGAAATATTAAGAAGGTATGGGATAGATCCCATAATTGGAGAAGAAAACCTTGTTTGGGCACCAAATGCCGTAGTAGGACAACATAGTCTCGATGCTTTAGAGGAAGTAGTGAATCGGTTAAGGGCTATTGAAGAATTTGGCGGTGACTTTGATGATATTGTTGAAGCTCTTAAAGATTTAGGTGACATAGCTAGTACAAGATAGTAGAAATACTGGAGGGCTAATATTATGGATGAAAAAGTTCTAAATAAAACTATAAGAAATGCTATAAAGATTGGAGATATTAATGAAGTAAAGCATTTAATAGACGAAAATCCAGAATCTTTACATTTAATGACACCATTTGGTACCTGGTTACATGTTGCAGCAAAGAAAGGACATTTTGGAATAGTAGAATATCTAGTTCAAAAAGGAATCGATGTTAATACAAAAGGTGATATATTTGATGCTTCACCTTTAAGATTGGCAGCGGGAGAGGGGCATTTGGAGATAGTAAAGTATTTAATAGAGAATGGTGCAGAATTAGATGTGAGCTTAGCAAAAAGAAATCCATTATTTGGAGCAATTTATGGCGGGCATAAAGAAGTAGCTGAGTTTCTAGTTGAAAAAGGAATAGATATTTCAATTAGATATACTGGAGAGAATATTAAGAATATGGATGCATATGAATATGCTAGACAATTTGGGCAAACAGAAATCGCTGAATATTTAAAGAAGAAGATGGAGGAAAAAGAATAAAAAAAGTGTTACTGGCTCGTAGCCTGAAAATTTTGAGATTAATATGCTCATTAGTTTAGAGGTGAGATTAAAAATAGAATCATTAATAAAGCACTTGATTCCCTATTAGGTAACAAGTGTTTTTTTTATGAAACAATTATGCTTTGGATAACATGAATGATGCTTTACTGAAATTCAAGAGATGGATAAAACTAGAGTAAACAGTATTATAATTTTCAGCACGGTACAGTAAAGCTTGATCATTTACGGGGGTTCGGGAAATTCGTCGTTAAAAATGAAAAAAGTACCCAATCTCAAAAATATTGTCAAAACAAGTCGGAAATCTGACTACCCCTGCTTAAAAAGCTCGGTCTCAGTGACAAAAGATGTCGAAAATAAGCTGAAGTAAGTCAATAGACGATACAATAGAAGTAGGAAGATTCATCGATTCAGCCATCACACAAGGAAAAAACATCATCTCGACCCGAAAACCATTAGACTTCGCCATGGAGGGATTCGGAAATACTGGAAATGTCCGAATGCCTGTGGAGAATACGCATGCTTTTGAGAATAAAGTCAGTGCTATGTTGAGTAAGGTTAAGGGAGTTAATGTTGGTGGTGGTACGGATAAGGTTAATCCGAAATACACAACTAAAATAAAATGGGGAATCAATGATATTGAACAAGGCCATATTGTAAGGGATACTGGGGAAAAAGAATACCTCAAAAAAATCCAAGAGTTGATGAATTTGAGTTGAAAATAAATCCAAATGATGAAAGTCTCTATTTGCCACATCCTAAGGGTGGATTTGTTCAATTTGAAAATTTAGCTGAGGATATAGTTTAGGATGGTAAATTAAATAGATTACAACCCTTTTTCCGAGTAAATTATTTGAGAAATCGAACAATAGCTAACTATAAGCGCTTTATTGTCAAATAGGCAACAAGTGCTTTTTTTGTTGTTTAGTGTACGTTGAAAATAAAGCAGAGGATATTTACATTTACTGTTCCTATGAGCCGGAAATGCATGGTTTAGACGTATTTTTAAAATAAATTGCCAACTTGTATTTAAGCATAATTTAAATGATGCAGTAAATAGTACAAGCGCAATAGGATGAATCGGAACTCGCAAGCTTGGACGTGACGGAGGCATCTCCTTTCCTCACACGAGATAGAAAGATAAATTTCAACAACTAATTGAGGATTTTGTAGCATTTTTAATCTTATTTTCAATGTAGTAAAAATTCACCGAATGTAATCGAATTTTAAAGCTATTTAATCAGAATTTTATATAAATGAAAAATTATTATGGGATAATGAGTACTTCTGAAATAAATGTGATTCGTTTAGGTGGTGCAAGTATGGAAGGGAAGAAGAGGAAACGGGTAAGAGTGAGATGGGGCCGAATATTTGGCGCACTTCTGCTTCTATGTGTCTTTATTATTGGAGGATGCAGTGTTATTCAGTATGTGCAAGGGACACAGGAAGCTGGCAGTAAATCAAGTAAAACTCAAAAAGAATTTCATTCATTTAAAGGGACAAAAAGTAAAATCGGTGACACTAACATTCTTTTATTAGGAAATGACACTAGAGGGGAAAAACATTCGAGAACCGATACGATCATGATCGCTCATTATGATCAAAAAGCCCATAATGTCAAGCTTATTTCTCTTATGCGTGATATGTTTGTCTCGATCCCTGGCCACGGAAAAGAAAAATTAAATGCGGCTTATGCTTACGGGGGTCCGGAATTACTAAGGCAAACTATTACTGAAAATTTTGGTGTAGATATTCAATACTACACGATCGTAGATTTCCAAGGATTCGAAAAAGCCGTTGACACCCTTGTACCAGATGGCGTCGAAATAGATGTTCCACATGATATGTCATCCGGTATAGGAATGAAGCTGAAGAAAGGCAAGCAAGTACTTCATGGAAATGAGCTATTAGGATATGTTCGTTTTCGCCATGATCGTTTAAGTGATTTTGGCCGTGTGCAAAGACAACAAGAGGTCGTTACAAAATTAATGGACGAGTCTATCCAACTTCATAATGTGGTCAAGCTCCCTAAACTAATGGGTATTATGAATTCCTATATTGATACAAATATGGATACCTCTACTATTATTGCAATCGGAAAAGATGTTATTACAAAGCAGGGTGGTAAGCTAGAAACATTACGTCTCCCCGAAGATGGGACATTTGAAAATAGACGCATTGACGGTATAGGTGATGTACTTCAAGTAGATTTTGAACAAAACAAAGAAGCACTTAAGCAATTTTTACAAGGAACCGGAGAAACTAGAAAATAGGTAGTATGAAGAGCTTATTCCAACTGTTCAATTAGTATTCGCCTGAGAATACTCCATTCAATTTTCAAAATAGAATTGCATGAATAACCGTTATGATAAGAAAGACATGAATATATCTGCTTTACAAACTTCCATTAATAGCGATCATTACCCTGAAACAAAAGCACAACTAATACAAGACGCAAAGTTCAAGGAAATTCAGATAGGTCCTGATCAAACGAATGAGTTTTTTCGTCAACAACAAGGACAATTCCCACTAGATCAAAATGGACAAGTACCAACTCAACAACAGGGATCATATGAACAAGTACCATCGCAAAATCAAGAACAACAATCTCAAGAACCAAAACAAACGAAGCAGGAACAGCAAGTTAAGAATGATGGAAATATTAGTGAATATGCCAAGCAAGTTATTGACTTAACAAATAAAGAAAGGTCTAAACAAGGTATTCCTGCTTTAAAAGTCGATTCGAAGCTTAGTAGTGTGGCTCAAAAGAAATCATTGGATATGCAACAAAACCATTATTTTTCACATACAAGTCCAACTTATGGATCCCCGTTTGATATGATGAGGGATTTTGGGGTCAATTATAAGAGTGCGGGTGAAAATATTGCTCAAGGTCAACAAGACCCACAAGAAGTTGTTAAAGCTTGGATGAATAGTGAAGGTCATAGGAAAAACATCTTAAATAAAAACTTTACACATATCGGCGTAGGGTTTGAACAAACAGAAAATCACTGGTCACAAATGTTTATTGGGAAATAAAAAAGGGAGTTCAACGAGTAATATGGTACCTATAGATTAAACTCTTTTTCAAGTGTCCTATCTATAGGTACCATATTACTCAGAGCTTCCTTATTTTTATTTTAGTCCATTTTCCTCCATTCTATTTAGAGTCTGGTTCCCTTGTCATCTCAAACCACATAGAATAAGTCATATGTATATTACCTAATTAAAATCGAACATGTCGCATTAACCCGTTAAAGCAATGTATGATGATCAAATATTTAAAATTAATCGAAAATTATATTGAATTTCTTTTTTATTATTGCTATACTTTTTAAAAATCTAATTTATCTAGGCGTTTAAGTTAAATCATAGTAAACTTAAATTGTAAAAGCAAAAGATATAATATTATAACAATTTAAGGAGAATCACATGAAAGTAAATAAAAATTTGCCTACACCTTTATATCATCAAGTAAAAGATTACTTAGAAGAAAAAATCATTTTAGGTGAATGGGAGCCTGGGTTTCAATTGCCTACAGAAAAGGAGCTGTCAGCCCAATTTCAAGTAAGTACCATTACCGTAAAAAGAGCCATACATGATCTAGTCAACAAAGGAATTCTTTATCGTCAAAGAGGAAAAGGAACGTTTGTAAGTAGGAAGGAGGATAAAGATATTTACCAGCTCGTTTCACTAAGGAATGAAGCAGAGGAAGATAAACACCATCCTCATAAGTCATTATCCTTCAAGGAAGAAGAAGCCGGTGTGAAAATTGGTAAAATGCTTAATATAAACGCTGCAGAGAAAGTCTATAAAATTCATAGGTTGAAAATTGAAGAAGAGACTCCAGTCGGGATTGAGTATACATACATTCCGTGCTCTTTATTTCCTGGTCTCACGGAAAAGGTAATAGAAGACGATCTTTTCTACAATGTTTTCACAAATAAATATGGAATGAATTTAGGAAAAGCAAAAATCTTTTTCTCCACCATAACTGCAGAGGACTATGAGGCAGATTTGTTAAACATCCCCAAAGGTGAGCAGCTATTTGTTTTAGAAAGGTTTACGTATACTGAGGAGCAGCAAATCATTGAATATTCGAGATTTATTATTAGACAAGAAAAATCACGATATTTTATCGAAATTAGACTATAAAAAGGTCTAATTTATACTCATATAATATAAAAATATAAAGTTATAATATTATATTCTTATATTAAAACTAGAATTTGAAAGGGTGAAGCATGAATGGAAAAGGTTTTTCAGTATATTGACGACCACGCTGATACGTATATTGATTGGTTAATCGAAGCGTGTAATCAACCAAGCGTATCCGCTCAAAATCGTGGAATGCTTGAAATGAAAGAACTTGTAAAAAGATTTTTAAAAAATATCAATGTCGAAGTTGAAGAACTAACAACAGACGGATATCCGATTATTTATGGAGAATTAGGAAAAAGTCATGGTAAAACACTTACATTTTATAATCATTATGATGTTCAACCTGAAGATCCAATTGATCAGTGGCAGAGCGATCCATTTAAAGCAAGCATTAGAGAAGGAAAAATTTTTGCAAGGGGGGTTGCAGATAATAAAGGAAACCTAATTGCTAGAATATGTGCTGTTCATGCTTATCAACAGGTATATGGAACATTGCCCATCAATCTCAAATTTATCTTTGAAGGAGAGGAAGAAGTTGGAAGTCCGCACTTAGAGTTTTTTGCGAATGAACATCCGGATAAACTCCAAACAGATGGAATCATTTGGGAAGGTGGTTCAAGAGAAGTTGAAAGCAAACGTCCACATGTTGGACTAGGTGTGAAAGGGATCTGTTATGTTGAGCTAGTTTGTAAGGGTGCCAATATGGATTTACATTCTTCGGAAGCAGCGATTATTGAGAACCCGGCATGGAGGCTCATTTGGGCATTAAGTACCTTGAAAAATGAACAAGAGGAAATATTAATCGAAGGATTTTACGACGATATCGTTCCATTGAGTGAGCTAGACAAAAAGTTCATTGGGTCGATGATTTATGATGAGGGAGCTACGAAGAAATTATACGGAATAGACAGCTTTTTGAAAAATGTATCAGGAGATATATTAAAGGAAAGGTTGACTGCTGAGCCAACATGTACAATATGTGGGATCGAATCAGGATATATCGGTGAAGGGTCAAAAACGGTTTTGCCGTCAATTGCAAAAGTAAAATTAGATTTTCGTTTAGTTCCTAATCAATCACCCGAGAAAATTGCCAAATTGCTAAGAAATCACTTAGATAAACACGGATACTCTGATATTGAAATTAACCAAGGACATGGATTACATCCTTTTAATACTAATCCAAAGGATCCTTTTGTCCAAACCGTCCTTGAAAGCATTCAAGAAGTGTATGAAGAACCACCTGTTATTTTGCGCAATCTAGCAGGTTCTAGTCCAATGTATAAAATGTTGAAAAATACAGATATTCCTGCAGTTCAAATCGGTGTGGCTAATCTCCAATCTAATTATCATGCACCGAATGAAAATATCTTCGTTGAAGACTATATTCAAGGGATTAAAGCTACAGCTGCGGTGATTAAGAACTTCAAATAAGTATGTGAAAAGTATTCTGTAATTTTAAAATATTCAAATTTGGGGGATGGGTATGAAAAAATCTTTTAGATTGGTTTTTGTCGCTTGTATTATTCTCGTCTTTATGGTTTCTGGATGCAGTAGTAATTCTTCAACTGGTGCAAAGAAGAGTGGAGAAGGAGGAAAAGACAAAACAACATTAGTGTTGGCACAAAGTGCCGATATAACGACATTGGATCCGCAAAATTCATTAAGTACAACAGGTGATCGTGTATTTAGGAACATGTTTAGCCGATTATTCAATAGGGACGACAAAATGGAAATTCAGCCGGAACTTGTTGATTCTTACAAAAATACAGATGACCTCACATGGAAGTTTAAGTTAAAGGAAGGAGTAAAATTCCATAATGGAGATCCTTTAACTGCTGAGGATGTTAAATATAGTCTTGAACGAGTGATGAAAGATCAGACATTAAAGGAATTTCCGTATTTTACACAGCTTTCAAAGATAAATGTCGTTGATGACTTAAATTTTGAAATCATAACGGATGGACCTATGCCTACATTATTAAGACTTCTAGCAAAAAGTGGTGCAGATATCATGCCAAAAAAATATATCGACAAAGTAGGGATGGATGAATTTTTAAAGAAACCAGTCGGTTCAGGCCCCTATAAATTTGTTAAATGGGATCGAGATGACCGAGTTGTTTTAGAAAGTTTCAAAGATTATTTTGCTGGAGCGCCGAAATGGAAGGAAGTCATTGTCAGAGCCATTCCAGAGAGCTCTACCCGTGTTGGTGAATTATTAACGGGTGGTGTAGACATTGCAACAGATATTCCACCGAATGAATGGGATCGTGTGAATGGTGAAAAGGGTGTATCACTTATAAATGGAGATACGACTCGTGTCATGCTTTTAGTCGTCAGAACAACAAAAGGATTTGCTACATCAGATCCGAAAGTTAGGGAAGCTATTGATTTAGCCATAAATGAAAAGGCTATCGTTGATTCTGTATTAAAAGGTACCGGTGTTCCAGTTCGAACACGTGTACCAGAAGGGGTAGTTGGTTCCAATCCAGATTTATATAACACGTATGAATACGATCTTGAAAAAGCCAAAAAATTATTGGCGGAAGCTGGATATAAAGATGGACTTGAAATTACATTAACAGCGCCAAAAGGTAGATACCCTCTTGATGGAGAAGTGGCTCAACTCGTTGCAAGTATGTTAGGTGAGGCGGGCATTAAAGTTAATCTAAAATTACTAGAGTCTAGTGCATATTTAGATGAGTATAATTCGAACTCCAATAAAGAATTGTTAATGATTGGCTTAGCAGATGGATTGTTGGATGCTTCTTATTCATTGGTTCACTATACAAAAGATCGTGCAGCAGGACAAACCGATTATTACAATCCGGAAGTAGAAAAGCTTTATCATGATGCTGGAAGAAATTTAAATGAAGAGGAACGAACTAAACAGTATCAAAAAATTCAATCCATTGTTGCTGAGGAGAGACCACATATTTTCTTATTCCAACAAAATGCGAACTATGGGGTTTCAGATCGAGTTACATTCAATTCTAGGCTTGATGAGGTAATTAATTTTTCCGATATTTCTTTGAAGTAATTTATTTGTTGAGATGAAAATGAGCGGGGCTGGGAAAGTAAAACTAGTCCCGTTTATGAAAGGAGATCTTGAATTGAAGAAGTATCTGGTGAAGAGATTACTACAAATTATCCCGGTTTTATTTATTATTACTTTTGTTGTTTTCGTATTAGTTTATCTAGCTGGTGACCCTGTTGCTTTAATGTTACCGGAAGATGCTTCTGAAGCGGACCGAGAAGCATTAAGAGCAGCACTTGGACTTAATGAACCATTTTTATATCAATATTTTCATTTTATTGGTGATTTATTTCGGGGGAATTTCGGAACATCCTTCCGCTATCATCAAGAAGCTTTGCCATTAGTATTAGAAAGGCTTCCCGCTACTTTTGAGCTAGCAGCTGCTTCTATGTTGATTGCTATAATTATAGCCATTCCAATGGGGATTTTTTCAGCACAAAAGAGAAATAGCTTTGTTGATTTATTTATTACAGGTGGCTCCGTTTTGGGAAAAGCAATGCCAAGTTTTTGGCTTGGAATTATGCTTATTCTCATGCTAGCGGTGAACTATCAAATATTCCCGGTATCAGGTAGGGGAACATGGGCACATTTAATTTTGCCGGCTATCACCTTAGGAACTGGTGTAGCGGCCGAAATGACGAGGCTAGTTCGTTCAAGTATGTTAGACATTTTAAACCAGGATTATATTCGGACGGCAAAGAGTAAAGGTGTAAGTGATACACTTGTTGTTTATAAACATGCCTTTCGAAATTCACTGATTCCGGTTGTAACGATTACTTCTTTACAAGTAACTCATTTAGTAAGTGGTGCATTAATTACCGAGACCGTTTTTTCTTGGCCGGGATTAGGACAATTATTAGTTCAAGCCGTAAATGGACGGGATATGGCGGTTGTACAAGCGGCTGTTTTTGTTATTGCTATTCTAGTTATTTTGATCAACCTCATTACGGACCTCATTTATCGTTTGCTTGATCCGAGAATTAATTATTCATAGGGGGTGAGAAAGTGGAAGTAAATGTAAATCGGGATGCAGTCGTTGATGTAAATAAACCGATCACAAAAACAAAACATAACCGTCTTTTCCGTTTAATAAAATTATTACTCCGAAGTAAGACGGGCACAACGGGGTTCTTCATTGTCTTTGCTGTTGTCTTTATTGCTATTTTTGCGAATATTTTAGCTCCTCATAACCCTGCTGCAAATAATTTAGGAGACATGCTGAAGCCGCCTGCATGGTTGGACGGAGGCTCTACGACTTATCTACTTGGAACAGACAATTTAGGTAGAGACATTTTAAGTAGAATCATATACGGGACTCGAGTGTCATTGTTAGTGGGAATTTTTTCAGTTATTTTAGCCGGTATCATCGGCATCTTAGTCGGGATTTTTGCAGGATATTACGGTGGAGTAATCGATAATATCTTAATGAGAATCGTGGATTCCTTCCTTGCGATTCCAAGTATTCTATTTATTTTAGTAGTTCTAGCTGTATTTGAACCAAGCATTATGGTACTTATTGTCGTCATCGGATTTACCAACTGGGTTACATATGCAAGGGTTGTAAGGGGGGAGGTACTAAGTATTAAGGAGCGGGAGTTTGTAAGGGCCTCAAGGTCTATTGGGACAAAAAATGCGACGATTATGTTAAAGCATATCTTTCCTAATATTATCTCCTCTTTTATTGTTATATCAACTTTAAGTGTTGCTACAACAATCATTTTGGAAGCATCTTTAAGTTTTCTTGGGTTAGGGATACAGCCCCCAACTGTTTCATGGGGAGGAATGTTGACGGATGGCAGGAATTATTTAGCTACGAACTGGTGGTTAGCCACTTTCCCCGGGATTGCCATAACGATTACGGTTCTTGGAATTATCTTTTTAGGTGATTGGCTTCGTGATGTATTAGATCCACGAACACAAGGAAGAAAATAGGAAGGGGGTAACAACATGGCCAAAACTCAGACACTATTAGAAGTGAAGGATTTGCAAACACATTTCTTTACAGAAAGTGGGACGGTTGCTTCCGTAAATGGTGTGTCTTTTTCAGTTGAAAAAGGAGAAACGGTCGGTATTGTCGGTGAATCAGGTTGTGGAAAAAGTGTAACGTCACTATCACTTCTGCAATTAGTTAGTGAACCTGGAAAAATTGTTGGTGGGGAAATACTGTTTGATGGAGAAAATTTATTGAAGTACTCCAAGCGGAAAATGCAGCAAATAAGAGGAAATAAAATTTCAATGATTTTTCAAGAGCCATTAACCTCCTTAAATCCAGTGTTTACTGTCGGAAGTCAAATTTCGGAAGCGATTAGACTCCATCAAAATGTAGATAAGTCAGAAGCGAAAAAGAAAGCAATTGAAATGTTAAAAAAGGTAGGAATACCGCGAGCGGAAAAACACTTTTATTCATTTCCTCATCTGCTTAGCGGAGGAATGAGGCAAAGGGTCATGATTGCTATGGCATTATCCTGCAATCCACAATTGTTAATAGCGGACGAACCGACAACTGCCCTCGATGTTACCATCCAAGCGCAAATATTAAAGCTAATGAAAAAACTGAGTGAAGAATATGGAACATCCATTATTATGATTACTCACGATCTAGGTGTAGTTGCCGAAATGGTGGATCGAGTGATTGTCATGTATGCCGGTCAAATTGTTGAGCAAGATAATGTTTTTAATATTTTTAAAAATCCAAAGCATCCTTATACAAAGGGATTACTTAATAGTACACCAAAAATACACCAATTAAAGGATCAATTAGAATCAATTGAAGGAAATGTACCAATACCTTCCGAAATACCTACTGGATGTAAATTCCATCCACGATGTCCTTTCGCAATGGATATCTGTAGAAATCAAGAGCCTCCTTTAGTTCAAACAGGAGATGGAGCTGAAGTGAGATGTTGGCTTCATGGAGATGAAGAGGTGATTAATCTATGACCGTTACCACCAACGATAATTTAAAAAAGGATGATGAAACACTATTAGAAATTGAAGGGTTAAAAAAATATTTTCCTATTTCTTCAGGTTTTTTTGGGAAAACAAAGCAGTATATAAAAGCTGTGGATGGAATAAATTTAATTGTGAAGAAAGGAGAAACACTAGGAATAGTTGGCGAATCAGGATGTGGAAAATCTACAACTGGAAATACCATTTTGCGCTTGATTGAACCTACAGATGGAAAAATCATTTTCGAAGGGTCTGATATTACTAAACTATCAGAACGTGGAATGCAAAGAATTAGAAAGGATATCCAAATGGTTTTCCAAGATCCATTTTCCTCTCTTAATCCTAGAATGAGAGTATTCGACATTATCGCAGAACCACTTCGTACCCATAAAGTAGCAAAAGGGAAGGAATTAGAGCAAGCAGTTTACGAATTAATGGAAACCGTTGGGTTAGACCGATCATTCTCTAGTCGATATCCTCATGAATTTAGTGGCGGCCAAAGGCAAAGAATTGGAATTGCTCGAGCTTTAGCATTAAAACCAAAGTTAATTATTTGTGATGAACCAGTCTCGGCTTTAGATGTTTCTATTCAAGCACAAATATTAAATTTATTAATGGATTTACAAAAGAAATTTAATTTAACTTATATATTTATTGCACATGGAATTCCTGCAGTAAAATACATTAGTGATCGAATCGCTGTCATGTATATGGGGGAAGTCGTCGAGCTTTCATCAAAGGAAGGACTTTTTAAGCATACCCTCCATCCATATACGAGCGGTTTAATCGCTTCTGTACCAATACCTGATCCGACTTTAAGAGATCGTAAGGAACAATACATTTTAGAAGATGATCTACCTGATCAAACGAATTTACCAACCGGCTGCAGTTTCTATCCTAGATGTCCATTTGGTATGGAAAAATGTAAAGTTGAAAAACCAAAATTAAGACAAATTAGGGATGAACATTTTGTAGCTTGTCATCACCCACTACAAAATATTGTATCCTGATTGAACGGTGATGGAATAAAAAATGAGAAGGGCAGTGAAATAATGAAAATAATTGTTATAGGTTCTGGAATTGTTGGAGCTAGTACTGCTTACCATTTGGCTAGAAAAGGAGCAGAAGTAATTATTATTGATAAACAACATGAAGGCCAGGCTACTGCTGCAGGTGCTGGTATTGTGTGTCCATGGATATCTAGGGTCGATGATCAAGATTTTTATACATTGGCTAAAGGTGGAGCTTGCTATTATCCTTCTCTCGTTTCTCAACTAGAGGAAGATGGGGAATGTAATCTTGGTTATGGGTTAGTTGGTGCGTTGGCTGTTAGCAATGATGAGGAGGAATTGAACATAATCGAACAAAAGGTTAGAGCTCGCCAAAAGGAAAATCCCGAAGTAGGTGAAATTAGACGGCTGTCAGCCGAAGAAGCTCGCCAACTATTTCCTCCTTTAAGAGAAGATTTACAAGCTGTTCATGTCACAGGAGCCGCAAGAGTGGATGGTCGATTACTAAGAGATGCTCTTATACGAGGAGCAGAAAAACATGGTGCACATTCCTATACTGGTATCGCCAAGCTCGAGATTAAAAACGAGAAAGTAATTGGTGCCTATGTAAATGATGAATTTATTTCGGCTGACGCTGTGGTAATAACAGCAGGTGCATGGGCTCCAGAGCTACTGTCTCCACTTGGAATTGATATTCCAGTTGAACCACAACGTGGGCAAATTGTCCATTTACAACTTCCGGATCAGGATACCTCAAAATGGCCGGTTATCCTCCCGCAAAGCAGCCATTATCTTGTTTCGTTTGATGATTCAAGGGTTGTCGTTGGTGCAACACGAGAAACTGGTTCCGGATTTGATTATCGTGTAACCGCAGCGGGTTTAAAGGAGGTTCTTCACGAAGCACTCCATGTGGCACCGGGCCTTTCAGAGGGCACTTTGCAGGAAGTACGAATTGGATTTAGACCAGCTGGGCAGGATATATTACCGTACTTAGGACCAATTCCTACTTTAAAAGGAATAGTCATTGCCAACGGACTAGGTGCTTCGGGATTAACAATGGGCCCATATGTTGGATCACTAGCTGCAAATCTAGCAATGGGTGAAGATACGGAAATTGATATTACAGCTTACAATCCCCTTAGAAATCGTTTGAATGTTAACTAAAGAAATCAACTATCTAGAACAACAGAAATAGCATAACTCTTTACTTCAATAGAATATAATATTATAACTTTATAATTTACTAGATTGTTAAAAAATTAGTGACAGAGATTAGAGAAAGGGGTGTGATTCTCGACTGGATATTATCTGATTAAGCTTGTTTTTATCTATCACAAAATTGAACAAGGGGGAACAAAGTTGAAAAAACAATTCTTTGTATTATTCATTTGCCTTTTCCTTATCATCATGTCGGCTTGTGGAAATAAAACAGGAAATCAAGCGAATAAAGGTAACGGCAGTAGTGACAAAACGTTAGTCTTAGCTGCGTATGGTGGGAGTTATGAGAAAAAAATTAAGGAGGCAGTTATTCCAAAGTTTGAAAAGAAGTATGGTGTCAAAGTCAAGTATATAACGGGAAGTTCTGTCGACACATTATCGAAGCTTCAAGCACAAAAGGCGCACCCACAGATTGATGTTGCTTTTTTAGATGATGGTCCACAGGCACAAGCAAAAGCGTTTGGACTATTAGCACCGTTAGATGAAAAAGTGGTTACGAATTTGGAAAATTTATATGATATTGCAAAAGATGAAGATAACATCGGTGTTGGTTTTGGAATTATTTCAACAGGACTTGCTTATAACAAAGAAACATTTCAGAAAAATGGATGGGAGCCATTGAAATCTTGGAATGATTTAGCAGACCCAAAATTTAAAGGGAATCTAGTTCTACCATCGATTGCAAACACTTATGGTGTTCACTTGCTTATCATGGCCGCGAAAGCTAATGGGGGAAGTGAAGAAAATATTGTGCCGGGCTTTGAAGCTTTGAAAAAAATCGCAAAGAATGCAGTCACTTTTGACAAAACAGCAGACGTATCGAACTACTTTTTACAAGGACAAACGGTAGCGAGTGCGTGGGGAAGCAGCCGTGTCTATACATTACAAGATACTGGATTCCCAATAGAATATGTTATCCCTGAGGAAGGTGCGATCGCATTAATGTCTACGATTAGTGTTGTAAAAAATGCACCTAATAATGATTTAGCTCAAAAATTTGTGAATTTCGTATTAAGTGAAGAAGTACAAAAAGATTTTGCCGAAGCATTGTTTGACGGTCCGGTTAATAAAAATGTGAAATTAGAGGGAGATATCACGAAGAAGGTTCCATATGGACAGGCTGAAATTGATAAATTGATTAAAGTAAATTGGAAGCTTGTAAATGAAAAACGTGCAGAATGGACGGAGAGAGCAAATAAAGAAATTGAAATCTCGCATTAATGAAGAGGTGATAGAATGAGTTATTTAAGTTTGCAAAATATTGTCAAAAAATTCAATCAAGTCGAAGTTGTTAAGCGTTTAAGTTTAGATATTCAGCAAGGGGAGCTCATTTCATTTTTAGGTCCATCTGGATGCGGGAAAACAACAACCTTAAATATGATTGCTGGCTTTTTGGATGTTGATGAAGGAAGAGTTATGGTGGACGGGTCTCCCGTTCACTTGCTTCCGCCAAATAAAAGAGAAATGGGCATGGTTTTTCAAAATTATGCTCTGTTTCCCCACATGACAGTTTTCAATAATGTTGCTTACGGATTAGAGCTGCGCAAGGTTCCTAATAATGAAATCAAGACACGAGTGGCAGAGGCACTAGAAATGGTTCGGTTGTCTGGTTATGAGCACCGATACCCAAAGGAATTATCAGGAGGCCAGCAGCAACGTGTTTCATTGGCAAGGGCATTGGTCGTTAAACCAAAAGTGCTCCTCCTAGATGAGCCTTTAAGTAATCTTGATGCAAAGCTGCGCCAAGAAATGAGAGAAGAAATTGTTGCAATACAGAAACAGGTGAAAATTACGACCATTTTTGTTACTCACGACCAGGAAGAGGCACTAGCTATATCTGATCGTATTGCTATAATGAATGGTGGATGTATTGAACAAGTAGATGATCCCGCCACCATTTATAATCAGCCAAAAACAGACTTCGTATCGCAATTTATTGGTGAAGTAAATCAAGTACAAGGGAAAATTCTTGAAACCTTTGAAGACAATTTAT
Source organism: Heyndrickxia sp. FSL W8-0423 (assembly GCF_038009395.1). Taxonomy (NCBI): domain Bacteria; kingdom Bacillati; phylum Bacillota; class Bacilli; order Caryophanales; family Bacillaceae; genus Heyndrickxia; species Heyndrickxia sp. FSL W8-0423. The sequence goes on along the minus strand of NZ_JBBPBE010000001.1, from coordinate 177,853 downwards.
GCAAAATCAATTTTTATGGTAATGAGCAGCTTGTGGCCGTTCAAACTTCTGGAAAAAAAGAAATGAACTTCTTTATTCGACCGGAAAAGGTCAAAATATCACAGGAGGAAGGGGGCAAAGGCTTCCAAACACGGGTAGAAAGAAAATTATTTCTCGGTTCCAAAACAAGATACATTTTAAATGTTAAAGAGAAAAAACTCATTGCAGATATATCAAATACGGAGTTAAATCCTAATCATATTGAAGAGGGAAAGAATGTTCATACGTATTGGGAACCAGAGGATTTATTACCTTCAAAAGAGGTGAGTTAACTTGATGCAAGGAGATATCGTAACGAATCAAGAACAATCATTGTTACTTAAGCAAAAAAGGAAGAGAAATGCTAGAAAAAAACTAGATGTTTGGTTGCTACTACTACCGACACTACTTATCTTTATCTTTTTCTTTTTACTTCCATTAGTTTTTCTTTTTGTTACTAGCTTCAAAACTTTTGATGCTAATAGTGGAATTGGAAGTGAATGGACAATTCAAAATTATGTAAAGTTCCTATCTGATTCCTTTTATTTGAGCGTTTTATGGCGGACGGTGAAAATTGCTCTGTTAACGACATTGATCACAATCATCATTTCCTATCCGGTGGCCTACCAAATCTCAAAAGCGAAGGGAAGATTGAAAAACTACTTAACTCTCATTGTATTATCGCCATTATTAATTAGTATGGTGATACGTTCGTATGGTTGGGTGATTATTCTTTCTAATAAAGGGGTTATTAATAATACGCTGATGGATTTAGGTATTATTAATCAACCACTTACCTTACTTTATACAGAATTCAGCGTTATTTTAGGCATGATTCATGTTTTGTTTCCTTACATGGTATTAACGATCATGGGCTCTCTTGAAAGAATCGACCCGTCTGTCATTCGGGCATCGCAAAATCTTGGAGCAAGTTCTTTAAGAACCTTCTTTTCCGTAATGTTACCGCTAACATTACCAGGAATCTTTGCCGGTTCGGTAATGGTATTTAGCTTAAGTGTAAGCTCGTTTGTTACACCAGCAATTCTTGGAGGACCACAAGTAAAAGTGATGTCCTACTTAACTTATGAGCAAACAGCTGTAATGTTGAACTGGCCATACGGTTCAGCGATTGGTTTCCTTCTTATCTTTTTAGCGATTATCACGATTGTCATCTATAGTCGAATACTAGCTTATTCTGAAAAAGGAGTCGCCATCCAATGAGAAAAAGACTTCCAAAACTTACATTAAACACATTCTGTATAATCGTATATATTTTTTTACTGGCGCCGATTGTGGTAGTTTTACTTTCATCTTTAACGAAAACGGAATACATTACATTTCCCCCAAAGGGATTGACATTACGATGGTACACTGAATTAATCAATCATCCTGAATTTATGCAATCGTTAATTCTTAGTATCGTTGTTGCTCTTGGAACAGCCATAATTTCGACAATTATCGGCACATTTGCATCACTTGCTGTTGTAAGAAACCAATTCAAAGGAAAAGAAGCAATTGTACAGTTGATTGGCTCACCACTGTTAATTCCTTCAGTCGTATTTGGAGTCGCGCTTCTTCAATTTTATTCATGGATTGGACTTGCAGCGAGTCCGCTTGCCTTGATTATTGGACATATCATTTTAACTGTTCCGTTTGTGCTACGTCTAGTCGTTGCTAGTTTAGTTGACTTTGATCGTTCCATTGAACGGGCGGCTATGAATCTAGGAGCGAGTTCATGGAAAGTATTTTTTCACATTACCTTACCGATTATTAAATCAGGAGTTATTGCGGGCTGTATCTTTGCTTTTATTACCTCGTTTGATGATCTGACTGTTGCCTTGTTTATTGTCAGTACTGATGTTGTAACGTTGCCCGTTAGAATCTATACGTATATGCAGTACCAATACGATCCTATCATTACGTCAATTTCAAGCATCATGATTTTATTTACTATTATTTTAATGATTGTAATCGAAAGAGTACTAGGTGTTGGAAAGGTATTTGCATCCAAAAACTAACAAGTAGGTGTTATCATGCATATCAACAACCATCCAATATTGGGAGAGCGTTTACACGATCCCGTTACGATTTATTTCAATGGAAAACCACTTCGCGCCTATCAACAACAAACAATAGCCGCAGCATTAATAGCGAATGATGTCAAAAAGTTCGGGGAAAGCAGAAAACTGATGCAAGCTAGAGGCTTATTCTGTTCTCGTGGTCGTTGCTGCAGCTGCTATATGACGGTGAATGGGGAGGACCATGTTAGAACATGTATGAAAATGGTTGAGGATGGGATGGAGGTATTTCCGAATATCGGAGATCCGGATGTGAGGGGGAATAATCATGGAAACTGATGTACTTATCATCGGTGCGGGTCCTGCTGGACTATTGGCAGCCTATGAGACCGTATCGAGAGGGCTGGATGTTGTGATCATTGACGAATCTAGTTATCTTGGCGGCCAGCTTCCACAGCAAACTCAAATGTTGTCAATGCTGCCATCTCAATACCCGCCAATGAGAGGCTTTGAATTAGCCGAATTATTAATCAATCAATTACATGAATTTCCCGTGAAAATTTTATTAAATCATTCATTTATCGGATTGTATCAAGACGGAAGTATTGGTGTGTCCGATGGGGAAAATGTTTTTCCAATATCAGCAAAAAAAGTGATTGTGACAACAGGCGCAGCTGAACGGGCCGTTCCATTTTTGAAATGGACGTTGCCAGGCGTTATGACGATTGGTGCTGCGCAAACTTTAGTCAATCGGGATTTTGTCGTTCCGGGGAAAAAAGCGGTTATTTTCGGCTCAAGTGATTTTGCGCTTGATGTAGCGATTCAACTTAAACAAGTTGGCGTAGAAATTGAAGGAATCATTGAAAAATCAACTAAATTAACAGCCCGGGATACGGATAAAATAAATCTAATCAAACAAGCAAGCATCCCCATTTATCTTAATTCTTTTATTAAGGAAGTAGGGGGAAATGGTCAGGTGGAAGAGGTTTATGTACAACAGGATCAGGAAGTAAAAACGTTCCATGTTGATCTTGTTTGTGTAGACGGAGGGAGAAAACCGATTACAGAGGTATTTTACCAATTGGATTGTTCGTTTAGTTATCAAGAAAAACTCGGGGGGTGGGTCCCTCAATATAATGAGCGTTTCCAGTCCAGTCAAGAAAAGGTTTACCTAGGTGGGAATGCTGCAGGGGTATCCTTTCATGGTTCCATCTTATTAACAGGAATGATCGCTGGTATCAGTGTGTGTGAGGATCTTGGCGTATTGAAGGTCGACGAAGCGAATAGCTTAAGAGATTCATTATTTAAAGAGATAAAAATAATAGAGTCCAAACAAGATGAACATTTGTGGTTAGAAAGAATGACACACATCGAAAATTTCCTCCATCCTAAACTGAAGAATCAATTTATTTCTTAGAGAAAACAAATCTGGAGTGGGTGAAAGGAGAATTATATGGATAAAGAAACGATTATTTGCCGCTGCGAGGAATTAAGCGTGGAGGAAATTGAAGAGGTGATTCGTTTAGGGGCGGAATCTTTTGATGATATTAAACGAATCACACGATGTGGGATGGGGCCATGTCAAGCAAAGATGTGTGCAGATATAGTGTCACAAATGATCCGCGAACAAACAGGAAAAAATTATGAGGAGATCCCGCTACCACGAACAAGAATGCCCGTATCTCCAATTTCAATAGAAACATTATCCACAAATAGTCAACATTTTTCTGCAGTGAAATCTGTTCTAGATGAGGTTGAACTCGAAGATGGGAAGGTGAGATAAAATGAATACGTCCTATGAAACGATTATCATTGGAGGAGGAGTCATTGGAAATAGTATTGCCTACCATCTTTCTGAACGATATAAAGAGGGTGTCCTCGTAATCGACAAAAAATATCCCCTTTCCGGTACTTCGGGGTCCACTCAAGCTTGGGTTTGGGTACATAATAAAACGCCATCGTCCTATGCTGAATTTAGTATGTATAGTGCTGAACTATATCCCTATTTATCAAAAAAAATAGGTGATGTGGAATATAAAAGAACGGGTGGACTCTCCCCGTTTTTTAATGAAAAAGATCGAGATAAGGCCAAACGATTGGCGGAATCGTATCGTGAAATTGGTATTAAAATAAAGGTTTTATCACGGGAAGAAGTGATTGAAAAGGAACCTTCCATTAATCCAAATGTTGCTGGGGCTACGTTTAGCAAAATCGATGGAAATGTGAATCCCTTCAGACTTGTCGATATGTATATGAGAGCGGCTAAGAAAAATGGTATCGAGTATTCTTATTATAATGAAGTAATCGATATTCAAAAGAAAAACGATCAATTTATCGTTTTTACCAAAAAGGGCGAGTACACTTGTAAAAACGTCATCTTAGCTGGGGGCACATGGTCACGGGAATTGGGAAAAATGCTAGGCGTCCATATTCCAGTAAACCAAGTAAGAGGGCAAATTCTTGTAACCGAACCTCTAAAGCCATTTATCAATTATACGATCAGTGGAATGAGACAAGCGAATAATGGGGAAGTGTTAATTGGTTATTCCATGGAAGAGGCCGGTTTTAATCGTTCCACTACATTAGACGTTATGCAGGAAACGGCAAATATGGCTATGTATTATATTCCTGATCTTGGCAAGGCAAAGGTTGTCCGAGCTTTTTCAGGTATTCGTGCTGTCCCGGAAGATGGGCTGCCGATTATTGGGAAAGTTCCCTCTGTCGAAAATCTTTATGTCGCTACCATGCATAGTGGGATCACGCTTTCTCCTTTAGTAGGGACATTAATGACAGAATTATTAGTCGACGGAGATACATCCTTATCGATTGCCCCATATTCGATAGAAAGGTTTAAATAAGGAGGAAAAGAGACGATGAAGGATTTTGTAAAAGTAGGTAATTTACAAGTGGCACAAGTACTCTATGAATTTATTAATGCAGAAGCGCTTCCTGGAAGTAAGGTGGATCAGGAGCAGTTTTGGTCCGGTTTAGAAACCCTTATAAAAGATTTGACTCCAAAAAACAGGGAATTATTGGCCCAACGCGATGATTTACAAAACAAAATCAATTCATGGCACCGTGAAAATAAAGAGTTTGATTTTAATAAATATCAATCATTCTTGCAAGAAATTGGTTACTTAGAGCCAGAGGTTGATGATTTTAATATAACGACGGAAAATGTCGATGATGAAGTAGCGATTCAAGCAGGACCACAGCTTGTCGTACCAGTTGATAATGCACGCTATGCACTGAATGCCGCAAATGCACGATGGGGAAGTCTCTACGATGCATTGTACGGGACGGATGCGATCAGTGAGGAAGCGGGAGCCCAGCAAGGAGGAAGCTATAACCCCATTCGAGGGGAGAAGGTCATTCAATTTGCGAGAGAGTTTCTTGATCAAGCAGTCCCATTAAAAGAAGCTTCCCATCGTAATGCGGTCAAATATTCTATTGTTGAAGGGAAATTATCTGTTTTACTTAGTGATGGACAAACGACTCGTCTCCAAGATGAATCTAAATGTATTGGCTACCAAGGAGCAGCAGGGGAGCCGTCCGCTATTTTATTGAAAAATAATAGTCTTCATCTAGAAATTCAAATCGACCGTACCCATCCAATTGGTCAGACAGATGAAGCGGGGATTAAAGACATCCTTTTGGAAGCAGCATTAACGACGATTATGGATTGTGAAGATTCGGTCGCTGCAGTAGATGCTGAGGACAAGGTGCTTGTATATCGAAATTGGCTTGGATTAATGAAAGGTGATTTACGTGCAACTTTTAAAAAAGGGAGCCAAACAATCACTAGAACGCTTAATCCTGATCGCGTGTATACGGCTGTTACAGGTGAGGAAATTCATTTAAAGGGCCGTTCACTCATGTTTGTTCGAAATGTAGGACATTTAATGACTAGTAACATGATCGTAGACCAGGACGGTAAGGAAGTTCCCGAAGGAATGTTAGATGCCGTGTTTACGAGTTTATTAGCCAAACATTCTCTACTTGGGAATGGAAACTATCAAAACTCTTCAAAGGATTCGGTCTATATCGTAAAGCCAAAAATGCATGGATCACAGGAAGTAGCATTTAGTAATGAAATTTTTGACCGAGTGGAGGACCTACTTGGGCTTAAGCGAAACACGTTAAAAATTGGTGTGATGGATGAGGAACGCCGTACATCAGTAAACTTGAAAGCTTGCATTCGTGAAGTGAAGGATCGAATTGTCTTCATTAATACAGGGTTCTTAGATCGAACTGGGGACGAAATTCATACATCAATGGAAATCGGCCCAATGATTCGTAAAAATAACATGAAATCATCGAAATGGCTGCAGGCGTATGAGAAATCTAATGTAATGGTTGGTTTAGAGAGTGGACTTAAAGGCCGCTCACAAATTGGTAAAGGAATGTGGGCGATGCCAGATTTAATGGCTGACATGTTAAAACAAAAAATCGGCCATGTAGAAGCAGGTGCAAATACGGCTTGGGTCCCATCACCAACGGCCGCTACCTTGCACGTACTTCACTATCATCAAGTGGATGTGACAAAAGTGCAGAAAGAGCTGGAAAAAGAGGACGGGGATTTGCTACGTGATATTCTCACCATACCGGTAGCCGATCAGATTGATTGGAGTCCAGAAGAGATTCAACAGGAATTGGACAACAATGCACAAGGTATTCTTGGATATGTTGTTCGCTGGGTAGAACAAGGAATTGGCTGTTCCAAAGTACCGGATATTAATAATGTTGGATTAATGGAAGATCGAGCAACTCTACGAATTTCGAGTCAACATATCGCGAACTGGCTCCATCACGGAATATGCACAAAGGATCAAGTTCTAGAAACGTTACAGCGAATGGCAAAAGTAGTGGATAAACAGAATGCAGGAGATGCTAAATACCATCCTATGGCGGAAGATTACGCCAACTCTATCGCCTTTCAAGCTGCCTGTGACCTTGTTTTTAAAGGCTATGATCAACCAAATGGATATACCGAACCAATTTTACATCGTCGCCGTTTAGAAGCGAAGGCGAAATTTGCTGTGAAACAATAATAGACAATCGAGGGCATTCTACATATAGGATGCTCTTATTTGAAGACTAGTCGATAGGAGGAGTATGTACATTGAAATTTACTAGATTTCAAGCTGATTCTACCGTTTATACGGGTGTGATGACAGAGGGAGCCGTTAAAGAAATAAAAGGGAATATATTTGGGGATTGGGAATTTACAGGTAAGGAATTCGTAGAAAATGAGGTGAAATTATTGGCCCCCTTAGAGCCCAATCAGATCATTGGAATAGGAGCAAACTATGTTTCAAAAGTGGATGATTTACCTAGTGAACTTCCGGACATTCCTGTATTCTTCTTTAAACCAACATCATCTGTTATCGGAACGGGGGAAAGCATTGTCATTCCAGAAGGAATTGACCAAGTAAAATTTGAATCGGAATTGGCGATTATCATCGGAAAGCAAGCAAAAAATATACATGAAACAGAAGTGCTAGAATACATATTTGGCTATACGGTTGCCAATGATGTAACAGCTCCCCAATATTTTCACCAAGATGGACATTGGACCATCGGCAAATCGTTTGATACATTTACACCTTTAGGGCCGGTTATTGAAACGGAACTCGACCCATTCCAAATTCGCGTTGAAGCAAGACTAAATGATATAGAAAAGCAAAATAGTGCAACCGAATTAATGATTATTCCGATCCGTAAGATGATTTCCTATCTTTCAACCGTCATGACCCTTAAACCAGGTGACGTAATCTTAACAGGAAGCCCTGTCGGTGCAGAATTCGTGGAAGAAGGAGACGTGATTGAATGTGAAATTAAAGAGATTGGTAGACTTCAAAATAGTTTTGTAACGGCAAATATACTTACCTGATTGGGATTTGGACCGAGCCCACTGTTAGTCCTTACTGGAATGTAAGGACTGTTTTTTTTTATTGGATAAATTATTATATAGTAGGGAACGCTAACAACTATCTGTTTTTTAGGAGGAATATGATGTATCATCTTTTTTCACATAACGATTTGGATGGAGTGGGCTGCGGAATTATTGCGAAGCTGGCTTTAGGTAATCAGGTGACGGTCAGTTATAATTCAATTGGAAGACTTAATCATTCGGTGGCATATTTTCTTGAAAATGCTACAGGCAACGAGCGATTGATCATTACTGACTTGTCCGTGAATGAGGATAATGAAAAGAAAATAAATGAGTATGTGGCAGGCGGTGGAGAGGCGTTATTAATTGATCATCATAAATCGGCTTTGCATTTGAATGAGCATTCTTGGGCGGCTGTAACAGTAGAGCAAGAAGACGGAAAACTGACATCCGCAACTTCACTTCTGTATGACTATTTAGTGGAACAAGGGCTGTTAACGAAAACAAAGAGTGCTGATGAATTCGTTGAATTGGTGAGACAGTACGATACGTGGGAATGGGATGCTAATCAGAATTTCATGGCGAAGCAGCTTAATGATTTGTTTTTCATGATTAGTATCGAGGAATTTGAAGAAAAAATCCTTTCCAAACTTGAGGACGATGAGCCTTTCCAATTCGATGAAATCGAAAGCAAGTTGCTTCATGTAGAAGAAAGCAGGGTAACACGATACATAAACAGAAAGAAACGGGAAGTTTATCAAATGACCATTGACGACCATTTAGTCGGGGTTGTCCACGCGGAAAACTATCATTCGGAGTTAGGAAATGAATTATCGAAGGAATTTACACATCTCGACTATATCGCGATGGTCATGGTCGGTGGTAAACGAATCAGCCTTCGAACAATTCATGATAATGTGGATGTATCCGAAATCGCGGCACTATATGACGGAGGTGGTCATCGCAAAGCATCAGGTTGTAATTTAACAGAAAAGGCATTCAAGCAATTCGTTGAACAGACATTTTACTCCGAACCGTTGAAGCGCGATGCATACAACAATCAATATAATCTAAAAGGCTCTCCGGATGGCTCGTTCTATAAAGGTAAAAATGATGAAGCGATATTTGTTTATCAGAAAGGCAAAGGGGACTGGCAGATTAAAGTGAATCAAAAGCCACTTGAAACAGACTTTCCTTCTTTTGAGGCAGCGGAAAAGTATTTAAAGAAAGAATACGCTGCTACCTTGGTTCGTGATGCGGAGTGGATTGATCATTTGATGGGATTTTCACCTTATAAAAAATAAACATAAACCGCAGAAAGTAGTAATTTTCTGCGGTTTAATCTAACAACGGTATTAATTGATGAATCGCGGTCTCAAATTAGAAAAAACAAACTGTGGACAGTGAAACACATCGCATATTACGATTATTTATTGTTACCATAACTAATTAGGTTTGTGAAGATTCGGTATCCTCCTGGAACTTGGTCTTGGATTTGGCGATAGAATACAAGATTGGTATATAGATAGGTTCCTTTTCCATATTTCGCCATGAGGATGCCTCCTGTAAATGGATCTTCGTTTGGATCGGCCATGCTTACAAAGGTTTCAAATTGATTATCCCATTCCATCGGGTAATAGAGACCTCGTTCTTGAATCCAGTTATCCCAGTCACTATCAGTAATTTTATTCGGATAATTGAATAATGGAGAATCTGGCTTTAGCACGGTCACTTTAGCGTTTTCATCTGTTACTCTCCAGCGAATGGATGGGTCGCCAATTTTCAACTTATAAGGTGTTGTTTGTAGCGGGTCCCAACGGTCACCTGGTTTATGATACTGAACGACTAAATGTCCACCATCTTCTACATATTTTAGAAGGCGAGCATTATTTTGCAATAGATCATCACGTGACAGATACGCACGGATACCTGTTACGATAGTATCATATTGATTTAAGTCCCCAGTTGCAAGATCGGCTTCTGATAGTTTCGTAATATCGAATCCTGCGTTTGTTAAATAATCTGCTACTTTATCAAAACCACTATCAATATATCCTACTTTTAAATGGTCCGGTTTTAGTAGTTCAAAAGCTACGCCTTTTAGTTCTGCAGGATATTGATAGTAAAAGGTACCAATGTGATCATATTTTATTTCCTGAATCGTAGAGTCAAAGGATTTTCCGTTTACAGCTGTTACTGCAGATAGATTGAAATCACCTTCTTGGATGTTTTTTGGTGGTGCGAGTTTGAATGTTACTTCTTTTTCTTCTAGCTTTTTATCAAAATTTACCTTTGATGTTTGAGGTGAAACCTTCCATCCAGCAGGGATTTTTAAGCGGACGGATGAGCTTGTTTTTCCTTCCCGGTAGTTTTTGAGCTTAACGATAACGGGAATTTCCTTTTGAACGTTCGCTGTATTTACAACAATATTTTCAGGTGATAATGTTGCGCTTACATCAGGAAGTACCGCTACAGTACCTTCTAATTCTTGAACATGCACCGTTTTTGTTCCTGATGATTCATATTGTATATTGGCTTGGATAGCAGGTTGTTTGTATGCATGATAGTACTCAGCATCTTTTGGAACCTTCACCTCAAATGAAAGATTTAATTTTTTTCCCGGTTTTAAATCCTTGCTTCCGGTCTTACTTTTTACTTTCCAACCTTTTGGTACGTTTAGTGAAACATTTACCTTTTTAAGTTTTTGTTTTCCATTGTTATTTAAGCTCACTTGGACTGTTGTTTTTTGCCCTTTTGTAAGTATGTTTGATTGTGCTTTTGCAGTTACTTCTAAATTTGAAGAGATGATGCTTGCAGTTTGAAGTTGTTCTTCTTTAAGTGAAAACTTATGAAGCAGATCGGCTTTCATTTCTTTATTTAACTTTGCTTTCTTCGTTTTCTTTACTAGATTTCTTACATCTTTCAATGCTTTTTGCGTTTTTATAAAAATACGGTCTCGATTTGGATAGGAATGAATGATTTGGTTAAGTTCTTGTTGGAATTTTGTGAATTGTCTTTTTAAACCTTTTTCTTTTGCAGGAAGGGTTTGTGCCCATTCAAAAAAATTATAAGGAATACCTGCAAAAAGTTCATTGCTGTTTTTGGATTGAACAGCGGAGTACAGTAACTCTAATTTAAATTGCCTTGGTTCTGCTGGAATATCAGAGCCCATTCCTTGGCTTTTATGCATATAACGTGACTGTTCACCAAGCTGTGGATAGGTCATTCCATAAATTGGATCATACATCCCAATTTCTAAAGTCGTTGTGACAGGATCTTTAGAACCTGATGGTAAGTACAGCTTTTTAATTTGCCAAGTAGACAAACCTTCTTTTAATTGATCTGGAAATACAGTGGGATCAGCAGCATCCTTAAATGCGCGTTCACTGAGAATTTCCATTGTTCTGTGGTGCCCATGTTGGGTGTCATCATTACGGAAGGAAGGCATAACGATATCCGGCTGGTAAGTACGTATGAATCTAATTAAACGTTCGTAAGTTAACTTTTCTCCCCATTTGCTTAACGTTTCTTCCGGAGTTTTTGAAAATCCAAAGTCATAAATAGAATCAGAGGTAGTCTCACTTAAATGATAGGCTTTTACACCGGTGATTTTAGCCGCTTCAATCATTTCGCGTGATCGAATAATGCCGAGTGCATTACCTAGCTCATCTCCAATTTCATTTTGTCCACCTTCTCCACGATTGGCGATAAGACTTGATGTTTTCACACCTAATCCTCGTGATAAGTAAGCTAGAAAGTCACTTCGCTCATCATCGGGATGGGCACCCGTATTTAAAAAGGTAACCGTTGTTTCAAGTGGCTTTACGGCATTCCATAAATCTACATCCACTTTTTTTGCTTCTTTTGCGTTCCCGTTTAGAGGAATAATAGTAACCGCCAATAAAATGGATAGCAATGCATATAATAGTTTCTTCACTTGTGTAACCCCTTTCATTTTTTTAGTTAAGGTTTTAAATGTAAGTCACCCCTTTTGTCCTAGGTATTTAGTAGGTTAGTTAATATTCCTAACTAACAGGACCAAAAAACCTTAACTAATAAATAACATATCGATTGAATAATGTAAATACTCTTTATTTTTTAAAAAAGTAATTAAAACCTAACTAACTAATCCGAATAGGTTTGTAAATAAAAATATTCAAAAAATATATTGTAAACGTTTTCCGAATAGGTTATATTATCTTTAGTTAATTAGTAAACTTTACTAACCAAAAAGATTAGGGCAGTGATGTTATGAGCTTAAAAGGAACACCGATGGAAATGAAATCTATCAATAAAAAAAGAGTGCTTCAATGTATTCAAGACTTCGCTCCCATATCGAGAGCAGAGATTTCAGCAAAAATTAAAATTAGTAAACCAACTGTATCGATATTGGTGGATGAACTTATAAACGATAACTGGGTAATTGAAAAAGGAATTGGTGAAGCTTCCTCCCAAGGTGGGAGAAGACCGATACAATTATTTTTTAATCATAAGGCTGCTTATGTTATCGGAATCGATATTGGTGGAACAAAAGTAAAAATAATCATCAGTGATTTAAGTGGCAATATTGTAGCTGAAAATAGTTTTAAAACAAATGAATATTTGGAAACGGGGTTGTTAAGTCACATTTCCAAGGAAGTGGATTGGCTAATCGATAAGGAAAAGATTGCCCAAGAAACGATCTTAGGAATGGGAGTGGGGATACCAGGAATCACCGATACAATTAGTGGTTTGGTAGTAGAGGCACCTAGCTTAAATTGGTTCAATTATTCCATTATAAACGAAGCGAAAAAATATTTCTCATTTCCAATTTATGCTGACAATGATGTGAATGTTGCTGCCCTTGGGGAACAATGGCTTGGCAAGGCCAAAAATAAGAATAATGTACTCTTTATTGCTATTGGGACAGGGATAGGATGCGGCATTATTATTAATAATCAACTGTATCGTGGTTCCTCCAGTGCCGCTGGAGAAATGGGTTATATGGTAACTGATAAAAAAGATGTGAAAAGCAATTTTAAACCTGTTTTTTATCGATATGGCTATTTAGAAAGTGTAGCCGGAGGAAAATCAATTGGGGAAAAACTAACTGAGAAGATTCGAAACCAGAGTGAACATCCATTATTTGAAGCAGTAAAAAACACTGATTTAAGTGCGGAAACTGCTTTTAAATTAGCACAAGCTGGTGACAAAATAGCCCAGCAAATTATAGATGACGCAACTGATCATTTAAGCTATGGAATTGTCAATGCTGCCAGTTTGCTAAATCCGGAGATCATTATTTTAGGAGGTGGTGTTTCGAAATCAGCTGAACAAATTTTACCTAATGTACGTGAAATTGTGAATCAATATCTTCCGAGTTCAGTAGAAATCTACACATCACAGTTAGGGGACAACGCAGGGGTTTTAGGAGCTGTTTCACTATTTTTACGAGAACATGAAAGTATCATTAAACATTCATAGGTATTGTAAAAAGTTCTATGAAAACTAAATAGTTGTTTAGGTTACTTTCCATTTATTAGGTGGGGAGCTCCCGCAATCGCTCTTGACAAACACGCCAATGGTTTGATCCAAGGTTAACAAGGGCGAAGGGGACAAAAAGAAGGCATACCAAATAAGCCCTTGGTATTTTCATTTTAAACCATTGGCAAGTTCGGTTTGTCAAGAGTTCGCTCCGCCGATTGCTAAATGGTCCAAGGGCTCTGCTAAACAAAAAGTTAGGCGGATCTTTGTTCGACTATCCATCGTTGAGCTAACTCGATGAGCTTTGTCCAACGCGCAGGCATGGTAGGAAGTCCTGATAACTTTGGATTCACAACGGGTACCTTGCCCTCTAGGGATGCATGTGGTCGTAGAAAGTTAAAATACGCCGCAAACAAGGTGACAAAAGAAACAGATCCATGATCCGATCCAAATCCTTGTGTAGAGCGATAATTTCCTTTAAATGTGCGATTCAGTCTTTCGATAATCTGTTTTAACGGTCTGTATTCGGTTGAGATGGGATCTTCATTTGTCAGCCCGATTACTTGCTTCACATCGAAAGAAATATCATTCTGAGCGAAGAAATGCTGGGCTAGAAGATAGATTGGATTTCCATCTACTACGAATGTAAGGTTTTCAGGGATCTCTTCCATCTTCAGTAGGACGTCGTTTATCGCTTGAATGGCGGATGCTGTATCACGATTAGGCGACACTCGGTACGAAAGGACGATCTTTTTCACCGCGTCAAAGAAGAAAAAGAGATAATGCCATTTTCCATTGACCCGGATATAGGTTTCGTCACCACAGAATTGATCTGAAAGCTCATAAGGATAGTGATCCACGTAAGGTTTAAGTAAAAGAGCCACACTATTTTCGTAGTTCAATATCGTCTGATGAGAAATAGCTACACCGTGAACATCCTGCATAAGGGCAGCGGTCCTTCTTGCGGAAAGACCGTAATTCACATGGTAGGTCAATATCAAACCTAACGTATGCGGAGAAGCATAGATTCTAGACAGATCAACAACTGGCAACTCCGGTGAATTCTTGGATAATGGTTGAAAATCAATGTGGAATTGGCGAAAAATATACCTTAACTTAAACGACTGGGGATCCTTTTTAAACTGTTTCTTTTCTTTGGAAGACATACCGTTTAATTTCTTTTGATAATACGGACAGTCGTCGTTTTTACACTTAAACACATCGAAATCTTTTCGCTCCTTGATCTTATCGAGTGTTTTAGAACAATGAGGACATTTCAAAATGGCCTCTTTCGAAAAACGATTCTTATCGCTGAAAAGGCAAGAACATACCTTGCATTGATACTGTCCCTTATCACCATTATTGGCATAAAGATAATCAGATGGTGCACCACACTTAGGACATTTCATTCCTTTAGGTACCGACACTTTTGCGTTCTTGTGTCTTCGAACGGGTTTAAGAGATTTCCCATGCTTCTCTTGGTACTCCGTTAGGAGATTTCGATAATTCAGCTTTTCTGGGATTTCGATAATGGGAAGATCATCAACTTGTAGTTTTCGATAAGGTTTGTTAACAGGCTGCTGATCTTTCGGTTTATCAAACATACTCTTCCCAATAAGTAGGGTGAGTAATGTTCGAATTATTTGTTCTTGGAATTTTATAAAAGTTAGTAAATAGGTTATAATTTGAGGGTACAACTTGTCACTTCCTTTTCTAAGGTTGTTGGGTGTGTGGTAACCTCAATTATCCTTAGATTTAGGGGGGTGGCAATTTTTTTGCTCAAAAATCCCTCTATTAAGGTAGTTTATAGCCTATTTTATATAAAAGTTTTGACAAAACGCATTCATAAACGGGGGGAGAATTATGAAGAAGAAAAAATTTGTTTCTTTATTAGCAACATTATCATTATCTGCAACCTTGATTCTTTCAGCATGTAGCTCCGGAGAAAAAAGCTCCGGAACTAATAAGGGAAAAGCAAAAGATTTAGAAGACAAAATTGTTGTTTACTCACCACATGGAAAAGATATTTTAGGTCAATTTGAAAAGCTGTTTGAGGATAAATATGGAATTGATGTAGAATGGCTCGACATGGGCTCACAAGAGGTGTTGGACCGTGTCCGATCAGAGAAAAATAATCCTCAGGCAGATATATGGTGGGGAGCACCTTCGACAAGCTTTGATCAAGCTAAAGAAGAAGATCTATTAGAGCCTTATGAACCGTCTTATGCGAAGACGCTCGAAGAAGGTTTCCATGATCCTGAATGGTACTGGACTGGTACGAGTCAAACACCGGAAGTGATTATGTATAACTCTAAGCTTCTGAAAAAAGAAGATGCACCAAAAGATTGGGATGATCTTCTTGATCCAAAATGGAAGGATAAGGTTATTATTCGTTATCCACTAGCTTCTGGGACAATGAGAACCATTTTTTCAGCGATGATTTATCGTGATTTTAAAGATTCTCAAGATCCTGCTAAAGGCTATGAATGGTTGAAAAAACTGGATAACAATACAAAAGAATATTCGGCTAATCCAGAAATGATGTACAACAAAGTGGCCAAAGGGGAAGGGACTGTCACTGTTTGGGATATGCCTGATGTTGTTATGTTAAAAGAACAAAAGAAATACCCATTTGAGTTTATTATTCCTGAAAGTGGTACACCTGTTTTAACAGAAGGTATAGCGATGATAAAGAACGCTCCACATCCAAAGGCAGCAAAAGCATTCTATGAATTTGTCAATACACCTGAGGCAGCAAAAATTTTAGCGGAAGAACATTATCGTATTCCGACGAGAAATGATGTAACCGATTTACCAGACTGGATTAAAAATACAGAAATAAAAGAGATGGATATTGATTGGAAAGTATTCCAAAGTAAATCGGATGAATGGATGAAATACTGGGATGAAAATATTAAAAATGGCGATAAACAGATAAAAGAATAGGAAGTGAACTAGAAATGGCGTCTATTAATCTCGAAAACGTCCAAAAAGCCTTTGGAAAAGTCGTTGCTGTAGATCAGCTAAATTTAAAAATAAACGAAGGGGAGTTTTTTACCTTTTTAGGACCAAGTGGCTGTGGGAAAACGACAACTCTTCGAATGATTGCCGGTTTTTATTATCCATCTAAAGGTGTTGTTCGTTTTGGAGAAAAGGACATGACGCGTGTTCCTCCCGAAAAAAGAAATACAGGCATGGTTTTTCAAAACTATGCCTTGTTTCCTCATATGACGGTTTTCGAAAATGTAGCATTCGGATTAAAAGTTAGAAAAGTCGCATCAAGTGAAATAAAAAAGAGAGTTAAAGAAGTACTAGAGAAAGTTCGTTTAGAAAAATATAGTGATCGTCAAGTGAGTCAATTAAGTGGAGGGCAGCAGCAACGTGTCGCACTGGCAAGGGCATTAGTAATTGAACCCGAAATTCTCTTATTGGATGAACCGTTAAGTAATCTAGATGCAAAATTACGGGATGAAATGAGAACAGAAATTTTGCGACTACAACGTGATTATCATATAACAACGATTTACGTGACACATGACCAAGCAGAAGCTTTATCAATGAGTGACCGCATTGCCGTCTTTAATTTTGGGGTTTGTCATCAAGTAGGGACTCCTTCAGAAATATATAATGAACCAGCCAATGATTTTGTTGCTAGCTTCATAGGGGAAATTAACTTTATCCCAATGAAAATAGAAAAAACAGACGAGCAAACGATTGAAGTGAGTATCCTAGATGGATCTAAAAGGTTACATGTGAACCATACCCCATTTAATTACCGAGAACCTAAGGAAAACGAGGATGTTGTTCTTTCAATTAGACCCGAATCTATTAAACTATCACCCAATCGATTTGATAGCGTGAATGCGCTGGAAGGGAAGCTTGAGCTGATTCAATTTTTTGGTTCAATGATTGAAGTGTTAGTCAATGTAAATGGTTTGATGCTCAAAGTAAATATGTTAAATTCGAATGATTTGTCACATCTTCAAAAAGGCACGAATGTTTGGATCAATCTTCCGGAAGAAAGTATCCGTATTATTCCAAAGATAAGCGGTGAAATAAAATGATAAAAAATAGGAATAATCGTCTAACGATTTTATTATTAATTCCAATCTTATTGATTTTAATTGCCTATGTTCTTTATCCATCCATTAAGACATTGATCGAGAGCTTATATCAGGGAGAAACTTTTACATTTGCGAATTACTCTGACTTTTTTGTTCAAGAATCAAAAACAAATTTAGAGGCTTTGTGGAATTCAGTTTATATTTCTCTTTTAAGTGTATTTGTCAGTGCTTTAATAGGGATTCCATTGGCAATCATTTTTAATCGATATGACTTTCCTGGAAGGAGTTTCTTTTCAACGGCAGCCATCATGCCAATGGTTTTACCTTCACTGGTAGGTGTAATGGCATTTATGTTTTTATATGGTGAAACGGGTTTAATTCCTAATGGCATTAAGGACTTGTTTGGTTTAGAAAAGGTTCCTTTTAAGCTTGGGGGAGTATCGGGGATATTGATTGTCCATGCCTATACGATGTACGTGTATTTTTACATGACTGTATCGTCCGCCATCAATAAAATTGACCCAAGTTTAGAGGAGGCTGCCTATAACTTAGGGGCGAGTAAGTTTAAAGTGTTTTGGAAAGTTACTTTTCCATTATTAACACCAGCTATTGTTGCCGCATCCCTTCTTGTATTTATGATATCAATGGCTTCATTTAGTGCCCCATTCCTGCTTGCAGGTGGTTATCGGGTGTTAAGCTTACAGATATATTTTTCCAAAATCAATGGGGATATGGAAATTGCCGCTACCCAATCGGTTATTTTATCCATTGTATCGATTAGTTTCCTAATTTTTATGAGATGGTATCAGAATCGAAAGGACTATCGAATGGCAACAAAGGGAATAGGAGCCCATCGAAGTGAGGTGAAAAATCCGTTTGTTAAATGGATCCTTGTTGTATCTGGAGTCATCGCTGTTATTATATTATTGCTTCCGCATTTGACTATTTTATTACTATCTCTCGTTCCAGATGGTACGTGGACATGGCAAACATATCCGACTGTGTTTAACATTGAAAATTATCGTCTATTATTAGACGATCCAAATATATGGAAACCAATCAAAAATAGTTTATTGCTTGCTATCCTTGCAACTGCTGGAAATTTAGTGTTTGGTGTTTTTGCCTCTTACTTATTAGTTAAACGAAAATTTGTAGGGAAGAGCTTTGTCGACATTCTAGTCATGATTCCGTGGGCCTTGCCAGCAACGGTTATCGGGATGAATTTAATATTTGCTTTCAATGAACCAAATATCTTTTCATTCGGAAATATTTTAGTCGGGACTTTCTGGATTCTTCCTTTAGCCTATTTTGTCCGGCATATTCCGTTGGTCGTTCGTTCTACGAATGCTGTTTTAGAGCAATTGGATGATTCATTGGAAGAAGCTTCCCGAAATTTAGGAGCTAAATGGTTTTATACATTTAGGAAGGTGATATTACCGATTATTATGCCTGGGGTAATGTCAGGAACATTGCTTGCGTTCGTTGAATCTGTAGGTGAATTCCCAACATCGGTTCTCTTGTATACCTTATCGAACCGACCAATTTCAATTGAAATTATGAACCAACTGCGAATGTTTAACATGGGGCAAGCAGCAGCATATGGAATGTTTCAAATCATTCTTATTGCACTTGTGCTCTTTATCTCCAATAAGTTTTTCGGTGTAAAAGCTGAGCAATCGTTATAACTAGTGAGATTTGTGAAATAGGTAAAATAATAATGCAAACGAAATCGGAGTGTTAACATGAATAAATTGGATGAATTTATTAAAGAGGAAGGTAATGTTTTTCCAGGAAAAACTTATGTCGAAGAGCTATTAAAGCCTGTATTTAATGACCAAAGGGATTACTTATTTCATGTTATGTTTGATATTCATCGCGCACATGTGATTATGTTGTCTGAACAAAAGATTATTAGTGTTGAAGAGGCAAAGGTGATGCTAGATGGGATCAATAAAGTGGCAAAAACGGATACGGCTTCTTTATGTTATCAACCACAATTTGAAGATTTATTTTTTATGATGGAAGCAAAAATCGGTGATGTAATTGGTGAAGAATTAGCAGGGAAAATTCATATTGCCCGAAGTCGAAATGATATGGGTGTTGCAATGTATCGATTAGTATTGCGAGAGCATCTTCTCACAACGCTTAGAAATGCCTACCAATTAAGCGAAGCGTTACTAGATCTATCTGAAATGCATATTGAAACATATATGACTGGCTATACACATACACAACCAGCACAACCAACGACACTTGGTCATTATTTATTAGCCGTCTATGATGTATTGCAAAGAGATATTAAACGCTTATGGTCGGCTTTTGAAACGGTGAATCAATCACCACTTGGTGCAGCTGCTTTAACGACTACAGGCTTTCCAATCTGCCGTGATCGAACATGTGAATTATTAGGGTTTGATCGTGTGATTGAAAACTCCTATGATTCAATTGCTGGTGCTGATTATATATTAGAAACCTCAACATCATTGATGACATTAATGGTTAATACGGGTAGATGGATTCAGGACTTTTTGCAACACGTAACAAGAGAATTCGGCTCATTTATTGTGGCGGATCCTTATGTACAAATAAGCAGTATTATGCCTCAAAAAAGAAACCCAGTTTCCATCGAGCATTCTCGTTCAATCGCAAGTAGTGCCTATGGGGATGCTCTAGCTGCAATGAACATGATTCACAATACCCCTTTTGGTGATATTGTTGATACGGAGGATGATCTGCAGCCACATTTATATCGTGCCTTTAATAATGCAAATCGAGTATTGAGACTCATGTATGCTGTTATTAGCACATTGAAGGTAAACAAAGAACATATGGCAAAGATGGCCAGAAAATCTAGCATTACAATTACGGAATTAGCGGATACATTAGCACGAGATTTTGATATTCCATTCAGAAAAGCCCATTCTATAGCTAGCCATATTTCGAAAGTCACGGTTAAAGAGAAAAAAGAACTTTATGATTGGGATAGTAAAGAAATTAATCAGATTATCAAGGAATATTTCGATGTAGCGTTAACTGAAGAAGAGTGGAAGAAGATCATTTCTCCAGAATATTTTGTGGAAATAAGAAAAATCCAAGGTGGTCCTAGCTCGGATGAGGTAACAAGAATGATTGCTGGCAGAAAGGGATTACTTTTAAACAAGTTGAAAGTATATGAGAGAATTAGTAATCAGCTGAATGCAAAGCACAAGGAACTTGTTGAATATAGGTTATAAATCGGATCGGATGTAGTTGAATGTTAAATTTCTAATTGTGAATTTTCCATATTAATAGTTAAGTAGTACAAAAAAGACCCTCAACATCGTTACAAACGAAGAGTGGGTCTTTTCTACATTATATTGGGAAAGAAGGTTATTGTAAAAAAGGTCATTAGAGGTCGTAACTATAGGAATGGAATCAAAGAACTGCTACTCTACCTTTCTAATAACCTCAGACAAACTCATATCTGCCATTGACTGCAGACGTAAATGATGATTTTCAAAAGCAAGATGTTCCGTCACGGGATTTGGTACGATGACACATTTTAAACCTGCAGCAAGTGCTGCTTGCAGACCGTTAAGTGAATCCTCAAATGCAATGGCTTCAGAAGGATTAATGTTTAAAGAATCCACTGCTTTTAAGTATAAATCTGGTGCTGGCTTTACTTTATCGACATCATCCTTTGTAATTAAGATGTCAAAATAGTGCAGTAGGTTTAATTGCGATAAATAATTCGTTACCCACATTTTGGACGAACTTGTTGCTAAGGAAATTTTGTATCCTAATTTCTTAGCATCCTCTAAATATTCCTTTACTCCTGCGCGGGCTACGGGTGCCGTCATTTTTTTCTCATAAAAGGTTTTAGCGGCATCTTCAATTTCTTGAATATCGCAATCATCTCCAAGTTGCTCCTTGAAATAGGCGTATAATGCCGTATCATCTGAACCGATGCATTTAGAAAACTGTTCTAACGGTAAGTCACATTTATACGATTTCATTGTTTCCTTATAAGACTCATACCAAATGGTCTCGGTGTCTAAAATCAATCCATCAAAATCAAAAATTATCGCTTTTATCAATTTTTTCCCTCCAGTAAATCATCTATTCTGTTATTTTCTTATTCATTTATAGTCTATGAAAAATATCTAGTTGAAGCAATGGGACTTTTTCAAGGTATCCAAGGGCATGTTGAATGGCATTTCTAGAATTAAATATAATTTTTAATTATTATTCCTACTTGTGCAAAGCTAAATAAAATACCTTATCCTAGATTCTTTAAAAAATTTTTAAAATATTAACTGAATCTTCTTTTGATTCTAAATGTTATGTGATACTATATAATCAATTAAAGTAATACTTTAATTAAATTTCAGTATCAGTGTAATTTTCCTGTATTTCTTAAAAGGAGTTTAACATGGAAGAAATTAATAAAAAAATCAAGGAATTGAGAATTCAAAAGGGATTAACTTTGAAGGATCTTAGTGAACGGACAGAGCTTTCCATTAGTTTCTTATCTCAGGTTGAAAGGGGGACTACATCTCTAGCTATTACATCCTTAAAGAAAATTGCGGATGCATTAAACACAAAAATGGCAGAATTTTTTGAAGAAACATCGAATCAAAAATATGTAGTTAAGGCAAATGAACATCATCCGTTCAATATTAAAGGCTCAGAGTTTACTTATGTAAGAAAGAATGGTGAGTTTGCTGGTAGATTACTAGAACCAATCTTAGTCACGCTTACACCTAATCAAAAGCAAACACAGAAATTTGGCCACCCTGGTGAGGAGTTTTATTACGTAGTAGAAGGAATGGTTGTTTTTCAATTAGAAGGTGAAGAGTATTTAGTTCGAAAAGGAGATTCTATTCATTTCCCTTCAACGATTCCACATACTGTTGAAAACCCATCAAATGAGGAAGCGATACTTCTTAGTGTCTTGACCCCAGTGATTTTTTAACAGGAAGAATCAAGGTAGTTGTAGTAGGAAACGCTCACTTGTGACAATGCTTCAATTTGTCCGTTCATAAAACGTAATACTAGAAAATTTGATTATTCATAGAAAGGTGGAATTAGTCAATGCGAGTAGCTACAGATATTGGTGGAACGTTTACCGATTTAGTTTATGTAAATGAAGATGGAGAAATTGGTGTAGCCAAAAGCCATACCACACCACCAAATTTTGAAAAAGGTGTCATCGATGTTATTGAAAAAAGTCAAATTGATCAAACAGCCATTCAAACATTTATCCACGGTACGACGGTCATCATTAATGCATTAACGGAAAGAAAAGGAGTGAAAACAGGTTTAATTACTACAAAAGGCTTCCGTGACGTTCTTGAGATTGCTAGAGGAAATAGGCCGGATCTTTTCAATGTTCGATATAAAAAACCTGAGCCATTTGTTGAACGATACTTACGTCAAGAAATAGATGAACGTTTAAATTACAAAGGAGAAGTTGTTTCTCGATTAAATAAAGAGCAATTGAAAGATATTATCTTATATTTTCAAAAAGAGAATGTGGAAGCTATTGCTGTCTCATACCTTCATTCATATGTGAATCCAGTCCATGAAATTGAAACAGTAAAGATGATTCAAGAATTATGGCCTGAGGTAGCTGTTACAGCCTCTCATGATGTAACTCAGGAATGGCGCGAATATGAACGAACAAATACAGCCGTTCTTAATTCATATGTAAAACCTATTGCTGCATCCTATGTGAATCGTTTACATACAAAGCTACTCGAAAATGAGACACATAGTCAAAATTACATTATGCAATCTAACGGAGGGACAACTACCTTTAGTCGCGCAAAGCAAACTCCTATTAATATGGTAGAATCCGGCCCTGTTGCGGGAATATATGGTGCAGCCGTTCTTGGTGAAATTATTGGAGAAGACAATATTATCGCTTTTGACATTGGCGGAACGACAGCAAAATGTTCGTTAATCAATAAAGGGGAAGTCAAGGTCTCTACTGAGTATTTCATTGAAAAAGACGAACGTAATGCAGGTTATCCCATTAAAGTACCGGTTGTAGATATCGTCGAAATTGGAAATGGCGGTGGTTCCATTGCTTGGATTGATGATGCTGGTTCTCTGAAGGTTGGTCCGCAATCTGCCGGTGCTTTGCCGGGGCCAGTTGCTTACGGTCAGGGTGGTACCGAGCCGACTACAACCGATGCTAATTTAGTAACGGGACGTCTTTCACCAGATAATTTCGATTATGCAGTTGACTTAGATAAGGTAAAAACTGCGATTAAGGAAAAAGTAGCTGATTATTTTGATCTTTCGGTTGAGGAAGCAGCACTAGGTATTATTCGGATTGCGAATTCCAATATGCTAAACGCGTTAAAGTTAATTTCGATTCGTAAGGGACATAATCCCCGTGATTTCAGTTTAGTCGCATTTGGTGGCGGAGGATCAATGCATGCCCCTGCTTTAGCAAAAGAACTAGGAGTCAAGAAAGTAATTGTTCCAGTTGCTTCACCCGTGTTTTCTGCATGGGGAATGTTAATGACAGACCTGCGCCATGACTACATTCAAACATATATTAAGAGACTTCTGCAGGTAGATCTAAAAGAATTGAATAAAGAGTGGAATTCGCTAGAAGCGAAATCTCTTACTCAGTTTAAAGAAGAAGATATTGACGAAAGTAGAGTCATATTTTCCCGATATGCAGATATTCGATATCTTGGACAAGAGCATACAGTAAAGGTACCAGTACCAAGTGGACAGTGGACAGAAGAGACCATTTTAGAAGTAGTGAATCATTTTGCTGATCTTCACGAACAACATTATACATTTAAATTAGAAGGAACACCGGCCGAAATTGTGAACCTTCATTTAACCGCTTTTGGAAGGGTAATGAAACCTCAGCTTAAAAAGCTATCGGCAAGTAGCGGAAGCCTTGAACAGGCCCTTAAGGAAACTCGCCAAGTATATTTTGAGGAAGTTGGTTGGTTAGAAACGAATATCTATCACAGACAATTATTGAATAAAGAGGTACAGATTTCGGGACCTGCGATTGTTGAAGAAACCTCAGCTTCTACAGTTCTATATCCTGGCCAATCACTGACTGTAGATGAATATGGAAATTTAATCATTGATACGGGGGGGGAGTGAAAATGACGCAACTTCAAACGAAAGTTGATCCGTTCACATTAGAAATCGTTAAGGATTCTTTAATCGCCATTGGGGATGAAATGTTCATCGCACTAGCAAAAACATCGATGAGTCCAATTATTTATGAGGTTCTTGATTATGCGAGTGGTCTTCTCGATGCAAAGGGTCAGCTATTAACACAAGGGAATGGAGTAACAGGCTTTATCGGCATGCTATCGGCTATGGTGAAACAGACACTTCAAAAGTTTGGTTCAGCTGATTTAAAGGAAGGAGATATCATTATTATTAATGATTCCTACGGAGGTGGTGGTTCCCATCTTTCAGATGTAGGACTCGTAATGCCGATTTTTAGTGATGGCGAACTGGTTGCTTTTTCTGCAAACAAGGCACATTGGACTGAAGTTGGTGGGAAAGACCCTGGCTCTTTCAGTAATGATGCGACGGAAATCTTTCAAGAGGGACTGCAATTCCCATGTGTAAAGCTCTTTAATGAAGGGAAAATCAATCAAGCCATTGTGGACATGATTCAAGCAAACGTACGATTCCCAGAGTTATCCTTAGGTGATATGTGGGCACAGGTTGCTGCTCTTAAGACAGGGGAAAAACGAGTGAAGGAATTATGTGAGAAGCATGGAAAAAGTATGGTTCTAGCTTCAGTAGACTATTTGTTAGATCACGGAGAAAAACTTGCCCGCAAGGAACTAAGCAAATTACCAAAAGGCACTTATGAATCAGAGGACTATATAGACGATGATGGTTTTGGGAATGGGCCATTTAAAGTAAAAGTGAAAGTAACCATTACTGAGGATAAATTCATTGCCGATTTCCGTGGCAGTCATCCACAGGTTCCGGGACCGATAAACTGTTCCTATACGGCGCTAGTTTCAGCCGTACGTGCCATTTTTCTAGCTATTACCAATCCATCAGTCGATGCAAATGATGGTGTGTTCAGACCTTTTGAAATTATTACTGATAAAAGATCTGTCCTATCTGCAGAGCGTCCAGCTCCAGTGTCTATTTATTGGGAAAGTATGCAGGCAGGGGCTGATTTGATTTGGAAAGCACTTGCTCCAGTTGTACCACATCGTTTAACAGCTGGACATTTATTATCGGTTTGTTCAGTTGTCCTATCTGGAATCCATCAAGACACAAATGAACCGTTTCTAATCGTTGAACCATCCGTAGGAGGATGGGGTGGAGCTGATGGACAAGATGGGGCAAGGGGCCAATTCTGTATTGGTGATGGTGAAACATACAATGTTCCTGTTGAAGTAGCAGAGACTCGTTATGGGATAATGGTGGATGAATACAGCTTACGTTCTGATGGAGCAGGGGCGGGAGAATTCATTGGTGGTTCAGGAGTCATACGCTCTTATCGAGCACTATCAGATAATCAAACAGTCTCTGTAACGTTTGGTCGTAATAAATTTGTGCCATGGGGTATTAATGGTGGAAAAAGTGGTTCAGCTAATGAATTTTTTATTGAAAAAGCAAATGGTGAAGTTGATGGACCATATGGAATTTTTCCAAGGTATCCATTAAATAAAGGTGATGTTGTGAAATTAGTCACTGCTACTGGGGGTGGATATGGCGATCCATTCAAACGACCGGCAGAAAAAGTAGCTAGAGATGTGCGAAATGGATATCTTTCAATACAACAAGCCGAAGATGAATATGGTGTCATTATTAATGAAAAAGATTTTACAGTTGAAGATTTAACAGATAAACGCAAACAAAGGGGTGCATAGTATGGAAGTCATGAAAATTGAAAACCTATCAGCTGATCCAAATGCTGTCGTTCCATTAAAAACAGTTTTTTCTCACGAAGCTTTGTCGGGATCAATGAAAATGGGTACGGTCGTTATTCCACCGGGGAAGCGGGTGCCATTGACAGGTGTTTCAAATCATCAAGAAAATGAGTATTCAATTGTGATAAAAGGTTCCATTGTTACTGAAACAATAGGTAAAACGTTTAAAGTCACAAGTGGTGAAGCAACATTCATTCCAGCTGGGCAAGAACATATTGCCTATAATGATGGAGATGAAGATTGTGAAATTGTATGGGTGCTAGTTGGATAGAAACCTATGGAAAAAGACCTTGCTTGACAAGGTTTTTTTCACACTATAATTTAACAGAATATTGCTAATTATTTTCATAGGAAGATGTTCGTCAAATATGGTTAAGGGGTTGAAGAAGATGGAGGACGTATCATTAAAAAAAGGCGGAAAAGATGAGGCGCTTTCGGCAGTGCCTTTGAATGAAAGGCAACATTGGATTTCTCCAGCAGTTATTTTTGGTGGACTAGAATTTACTATTCCCGTATTAATGGTGGGGGCTTCGTTAGCTGCCAGCTTTGGACTAGGTAAAATATTTTGGATTTTACTCATTGCCTTATTTGTTTTTCAATGGATTGGTAATGCTTTGCAAGGATATATTGGGGCGAAAACAGGACGAACTTCTTCAGTTATTGCACGAACTAGTTTTGGGGCTAATCAAGCTAGATTTATCGTAGGTTTAACTATTTTTATCGTATCATTGGGATGGTGGGCATTGCAAACGGCTGTTGCAGGGAATGCCATTTCTGCCATGATTGGTATCGATTATCAGACACAATGGTTCCCTTGGGCGGTTGTAACTGTTATTGCAGGTTTATTCTTCGCTCTTCCATCTATTATCGGTTATTCATCGATGAAGTGGACAGACTATTTAGCGGTACCAGCAGGTCTCTTATTGATTGCTTTTGGAATTTTTTATGCATTAAAAAATACAGGCTGGCATACAATTGCCTCTTGGAGCCCAGAACCCCAAATGACCATACTAGCTGCTATTAGTCTAGTTATTGGAATCAATGTTTCTCAATGGGTGATTGCATCTGACTATACGCGATATGCCAAGCCACGTGTAAAGGATAATGTCTTAATCCCATTAGGTATTATTGCCGTGGGTTTCCCACTCTTTTATGTTGGTGCAATTATGTCGATTGGTGTTGGAGATGCGGATATAGTAAATGTTATGATGAATCTTGGCTTTCCAGTGTGGGGATTTCTCATTTTATGGTTAGCTACTTGGACGAGTCAATTAGTGAATAATTATAGTATGGGACTTGCATTGGCTAATATGTTAAATGTTAACTCAAATAAAGGTCGTGCCTTGCTTACTTTAGCCGGAACACTTATTGCGATTGTCATCGCCCTTGCTGGTATTCTTGATTATTTTACGGATTTCCTTTATATGACCGCCCTTATATACCCAGCTATTGGTGGTGTTATGATGGCTGACTTCTTTTTTATCAGAAAGCATCAATGGGTTGATCATAAAGGGTGGAACTGGATGGCTACAATTGCTTTAGTAGTGGGAACGTTTGTCGGATACTATACACAATATGTTCATTCATTTGGTCTACCAGCTGTTCAATCCATTATCGTTTCTGGACTTGTCTATATACTGGCTATGAAAATAAAAGCTAAAGTAGCTCCAGATCATTTTACTGAAGTCATGGTTAAAAGTGATTCCAAATTTTTAAATGAGAAAAAGGTGATTTAAATTTAACATAAGTACGGGAACGGTATATTTGTTTTTATAAAACAGTGGAACCGTTCCCCTATTTTATGCCTGTCAAAAGCCTCCTTCAATATACATACGAATCTTTTCTCCTATTTCACCTTCCTTTTTTATCCTGTAAAATTTTAATTAGCAAAACATGTAGGATGTGGGAGAAATGAAAAGAATATGGAAACTATCCATCAGTTTACTACTCAGCATCAGTCTCATGTTAGGAGGATGCAGTTTTATGAACAGTCAAACCAATAACAAAAAAGCAGAACAAGATGAAATATTTATGCCTGTCCAAGACTACACAGGCCAAGGATTTTCATTTGATAACGGTGAAAAGACAGGGGAATTTGCAAAAAAGCACCGGGAAGAGATTATTAAAGTAGTCGATCAATTTTTCAAAAAGGAATATGGTTTAGAAGTAACAACCCATAATCTTGTAGGAGCAAAAAATGCAGTTGTCGTATTTGTAGAATCCAAGAAAGAACCTTATTTTCATACGTCTGTTGTTGTCGGTGTGAATATAGAAAATAATAAAATTTCCGATGATGTCTTCGCATATGAAGGCTCTGTTGAAGGTGCAATCATGTCAGGGCTTTATGTGATGGCTTATGAAAAGGAATTTAAAAAGCTG
The DNA here is from genome assembly GCF_038009395.1 of Heyndrickxia sp. FSL W8-0423. NCBI lineage: Bacteria > Bacillati > Bacillota > Bacilli > Caryophanales > Bacillaceae > Heyndrickxia > Heyndrickxia sp. FSL W8-0423. Next base: position 149,091 of record NZ_JBBPBE010000001.1, on the reverse strand, counting down.
GATGAGTTTTGTGAAATGATAGCGAAGAAATATCCAGTGGTTGGGATGAGGCAAGAGGCTGTAAATAAAACGATGGATACGGGTTACAGTACTCCGTTTTATTATACAAGTACACTAGCATCTGATTTTCCTAAAGCATTCGATGCATTTACTAATCATCATCAAATTTCAAAAGCTGAACTTCGGAATATAATTAACAGAAAGAAGTTTGATAAAGAAGATTTTCTTGTTACTCTTACATTTTATATGGAAGAAAAACAAGGCCAACCAAGTAAGGAAATGGTGAAAGAGATTATCAATCTTTTCAAAAAGACAAAGGGGCTACCTCCAGGAAATTATGGGATTACTCTTCGGAGTAATGAATTAATTAAAAGTTCTGGGAAAGAGAAAAGTCATGAAGGTACAGTTCCAGATATCGATGAAATTATTATAAGACGATAAAAGGGGATAGTTTTTAATAGAAGAAAGTGATTTGACATTTTCTTGTTTCTTCAAAAACTGTCCCTAAGTATCTAGCGTAGGAACAACTTCTGGCTTGATATAATGTTTTTAAAGCTGTAAACATAATAAAATCCAATTTAAAATAGCCAAACATGTTAGGTGTGAGAAAATGAAAAAAGGACGGAAACTATCCATCGGTTTACTACTCAGCATCAGCCTCATGTTAGGAGGGTGCAGTTTTATAAACAGTCAAACCAATAACAAAAAAGCGGAAGAAGATGAAATATTTATGCCTGTCCAAGACTACATAGGCCAGGGATTTTCATTTGATAACGGTGAAAAAACAGGCGAATTTGCAAAAAAGCACCGGGAAGAGATTATTAAAGTAGTCGATCAATTTTTCAAAAAAGAATATGGTTTAGAAGTAACACCCCATAATCTTGTAGGAGCAAAAAATGCTGTTGTCGTGTTTGTTGAATCCAAGCAGGAACCTTATTTTCATACCTCTGTTGTAGTCGGTGTGGACGTAAAAAATAACAAAATATCCGATGATGTTTTCGCATATGAAGGTTCGGTTGAAGGTGCAATCATGTCAGGGCTTTATGTGATGGCGTATGAAAAGGAATTTAAAAAGCTGGATGAGTTTTGTGAAATGATTGCGAAGAAATATCCTGTGGTTGGGATGAGGCAAGAGGCTGTGAACAATACAATGGATACGGGATATGCAACACCATTCTTTTATACAAGTACATTAAATAATTATTTTCCAAAGGCATACGACGCTTATATGAAGGATCATAACATATCAAAAAAAGAGCTTCGGCAATTAATTTATGAACAGAAATTTGAAGATGGATATGATAGCGAAAGTGATACTGTAGATATTTCATTGTCATTTTATGTGAATAAAGTTCGCAGTTTACCGGATGAAAAAATGGCCAATAAAGTAATTAATGAATTTAAAAGGGAAATGGGATTTCCGCCTGGTAATTATGGGATTTTTATAGAAAGTAATGAAATAAATAAAAAGACTGGGAATGAAAGAAGCTTTAAGGGAACAACTCCAAGTATTGATGATATTATTATCAATCTTTATAAATAAGGTGATGAAATTACAAGATATAAGATCGATTAACGTATTCACCTAATCAAGATTTAGTGCAATTAAGTATACAGTATTTATAACAACCACTTAAAATCAAAAGCATTTTAGTGAAAAAACAAAACATGTTTATTTCTACTTAAGAACCTCTATCCATATACCCACAAGCCTTTTATCCTATTTTACCTACCTTTTTTATCCTGTAAAATTTATAATAGCAAAACATGTGGGATGTGGGAGAAATGATAAGAAGATGGAAACTATCTATCGGTTTACTACTCAGTATTAGCCTCATGTTAGGAGGATGCAGTTTTATGAACAGTCAAACCAATAACAAAAAAGCAGAAGAAGATGAAATATTTATGCCTGTCCAAGACTACACAGGCCAAGGTTTTTCATTTGATAACGGTGAAAAAACAGGCGAATTTGCAAAAAAGCACCGAGTAGAGATTATTAAGGTGGTCGATCAATTTTTCAAAAAAGAATATGGTTTAGAAGTAACACCCCATAATCTTGTTGGAGCAAAAAATGCTGTTGTCGTGTTTGTTGAATCCAAGCAAGAACCTTATTTTCATACATCTGTTGTAGTCGGTGTGAATATAGAAAATAATAAAATATCCGATGATGTTTTCGCATATGAAGGCTCTGTGGAAGGGGCTATCATGTCAGGGCTTTATGTGATGGCGTATGAAAAGGAATTTAAAAAGCTGGATGAGTTTTGTGAAATGATTGCGAAGAAATACCCTGTGGTTGGGATGAGGCAAGAGGCCGTGAACAACACAAGGGACACGGGATATACAACCCCTTATTATTATACAAGCACATTATCCATGGATTTTCCGCTTGCTTATAACGCCTATATGAAGAATCATAGTATCCAAAAAAGTGATTTGCGGGAATTAATATTCAAACAACAATTTGAAAGTGAATATGCTCCAGATAAGAATTGCATAGAAATTTCATTAACATTTTATATGAAAAAAAGAAATAGTAATCCTGAGAAAAAGCTCGCAAATGACATTATTCGAGAGTTTAAACAGACAAAAGGATTACCCCCTGGAAATTATGCCGTTTTTAATCAAAGTAATGAAATTAACAAAAAAACAGGATTAGATAAGAGTTATCAAGGAACAACTCCGGGAATTGATGAAATCCTTATTAAACTTTATAAGTAGGTGATTAAATGGAAAATACTTTTATTCATTTAAAACAAACACCTGACCAGAATTTAGTACAGTTGAGTGGATTTAGTATTTACAAACATCCACCAAGAAACAGTGTTGTAGAGGTTAACAAAACCGAATATAAGGTTCTAGACACAAATTATGACACCCTTCCATCCGGCCTTGATGCAGCAGTAGTTCTTGATAATACAACAGGAGAAATCTCCATCATCTACGAAGGCACGCAACCTGAAAAGAACAATGCTGATGTTTTGACAGATGCAAGCTTAGTCTTATCGGATAAAACCGCTGATCAATTCAGAGATGCCCATGCCTATTATAAAGAAATGAAGAAAAAATATAAGCATATTGATCATGTGGCAGGAAATTCACTCGGAGGCGGATTGGCCAATTATGTGGCGGTCAAGGAACAGGTTCACTCTGTGACTTTGGATCCAGCAATGTTGCCAGCGGATGTCGCAAAGGAAATGAAAGACTATAAACATGCGAATATCACTAATTATTGTGGAATCTATGATCCTTTAACACTAGCGGAAATGGCTGGTGGGTACGAAAATCGTATGCCCGGAAAAAACATCAAAATCAATTTCGGTATCAGCTGGTTGAAATTTTTCGCCAATAATCATACAGGTTATGTGAGTGATGAAGAAACTAATACAATAAAAGAAAAAATAACTATTGGAAAAAAGGGAACTCCTTCATATGGGGAAATTCATTTCATGGCAGATGCTTATATCAGCACGAATATTTGGACAGGGGATCCGCTTACCGATGAATCAGTCGGGACTTCACAGAGGATTAAAATTAATGAAGAAAGTATGGCGAAATTAGCTTCCGCTATGGAAACGCAAGTTATGGCATCGTGCAAAACTGCAGATGATTATTTGCAACACTCCATTCGGACAGTGGAATCGGAAGGAAGTCATTTAGATGACCGAAAGACGAATCTCCAAATTCAATTTGACGAATTACTTAGATCCAATCCGATGCTCAATCAATTATTAGCATTTGTTAAAGTTGAAAGTTTGGGTATGTCAATGTTGAAAAAAGTGAGCCCAGCCGGTGGGTTCATGCTAGATTTGTTTCATTCCCCTTTTGCTGAAAAAATAACATCAATCCTAAGCAGCATCAGTCGATTACAAGGATGTTTAGTGAATCTTCCGTTATTAATTGCCCAATTAGGTCAAGCAATTTTAGATTTAGAGGAATGCATTACATCCATCACCCAAAAGGATATTCCACTTCTCTTTAAAGGAATCGATAATCATTTTCTAGATGGTATTGTCGATGAATTAAAAGCACATTATGAAAAAATAGACGTAAATAAAGCGACCGTATTGAAACAAGTTTCAAATTTTAAAACACAAACTGAAGAAGTAAAAGAGATGTTCGAACAATTGGATACTGAAATAGGAAATCGAATAGAGGATGGAAAAGGGGGCGGATTAGAATCTGTTTCTACGAAAATCACCCCATCACTACAGGTGATATGTGAGCCATCACCTTATTTGAAAGCGGGAATGGATATTCGCAGGGAACAGCTTCAATATAATTTTAATCGATTCTCAAAAAACACGATTGCTCAATTGGACCCAATTTTAAATCAATTAGGATCCATTACCAATCAGCTAATTAATGTCCTGTATGACGCTCAAATAATTGTAAAGATCATGAAATTCGAAGCCAGTTTGATTCGTATTCCTTTTGTTTCCTTTGATAATCGACTGAGGGAGAAAATTTCAGAAATGGATCAGATGGTTTCAACTGCCATTGATACATGTGAACATGTGAAAGTGCTTATCGCAAATATCATCGACCATCTACCGGACATTCTCCAGTCTTTCAAACCATACATCGAAATCGCCCTATTCAATGGCACTCAATATGAGGCAGTCATCATATATAATATCTCTGCATTAAGCATCTTAGAGCAAATGAAACTTCAATTTAGGGAAATAAGTTATCAGCTTTCAGAAAACGAAGCAAAGACCATTCAACAACTATTCCAACAAGCGAGTACAATAGAAGGAAATATGGACGTATTGATTGAACAAGTTAAAAGAGGGACATTGTGAGGCTTTTATTAGAAAGGGGACAATGGTCCATCGTCTACGCTATCACCTATTTCCAACTACCCATTAAATGAAGCAAAGCAAGGAAATCGTCCCTTGCCCTATTAGTAAATTAATACCAAATTCATCAGATTATATTGACCTTTGGATTGGAAGCGCTTTAGAATGTGAGTATATAATTGGTTTCATGTTACTGGGCAGGACTAGGCATGGAAAACAAACTTGGGAGTGTCCCAATTGTTTTCTATGCCTTTTTATTTTCATTAGAACAAACCAATTATGGAAAATAAAATTGCGAAGAAGGAAGGGAAGATTTTTGAAATTAAGACATTGGATTAAGCTCACTATTATTTTCACTTTGATTTTTAGCACCGTGATTAGTATTAAAACACCTACGACCTCCGCAAAAGAAAAATATCCATTAGAGTATGAAATATACCCTGTACCTCACAAAGTATCCTATCACAAAGGTGAGACGAAATTAAACAAACCGATCCGCGTGATTTACGATGATACGATTGATTCCGTAACAAGAAAAAAGGTAAAAACTATATTGAAACAAAATGGTTATCCAACCCCGACAGTAGGGAAGAAGCCAGCTGCTGATAGAATCAATCTATTGGTTGGGACGAAGAGTTCAAACGGTCCCGTTGATCAATATGCCTCCAAGCATCTGAAAGGGAAAGGAGTGGATTTTTCTAAAATTGATGCCTATCAACTAGAAATTCAAGATAATACGATTACAATTTTAGGAAAAGATACAGATGCAAGCTTTTATGGTGTTGTAACCCTTGACGCTATTTTAGGACAGTTAAAAAACAAAAAAGTACGAAACTTATCGATTCAAGACTTTGCAAACACAAAAATCAGAGGATTTATAGAAGGATATTACGGAATCCCTTGGAGCAATGAAGACCGAATGTCATTGATGAGATTTGGCGGAAAATATAAAATGACGTCTTATATTTTTGCTCCAAAAGATGATCCTTATCATAGGGAAAAATGGGATGAATTATATCCCGCTGAAAAGTTATCCGAAATTAAGGAAATGGCACAAGTCGGAAATGAAAACAAGACACGGTTTGTTTGGACGATTTCCCCGTTAGGTGAAGTTGCTAAAATTGCCCAATCTGGCGGAGACCCGATGTTAAAACTAGAGGAAAATACGAAAAAAATGCTGGCTAAATTCGATCAATTATACGATGTAGGAGTTCGGCAATTCGGTGTTTTAGGCGATGATGTCGGCAGTCTGCCAACCGATTATGTTGTTTCCTTAATGAATTCCGTACATGATTGGGCAAAAGCAAAAGGAGATGTCTATGATATTTTGTACTGTCCAGCAAGCTATAATTCCGGTTGGGCTTGGAATCCTTCAGAGTTGAATGCTTATGAAAAAGGATTTCCTAAAGACATTCAAATCTTCTGGACTGGGTCAACGACATGTGCACCAATTGAGCAATCTACCATTGATACGTTTAAAAATAAGAGCAATGATGGTGTCGAAAGAAGAGATCCCTTATTCTGGCTAAACTGGCCAGTCAATGATGTGGATATGTCACGCGTATTTTTAGGAAAAGGAGAAATGCTTCAACCGGGAATTAAGAATCTTTCCGGTGCTGTAACAAATCCAATGCAAGAAGCGGAAGCATCGAAAATCGCTCTTTTTGCGATTGCAGATTATTCATGGAATACGAAAGACTTTAACGCTCAAAAAAGTTGGGATGACAGCTTTAAATATATTGAACCAAATGCAACGAAACAGCTGCATACATTAGCAAAACATATGTCGGATGCTAACCCTAATGGTCTTACCCTCTCTGAAAGTGAAGATATAAAAGAATTGCTCGAGACCATCACATCCAAATTGAATAACGGAAAATCATTAAAAAAAGTTGCGCCGGAAACGATAAACGAACTCAAAAAAATTGCAGATGCTGCGAATGGATTTTTAGCAAAAACTAAAAATAAAAAGCTGAAAACAGAGTTAACACCTTTTGTGAAAGCATTAAGAGATATGGTATTAGCGGATATTGAATTTATCAGAACAGAGCTCGCGATAGAAGCAGGAAATAAGGCGAAAATCTATAAACACTTTTCAAAGGCGTCGATTTTACGTAAACAAAGCTTAAATTATGATCGTCCAACTTTAGAAGGTACATTGAAAACAAAGCCGGCTAAGAAGAGACTGCAGCCATTTACTGATCAATTAGAGAATAAAATTTCATCAAAAGTAGCAAAGATGCTTGATATCCACTAAATAATGATGGGGCGGCGGACCACAAGTCCAATGTCCCGTTTTCTATAATCGGGGACGCGATTTTGCAGTATTTTCAAACGGGGAATGCGTCACAAAAACCAAAGTATGATGCACAAACAGGAATCTATGAGTCACAAATAGAAATCTATGATCCACAAACAGAAAAAAGGTAGAATTTCCAACAATGTATGCGTCACAAAACCCAAAGTATGATGTCCCCGTCTTATAGACACAAATAAAAGAAATTTTTAAAATGATCTCTTTGTTATATAATAGTTGGAAGGAGGTGATAGGAAAATGAATGTTGATAAAGTTGAAAATATGCTATCACAATTAATTAGAATGGTAGGAACCCTTCAATCTGATGTAAAAACTCTTCAATCAGATGTTAAATCCATTCGGGCGGAGCAACAAGAAATGAAGAAAGAACAACAGGAGATGAAGAAAGAGCAACAGGAGGTGAAAAAAGAACAACAAGAAATGAAACAAGAACAACAAGAAATGAAGCGTATCCAGCAAGAAATGCAATCAAAAGGAGAGGAACGGCATAAAGAAATAGTAAAACAATTGAAATCTTATCAAATTGATCAGGACTTCATATGGGAAAAAACAGCACGGAATGAAAGGGAAATTAACAATATTAAATGCAAATTAGGTTAACCACGTAAACCTTCAACCATAATGCTGCAGAAAAATCCTCTTTGGAACATGGAGACGGTTTTCATGTTCTACCTTCCTACTTACAAGAAATTACAGAAAAAAGGACGGTACTTTTACTTCAATGAAACAGTAGAAGAACCGTCCGGATTTTTTATTCGTTTTGTTCTTGAGAAATGTTTTCAGCGGTTCCTTCCAAGTTTTCTTGGGTTCTTGGTTGTCCTCTGAAAAAGAAGTCCCATGGATTTCTTCTTTCTGGTTGAGTGTGATGAGGACGCTCCTGTATAACTTCAACATTTTTTGCATGTATGACAAGGTTATCCACATGGATGACCTTTTCGCGTTTTTGATTAGACATAATTCCCCTCCTTTTCTCCTTCCTATTTATTAATGGTATTCAATAAATAATAAATGGTATGGGCGCCGACAGTGGTTCCGGTCCATTTTTCCGACTATTTAACAAAGGGTATTAAAAACATATTCATTACGAGCGTAAAAATCACGATGTGGGGATTGAAGTGGGAAAGATTTTGGAGAGGTTTACAATGTGATATCAAAAACGGACACTGAATCCGTTATTTTTATAAAATGAACCTACGGAACCGGTGTCCGCCAAACTCGACTAAATCAAGATTGCGCTTCGGTCTGCTTCCTTTCCCCCTAAACATTAATCAAGTAAACGATTGGTTTCATCCACGGACATAACTTTCGCAGGTTTCCTGATCCCGTCCGTATTTAATTCCCCGGTTACATGGCATACATTACATGTATACTGTCATCCTTTAACATCAGAAAGCATACCGGCCCCTTCACAAGCCTTGCATGTAATTTCTCTATTTATCATCTTCATCCCTCCTGAATTGGACTACTATTTTTGCCGATTTTTCATATAGTTGATTAATCCACCCGCCTGCGTTGCGAAAGTAAATGTTTCCTGTTAATTTTATACCCCAGACTTTTGGCATTTTTACGTAAAAAATTTTGTGTAATGTTTGATGACATCACATACACTCCTAATCATTCACTTTTTTTCCTAGTTAGTTTTTTGACCTGACTTGAGGAACAATCCCGCTCTTTCCATTTTTAGGACTTTTTCACGATTGAATTCAGTTTTTATCATAAGTAAAATTAAATAGAATGGAAAATTGATGCAAAAGTAAGGGATAATTTTCTTACAGTCGACAGTAGTGTTGAAACTTCCTAGTTTATTACGTCATGGAACGAAAACCTTATCTGTTTGGAAACGTGAATCCATTGCGGAGGTGAAAGAATGAGTGATGTGGAAAAAGCCGTCAACATTTTAAATCATGAGATATCTAGACTTTCTGGAATAATGTCTGAGAATGAATTAAAGATAAAACGCTTATGGAAAGCAAAGAGCAACATCGAAAATGATCAAGAGGAGCTTATTCATCACCAAAAAAAAGTTTATAAGCCTGAATTTTCATCTAATACTTGGGCAGGTAGGCATGCTTCTAAGCATTTGAACATACTTGATAGAATTAATAGAAGTTATAAGCAGATAGCCAATAATCAAGTTGAAGATGTGATCGATGCCATTGAATCGAAAATTAAACAATTGGAGAGTGAAAATCATCATCTTATGAGTTCTGTTATTTCAAAAAGGAGAGAACTATCAGGATTAAGAAATTAGACGAATGGAGAAAACAATGCAGGAGATTAAAGTAGTAAAAAGTGAAATAGAACCTATATTGCGCGATTTAATTGCAGTGACAAATAGGCTAGATTTGAATCAACCAAAAACGGAGTTCCTAAAGTCCACCCTTAGCGTCATTAATAAAATTGAAGACATTGAACAGAACTATTATGAACTCCTTAAAAAATATAAATCCCTTTTACTTACTACTGAAAATGAAGCATGGTCTGCTATTGAAAGGTTTATTGAAGCGGAGAATAAAATAGCGGATAGTACTTTTGGTAAGGAGACCGTGCGATGAAAATTTTGAAAGTATCCGAGCTTACTCATGCAATTGATCTTATCATTATGAAAAAGAAAACGGAAAAAAAGCAACTTCTGGCTATTCATAATGCAGTGAAAAAAGTTATTGGATTGGACGATGCTTTAAAGGGCGAAGGCGGAAATGCCATACGGGAAAATTTCACGGTTCTTCACATACCTGTTCTTTTATTATTAGAAGAATTCCTTGATCGCTATATCGATGAACTACGGGAAATTAAAAACGTCGTAGAACACTATGAATCCCAGGATGGACTTGTCCGTGAGGATTTCATTGAACACGATGCCAAGCTCGGTCTTACCAAGGTAGAAGAAAGATTACATAATACCTTACAAAACATTCAGCATCATTTGAGTTCGGTCAATGATTTGGTAGCCGCTCCCACATTCAACACACGAACATTTGACACATATATAAGCGATGCAAAAGCACATCTTCGTGAAACAATTGACGATTTAGACCACCTCGATCATAACAGTACAACTAAGCTAAACCCCTCCACCGAAAAATTGCAGGAAATCCAGCAATATACAGGGAAAATCAGCAACTGGACAAAGAATGGAATATTCTTAAGTGAAAAAGAGGTTGGTGAAGCCGGGGAATCACTAAGCGGGGATACATTCCAGAAGATGGTTGATGACTTAGGGCTGGTTACTTTAATTAGAAACACAGGAGTTAGTTTTGGTGCCGCCATCATGAATTCTGGTAAACTCCTAAGAATTGGTGATTTGCATTTTAAAATGTTTAAGCACAAAGGCAAAATTTATATTAAAATTAAAGGTCAGGAACTTAAAAATATAAGAGATTATGAGAAATATCGTAAATTACTCGTAGAAAACCTTGGTGGTAAGTGGAAATGGAATCGTGACTTGGTAACAGAGCTCGTTAATGGAGGAATTCCTCTTTATGATAAGATTGGTAATAAGTTATTTCGAACAAATAGTAATAAATTTACGAATAGCCAATTTGAAGATTTAAGAAATTATGTAGATCGAGTAGATCAATCTAAATTAAAGGTTGCAAGCAAGACATTTAAAGATGAAATGAAAATTTGGGAGAGTTTTAAAGGTTGGAAAAGCGCTTCAAATTTAACCAAACTTGGAAAAGGTACTGGAATTTTAGGTACCGGCCTTACTGTGTATGATGACTTTGTAGGTAATTTTTATAATGATAAAACAGGTAAGTGGGAATATACGGGTGGAAAGCAAATTAAGAAATTCGCAGTAGATACAACGATTGATCTAGCTGCAGGTGCCGGGGCTATGGCAGCTGGAGCAGCGTATGGATCAGCGCTCTTACCTCCTGCTGGTACGGTAGTAGGTGCGGTAGCAGGTGCTCTAGTTTTTGGCGTAACAAACGTAAAAATTCCTATATTAGAACCGCCACAAAGTGTAGTCGAAGTAACAAAAGACATTGCTAATAAAGCTGTTGATAAAGTTTGGGACTGTGCAAAAGATGTCGGAAAAACACTTGATAAGATTTTTTGGTAAAGTTGGAGGTTTATATGTTAAAAGAGTGTGTTGAAGATGATTTTTATGAGTTAAGGATGGTAGCAGTAGATCGGTTAAGCCCTGATGGCATTTCTGTATTTTTCTGGGGTGCTTTCGCAATAAGTGCCGTAGTAACAAGCGTGCTGGCTTTGGGGATTTTTGGGAGTAGCCACCATGTCACAAGCATTTTTTGGGTTATAATTGCGAATGTTAGTATTGTTCTTTTAATAACCCAATTATTATTTACATTTTTGTATTCAAAGGAAAAATACGCCTATCGTTTTCAAAGATTGCAATCAATATTATTGAGTATTATTTCATTAAAAACGTCTACTGAATTTTATTTAGCTCTTCTAATATTTTGCATGGGAAAAAATGTACCTAATAACATTAGGACTACTGCTATTATTTTATGTATTGGTGGGCTAATCTATTTGATTGTTTCAACAATTAGAGGTATCCAAAGGGTTAGAAAAGGTGAATTTCGCAAAGGTGGAAAAGGATTATATAATTTTGCACAGTCAAAAGCTCAAATCAGTTTTCCCATCGTATTTGGTGTTACGATGCTCGGGGGATCAATTTTCAAGGTGTTATCCGATTCATCAGTCAGCTTTGGTCCATTATTACAATTGTATTTTTTTCTTTTATTATGTGTTGTCTTTCAATACGCCGTTGCCTTTGCCTGGCCAGAGTTTTTCTTACTTACTTATTGTAAATTCAGGTTTGATTCGTTCATCATCCCAATGCCTAAGCGACCTATTAAAGAAAATAAAACCACCAAACGGACCAAGACTAGGAAGAATCAAACATACCTAGTGACCCATCATAATAAACAAAAGAAGAAATCAACTGAAAAGAAGGTCGGTGGAGGAAAAAAATGAAAATCAAACGGTGTCCGATAATTTTTCATAATGTAATAAGTACTTCCGCAAGATGTAAAACAAACGGGTGGCACATTGTAGCAAGAGACTTTCGAAATGCCATTATTAAAAATGGATTATATAGCACTGGCCCGATTATTTACAAAGTCTCTCATTTTGATAAATCAGTGAGTGAGGCTGATTATACGTTTTATATGCCAGTGAATACATCTATACAAATGGAGGATAATGACAAATATCGATTTGATGAATTGTGGAAGTTTGATGACGGTTTAGCGTATAGACATGCAGATGTAGAAGATGACATTGAAGAGTCTTACGAATTACTTCATGCCTCTGCTAAAGCATATAATCTGAAATTAGAGGAAACATTTTACCATATTTATTTAGATGTGTACGGAGAAGGGATCATTGATATTTACGCACCGATAGTAAGGGAGGCATAAGATGATCAATCCTAAAGATGCGATCCGTTATACTAATGTCCTATCTAAGCGCGTTTATTTCCACTATACAGAAATTGATAGCATCTTGAAGCAGTTTTTACATGAAGTAATTCAACAAAAGGCAACGATAAAGGGACCATTATTCTATTCAATAACGAACGTTCCTATGGACGAAATGGTGCATGCTGAATTATTTATGCCTATTAAAGAGGATAGCATTGTAACAATGGAAGATTACTATTTTCATAGTTATTATAACGTTGAGGACATGCTCTCGATTTGTTTATTTGACCATTTTGAACAGAAAACAGAAATAGCTTATCACATGTTATTGGATTATATCGAGCACAATGGATTAAATCAAATCACCCCCTTTTATCACGTTATATCAGGTGACGAAATATTCCAATATGTATTTATAAAAGTTGGAGTCTCGTCGTAGAAACAATAAGAACACATTTGTAAATATGGAGGCATGTAAATGTTAAAGGAAAATGATATTATCAATTATTTAAAAGAACATGATCTTTACGATCCAACTGGACAAGACAAAAATGTATGTGGAGTAATTATGCCATCAACTTTGGATTATGTTTTATATGGTGCTGGATCAGTCCTTTCGACAAAATTCAATGTCTTAAATTACTCAGATAAAGGGCTTGTCATCATTCCAATCGATAATCTTACCGGAAAAATCGTACAGAACGCCCATGTATTTATTCCAAAGGATCAAATTACTAATATTGAATTAAAATCAAAACTTGCAAGTTATAAAGTGAAATTTGATACTGCCAACGGCTCAACTAGTTTTAAAGTTAATAAAGTAATGATTGGTGCCGGCTGGCATAAAAAAAACCTTCAAAGTTTTTTAAGTTCAGTAGGTTAAGAGGAAGGAAACAGTGGGGGATGGCCTATTGCTTTGTTGATGTGTAATAGGCCACTAATGTTTTTGTATCCTTTCTGATGTTTGCTAGCCTCCATAAGGAAATGTTTATACATATGAACTAGTACGAATGAAATAGGAATTTTGAACTCTCCCAAAAATGTATAGATTTAGGTATGATGGTAATATATATCCATTATTTAGAAGGGGACATGAACTGTGAAAAAGCTTTTATATGTATTCTTATTTTTGTCACTCATTTTGGCGGCATGCTCGAAGGATGTTTCACAGTCACCAAATGCGGATAAAGACAAAAAACAGTCCACTGAAGTGAAACAAGTAGAGGAAAAGTCAGAAAACGAGTACACGGCAAAGGAAGTTAAGTATTATGACATTGAGATGCCGAAACGTGAATTATCAGATATTGAAAAAGAATTACTTCGTTATCCTGGAAAATACAGCGGCGATCAATACGACGAAGAAAAAGTAAAAGAAGCACTGGATCAGTTGCCTGATGACTTAACGAAGGAACAGTATATGGAGGAGTTAAAGTTTTTATTGAGCGAGGATTATCATAAAGAAATGGAAACATTATTAAACTTTGATTCTACTGTTAATATTTCTGTTGATCGACCTGATGAGTCAGTTGAGATACCGGGCATGAAAACCGCACATTACGCCATTTTAATCGATGCTAGTGGGAGTATGAAAGCTTCTGTTGGTGGGAAATCAAGAATGGAAGTAGCAAAGGAAGCGGTTCTTGAATTCGCTGAGCAAATTCCGGAAAATGCCACCATTTCAATGCGAGTTTATGGTCATAAAGGCACAGGAAGTGATTCTGATAAAAAAATGTCTTGCAGCAGTTCAGAGAATTTTTATAATGGTCGCTTTGACAAGTCAAAATTTAACCAATCATTGAAAAAGGTAAAACCAGCGGGTTGGACGCCTATTGGTCTTGCGTTAAATAAAGTAAAAGAAGATATTCCTAAAAATACGGATGAGGTTGTCGTATATGTAGTAAGCGACGGCATTGAAACATGTGGTGGGAACCCAGTCAAGGCCGCAAAAGCGTTAGTGTCGGCAGATATTGAAACGGTTGTAAACATAATTGGGTTTGACGTAGATAATAAGGGGCAGAAATTACTGAAAAATGTGGCGAGTGCTGGAAACGGTGAATTTACGTATGTTAATTCGGAACGTGATTTGAAAAAGTATTTACGAGCACAATATGAAGAAATTCAAAAAGCATGGATCGAATGGAAGGAAGAAGGAAAAAGAAAAGCAATTGACTTAAAAGAAGAAAAGAAAACATTAGCAATAAACACGAAGGAAAGCATGAAAGAAAAAAGCATTCGTGAAAAAGAACGAATGAAACAAGCAGGGGAATATTTAAAAACGCGATTTGAGGATTACAGTAATCCGGCTAGACAATTATTCTCTAAAATTGTTAGTTATGGGGATAGTAAATGGAAGTATGCAGTCGATACAGGTAACCTTATGTGGAGAGAAGTTGTCGATAATGGCAATGATGAGTGGAGGAAATTTGTAGATGAGGGAAACAAAAAAATTAAAGAAACGATTGATAAGAAAAATGGAAACTAAAGCAAGGGACTACTAAAACAAGGGACTACTAAAACAACGAAAAGCACACTCGATAGGAAGAGTGTGCTTCAATATGAATCTATTCACCATTCAATGCCAATTGAATCATCAACTCAATGGCGGTAGGGATCGCATCTTCATCAATATCGAATAAAGGATGGTGATGCGGGTATTTGCTTTTTTCACTTTGCATGCCTACATTAATGAAGGCACCTGTTTTTTCCTTTAAATAATACGAAAAATCTTCAGCCCCCATGGATGGTTCCATTGGTTCAAACGCTTCTTCACCGAATATATCTTGGATCACCTTTAACGCATATTCACATGCTTCAGGGTGATTGTACAATGGTGGTGTCCCTTCGATAAATTGATAGTGCCCCTTAGCCCCAAAGCTTGCACAAATGGACTCTGTTAATTGAGCTGTTTTTTTGTTCATTAGTTCAGCAGCCTCGAATGTCATTGCTCGAATCGTCCCTTGTAGTTTCACTTCAGACGGAATAACATTGTAGGAATTTCCGGCCTGCATTCCACCGAAAGAGATCACGCCGGCATGTAATGGATGTAAATTTCTGCTGACAATGGACTGAAAGGCTTGGATCAGATGTGTCGCGATATAAATTGGGTCCACTGCGTCTTGTGGTTGGCCACCGTGTCCGCCAACACCTTCAATCGTAATATCGAAATCATCACTGGAGGCCATGGCAAAGCCGGATGCAAAGCCAATTTTGCCTAGCGGAAGCCTTGACATTAAATGAATACCATAAATCACATCGACTCCATCTAATACTCCCTCCTTGACAAGCTGTTGTGCCCCACTTGGTGACGCTTCTTCGGAACTTTGAAAAATAAATACAATATTGTTTTTCACTTGGTCGGGATGGCTACTCATCCATTTCGCAACGGCGAGTAATATCGCTGTATGGCCATCGTGTCCGCAACCATGCATAACACCGGGAACGGTTGATATGTATGGCTTGTCACCCTCTTCGTAAAGAGGAAGAGCATCCATATCGGCTCTAAGTGCAACCGTCTTTTTTCCTTCGGTGCCTTTAAAATAGGCGATTACATTTGGTTCCGAGAAACGTGAATCGACGGGAATGCCGAACTCAGCTAATTTCTCCTTTACATAAGCGGCAGTTTC
Source organism: Heyndrickxia sp. FSL W8-0423 (assembly GCF_038009395.1). NCBI lineage: Bacteria > Bacillati > Bacillota > Bacilli > Caryophanales > Bacillaceae > Heyndrickxia > Heyndrickxia sp. FSL W8-0423. The sequence goes on along the minus strand of NZ_JBBPBE010000001.1, from coordinate 132,956 downwards.
AAACTCCTGACCTGACAGTTCTGGATGCATATGAAAATGCCTGCGTTGTTCAATTGTCCAAGCTTTTAAGGCTGAATCTACTAGTTTTGTCTGTAACATGATGAACCCTCCGAAATTCTTTATTGAGTATTTAATTAGACATAAGGTGCAATTCTTCCTGTTTCATGGATATTATTTTAAAACGGTCCATAATGAATTGCTTGGGCGATGAGTAGGAATACGACACTGATTCCGATCTCGATAAAAATAAATGGCAGTACCCATTTGAACCATTTCGTAAATGGAATGCCCGCGATAGCAAGGCCGGCAATTAATACCCCTGCCGTTGGAAAAATAGAGTTGGTGATGCCATCCCCGAGCTGAAATGCCAATACGGCTGTCTGTCTAGTTACACCAACTAAGTCAGATAGCGGAGCCATGATAGGCATCGTAAGCGCGGCTTGTCCACTTCCAGATGGAACAAGAAAGTTAAGGAAAAGCTGGACAAAAAACATTCCTACTGCGTTTAATGCGGGTGATAACTGACTTAAAAGGGAAGAAGCATAATACAAAACGGAATCCATTAATTTTCCATCTTGGAATACAACGAGAATGGCTTGTGCGAAACCGATAATTAATGCGCCACCAATTACTTCCTTTGCTCCATCCATAAAGCTATCCGCCATTTTGTTTGGATTTAATTTTCCAATGATTCCGATGAGGATACCGAACAATAGGAACAAACCGGCGATTTCTGTAATATACCAACCGAATTTTAAAACCCCTGTAATCAATACAACAAAGTTAAGTAAGAAAACAGTAAGGACCCACTTATGGCGAGTTTCTAACTTTACATCAGATGCAATTGTGTTTCCTTTTTGGAAGTTTCCTAGGAACCGTAGTTCTGGCTGTGCTTTAACTTTTTTGGCATAGCGGTAAACGAATAGGACTCCTGCGATATAAAATGTAGCAAGCAATGCCAGTCGGAGGCCAATGCCTGAGAATGTTGGTAATTCTGCAATGCTTTGTGCGACCCCAACATTAAATGGATTCATTATGGCACTCATAAATCCAATATTTGCTCCGAGAGAAACAATCGCAAATCCGACCATTGCATCGAATCCTAAGGCTATTGCCAGTGGGGTGATAATCGCTATATAGATGATAGTTTCCTCTGCCATACCCATTAAGGTCCCACCTGCTGCAAAGAACAACATAAGAACAGGAATAAGTAGCAGTTCACGATTGGCGAGCTTTTTTGAAATCGTCAGTATCAATGCATCAAGAGCACCTGTCGCCTTTAAAATACCGAAAGAACCACCGACCATTAATACGAAAAAGATTATTCCAGCACCTTGAATCATTCCCGTATGAATACTAGTGAATATTTTAAAAAAGCCAACCGGAGACGAGTCCGTCAAATGAAACGAATCAGGAACAACGATCGTTCGGCCATCCTTATCTACTCGATCATATTCCCCCGCAGGTACAATGTATGTTAATACAGCAGCAATAATAATCACGAAGAAAATAAGGACAAAAGCATTGATATTTCTAACGTTCTTCTCCTGATCTTGAGGAGGGGACTGATTTTTTGGTTTAAATTGAAGAAGAGTGTTGGGCATTTTGTAAACTCCTTTTTAAATAATTGATATGAATTTTTATGCAACCAATTGTAATATATATTCATTGGTTATGCAAGAATAGTTTAATATTTTTGTATTACCAAAGAAAGCCTATCACTCTTATTCAAAAAAAGTATTGACAATTAATGATTAATTTTATAGTATTAAGTAAATTTTAAATTGAATAACTTATCCAGAGAGACTGAGGGACAGGCCCGATGACGTCCAGCAACCTTCTATATATGAAAGGTGCTAATTCCTGCAGAATGTTATCATTCTGAAAGATAAGGTTTAGATAGACGCTAACCACTTTCGGATGATTGTGGTTTTTTTTATTGTCTAGCGCAACCAACCTGAAAGAACATTTGCTTGTCGGGGCTAAGCAAGGCGCTTACGCTTTTCGTATTGGTTTTTGAAAGGGGAAAACAACATGCTTGTACTAGAAGATATCCACAAATCGTATGGAAAAGAGAATAAGGTTCATGCATTAAAAGGAATTAATTTGAAAGTAGAGAAAGGGGAAATCTTTGGGGTTGTAGGATTTAGTGGTGCTGGAAAAAGTACTCTCATCCGTTGTGTGAATTTATTAGAACGACCTACTGCTGGAAAAGTGTTAATCAATGGTGTGGATCTCTTATCCCTACAACCAAGTGAATTACGAAAACAACGAAAGAAAATCGGGATGATTTTTCAGCAATATAATTTATTGCATTCGAAAACCATTTTCCGCAATGTGGCAATGCCGCTCATTTTAGAAGGGAAACCGAAGGATGAAATTCAGAGGAAAGTCACTCAATTATTATCCTTTGTCGGGTTAGAGGATCACATGGATAAATATCCCGAACAACTATCTGGAGGGCAGAAGCAGAGGGTTGGAATCGCAAGGGCGTTGGCAACTGATCCCGATATTCTTCTTTGTGATGAAGCAACATCAGCCCTTGATCCGAATACGACGGAGGCAGTGCTGGAATTATTACGCAAGGTACGCGATGAATTAGGAATTACTATTTTGATGATCACTCACGAAATGAATGTAATACGCGATATTTGCGATAAGGTAGCGGTCATTGAAAGAGGAATCATTGTTGAACAAGGTTCGGTAATCGACGTGTTTACTGAACCGAAAACGGCTATTGCAAGAAGCTTCGTACGAACCGTTTTGAACGATACCATTCCTAAATCGGTACAAAAGCTGATTGAAAAGAGCAGTCAAGCGAACCCACATGGTATTTATCGGATTATTTTTAAAGGGGCATCAACGAATATACCATTATTATCGAATATAGCCAAACAGTTTTCAATCGATTTGAATGTTCTTCATGGAATGATAACGGAGCTCCAAGGGAAACCTTTTGGAAATTTAATTGTAGAACTAAAAGGAGATGCGGATGAAATCCATCGTGCCGTCCATTACATACAAGAGCATGATGCAGTAATTAAGGAGGTGACAGAAGATGGCTTTTGATTGGAGCTGGTTCTGGCCGGAATTTTTGACAGCTATAAATCAAACCTTCTATATGGTAATAGTCGGATTAATTATTTCGATTATTATTGGTTTGCCCATCGGGGTTGTGTTAGTTATTACAAGAGAAAATGGGATTCTTGAGAACAAAATTATTTTCAATATTCTTAATGTCATCATCAATATTTTTCGTTCCGTACCGTTCATTATCCTAGTCGTGGCCATTATCCCCTTCACCCGATTAGTGGTCGGAACGTCGATTGGGACGACGGCAGCAATTGTCCCACTTGTTCTCTATACAGCGTTTTATATCGGTCGATTAGTTGAAAACTCTTTACTAGAAGTGGATCACGGTACCATCGAATTAGCACAAGCGATGGGTGCAACACCGTGGCAAATTATCTGGAGATTTCTACTTCCCGAAGCCCGAAGCTCGTTAGTTCTAGCCTTAACGATTGCGACCATTGGATTAATTGGTGCTTCAGCTATGGCAGGAGCTGTTGGTGGTGGAGGAATCGGTGATTTAGCGATTACGTACGGATATAACCAGTTTAAGACCGAAGTAATGATTATTACCGTCGTCACACTAATCATTTTGGTTCAACTCGTTCAATCACTAGGAAATATTATTGCGAAAAAGTTAAGACGAAAATAAACCACATCAACGATTGTAAAAGGTCATTCTTTTTATAATAAAAAACTACATGGAGGAATCAGGAGTATGAAAAAACTAGCAATTATTTTACTCGGCTTACTAATTATTCTCGCCGGGTGTGGATCAAACAGTAGTTCAGGAAAAAGCGGGGACAGCAAAACAGTGAAAGTAGGTACATCGTCAGCAGAAGTTCCAACATGGAATCTCGTTAAAAAACTGGCAAAAGATAAAGGAATCAATATTCAAATTGTAAAATTTGATGATTATGTTCAGCCTAATCTCGCTTTAGACAGTGGAGAAATTGATATTAATGCATTTCAAACCGTCGTCTATTTTGATAGCTTCAAAAAGGATCGTAAATTAGATTTATCCGCAATCGGGACGACTAGCATTTGGCCAATGGGAATGTACTCTAAAAAAATTAAAGACATTAATGAAATCAAAAATGGGGACCAAATTATCATCCCGAAAGACCCTACGAATCTAGGAAGAGCCCTCTTGCTTATGCAAAAAGCTGGTCTTATTAAATTAAAAGATGGCTTTACTGGCGCCGGCGGAGTAGAAAATGTTGTTGATAATCCTAAGAATCTTAAAATTACACCGGTTGATGCAGGACAAACAGCTCGTGGCTTAGACGATGCAACAGCATCAATTATCAACTGTGATATGGCTATCAATGCCGGATTAAATCCTTCCAAGGACCCGATATTTGGTGAAGATGCCAGCAATAAAGCCTATGTAAATATTATTGCTGCCCAAACGAAACGCAAAAATGATAAGACTTTACAACAAATTGTGGATATTTATCACGATGACGAGGTGACAAGCTTCATCAAAGATCATTTCAAAGGTGCGGCAGTTCCGGTTGTTAAACCAGTTTCTTATTTAGATGACTATAAACAAAACTAAAATGATACGATGGGCTGTTTATTTCTATTAAACAGCCCTTATCTATTGATCGTTAGGAGATTACGAGATGAAACAGGAATCCTTTTTTGATGTCGCAGTTATCGGTGCCGGAACGATGGGAATGGCTGCGGGTGCTTTTTTAGCTAAGCAACAGGTAAAGACTTTACTGATTGATGCCTTTGATCCACCCCATCATCATGGCAGTCACCACGGAGGGACACGGATGATCCGTCATGCATACGGTGAAGGCCGGCAGTATGTGTCCTTAGTTCAACGAGCCCAGCAATTGTGGACCGAGTTAGAAGAGCAGAGTGGGTATAAAATATTTGAAAAAACGGGCGTGCTAGGATTGGGACCGAAAGATTCGGTATTCCTTCATGAAACCATCGAAGCAGCAAAGAAGTATAATCTGCAACTGGAAGTCTTATCCGGAAACGAAATTAAAGAAAAATGGCCCGAAATTCACCTTCCTGAACACTATATTGGTTGTCTTGAAAAAGAATCAGGACTTGTCTATAGTGAAAAGGCTATTCAGGCATATAAAGAAATGGCTTTAGAAAACGGAGCCAAACTTGTCACGAATTCGCCTGTCCTTGAAATCGAAATGGATAATGAAAATGGGATTAAGATGATTACAGCTGATGAGGAATTCTACGCAAAAAAAATCATCGTAACAGTAGGTGCATGGGCATCGAAGCTTTTGCCAAATCTAAAGCTTCCGATTCAACCCGTACGGAAAGTAGTAAGTTGGTTTAAAACACCAAAAGGCAAATTTGATATTGGCCATTTCCCATCCTTTTACGTAGATGATGTCGATAAAATGTTCTATGGTTTTCCAAATATTGATGGCACGGGAATCAAGTTGGGAAGAACAGACGGCGGGCAACCGATCGACCCTGATCAACATTCTCAAAATTTTGGAGCCTATGAATCGGATGAAGGGGAGCTTCGAGATTTTCTGCAAACTTATCTTCCTGAAGCAAATGGATCGCTAGTCGAAGGAAGGACTTGCTTAATGACCCAATCCAGTGATCATCATTTTATTATCGACACACTCCCTGAAAATGATCAGGTCATTCTGGCATGTGGATTTTCTGGACATGGTTTTAAATTTGCGAGTGTCATGGGTGAAGTGCTCAGTCAGTTAGCTGTGAATGGGAAAACGGAGCATGATATTTCATTGTTTGCTTTGAATCGATAGTTTTGAGAAGGATAGAAGGGGGATGTGAACCGGTCATTTTCTATTGGGGAATTGAAATGTATTATTCTTCGAGAGGATAGCTGTTTGCTATCCTCTTTAAATTAGCCTTAATAAACATTTTGCTTTTCTTTCCTGAACTTAGGCATTCGGGCAGAAGGAACAAACATTATCCGCTTTTCCTTCTCAAATCATCTCACTATGCATATGAATCACTCGGTTTCCGCATTTTAACCATGTCGACTATCTTATCGTTATATAAAATTTCTTCTAAACATAATAAAACCAACAAACGAATTTTTAAAACTTTAGTTCCGAATGTTGGTTAATATTATTTCACTTTATTTCATTACTTCAACATTTTAAAATCATATGAATGTATCGATTTTCCTTTAACTGATGAAATAATTTTATCTAATCCCTTAATGTTAATTTCCTTTAGTTTCTTTCCGTTAACCAATGAATATATTTCAATGTAATATTTATCTTTTCTTTTTTCATCATATCTTGTTAAATACAATTTATCATTTTTAAAGAAACTTTCCTCACCATGCCTTACTCCATCCGTTACAGGATTATTTATAGTAAATTTCTTTTCAATTTTATTTGATTTGGTATCAAAAGTTATCACTTGCCCTAATCCATCAATATAATATAGTTTATTTTCAAATATATATGAAGAATTTCTTGTATTAAATGGGAGTGTTGCAGTGATATTGTCACTATTTTTATATTCAATTAAGTTGAATTTATCCTGTTTTAATGTTTTCTTATTTATACGAAATAGTACAGTATTTTCATTAGTATCATCGATATATTCACTTAGTATTAGGTAATAGTAGGATTTATCACTTATAATTGGCGACAAACCGTCAAATTCTAAATCATTTTTATTATCTAGCATAACGATATCTTTTAACGCGAATTTATTAGGTGATATTAATAACTTACGGAGAACATATTTATTCTTAACTGAATCTTGAGTTAAAATTGGAACTTCATTATAATCAACTCCAGAAGTTAAAATATAATATGGCACATTCCCCATTTTAAAACCTTTTTCATTTCCATAATAGACATTGGAATCATAATTACCATTTTCATTTCTACCACTATTAAATAGTGTAAAATATATCTTTTGTTTTTCGAGATATCCTGATTTATCACCAGTATGTTGTTCTTTGTTCATTTTAAATTCCTTGTATGTATTTCCGATTAATCGAATCTTATTTTTATCTGCTAATAATAATTCATTGTCATGATTAACCATAGTTCCCAATTCCAAACTTTTCATTTTATACCCGGTAGCTTTACCTTTATCATTTATAAACACAGCATAACTTACACCTTTATTATCCACATCTTGATCAATGGTTGATGAAAAGTAGATCACAGCTTGTTTATCGTTTAAGAAGTCTTTCTTTTTAATATCTTCATTTTCAATAACTAGTGAAGAATCAATTTTGTTATAAAAGTTTTTATAATATATAAAACATCCAGCTACTATTATTAACAATATAATTAATCCAATAATTATTTTCTTCATCCAAAAACACCCTTCGTATATAAAGGCAATAAGCTTATTAGATTACTTATTTCCTTTATCTTTTTATATATTTCGAACTAGTTTAGTGTCTTTAGCATCTCATACATCTCTCGGATAAACACCTAATCCCTTATCTTTATCTAAATCTAGTTTTGCTTTTAATTTATATGCTGACCATATTAATCTAGAACAATTTTTAGCTCCCTTATGACCTGTTGTTCTATTAGTATTAAAATCCCCTTTATTTTCTATTTATAACAATTACTATACATTATCCCTTTTGTTTAGAAATGATTCAAAATTACCAAATTGATGCCAATTTTGATTGCAATCTATTATCAAGGGACTGTGCTAAAATAGTACAAATTTACTGTTTATTTTACTAGAATCATGGAGAGGTGATCATAAATTATATCTTTTATTGTGATATTTTTTAACTTCTTCATAACCATCATTAAACCACTGTTGAGTATACTTCTTACCACATTCACAACTAAATTCCTTATTTCTGCCTCTTCAATAGTAAATACATAAAATACGGTGCCCCGATTAATGCCACCATGATCCCGGCTGGAATCCCGCTAGGTTCGATAAGATTTCGACCAATGGTGTCTGCGAAGAGCAACAGCCAGCCGCCGATTAGCATCGAAACGGGAATAAATAATTGATTTCGCGGACCGACTAATGCTTTTGCGATATGTGGAGCCATTAGACCGATGAAAGAAATGCCACCCGTCACCGAAACAGCAGACGCTGCAAGCGCAACAGCAGTTAGTAGTAAGACGATCCGTTCCTTTTCAATTGATACTCCAACTCCTATCGCGACTGGTTCACTTAGCCCAAGAAGGTTTAAACGATTTGCCTTGTAAAGAGTGAAGGGGATGAGGATGAGTACCCATGGAAGGAGTGCCCAAATAAACGGCCAGTCATCACCCCAAATATTGCCCGCTAACCATTTCGAAATAAAATCTACCTTTTCTCGCTCAGCGGATGAAATGAGTAGAATTATTACCCCTGAAAGGGCCATCGAAAATCCAATTCCGACTAATACTAATCTTACAGGCTGCAACCCACTATTTTTTTGATATGAAAAAATATAGATTAGGATAGCAGTAAGTAATGCACCGGGAAAGGCAAGAAGGGGCAACATGTATATAAATGAACCCACTTCAATGGGGAAAAATAAAAAGAAAATGGCAATTGCTACACCAGCGCCAGAGTTTATCCCGATAATTCCGGGATCTGCTAAATCATTACGGGTTATTCCTTGCAAAATAGACCCTGATAAAGCAAGGGCAATACCTGCTAACAGCGTAATGATGATTCGTGGGAGGCGGATTGAAAACAATACAAACTCCTCAGAAAATGTTCCATTTCCAAATAAGGTTGGGAGCAATCGATTGTAAGAAAGACTAGCGTCCCCAATTCCCATCCCGATAGCAATTGTTGCCAAAATAAGTATTATAAAAATGCATAAAATTATTCGTTGTTTCTTGATTAATGCTGGATGTATCATGAGAACAGCTTACCTCCTTTTCGAATGATGATCAGGAAGAAAGGTAAGCCTAACGCTGCAACGATGGCGGCCACCGGTGTTTCATATGGAGCATTGATTGTCCGGCCAAGTGTATCAGCAAAAAGCATGAAGGTTGCCCCAATAACCGCACTGGTTGGAATGATAAAACGATAATCTGTCCCGACAATCGCACGAACTATATGAGGAATCATCAGACCGATAAATGCCATATTGCCAACAAGTGCAACGGATGTTCCTGCAAGCAAAATGATCACAATAAAAAGAATCGCCTTTATTTGGGTTGTTTTTTGCCCTAGCCCGACTGCCACTTCTTCATTTAAACTTAAAACGGTTAGCTGTCTAGAAAGGAACATTGATATTAGTATCCCAATCACAACAAATGGAATGATGATTTTTAACTGACCCCATGTAGTTCCAATCATCCCTCCTGATGTCCACATCGATACGTCTTTAGAAAGTTTAAAAATGAGACCGATTCCTTCAGCAATGGCATATAGAAAAGTTGAAACGGCTGCACCTGCCAATACAATGCGAAGCGGTGAAAATCCGCCCTTTTGGAAGGCACCTATGCCAAACACCATGGCAGTTCCAATTCCTGCACCGATAAAGCAGGCAATAGTTATCCAGAAATAATTAGCTGACGGAATAAATGCAAGGGTGAGGGCTAGTGCGGCATTGGCTCCAGCTGATAATCCGAGTAAGCCAGGATCGGCGAGCGGATTCCTTGTTAAGCCTTGCATGATTGCTCCCGAAACTGAAAGTGCAGCGCCTACGACAATTGCTGCAATTTCCCGTGGAAAACGGATTTCACGCAGCATCAAAACGGTGTCAGTTTTCGCATTAGATGTAAGTGCCAGCCATACATCTTTAACAGATGTTTTAGCTGCTCCAAATGCCATCGCAATGACAAACATCCCTACTAATGCAAGTATTCCTGCTGCCAGTTTATACATAAATAGGATGGAGTTTTTCGTATTCTTATTCATCAATTTCCCATCTTTCATACTAGGATAGGGAAGAAGGAGTTGCCGTAATATACATTTTAACAACTCCTTCTCATTTTATTTACCTAAAAATGACTTTTCGAAAAATTTAAGTTGCTTTTCTAATGTAATTGGATCGTTAAAAGAAGCTCCATTCCCTTCCATTTCATACACATGGTTGTTTTTGACAGCAGGAATATTTTTGTACGATTCTGTTTTTTGAAATGAGGTGTCAGCATCAGAATATTTACTTAAAATAACATAATCACCTGCATATTCTGGAAGTACTTCGGAAGATAAAGTGTAATAACCCGCTTTTAATGCCTTTTCTTTTACCTTTTCAGGCATTTTTAGTTTCATTGATTGATATAATATTTCTGTTCCGCGTGCCCAGTTATCTCCGTAAACATATAGATCTTTTCCGAAACTCTCTATGACGGAAACTGTTGCATTTTCGCCGATTTTCGCGCGGATTTCATCTCCGGCTGCTTGGGCACGTTGTTGAAAATCATCTACCCATTCTTTTGCTTCCTTTTCCTTGTTTACTAGTTTTCCTATTTCTACATGCTGAGTTAAATAATCAACTTTTCCCCAAGTATAAGTAACAGTTGGAGCTATTTTTTTCAACTTATCAATATTTTTCGTAGTAGATAAGCCAATAATTAAGTCTGGCTTTAACTCTATGATTTTTTCAATATTATCCTCCGAAACTTCTTCGGCATCTTTCAATTGATCTTTAAATGTAGGATTGTTTTTTGACCATGTATCAGCACCTACTACAGGGACGCCTAATGACAACACATTACCTGTAAAACCTGCTAATAAGACAACTCGCTTTGGATTTGCGGGTACTTTCACAGGCCCATTTTCAGATTGATATGTAATTGTTTTTTGTTTCTCCTCTTTTGTAGCATTGTCTTTACCCTTTCCAGTTGTTCCATTGCTGCAGGCACTAACAATTAACACTAAGAGCAAAATGATTGGAAATACGATTTTTTTCATGTTTATTTTCTCCTTTTAATAAGTTATAAGTGACACACATTGGTTTGTCGGTACGCGGATCTCTGCCGATTTCGGCGTCAATATTAAACACTTTTTGCAGAACATGTCGATTGATTACTTCTTCACAGTTACCTGCCTTTACGACTTCTCCATCTTTCATGGCAATAATGTGGTGGGCAAAACGGGCGGCTTGGTTCAATTCATGGAGGACCATAATGATGGTTCGTTCTTGTTTTTTATTTAGTTTTTGTAAAAGCTCTAAAATTTCTAGCTGGTGCGCCATATCTAAATAGGTGGTTGGCTCATCTAAAAAAATAATATCTGTTTCTTGTGCGAGAGCCATGGCGATCCATACACGTTGCCGTTGTCCGCCAGACAGTGCGTCGACAGGACGAAACTTGTAATCAATTGTTCCTGTCACTTCAAGTGCCCAATCAATGACTTCAATATCTTTTTTCGTTAAGCGGCCAAAGCCTTTTTGATAGGGAAAACGACCATAGGATACAAGTTCACCAACCGTAAGTCCATTCGCACTTTCCGGTGATTGCGGAAGAATCGCCATTTTTTTAGTTAAATTTTTTGTGTTTTCTTTCAAAATATCTTTTCCATCAAGAACAACGGATCCGGATTGATGAGAAATAATCCGCGTAATTGCTTTTAATAGAGTTGATTTTCCACAGCCGTTTGAACCGATAATCGTTGTGATTTTTTTATCAGGTATTTCAACACTGAGATTCTTCACAATGACATGTTCTCCGTAACCAATGTTTATATTGCTCGTATACAGGCGTTCCATTGTAACCTCCCAATTGTATTTGTTGATAATGATTCTCATTTTCAAGAATAACTATAGGGTGAATTATTTTTATTGTCAATCATTTTTTTAAGCGAAATATTTTAATGAAAAAAATGATTGAAATTGATAATCGTTATCAGTTAAAATGAATTTAAGAAAAAACATGGGAAGAAGTATGCATTTATTTACATAGATACATTGCTGAGGAGGGTTCGAAAAAATGGAACAGCAAGAGTTATTTGATGTGACAATCATTGGTGGAGGGCCGGCAGGGTTATACTCGGCGTTTTATAGTGGATTAAGAGAAATGAAGACAAAGATTATTGAATTTCAGCCATATTTAGGCGGAAAACTCCATGTGTATCCTGAAAAAATGATTTGGGATGTGGGCGGGCAGACACCAATACCAGGAGCGAAATTAATTGAACAGCTAGTCGTTCAGGGGCTAACTTTCCAGCCAACCGTAGTATTAAATGAAAAGGTTGAATCGATTTCACGCAATGTGGATGGCCAATTTGTCCTCCATGGTTCATCCGGTCAAAAGCATTTGTCAAAAACGGTTATTGTTGCAATCGGAAGCGGAATTTTAAACCCTCAAAAGCTGGAGATTGATGGGGCCGAGCGGTTTGAAGTGTCTAATTTACATTACACGGTAAAATCGCTAAAGCAGTTTAAAGATAAAAATGTGCTTATTTCTGGTGGTGGAAATTCTGCCATTGATTGGGCAAATGAGTTAGAATCCATTGCCAAAAATGTGTATGTAACATATCGAAAGGATACCTTGGCTGGTCATGAAGCTCAGGCTACACAATTAATGAATAGTTGTGCAGTTTGTTACTTGAATACGACGATAAAAAAACTCATTGCTAGCAGTAATCACGAGGAGATAGACGGGGTAGAACTGGAAAATCATGAAACCGGCGAGGTTCAGCAATTATCAGTGGATGAAGTTATTATTAATCATGGATTTCAACAAGATGCAACTTTATTGAAAGATAGTGACTTGGAAATTGAATTAGTCGATCACTACTATATTGCTGGAAATGCGATGAGCGAAACATCGGTGGAGGGTCTTTACGCAGCAGGTGATATTCTTATGCACGATGGAAAAGTAAACTTAATCGCCGGTGCTTTCCAAGATGCTGCGAACGCCGTCAATAAGGCAAAACAATTTATTCAGCCTGACGCCAACAAAATTGGGATGGTTTCTTCGCATAATGAGCTTTTTAAAAAGCGAAATAAAGAGTTGGTTAAAGAGATGATGAAATAGTCTTGTATGAAAAATGCCGAAAAAGGGATGTAATTCTTAGGTTACATCCCTTTAGTTTTCAATGTAGAATCATGATTATGTGCAATCCCTTGTTTTTGCGATTCCAAATCCAGTGAAAATATAGATTAATGCAAACAAGATGCCTAGGTATGTCATTAGTGCAAATAGGATATAATCTCCTGTCGGTACTTTTAATGTATCGGCGATAAAAGCACCTGTAACACTCCAAGGGATAATGGGGGCAAAGGCAGTTCCTGTGTCTTCCATCGTTCTTGACCAATTTTTCCTGTGAAGTTGGTATTTATCATATAATGGACTGATCATTGGTCCAACAACAGCGAAAGTCACATAATAGCTTCCGGATCGACTTTCTCATTCTTTCTTTTGCCATCTAACTCCACATATAACAGATAAAATAATCACCGATACACCGGGAAAGATTAGAACAATCGTTGAAGGAGCTCCAAGATAAAGAATCCCGACAAACATAACTGCAAATGAAACAATCAGTAATGTAATAGATTTCCATGTAGACAAAATTGGATCCATCTAAGTTCCCCCAAAATATAAAAGAGGGATAAAGCCCTCTTTCTTTATAATGTTTTTACAAGAATACTAGCGATAATAACTGATGCGACGGTGACAGTTGTAAAGCCTGCAATCAGCATAGGTGGTGATAGTTCATTAAGCAGGATTTGTTGTTCTTCCTCAGTTCGTCCGACACTTCTGCTAACTTCCTGACAGAGAATATAGTCTGCTGGAAAGCCAAACATGGCCGTTAATGCTAGGGACATCCCTTTATACGGATGCCATTTTGTTAGTTTTGAAAATAGATATCCACCTAAGATGATGCCAATTTGTCCAATCACAATAATGGCTAGAATTTGTGGGATGAAATGTAAAAATTCTTTTAGACTAACAGTACTCATCGAAGCGATAACGATAAAGATTGTACCTAAGATGGCTATACTTGAAGCTTTTGCCTTATCCATAATATTTTCATCATAAAATTTTACTCTTGCTCCTATCACACCGATGACTAGACACCAAATAGTTGAGCTCACACCCGTTACGTTTCCAATAACCGTGGCAATGGAAGCTCCTAGAAAAAGTTTAAATAGTAGAACATTGGCTGTATTGAATTCGTATTTCCTTTTTTTCTTCGTTATAGCTGTTGAATGGTTCATCGTTGTTTCTAATGTGGCAGCAGCTTGTTTGTGTCGCTCAAGAAGGTCCGTTTTATCGCGTAAAATTAGAGCATATTTTCGAAGGAAAATAGAAGCAACCGGCATACCAAATAGTTTATGTATCGCTAAAACTAAGGCAGGGATTGCTACTAAACTTTCGAAACCCAGCTCTTTTAATTCCGTGGAAGTAACGAGAAAAGCAACAATTCCTCCAACAATCGGGCCCATTCCGGCGACTGCTGTTTCATAACCGAAGAGTAAAGTGATAATGGGAAGGACAAGAACTAAGGCAATTAATGCTCCCCCTAGGGATATTATGACTGCTTTGTATTGTTTAGACATCATAGATAATGGGATGAGTGTCCCTAAATGGACTACTAATGGCCCTGTTAATAACGTACCAATACCATTGAAGGATGAGGTATCAACAATATTTTTTGGGAAAATTCCTGTCCAAACAAGTACGAGAAATCCAAGAATAGCAACGAGCAGCATAGGTACTCTTGCACGAGTTAGCACAGAAATAATTTCACCGACAGCTACTAACGCGAGAATTAACATTGCGGCAAATACTGGTTCATTAATCGTCATGTAATCTTCTCCTTTGATGAATGGTTTAAAATATTCGGATAAAAACTTCTAAACAGAATTGGTGAAAAGAAAGCAATATCCAATTATTTTCATACAATATGAAATCAATAAATGGATATTATTTTTCAAATGTTAATTTATAATTCATATTCTTCTAACATTTGATAAATAATATAAAAATGATTATAAAATATATTGGTTGAATTTTCTATGCATTTCTGAAAATTTTATTTTTTTATTTTGCAAGAAGGCTCTAAAATAACGTTTGAACAAAAAGAAGCGCCGCATTCCCCTTCAAAATCTTTGATTTAGTGGGGGTTAGGCGCTTATTCTTTCTCTTTCCTTGGTTTTCAATATCTTTTTTTATTCTTTTAATCATTGCACCTCCAGTGGTTAATACCATATAACTTCTACTACAAAAATCTGGTTTCTAGTAATATTTAGCCTCAAGGTAAAAAGTTTTCAAAATATATTATCTAATCAAAATACATTATTGCCTTTACAACGTACTTTGCTATGATAGATAGGAAGGAACCTTTTGGAGGGTTTGATAATGAAAATTGTAAAAACATTAAAATACAAAATTATTAATCATTCAAAGATCTTCCACTCGACACTAGACATCTATAATCGAGCGTTAACATTCATAATGGATGTCATTGATAAAGAGTTTGATCATTTGGATTCCATCTCAACGAAGACGATTGTCCCTGCTGTCGAGAAGCTCATTCATGTTACAAAATCAAACCCTCAACCAAAGTACCCTGAGTTCAATCGTCTTTTCTATAAATTTCCTTCTTATTTTAGAAGGAGTGCCATAGCCGCCGCTTTTGGAAAAATCAAAAGCTATCGTTTCAATCTAAAAAATTGGGAAGAAGAAAAGAAAATGGCTTTTTCAGAAGGGAAGAAATTCAAGAAAAAACCTCCTAGATTACAATTAGAACACAAAGAGTTCCCAGTATTTTATCGGGGAAACATGTTCAAAAAGACCTCTCATACTACAGCAAAAATTAAAGTCTTTCATCAAAATGATTGGATTTGGAAAGAGATTCACTTTAAACCACAGGACGAATACAAGCGTGGGGTCTGGAACTGGAAAGAAAATAATCCAAAGCTTGTCCAGGTGGGGAAAAAGTTCTTTCTACATGTTAGTTATGAATCTCAAGTAAAATTAAATCATACAAACATACAAAACCAAAGAATTTGTGCAGTAGACCTAGGAATCAACCAATCTGCCGTTTGTTCCGTGATGGATGCGAAAGGAACTGTCTTGGCTCGAACATTCATTAATCAGCCAATAGAAAAAGACCAATTGTATACCATAACAAACAAACTTAGGAAAGCTCAATCCATTTCAGGGAGAATTACTGCGCCAAATTTTTGGAGAAGAATAAACGGTTTGCAAAAACAAATCGTGAACGATACTTCACATGAAATTGTTACATTCGCGAAAGAGCATAGGTGTGATGTGATTGTATTCGAGTACCTTGATCAGATGAAAATGCCTAAAGGATTTTGGGGTGCGAAAAAACTGCGTTTCAAACTTCGGTACTGGCGAAAGAAAGGAATCCAAAATAAAGTCGAAGAAATGGCCCATTACCTAGGAATGAGAATTTCAAGGATTAACGCCCGCAATACAAGTGTGTTAGCATTTGATGGCTCTGGAAAAGTGCAACGAAATGCTAAAAAGGACCTCGCTACGTTTACGACAGGAAAAGTGTATCATGCAGATTTACAAGCTTCGTATAATATAGGGGCCCGTTATTTTATTCGTGGCATGCAAAAATCCATTTCTGAAAAGAAATGGTTGGCTCTTCAGGCAAAAGTTCCTGAGTTGTCAAAAAGAACTGAACAAACCTTGTCTTCATTCATTAGTCTGAATCAAGCGCTAGAGACATGAAAGGTGTCTTATCTGCTGATTTTGTACTGTATTTAAGATAAGGGATGCTCCAACAAAATCTATGATTTGGAGAGGTTCACTAATGTTGAGAAATAAGGTGAAAAAGGGATAGTGGAGTACTATCCCTTTTAATGTCCATGATTTCCTTTTGTCGGATTAGTGATCACAAACTCTTCCTCGGGTACATAGAAAAATTGAATCCATACCCCATCCAAATAGTCTTCATCGCGTTTGTCTAACAGAATATCGATTCCTTTATCTGTTTTGACAATTTCATCATGCTCTGTTGGATGATCAAATTGCAGTGCGTAATGGGCATGGTCACCATGTACTTCTGTAATAATTACGCGAAGCATCTTTCCTTCGGATTCTTCGTCCTTTAACATCTTATCCATCACTTTTGCTGCATTACGATTGATTTTAACCTTCATTAAAATGACCTCAATTCTTTTTCAAGCATGTGCTTAACTGCTATCATTTTATCACAAGAAACCGGGTTCTATACAAATGGAGACGATGGCAACCTGTATTTTTCCTATTTGATTAATTGTAAAAAAAGGATCTAAAAAAAAGAGGTTGAAACTTATGATAGAATATTAGTAAATAAATTTCTTGTAAAATAAGCTTTTATGCTTATTGGTATATTACCAATCAACTCTCAACATTGATGTGAATTGGAGGCATTTTTATGAAAACCTATCAAACTTTACTTTTTGATATAGATGATACGTTATTAGATTTTGGAGCGGCCGAGGATTTAGCGTTACGTATGCTGTTTGCAGATCAAGAAATAGTTTTAACAGACGAAATGAAAGCGAGATATGATTTACTCAATCAAGGTCTTTGGCGATCTTTTGAAGAGGGAAAAATTACTCGTGATGAGATAGTGAATACTCGCTTTTCAATCTTCTTAAAGGAATATGGCAAAGAGGTTGATGGGGCAATCCTCGGAAAGAAATATAGTAGTTATTTAGCTAAAGGACATCAGCTGATTGATGGAGCACTTGAACTAATAACTAATTTGCAGCAGCAATATGATCTCTATATAGTCACAAATGGTGTTTCTGAAACTCAATATAAACGCCTGCATGATTCTGGATTATATTCGCTGTTTAAGGATATTTTTGTTTCTGAAGATACCGGATATCAGAAACCAATGAAGGAATACTTTGATTATGTTTTTGCCAGAATTCCTCACTTCTCAAAGGAAAAAACGTTAATTATCGGGGATTCATTAAGTGCAGATATGCGGGGTGGATATGTTGCAGGAATAGACACATGCTGGTTTAATCCTAACATGAAGAGCAACAATACTGACGTTATACCAACGTATCAAATTCGGAAACTTGATGAATTATATCAAATTTTACAAGTAGAAATGAATGTCGTGTAAGGGGAAGGGCCTCAATCGACAATACTTGCTAGACAAATAGAAATGGGCACAGCTATTCTAAATGAAAAGTTGTGCCCGTTTGTATAATATAGGTCCAAACGATAAATAAATTTAGTACACCCGGTCCCCATTAAAGATTGAATTTTTTACAACGACATAGTCTACATTGCGGATAGCATCTAGTTTGCTTCCACCGGCGTATGAAATAGAGGATTGTAGATCCTGCTCCATTTCAATTAGTGTATCTTGTAATTTGCCTTTATGTTCTACGTGCATTTTCTTGCCTTCTACGTTTTTCTTTTCGCCCTTTTGAAATTCAGAAGCAGAGCCAAAGTATTCTTTATAAAGCTTTCCATCTTTCTCAAACGTCTCACCCGGAGATTCTTCGTGTCCCGCAAATAAGGATCCGATCATAACCATCGATGCACCGAAGCGAATCGATTTTGCAATATCCCCATGGGTACGAATACCGCCATCTGCAATAATTGGCTTGCTTGCTGCTTTTGCACACCAACGCAGCGCAGCTAATTGCCAACCACCTGTTCCAAACCCCGTTTTAATCTTTGTAATACAAACTTTTCCGGGCCCAATTCCGACTTTTGTAGCATCTGCACCCGCATTTTCCAGCTCTCTAACAGCCTCAGGAGTTCCAACATTTCCGGCAATCACAAAGCTTTCTGGCAAGTGTTTCTTAATATGCTGAATCATATTAATGACTGCATTGGAATGTCCATGTGCAATATCAATCGTAATATATTCAGGTACTAGGTTTTCTTCGGCAAGCTGTTGAATGAACTGATATTCTTCCTCTTTCACACCAACGCTAATCGACGCATACAACCCGCGAGATTTCATGTCCTTAATAAACGTTGATCGCTTTTCCGGTTGGAAACGATGCATAATATAAAAATAATCGTTTTCTGCTAAGAATAGGGCTACCTTTTCATCAATAATTGTCTGCATATTAGCAGGAACAACAGGAAGCCTAAATGTGCGTCCACCTAATTTTACTGATGTATCACACTCAGAACGGCTGTTTACCACACATTTTGCAGGAATTAATTGAATATCTTCGTAGTCAAATACATTTTCCATAAATAACACTCCTAAACACGAATATTGAAATCATTTTCATTAAAAATCATTCGTATATTTCTAATTTAAAACATTATCTTCATTATGTCAAAGTTTTTTAATTTTTATGTAAAAAGTGGCAGGTCATCTGAAATGGTCAGCTTCCTAAAAAAGTGAAAAGAAGAAGGAAAAAGCTGATATTTTGACGAATATTGTAAAAGTATAAAAAATTGTGGTACAATTACTGAAATTTAATTTAATAAAATGGCTGTCCATCATCTTTACTACACCATTCTTAATGGAATACATACAATAACTATGATTTAAACAATACGATAGACGGATAATAGTGAATTAAAATTTTTGTAAATAACTATTGGGGGACTATGTCATGGAAGAAAAGGATATAGAATTGCAATTTAAAAGAATACTAGACTTCGGATACCAAAAGGGAAACGAAGCAGGCATATCAGCTAATCAACTTATTGAAGAACTATCGGAGAAATTGAAAATACTTGTCCATTATGAACGTAAGGAAGACTAGTGGGAAAGTAAACTTGTTTATTTTCCCACACTAGTCCGACCTTCTGGCCGATACTTCCGTTTTGTCCCTATAGGATAACATGTTTGCAACAAGTGCGCCGATGGTTAGGTTGACGACCATATTGGCAACGGCTGGCACGGCGGCAACGGAGCTGATGTGTTGCATGGCAAGGGTTGAAGATAGGGCGGTATTGCAGATGCCTACATGAAAAAGAATGGATCTACTGCTTGGTTCTGCAATGTTAAAGTGCCGCGCGATCCAATAGCCGGCTATCATTGGAATCGATACTTGAAAAAAGACGGCGATAAAGATCAGCGGGAGCAACTCAATATGTTGGTGCAAGGATTGTTGCGCTCCCGAAATAACGGATAACACGACAATAAATAACGCAATAGTAGAAATAAATGACGTATAAGGTTGGACATACTTCACCTTATCGGACCACTTCCATTGCAAGAATAACCCAATAAAAAGAGGGATGAACACGATATAAATAATATTTAAAAATAATGGTAAAAAAGCAATTTCAATAAATTTTCCGGCAGAAACTTGGACAAGTGTTGGCGTCAAAAGTGGTGAGATGATTGTATCCATCGTGGCCATCGTGATGCTTAATGCAACTTCTCCTCCGGCAATAAATGTATATAAATTAGCGGATGTTCCACTAGGAACAGTACCAGCTAAAATGACCCCGGCTGCGATTTCAGGTTCTGTCCGAAAGAATAGAAAGGCAATCACGATTGTTACACCTACTGTAATGATCCATTTCAATGCGACCCCGATCAATGCATTTTTCGGCTTTTTCAATACAGACAAAATACTTTGACTTGAAAGTGACATCCCCATTAAAAGAAAAATAGTCCCTAATCCAATTCCTGTAAAGCTTCTAATCGAACGAAAAGTATTTGGAAAAACATAAGCAATAATCGACAACAAAACAATCCATAAAGGCAAAAACTTCGATAACATCCTCATGCAAAATTGGAAAATCTTCATAGAATTACCTCCGACTATTCCTTCCAACATATTAAATACTACCAATTTACTATACTTTCTATCTAATAAACAATAACTTTATCGTAAAAATATAAATATTAATAACATATTGACAATTTAAAAATATCTAATTTATAATAATCCCGTAAAATGTAACTAGGGTTCCGAATAATGAAACCAAATACGGGGGTGATTCCATTCGCAGAGGTTCTTAAAACTGTAGAGAAGGCATTCAAATTAGTAGAAATGCTTGCAGAGAAGCCAATGACATTTACCGAAATGGTAAGCAAAGCAAAGAGCAATAAAGCAACAATTCATCGTTTTCTTTCCACCTTTGACCAGTTAGGTTACATCACAAAAGACCATCAAGAGAAATATTACTTATCACAACAATGGTTACAAATTGCCCAAAAGGCATCTGACAACTTAGACCTCAACAGTATTGCACGACCATATCTCCAATCCATCGCAGAAAAAGTAAATGAAAGTACTTTCTTGGCACAGTTTGTAGGGGATCAAGTTCTTTATGTAGAAAAAATGGAAAGCCAATCAGCTGCCCGCATTGTATTGGGAGTTGGAAAACATGCACCATTATACTGTGTCGCATCCGGGAAACTATACTTAGCACATCTAACCGAAAAACAACTAGATTCATATTTTTTAAGAAACAAATTGGAAGCGCATACAGAGAATACGATTACGAGCAGGACTCAACTGATAGTTGAATTAGAAAAGGTTCGGAAAAATGGCTATGCCATTGACCGTGAAGAATGGGAGAAAGGATTAAAGGGAATTGCCTTCCCCATTTATAATGCGCGAAACGAATTGGCAGGTGCACTCTGTGTCGCCGGATTATCCTATCGATTTGATGATGAGGTAATGGAAAAAGCGATTATTCTTGGAAAACACGCAACAAAAGATCTTTCATTAAGACTAGGATTTATAAACAAGGGGGAATTGTAAATGAAGGGGAGAAAACTAGCACTAATCATTGTGAGCGCTATTTTGTTGGTTGCATTAGCGGGATGTGGCAGCTCAAAAAGCGCCTCTGGAGGGAAAAAAAGTTATAACCTAAAAATGTCTGTTACCGTTTCTGAATCTTCAACATGGTATAAAGCCGCGGAGAAATTCGCGAAGGAAGTAGAAGAGAAAACAGATGGAAGAATCAAAACAAAGGTTTATCCAAATGAACAATTATCCGGCGGCGATTCTGCCAAAGGTGTAGAAATGCTTGTAAAAGGATCAACCGATTTCAGCTATCATTCACCTATTATCTATTCTGTTCTCGACGCTCGTCTCGGTGTTGTCAGTGCCCCATTTCTATTTAAAGACTTAAATGAAGTTGATCAAAAAATGAATGGAAAAGGTGGAGAAGAGTTAAAGAAAATCCTCTCAGAAAAAGGCATCGAAACATTAGGCTTTGGTGAAAACGGCTTTAGACAAGTTACTAACAGTGTTCATCCAATTAAAACGCCTCCAGACTTGAAAGGATTAAAAATACGTATTCCAGGTATCAAAATGTATACCGATTTATGGAGAGGGTATGGAGCAGATCCAACGGCTATGACATTCTCTGAAGTATTTACAGCTTTACAGCAACATACGATTGATGGTCAAGAAAACCCAATTGACGTTATTTATTCTTCTAAGCTAAATGAAGTTCAAAAATACATCTCAATGTGGAATTATTCCTATGACCCGTTAATTTTCGGTATGAACAAAAAGAAATTCGACAGTATGAGTCCAGACGATCAAAAAATTATTAAAGAAGCTGCAAAAAATGCGAATGAGTATCAAATTAAATTAGCTCGTGAACAAGAAGAAAAACAAATTCAAGAATTAAAAGATTCTGGGATGGAATTTTATTATCCAACCGATGCTGAAATCGAACAATTTAAAAAAGCATCAGAAAATATTTATAAAACGTATGAAAAAGATTGGGGAGCTGACTTGTTGAAAGCCTTTCAAGAAAGCTAAGAGGGGGAACGTTCATGTCTAAGATAATTGCTTATATAGAAAATACTGTCTTAGCAGTTTCATTAGGTGTAATGAGTCTAGTAGCATTTGCTAATATCGTTTCACGCTATTTATTCCATTACTCTATTTCATTTACGGAAGAGGTGACCGTTAACCTATTTGTCCTGGTTACCTTTTTAGGTGCTGCGGCGGGGATTAGAAACAATGCCCATCTCGGTTTCTCTATGTTATTTGATAAGTTAACCGGCGTACCCAAAAAAGTGCTAATTGTTTTTAGCAGCACACTTATTTCCGTCATCTTTCTCGTTTTTGTCTACTTTGGCTATGACATGGTCAGTTTTCAAGTAGAATCGAATCAAATGACACCCGCACTGGGCTTGCATCAATGGATTTTTACATTAGGATTTCCGATTGGTTGTCTATTTGGTTTATATCGGGCGATTGAAGCTGGCTTCATTGAATGGAAAGAAACGAAAGCTAATGAAAGTGGGGTTAAAGCATGACAACACTTTTACTATTTGGGATCTTTGCCCTACTCGTTATCATTAGAATTCCGATCGCAATCTCCTTAGCGGTCTCCTCCATTGTTGTTCTCTTAGTAAGTGGAGGAATTGATAATCTTGCACTCGTACCGGATGTGTTATATTCCAGTGTTGCGAAATTCACACTTCTGGCAATTCCGTTCTTTGTCCTTGCCGGAGTCATTATGGATTATGCAGGGATTTCGAAGCGCTTGATTCATTTTGCTGATGTATGTGTCGGTCATCTTAAAGGCGGAATGATCTTTGTAACTGTCATAACAGCAATTTTCTTTGCTGCTATTTCGGGGTCTGGACCAGCTACGGTTGCTGCAATCGGAAGTATTCTCATTCCGGCCCTTGTGAAAAATGGAATGAAACGAGAATCGGCAAGTGCGTTGTTAGCAAGTTCCGGTTCTATTGGGATTGTTATCCCTCCAAGTATTGCCTTCATCGTTTTTGCCGTTGTTGCTGGTGATCAGATTAGTATTTCTATTGGACGTTTATTTGTTGCCGGAATTATTCCAGGATTATTAATGGGAATTGGTTTCATTATTTCGGCGCTTTATGTAAAAAACAGAGGCTTAGTTAGGCAGTCGATTGGCAATGAAGAGGTTGCTGCTACTTTAGAAAAAAGAGAAAGAGCATCTGGAAAGGAAGTTTTTAAAGCCTTCCGCAGTGCGATTTGGGGGCTTTTAATACCAGTCATTATTCTTGGCGGTATTTACGGAGGAATATTTACCCCAACAGAAGCAGCTGTTGTTGCTGTCTTTTACGGATTTATCGTCGGGATCTTTATTTATCGTGAATTGAGTATAAAAGATATTTTTAAAATTCTTTATGATGCGTCGATCCAAACAGCAGTTATCACATTTATTGTCAGTGCCGCATCCTTATTCGCGTATATCATTACAACTGAACAAATTGCACAAACAATGTCGGATTCGTTATTAGGTCTTTCATCCAGTCCAATTGTCTCACTATTAATCATCAATGTTATTTTGTTAATTGCTGGTGCATTTATCGATGCGATTTCTGCGTTCTATATTTTTGTTCCGATTTTAATTCCAGTGATTATACACTTCAATATTGATCCAACCGTGTTCGGTGTCTTTATGACAGTCAACCTTGCAATCGGATTATTTACACCGCCAGTCGGATTGAATTTATATGTAGCTAGCGGGATTGGAAATGTGAAGATCCATAAAATTTCAAAGGCTATCGTTCCATTTTTAATATCGGCTGTCATTGTTTTGCTTTTGATTACGTATATTCCAGCACTGTCAACATTTTTACCTAATTTAATGGGGATCAAATAATTATCGGCCCCTTTTCAGATTGAAAAGGGCCAACAAAATTAAAGGAGCTGTTCTAAATGGGGAAACTTGAAGGTCATGTAGCGATAATAACTGGTGCATCTGGTGGAATTGGCGGTGGATGTGCATATAGGCTTGCCCAAGAAGGTGCCAATATAGTGATTGTTGATTTAATCGATGCAAGTGAGATGGTAGAAAAAATCACATTGGAATTTCCGGAAAGCAAGGTTCGATCCCATCAAATCGACATTCGCGATAATGATGAAATTCAATCAGTTGTTGATCAAACGGTTGAAGAGTTTGGAAAAATCGATATTTTAATTAATAATGCAGGAACATGCGGACGTGTTGATATTGAAGAAATGACAGAAGAAATTTGGGATCGCGACTTAAACACAAATTTAAAAGCCACTTTCTTCTTTACGCAAAAGGTCCTTTATCCACATATGGTTTCTCGGGGATATGGACGAATTGTAAATATTAGTTCGATTTCGGGAATGAATGGCGGGCATATTTCCGGATTTGATGCAAATAGCTGGAAGGGAAGATCGGGACCTGCTTATGCTGCAAGTAAAGGTGGAGTAATTGCTTTAACGAAGTGGGTAGCAAAAGAGCTCGGTGCAAAGGGCATTACTTGTAATAGTGTGGCACCTGGTGCGGTCGAATCAAGAATTACAAGTGGGATCGCCTATAATCTGGATAATCAAGTTGTGAAGCGTATGGGGCAGCCGGAAGATATTGCTGAAGCAGTATGTTATTTTAGTACGCCAGAATCTAGCTATACTACTGGGCAAACACTTCGCGTATGTGGTGGTGCAGTATTTGCATAAGTAAGAAGAATGTGTAAACAAAGGGGGAAGAGAGCATGCGGCAGTCACATTCTCAATATAATGAAGAAAAAGGAATTTTATTAGGAAGTCTCGCGAAAGATGATGATTTGCTATTAGGTATTTTAAAGCAATGTGAAAAAAACAATATTCGAGCGGGAGCCTTTCATTGTATTGGCTCTTTGAAATCAGTGAATTATTGCATATTAGAAAAAGTGAACGGGGAATACACCTATACAACACCAATTAAGGAAAGTAAAACAGTCGAGCTTCTTAGTGGAAATGGCTTTATCGGTGTGAAAGAGGATGGCAGTCCAGACATTCATCTTCATGGAATTTTTATCGATGAGAAGGGCAAAATTGCCGGTGGTCACTTTCTTGAAGGTGGGAATTCGGTTGCTGTTACTGTTGAGTTTTCTGTTACTGCCTCTTCTGATGCAGTAGCAATTCGAGAGGCGATTCCCGGTACAGAATTTCGAGTTTTCAATTTTTATAAAGAGGGGGAAAAGTAGTTGGAAACAATCGCATCTTATGCAAAGAAAGCTTTTCTTACTTTTAAAAATACACCGGCTGTTAAATATAAAGATATTATCCACACATATGGAGAATTAGAAAGTAGAACATATAAAATTGTCTCATTTCTCCAAGGAAAAGGAGTTAAAAAAGGTGATCGGGTAGCGATCTTAATGTCAAACCGATCTGAACATATTGAGCTTGATTTGGCATGTGCATTTGGAGGATTTATCAAAGTTCCATTAAATTATAGACTGCACCCTTCAGAACATGAATATATGATTGAGCAGTCAGGTGCGATGATTCTCATCGGAGAAGTGGAATTACTCGATTGTATCTCGTTACATATCCCGAAAATAACGGTTGGAGACATGTATGAAACACTTATTAAAGAAGCAGATCAGTCTTTTCAAGAGGTAGATATTCAGGAAAATGATCATTTTGCGATTATGTACACATCTGGAACAACAGGCAAACCAAAAGGAGTCACATTATCACACCGCAATATCGTTTCTGGTGCCCTATCGTTATCGCTAGCTTGTGAGATTAGTTGGGATGATGTAATTGGGCATGTTGCTCCATTAACACATGGAAGTAATTTTCTCTCCCATGCTGCTTGGTTATTTGGGTTAACCCAAGTCATTTTCGATAAATTTGATCCGGAAGACTTTTTAGATGACATTTATAAGGAAAAAGTGAGCGTGATTTTCCTCGTACCAACGATTGTGAATTTACTCGTTCAAGGAAAAAACTTTGATCCGAAAAAATTAAAGCATGTAAAAAGCATTAATATGGCTGGTTCTCCAATTGCTGCAAGCAAATTACGCTTTGCATTGGATCAAGTTGGGGAGAAATTTGTCGAAACGTATGGTCAGGTGGAAGCTCCGATGGCGATTACAATTATGCCGCGGAAGGAACTAGGAAAGCGTCTGGAATCCTGTGGGATGACTGGACCGTTTGTTGAGATGAAAGTAGTGGACGAAAAAGGTATAGAAGTGAAGCAAGGTGATGTAGGAGAAGTTATCTGCAAAGGATCACTGGTCATGGAAGGTTATTGGAATAATCCAGAAGCAACGAAGGAAACACTTCAAGATGGCTGGCTTTACACAGGCGATTTAGGTTGGGTAGATGATCGTGGATTTTTGCATCTCGTTGATCGGAAAAAAGAAGTAATCATTTCGGGTGGATTAAATATTTATCCGAGGGAAATTGAAGAAGTGCTAAATAAACATACCTCCGTTAAAGAAACCTGTGTAATTGGACTTCCCGATGAAAAATGGGGTGAGATGGTTTCAGCTTTTATTGTCTTAAGGGAAGGACATACAGCGACAGAAGAAGAAATGCTGGAGCTATGTAAGCAGCATTTGGGCAGCTTTAAGAAGCCTAAGCTCATTCAATTTATTGATGAATTACCAAAAAGCTCCTATGGGAAAATTTTAAAAAAAGAAATGAAAAAAATATATGGAGGTGTTCATAGTTGAAACAGGTCACTGTTATCGGAACAGGAATGACGAAATTTGGAACACTAGCCGATAAATCTCTTAAACAATTACTGCTGGAAGCTAGTTTTCAAGCATTAAAGGAAGCTAGTTTTCCAAAAATAGATGCCGTTTTTATCGGGAATTTTATGTCTGGGGCCCTCGCTAATCAAGAAATATTAGGTTCATTAATTGCTCATGACTTAGGACTTGGACCGATTCCCACGGTAAAAATGGAAGGTGCTTGTGCAAGCGGCGGGATTGCTTTTCGCCATGCCTGTGAAATGATTGAGGCCGGTATTTACGATACGGTCCTTGTGGCAGGTGGAGAAAAAATGAAACATGCCCAATCCGATGTCGTTATGCAGGCAATTAATGCCGCAATGGATACGGATAGCAATGAGAAAAAAGCGGGATTATCGTTCCCAGGATTTTTTGGTATTCTTGCCAACCGTTATTTTTATGAAACAGAGGCTTCGAAAAAGCATCTGGCGTTGGTTGCATTGAAAAATCGTGAATATGCTAGAAATAATCCAAATGCACAATATCGTGATCCGGCTACTTTAGATGAAATTATGAATGCACGGATGATTACAGAACCGTTGGGATTATTCGATTGCTCACCGATAACAGATGGAGCAGCTGCCATTGTGCTAACCCGAGGGGATAAGGGAATTAGCGTTATCGCTTCTTCTCAAGCATCTGGTCCAACTCAAGCCCAAGAGGTGGAGGATTTATTAACTATTAGTGCGATCAATCAATCCGCTTCGATGGCTTATGAACAAGCAGGTCTTGGTCCGGATGATATTGATGTCATCGAACTTCACGATTGTTTTTCAATGACGGAAATATTGGCGATTGAAGCATTAGGATTGGCTAAACGTGGGGAAGGCTGGAAACTGATAGAAGCGGAACAAACCAAACATGGTGGAAAGGTTCCTGTCAATACAAGCGGCGGATTGCTTTCAAGAGGACATCCAATTGGTGCCACTGGCTTAGCGCAAATCTACCAAGTCGTTCAACAATTACGAGGAACTGCTTGTAATCAAGTGGAGGGAGCAAGAATTGCCCTTGCCCAAAATCTAGGTGGAACAGGATCGTATTCCACAGTCCACATTTTTACAAATGGGAGGTAAAAAAATGAAACTATCAATCTATGTTTGTGAATCATGTGGAAAAACGAGTGTACCCAAACGATTGATTTGCCCAGCCTGCAAATCAACTAATTTCACAACGAAAGAACTGGAAGGCGAGGGAAAAGTATATTCCTTCACAAAAATTAATGTCTCATCCGTTGAATTTAAACACTTAACCCCTTATTACGTCGTCTTAGTCGATCTCCCAACCGGGGAACGGATTACCGGACGAACATTGGATGACATTCAAATCGATGATACGCTCCAATTAGTTGACGTAGACAATGGCGCGTATATTTGGGCGAAAGGGTAGGTTAGATATAGTGCAGATTAGTCGGTGTATATCTACGAAAATGATCGGGTAGTGGAATTATGGGGGAAATTTAGGGTGTTAATCTCCCAAAATGTAATGAATAAGTAATTATGAGAGAAAAGTAAGGGTTAAATCTACAAAAATATCAGATTTAAGTAAAAATGGGAGATATATAAGGTGTTAATCTCCCAAAATGTAATTGTTGAGTAAAAATGGGAGATAAGCAAAGCTTAAATCTCCCATTTTTTTGTTTTATTAAGATAAAACCTTATTGAGGTATGGCATCTAACACTTAGCCTTTAAACGGCTCATTTTTTGCAAGAATAATTGAAATAGAAATTGGAAATGAATGAGGGATGGGGGTTTTTTTAGGGAGGGAAAAAATGTTTTCATTACGTGGAGATGCACATAAGGTTTATCTTCAATTAAAACGGAAAGGTTTAGAGCGTGCCCATTTTCTTACTGAAATTAAAGAAATTAAAGACTTCTATAATTCGATTGATACCGAAACATTAACGTTAATTTATTATCGAATGATTAAAGAGAGAAATGCCTCAGGTATCATTCCACTATTTGTCTCCTCCATTCCATGGCTTTTGTTTCTCTTCTCAACCCAATTACAGAAGTTTCTTTTCAAAGAAGGAAGTGTGTTATGGGCAATTTTTGGGGCAGTATATCTCCTCATTCTAGTCGTTTGTGTCCTTCTCCATTATCGTGAAAAGGCGTGGGCTGCCTTTCATATTGCTGTGATTGAAGGTATATTAAAGATGAGGAATGAAGAAAAAATGGAATAAATTTTTGAAATTACAGTAAAGGCTGTCTTCTAAAAGGCAGCCATTTTTTTATTGGGATTTTATCAAATATTAAAATTATACGGATAATTATAAAAATATTGAAAACTATCGATGCATAAATTATAATCACTTTGAAATATGTAACTAGAGTTTTACATAGTGAAACTAGAGGACGGGAGGTGGCTTACGGGTCGTTTAGAAAAGGATTGATAAATGTATTTATTTCCACTTTTTTTAACATTTTACGACAGTGGGTAAGGGGGAGAATGTTAGATGAAAAAAAGTCGGGTACTACTCGCAAGCTTAGTTGGTTCAGTAATTGAATGGTATGATTTTTATTTATACGGAACAGCAACCGGATTAGTTTTTACAAGTTTGTTTTTTCCGAATCATGATCCCGCTATTTCGCTACTTCTCGCATTTGTTACATTCGGTGCAGGTTACGCAGCACGACCAATTGGCAGCATATTGTTCGGTCATTTAGGCGATCGCATCGGAAGAAAGGCTGCGCTTATTTTTACCCTTGTTGGTATGGGCGGGAGTTCAATGCTTATCGGCGTTCTTCCAACTTACGAACAAGTCGGATTAATAGGTCCGATTTTACTAGTTATTTTGAGGCTAATCCAAGGAATTGCCTTAGGTGGTGAATGGGGAGGCGCTATTCTATTAGCAACAGAATATGCTCATAAAGGTGTACGTGGACTGTATGGATCAATCCCTCAATTAGGGGTTCCGATCGGATTAGTTGCAGGTTCATTTAGTCTTACCATTATAAACTACCTGACTACCGATAGTCAGTTCATTGCATGGGGATGGAGAATCCCATTTCTATTAAGTGGAGTGTTAATTGTCATTGCAATTTGGATTAGAAAAGGAATTGAAGAAACTCCAGACTTTCAACAACAAAAAGATAGCGGCGATATTGCAAGGGTGCCGATCATCGAAACCTTTCGTCATGACTGGAGAAATGTCGTACGGGCAATCGGGCTAAAAATTGGGGACGGCTATTTTAATGTATTTATTATGTCATTTATTTTGGTTTATGCTACTACTTATTTAGGATACTCCCGTGAAACTGCCCTTGGTGCCTTAACCGTTGGATGTGCGACGATGCTGTTAACCATCCCGATTGTTGGATATTTATCAGACTTTATCGGAAGAAAGGTCATCTATGTTGGTGGATTGATCTTAATGTTCCTTTTGGCGGTACCTTATTTTTCAATGATCAATAAAGGAAGTGCTTGGCTTTACATCATGGAGGTAGTTGTGCTCGGCGTTGTCTGGGGAGCGATATTTGCTACACAGGGAACACTATTCTCGGAGCTTTTCCCAGCAAAGGTTCGCTACACGGGTTTATCCGTCGGTTATCAAGTGGCTGCCGCAATTGTTGGATTCGGTCCAATGCTTTGGACAACTATGGCTGAATCGTATGGACCATCCCCTTGGGTTTTCGGTGGTTTCATGATGGCAGGGCTAGTACTCTCATTAGTATTTTGCCTCTTTACACCAAGCGTTAGGACGTCCGCTCATTCGGAGAAGCGAAAGACAGCTTAATTAATTGGACCCCCTTTTTGTAGGGGGTTAATTTTAGTTGAATTTTGCTTCTAAGGGGAGGTATGAACCGTAAGTTAATTAATGAAAGGAATCCTTCGCCAAGACAAAACCTATGGCATGATGAAACTTCCATCTGATTGGGTAGCGATTGTGGATTCATTAAATAAAGTTGAATCTGAGAAACATCCTGCGCCTTTATTTTCATCATTGTTCGCAAATCTATCAATCCAAATTAGTTGGTTCCCAGTGGATTGAGCAGGGAAAGAAAGTGAACTCATCAATCCTGTAAATAGCAATGGATATGAAGGTAATGTTTATTTTGTTCCTATTATGTAAAATGGGAAGTAATTATAGGGGGGAAAACAGCGGGGAGGGACAATGGACTGGGTCGATGTCCCGATTATAGGAGTAGATATTCCTTCATTTTCTTATAGAGGCTCACTCTCGAAATACCAAGTTTTTTGGCTGCGGCGGTTTTGTTTCCATATGTTTCAACGAGTATTTGTTTTATTCTTTCTTTTTCTAATTCGGCTTTTTCTTGGGCAAGTCCTAATTTCTTAATCTTTACATTTGTTGTAGGGGGAAAGATATCGACAAGATCCTCCGCATGGATGTTCGATTTATCGTTAAATATCATCATTCGTTCCACGATATTGCGCAATTCTCTAATATTTCCCGGCCACATGTAAGTTGTAAATAAGTCCATTGCGTTAGGCAACAAGTTGGGTAGCGTTTTATGATATTTTGACGCATATTCTTGAGTAAAATGATTCATCAAAATAGGGATGTCTAATGCCCTTTCTCGAAGAGGGGGGATGTGTAATGAAACAACATTTAAACGATAATATAAATCTTCACGGAAATCGCCGTTCTTTACCATTTCAGCCATATTGCTATTTGTGGCAGCTATAATTCGAATATTTACTCTTTTTGAAATATTCCCACCAATTCGTAGGACTTCTCTTTCTTGGAGCACTCTTAATAATTTTACCTGCATATCCAACGGTAACATACCAACTTCATCCAGGAAAAGCGTTCCCCCATCTGCCATTTCCACTTTTCCTGCTTTGCCGTTTTTATCCGCACCTGTAAAGGCGCCTTTTTCATAACCGAAAAATTCACTTTCAAACAACGCTTCTGGGATTGCCCCGCAGTTTATCGGGATGAACGGTTGAGTTTTTCTTTCGCTTACTTCATGAATCCCTTGAGCGAACAATTCCTTTCCAACACCGCTTTCTCCTTCAATTAATACAGTTGCATCTGTCTTAGCCACTTTAAGGGCTAAATTTTTCGCTTTTTGGATAGCGGGACTATTTCCTTTTATTTCTGACAAAGGTTCTTTTTGTTCTTGCCAATGAAATTGTTGCTTCATTTTTTGCAATTGTGAGGTTGTTACGGTTAGTTTTTCATTTAACTTCACGATGTTCGTAATATCCTGATCAATCGAAATGGCACCGATTAACTGATCATTTTGGTCAAATATCGGTGATGCACTAATTAGCACATGTTTGTCTGGACGAGGTTGATGGTACACATTGAAAACGGGCTTCTTCGTTTCTAGTATTTCTAATAATTTTAAATCCTCTTTATTAAAAAAATGACTAATTTTTTCCCCTTGAATTTTATTAAGCGGAATTCCGTAAATGTGTTCTGCATGTGTATTCCAAAATTGTACTTCTTCAGAGGCATTGATAATTGCAATTGCATTAGAACTAGTTTCGGTCAGTGTTTGCAAATAAAACATAGCATGCTCCTTTAAGATATCTTCTATCATAAAAACCCCCTTATAAAAATTAATTTTAATTGTAAATATACACTTTACAAAAGTGTAAATTAAATTATCACTTTTTATTATACGTAAATAAAAAATAATTACAATTTATCGAAATAATAGAGTTTTTGAAATTGGCACAAAACTTGCATGAGTAATTAGATAGATAGATTAAAATAATGGGAGGAATCATAACTTCTATGATTACGCATGAAAATTTTATTCATACAATTGATGCACATACGATGGGGGAAGCAGCAAGAATTGTCATTGAAGGTATTCCTGAAATTCGGGGAAACACGATGATGGAAAAAAAGAAATATATGCAATCAAAAATGGATTCGATTCGGAAACTGCTTATGCATGAGCCCCGTGGTCATTTAAATATGTTTGGTGCCATCATTACTCAACCATGTCATCCCGAGTGTGATCTTGGGGTCCTGTTTATGGATAGCGGTGGTTACTTAAATATGTGTGGACATGGAACGATTGCTTCTGTAACTCTAGCTATTAATAATGGTCTTATTGATAAAAAAAATCGAGTGTTACTAGACACACCTTCTGGCATGGTAGAATGCCATGTCACCTATAAAAATGAAAAAGTTGAAGAGGTTTCCTTTATTAATGTTCCAGCTTTTCAGCTAAATAAAGATGTAACCGTTTTAGTTGATGATATTGGTTCTGTAAAGATGGATATCGCATTTGGTGGAAGTTTCTTTGCTATTGTGGATGCAAATCAGTTTGATTTAAGGTTAACAATCGATGAACAAGAGCGTATTGCCAACCTTGGTGTAGCTATACGAAAAGCCGCTAATGAGCAGTTATCGATTCAACATCCTGAAATCCCGGAAATCAATACGATTGATCTTGTGGAGTTTAGCTTACCTATATCCGACAATCATTACCGAAATACGGTTGTTTTTGGAGATGGGCAAATTGATCGCTCCCCTTGCGGAACAGGGACATGTGCCAAATTATCAACATTGAACCTCACACCCGGACAACAAATTATTCAAGAAAGTATTATCAATTCTACTTTTAAAGGTACTGTAGTCGATTATACACAGGTGGCAAATTATGAAGCGATTATTCCGAAAATTACTGGATCTGCATGGATTACTGGAATACATAAATTTTTGCTAGATGACACAGATCCTTACACGGAAGGCTTTTTATTAAAATAATCAGGGGGAATTATAATGGGTTTAACAAAAGATTTTTTTATTCTATTATCACAAAACAAGGTACTTAATAGTGGTGCAAAACGTTGGGGATTGAAACTTGGAGCGCAATCTGTCGTAGCTGGAACGAATATTCATGAAATGATTGAAAGTGTAAAGGAATTGAATCGCTACGGCATTTCTGCCACAATCGATAATTTAGGTGAGTTTGTCTTTGAAAAAGAAGAAGCGATTCTGGCAAGAGATCAAATCCTTCAAGTAATTGAAGCTATCCATAAAAATCAAGTCGATGCGCATATATCATTGAAACCAACCCAATTGGGACTGGATATTGACTATGGATTTTGTTCCGACAATTTAAGAGAAATTGTAGCAAAAGCGCATAAACATAATATTTTTATTAATTTCGATATGGAAGACTACGGACATCTTGAGCCTTCATTTGATTTAATTGATGAACTTTCAAGAGAATACGATAATATCGGTACGGTCATTCAAGCGTATTTCTATCAATCGGAAGAAACTATTAAAAAATATAAAAACTATCGTTTAAGAATTGTCAAAGGGGCATACAAGGAGCCTGAAAACTTGGCATATCAAGACAAAAAGGATATTGATCAAAACTTTATTCAATTGATTGAGTATCACTTGCTGAATGGGAAATTCACATCAATTGCCACACATGATCATCGTGTTATCAATCATGTCAAAAGCTTTGTTAAGAAAAATAATATATCTACAGAAAAATTTGAATTTCAAATGCTTTATGGATTTCGAAGGGATTTGCAGCTTGAATTAGCAAAAGAAGGATATAATTTTTGTACATATGTCCCGTTTGGTAGCGATTGGTATGGGTATTTTATGCGTCGATTGGCAGAGCGTCCGCAAAACCTTAATCTAGTAGTGAAACAGGCATTTAATAAAAAAACGAACACTATGATTGGAATCGGAGCAGGGGCTTTTTTATTAGGAAGAATGAGTAAGCGAAATAAAGATAAACAAGGTTAAAAATAGGAACCTAAACATCATGTGATAGGTAGATAAATGTTCATTCCTATCACATGCATTAACCTTTTTTTACAAGAAGTACAGGAAAGTGATGAAAACAAGGGGGAGAAAGAATGAAGAAAACGTTACCATTTTCACAGGTCCTTGCTATTGGGTTTATGCTGTTTGCGATGTTTTTAGGAGCGGGAAATGTAATTTTCGCTCCAATGGTAGGCCAGCAGGCGGGAACGAATACATGGATTGCAATGAGCGGCTTTTTAATTACAGGTGTTGGTTTAGTATTATTGGCTATTATTGCATTAACACGTGGTGGAGGTACAGTAGAAAAACTTGCTGGAAGAGTACACCCGTTGTTCGCTACGATTTTCTCAGTTTTGCTTTTCTTAACATTAGGTCCTATTTATGTTATTCCGCGAACGACTTCCGTAGTTTATGAAATTGCCATTAATCCTTTAGTTAACGATAAGATAAATACAAGCCTTTATTTATTCGTTTTCTCAGCATTATTTATCATTTTAACGATATTCCTTTCCTGGAATACGACGAAATTTGTGGATCGCTTAGGTAAGTTGATCACACCTATTTTTGGAATTCTCCTTTTAATATTAATTTTGAAATCAATTATTACCCCAATGGGAAGTATCGGTGAGCCGCAGAAAAATTATTTGACAGGAATTTTTCTAAAAGGATTTACACAAGGCTATTATACAATGGATGTTTTAGCAGCCTTTGTTTTTGGTGGAATATTTATTAAATCAATTAGTACTTTAGGAATTAAATCCGAGAAAGAGGTTTCAAAATTATTTATTAAAGCTGGATTGATTACGATTATTGGATTAATTATTTTACAAATCTCAATGGCATGGATTGGTGCGTCAAGTGTAGAAGCGATAGGTTACAAGGATAATGGTGGAGAAGTATTGGCTCAAAGTGCAAAGGCACTTCTTGGACAGATGGGGATTTATATTATTGGAATAGTTATTTTCTTAACAGGGATAACGACAAATGTCGCCTGTCTTGCAGCTGTTTCTGAGTATTTTAATCGTATTTTTCCTTCAATTTCGTATAAAAAGTGGTTAATCTTGTTTTCAATTCTAAGTCTGACTATTACAAATTTTGGATTGAATACGATTTTGTCATTTGCTTCACCAATTTTGCTATTGCTTTATCCTTTAGCGATTGCGCTTATTGCATTAATATTCACAAACAATTTATTTAAAGGTCAACGGTCAGTCTATATTGGTACAATAATTGGTGTCGGAGTTGTTGCGATTCTGGACGCACTAAAGGATGCCAATGTGTCACCAAATACGATCAATAACATTTTCGAATTTATTCCATTATTCGAAAATGGCGCGGGCTGGATCATTACTGGCATAGTCGGGTCTATCATTGGTCTGATTGTTGCAAAGACGAGAAAAGAACCAGCTGTATTTATTAATATGGCGGGTCAAGAAATTAGAGATTAAGATCATATTATTTCTTATATAGGTAAAAGGGATGTCTCTATCGTTTCGAGACACCCTTTTTCTTATGTGAGAAGAAATGTTGGAAAAAGAAAGGGTTTATGAAAGAATTCTTGAATAAAGTAAAGGAAGGATTGGTTTTTAAATAATTAGTAAAGAGGTGGAATGGTATGCGGGCAGATGCTGTTTTTGAAGGTGGCGGTGTCAGAGGGATTGCTTTTGCCGGTGCTATCCAAGCGATGGAAGAGGCACATGTGGAATGGCAAAGGTTAGCCGGTACATCAGCGGGAGCGGTTGTAGCTGCGCTTTTAGCGAGTGGCTATAACAGTAGTGAAATTAAAACCGTAATGAGTGAATTAGATTTTTCAACTTTACGAGGAAAGACCATTCTCAATCGGATTCCGCTTGCTGGCAGTTTATTAGAGCTCATTATTCATCTTGGCATTTACAAAATTGATTATTTAGAAACATGGTTAGATGAACTCCTTTTAAAAAAAGGCATACGAACTTTTGCTGATCTTCCAGAAGGAAAATTGAAGATTATTGCATCAGATGTAACAAATGGACGAATCCTCATTTTACCTGATGATTTACATCGCTACCATATCACCCCTGCAGAATTAAAAGTATCAACAGCAGTTAAAATGAGTGCCTCACTGCCCTTTTTCTTCCGTCCAGTTAAATGGAAATCAAAAGATCAGCAAAAATCCTATATTTTAGATGGTGGCTTGCTGAGCAATTTCCCAATTTGGCTTTTCGATGTACCAAACCCACGTTTTCCAACATTCGGATTTTACTTTGTGAAAGATGAAGTAACGATTAATCCTGTCATCCCTACACCTATCCATTTATTCAAAAATATTTTTAAAACGATGCTCCAAGCCCATGATTTAAGATATATGAGTGCAGAAACACTTGAGCGAACGATTCAAATTCCAACAGGAACGATTAATACAACGGATTTTAAGCTAACTGAGAAAGAAACAGCCTTTCTTTATCAATCAGGGTATGAAGCGGCTAAGAAATTTTTATCCCAGTGGGATTTTGAAAAGCATAAAACGAATCGAAGTAAGAATGGGGCAATGGATCGATTCTGATGTCCCGAAATATTTTTATTTTGTTTTATGAAAGGAGAAAATTTTATCTAAAGCGAATATTCAATAAATAACGGGGATTAATTAATATTATTGAAAGGAGAGATGTAATAATGGTGAAAATTTATACGAATGGTTCTATCTATACATTCGATAAGATGTATCCAATCGTTCAGTCTGTTGTCGTTGACAATGGGAGATTTATTGATATGGGGACGACGGAAGATATGCTCTTACAATGGGGAAGACAGGATGCACTGGTCATCGATTTACAAGGAAAAACGGCAACACCCGGATTGATTGAAAGCCATGTCCATATCGGTGGCGTGGCTTTGAACTTTTTGAATTTGGATGTGACGGGGGTCAACTCTAAAAAAGCAATGCTAGCGAAAATCAAAGAAAGAGCAAACTCCCTTAAATCAGGTGAATGGCTTATTGGACGTGGCTGGGATGAAAATCTATTTACGGACGCGACAATCCCAACGCTTCAGGAGCTAGATCATGTCGCCCCTCATTGCCCGCTTTTTATCCCGAGAATTTGTGGACATGCCGCCTTAGTGAACAGTAAAGCCTTAGAGATATGCCAGTATCATCCTTCCATAACAGTGCCGGAGGGTGGGACAATCGTGAAAGATGAAAGAGGGAATCCAACCGGATTACTATTAGAATCAGCTACAGAAATTTTTCAAAAATATATCCCCGAAAAATCATACCCCGAATTAAAAAATGCCGTACGTCAAGCCGTCCAATTTGCGATGGAAAAAGGGTTAACGAGTGCCCATACGAATGATCCGACTTTCTTGAATGGATTGTATCAAACGTATCAAATTTATGATGAATTAATTAATCAAGAAAAGTTGGGACTAAGATGCAATCTATTAATTGATTATATGTATATGAAGGATCTCAGAGAAAACGGAATGTATGCAGGCTACGGAAATGATCATTTGCAAATCGGTGCGATTAAAATTTTTGCAGATGGAGCATTAGGGCGTCGAACAGCCCTTTTATCCAGTCCTTACCACGATGATCCAACAACAGTAGGCGATGCCATGATGGACCAGGAGACATTGTATTCGATCGTTCATGATGCCAGAATGCTTTCGATGCCAATTGCTGTCCATACGATTGGTGATCAGGCACTTGAAAATGTGCTAGATATATTGGACCAATTTCCATCAGTGGCTTACCGCGACCGATTGATTCATGTGCAAGTCCTTCGTGACGAGCTCATTCCTCGTCTCGTATCACCGAGTAGAATAGTAGATATTCAGCCGAGATTTATCGTTGGAGATTTCCCATGGGTTCAAGATAGATTAGGAGAATCACGCATTAAGCGATCCTATGCTTGGAAGACCTTATTATCTGCTGGGGTGAAGTGTGCAGGTGGCTCTGATGCCCCCGTTGAACCAATCGATCCGCTCCTAGGAATACATGCTGCAGTGACACGTAAAGCACCCGGCCAAGATCATAATGGCTGGAACCCATCCGAAAAATTAGCGATGGAAGAAGCTGTCAAGCTATTTACGATAGGTGGGGCATTTGCGACAAACGAGGAACATGTAAAGGGAACGATAACGAGAGGGAAATTTGCTGATATGACCGTCTACTCTACGAATATTTTTGAGCTTGAACATCCTGATGAATTACTAACAACAAAGATTGAAAAGACCATTATTGGTGGAGAAGTGGCTTATGAATCATTATAGGGAAAATGTAAGCGTTTAAATTTTTGTAAAATCAAATAAGGGGGAATTTCAAATTGGCTATTTGGAGATGGTATGCTCGTAAATCTTTTATTTTAAAAATTACGGTTGGATTCCTATTAGGAATTATCATCGGCGCTATTTTTGGACCTTCCGCAGATGTGTTATCGCCATTTGGAGATTTATTTTTAAGGCTTCTTAAAATGATTGTCGTTCCTTTAATTTTTCTTACATTAATTGTTTCTGTCAATAATTCAAGTCCGAAAGAATTAGGACGCATTGGCGGTAAAATATTTCCTTATTATCTTATTTCCACAGCAATTGCTGTAGGGCTTGGATTAGTTATTGCGAAATTAATCAACCCAGGCCTTGGGCTTCAAATGCCGAAAAACGCAACAATGGAGGTACCAGAGGCACCATCTATCATTGATATTATTCTTCAAATTGTCCCTTCCAATATTATTGATTCTATGGCAAAGGGTGATATTTTAAGTATTGTATTCGTAGCACTTATTATCGGATTTTCCATTTCATTTATTCGCCATTCAAAAGATCCGAAAATGAATGAATGGGGTAACTTGTTAATGAAGTTTACTGAGGCAGGCAGTGAAGTAACATTTCGAATCTTAAATGGGATTTTACAATATGCTCCTATCGGGGTCCTTGGAATTACAGCGACATCCATAGGAAATCAAGGAATGGATACATTACAATCTCTTGCTAAATATGTAGGGGCATCATATCTTGGTGTGGCCATTCAAATGCTAATCGTGTTCCCTCTTATTTTATTTTTATTTAAGGTACCTATTATTAAATTTTTCCTTCATACGCGGGAAGCAATAATGACTGCTTTTGTTACATGCAGCAGTCTAGGTACGCTTCCAGTTACGATTAAATGTGCATTAAAAGCAGGAATTAGTGATAGGGTAGCTAATTTTACCTTACCAATTGGTGCGACGGTAAACATGAATGGATCAGCTATTCATTTTGGTGTAGGGGTAGTGCTTGCTGCGGAAATCGTCGGTTATGATTTAAGCGTTGGGGCAATTATCGGAATTATCTTAACTGGAACACTGGCTGCGGTGGGAACCGCGGGAGTACCGGGTGCGGGATTAATTGGGATGTCCATCGTCTTCACTCA
Organism: Heyndrickxia sp. FSL W8-0423; assembly: GCF_038009395.1. Classification (NCBI taxonomy): domain Bacteria; kingdom Bacillati; phylum Bacillota; class Bacilli; order Caryophanales; family Bacillaceae; genus Heyndrickxia; species Heyndrickxia sp. FSL W8-0423. Next base: position 92,516 of record NZ_JBBPBE010000001.1, on the reverse strand, counting down.
AGCAGGGCTTCCGATTGAAATTGTCGGACTTACAGCCGGAGTAAATGTCATTACCGACATGGTCTTTACGATGTGCAATGTGACAGGTGACATAGTAGGGGCCGCGATAGTTGATAAAAATGAACAGAGGGTGAAAGGGGAAATCGGGCGAACCTTGGAAAAGGAAAATCGTTCTGCAGCCGAATTGTAGATTCTTATATGTGGAAAGATAAGAGGCTGTCTTTTAATGACGGCCTCCTTTTTTAAATGCGAGTCATTAGGAGTTTGTTCAAAAATGTATTAATACTTTTTCCACTTTCTTTTTCAATCAACAATAAGTATGTTTCTTTCGTTAAGGTTGTTATCGTTAAGCAACCATCTGGATAAAAGGGATCTTTTAGCTCGGACCATTCTAGTTGATAGGTTTCAATTTCTTTTCAAGGAATTATTTTAGTGGAAAGGCAGATTCCATTTTCTCCAATTTTTGCTTGGCGAAATAAAGGTTGATACATGACCACACTAAGAGGAATACACATGTACAAAATAAGAAGGTTCTTTGGTTCGAAATAGAATAAGGAGAAGATATATATGATAAGAATGATTGCTACTATCATTCCGAAAATACGGCTTTCCAAGTTCTTTCCTTTTGTCCTAAATGCTTTTTTATGAATCGGTTTACATCGTCTCATTGAAAGAGAAATTCTGATTGCACGAATAAAAACATAGAGTAAAAATAAGATCCCGATAATATTTGCTGCAATTAAATATGATTTCTCCATTTTTCTCCCACCTTTTATTCCTAATACGAATAGAAGGGAAAAAAGTTTCAATGCTCGATTGAGTTTAAGTTGTCCTCTAAATCCTTACAAAAGACAAAAAAAAGAACACCATAGGTGCTAAAAGCCAAACAACATCATGAAAATATTTTTCTTTTTTCCTTTTCTTTTTTCATGGATTTGATTAAGGTTAGTGAGCTTGGCGGGAGCATTCGTTTGATTGACTTCTGATAATTTTTTTTCTAAAAGCTCAATCCGTTTATTGAGTTGAACCACTTGATTTTCTAATTCCTCGAGTTCTCTTCGATGGGAGAGAAGCTGATATGAAACAACATTATCTGCTTTTTCGTTTACTCTTCTATCTAGGTCATTTATTTTTTCAATTATCGTTTCCATTTCTGGATTTTGTACGGTATGGACTGCTTTTCCTTTACGTGTCTTTTTGGGTGGGAGTACTACATCTTGGAGAAGGATTCCTTTTTGAACCTGTTCTTGAATCTGTTTCAACATAGAAATTTCCTCTTCAGTAAAATCAAAATGCCCAAGATCATTGCGACTCATATCAAGGTCAAGCTGTTTAATCCAGCGTTGAACCGTACTCTTCGAAACACCTAATAAATTTGCAACACCTGTCGTATTCAAAACTATTCCCTCCTTTTCTCTCAATATTCGATGCCGCCATTCCAAAATCCTCCGGCTTTGACAAAACAAGAAAAACTTCGGCAAAAGAAGTGAAAATTCAACCCTTCTCGATAAAACCATCAAAAAAATGCATAAATGGTGTCAGGCACCGTTTATGCATTTTCTTGAATAAATATTTGAGAATTTGAATATTTGGTGCCTGACACTTCTCGTTGATTTTAATTAGATGTTCAGTATTTTACTACTTTTTTTACTACTTTTGCGCTAACGTTTCCAGCTTTATCTTTTGCGGTAATGGTTAGTTTTGTTCCAGCCTTTTGAGCTTTGATTTTAACAGAGAATGTTCCTTTTGAGGAAGCTTTAGCAGAACCAAGAACCTTGCTTCCTTTTTTGACCATGGCGGTTGAGTTAGCTTCGGCTTTACCAGTTACCACCTTCGATTTATTGGTGACTCTATTTACTGTTGGCTTCGCGGGTGGAATAACATCTTTCACTGTGACGGATGCTCCGGCGCTAACATTTCCAGCCTTGTCTTTAGCGGAAATAGTTAATTTTGATCCTGCTTTTTGAGCTTTGATTTTAACAGAAAATGAGCCTTTTGAGGAGGCTTTGGCGGAACCAAGAACCTTGCTTCCATTTTTGACCGTGACGGTTACGTTGGCTTCGGCTTTACCAGTTACCACCTTTGATTTATTGGTGATTTTATTTACAGTTGGTTTCGCAGGTGGAATAGCATCTTTTACTGTGACGGATGCTCCGGCGCTAACATTTCCAGCCTTGTCTTTAGCAGAAACGGTTAGTTTCGTTCCAGCTTTTTGAGCACTGATCTTAACAGAAAATTCGCCTTTCGAAGAGGCTTTGCTAGAACCAAGAACTTTTTTTCCACTTTTTACAGTGACTGCAGAGTTAGCTTCGGCTTTACCTGTAACTGTTTTCGATTTATTTGTCACATTATTGACAATAGGTCTAGATGGAGCAACGGTATCGACATAGGTAGCCATTAGTCCATATAGATCCTCTACAGAATTATCATCAATATCATATTCATCATCACCATCTAAAGCAACAATATAATAGGTTCCGGCCTTTTTCACATCGTAGACATGAATTAATACGCCTGTTGAAGGATCATAGTCGTTGCCTAAGTATTCTAAGTAGCCATGATCCTTAAAGTCTTTTTCAAGTGCACCAAATACCAAATCAATAGCATATGAATTGGTTAGCCCAGCGACTAATAATGTTCCCTTTTCAACTTTAACTTTGTACAAATCGACATCGTATAATGGAAGTAATTGACCAACCATCAAGTTATCATAAGGCAACTTATTTGCTGAAGGAAAATCATCATTTGGCTCTTGTTCAAATAAAGAATTGTCATTACTATTATAACTATTCAAAGTACGGCTGATTCTCGGAAGTTTATAAGATTGCAATTTTTTAAAAGCGTGAATTTGTTTTGAATATGCTTCTAATGTATGTAACTTATAAGGACTCCTTTTTTGAAGTAACTGTCCTTGTTGATTCAGGGCTTTCTTTGTTAATTCAAATTGATTTGTTTTTGTTTCCGCATGCACAGAACTTACGGATAATGAGAATGCCAATATCCCTGCGCTTAAAAGTGACAAAACCGTCTTTTTCCCCATATTATCTCCCCTTTTTTGTAGGACTATCATACTATTAATATCATAAGCAACTATTCAAGCGGATTCCAGTTTTATCCTTCGACAAATTTTTTAACATCCTTTTTAGGAATGCGAGGAAATGTTCAATATAATACATAGTGCCTGACACCATTTATACATTTTCCTGTATTATTATTCGCCATTTTGAATATTTGGTGCCTGACACCTATTCAAATGTGAGGAGGATGCCGGTTTTGTCGTCGTGTTTTTTTAGGCGAGGGTATTCGATACATGCAGGGTCGTTTTTTTCAATTTGGATGATTTGTTTATATAATTCGTTGATTCCATGGTTAAAGGCGATGGTGGCACTTTGTTCCCAGCTATTTTTATGTGTTTTAGTGTCCTGTTGGTGGGTATGCATTTTCAACCCATCTGTAAGGAGCAGAATTTGTTTAATATTAATGAAAGGAATAACCCCATATTCCATAAAATATAAAGCTTCTTCACTTCCATCAATGATTCCATATCCTTCAAAAGTATTTAATTTGCTTCGGTTTTCATGTAGGAGAATTTTTATTTTGTCTTTCTTTTCCTGTAAAAGGGATAAAATCTTTTCTTCTGGTAATTGATTTAAATCGATTCCCTTTTCAGTCTCTTCTTCTAATAACATTCGATGGACAATTTTAATTGCTTGTGAATCTAATACATCTACATGATCATGGGTAACGATACGAATGGAATGATCTTTATATTGTAAAATGAGCATGCAATCACCATAAGATACGTACTCCAAATATTGATTTCCGTTCAATTGTATTGCTGCCAGACTGCAGGTGCTTCTTTCAAGTTTAGAAATGCTAGTAAGTGGAAGGTTCTTTAATTCCTCCGTTTTTAGTCGCAATTTTGTATTTCCTTCCTCCACTTTTTCTCGAAGGGAGCGCTCGGAAACCTTTTCCAAACTTTGTTTAATAATATTCGACGCAATATCTCCAGAAAGACCTCCTAAACCGGTAGCTCCATCAATAGCAGCGAAAATGTGATTTTCTCGATTAATGACATAAGCATCTTCATTATGATTTTGCGAGCCATTCTTATAAATAAAATCCATTGAACGGATCATCTGAATCCTCCTTACTGTTTTCAATATGATATTCAAAAAGTAAAAATTGAAACTTTTTGTATTAAAGCGGGATAAAAAACTCTAACTATGAAAAACTATCAATATTGTATCAAGCGAATGTTTGAATCCAAAAAAATGCCCCTTCACTAGAAAACTCTAACTCATAAAAATATATGATTTAAGCGTTAACTTACACAATTGTACCTAAATGAACAAAGTGCCTGACACCATTTATTCAAAAATGCGCATGTTTATGCCGAAAAATGAATAAATGGTGCCTGACACTATTTGAGGAAGTTTTTGATGCGGGTGATGGCTTCTTGGAGTTGGTCGATGTTGGTTGCGTAGCTGCATCGGATGTAGCCTTCACCGCTTGCGCCGAAGACGGATCCTGGGACGACGGCGACTTGTTGTTCGATCAGGAGTTTTTCGGCAAATTCTTCACTTGTTAAGCCGGTGGGTGTTATATTTGGGAAGACGTAGAAAGCTCCACCAGGTATATGACAAGGGAGGCCAATTTCGTTCAACTCTTCTACCATATAGTTTCTTCTACTATGGTAGCTTCGGATCATTTTCTTCATTTCCGTATGACCATTTTTTAATGCCTCGATAGCAGCGAATTGGGACATTGTAGGTGCACACATAATGGCATATTGATGAATTTTTAACATGGCTTGTAAAATTTCTTTTGGACCGCAAACGAAGCCTAATCTCCAGCCAGTCATGGCAAATGCTTTCGAGAAGCCATTCATTACAATGGTTTGATCCCGCATTTCGGGTAAGGAAGCAATACTCGTATAAGGCTCATCATAAGAAAGCTCCGCATAAATTTCATCTGAAAAAACGAGGAGATTATGCTTCAACGCAACAGCAGCTATTCCTTCTAAATCCTGTTTATTTAAAACCGTTCCAGTTGGATTATTAGGTGAACAAATAATTATCCCTTTTGTTTTTTCAGTAATTAATGCTTCGATTTGCTCCGGTTGAATTTTAAAATCATATTCAGGTAAAGCCTGAACGGTCACTGCTTTTCCACCAGCAAGTTCAACGATTGGAACGTAAGATACAAAGCATGGTTCCACTACAATAATTTCCTCACCCGGATTTAAAGTAGCTCTTAATGCAATATCAAGCGCTTCAGAGGCTCCGACCGTTACGATTATTTCATTCTTTGAAGAGTACTGAACAGAAAAGCGCTGCTCCATATAAGTAGATATTTCTTGGCGTAATTCAAGTAATCCAGCATTAGGCGAATAGGCAGTAAACCCTTCTTCCAATGATAAAATACTCGCTTCACGATAATTCCAAGGTGTGACAAAATCAGGCTCGCCAACACCTAATGAAATAACATTTTCCATTTGTGAGGCGAGATCGAAGAAACGGCGAATTCCTGAAGGTTTAATTATTTTGACATTTTCAGATAAAAAATGGGATGGATTCATTAATTCAGTTTTCATGGTTGTATAATCATCCTTCGATCTTTTTCATTTTCACCAAGTATTACGCCGTCGTGTTTAAACTTTTTTAAAATAAAATGAGTAGAAGTGGAAATCACAGAATCGATTGTCGCTAATTTATCCGAGACAAAACTTGCAACCTCCAGCATCGTTTTTCCTTCTACTTCAACAGACAGGTCGAATGCGCCACTCATTAAATAAACAGACTTTACTTGTGGAAAACGATAAATTCGTTCAGCCACATCATCAAAACCAACACCACGCTTTGGTGTTACCTTCACATCAATCAACGCAGTAACCATTTCCTGCTCCGTCAACTTTGACCAATTAATAACAGAAACATAGCTTGCTATAATGTTCCTTTTTTCTAAATCCTTAATAATCTCGGTTACATCAGCTTCCGACAAATTCACCATTTTCGCTAATGTACTTAAAGGAATTCGTGCATTATTTTCAATAATCTCCAAAACTCTTATGACTTTTTCATCCAAGTTAATAAATCCTCTCTATGTATAATAAGCGTTAGTCGCAGTGCCTCCAAAGGGTCCAACATCGTATATCCGCTTTGCTTAGTAGTATTATAACAAAGAAAAGCCTGTGTTTAAGTAAGAAATTATATTGTAAAGTAATGATAATGTCCCCAATTGCTTTCTTCAAAGAATAATTAATAAAAAATTCCCATTAGACTTTGCTAAAAAATGTATAATATTATACTGTTAATATAAGAATTACTTTTTTGGAGGAATACATAATGAGTTGGAAATCATCCTATGAAAAATGGAGTCAATTTGACGATTTAAATCAGGATTTAAAAGATCAGCTAAATGAAATTACGGGAAATGAAAAAGAGCTTGAGGACCGCTTCTATAAAAATTTAGAATTTGGAACTGGCGGCATGCGCGGTGAACTAGGGGTTGGGACCAATCGCATGAATATTTATACTGTCCGTAAAGCTGCAGAAGGACTTGCTAAATATATTGAGGAACAAGGGGATATAGCGAAGTCACGTGGGGTAGTTATTGCCTACGATAGTCGTCATCAATCACCAGAGTTTGCTTTAGAGGTAGCGAAAACAGTTGGAAAACATGGAATTAAAGCGTATCTTTTTAAAGAATTACACCCTACACCGATGTTATCCTTTGCGGTTCGGTATTTACACGCATTTTCAGGTGTTGTTATTACGGCAAGTCACAACCCGCCTGAATACAATGGATTTAAAGTATACGGCCAAGATGGAGGACAACTGCCACCAAAACAGGCGGATGAATTAGTAGAATACGTTAATAAAGTAGAAAATGAGCTAGTCATTCAAGTTGCAGATGAGTCGGAACTTCTAAAAAATGAAATATTGACATACATAGGAGAACAAGTAGACCAAGCATATTTACAAGCATTGCGAAGTATTGGACAAGATAAGGAACTTATTCAATCTGTTGCCGACTCGTTAAAAATCGTGTACACCCCTTTACATGGGACAGGTAATATCCCTGTTCGAAAAGGACTTGAAGCGTTTGGTTTCCGAAATGTTACCGTCGTCAAAGAACAGGAGTTGCCTGATTCGAATTTTTCAACAGTCACTTCTCCAAATCCTGAAGAACATGCCGCATTTGAATTAGCCATTCAATATGGCAAGCAAAACGATGCAGATGTTCTAATTGGAACTGATCCGGATACGGACCGCATTGGGGTAGCTGTGAAAAATCATGTTGGTGAGTATCAAGTTTTAACAGGAAATCAATTAGGTGCCTTAATGCTTCATTATTTATTAACGAAGATGAAGGAGAAACAAACTCTTCCGTCAAACGGAATTGTGATTAAGACGATCGTGACATCTGAAATTGGCCGTGAGATTGCCAAATCCTTCGGTATTTCAACGCTTGATACACTAACTGGATTTAAATTTATAGGAGAAAAAATTAAAGAGTATGAACAATCCGGTGAGTATACATTCCTTTTTGGTTATGAAGAAAGCTATGGATATCTAATTGGAGATTTTGTTCGCGATAAAGATGCAGTACAATCTGCAGTGTTTGCAGCTGAAGTTGCCGCTTATTATAAAAAACAGGGGAAATCGTTATATGATGGTCTTTTAGACATATTTGCCCAATATGGTTATTATATTGAATCTTTACGCTCTTTAACGTTAAAGGGGAAAGAAGGAACAGAAAAGATTGCGGAAATTCTAAATACATTCCGTAAGAATCCGCCAACAAAAATTGCGGGATTAAAGGTCGCAGCCGTAGAAGATTATCAAATGAGCGAACGTAAAAATTTACTAACCGAAGAAACAACAAATATTCAATTACCAAAATCAAATGTGCTGAAATATTATTTAGAAGACGGTTCATGGTTCTGCCTACGTCCATCAGGAACCGAGCCAAAAGCGAAGTTTTATTTCGGTGTTAAGGCGGATTCAATGGAAAAAAGTCAGGAATTAAATAAGAAGTTACAAGACGATGTAATGGATCTTGTTGGGAGAATGTAGGTTAGAATAGTAATCAAAAAAATGAAGCATCCTTAATATGGGATGCTTCATTTTACATAATCATGGGGCATACGTTCTTTAAAAGGTAATGTTCCTTAAAAGTATCTGCTTTGTCTAGCTCCAGCGCCTAGCCCCTCGAGGTCAAATGTACATTGGCAATAAAAGCCAAAGAGCAGACTTTTTTTGCCGATGTACATTTGCTTGTCGGGGCTGAGCAAGGCGCTTCCGCTTTTCTATTTGTCTAGCTCCAGCGCCTATCGACTAGAAAACTTCAGGACTTTTCCCTACGATAAGTCAACATCGATTCGCCTTTCAGGCTCATCGTGTTTCCTTTATCTCAGTCAAAGTCCCTCCAGTTTTTACGTCGATGAGCAAGGCGCTTCCGCTTTTCTCATTAGCTCTTCTTTAAGTTGTCCTTTAACATTTTCGTTACTTTTGACTTTTCTTCATCAGGAACACTTAAATAGTAGATACCGCCGATTTTACCACCTACACCTTTTACTTCATACTGCGTGATATTATTTCGGCAATTGCGATAGTTTTTTTGAATATCCATCATATCATCGAAGGTCATATTTGTTTTCACATTGTCCCCTAATGCATTTAGAATATCATCGAAGCGGGTAACGGATGAAATGCTTGCTGCTTTGTTTACAATTGCAGCGATAACTTGACGTTGACGTTCGTTACGGCCAAAATCACCATTCGGATCGAAATGTCTCATACGTACATATCCGAGCGCTTTTTTTCCATCGAGTTCAACATCCCCTTTTGCAAAGTGGTAGCCTTTTTTATAAATCCCTTCGTCAATCCAATCCAGTTTATTTTGGACTGTTACACCACCAACTGCATCAACCAACTCACTAAGGGCTTCCATATTCACACGAATAAAGTAATCCATTTGGACACCAGTAAAGTTTTCCACTGTTTCGATGGCCATTTTTGGTCCACCAAAAGCATAGGCATGATTGATTTTGTCCGTTGTCCCGTGACCGATAATTTCTGTTCTCGTATCACGTGGAATGCTCACCATCTGCATATTCCCTTTTTTCGGGTTAAGGGTCATTGCGATTAACGTATCTGAACGGCCACGGTCACCTTTACGTTCATCCACACCCATTAATAAAATAGAAATCGGCTGACTATTTTTACTAATATCCGGTTTTTGATGAGGACGATCTAATTTTACCTCTTCATGCATTTTGTTTGCAGTATCCTTTACAGAACTGTAAAGATAGTACGCATATCCGCCAATTCCTATAATCAATACTCCTATAATACTAGAAATAATAATAAGAATTTTTTTCTTCATAAATGAACCTCACTTTTTGTAAACTTTTTCTTACAAATTATAACACGATTTTACAATATTAATAGATTTAATTATGATTTAATAATGTGAATTATTGGGAAAGACTTAAGAAGTAGTTACTAGGTATTTAGAAATTGATATTTTTAGAAAAAAAGATCGTTTTCCAAGAAAGATATAGAACAAAAGACCTATTGCTCGCTGAAAATCTAAGTGAATTTGACAATTTTCGATTTTAAAAGTGTTGCAATATGTTAGAATTAAATTAAGATAATTTAGATTTTAGGAGGGAGAGAAAAAATTGAAGAAAAGTGTCATCATTCCGGGATTGTGTTTTGCTGCACTATCTACCATTGCGTTTGAAAAAACTGTTCTGGCTGCGGAACCTCCGAGTGTGTTAACTTCACAAAATGTAGTAAAGTCAGTTAATGTGGATGCGGGTTCAACATTGAATGTACGCAGTAAACCATCAACGAATGCTTCTATTATTATGAAACTAGTAAAAGGTACAAATGTTACGGTGTTATCCGAGTCCAAAGGCTGGTCAAAAATTCAAGCAAATGGGAAAACAGGATATGTAAGCAGTAAGTATTTGGCTGCGAATACAAGGAAACCAAGTTCCGTGTCCAAACCAACAACAAATCCACCAAAGAAACCGTCATCAGCAAAAACCGTTACGAAGTATGTTGAAGTAGATGCAGGATCATCGTTGAATATGCGAAATAAAGCGGCAACGAATGGAACTATCATTGCCAAACTAGCAAAAGGTGCAAAAGTTACTGTTTTATCCGAGTCTAACGGTTGGTCAAAAATTCAAGCAAATGGGAAAACAGGATATGTAAGCAGTAAGTATTTGGCTGCGAATACAAGGAAACCAAGTTCCGTGTCCAAACCAACAACAAATCCACCAAAGAAACCGTCATCAGCAAAAACCGTTACGAAGTATGTTGAAGTAGATGCAGGATCATCGTTGAATATGCGAAATAAAGCGGCAACGAATGGAACTATCATTGCCAAACTAGCAAAAGGTGCAAAAGTTACTGTTTTATCCGAGTCTAACGGTTGGTCAAAAATCCAAGCAAACGGGAAAACAGGATATGTAAGCAGTAAGTATTTGGCTGCGAATACAAGGAAACCAAGTTCCGTGTCCAAACCAACAACAAATCCACCAAAGAAACCGTCATCAGCAAAAACCGTTACGAAGTATGTTGAAGTAGATGCAGGATCATCGTTGAATATGCGAAATAAAGCGGCAACGAATGGAACTATCATTGCCAAACTAGCAAAAGGTGCAAAAGTTACTGTTTTATCCGAGTCTAACGGTTGGTCAAAAATCCAAGCAAACGGGAAAACAGGATATGTAAGCAGTAAGTTTTTAACCGATAAAAAAGTTCAATCGAAACCAAAGGAAAAGACACCAGCGAAAACAGTCACGAAATATGTAGATGTCGATACAGACTCTACACTGAATATGCGAAGTAAGGCATCAACAAGTGGATCAATCGTGGCGAAACTAAAAAAAGGCACGAAAGTTACCGTCCAATCCGAATCCAATGGTTGGTCAAAAATTACTGCAAGTGGTAAAACGGGTTATGTAAGCAGCAAGTATTTAACGGATAAAAACACGCAATCCAAACCAACGAAGAACCCACCAAAACAAACGACACCAACGAAAACGGTCACGAAATATGTGGAAGTCGATGCAGGTTCAACGTTGAATATGCGAAATAAGGCATCAACAAGTGGATCAATCGTGGCGAAACTAAAAAAAGGCATAGAAGTTACCGTCCTATCCGAATCTAATGGCTGGTCAAAAATTACTGTTAACGGAAAAACAGGGTATGTAAGCAGCCAATATTTAGTTACATCAAAGCAAACAGAAACTACTACTCCAAAAACAAAATATGTCAACATCGCATCGGTTTCTGGAATAAGCATGTATGCAAGCCCATCAACGAACGCATCCGTTATCGTTAATATTGGTAAAGGGGTAGCTGTTCTTGTCTACTCGGAGTCCAATGGCTGGTCAAAAATTAAAGTATACGATCAAATCGGCTATGTGAAGTCAGAACTTTTATCAGCTACAAAACCAATTTCAAATAATAATGATCAAGGAAATCAAAATGGTGGAGTAGCCACTGGAACAATAATGTATGTAAATGTGGATGCGGGAACGAATTTAAATATGCGTTCATCAGCCTCTACAAATGGCACAATCATTGCCAAATTAACAAGAGGAACAGCTGTCACTTTTCTTTCAGAAAGTAATGGGTGGGCGAAAATCACCGCAAATGGAAAAACAGGTTATGTAAGTGCAAAATTTTTAACTACTAAATTACAGAATGCAAACAAAGATTCGAAAACGACGTACAGTGAGTATAATCTTACTTTAGATGAAATGGTTAAAATTCAAATGGCTGCAAATCCGCAAACAGATAATAAATACCGTACATATATTAGAGAAGATGCTTTGAAATTGAATTCTTCCTCTAAACCAACGGTAGGTGTTGTTCAAGGCAGCGGCTGGAACGTTAGAGGCGGCGCAGGGACGAATTTTTGGAGTGTTGGTCAAGTTTCTAAAGGGACAAGCCTGACGATTCTTTCGTCTAAAAAAGGTTCAGATGGTTATACTTGGTACGAAGTAAAATATAATAAAACATGGGTTAATGCTAGTCCTGACGATATCAAGTATTACTTAGATCCAAGTAATTTTGTTAACGATCCAATTAAATCATTACAATTTATTAATCTATCAAAAACGACCAATGTTCAAGCTGCAGAAGTAAATGATCGAATTCTAGCTGGAAAAGGAATATTGAGTGGAAAAGCTTCTGCATTCATTACAGCAGGAAATACGTATGGAATCAATGAGCTGTATTTAATCTCACATGCCTTGCTTGAAACAGGTAATGGTAAGTCCACACTGGCTAATGGTGTAAAAGTAAACGGAAAAACCGTATACAATATGTATGGAATCGGCGCTTTTGACTCAGACCCAGTTAAAGCAGGTGCAAATTTTGCTTACAATGCAGGCTGGTTCACACCGGAACAAGCCATCATCGGCGGAGCAGAGTTTATCGCTAAAGGCTATATCAATGCTGGACAAAATACATTATATAAAATGAGATGGAATCCGGATGCTGCAAGCTCATCACGTAAGGCAACTCACCAATACGCAACAGACATCGGGTGGGCCGTAAAACAAATCGCCCAAATTCATAATCTATATAGTCTAGTTAGTTCCTATTCACTCATATTTGACATACCAGTTTATCGAATTTTGTAAGGGTCACACAACAATTAGGTCAATTGTCCTAATTGTAGGAAAAAGGTCATATTTGTTTTCGTTTTGTAATGTTGTCATGTAATTAAAAAGAAATGTAATCATTGTGTTCTGTATATGGATAAATGGATATGTTAGGGTATGTACCATACTGTAAAAAACATCAGGAGGTAGCACCCATGAAAAACATATTATTGAAATCCATCGTTGTAGCATGTGTAGCTACAACTGCTTTTATAGGAATACAAAACCGAACTGCTGAAGCATTTACTGGTCAACGAGTAGTGAAATCCGAAAATGTTTGGGATACTGAGCAACAACAAAACAAAGGAAACTTTTCAAATATAAATAAAGGACAAAAGAATAATCAATCTGATGTTCAAATCAAAAAAATGGCACAAATACCTGATAAAACAAAGGTATTAGCCAAAAAGTCGGTTAAACAATTCATGAAAAATCGTGAAAAACATAAAAGTGTATCTATTTCTGCAAATGAGGAAGCTCTATTAGCCCGCTTAGTAGAAGCGGAAGCGAAGGGTGAATCTTACAAAGGAAAAGTAGCAGTTGCGACTGTCGTTTTAAATCGCGTCGATTCACCAAATTTTCCGGACACAGTTACAAGTGTAATAAAACAGGTAGTGGGACATGCTTATGCTTTTTCACCTGTTCAAAATGGTGCAATAAACAAACCCGCATCATCGGAAGCAAAACAAGCAGTAAAACAGGCATTAACTAGAAAAAATCGATTACACGGCTCAGTTTATTTTTATAATCCAAAAATTGCCACAGATAAATGGATTCAATCCCGTAAAGTAGTAACCACAATCGGAAATCATGTATTTCTAAAATAAAATGGACGAGGGGTCTAGCTCCTCGTCCTTTTATTTTGTTGTAAAGGAATACTTGACGGAGTAGGCACAACGCCCTTTCCTTTATCCATCAATCGCTGAAATCCGTAATTCAAAAAGGAAAATGAGAATGAAGTCAAAAAGAGATGAATCGGTTTAAACTTTTTTAGTTTGTAGAGACCAAATTTATCAAACAAAAAATTCAGTGGATATGCTAGCATCATATCCATTAATAAGTTAATTAGTGTATATAACCAAAACTTCCGATAAGTTAAATGAAATATCCATATGTTACCTACAAAAAAAGGACCAAAGATAAATGTAAGTGCATTATTTGCCGACGCTTTGGCTCCCCCTTTCACCTTCCACCATTTATAAGAAGTTCCCAAAACATTTTCAACTAAAAGAATGCATGCCGAAAAAAACGTCACGGGAAGAAATTTAATAAAAGATTTTTTCGGAAGAAAGATTGCCGTAAGCCAAGAAATCACAACAAGGCTTATTCGAATAATTGATACCATCATTTTTATCACTCCGTTAGTTTTCTTTAGTATGGATAAAACAGAAATCGTTTATTCTTATAGAACAATCGTGTTTCACCAAATAACAACACTTTAAGGAAAAAACTACATTTAATCCCAAATAAGTACCTGACACCAATTATGCAAAACCTGAATAAATATTCCAAAAATGCATAAATGGTGTCAGGCACCTTTTGGGGAAAGGGTCGAAAGTTATCAGAATATAAAATAAATGATCGAAATATTTAAAATATTTACTCTTTAGGTATAAGGTTCTATCATATATAATTTTAAGTATTAAGAAAATTGCTAGGGGGAAATAGGATGAAGAAAAAGACATGGAGAGCTGCTCTCTTTTCACTGGCCATTGGACTGCTTATGCTTGTTTCGGCTTGTGGAAGTACTGAAAAAGTAAATAGTGGAGGAGCGGATTCGAAGGAAAAGCAGAAATTAAGAGTTGTAACAGATGCGGCTTATGCTCCAATGGAATCAATGGATGGGGATAAAATCGTTGGTTTTGATGTAGATATTGTCGATGCGGTTCTAAAAGAGGCCGGCTATGATTATGAGCTTGTCCATGTAGGATGGGACCCGTTATTTGTCGAGCTTAAAAGTAAAAGAGCCGATATTGGAATTTCATCAATCACAATTGATGAAGACCGAAAGCAAACCTATGATTTTTCTTTACCATACTTTGAATCAATTAATAAAATCCTCGTCCCTGAAGATAGTAGCATTCAAAGTGGCGCCGATTTAAAAGGGAAAACTGTTGCAGTGCAAAACGGTACAACTGGCCAAGCGGTGGCGGAAGGGATTCTTGGAAAAAACAACAAGGATATTAAAAAATTTGAAAACAATGTTTTAGCGATTATGGAGCTTTTGAAGGGTGGAGCAGATGCAGTCGTTGCAGATAATGCAGTCGTCGAAGAATATGTAAAAAACAACCCAAATAAAAAACTAAAAGTAATAACCGATTCTTCCTTTCCATCCGAATTTTACGGAATGATGCTCCCTAAAGGCAGCAAAATTAAAGAAGATCTCGATAAGGCGATAAAGAAAATTGTTGAAAATGGAACATATGCAGACATCTATAAGAAAGTATTTGGTTCTGAACCGAATCTTCAAGAACTTGAGAAACAGTATTAAGCTATTTTTTTCAAAAACAGCCACATGAAAAATTGCGTTTAATTACGCAATTTTTCATGTCCAGTAAAGGAGATGTCTCATGGATTTTCGTTTTGATCTAATAGCCGATTATTTACCACTTTTTTTACGAGGTACACTTATAACAATCGAAGTTTCTGTTTTGGGTATATTGTTTGGAACCGTCCTCGGTCTGTTTATCGGTCTCGGAAAAATGACGAAGAATAAATATATTAGACTACCATTTGTTTGGTATATTAACTTTTTCCGTGGCACGCCATTATTTTTACAAATCCTTCTTGTACATTTTGGTGTCATCCCAGCGATTATCAATGATACGAACGCATTTATTGCATTAGTCACTGCCTTATCGTTGAATTCCGCAGCCTATATAGCAGAAATATTCCGCGCTGGCATTCAATCGATTGATCGGGGACAAATGGAGGCCGCACGATCGTTAGGTATGAATCATAAACAAGCGATGCGCAATGTTATTTTACCTCAAGCGTTTAAGCGAATGATCCCTCCACTTGGCAACGAGTTTGTCGTTTTAATTAAAGATTCTTCACTAGGAGCCATCATCGCAGCTCCTGAATTGATGTATTGGGGACGCGCGATGCAAGGGCAATACTATCGTCCATGGGAACCATATCTGACAACTGCACTCATTTACTTAATTTTAACTTTGACCTTATCCTATGTATTGGAATACGTTGAACGGAAGGTGAAAACGGAATGATTGTCGTAAAGAATTTAAAAAAATCCTTTGGTAAAAATGAAGTTCTTAAAGATATAAGTATTAACGTAAAACCGCAGGAAGTCATTGTTGTTATCGGACCATCCGGTTCGGGGAAATCAACCTTTTTAAGATGCCTAAACTTACTTGAGACGATCACCGATGGTAACGTTATCATCGAAGGGGTCGATCTTACTGATAAAAAAACCGATATTAATCTCATTCGAACAGAAGTTGGAATGGTCTTTCAGCAATTCAATTTGTTTCCGCATAAATCAGTGATTGAAAATATTATGATGGCACCGATGAAGGTAAGGAAAAAGAGTAAGGAAGAGGCGAGGCGGAAAGGGATGGAACTCCTTAAAAAAGTTGGTCTCGCTGATAAAGCGGAAAGCTATCCCGACTCTTTGTCCGGAGGTCAAAAACAACGTGTCGCCATTGCCCGTGCTTTAGCGATGGAACCGAAAATTATGTTGTTTGATGAGCCGACATCCGCCCTCGATCCGGAAATGGTTGGTGAAGTATTAGAAGTTATGAAGCAACTTGCGAAGGAAGGGATGACGATGGTTGTCGTCACCCATGAAATGGGATTTGCGCGTGAAGTGGGCGATCGTGTTTTGTTCATGGATGGCGGCTATATCGTTGAGGAGAACATTCCATCCCAATTATTTGATCATCCGCAAAACGAAAGAACAAAAGCATTTTTGAGTAAAGTGTTATGAGAAGACCAAATCGCATGATTTGGTCTTTCTCGGCCACCAACTTGCATGTCGCTGTCGCTTAATCAATACTTTCCATCAAAAGTAAGAATGGCATCAATATAATTCGAATATTTTATATTGTTTTGCTAGTGTATTTGTAATAAAATGTTTAAAGGTTTAACTTTAAGGGGGTTATTATGTGAAATGTCCAAATTGTCAACATGAAAATGAGGGAGGGAATTTTTGCGAAAATTGTGGAACGAGGTTATTAGAGCAAGCAGGAAATGAAGTTGCCGCATCAGCTACACATCCAATTCAAACTCCATCTGAAAAAGCCCAATCCAATCAATATGTTGAAGCAACTAAGAAAATTTCCAAACAATATTTTCAATACTTTATTCAAGTGTTAAAGAAACCGTATGCGAACAGTCACTCCGTCGGTGAGGAACATTTTGTTAATGGAATTATTACAATTATTTTATACAGCCTATTTATACCTTTTATCCTATACTTCGGTGTAAAAATCCTCTTTTCCGGTATCAATCGTTTTGGTTCATTATTTGGTGCTAATATAAATGCAGGTCCGCCATTCGCGGAAACAGTAATTATACCGTTTTTCGGGTATCTTGTACTAACTATTCTAGTCATCACCTTTACCTTTGCCGCCATTAGATTAGGAAAAGTGCAAGTGGGGTACAAGGAAGTATTGGCACGTTTTAGCTCATTTTTAATTCCTTTCGTTGCAATTTTACTTATCGGATTAATTTTTGCAATCATAAAAATAAAATTTTTCCTAGCAATATTTTTATTAGGTTTTTTCGGTTCAATCCTAATGGTTCCCCCATTAGTCATCGCCAGTTATAAAAAAGAAAACCATGAAGGATTAGATGTTATTTTCGGCTCTTTGATTATCTACGTGTTAACTTACCTATCCATTCTAATTATGGGAGATTTACTATTTAACGCACTAAAAGTGGCTTTTAATAGTATGTTTGGTGGTTTTTTAGGATTATAGAATTAAGCAAAATAAGCTACCCAAAGGAGGGTAGCTTATTCTTTAAGATGATTTAAGTGTGACAGGCTTTTTATAATCGATACCGTCTGGGTATACGTATCATTCCTTGCAGGATCCTGCAGTAAGTGAGTAGTCATTCTATCGATTAAAAAAAGTGCGCTTAAATCAAGACCGGGGGAGAAAATCCCATTTCTAATCGGATGAATCGTCCATAATACTTCATCGGAAAGTGCTGTTAATGGGGTGTCACCATAAGCTGTGAAAGAGACAATTTTTACACCATTTTCCCTTGCCTTTTCAATTGACATTAATAGGTCCCTTGTCTGCCCTGAACGAGAAAATGTAAGAAGAAGATCGCCTTCCTTTAACAAAGCACTTCTAATCACCATAAGATGTGGGTCAGTAACAGCTTCTGAAGTAAACCCCATCCGGCTTAAACGATAGTTTAATTCCTGTGAGGCAAGTCCTGAACTGCCTAGGCCATAAATGAAAATTCGATTTGCCTCTTGTATCATTGTTAAAACACGCATAAAGGATTCTTTTTCTGATAGTGCCCGAATATCTTTAAACATGTCTCGATATTGTTGCTGTAAGGCTTCATCAATATCATCGCTTTTTTCTATATGGGTTTGTTGAGCTAATTTTAATTTTAACTCGACAAAGTTGCGACACGAAACTTTTTTGGCAAATCTAGTAATAGAGGCTACTGAAACACCTGTCTTCGATGCAATCTCCTTAATATGGCTTTGTGAAGCTTCATCAGGTGACGAAAGTAAATAATCCGCAATTTGTCGTTCTTTATCAGAAAAGGAAGAGTACCTTGACTGAATGTCCTTTAATAATGAGGTCACAAAGAGCTCCTTTCTCCTTCGGAAACAGGCTATCCCTTTTGAATCTTTTCAACAAATCGAGCAGTAATTTGTTGTGGTCTAGATATAGCACCGCCAACTACAACTGAATGCGCCCCAAGGTCTAACACCTGTTTAGCCATTTCAGGTGTCATGACATTTCCTTCTGCGATTACAGGAATAGAAACGGATTGAAGGACTTTTTTCAAAAAATAAAACTCATTATCAAATAGTTTACTACCTTTTGTATCATTTGTGTATCCAAAAAGTGTAGTAGAAATACAATCAAAACCGAGTGTTTCGGCATTGACTGCCTCTTTTACTGTTGAGATATCAGCCATTAATTGTACATTTGGCGCTTTTTCTTTGATATAGGATACCAATTCTTCTAATGTTTCACCATTTGGCCGAACACGTAATGTAGCATCGAGTGCGATCATTTCACACTTACTTTCAAGTAATTGATCCACTTCACGCTTTGTAGCAGTAATAAACACATCACTATTAGGATAATCTTGTTTGACGATTCCAATGACAGGTAGATCGATTTCCTGTTTTATTGCGATAATATCTTCTTTGGAATTGGCACGTATCCCACAAGCGCCGCCTTGTTTAGCAGCTAAAGCCATTTTTGCCATAATAAATGAGCTATGAAGTGGTTCATCTGGAAGCGCTTGACAAGAAGCAACAAGCCCTTTTTTTATGGTTTCTAACATTATTATTCGCCTACCATTTCTTCTATTTCATTTTTTATAATTGTCACATCAGGTCCATAGATTACTTGAATTCCTTTACCTTTTGAGATAACCCCTCTTGCACCTGTTTTCTTCAATAAATCTTCATTTACAACAGTTTCATTTTTGACCGTTACACGTAATCGAGTAGCACAGCAATCAACATTATCTAAGTTTTCTAGTCCGCCCAATGCATCAACAATGACTTGAGCACGTTCACTTTTACTATTAATTGATACTGCCGCTTCTCCCTTTTCTTCACGACCAGGTGTTTTAAAATTGAACTTTTTAATAAGGAAGCTGAAGGAAAAGAAGTATAGGAAGAACCAAATGATTCCTACGATAGGGACAAGTACCCAATTTGTTTTTGCATTACCTTGTAAAATACCAAATAAAATAAAATCAATAAAACCGCCGGAAAATGTTTGACCAATCGTAATATGAAGAATATGAGCCATCATAAACGCTAAGCCATCGAAAAAGGCATGTAAAACATATAGTACTGGTGCAACAAACAAGAATGAAAATTCAAGTGGCTCTGTTATTCCTGTTAAGAAAGAAGTTAAGGCAGCTGACCCCATTAACCCTGCCACAATTTTTTTATTTTGAGGCTTCGCTGTTCGGTAAATTGCATAAGCTGCACCTAGTAATCCGAACATCATCGTGATAAAACGACCAGACATGAAACGAGAAGTTCCAACATAGAATTCTTTTGTATCTGGATCTGCAAGCTGAGCAAAGAAAATTCGTTGTGTCCCTTCAACTAAATGACCATCCACGACAAGTGAACCGCCAAGGCTTGTTGTCCAAAAAGGCATATAAAAAATATGATGAAGTCCAAAAGGTCCAAGTAAACGGAGGACAAAGCCGTATATGAAGGTTCCTATATAACCAGTTGCTTCAACTAAACCACCCATTTTGAAAATTCCACTTTGAATAAACGGCCATACAATAAACATAACAACACCGAGAATAATTGCAGCAAAAGATGAAATAATCGGTACAAAACGTGAACCACTAAAGAAACCTAGGAATGGTGGTAATTGAGTTTTGTTGTAGCGATTGTGCAGCCATGACGCTAAAATTCCAACAACTACCCCGCCGAACACACCTGTTTCTAATGATTGAATCCCAAGTACCATGCCTTGCCCGGCGGCAGCGGGATTGTCTACATTCATTTTTCCCGTAATTGTAAGTAGGGCGGACATCGTCGCATTCATAACTAAAAATGCTAGAACTCCAGCTAAACCGGCAGTTCCTTTATCCGACTTCGCTAATCCGACAGCAAGACCTACTGCAAACAGTAATGCAAGATTAGCAAAGACAATATTGCCCGCACTCGACATAATCGTGAAAATGCCCTGTAACCATGATACATCCAAAAAAGGATAGGCTTTGATCGTATTAGGATTTGATAATGCACCACCAATACCTAAAAGAAGACCTGCTGCAGGTAAAACAGCTATCGGCAACATGAACGATTTTCCGAATTGCTGTGCTTTTTCGAAGAAACTATTCATCATTATACCCCCAAACGTGAAAATTATTTACAAGTTTAGTATAAAGTATTACAATAAAAAAAATCAACAAAAAAATAAGCGTTTTCATTACTTGTTAAAAGTAACCGAAAAAACGTTATCATTTGGAATGAAGTATTTAAGTATGTTACGTTTTTTCTATGTTAAAAAAGGAAGGAGAAATGATAAATGTTTAAATCATTATTTAAAAAAGAAAATAAGTCCATTACAATAACTGCCCCATTTAATGGGAAGGCAGTTTCAATAGAAGAGGTACCAGACCAAGTTTTTTCTGAAAAAATGATGGGGGACGGCATGGCAATTATCCCAAGCGATGGTTCGTTAGTCTCTCCAATCGATGGTGAAGTGGTGGATGTATTTCCAACAAAGCATGCGATTACTCTCCGCTCAAAAGAAGGCGCCGAAATATTAATACACATGGGACTGGAAACAGTAAACCTTAAAGGTGAGGGTTTTGATATTGGGATTACGGGGGGAGATAAGATCAGAAAAGGAGATTCCCTTGCAAAATTTGATATCGAAAAAGTTAAAGAGTTAGGGTATCAAGTGATTACACCGATCGTTCTATTAAATGGTGACGACTTTGACATTCAACAACGAATGTCAAATGAAAAAACTGTTAATCACAAAGATGTAATTATGGAGATTAGGAAAAAAGCTTAACGTCGCAAGCCTATGCATCGTGTGATTTGCTTGCTCACCGTATAAAAGATATAGTGGTAGGTGAGTGAACGGGAGAAAGGAAGAGTGAATTGACTGAAAGGATACAGAATCGTGATATTCGTCTAATTGCTTTAGATATGGATGGAACATTATTGAACAGTAAAGAGGAAATTTCTGAAGAAAATAAGCGGGTGATTGCCCGAGCGAAAGAAAATGGAATTCATATTGTATTAAGTACCGGTCGTAATTTTGCAACCGTCCACGAGTTTGCCGAGGATTTAGAGCTAAATTCCTTTTTAGTCACTGTAAATGGCGGTGAAATTTGGGATTCATCAGGCAAATTATTGGAGCGGAATTTGTTGCAGGTGGAACAAATCAAAATGATGTGGGATTTGAAAAATCTTCACAACACGAAGTTCTGGGCTATTACTGTTGACAAAGTCTATCGAGATGAGTTTCCGGACGAAAACACCTTTGCGGATTATGAATGGTTAAAGTTTGGCTTCGATGTAGAAGATGACCACGCAAGAAAAATCATCATGGAAGAATTAGAAAAAAACAAGCTACAAGTAACAAACTCTAGCCCGACCAATCTGGAAGTAAACCCATACGGAATCAGCAAAGCAAAAGCACTTGAAAAAGTTTGCGAACGAATCGGAATCACAATGGAAAATGTTATGGCAATGGGCGACAGTATGAACGACATCGCTATGATAACAACTGCAGGAATAGGCGTAGCAATGGGAAATGCGCAAGCTATCGTAAAGGAAGCCGCGGATTGGATAACAGATACGAATGATAATGATGGAGTGGCAAAGGCTATTCAGCGGTGGGTTCTATAGTGGGATAGTTAATTTATTCTAAGTCAATTGGCTCCTTTAGAAAAAGGAGCCAATTGAAAATTTAAAACGTAGTCATTTCATTTAAATTCTTTATTATCTAACACTATTACTTTATCCTTCTGTTGTTTACCGGATTGTTTTGTATGTTCGACCAAGCGAATAATATCCTTCGTGCAAATTTTTGCCCCTGCTACTAACAACGGTACACCTAAGAAATCAATTTTTAAACCTCTAGAAAGAAATCCTCCGATCGACATTGGAAAGGGAACGGTAGGAGAGGTATTTGAAAAAATGATCTTTTCTTCTTCGCCATATCTTTTTTGTAAGAGAAGACCAAGTTCTTTCATTGCAGGAATAACAAATTTTTGATTCTTCCTGCCTATTGTATACACTGGATTTTCGTCTTCATCTGTTCCGTGAAAAATCAATTTGCCAAAATCAGAAGAAGTTAATTTATTGAAGTAGGGAATCGCTAGTATTTCTTCCTTTGTCAGTTCACGATCTGTTGGCAGCTTTTTTAAATGAAAGGCTGCTGCCATAGACGTCGTATGGGTTCCGCCGTAATCGTTATATATATATATCACCATATCAACCTTCTTTATTATTTCTGTTAGCAGTTACTATTCCCACTAAAATTTATTTCATTCTTAAACAACGATAGTTAACGAAAACTTTTCACTCGCTTTCAATATTACATTCTTTATTCATGATAATTTGCAGTAAAGTTAATAATAATGACATGAAGGAGAAGTTGTCACTTCGTCTAGTTTTGTTGAAAAGTTGGTATTAACTCAACACCTCAAAAAAATTATACACAGTGTTTCTGTAGTTATCCACGAGAATTGGTGGATAATTCACAATTTATCCACAGTATTATCCACTACTTCATCTCTTTGATCGTGATCATTTAAATAACCATTTTCCTTCGTCGCAAAATTGACGGAAAGAAGACTCATTTCCGGCTCTATACCATACATTTTTTTTATTAATGCATCTTCTTGTTTATCATGTTCAAATGGGTTTTTAGCCATTTTTCTTTCCACTCCCTTGATATAGCTTGTAATTTAGAATTTACAAATCGATAACTTTTATCCACAGAAAAGTATGTATAGAAATTGAATTTTAACTAAAAAAGGTTAATACTGTATATAGGTTACTTCTATCAATGGAAAGCGGGGATACTTATGGAAATCCGAACACTTACACCTAAGGAATTGGATAGTCGATTAAAAGGAAATAAAGATGTTTTCGTTTTAGATGTTCGATCCGAAGACAAATTTAATGAATATCATCTTAAACATTCGATGAATATTCCTAAAACGACCATTTTTGAAATGGAAGATGCGGAAAATGTTAAAGACATCACACTTCCTAAGGATAAGGAAATCATTATTGCCTGTACGACTGGAAATTCTGCAGCAAAATGTGCAAACATTTTAGCGAAGAAAAATTTTAACGTTACTGTTTTAGAAGGCGGTCTAACCGCATGGAAAGAGTATTCGAAATCGAAATGAAAAGGGTGGGGCGATCGTAAATATGGCCTCTACACGTGCATTTATGTCCGAATCAAATTCCGAAGGCTATGCTGCTTCAAAAGGTGGAATCATTGCCCTTACACATGCAATGGCCATTTCCTTAGGTCAGTTAGGCATTCGCGTAAATTCGATTACTCCGGGCAGGATTGAAACAAAAGACTACGAAAGTTTAAGTTTTTCTGATCATGCACAACAACCCGCCAATCGCGTCGGAAAGCCAGTTGATATTGCAAAAGCATGTTTTTATTTAACTGATTTTGAAAACGATTTTGTCACTGGCCAAAATATTGTTGTCGATGGGGGAATGACGAAAAAAATGATGTATGAAGTGTGAAGAACAATAAAAAGGACAGTATTGGAAAAATAGTACCCGGACCTAGTTCAGGTACTATTTTTTTTCATTTGGTGACGTAGTTTGTTGATGTTTCGGATCATATGCGCGGTTTCCTCTAAGATGTAGATGACAGGGATTTGAGTGGTGATGTTAGCTTCTCCTAGGTGAACTTCTGTAACGTAATAGGCGATATTAATATCAGACATTTTTGCTAATGTACAGTTTTTGCTGTTCGTAATGCTTATGATTTTACTTCCTTCTTCTTTTAATAGATTGGCAAGTCTTAACGTAAAATCAGTTTCGCCGGAAACCGATAAGATGATTGCCGCACTATCGTTTAGGTCTTTACTATTAATAGGGTAGAAAGGATCTTTAATAAAAGAAGAGAATTTGCCTAAACTTGAGAAATATCTGGCACCAAATTCCGCTAGAATTCCAGAGCTTCCTGTTCCCACAAAAATGACTTTTTCAGCATGGGCAACTAGTTCCGCCGTTTCTTGTATATATGATTCGAAATTCCCTTTCATCGTGCGTTCCACAAATTCTGAAAGATAATGTTTCGTTGATTTTAAGTTGGCTTCCTCATTTCGATCCAAATGAAGCTTTAGTTTTACCTTAAATTCAGAGAATCCTTCACAATTTAGTTTTCGACAAAAACGCAAAATGGTTGATGTTGAGACATGGGTTTGATCAGCTAGCTCACGGATCCTCATGTAAATCACTTTGTCACTATGTTTTGTGATGTAATTATATAGTGAAATTTCTAAATCATTAAATGATGAAATCACCTCATTTGTAAACAATCCTCACACACCACCTTATATTAATAAACTTAAAATTTAGACAACTATTAAAGTAGTTAAATCATATCACGAATCATTCAACAAAAAAACAAGATGTTTCAAAAATGTAACAAGTTCCTTTTAGCGGAAAAACGGACTAAATGCTTATTTTTGCTTACAGAAAAAATGAAAGCGGGTACAATTCAATTAAAGAGGAGGGAGCGTGGGATCAAGACGGAGAAAAATTATTTTTGGTATAAAAAGACATTGAAACAAGTGGGAAGAGGACTATCCACTAACATCTTGGTATTGTAAAAAGTTCTATGAAAACTAAATAGTTGTTTAGGTTACTTTCCATTTATTAGGTGGGGAGCTCCCGCAATCGCTCTTGACAAACACGCCAATGGTTTGATCCAAGGTTAACAAGGGCGAAGGGGACAAAAAGAAGGCATACCAAATAAGCCCTTGGTATTTTCATTTTAAACCATTGGCAAGTTCGGTTTGTCAAGAGTTCGCTCCGCCGATTGCTAAATGGTCCAAGGGCTCTGCTAAACAAAAAGTTAGGCGGATCTTTGTTCGACTATCCATCGTTGAGCTAACTCGATGAGCTTTGTCCAACGCGCAGGCATGGTAGGAAGTCCTGATAACTTTGGATTCACAACGGGTACCTTGCCCTCTAGGGATGCATGTGGTCGTAGAAAGTTAAAATACGCCGCAAACAAGGTGACAAAAGAAACAGATCCATGATCCGATCCAAATCCTTGTGTAGAGCGATAATTTCCTTTAAATGTGCGATTCAGTCTTTCGATAATCTGTTTTAACGGTCTGTATTCGGTTGAGATGGGATCTTCATTTGTCAGCCCGATTACTTGCTTCACATCGAAAGAAATATCATTCTGAGCGAAGAAATGCTGGGCTAGAAGATAGATTGGATTTCCATCTACTACGAATGTAAGGTTTTCAGGGATCTCTTCCATCTTCAGTAGGACGTCGTTTATCGCTTGAATGGCGGATGCTGTATCACGATTAGGCGACACTCGGTACGAAAGGACGATCTTTTTCACCGCGTCAAAGAAGAAAAAGAGATAATGCCATTTTCCATTGACCCGGATATAGGTTTCGTCACCACAGAATTGATCTGAAAGCTCATAAGGATAGTGATCCACGTAAGGTTTAAGTAAAAGAGCCACACTATTTTCGTAGTTCAATATCGTCTGATGAGAAATAGCTACACCGTGAACATCCTGCATAAGGGCAGCGGTCCTTCTTGCGGAAAGACCGTAATTCACATGGTAGGTCAATATCAAACCTAACGTATGCGGAGAAGCATAGATTCTAGACAGATCAACAACTGGCAACTCCGGTGAATTCTTGGATAATGGTTGAAAATCAATGTGGAATTGGCGAAAAATATACCTTAACTTAAACGACTGGGGATCCTTTTTAAACTGTTTCTTTTCTTTGGAAGACATACCGTTTAATTTCTTTTGATAATACGGACAGTCGTCGTTTTTACACTTAAACACATCGAAATCTTTTCGCTCCTTGATCTTATCGAGTGTTTTAGAACAATGAGGACATTTCAAAATGGCCTCTTTCGAAAAACGATTCTTATCGCTGAAAAGGCAAGAACATACCTTGCATTGATACTGTCCCTTATCACCATTATTGGCATAAAGATAATCAGATGGTGCACCACACTTAGGACATTTCATTCCTTTAGGTACCGACACTTTTGCGTTCTTGTGTCTTCGAACGGGTTTAAGAGATTTCCCATGCTTCTCTTGGTACTCCGTTAGGAGATTTCGATAATTCAGCTTTTCTGGGATTTCGATAATGGGAAGATCATCAACTTGTAGTTTTCGATAAGGTTTGTTAACAGGCTGCTGATCTTTCGGTTTATCAAACATACTCTTCCCAATAAGTAGGGTGAGTAATGTTCGAATTATTTGTTCTTGGAATTTTATAAAAGTTAGTAAATAGGTTATAATTTGAGGGTACAACTTGTCACTTCCTTTTCTAAGGTTGTTGGGTGTGTGGTAACCTCAATTATCCTTAGATTTAGGGGGGTGGCAATTTTTTTGCTCAAAAATCCCTCTATTAAGGTAGTTTATAGCCTATTTTATATAAAAGTTTTGACAAAACGAACATCTTACAGGGGGGTTACCATGTGAAAAAGCTTTTATTAGTTTGTGCAGCAGGAATGTCTACGAGTTTACTAGTTAATAAGATGAAAGATGCAGCAAAAGAAAAAGGTTTGGAGCTTGAAATCTTTGCATTGCCTGTATCTGAGTGTGAAAGTGTGGCGAGTGAAGTGGATGTTGTTTTATTAGGACCACAAGTTCGCTATCAAAAGCCACAAGTTGATGCGATCATTGAAGGCAGGGTACCAGTTGAAGTAATTGACATGAGGGATTACGGGACAATGAATGGAAAGGCGGTTCTTGAGAAAGCGTTAAATCTTATTAGGTAAGATTACTTTGGCTTACACACAAAGGGGAGCACGGTGTAAATTGATTAACCATTTTACTATTTAGGGGGAATTTTTTATGGGGTTTATGGCTACTTTTGAAAAGGTCGCCGAAAAGGCACTTGTTCCTATCGCGACAAAATTAAATTCACAAAGGCATATTATAGCTATCCGTGATGCTTTCATATTGGCATTTCCAATTACATTGGCGGGATCATTAATTGTTCTTTTAAACTTTGCTATTTTGGCACCAGATGGTTTTATTGCAAAAATTTTATTTTTGCATAAATTATTTCCGAATTTGGCAGATCTTCAGTCAGTCTTTTCACCAGTACTAAATGGGTCTACGAATATTTTATCAATGTTTATCGTGTTTCTAGTGGCGAGGAATATGGCTATATCCTTGAAGGCCGATGAATTATTATGTGGTTTAACTGGATTATCTACATTTTTTATTATCTATCCACCATATAAAGTGGTAGATGGCGCAAGCTTTTTATCGACACAATGGGTAGGTGCACAAGGACTATTTGTTGCTCTAATCGTAGGATTGGTTGTTGGTGAATTATTCAGTCGACTATCCAGGTCTAAAAAATTGCAAATTAATATGCCTGCATCAGTTCCACCGGCAGTATCACGTTCGTTTAAAGTGTTATTCCCAATTATTATTATTACTGTTCTATTTGCAATTGGAAACGCTATCATAAATGCATTATATCCAAATGGGTTACACGAATTTATTTATGCGGTACTTCAGACCCCTTTAAAACATTTGGGAACAAATATCTTCTCACTTGTTGTATTATGTATTGTTTCCAATCTATTATGGGTCTTTGGTATTCATGGACCAAACACGGTTGCGGCCATTCGTGAAGCGATGTTTGCGGAAGCAAACTTAGAAAACTTGAATTATGTTGCGGCACACGGTACCGCATGGGATGCTCCATATCCTGTTACTTGGGCTATCAACGATGCTTTCGCTAACTATGGTGGTTCGGGTATGACACTAGGATTATTAATTGCGATATTCATTGTATCTAGGCGGAAGGATTATCGAGAGATTGGTAAATTATCCATAGCTCCCGGACTTTTTAACATTAATGAGCCCGTTATCTTTGGTCTTCCCGTTGTATTAAATCCAATTTTGATTTTACCATTTATTATCGTTCCAGCGGTTAATGTCATTATTGGTTATTTAGCAATATCAACGGGCTTAATCCCTGCCATTGCCTACGCTGTACCATGGACGACACCGGGACCATTAATTGCGTTTCTCGGTACTGGAGGTAACTGGGTAGCTTTAATTATTGGATTTGTCTGTCTAGCGGTGTCAACAATTATTTACTTACCGTTCGTCATTGCCTCTAACAAAGCAGCTAGCAGCGGTTATAACAGCAGTTCAGAATCGGAAAAAACAGCGTAAGGAAAGAAAATGATGATGAATGAAATATACGTTGAAATTTCATGTGGTCAAATTAAATTTATTAGAGAGTTTTTTAAAGAATACGAGGATGAAAGTGTTTCAGTTAAATTAACTAAGTCAGAAAAAATTAAATCCGTTTTTCTAGTAACAACTAACTTATCATCAGATGATACAGTTAGACATTTGAAAAATGTTTTTAAAGAAACACCTCATGGTACAGCATTGCACTATGCTATGCGAGTGTTAGAGTAGTGTATTAAACAAATCTTATATAAGTATTTTTTCTAAGAAGAAACGAGGTGTTGCTTTTGAAACAATATATTTCTTTCGATATCGGTGGCACAGATACTAAATTTGCAGTTTTAGATGAAAATGGAGCTTTCCTTCAAAAAGGAAAGTTCCCAACAAATCGATATTCCGGCCAATCAATTTTAAATCATTTAATAGAGGTTACAAAGGAGCAAAATGATCTAACTGGGGTGGCATTAAGTGTTCCCGGCTTCGTCAATGTTGAAAATGGATATATTGAAGTAGGGGGAGCCATTTCCGATTTTAATAAATTCAATATAAAGGATTATTTAGAGGCGGAATTACAATTGCCTGTTAGTGTAGAAAATGATGTGAATTGTGTTGCCTTAGCTGAAAAGTGGAAGGGGAATGCACAGCATGAAACGGATTTTTTATGTATGACAATTGGTACGGGGATAGGCGGCGCTTGTTACTTGAATAATCAATTATACCGCGGATCATCTTATATGGCTGGGGAATTTGGTTATATGATAACTAATGGTTTGCAAAATAATACTGTAGGAAGATGCACATTAAGCAGTACTGGCGGGTTGTGGGGATTGCGGGAACGATTTGCCCATTATAAAGGAGTTGCTGTCGAAGAGGTGTCAGGATTAGATGTTTTTGAGGCATATGAGAAGGGAGACCCCCATGCATTGCATGAGGTGAACCAGTTTTACGATAGCCTTTCTATTGCGATTTACAATCTATTTTTTCTCTTTAATCCGAATAAGATTCTCCTAGGCGGAGCCATTAGCCAAAGGGATGATTTAATAAATGAACTAACATGGCGCATCCAGCGGCTCCCTTCATATCGGGGAGAGGTACCAATTGAATGTTGCTTTTTAAAGAATGATGCAGGTGTACTCGGTGCTTTATATCACCATTTTGAAATGTACCAATCATTAACAGAATAGGTGCTTTATTCGCGATATTTGTAGTTTTTGGTTAAAACACAAAGATTGGAGCGGAAGCTGCGAAGAGGCTCCCGAACCTCTCGCGGAAAGCGAGAATCTGGAGCAGAACTTAACAGTCAAGGATATAGCTCCTATTTGAAAGATTTCCATTTTAATAGATAGAAAGGGGGAATAAATGGATGGAAGGAATGGAGTTAGTTGCTTTTAATATTATTAGTAATGCGGGAACAGCAAAAAGTTTAGTGATGGAAGCATTGTATGCTGCAAGAGAAGGTCGATATGAAGAAGCTGAGGACAAGTTGAAAGAATCCCGCCAGTATTTAACGGAGGGGCATAAAGCACATCACCAGCTCATTCAAGAAGAAGCATCAGGGAATAACTTTACTTTTTCGCTACTTATCATGCACGCGGAGGATCAAATGATGAGTGTCGAAACAATAAATGATTTAGTAAAAGAAATGATTCGAATGTATAAAGATATTCATTATTTGAAAGGTGAAATTAGCAAAAATTCAGTAGTGAAATAATTAACTATCACATTTAAAATTCAAACCTTTCATAATCTAGAGGAGGTAAACATGACTAAAGGGATAAAAATTGTAACGATTGGTGGAGGATCTAGTTATACTCCGGAGTTAATTGAGGGTTTTATTAAAAGATATGATGAGCTTCCGGTTCAAGAGCTCTGGCTAGTAGATATTGAGGAAGGAAAGGAAAAGCTGGAGATAATCGGAAACTTGGCTAAGCGTATGGTTCAAAAAGCGGGAATTCCGATTGAAATTCATTTAACACTCGATCGGAGAGAAGCGTTAAAAGATGCCGATTTTGTAACGACACAATTCCGTGTAGGCTCATTGGACGCTCGTGCAAAGGATGAACGCATTCCACTAAAATACAATGTCATTGGGCAGGAAACAAATGGTCCAGGTGGATTATTTAAAGGACTTCGAACAATTCCAGTCATTTTAGATATATGCAAAGATATTGAAGAGTTATGTCCCGACGCATGGCTTGTGAATTTTACAAATCCTGCTGGTATGGTGACAGAAGCGGTACTTCGTTACAGTAATATTAAGAAAGTTGTAGGCTTGTGTAATGTTCCAATCGGAATGAGAATGGGAATTGCAAAAGTATTAGAAGTCGATCCAAGTCGCATACATGTTGATTTTGCAGGTTTGAACCACATGGTTTTTGGTTTAAATGTTTATTTAGATGGTGTGAGTATACTAGATTCTGTCATTGACAGCATGGCTGATCCGAAGAATGAAATGACAATGAAAAATATATCCGGATTAGCATGGGAGCCTGATTTTATCCGAGCATTAGGGGTTATACCATGTGGCTATCATCGTTATTATTATAAAACCGGTGATATGCTGACGGAGGAGCTTGAAGCGGCAGAAACTGTTGGTACGAGAGCAGAAGTCGTTCAAAAGTTAGAAAAGGATCTATTCGAATTATATAAAAATCCTGAATTAGATATGAAGCCTCCACAATTAGAAAAACGCGGTGGTGCTTATTATAGTGATGCAGCATGCAGCCTTATTAATTCAATCTATAATGACAAACGCGATATTCAGCCAGTAAATACAAGAAATAATGGAGCGATTGCAAGTATTCCAGCTGATTCGGCTGTTGAGGTGAACTGTGTCATCACAAAAGATGGTCCTAGACCGATTTCAGTTGGGGATATTCCAGTTGCCGCAAGAGGTCTTGTCCAGCAAATTAAATCGTTCGAACGTGTTGCGGCAGAGGCTGCGGTGACGGGAGATTACAAAACGGCTTTATTAGCAATGACAATAAATCCACTTGTCCCATCTGACAAAATAGCCAAACAAATACTAGACGAAATGCTAGAAGCACATAAACAACACCTGCCACAATTCACACAAGCAATAAAAGCATAAATCATAAAAAGTGTCAGGCACCGCTCATGGACAAACAACTATGTTTTCCACGGTGCCTGACACTTTGTGTAGTTGTTCACATTTTAATCGTCCCAGACTTCGTTCATAAGTTTTTTGATTTCTTTTCTTCTTTGTTGGGTTGATTTTTGATCAATTTCAAGCTGACCTTTGACTAGGATTAATACGTCGCCAATTTTAGCTTTTGCGGGAATGGAACGTTTATCAATCTCAATCATTTTTCCTTCTTCTGTTTCACAAACAGCGATTTCACCTTCAAAGCGGTCAATAATATATTTCATTTGAAAACCTTCCTTATTTAGGAATAAATGAAGTTTGCGTTTTATATGATTTCCCTTTATATTTTGCGGTTACATCAATTTTTACTCGAAAACTTGTAGATGCACGGCTAATTTTTACAGGAAGGGGCTTTCCGATTTTTCCATTATAAATGGTGTCTTTACTTTTATAATGAAATACAGCTTTGTATGTACCGCTCGGAATACCCTTTACAGTTAAATGTACCGTACTGTATTGCTTTGGTCTTGTTTTATCTAATTTTGCAGATAACTTATAGGAAGCTTTCCCTTTTTTACTAGATTTGGACACACTAGACGTTGAACTAACCGGTTTGGTGTTAAAAGAGAGAGACTTTCCATCCGTTTTTGCAATGATTGTTCCTTGTTTATCAGTTCGAAATACTTTCACTTTATTGCTGTTTAATCGATTTAGAACAGTGGATGTTGGATGTCCATAGTGATTTCCTTTTCCAACAGAAATAACAGCATAGGTTGGGTGAACAGCTTTTAAAAATGCCGTACTAGTGGATGTGCTTGCCCCGTGGTGTCCTACCTTCAATACATCTGCTCTTAACGATTGCTTTGAATGAATCATATCTGTTTCGGATTTTATTTCGGCGTCACCTGTAAATATAAATGATTTTTTTCCGTATGTAAGTTTTAAAACAGCACTCCAATCATTTAAATCACTTTTGCTATAGGTTTTTACTGGTGCAATAAATTTTGCTGATACACCTTTAATAGGGAGTGAGACCCCTTTAGTAGCAGATTTAATTTTTAGCCCCTCATGCTTAACAGCCGTTAAAAATTCTTTAAATGCCTTTGTTGTATGGCTTACCTTTGGTGCATATACTGACTTCACTTTAAATGCTTTTAGTACTTCATCGAGTCCACCTATATGGTCTGCATCAGGATGAGTGGATATCATTACTTCAATATCCTTTACTTTTTGTTTTTTTAAATAAGCTACAACATCACTGCCGTCACGATTTCCTCCATCAATTAAGATATCATCACCCTTAGGCGTCTTAATATAGATACTATCGCCCTGTCCAACATTAATAAAATGAACATAAAGATCCTTACTTGCCCCATGGGTCGTGCTAGGGAAAAGAGCAAAGGAAAGTAATAAAATAAAACTAATAACTACTTTTTGTATTTTCATAGTTTCGCCTCCTTCAATAATTTACCACCATTTAAGTTAAGATGGAAGAAGTTTTGGCGAAAAATCTGAAAATGACAAAAAACCCTAAATTGACTTAAAAGCTGAATTTTCCAATGACGGTACCTGACACTATGTGTAGTTTTTCACATTTTAATCGATGAATTTGTTAGAGGGAAGCAGAATTTTTTTTAAAGTTTTGAAGGGTTTTAGTAGTTTTTGTCGAAAGGTTTTAAGGTGGACGTCTTCTCTTTAATTTCTATAATCTTTATAAACTCTTTAATCTTTGTAACCCCCTCTATCCTTATGTTATCTATCCCGTTACATGTCACTTATTTGTATCCTCTTAAAATCAAATATTCATAATTGTTATCCCAATGTGTTTTGTCTTTTCTACTTAAAATCATTATTTTATAAGGAGATGAAAAATGGCTTCTACAGTATATACTTTTACATTATCAGGGGTTGAGGGGAATGTCGTTGAAGTAGAGACTGATGTTCTTATCGGTACGCCTTCAGTGTCTATTGTAGGATTAGGAGATAAGGCGATTAAGGAAGCTAGGGAGAGGCTGGAAGCAGCTATCATGCACGCTAATTATCACTTCCCTCTGCAACGAGTTATTTTTAATTTGGCACCTTCTGATATGAAAAAAACCGGTACTCATTTTGATTTAGCAATGGCGATTGGTCTACTCCTTCGAACGAATCAAATTAAAGCAAAGCAAATAAAACAGACAGGTTTCATCGGCGAGCTCTCATTAAATTCTTCCATCCGCCCTGTTTCGGGAATTTTGCCAATGGCAATGAAGGCAAAGGAAGAGAACATTACAAAATTGATAGTAGCAAAAGAAAATGTTAAGGAATCGAAATTAGTAAAAGGGATCGATGTTTACGGATGTAATACATTAACAGAAGTTATTTCCCTCCTCAATAATGATTCACCACCAACAATAGATGACTCCTTAGATTTAGTAGACTCCCAATCTTCAGATACATCATTAGATTTCCAAGATGTAAAAGGACAAGAATGGTTGATCAATTTCATTACTATTGCCGCGGCAGGCGGTCATAATTTTCTTATGATTGGCCCGCCAGGATGCGGCAAGTCAATGATAGCTAAAGCGAATTCCCACTATTTTACCTTCCTTATCAGAAGAAGAGTCATTGGAAGTAATGAAAATCTACAGTGTTGCAAATTTATTAAAGAATAGTAATCGAATGATGACGGAAAGACCCTTTAGAGCTCCTCACCATAATGCATCAACGAATTCGATTATAGGCGGTGGTCCTTTTGCTAAGCCTGGTGAAATATCACTAGCCCATCATGGAGTTTTGTTTTTAGATGAATTGGGGGAATTTAGTAGAAAGACATTAGATTCATTAAGGCAGCCATTAGAAGATAAAACAGTTACAATCTCACGTGTGTGGGGAACCCATACCTATCCAGCCAATTTTATGCTTGTTGGTGCGATGAACCCTTGTCCATGTGGGTATTTTGGTCAAAATCGATGCAAATGTACAGATTATGAAATATTTAAATACCGGCAAAAATTATCCGGTCCAATTTTGGATAGGATGGATATTCAAAAATACGTAGGCATGGTTGATTTTTTTGAAAACAAAACGATAGGGAAAAGTTCTAGTGAACTCCGAAAAATAGTTGAGCAGGCAAGAAAAATCCAACAGGAACGGTATAAAAACATCCCGCTGATTAATTGTAATGCCCAGCTGACCCCTTCTTTAATCCAAACATTTTGTCAGCTTGATAAAGATTCAAAAAACCTACTTCGTCAAGCAGCCAAACGTTATTATTATAGTGGACGTGCCATTCATAAATTTATCAAAATTGCAAGAACCATTGCTGATATAGAGGGGGAAGAGAATATTCGTATTTCACATATAAGAAAAAGCTTACAAAGCCGTGATATGGAAAAAGAGGACCAAACATTTATTGGGGGTAAAATATAGAAAATGGAAATATTTTGGATTTGGTTAAGCTTGTTGAAAAATGTCGGACCTATTACTCAAAAAAAGTTAATCAACCATTTTCAAACACCTAAAAGAATTTATGATGCAACAGAAGAAGAATTAAGAAATATAAAAGGGATAAGAAAAACAGCCATTTCTGCGATTATTAATAGTAAAAGTTTGAACGAATCAGAATTAATAATCAATCGGATGCAACAAAATGATATTAAACTGTTAACCATTCATGATCGTTTTTACCCTATTCTAGCAAAGGAGTGTAAAGAATCTCCTGTCATTTTATACTATAAAGGAAATTTCAAGAAGTATGAAACAGCAATCGCAGTCATTGGTTCTAGACGGTGTACAACATATGGAAGAAATGTGGCTGAGGAGATTGGAGAAAAGCTTGCGTGTTTAAATATCCCAATCGTTAGTGGATTTGCAAAGGGAATAGATAGCTATGTACATGCGGCATGTGTAAAAGAGGGAGGATATCCGATTATCTTTCTAGGGGGTGGAGTGGATGTTTGTTATCCAAAAGAACAACGTAGACTCTATGATAAAATTTTAGAATCCGGAATAATCCTCTCACAATACCCTCCGGGAACATTACCAAAGCCCAAACATTTCCTACAAAGAAATGCATTAATTAGTGCATGGTCAACCGAAGTGATTATAGTAGAAGCAGGTAAAAACAGCGGGGCTCTATGGACAGCGCAGTTTGCAAGAAATCATGGAAGAAGGATTTTGGCTGTTCCTAATCAACTTTATGTGAAAGAAGGAGTTGGAACAAACCAACTACTTGAACAAGGAGCAATCCCCTTTTTAGGAATCGAAAGTCTGGATGCAGTAAAAAATTTGCCAATACTTTATGAGCAAAATCTTATTCAGAAACTACGATCACATCCAATTCTCTCCATTCTCACAACAGCAACCTCGATACCAAAACTTGCATTGCAATTGAATATGAATAACGAAGACCTCATGAATGAACTCTTCGACCTAGAGCTCCAAGGAAAAATTACAATCCGTGGAAACATAGTTAAAAAGACAAATGGCAAATGAATAAATAAGAATAATTATTCAGTAAAATGAATAAATGGTACCTGACACCAGGTGTCAGGTACCATTTTACCAAAAAAAGGAGGGAACTTTATGCCTCGGAAACCGCGAATTTGGTTTGAGGGAGCAAAATATCATATTACTAGTCGCGG
The DNA here is from genome assembly GCF_038009395.1 of Heyndrickxia sp. FSL W8-0423. NCBI lineage: Bacteria > Bacillati > Bacillota > Bacilli > Caryophanales > Bacillaceae > Heyndrickxia > Heyndrickxia sp. FSL W8-0423. Next base: position 55,958 of record NZ_JBBPBE010000001.1, on the reverse strand, counting down.
AATTAGGAGAAGTAATTTATTTTTTGATGATCAAGATCGTAGTATGTATTTATATCTTTTGCGCGAGGCGATGGGGAAATTTCCGTTTAAACTTTATACTTATTGCTTAATGACCAATCATATCCATCTTCAGATTGAAACGATCAAGCACCCGCCTGGCGAAATAATGAAACAAGTTCATACAAAATACGCTAAATATTTTAATAAACGGTATGATTTTACCGGTCATGTATTTGAAAGTCGTTACGGAGCGGAACAAATTGACAGGCCCGATTATGAACTAGAAGTGAATAAATATATTCACTTAAACCCGATTAGAGCTAATATTGTTCAACGTTTGGAAGATTATCCATGGAGTAGCTACCGAACATATATATTTGGGGAAGAAAACTCTCTAGTTTTTACCACCCAAATCTTTTCCTACTTTAAAGATCCCCTGGTTGTAAATTATGAGAAATACTTACACGAGCCATTTAGTGCTATCTTTATATTACCAACTGGAAAAATAGTGCATCTACCAAGGGAGAAGCCGATTCAACAGAGAATAAAAAAGGGGAGCGTAAAGAAAAATTATAATTGAAATTTTTTCACTCTCTTTCGTTTTTCAAAATGGAAATCATATTATTAATGAGTCTGCGCCGTTGTTTATTTGGATAGTTAGAAATAAGACTGAATTCTTTTCTGAGCTCGGTTTCATTTTTAAATATCTCAATTACACGTTGCATTTCCGCGTCTTCAAACTGTTCCCTTATGATCATTGGTTCAAGGTCCTCTCCGAATTCAGATTCAGATTCTGGTCCTCGCATTAAATAAATCAGATGGTTATTTGATAGATTGGTTACTTTAATAAAATCATCAAGTATCTCTGCACTCAGTGCTTGTTTTCCAGTTTCCCATTTTGATATTTCTGATTGTTTACGTCCCATTCTAGCACCGAGTTCTTCTTGTGTTAGGTTTAATTCTTCGCGAATCAATTTAAATCGTTCATGAATGGACATACAAACACCTGCTATCTCTTTTTAATTTTAAGATAGCGGTTTTACTACTAGAAAAAATACAATATTCCTATTACGAATATTTATTTGTAGTCTTTTTTGGAATAAAATATTAACAATATTCAATTTTATTTTACAATTGTACTAAATGTTGCTATATTCCTAGTATAAAAGTAATAGAAAGGAGACGTGGGGGATATTCTTTTTCACTTTAGAGAAATTTTATCCAATGGACAAGGCATACATGGAGATTATCAATTAATTTGTCATGGCAAAGCGGTTGGTGAGAAACTAGTGAAAGTGTATTCTGAGTTTCAGTTTCATCACGCCCTTCAAAGTATTGCTTTATCATCGAATTCATCATCTTTTGTTCCAATTACACCACTTAAAGAATGGAATTCACTTAAAATTGAAATTCACCACGAAAATTTAGAAAATCATTTGAATATTAAACTAATCGTTGATTTAGTCGAGAAGAGTGTTTCTTTTGAGACAAGAGAAAGTATATCGCCACACTTGCTTTCAGGCCTACTGTCATGTTTCGGGATAAAGAAAGGAAAACAAATTCTTTATTTTACTTCACAAGTCCCGATTAAAAAACGAAGAAAACTAAAAAAACGACATAACCGATAAGAAAGGACAGGTGCGCTTCATACAAATTATGAAGCGCACCTGTCCTTTTCATAGCACTTTGCTCGATAAGTTTAAGTGTCTATCATATGAGCACAAATGTCCATTAACGGTACCTGACACTATGCTCAGTTTTGATCATAGTAAAGGCTAAAAAAAGTGATTGAAATAAATTTATATTTAGGGTAAACTGTTAACACCATTAAACGAAGGAGTGAACCAAAGGGCGATGAAAAACTAATCCTAATTTTTATGAAAACATTCGTTATAGTCACGAAGCATTTTTCAAAAATAGGATTAGTCTATACATTTATAAAGTTGATGATTGTACAGAGGTGGAACATCCGACTGTACAGTGTCCTTTTATGGTTCTAGATGACCCCCTATTTGAGAAATGCATGAATAGGGGGTTTTAATTTTGGAAAAAATAGTTTAGTTAGCTACAACTAGAATGAAATAGGTTATTTCTATATTGGAAATGAGCATCTTTTCTTAGTATTTTGCTCATCATCCAACAACAGAACATTTTAATATGAAGAGGAGAATCCTATGGGACAATTATTTAAAAACAGATTTGTTCAAGCCATTTTTATTTCTGCGTTATTTTTACAGGTGGGTATTTGGGTTAGAAATTTTGCCGTATTATTATACGTCATGGAAAAAACAAATGGGAATCCATTTGCCGTTTCGATGATATCTGTTGCCGAATTTGCTCCAATCTTTATTTTTTCCTTTATCGGTGGAACGTTTGCTGACCGATGGAAACCCAAAAAAACGATGATCTGGTGTGATGTTTTAAGTGCCGTTTCAATCTTTGCAGTTATTTTAGCTCTAGTTTACGGTACTTGGAAAGCAGTTTTCTTTGCTACATTAATTTCATCAATTCTTTCCCAATTTTCACAGCCTTCCGGAATGAAGTTATTCAAAATGCATTTGAAGGAAGAGTTAATTCAATCAGCGATGTCCATTTATCAAACCATTTTTGCAATTTTTATGATTTTAGGTCCAATTCTTGGAACATTTGTATTCCAACAATTTGGCATTGACGTTTCGATTGCTATTACTGGGGTTGCTTTCCTTTTATCAGCCGCTGCTTTAACGTTAATTCCTGCAGACCACTCGATGGAAAGAGAAACAAAAGCAACATCGCTTTGGCAAGAAATGAAAAGTGGTATTCAATATGTATTAGCCAAAAAGGAATTAAAACTACTCGGTATTTGTTTTATGGCAGCGGGTCTTGCGATCGGCTTAATTCAGCCGCTTAATATCTTTTTAGTAACTGAACGATTAGGTTTGCATAAAGAAAATTTACAATGGCTTCTTATGGTAAATGGGGCTGGTATGATTATTGGTGGAGCTTTTTCAATGGTCTTTTCGAAAAGTACACCTCCGCAAAAACTACTTGTTTTAGGAATGCTAGCCAATGCAATCGGGATGAGTATAATTGGTGCTTCCACCGTTTTATGGATCACATTAATAGCAGAGTTTGTATGCGGCTTTTTTATGCCGAGTATCCAAATTGGTATTAATACGATGATTCTTCAAAACACGAAAGCTGATTTCATTGGGAGGGTAAATGGAACATTAAGCCCACTTTTCACAGGATCAATGGTAGTAACTATGAGTGTTGCTGGGGCATTAAAAGCACAGTGGTCCATCGTCCCTATGTACGAAATCGCAGCTGCTCTCTTCATTATCGGATTACTATTTATAGTTCCGCTATACAATAAGAACGTACCAAAAAATATGGAAGTTTCAAAAGATGGAGCATAATCTGTTATAAAAGTGTCAAAACCGTGCACAACTGCACGGTTTTTCCTTGATGAAAAATCGGGTTGTATACTCATAAGACATAATAGATTTCGGGCAAAGGATTATTACGTTCTTGATTTCATTTTTGAGTTTAGACTAATAGCTCTTAAAATAAATAGTTTGTCTTGAATTGTTAGCGACCTCCAACTACGAACTTTGATTTTCACTTTTAAATTCTCCTTTCGTCCTTTTATTAAGGATTGTACATGCAGAGATTTTTTTAAGATGCCATCTAAACCTTCCAATTGATTTGATTCTATTAATATAGTACCGCCATTTTTTTAAAGTGAAACCTTGCAAATATCGACATTCTTTCAAGACTGCATATAACAATTATAGAACGCCTCATCCTTTTTAACGATTTCTTTTTGCCTAAATTGCTTGACCGTTAAATACATAACACGTATATGATAAATGTGAAAAATCATTTGAACTTTGTACTGTGGAAAGGAGTTCATGTATTTTTCATTGAAAATAAAAGGAATTTTCGAAAGCGTAAAAGTAGATGACCTTTTTAAGATTATTTAAATGGTATGAGGAGATTTCTTTGTTTGTATTTTGTCGTGTAAAGGAATTTTTTGTCATTTTGTTAAAACTATTGTCGAATCTATTCCAATTTTACTAAAATTTTTACATAATATTTATAAAAATAGTAAATTTGCTCGAAAGCGGGAGAAAAGGCCCATGCCATATGATGAGTTTAGATTAAAAGAAAAGATTGAAAAACTAAGACAAAAAATGATAGAAGAGGGATTGAATAAAGGATTGAAAAATATGGACACTGTAGCATATAGTCAAAAATTGGATCAGTTGATATACGAATACCAATTAAAAATGTAGCCAACTTGATCCTAATACTATAGCCACCTCTCGTTGGTGGCGATATCTCAATTGAAATGTACACTCAAAATCATAAGAAAAATTCCCTATAAAGTAAAAACAACAATCCATTGAACACCCCTCCCATAGGTGCCTGGCACCATTTATTCATATTTGTGTATAAATAATCTCAAAAATGCATAAACGGTGTCAGGTACCGTTTATGCATTTTTGAGAATAATTATTAAAGTATTTGCATAAATGGTGCCTGACACCATATGTTACTTCTTTGTTACCATTTTTGGTGGTGGGGGCTGTATACTGGTATTATTCTAGTGGGATAGATGTTAAGGGGATTTTGTAGGATACTATTTACGATTCAAAGAATAATGATTTGACTAATTGTTTGTAGAAAGGTAAAGCTGGGATGAAACGTTTAATTATATATCTGATGGTATTTATAAGCATCATCTTGATAACAGGTTGTGATTTGGGTAAATCTCCGACATCGCTGATTCAAATTCCGCAGTTATCAAAGAATAAGCAATTTTTAACGAAAGCAATTAAGAAGGCAATGCCTGCGGGTGCCGTTCTTGTTACTCCTATTAAGAGTTCAACGAAAGAAACAATTCACATGGTCGATATTGACGGAGATCATGTTGATGAAGCGATTGTTTTTTACAGAAATGAAGAATTCGATCGCGAAATATATGTATTAATTTTTAAAAAGAAAAATAATAGCTGGGTAAAAACAATCCATGAACAGGTTGGTGGTTACCAGCTTCATACGCTTTATTTTGCTGATATAAATCAAGATGGCAAGAAGGATATCGCACTTGGAATAGATTCCACATATCCCGGGACTGAAGTTTTGCCAGAAAATATGACGAGGGAATTGCATATTTACACAATGAAAGGCCATACATTAAACAGGTTTTTTACAAAACAATACACTGATGTTGTCGTAGATGATTTTAATAACGATAAAGTTCCAGATATATCGCTTGTTACTTTTAACAGATCTAAAAATGCAAATGTACAATTATTACAATGGAGGCATAAAAAAATAGAGACAATCTCAAAATTGAAATTGCGTGAATATGTAAATGGAATCGAGAATGTCTTCATTGGTCAATTAAGTGATCACCGAAAGGCACTATTTCTAGACTCCGGAACAGGTGCACACTCAGGGTGGACCGATATTATAAAATTATCAAATCAACAATTAGAAAGAATAAAAATAGACGAACGACAATTATTAAAAGCTTACTACCTTGATTCAAGAGATGTAAATGATGACGAGATTACTGAAGTTGGAAATATGTATCAACCTCAAGGATGGGAAGATGCCCCATATTCCGACACGCCATGGATAGTAACATATACACAGTATGATTCAAAAGGGAAAGGCACGAAAGTTGAGGAAAGATATGTAGACGTCACACACGGATTTTACGTTGTCATTCCTAAAAAATGGTGGATGAATGTGACGGTGGAAAGAGGAAAGAATTCATTAAAAATTATTGATTTACCTAAAAAAAATATCGTATTTGATATACAGTGGTATCCAAATCATGAGTCACTAACTTCAACAAATTCCCGTGTAATTACTAAATCCGAAAAGTATACGTTTGTCACTCAGTCACAAGCAAAGATGAGTGAATACCAAGTTTATTTTCATTTATTAGGTGAAGATTTTGAATAAGTTATTTCCCATACAATTATTTTATAGATGGAAGGGCCATGACGTATGAAGAGGAAAGTAATTTTATATTTTATGACAATCATTGTGTTAATGCTCTTTCTTTTCATTGGGCTATTTAGTATTTTTCTTAAGCAATATTATTATGGAGGAATCGCCAACACACTGGAAAACCATGCAGAAACCTCCTCGTCATTTTTTAACAAATATAATACGTTGTCCAATAATAATATCAGGGAAATGAGCGGGGATATTATGGATAATTTCAATTATGAATATGCCGAATTACAGCTACTTAGCCGAAAAGGAGAAATTATTCAATCCTCGTCCGGATTTAAAGTAAAAAATGAAATTATTCCAGTTGACCCGGCTGTGCTTGAAGGTCATTCTAACTATTCGGTTGAAACTACGGAGGATAATAAGGAAAAAGTACTATCTGTGTATACACCTTTAATGTATCAAGGACAAGTTGTTGGTGTATTGAAATATATTTCTTCATTGTCTCAGGTAAATAAAATGATGAATACACTGATGTTCGAAATGCTTGTAATTGGGAGTATTGTGGCAATTATTGTTTTTCTTATTAGTTTAAAATTAGCAAACTCCTTCGTAAATCCTATAAAAAAAATTATTGAGTTTTCAACATCGATGGCAAAGGGACATTTCAAAGCAAGAGTTGATGAAAAATATCAAAATGAACTTGGTGAGCTTGCGCAATCGCTAAATTTTATGGCTGATGAAATTGCACGAACAGATAAAATGAAAAATGAATTTATTTCCTCGATTTCTCATGAGTTAAGGACGCCATTAACGGGTATAAAAGGCTGGTCGGAAACGCTACGTTCCTATGATGATTTGACGAAAGAAGAAGTTGAGCAAGGGATGACAATCATTTCAAATGAGACGAATCGTTTAATTGGATTAGTTGAGGATTTGTTGGATTTTTCGCGTTTAGAAGCGAATCACTTAAAGGTTTACAAAGAGGGAATACAGGTTGACCGAATTATTGAACAAGCAGTATTGCAGCTTGAGAAAAAAGCTGAGGCAAAAAAGATTACCATTATATGTGAGCTACTGCCGGTTATTATCGACGCAGACCCAAATCGCTTAAAACAAGTATTCTTAAACATTATTGATAATGCTATCAAATTTTCACACATAGATGGGGAGATTATCATTCGAATGAAGAAGATGGGAAAAGGCGTCTGTATTTCGATTGAAGATGAGGGGATTGGGATCGAATCAAGTCAAATTTCTAAGCTAATGGATAAATTTTACCAAGTCAACGCAAAAGCAGTCGGAGCGGGATTGGGACTATCCATCTCAAAAGAAATCATTGATTTACACGAAGGAACCATCAAAATTAACAGCAAACCGAACGAAGGTACAACCGTTTCTATCTACTTGCCATTCGGTACCTGACACCATTTATTCATTTTTCTGCATAATTATTGCAGAATTTGCATAAATGGTGCCTGACACCGTTTAGAGGGTGATTTGGTCGATTGATGGTTTGATTAGGCCTTGCATGTATTCCGTTCCGGAGTATAGTTGGCCGTTTGATGTGCGAAACATGAGATGTGTTTCATTGAATTCTGTTGGGGAGGCCAGGCCGGCTGCTCCTGCAAGATTAAATAATCCTTCTCTTGTTGAAATGACATAATTGCAGACACGATACATTTTTTCTTCGATTACTAAAGCTTTTTCGCGATTTGGATCAGTTGTCGCTACTCCGACTGGGCATGTGTTCGAATGACAGGTTTGCGCCATAATGCAACCGACTGAGATCATAAAGGCACGTGCTGTATTTATTAAATCGGCCCCTAAGCAAAGAGCGTAGGCCATCTTTTCGGGAGTAACTAATTTTCCTGAAGCAATAAGTTTCACATGATTACGCAAATCGTATTTCTTTAACATTTCATGTGTAATTGGAAGTGCTGTATATAGAGGCAATCCCGGACCATCCGCTAATTCCTGATAGGTGGCTCCCGTTCCGCCTTCTCCACCATCAACTGTTATAAAATCGGGAACTTTCTCCTCCTGTGCCATTGTTTTGACCAATTCTTCTACTTCATCTCGATTACCGACAACAATTTTTATACCAACAGGTTTGCCGCCAACCTCTCTTAACTGTTGAACAAAGTCTAATAATCCTTTTGTATCGTGGAACTGTCGAAAACGATTGGGACTATCAATCATTGTCCATGGCGGAACACTTCGAATCTCTGCAATTTCAGGTGTTACTTTTTCCGCTTCCACATGTCCGCCACGAATTTTTGCTCCTTGGGCCAACTTTATTTCAAACGCCTTTATTTGTTCGATTTCACTTTTTACCTTAAAACGTTCCCACGAAAATTCTCCATCATCTGTACGGTAACCGAAAAGGGCCGGTCCAATCTGAGCAATGATATCTACATTCCCCTTCAAATGATGCGAGGACAACCCACCTTCACCGGTATTCATCCATGTTCCCCCCGCTAACCCAAGCCCGTTCGAAAGAGCGGTAATTGCGTTTTTGCCAAGAGAACCGTAGCTCATCGCAGATTGTCCAATTAACCCTTTTACATGAAATGGCTTCATACACCGACCTTTTCCAATGATGATTTGATCGTGTTCGGATAAATAATAGGGATCGACATCCGCTTTTTCAGAATGCTCTTTTCTGCTCAACAGTTTTTCATTATCAATTTTATAAAGATATGTAGATATTTTTGGTTGTTGCACAATCCTTAAATCTTCCCGCTGAGTTGGAAACATTGCATTTTTAAGAAAAAATCCTGATCCCTCAAAATTACGTTCAGAACCGAAGGAGGTAATTCTTTCTTTGTACTTGCCCGATTTTACAATACTTTCATACTGATTTCTTGAAAAAGGCTTTCCTTCCTCATTATTTAAAAATAAATATTGCCGTAACTCAGGTCCAATCTTTTCGACAATATACCGAATACGACCTAAAACTGGATAATTTCGTAATACAGCATGCTCTTTCTGACGTGCATCACGGTAAGATATCCAAAAATAAAAGCCAATTGGAACTACAAAAACAGCTACCATTAAAATAAAAATAATAACTAATAAAATTTGTGTCCAATTCATCATTTCTCACCCTTTCGCAAAAGTCTTCTACCTAAACTTACTTCAACATAATATAAAAGATTCCTGAAAGGGGTATTTTTTGAAAGGTAAGAGGGAGTATAATTTTTTTTATGTTTAATGTTTCTAATAAATATCTACTTTGTCTAGCTTCAGCGCCTAGCCCCGTGCATTTGTTCTTGTCTAATAATGAAACTTTTTTCAGGTAAACACGTATTAGTAAGTTAAGTAGTCGAATAGATCGATATTCTTTCTATTCAAGAGACATACAAATGGAGGAATAATATGTACTATCTTATTTCATTATTTGCATTAACATTAAACCCATTTATATGGAAAAACTATTATAAAGTGAAGGCATTTTTGTATTTTCAAGGATTACGTTTAATTGCGGGAATTGTCATTACTTTTGTTCTTACCTATTTCGGTCTTATTGATCATACATGGGAAGCATTTATAAGCTATGGCTTGTATATTATCGGCATCTTTTTCATTCTCGATATCCCATTTATCAAAGTGAAATACGGGGTACTGACACCTTTACTAGGTTTCGCGTTTATCATTGGAGGGCTATATTTTACCTTTATTTATCCGATAACGATCACAAATGACAAATACGAGTTTGTTAAACAAAAGGTAACGGTTGCGAAGAAAGATGTCTCCGCTATTGATGAAAAACATATCCCTGTTGTACCGGAAAAATATGCAAGATACCGTAGCGAAAAGCTTATAGGTGAACTTAAGCATTCCTCTTATTATGATCTAGGGGAATCAACCATTCAAAAAATCGACAATCATCTTTACTGGGTGACCCCGATTGAATATACAGGTTTCTTTAAATGGCTCAAAGGAGATAAAGTCCCTGGATATATTAAAATGAGTGCTGAAGATGAGCGTGCCGAAGCAGAGCTTGTCAAAGTTGAAATGGCCTATGTACCTTCAGCATTTTTTAATAAAGATGTGAAAAGGCATGTACGCTTGATTCATAAAGATATGATTCTATTAGACGTTAGTTTTGAACCGGATGATAATGATCATCCATACTATGTTATCCCCTATGGAAAATATGAAAAGTTTCGTAATATTATTGATGTCAAAGGAATTTATTTAGTTGATCCGGTAACCGGAAGCACAAAAGATTATCCGATCGACAAATTACCAGACTTTATTGATCATGCAATCCCGACAACCGTAGCCGAAGATTGGAATGAATGGTACGGAAAATATGTTCATGGATTCTGGAATTCCCTCTTTTCTCAGGAGGATGTAATGGTTCCGACGGAATGGGAAGATATAGATGAAGTGAATGGAGTGTTTAACGAAGATTTGCAATTGCATTGGTTCACTGATTTCACTCGTCCAAAATCAGGGAGCGGCTCGATGGTGAGTTACTCTATATTAAATGCGAGAACAGGGAAATTTACATTTTATACAGAAGGAAATGGACTATTAAATGGGAAATCAGCAATGAATGTCGCTGAAAAAACATTTAGAGCCAATAAATATGAAGCCGGGACACCAATTCTTTATACAATTTATGGTCAATTTACATGGGTGGTTCCACTAATGGATTCAAATCATGTGTTCCGCCAAATGATGCTCATCAATGCAAAGGATGAAAAGGTTTATAGTACAGGGGACACAAAACGCTCCTTATTTGATGATTATAAATACGCAATCGCCACGAAGCTCGGGAAGGATGAAACAACTCCTACCGATAAAGCTTTGCTAAAATCACAAAAAGGAATTATTTCACATGTATATAAGGCAGAAACCGATCGTGGAACAGCTGTGAAATTTATGCTTAAAGGCAATGACAAAATCTTTGTCGTACAATCAACCGATTTTCCGTACTCAATTTTTATTGAAAAAGGAATATCCGTTGAGTTTAATTATATAGACACGGAGGAAACGATTGCTTCGGTAAATGGTGAGTTCAAAATAAATGAATAAATGATGAAAGGACAGCAATCTGCTGTCCTTTTTACGTAATATTAAAAATGGAAAACAGCATAAAGAATGGATGAACAGATTAGTTTGTATTAATTCTTTTTAACAGATACCTGGTTAGAAAATGTGCAGAAAAGGATGAAAGATAAAGAGCCGAGGACTTCCATTATAAATAGGGTATTTAATATATTTTCCATGAAAAGCACCTCCGATAAATTAGGTCTTTCATATTTTATTATAACTAGTAATTGCTAAGAAATAATGTACGGAATATTAATATTTCTTAAAGGTATGCTTTTTATTAGTAGAAAAATGCAGACGGATCCAACCGCCTGCAATATTTATTTTATAACAACTGGATTTGGCGCAACGGGAACGGGAATTTTGGTATTGAATTGGATTTTTCCTATTTGACTGATGTTTGCCTCTTCAGCACCAGTAAAGGTGACTGTTTTATAACCAAAATCTCGAGCTGTAAGGAGTAAACTGTCAATCATCCTAGTAAATGTACGATTATTCATAAGCTCAGAGTCTTTCGAAAATTGAACGGTCACATGCTTTGTGTCCTCTTCGGTCTTCACTTTCTGGATGTCGACACCCCTTGGAATCGGAGCATGTAATGGTGGATTTGAACTGAAATGCTCACTTTCCATATTAGTTATTGCTTCAGGCAATGTCTTATACTTTTTCGAAGACGGAGCTAAAAATACCGGATAATCTTGATCATACATATATTCGAAATACGCCTTCTGCCCAGTTGATTCAATAGGAAGAATGGTCTGTTTATTGTTCTCTATTATTGCCCCAGGTTTTCCTTCTGTTTGAAACTCAACCTCGTCAACGTTTTGATAACGGAGGGATTCCTTTACTGTTTCAATAAAAGCTCCGCCCCTTGAAGAAGAACTTAAGGAACGATTATCTTGCAAATCGATAATGACCTTCTTTCCGTTTTTTTCACTTTTTGCAGTGGAAAGTTTATTTATATTTTCAAAGTCTGCGGGTTGAAGCCCCCATGATTCACTAGGAATATTATCAAGATTTTCTTTAAATTCTTGAATAGATGTTTTTTCTTTTTTATCAATTATGATACTGATTGGCACGACAATATTTTCGCCCTTTGAAGCAGGAAGCCCAAGTGTAATGAAATTTTGATCTTTCTGCACCACGTAGCGTTGATCCGTTTCGGAAAATACATTCGGTACCTCAGGTGCACTTAATGCCTTCATGGCAACATCTCTTTTAACATTTTCAACACTGCTTTTTTCTTCTATAGAACCTGATGAAAAATGAAATAAGGATGCTACGATAAGGAAGGCGACGGAAACCGTACCAAGGGATGCAACGGTTGGAAAAAACCATGAGTGATTCTTTTTCGTTTTTACTTTAGGTGCTATTGCTTGATAGATCTCTTCCGGCGTCCTGTGGTCTTTTACGACCGGAAGTTGCTTGAATAGTTTTTCAATATCGTAGGATTTATCGTTCCAACCGTATTTTTCCACAATTCTCCTCTCCTTTCTCTATTTCATTTTGCATCAGCGTTCTTATCGTTTTTAAGGCCCGATGCTGTGTTGTTTTGACTTTTCCTTCAGACCAACCTAATACAGAAGCCGTTTCCTGAATGGATAGGGATTGTATATATCTTAAAATGAGGACCAACCGTTGGTCCAGCTTGCATTTATCTAAACAGCGATACATCATTTGGATGGATTCATTTTGTAGTGCAATCTCTTCAGGGAGTGGAGCAGGGTCACTAATAAGATTTGTTTCACCATCAAAACTATCGGATATTCGGTGTTTCCATCTTTTTTGCTTCCGAAAAAAATCAAACGCAACATGTTTGGCAATGGAGAAAATCCATGTTTTTTCACTGCTTCTATTTTCAAATTGATGATACGATTTTAGGATACGAATATATACTTCTTGAATTAAATCTTCAGCATGTTCACGGCTTTTAACCATATAAAACAGAAATTGAAATAAATTTTGATGATACTTTTCATAAATGTCATAAAATTGTTTTTCCATCACTACTCCCCCCTAAATACATTAGTCGAATGGAACAAAAAAAGGTTACAAAAAATTTAAAAATTTAATTTAAATGTAATAGAGGGAGAACAAATTGTACACAGTTAATGTGTAATGAGTGATGAAAAGGGTAAATGGATAAAAACTAACGAGGAGTGTTTATCGTGGATAAAAAATCAAGTACTAAAACATTCGATCACCCAGAACAATATAAAACAGAAAAGGAAAGTCTATTTGATAAATATGAAAGCGAGCAAAATGTGGACCCAATTCCGATGGAGGATTTAAACGAAAACATGCAAGATGAAAAAGATAAGCATAAAAGTAAAGATACCTCATCTAGTGAAAAAAAATATAAAAATGAATAGATAAGCAGAAAAGAACTGCGGAAGAATGTACATCAAATTCATCCTTCTGCAGTTCTTTTTAAAAAAGGTAAGAAAACTTTCATTTCTGTCTAGCCCAGTGCCTAGCCCCTCGAGGTCAAATAACCTAATATGTAATTAATACGAAACTCGGATATTTTCTAATTCCCTCTGTTCTAAATTTTTCAATGTAAACCCGAGGTCCTTACAAAATTTGGCGATAGACTTAATTTGTTGAAGGGTTGTTATGATAAATGTTCGATCCCTTTGTATCGTATCTTTAATAGATGACAGCATATCCAACAAAGCAGCAGACTTTAATTCAGGGATTGCTTGTTGATACGCTAACGTTTTTTCAGTAACTGGAAGAATCCAAAGATTACATTCAAATGGAACCTTCAATAATTGAGAAAACGCATCTGCCTTCTCTAAAGGAGTTCGTAATGTATAATCAAACATTTCAAAAACAATCTTATTTGAAAAATCTAAAGATCGAAAAGGATAACTTCCTTGTTCATCAAAAACTTGAATCATTAATTTAGATTGAATTTCTTCCTTATTTGTTTTTGTAGCTAGATTGTCCATCATCGATACTCCTTTCAAATTAGTTTTATAACTTAATACCCTAAAATAAAAAAAGGAAAACCTACGAACCTCTTTAACACAATTTCCGGAAAATAAAAGGAGGGAACTAATGATTTTGTTCCCTCCAATAGATTCAAGTTTTTTTTATATGGAAAAACTTTGTTAGAAGCCACGGACCTTCAGGGAAGCCTAGTGATAACTGCCACGCCCCGACACCGCCAATTTGGAACTCACGGATAAGCTGCATTTTTTTGCTTATACTTCTCGCATCTTCAAATCCAACTACATGACGATTTCCTTGACCGTCAACATAATAGAAATAGGGAGATTCATATTCCTTTGAATAGTGGATCTCCGCTTGGTGCTGCATGGCAAGCCGTACAGCATTTTGATTAGAAATTCCCGGAGCAATCGTTTTTGGATTATAAGGCAGTGTCCAATCATAACCATATAGAGGAAGACCTAATAGTATTTTCTTCCGCGGAACTCGATCAATTGCAAATTGAATCGTCCGTCTTACTTCATTAATAGGAGCCACTGGTCCAGGCTCACTAGCACTATGATGCCAGTCGTATGCCATAATAAACATCAAGTCGACGACGGAGCCTATTCCGCCATAATCGTAGCCCTTCAGCCAAGGGATATTGTCACTTGTTTTCGGTGGGACAGCAATCGTTAATAAATGACCGGCAGGCTTTAACCGATCACGAAGTTCTCGCAAAAATCCAGTGAAAAGATCTCTATCCTTCTCAAGAATCATCTCGAAATCAATGTTTACGCCATCGTATCCTTTCGTCGATACTTCTTGTAAGATTCGGTTAATGAGTGTATTTCTTGCTGTAGAATTATTCAGCATTTGACTAGTCAATTGTGAACTAAATCCCGATTTAGTTAAGTTAGTGATTGTCATCAATGGTTTTACCCTATGTGACCATGCACTTTTAATTCCTGTAAGATCATTAAGTGCACTTAAACCACCTTCACTTGAAAAATGATATTCAAAAAGTGCGATATAAGTAATATAAGGAGAGAAATCAGTGATTAAGCGTTGATCAGCTTCTGGCGTTCGAACAGAATAATACCCCAAGCTTGTCACGTTGTAATTTGAAATATTAGGGATTCTAACTATCATTCCTACTTGTAATCGAGCAGGGTTAATGGAAGGATTTGCTCTTCTAAGACTTTCAACGGATACAGAAGCCATTTGTGCAATTGTATAAAAACTATCCCCGGGCTGGACAATGTATGTGTACGAAGGAATAAGTAATGCCTGCCCGGGAACGATATTCACTTGATTTAAGCCATTCGCAAGTCGAATCTGTTCAACAGGAACCGAATACTTCGAACCAATTCGATATAAAGAATCGCCTTGTTGAACGGTATAAATAAACATGATGATCGACTCCTTTCCATACAACATTGTATGAAATACATACCTGTCTATATGCTTATCGAATGAATAAGGACAAGTCGAAAATAAATATAAAATGGGAAATTTTAACGAGAAAATAAATCTAAAAATGTTAAAAAAATTGTCGATAAAAAAAGAGATTAATAATAATCTAAATCAATTGTTGATTTTTTAACTACAATGATCAGAGCAGACCAACAGCGAAAAATCAACAGTGATGGATAATAAAGCTTTTAAGTGAGAAGATACATAAATTTTCTTTCTTATAACGAACCAAGGAGACTAGCAACGTGAAAATCAAATTAAATAAATTCTTCAAGATGACGATTCGAAAAAAATTATCTGTATCTTTTGTGATTATGTTAATTGTACCAACAGTAATTATCGGTGCATCGTCTTATTTCAGCTCGAAAAATAGCCTTGAAAAGGAAATGATGAGAGCAGCAAGTGAAAATGTAGATACTTTAAATAATATTATTGATGATACAATATCCCCTTATTTATCGGATGCTGATTTTTTTGCAGAAACAATAACATCAAAAGATTACAAAGGGTTAGAAAGTCCAAAGATACGTACGAAACTCGATCAGTATATAAAGCTTCATAAATATGTGCAATTAGCTTATATTGGTACAGAAACAGGATTAATGATTAAATCTCCGAAAAGTAATGTTCCAAAAGGATATGTACCTAGTCAAAGACCATGGTATCAAGAAGCGATGAAACAGCCGGGTAAGACAATTATTACTGAGCCATATATATCCTCAACTTCAGGTGATATGGTTATTACCATTGCAAAAACATTGAATGACCATTCCGGAGTAATAGGAATAGATATTTCTTTGGAAAATATTAATAGTATCGCTAAGAAAATTAATATTGGTGCTAAAGGGTATACCATGATATTGGACAAGAGCGAAAAGTTTATCGCCCATCCGCACGAAAAAGGTGGAAAAGCAGCAACACAATCTTTTTACAATAAGCTTTACAAAAAAGACGCCGGACAATTTACTTATCATTTAGATGGTGCCGCGAAACAAATGGTGTTTAACACGAATAAGCTAACCGGTTGGAAGATAGCGGGAACGATGTATTTGTCAGAAACAACTGATGCAGCAAGACCGATTATGTTGAACACGGGACTCATTAACCTAATAGCGTTCATTATTGGTGGAATCGCAATATTCCTTATCATTCGTTCTATAATTACACCACTGCATAAATTAAAAAATGCAGCTAATCAGGTGAGTGAAGGGGATTTATCCTTAAATATAGACGTACAAACTTCCGACGAAATCAATGATTTAGCCCAATCCTTTAATTCGATGACAAGAAATTTAAGGGAGTTAATTCAGCAAATAGATGAAAGTGCCTTTCAGCTTTCCGCATCTTCGGAACAATTGAATGCAAGTGCGGAAGAAACGACAAGTGCTACAGAACATGTCGCGGCAGCGATTGAACAAATTTCGAAAGGAGCAGAAAATCAAACGGTTGGTATTGAAAATAACGCAAATGCAATGGATGAAATTGCCCTCGGCATTGGAAGGGTAGCAGATAACACGACACAGGTAACAGAATTGACAAGAAGTACAACCAAATTGGCAGATGAAGGTGGAGCGTTTGTTAATCGTACAGTCGAGCAGATGAAGGAAATCTATCAATCGGTGGAACAGTCCAATGTAAAAATTACTGCTCTATCTGATCGTTCCAAGGAAATTAGTACGATCATTGAATTGATTACGGGAATCGCCGATCAAACGAATTTGCTGGCATTAAATGCAGCGATTGAAGCTGAAAGAGCTGGAGAGTCCGGAAAAGGCTTTGCAGTAGTAGCTGACGAAATTAGAAAACTCGCCGAACAATCAAGACAATCAGCACAGCAAATATCAACACTCATTACGGAAATACAAAAGGAAACCGACAGTTCTGTACAGACAATGCATGACGCGACTCAGAAAGTGGAGTTGGGGCTTTCAATTTCAAAAGAAACAATTGCAAAATTCAATCAAATTTTACATGGAATGAAAGAAATTGCTCCACAAATGGAGGACGTTGCAGCGATTTCACAACAAATTACTGCCGGTGTTGAAGAGGTTACATCTATAGCGAACGAACTTGCGTCGATTGCAAAAGAAAACTCATCGGCAGCAGATGAAATTGCCTCAACAACAGAAGAAACAGTTGCATCAATGCAAGAAATTACTTCTTCATCGAAAGCATTGTCGAAACTTGCGGAAGATCTTCAATTACTTTTGAAAAAATTTAAACTGTAACAACTCCCCCTCTTCCAAATTGGAACGAGGGGTTTTCTATTTGGTGGCATGTATTTTCTAAAATACATCACCTAGTTCAGCCAATTGAACAATGAACCAATGGATATCTATACCAGTTCCGCAACTTTATCGTATATAATACTTATAATGAAATTTACATAAGTTTAAGTATCAAATCGAGGTGAAAAGATCGTGAGTGGAATTGTTGGATATATAGGGAAATCTTCGGCTCATACTGTCATATTAAATTGTTTAACCCATTTGGATTACCGTGGCTACGATTCAGCTGGAATTGCCATTTCGAATATGAAAACGATTGAAGTACGTAAAGAAAAAGGACGTGTCGAGGATTTAGAAGCATTATTGGAAATTGAGCCGATGACGAATGGAAAGCTTGGTATCGGCCATACAAGATGGGCCTCACACGGTGCACCTACAGTATTGAATGCACATCCATTAAGCGATGAGAATGAACAATTTTTTGTCGTTCATAATGGGATTATCGAAAACAATCGCCAGCTTAAAAATATGTTAATAGAAAATGGTCACCATTTTACTACCGAGACCGATACAGAAGTGATTCCACATCTACTTGCACATTTTGATACAGGCAATTTTGCGGATACGGTAAAAAAAGTTTTGCCATATTTAAAAGGTTCATTTGCGTTAGCAATTATGTCAAAATCTGATCCCGATACCATCATCGCCATATCACAAGAGAATCCTTTAATTATCGGTTTTGGTCAGGATGAGGCATTTTTATCATCGGATATCTCTGCGATTCTTTCCTATACGAAAGAAATATATCCTATTAAAAACGGTGAAATTGCAGTCCTTTCTCCTAAAGGAATAAAAGTAGAGACGGTTGAAGGAATGTCCATTCAACCAGAGAAAAAAATTGTCGAGTGGGATCAGGCTGATTTTAGCAGGCAAGAACATGAGCATTATATGTTAAAAGAGATTATTGAACAACCGAAAGAAATTAAGAAAACATTAGAAGGCAGACTAATCGATGATCGTGTTCATATTCCGGAACTTGAGTCTTTTTTAGCAGAAAAAACAATCGATCAATATCAAAAAATTGATATCGTCGCAACAGGTACAGCTTACCATGCTGGAATGGTAGGAAAAAAAGTTATGGAATCGATGCTCAATCTACCTGTCGAAGTGTCGATTTCTTCCGAATTTCGCTATGAGCATGGACCGCTTAATGAGAAAAATCTCGTCATCTTCATTAGTCAATCGGGAGAAACAGCTGATACATTATCCGCTTTAAAAGAAGCGAAATTACATGGCAGTTCAACAATAGCAATTACAAATAGACAGCGCAGTAATCTTGCACGGAAAGCGGATTGTACGATATGTACAAATGCTGGACCGGAATTATCCGTTCCTGCAACAAAGGCTTATACTACCCAAATTACAGTCTTACTGCTGCTCGCAATCGTGTTAACAGAAAAAACAAATGGTCCGGGTATGGATCGGATTCCGGAAATGATAAAAGAATTATATAATCTTCCTGAAGAAGTTGAGAAAACGTTAATTATGACACAAGATGCAATTGATCAGTTCGCACAAGTGACAGAAGATCAAGATAACCTGTTTCTTATTGGGAGGGGGCTCGATTATGTGCTTGCATTGGAAGGAGCACTTAAGCTGCAAGAAGTCGCCTATTTACATGCAGATGCCTATGCAGCGGGTGAAATGAAACACGGAACAATGGCCTTAATCACTCCGGGAGTTCCGGTCATTGCCCTCTCTACGCAGATACATTTACGTGATAAAACAATCAATAACATTAAAGAAATTAAGGCGAGAGATGCGTTTGTTGTAGGAGTAACAACAATTGGGGACGATGACATTAGTGAAATTGTCGACGAAGTTATGTATATTCCAGAAGTCCATCCTTTTTTAATGCCGATCATTGCCGCCATCCCGCTGCAATTATTAGCCTATTATGCGGGAACGGTGAGAGGCTATGATGTTGATCGACCAAGAAATTTAGCGAAGAGCTTAACTGTTGAATAAGAATGGGTATCAAGAGGGGATGTCGATTCTACAGACACTAGTTCCTTTATTTGTGAAAAAGTGGAGTAATTTCTTATGTTTGCGGGCATAGGTTCCATAATTTTGATAAAAAGCAATAGTTTTACCATATTTTTTCGTAAAAAAATAAAAGGGAGAATAAGATGGAGATTAGGAAATTATATTTGAATGAAGATCCACCTATGGATCTATTATTACTAGCTGATCCCTCTAAAAAACTAGTTGAAGAATATTTAAAAAGGGGACAATGCTTTATCGCTGAACAAAGTGGCAAGATGGTTGGCGAATATGTGTTGCTTCCAACAAGGCCTGAGACAGTTGAATTAGTGAATATAGCCGTTGATGAAGCACAACAAGGGAAAGGCATTGGAAAACAATTAGTCTTCCATGCCATTCAACAGGCAAAAACACAAGGTTTCAAAACGATTGAAGTAGGGACAGGGAATTCAAGTATTTCACAAATTGCCCTATACCAAAAATGTGGATTTCGCATGATTGGTATTGATCGCGATTTTTTCCTCCGGCACTATGACGAGGAAATCTATGAAAATGGAATACAAACGATTGATATGGTACGCCTATCTCAAGATCTTTAAATAGTTTTGGAGGAACAAAAATGAAATCAGCATTATCTGATCAAGTGCTGGATTGGGTGCGAAAGTCTGTCGGTTCCGAAACAGAGATTCGTTCAATTAAAAGACTGCATGGTGGAATCTCGTCGGCTGTTCATCACATTTCACTTACAACGGGGGATGTCGTCCTACGTCAATTTGATAACGATGAATGGCTGAAGGAAGAACCGGACTTAGCCAGACACGAAGCGGAAAGCTTGCGTTTGGCGAGAAAAGCCCCTATCCCAACACCTGAAATCATTGCATTTGATGAAACGGGGGACCGATGTGGGATGCCCGCCGTTCTTATGACAAAACTGGAAGGCACAGTTCTATTAAAACCGCAACACATGGAAAGGTGGTTAGATGGGCTGGCTGAATCACTTGTTCGGATTCATTCGGTTCAAGCGGATAATTTTCCGTGGACCTATTTTACATATAAAGATGTAAAAGAGTTAGAGATTCCCGATTGGTCGAGTTATCCGGAACTATGGGGGGCTGTTTTCGATTTTGTGAGAGAACCGCGTCCACAGGTGAAACCATGCTTTATTCATAGAGATTACCATCCAACGAACATATTATGGGTAGATGATAAAGTCAGTGGTGTCGTCGATTGGGTGAATGCTTGTCGTGGTCCTGCAGGGATAGATATTGGACATTGCCGATTAAATTTAGCGATGCTATTTGGTGTATCCACCGCTGATGAGTTTCTTTCAGCATATGAAAAACTAGCTGGTTATTCATTCAGTTATCATCCGTATTGGGATTTGTTGTCTCTGATTGATATTCTTTTTGGCTCTCCAGAGGTATATCCGGGATGGATCGCATTCGGAGTTACCAATCTCACGGACCAAATGATGGTTGACCGCTTGGACCAATATATGAAAAGTTTGTTAAAAAAAATATAGATATTTTTATAGGGAGATGAGGAGAATATGACACGGATCGGTTTTATTCGCCATGGGAGTACGGCGTGGAATAAAGAAAGAAGAGCACAAGGAAATTCTAATATACCACTTGATGAAGAAGGACTCTTACAGGCTAGGAAACTAGCTGAACGAATCAGTCAAGAAAAATGGGATGTGATTTATTCTAGTGATTTATCAAGGGCAAGGCAAACCGCTGAAATCATTGGAGAAAAATTGCAGCATATACCTCTTCATTTAGACGAAAGGCTACGTGAAGTAAGTGGTGGTCAAATCGAAGGGACTACTGAATCGGAGAGAATTTCAAAATGGGGTTCTAGTTGGAGAGAACTGGATTTAGGAATCGAAAAGGTGGATAGTGTGATAAAAAGGGGGCGCCCATTAATAGAAGAGATTATTACTAAGCATCACTCAAAAAATATTTTAATTGTTAGCCACGGTGGGTTTATTCAATGTCTATTATCTGATCTTGTTCCCCATTTAAAACAAGAACAATCGTTGAGAAACACGTCATTAACTAAGATTCTTCATAAAGAAAATGGATGGGAATGTGAATTATTTAATTGTTCGATTCATTTAAATGAGTAATAAAAATGCTATCTTGTAGATAATTCATATCTAAAAGATAGCATTTTTGGCTTTGAACTTTTACATTTTCGGTGCTTCCATTCCCATTTTCGCCCATTCTTCTTTAGATGGTCCATAAATTCCCGGCACAGACAATCCAGCTTGACGCATTAAGATAGTCATTTGGCCGCGATGGTGAATTTGATGATGAATGACAAACATCAATAATGCGCCATTAGACATGTCCCTTCCGAAAATATTGTGAACTTCTTGCAATTTTTCATCAGTCCATTGCGTTTTAACAGTTTCTTGATAGGCTTCAGTCATTTTTTTATACTGCTCGGCAATATATTGTGCAGAATCAGGAACAGGAAAATCTTTATCCGGTCCATCGAATGTGAGACCGGATTGTGAGCCAATTACTTTAATAGCAGTCGTCACATGCCATGCGGTGCGCCCAAGTGTCCAATGGCCCGGCGCCGTTTCCTGTTGCAGTGATTCGTCAGTTAGTTGGTCTAATACCTTTTGAGTTTGCATTGCTTCATACTTCCACATTTGTAAAAATCCATCAATTGTTTGAAACATAAAAACTCCTCCTCTACATTTTATAATAGTACTATTCTTCATTAACATTCATTTACCTTTTTCAAAATCATTATAGCTTAATTTTTGCATCCACGTAAATTGTTCCGTCTGTTTGCAGTTCTGCATAAAAAATATCCTCTACTTGTTGAAACCCTTTTAAATGTAATTCATTAGTTAACCAGTTTTCGTTAATATTTAATTCTGTTAAATTTTTGCTTACAATTTTACCGTCGACTATCAGTTCGGTTGGAATATAGGGTCTTCGTTTGACTAGAATGTTGGAATCTTTTTTTGTGACAGGTTCGAATTCTTCTTTTTTTAGAACGCTAAGCTGTCCATTTGGTTCTAAAATGGCATACTCTACTTCAGATACAGCAAACACGTTTTTTATACGTAAAAGCATAGTTAAATCATCCATATTTAATTTATTGGAGGAAAGTGCTTTCTCAATAATTTTTCCATGCTTGATAAGAATGGTAGGCTCTCCGTCTAAAAGGCCTCTTGCTTTTGATGATTTAAAGACGATAAACTCAATCGCAGCGGTTAGGAAAACCCATAAGGCAATCCCTGTAATCCCATCAATAATTTTAATATCTTTATGGATCACCATTTCCCCTGCTATATTCCCAAGGGCAAGCCCGGTTATGTAAGAAAAAAAGACATTTGGCTAATTTGCTTTTTTCCGAGAAGGCGAATCAAAATAAATAAAACGAAAAAGCCTATAAAAGTCCGAATAATAGTACTAGAAATCGAATCCATCTCTTCCCCCACTCAATCATATAGCAAATATAAACAACCTTATTCAATAATATGGCACAAACACTGACAACATATGTAAAAAGGGTGCCTGACACCTAAGTTTTTAAAAAATAAAAAAGGAAAATTGCCTTCTTTTAATGAATTAGTATAAAAGAAAACGGTTGAAGGAGGATTTTCATTGGATCATTCACTACAGCTTTATCAATATCATCTCTGGGCAAACAAAGCAATTTTTACCCACCTGAAAGAAATACCGAAATCATACTCAAAGGAAGTAAACAGTGTTTTTTCATCGGTAAAAGAGGTGCTCTATCATTTGTATCAAGTCGATTATATCTGGTTGCGAACCATTTCAGGAGACCCATTCGAAGACATCGCTGCCTCCATTCCACAATTGAAGGAAGAAAACGCTGATAATACGATCGAAGAAATGGAAGATGCGTTTGTTAATTTAGGTGAGAAGTATAAAGCGTTCATCAATAATCAAGAAGATATGAATCGTCGTATCTCTATTCACCATCCTAAATACGGGACACTACATACAACTTATGCCGAGTTAATCCAGCATGTCGTCAACCATGGAACCTATCATCGTGGAAATATTACTGCAATCTTAAGACAGCTAGGGCATACAGGAGTTCCAACAGATTATGTATCCTATTTATTCATTTTGAATCAATCTTAATTCACGATATTTCACTAGTTATACATTTACGATAAAAAATCAATATGCTACTATTAGCATATAATAAATAAACAGCATGGTAACTGACGACATTTGTGGAATTAACCACAAGGGAGCTATGCTTTTATAGAGTCGGGTCGTCTGGGCAGAGATAAGGAAGGGAATATGACCATCTTTATCTTTTTTTATTTTTTAAATTACTTTTCCATAATAGTAGTGGAAAAGCCATTTTCTAAGGAGGATCTTCAATGGAAAACCTTATTTTAGATGGAAGAAAAGTTGCTCAGAGTATTAAAAATCAATTAGTGGAACGAGTACAAGTCCTAAAGGAGAAGGGAGTTACGCCTTGCTTAGCAACGATTTTAGTCGGTGATGACCCATCTTCAGCAACCTATGTAAAAATGAAAGGAAATGAATGCGAAAAAATCGGCATAAAATCATTGCGTATCCATCTCCCGAAAGAAACAGAAACAATAGAATTACTTGAAACCATTCAAAAGTTAAATGAAGATGCATTCGTACATGGTATTTTGCTGCAGCATCCCGTCCCATCCCATATTGATGAGCGAAAAGCATTTGAAACCATTTCGATTGAAAAAGACGTCGATGGTGTAACAAGCTTTGGATATGGGCAAACCGCACTTGGTTTTGGAAAATATCCTTCCTGCACTCCAGCAGCAATTATGAGTATTCTACATTTCTATCAAATTCCGATTGAAGGAAAACATGCAGTCGTTATTGGAAGAAGCCCGATATTAGGAAAACCAGTTTCCGCTTTGCTACTAAACGAAAATGCTACAGTAACAACCTGTCATTCGAGAACGACCAATTTATCGGAAGTGGTTCAATTAGGAGATATTGTCGTAGCCGCTGTAGGCAAACCGAAATTTATTCAAGGCGATTGGATTAAACAAGGCGCCGTTGTCCTTGATGCAGGGTACAACAAAGGAAATATCGGCGATGTTGATTATGAAGCCTGCAGTGAAAAGGCAAGCGCCATTACTCCCGTTCCCGGCGGTGTCGGTCCTGTAACCATCTCGATGCTGCTAAAACATACCGTAGATGCAGCTGAAGAAACAATAAGCAAACATTGACCTATTCATCATTGAATAGGTTTTCTTATGGTTGCATGCGATATTCTTCCTTTTCCAAAATTGCACCCATAGTCGTTTTATTTTTAATTCTAAAAGAAGGATAATAATTGATAAACAAAGAATGTTTGATGGTAGAATTAAAAAGGTGATTTTATAAATAGGGGGACCACCATGGATCTTCGTTTAATCGAATTGATTGGATTAACTATCATCATTCATTTAATTGATACACTTGCGTATTCTGTCAGACTAAACTCCGTAAAGAGCGGAAAATATGCATTATCTCTATCATTATTCAATATATTTGTACTTATTTCCAGGACGGCAAATATGTTCCAAGCACCATTGCTTGGATTAATCATTGGTTTAAGTATTGAAAAGGGACTAAACCCTAAATGGGATTTACATCTCGTTATTTTTGCGGCAACGACCGGAACAATATTGGGCATCGTGCTCATTCCAACATTTTTAAAGATTTTTTCAAAAGCGGTCGATAAACTTGATATAAAAGGTTCGGTACCATCAATCGTTGTAGAGGCTCTTCATATTAACAATATTAAACGAATGGTAAAAAGTACGACGAAACCGCGTAAATCGATGTGGGCAAAGTTACGTTATAAAGAAATTCCGAAAAGGCTATTAATCTTAAATACAATTATTACAGCAGTCTATACAATCGGGGTGCTATCGGCTTTTTATGCATCTACCTTCGTTGATGAAAAGTATCGACTCGCTACTTCGGCCTCATCAGGGATGATTAATGGGGTTGCATCGATCTTATTAACATTGCTTGTCGACCCAAAGTCCGCCATTATTACTGATCAAGCATTGAGAGGAAAGCGGCCGTATGGCGATGTAAAAGCACTCGTCATTTTGTTAATCGGGTCCAAGTTATTAGGAACACTACTTGGACAAGTATTACTGGAACCAGCAGCAAGGATTATTGCATTTTTTAATTGAGCAAATGGGAAAAGCGTGGAGCGCCTTGTTCAGCCCTGACAATAAGCGGAGATTTTCCGGTTAGTCTGCTGGATAGAGCTTAGTTCGGGGGATATAAGCGGAAATTTTCCGATTAAGCAAAGCAAAATTACCCATTTTTACGTTTTTTGAGTCAATAGCCGGAATTTTTACGTCTATTTAAGCCATTTTTAATGCGATTTCTAAATTAAGCGGAATTTCTCCGCTTATCAAACTCACTTTAGCATCTAATGAACTGGTTGGTTTCTAAAAAAAGTCCGATCATTTCCTTTTACTCCGAAGATTATTTGACCTCCCCGAGGGGCTAGACAGAAAACCCTGTTCCGAACTATGCGGAACAGGGTTTGTCAATGAAATTAAACAAAATTTCTTGTATCTTGATTGCGACTAAACTTATAAATGGCTATTAAGAAAAAGGCAGCTGCAAAAGCAAGGAGAATCATAATGTTTAAATAAAGGCTCCCTAATGTATTTCCGTCTTGCAATTTCGTTAATGTATCTAATGTCCATCTCTGTGGCAGGAAATTCGCTACCTTTTGAATGGAAGCCGGCATCACCTCAACCGGCCAAAAACAACCAGATAACATAACAGTTGGTAAGACGATTAAATTTTGCAGTGCACCTGCAGCACTTCGATTGTTAGCAAAGGAAGTTGTTAGTAACGATATTCCTACAGATATTAAAGCAAAGAGGAACATCACAGCCATTGCTTCCCAATAAGGAATATTAAGATCAATATGAAATATCGTTGTCATAACGGTTAAAGTGATAAGAACCTGGACAATCATCACAATCATATTCACAATAACATTGGAAAGTATATATGTTCTCGCATTGATCGGCGTTGAGAGCAATCGGAAATACGTACGATTTTCTTTTTCCGAAAGAATAATCTCCGACATATTCCCAGCTGACATTAGCATAATCATGATTAAAAATCCGACTGTTTGATAGGTCATATCATTATTTTTTGATGTATCCGCTAATGATTTTGTTGTTAGTGTATAATCCGTTTTTTGATAGTTTTTATACATGGAATCAAAATTTTGTTGATTTCCATTTGCGACCTTACCAAGCGTTGAAATATTATCGATATATTGATATAAATAGGACTTAATAAACCCAGTAACTTCTGCCCCTTTAATAGATGTAATCTGAATATCATTTGGTTCACCACGTAACACACTTTCTGAATAGCCGCGATCAAAAGTAATCACGCTATCGAGTGACCCCGATGTTATTTTTTCTTGTACATTTGATTCCTCAATCTTTGTAACTTCCACATTTTCTAAGTCTTCTAGAAACTTGATGGTATCGGCTGTAATCCTGCTTTCGTCATGATTAACAACGCCAACATGAAGGATCATCTTTTGATCACCGCCATAAGCAATTAAAGAAATGAAGATTCCGATGAGTGGCATGAAAAGGTACATAATGATATTTTTCTTTTGTTTAAATGTTACACTTAATGTGTTTTGGACTAACCAAAGGATATCCTTCATTATAATCCCTCCCGTCTACGCATTGAAATCACCGCTATGAGTAGGAATAAAACGGCAATTCCAATATTTAAGCTGATGGCTGGGATCGCAGCCGATAGATCATTTGTATAAATAATTTTCGTTACCGCTCGATTAATCCATGTGAGCGGAGAAAGTTCTGTAATAAATTTAAAAATTCCTTCAGGATTTTCAATTTTAAAATAGGCCCCTCCGAAAAATGATGCTAATTGGATTACTAACATAAGAATCACACTTGTTGATGCGTTTGATTTTGTCAAATAACTAATTCCGAGACCAAGACTGACTGCGAAGATCACCTCGGTAAATAAAACAAGAAATACGGTTCCAAAATGGTCACCCCAATTAGCATGAAAGAGAATTTTGCTAAAAAGAACAACAAGGAGAACACAAAGCGTATTTAAAACGATATTTCCTGCTACTTTCCCGATAAAAATTTCACTTTTCCGAACGGGAGCGACAATTAGTCGATCACCGGTTTTTCGTGCCCTTTCACCCGCAATAAGGGAGCTTGCAGACATTGCTCCATATAACGCAATCATCGTTGTCATGACAATCGCGTAATAATCCATTGAGCTTGGTGATTTTTTTGGTAAAAGAGAGGTATTTGTAATGTAATCATGATGCTTTTCTGTTGAAAAAACGGTTCCAATTTGATCAGGAGCAATCTTTACGACTTCCTGGGCAACATTATATTTATCGACGAAAGAAGTGAGCATTCCTTGTAAAATGCTTCCTTCAATACTATTCCGTTCATTGAGATACAGCCGGATTCCCTTTTGATTCACTTCAAGATAACCATCATATTTGTTTTGCTTCACAGCCTCTTTTCCGGAAAACTCTTCCGAAGCTTTCTTAAAGTGAATTCCTGATTGTTTTGCCTCAACGACAAACCGAGAGAAATACTGAGAAAATTCTCCGTTTGTTTGATCTTTATATAAAACGTTCATATCGTCTATTTGGATACTTGTTGTAAATGTGTTCGACAATGCGGTGCCGAGTACAAGCATTAGTACAATCGGTAAAGCGAGCATAAATACTGCCGTGCGAATGTCGCGGAAATCACTCTTAATTTCCTTCCATGCAATATTGATGATATTCAACGAAATCACCTCCTTATTAGTCCCTTAAATTTCTACCTGTTAATGTTAAAAATACCGTTTCTAAATTTGGTGCTTTTTCTTGTAAGGAGCGAATTTCGATATGGTTAGTAATAAAGTGCTCAATAATTTTGTTTAAGTTATTCACGCCTGTATCGGAATTGATTTTAATAAGATTTTCATCAAGTTGAACAGCCTCGACACCATTAATTTCTTTAATGCGATCAATCATTATATTTTCGGTAGACTTCACTTCAATCCATATATCTTTCGTATTCGTAATAATTGATTTCAATTGTTCCTTCGTTCCTTCGGCAATAATTTTACCGTGATCAATAATGGCGATGCGTGAGCAAATTTCCTCTACTTCCTCCATATAGTGACTTGTGTAAATAATCGTACAACCCATTTCATTTAACTTCCGAACCGATGTCAAAATATAATTACGGGAGTGCGGATCAATCCCAACAGTAGGTTCATCCATAATGATCAATTTAGGACGATGGGCAATCGCACAGGCGATATTTAAGCGCCGTTTCATACCGCCGGAAAAATTTTTCGGATAGCTTTTATGCTTATCATGTAACCCAACAAATTCAAGTGCTTCCTCCACTCGATCCTTTAGTTCATCACCACGTAAGCCATATAAGCCGGCAAAAAATTTCACGTTTTCATATGCTGTCAAATCTTCATAAATCGCTAAATCTTGAGGAACCATACCGATATTCATTTTGGCAAATCGACTGTTTTTTGTGATGTTTTTCCCGAGAATATTAATTGTTCCTTCATTACTCCGAAGTAAACCTGCAATCATATTTATTGTCGTGCTTTTGCCTGCACCATTTGCACCAAGAAATCCAAATATTTCTCCTTCTGCAATCGAAAGGGACATATTATCAACTGCGATAAAATCGCTAAATTTTTTCGTTAAGTTTTTAATTTCTAATACGTTCATCTTTTCACCCCTAATGTTTTGTATATCGTAAGTATAAAAAAAAGAATGAAGCGATATAAGTGGAATCGTTCATTCTTTTTACATGAAGATATTCATATTTTTCATATGAGAATTTCATTATTGGATAGGCAGCAATGTAGTTACGGAAAAACCGTGGGTGCTGTCAACGATAATTTTTCCATTGATTGCGGCTGTCCGTTCTTCCATGCCAATAATACCAAGCCCTTTTTTAATTTTCTCTGCCCCTTTTCCGTTATCCTTCACTTCAACTCTGATTAGCTTGTTGAGCACTTTAATATCAACGGATACATGGGAGGCATCCGAGTACTTCATCGTATTTGTTAAAGCCTCCGTCACATTCTCATGAATAATTTTCCATTGGATAGGGGATATCGTATCCAAATTCCCATTATGGGTTAGTGTCGTGTTTAAATCATGTTTTGCTGAAAATTCATCGATGAAAAGCTTCATTCGATGTATTCCAACTTGTTCAGTAGGAGGCTTCATATTTTTTAATGTCATTCGGATATTTTCAATGCCTTCTTTTGAAATATTGATTGCATTCTGCAGCAATTCCTCAGCTTTCTCTTTATCAAGTTCCATTAACCGTTTGGCTGCTTCCATTTGGATTAATGCACCTGTCATCGAATGGCCGATTTTATCATGAATTTCTTGAGAAATTCGATTTCTTTCTTCTAATTTAACGGTGTACTCCGATTGTCTTATATATTCTTTATTTTCATTCAAATGCTTGGTCAGCTTTTGAATATTCTTTCTCATTTGGTCCATTTGGACTTCGTTTTTGTTCATTAGAAAAAGATGTCTAGTAGCGATAATGTAGATCATGAAGCTTGATACTCCGACTAATCCATAAATTGGCTGCGTATCAAACTGTATGTATATGATTGGAATAAATGTGAGCAGTAAAATAATAAATTTGCTATTAGTAAAACGAGAAATTAGTTCAATGACTGACAATGGTAAAAGAATAATAAATAACGAATAGACGAAAATATAGGACCAAATCGTTAAAATAATGGATAATAAAAGTAGCGATTTTTTGATGCCATCATGTTTAAAAATATATAATGTAATATTGATGCAAAAATAAATAAGGGAGGCCAAAACAACCCACGAAATGTTCTCGGAATCGGCTCGAATGCAATTGACGGCTATAAAGACAATCAATGCAACCTTATTGAGGATGATCCAAATCTCCATATTAATCTACTTTTCCTGTAATATAATAAATGGCGATTTGTGTCCGATGCTCAAGGCCGGTTTTCCCTAGTATCGAGGTGATATAGTTGGCAACCGTTCCTTCCGAAATAAATAATTGCTTTGAGATTTCTTTATTCGAATAGCCTTTTGCAATTAAAGACATAATGTCTCGTTCTCTTTCTGTAAATAACTTTGCATCAATTTTTGTCCCTGATTCCTTCTTTTCTAATAAGTTGGATTTAATTTTTTCCAAAACGACATCTTGCATAATGCTATTTCCGTTAAATACTGTTTTGATCGCATCACGAATTCGTTCCGGGTCATTATTTTTCAATAAATAACCTTTTGCTCCATTTTTTACCGCATCTAATATGTATTCGTCATCGTCGAATGTCGTCAAAATGATCGGTCTCGTCCTCGTTTGTTCAGTAAGAATTTTTGTTGCTTCAACACCGTTCATATTTGGCATTCGCACATCTAATAATGCGATGTCCACTTTATGTTTTTTACAATAATCGACCGCTTCTTGTCCATCATTGACGGTGTCAACAACTTCAAATTCGTCATACGTATTTAAAATTATTTTTAAACCTTCACGGATAAATGAATTATCGTCTGCAATAATTACTTTAATTTTTGTCAAATAAGGGTCACTTCCTTCAATGCACGGCAAATATTTTTGCGTTTTATATAGCCTTATTATATGCATAATTTGTAATGAAAAAATACTAAAAAAATGTAAGACACTAAAAAAAAGAAGCGTTGTAAAAAACGCTTCCTTTCGTCGATCTTATTAGTAATAAGAAGCACCGACAATGATTAAAAGGATGAACAAGACAACAATTAAAACAAATGTTGAACCGCCGCCGTAGCCGCCACCGGCATAGCCGTATCCACCATAGCCGTAACCCATTATAACACCCCCCTATGCAAGGATAATTTACTTTATGTAAGGGGGGTGGTTTTTGAAATGGACAACAGTTTAGTGGTTGAAATTTAGAGGAATTTGGCGAATACACTAGTTCTTATTAATCTTTTACTGTTTTTGCAGATAAACGGTTAACTGAGTTAAATCCAGCGTTAATTTTTGATATTCATATAAGTTAGGAAAGATGGCCGCGCTACCTGTATTCAATAGATCGGTAATGGTTTCTTTATAGTTTGGTACCTGCAATGTTTCTTCATTATCCATAAAAACAACCTGAACCATAGAATCCTCCTAGCATAATTGTTTTTACTCTAATTTTACTAAAATATTGAATAGTTTTCCAGAAGAAAACTAGCGAAAAAGATGTTGGATGAATGTATTTCCTTGGAAATAAAATAGGGTTTTTGTCGAATTTCCTATAAAAAGAGTAGATTATCAATCTTCGTTTTTCGGAAAGAATAATAGTATAATAGATTGTAATACAAATTAGGGGTGTGGATAATTGAAATTTTATCGATTATTTATAGCGGCAATAGTAATCTTAGCTATTTCTGGATTTGGTCATACAAATACATTCGCTGCAGATAAAGCGGATGCACTTGTTAACTCTGCGGTGAAAGCTGGAAAAACCCTAGATAATATGACAACGGTTGGGAAAAAGGCAACAGGGAAAAATATCCCGACCAAGGAGTACAATGCAGCGGTAAAAAAATATAAAAGTGCTAAATCAGCGGTAAATAAACAGTCAGGAAAAAAGAAGAAAGCCAATCTTTCCAAATTAAAAACAGTAAATACGCAAATATCTCGAGGGAAAAAGTACATCAATGCTGTTTCAAACGGGAAGAAAATTGCTTCAAAAAAAGCAAAGTTAGATAAAGATATAAAAATGGGTGTCATCAATTCTAAAACGCTAGTGGCTTATTCGAATCTATCAAAGGATCTTAACAAATACGCATCAACATTTGATGCCGTATATGATAAAAAAACGCGTGATACGGTAAAAAAACTGTATAAAACACCGGCAGAAAAGATTAAAAAGGATCTTAATTACGCAATTATCGTAAAGAAAGCAATTGATGAAACAAGTAAACTTATGAAATCCAACACTTCATCTAATAAACTTGCTGTACCATACTATAAAATTCTATTGAATATTGACTCTATTCCTCAGCAAAAAATGAAACAGCAACTGATGAAGGAAGTAAAAAAAATAAATTCAACCATTCCGAGTAAATTGAAAACAGGAAAATTTGCCGAATATGTAAATTTGGAAATGAACTTTGAACGACTGGATTCGTATATTTCTAAAGGAAAATCAAATGCGAAAGTTCCCGGTTTATACAACCAATTAAAGAAAAATATAACATCGATCAGTTCTAAAACAGATAAGGCACGCTTACAAAAAAGATTCGCAGGCATCATGAATCGACAAAAGGTGAGCATAAAAGAATTAAAAGGAATGCTAACGAAGTCGGCGATTGCTAAAGGGATTCCACCGGAAGTAGTTAAATCAATTGCGGTCACGGAAAACGGCAATCTTACACAGTTTTTACCAAATGGAGAAGTGTTCAAAAGTCATGATAATGGGTATGGAATCATGCAAGTGACACCTATGTCAGATTCGGATAAAAGCTATGATTGGAATCGAGTAAAATATGATCTATCTTACAATATTCAAGCGGGGGTAGAAATTTTAGCAAAAAAGTGGACCTACGCCTTCTTATCATCTCCAGTTATGCCTAAAATCAATAATGGGGAAAAGAACCTTTTAGAAAATTGGTATTTTGCGATAATGGCCTATAATGGATTATCAACGAAAAATGATCCAAATAAAGTAACCAAACCGTATCAGTTAAAGGTATATGAAAATATGAAAAACCGTACACTAATGAACCCGGAAATTGTAAAAAAACAAGATGTTATTTTTACTGGTAATCCAGTCAAATTGAAAACAACACCAATCAAGACAAAACTAAAAACAAAAAGCACGCAATTTTATAAAAAGAATGATCGTGTAACAATCTCGGCCAGTGCAAACTTTCGGACAAAACCAACAACAAAGAGTACGCGCAAATCATTTCCGAAAGGCACGAAAGTAACAATTCTCGGCGGAGCGATTGAAGATGATAGCCCAGCGAATCTCTTTACTTGGTACAAAGTATCTGTTTCCGGAGCAAAAGGGACTTGGTATGTGGCGTCATCGAATTTAAAATGAAGAAAGTTTTCAGTCGGGTAGTTATTGCCTGGCTTTTTATTATGAAGGAATGATTTTACGAAAAATGCACAACATATAAATCCACGAAATTCCTTTTGAAGGGATGAATATGCCCGATGTGTAAGAAATTCATATCATTCTTTTCCATATTTATAATCTTATTCTTTTCATTTCCGGTTTATGGATACGAAAGTGAACCATTATCTGGAATCGTTGATTTGCGATTAATGGAAACAACAGATTTACATGGAAACATTGTTGATTACGATTATATAAAAAATAAGAAAATAGTTGAATTTGGTTTAGCTCGAACAGCAACGTTAATTAAACAAGCGAGAAAGGAAGTTCCGAATTCACTTCTCTTCGATGATGGAGATCTGCTTCAGGGAAATCTTTTAGCAGATTATATCGCATATATTGATCGATTCAAGACCGAACCGATTCATCCGATGATAAACGTCATGAATTATCTTAAATATGACGCGGCTACATTTGGTAATCACGATTTTCATTATGGTTTAGACTTTTTACATCGGACGATTACAGGTGCAAAATTCCCTTTTATTAATGCAAATATGTATGTGAATGATCACAAACCGTATAATTTTAATGAAATCAATATGTTTAAACCATATGTCATTTTAAATAAAAAGGTAAAGGATCGAAGTGGAAAGAAGCACACGATAAAGGTAGGAGTCATTGGCTTTGTCACACCATCTGTCATGATATGGGAGAAAAAAGCGTTAGCGGGTAAAGTAAAGGTAATGGATATTGTAAAATCTGCGGAAGCCTTTGTTCCACGAATGAAAGAGGAAGGAGCAGACATCGTTGTTGCACTTGCCCATTCGGGATTTGATGAAAAAGCAAAACCGTATGAAAAAGCCGAAAATGCGGTGTACCCATTAAGCCTTGCCCCTGGAATAGACGTTATTTTATTTGGACATCAGCATAGAGTTTTCCCCGATAAATCCAAGTTAAAAGGGATATCAGGGGTGGATACAAGTATGGGGACGATCAACGGAGTCTCTGCAGTTGAAGCTGGCAGTTGGGGAAATTATTTAGGAATTGTAGACTTAATTTTACAAAAAAATAATGGGAAATGGGCCATCCTTCATTCAAAATCAAAAGCTGTTCCTATATTCAAAGTAGAGAAGAAAAAAGCAAAACCATTAATAAAATCTGATCCAAAAATCTTACAAATAGTAAAAGAAATACATGAAAAGGCAATTCAATATAGTAGACGGATAAGTAATAAAAAGTGACTCATGACTTTGGTTCTATTTCGAATGATAATCATGAGTCTTTTGTTATGCATTCTATAGAAGATTAGGAATATTCGCTAAGTCCTTTTTACCAATTTCATGGTTTGTAATTAAAATATATCATAATTGTAATTTAATGGTGATACGATAGATGTTGGATGGAAAAATAGAAATGGGGGATTATGATGGGGAAAAAATTTTTAAAAACGATTACTGCCATTGCTGCCACGGTGGTAATTAGCTGTGTATTACCAAATGTTGCAAATGCAGAGGACAACTTTGGTAGAATTAAGGCATCCTATGAGCAAACACATAAAAATAGTAGAACATTATCAGCGACTATTAATCTATCAAATGTCTTTGATCGCCAAATTATGATTAAAACGAAATCTTCGAAGTCAATATTATCAAAGAACTTTGGGCTAACATTTGTTGATAATCAAGATATTCTAACCTTAAAAGATGTGTATATTGCAAGAGTTCCAGAAAAGTTAAACTATGCAAGCACACTAAGTAAACTGAAAAATTCTTCACTAATTGAGATTGCAGAACCAAATTACATACAAGAAAAAGTGAGCGGCAATCCTAATGACCCGTATTTTTCAGCCCAATGGCATTTACCAAAGGTTGGGGCACCAGCGACATGGGGAAAAATTGAAAAAAGTAAGAAACATGTAGTTGTCGCTGTTTTGGATTCCGGTGTGGACATTAAACATCCTGATTTGTCAGGACAATTATTACCTGGATATAATGTTATGACCAAGACAAATAATGTTACTGATTCGGTTGGTCATGGGACGGCAGTTGCAGGTACGATTGCTGCGAAAATAAATAATAGAATTGGAACGATCGGGGTAAATCCGTATGCAAAAATTCTCCCAATAAAAGTGGGCAACGATCGGATTGCTGTATCGGATTCAATTAAGGGTATTTATTACGCGATTTCTAAAGGTGCTGATATTATAAATATGAGCTATGGTGGAACATCGTATAGCGAATTGGAATTTGATGCATTGCTTAGTGCAGCATCGAAGGGGATTACTGTTGTGGCTGCTTCGGGGAATGATGGAAGATATGTCAATTTCCCAGCAGCATACCCAACGGTATTAAGCGTTGGATCTACTAATCAAAAAAATCAGGTTTCAGGTTTTTCAAGCAGTGGACCGTTACTTGATGTTGTTGCACCAGGAGAGAAAATTATTACACTAGGTACAAATAATCGATATGTTGAAGCTAATGGAACATCCTTTGCTGCACCAATAGTTAGTGGTCTGGCGTCGTTCATTAAATCGGTATCTCCAAATATGCCACCACATGGCATTGAATATTTACTTGAAAAAGGGGCTACAAATTTAGCAGCTAAGCCAAATATATGGAGTTCAAAAGCAGGTTATGGACTCGTGAATAGTGTCAAAACTTTTCAAACCGAATTACCTAATCTCAAAGGAGATATAGGTGATATCCGTAGTAAAGCGAAGTCAATTTCTGTAAATAAGAAATATACGAATAAATACGATCTGCCGTTAGACAGTGATTGGTATAAGCTAAAAGTAACGAAAACAACGAAAGTAAAGGTGGAATTAAGTGGTGTCCCTAATATGGATGGGATTATTTGGTTCGATAAGTTTTCCAATGGTAAAGCGACGATGGAAACACTATATAATAAAGGCGGATTAGGAAAAGGAGAAAGCTTTACGAAAACATTGAAAGCAGGTACTTATTACTTCCAAGTAATGGAGATCAATAATCACTGGTCAACATCATCTTATTCCTTTAAAGTTACTAAATTAGATACAACCCCACCTGCGGCACCGAAAGTAAATAGTATTAATAATAAATCTACGAAACTAACAGGAAAAGCAGAAAAAGGTGCAAAGCTTACGCTCAAAAAAGGTTCAAAAGTGATTGCGACAGGAAAAGCAACATCAAAATCAACCTTTTCACTAAAAATACCAAAGCAAAAGGCGGGAACAGTCCTTTATTTAACAGCTACCGATGCGGCAGGAAATAAGAGTAAAGCAACGAAAATTACTGTGAAAAAAGCGGATACAACCCCTCCAAAGCCACCGAAGGTAAATGCGATTACCAGTAAGTCTACAAAACTAACAGGGAAAGCCGAAAAAGGAGCAAAACTTACACTTAAAAAAGGTTCAAAAGTGATTGCAACAGGAAAAGCAACATCAAAATCAACCTTTTCACTAAAAATACCAAAACAAAAAAAGGGCACAATCCTTTACCTAACAGCAACCGATGCGGCAGGAAACAAAAGTAAAGCAACAAAAATCACCGTAAAAAAATAAAGAATACGGTGCCTGACACCAGTGTCTTGACACTGGTGTCAGGCACCATTTTTCATTTTTATGGAAATATTTTTTCGTTAGTCAGTACATATGATTTCCGTGTTAAAATAAGATAGAATAGAGGTTATATTTTATTTTAAGCGGAGGATTTAATATGGGAAATAAGATGTTTAATATTGTGGCATCAGTTGCAATGGCAGCGTTACTATGCAGTGCTCTGCCGAATGATACAAAAGCACAGGAAACTCAGGAACAGATAAGTATTAAAAGGATTAAAGAAAACTATATTCGACACTCGAATAGTAGAAAACTATCCTCCACTATTAATCTTTCAAAGGTAAAAGATCGACAAATCATTATTAAAACAAAAGAAATCAACAAAATTCTTTCCAAAATAAGCGGAATTAAATTGCTGCAAAGCCATGAAATTCTTATTTCAAAAGATATATATATTATTAGAGTTCCTGAACGGTTAAATTATTCCGGGGTATTAAAAGCATTAAAAAAGAATCCGCTAATTGATACAGTTGAACCTAATTATTTACAAGAACGAACTGTAAAAGCGGCACCCTTACCGGAACCAAATGATAGCTTATACAAAGATCAATGGTATTTAAACAAGATTGGTGTACAAGCAATTTGGCCATTAATTAAACCAAATTCTAAACCAGTAACAGTGGCGGTTCTTGATACAGGGGTAGATACAACCCATCCGGACTTAAAAGGGCAATTAGTAAATGGTTATGATATTCCCCGTCATACAACAAAACAAACTGACAAAAATGGTCATGGGACAGCGGTTGCGGGAACAATTGCCGCGAAAATGAATAATAAAATTGGGATCGTCGGAGTGAATCCCTACGCGAAAATTCTTCCAATCAAAATTGGTGGAGAAGAAATTGCGGATGCAGATTCAATTGCTGGAATTTATTATGCGATAAAACATCATGCCGATATCATTAATCTAAGTTACGGCGGTCCGGAAAGTAGTGAAACAGAATTTGATGCAATCCTTAGTGCCGCACAACATGGAATTACGGTAGTAGCTGCTTCTGGGAATGAATACGGTGAAGCTGTTGAGTATCCCGCTGCCTATCCAACAGTCATCAGCGTCGGCTCGGTCAATAGCAAAAATAAAGTCTCGGATTTCTCAAATGTAGGACCACAGCTAGATTTAGTTGCACCCGGAGAGAAAATAAAAATATTAGCGTTGAAAAATAAATATGATATAGAGGATGGCACATCCTTCTCAACACCGATTGTCAGTGGCCTTGCCTCAATCATCAAATCAATTAAACCTGAGATGACACCAAGTAAGATTGAGTATATCCTTGAAAAAGGAGCCACACCTTTAGCAAAGTCGCCAAATATTTGGAGTCCAACCGGTGGATATGGAGCGGTAAAGGCAGCCAATCCATTAACCATCAAGCTCCCGGATTTAAAAGATGATGTAGGTAATGACCGTGGCAAAGCGAAAACGATCGCCTTAAATAAATCATACACTAATAAATATGATCTTCCGTTGGACAGTGACTGGTACAAGCTGAAAGTAACTAAAAATATGACTTTAAAAGCGGAACTAAGTGGTGTAACGAATATGGATGGCGTTGTTTGGGTCGATAAATATTCGAAAGGGAAAGCCACGAAAGAAGAGATGCATAATAAAGGTAAGCTAGGCGGAAAGGAAAGCTTTATCTTTAAAGTTACACCTGGCACATATTATTTTGAAATTTTAGAAGGAAATAATCATTGGTCAACAAAACCTTATCACTTTATCGTAAAAAAGGTAGACGTCACACCACCTGCACCGCCGAAGGTCAACTCGTTTAACAGTAAAGATAGGAAGTTAACGGGAAAAGCGGAAAAAGGAGCTAATCTTGTCTTAAAAAATGGTTCAAAAATTATCGCAAAGGGAAAGGTGACGTCTAAATCTACTTTTTCACTATCACTTAAAGCTCAAAAAGCAGGAACAAAGCTTTATTTAACCGCGACAGATGCGGCAGGGAATAAAAGTAAAGCAACGAAGATTATTGTAAAAAAAGCAAAATAAATCATCTATTATTCTTTTGTATTTCAAATGCAAGCCTCCAACCATTCTTCGGAATGGATGATGAATAAATGTCAAAAGGTGAAAAAAAGAAATGCCAAGGACGGCTCGTTCTTGGCGGAATTTCACCAAGTTCACTTAAATCAAACACCTTGCTTGCCAAACGTTCCCCTTCAGGACCAATTAAAATAATTGGTAAAGACTCCAATGTTACTGCTTTTTTTAAACTGCTTCGGACAAATGCTGTAACAATGATTCCCCCATCCTCATCCTCATTTATTTCAATCCCGGACAAAGAAATTTTATTTTGTTTCATTGGTTCGTTTTCATTATTTAGAAAGCGAAGCACATACTCCTGTTCAATGGAATCTGTCCAGTTAGGTAAAATCGAGAGTTCAGTATCAACGAGTTCATCCTCGTTAAAATCGCGTTCTTTTTCTTCAAGTACAAATGCCCTCTCACTTCTAAGCTGCTTATTTTTAGAAAATAGCATGAAAGATCCTCCTATCCCTTATGACTTATTCATTCACTTCTCCTAACAATAGGAATGTTTTAACATGATCACTTACAATGGTGCAAATTTCCTCTTCAATCAGATAGAAAGTCTGTGTAAATATTTTTAAACTCTCTTTTTGATAAATTTGTATAGGATCCTCTTGGCTATAGCCTCTTAATCCTATTCCTTCTTTTAATCTTGTCATCGATTCTAAATGCTGCGTCCAATACATGTCCATCGCGTGAAGAATATCGTATTTAACATCTAGCAAAAAGTTTGGTTCACTTTGATAAATTTCTTTAAGTTTTTCAATCGATTCTTCTAAATGAAGTAAAAAAACGTTAATAAATTCATTAGGTTCGATTATTTCAGCTGTATCAAATTCTTTTATCGAAATTAATTGTGCCTTATGCATCAGCTCTTCTATCTTTTCGTTAGTCAAACCATCATTACTAGTGTATTTTTGTTTATAATATTCAGCTAAACTTCGATAAGTTTTTATGATAAAGTCAAAAACATCCGTCGATTCTAAAATCATATCCCGATTTTTATATATAATGTTTCGCTGTTCATTAACAACATCATCCAGTTTTAATGTGTATTCGCGTGCTGAATAATTGCTTCCTTCACATAATCGTTGTGCTCGATTAACTATTTCATGAATTTTTCGATTCAAAATTAAGCCGTCAGAATTAGTTTTTAATGACTTCTTCATTTTTTTTAACTGTTCTGCTGCAAATCGCTCAGTAATGACATCTTCGATCGAGATGAAAAATTGGCTAACCCCCGGATCGCCTTGTCTTCCGGCACGACCTTTTAGCTGGTCATCTACACGCCTGCTTTCATGTCGTTCGGTCCCCAATACACATAGCCCGCCAAGTTCCGCAACGCCCGGACCTAAAACGATGTCAGTTCCTCTACCTGCCATATTTGTTGCAATAGTAATTTGATTTTTTTGTCCAGCTTTAGAGATTAAATCGACCTCTTGTTCCACACTTTTCGCATTTAATAAATTATAAGGTAGTTTCGCGTGTTCTAAATACTTGGCAACCATCTCGGATTGTTCGATGGAGGTTGTTCCGATTAATATAGGTTGACCCGTCGCATGACGCTTCAATACTTCTTTTGTTAATGCTTCATATTTTTGCGGGATTGTGGCAAAAATAAGGTCTTCCAAATCAATTCTTTGCTTCGGCTTATTCGTAGGGATTTGAACAACATCCATGCCATACACTTGCTGGAATTCCTTTTCCTCTAATTTGGCTGTTCCAGTCATCCCCGACAAGATCGGATACATTCTAAAATAATTTTGAATCGTAATCGTTGCCTGCATCTTATTTTCTTCTGTCAGTTCCAATCCTTCTTTTGCTTCAATAGCTTGGTGAAGCCCGTCACTTAAACTTCTGCCTTCCATTACACGTCCAGTGAATGAGTCAATGAGTTCAATTTTCCCCTCATGAACGATGTAATCCACATCTTTTTTAAAGATGACTTCAGCATATAACGATTGAATCATGTAATGGTATAAAACTTGATGTTTTAAGTCGTATAAATTATTGATGGAAAAGGCTTTTTCTATTTTATTAATGCCTTCCTCTGAAAAAAACGCCGTTCTCGTTTCAAGGTCTATCGTATAATCTACATCGTTTTCCATTCGTCTCACTACTTTAGAGCAAACGGAAAATAATTTTGAGTATAAGGAAGCTTTATTTGCAATAATTAATGGTGTTTTCGCTTCATCAATTAAAATGCTATCCACTTCATCGATAATAGCGAAGTGATAAGGTCTTTGTACCTTTAATTCTTCATCTAATATCATATGGTCGCGTAAATAATCGAAGCCAAATTCAGTTCCGATCCCATATGTTATATCTGCCTGATAGGCCTCTTGTTTTTCATCAGGTGACATCTCTGTCAAGTTAATACCGACCGTTAGTCCTAGAAATTCATGAATTTGGCCAATTTGTTCTTTATCTCTCATGGCAAGATATTCATTCACAGTAATGACATGTACACCTTTTCCTTCAAGTGCCCTTAAATAACTTGGCAAAGAAGCAACAAGTGATTTTCCTTCACCTGTTGGCATTTCAGAAATATTTCCTTCCAATAGAGCAAGCCCACCGATTAACTGGACATCAAAATGACGCATTCCTAGCGTTCTTTTCGAAGCTTCACGGACTGTTGCGAAAGCCTCCACTTTAATGTCTTCAATTGTTTTACCATTGCTTAATAATTCTTTGAAGTAAGTTGTTTTTTGCTTCAATTCTTGATCAGAAAGTTGTTCAAATTCTATTTCTAACCGATTGATCTCGGTAACGAATTTTTGATATTTTTTTATTTTGCGTTCTTGAGTCCTACTTAGTAAGGTGATCATCGTTTAACTCTCCTTGCAGACTTGTAGCATAATAATATCATATTAAGATAGGAGAATATAAATGGAATGAGATAGAATTAGTTGGAAGAAAATATTAAGCTAGTTTCTTACTATGAATTTTGGTATTTTAGTAGGTAAGATTATTAAGGAAAAAAACAAAAAGAACACATGCAATAAAGTTTAAGAAATGAACCTTAAGCAAATATTAAGAAAAAAGTTGTAATCTTGTTAGAAGCCTTTGTTAAGATTTTGTTAGGAGAATGATTATGAATCATGTTGAAATATTAGGTGTTCCATTTATTCATTCCACGAGAAATGAATTTATCGATATCCTCCATCAAAGAATTAAACAACAAAATAAGACATTTGTCGTCACAGCTAATCCGGAAATTGTGATGATGGCAAATGAAAATAAAGTATTCATGGAATATTTA
This sequence comes from Heyndrickxia sp. FSL W8-0423, assembly GCF_038009395.1. Taxonomy (NCBI): domain Bacteria; kingdom Bacillati; phylum Bacillota; class Bacilli; order Caryophanales; family Bacillaceae; genus Heyndrickxia; species Heyndrickxia sp. FSL W8-0423. Next base: position 13,195 of record NZ_JBBPBE010000001.1, on the reverse strand, counting down.
CAAACGGCTGATTTTATTACTCCGGATGGAATTGGGATTGTTAAAGCTGCCGGGTGGCTAAACAAACCGTTACCTGAAAGAGTTCCCGGTTTCGATACGATGAAAGATTTACTGTCGCTCGCAAATGAAAATCAATATCGTGTTTACTTTTTAGGTGCCAAACAAGAAGTGTTAGAACAATGCATACATAATGTAAGTAATGACTTCCCCAAAATGGAAATTGCGGGCTATCATAATGGCTTTTTTGATTTGGACAATCCGCAAATTGCTGAAGAAATCCGAGAGTTGAAACCCGATCTTATTTTCGTTGCACTAGGAGCACCTCGGCAAGAACAATGGATTTATCAAAACATTGCCAAGTTTGACAAAGGGATTTTTATGGGGGTAGGAGGAAGTTTCGATGGAATCGCCGGTGTAGTCCCGCGTGCTCCGGAAATTTGGCAAAAGTTAAACATCGAGTGGCTTTATCGTCTCATTCAACAGCCAACAAGGTGGAAACGAATGCTGGCTATCCCTCGATTTGTATTCAAAGTACTACTGCAAAAAACGAACAAAAGATAGATGCATTTATTAGCAATAAACGAGTATAACGTGAATACAATAAGAAATTAGGGAAATCTTATTAGATTGTTCGGTCTTGTTATTTTTTCTACCTCTTTATCATAGGACTATGGTATAATTCATTTGACCTGCAAAAATTGACGATATGTATAGAAAATTAGAATAAAATTTTGCTAGAGAAAGATGAAAATGAAACTAAACTAAAAATAAATCTTTGTACAAAAATGAAAATAACAACTAGGTGTTTTCTTCCTGTTTTTATTAGCTGTACATTTGGGCATTATAGTGCTAAGGAGGATTTGAATGATATACTTGACGTTGTTGTTCTGCTTTATATTATCGGTATTGGTAACTCCTTTAATCGGAAGACTCGCCATTAAATTAGGAATAACAGATAAACCAAATAATAGAAAAGTCCACAAAAAAAATATGCCCCTTATTGGTGGGGTTGCAATATTTATAAGTTTTCTTGTAGGGTATTTTATCTTAAGACCTGTACCACAGGAAAGTGATGCGGTAGTACATGTTTCGGGGATTTTTATAGGAAGTTTCATTATTTTAATTACTGGAATTCTTGATGATAAATATGAACTTTCACCAAAATTAAAACTCCTTGGTCAAATTCTTGCCGCATTAGCTGTTGTGGTTTGGGGCGGAGTGGAACTTACAAAAATTAATCTTCCCTTCGGTGGAATTCTTTATTTCGGTTATTTCAGTATTCCATTAACGATTTTTTGGATTGTCGCGATTACGAATGCAATTAATTTAATTGATGGCTTGGACGGCTTGGCTGCGGGTGTTTCATCCATTGCATTAATTACGATTAGCGGCATGGCGATTATTATGGGCGATATGTTCGTTGCGATTGTCGGCGGGATATTATTAGCTAGTACATTAGGATTTTTAATCTATAATTTCCATCCGGCGAAAATATTTATGGGTGATACAGGGGCACTGTTTTTAGGATATATGATTGCCGTTTTATCCTTGCTCGGTTTCAAGAACATTACCTTTATCTCTTTAGTCATTCCTGTCATTATATTAGGAGTACCGTTATCGGATACATTCTTTGCAATCATACGTAGATTTTTAAATAAACAACCATTTTCAAGTGCTGATAAGTCACATCTACATCATTGTTTATTACGAGTAGGTTTTTCTCATCGACAAACCGTTTTAGTCATTTATGCGATTGCTGCACTATTTGGTTTAGCGGCAATCATCTTTTCCATGTCGACGATGTGGGGATCATTAATCATAGTTGCCGTTTTGCTTCTGGCAATTGAAATTTTCGTGGAAAGCATCAATTTAGTCGGCGAGGATTACAAACCACTTTTAAAATATGTAAGACCGAAAAAATCACCAAATCAGTAATAGACAAACAAAAGGGCCAGTACAGTTCACGAACTATACTGGCCTTTTTTTTTCTCTTCGCTTTTATACATCAATTTCAAGATATAATGATTCCCCAATGGTTATTTTCGCTTGTCCGTTCGTTAACTCGGTCATCCACTGTGTAAAGGTTTCTGTTTGTTCTTCCTTCACATACGTCTCGATTTCCACTTGATCTAGGTAATGTATATCTTTAATCGAATAGGTGGAGGAACGCAGTTCATTTTCAACTTTCCCAAGCCATGTATAATCGATTTTTGTTCGGACTGTACACATTAGTGTTCGTTCAACAACACCGGTAGCATTAATTCCTTCCGATGTTGATTTTCCATATGCACGAATGAGGCCACCGGTTCCTAGCTTAATACCGCCAAAATATCTTGTCACTACGACAACCGTATCTTTTAAATCACGTTTTTTCAATACTTCAAGCATCGGCACACCGGCTGTACCACTCGGCTCGCCATCATCATTTGCCTTTTGAATTTGATTTTGCTGCCCAATCATATACGCAGAACAATTATGTGTCGCATTCCAATGTTTTTTCTTTATATCTTGAATAAACGTCAGCGCTTCCTCTTCGGTTGTTGCACGATTCACGTGGGCAATAAACCTTGATTTTTGAATAATGATTTCGTGTTCGCCCGCACCTTTTACCGTATAATACTGCCTTAACATCTATGTCACTCCTAAATGAACACTTAACTATACTTTCTACTATACATAATTTATGAAATAAATTAAATCCTTCCATCTTCAACGTCAGATGAAAATATATTTGGTATAGTGATATAATTAAAGAGATAAAGGAAATTAAGCAGTGTTTATTGAATACATAATAGTATTAATAAAATCTTTATTTCATTTTTTTTAACTAACGGTGCACATACGCTTTTCCATTCATACAAAACGTGTCAATAGAACTGGATTTCGTAGAAGGAACTATATAATTTCCAACTTATGGTTTAGGGACATTTTCCTAACTTTTATATTGACAAACATTTCAAATAGTATCTTTTCGCAAAAAGAGGTAAAATGACCCTAATATATACTGAGTGTACGCTGGAGGAATGAGGATGGCATTAAAAAAAATTGATGCAAAGACACTTGATCAAATATTGGAAAAAATGATTGATACCGTTGACTCTAGCAAAAATGAAATCTTCCATATTGGTGAACAATGCCGTCAAGACTATGAAACTCTCTCCGATGAACTACATGAAGTTAAGATCATGGTATCCAAGGCAATCGAAGAGGGCGATGATCTAGAAATTAAAACTCGGCAGTCACGAAGGCGATTATCAGTCGTCAGCCAACATTTCCGTGATTATACAGAAGAACAAGTTCGTGAAGCATATGAGATCGCTCATAATTATCAAATGAAACTTTCAATGAATCGTGAGCTTGAAAAGCAGCTGCGCAGAAGAAGGGATGAATTAGAAAGAAGACTAATTACCCTCGAGCAAACAATTGATCGCGCTAATCATTTAGTATCACAAACGAGTGTCGTTCTAAACTATTTAACAAGTGACTTAAAGGAAATAGGTAATGCATTAGAAGATGCGATAGAAAAGCAAGATTTTGGTCTTCGTGTCATTGAAGCACAAGAAGAAGAAAGAAAGCGGCTATCACGTGAAATCCACGATGGACCGGCCCAAATGCTTGCCAATATGCTCCTTAGATCTGATTTAGTCGAGAAAGTCTATCGTGAACAAGGAATTTTAAATGCACTTGAAGAAGTACGAAGTTTAAAGAAAATGGTCCGTTCATCACTTTCAGAGGTTCGTCGTATCATCTATGATCTTCGCCCAATGGCATTAGATGATTTAGGTTTAGTTCCTACCCTCAGAAAATACTTGGAACGAACCGAAGAGTATAACAATGGGATTGTTTTCCGGTTTACCAATTTAGGTGATGAATATCGACTACCATCAAAATATGAAGTAGCCTTGTTTCGCTTAGTTCAAGAATCCGTTCAAAACGCAATCAAACACGCGGATGCTACCGAAATTCAAGTGAAAATAGAAATGAGTAGAAATCGAGTATTTGTCGTAATCAAAGATAATGGAAAAGGCTTTGACGTAAGGGCAAAGAAAGAAGGATCCTTTGGTCTTATGGGAATGAGAGAACGTGTCGATATCATTGATGGTCAGATCACGATTGATTCAAAAATTGGTTCAGGAACTATCGTAACCATTCAAGTGATGTTTGACCAATAAAGAATGATTAATTTTGAAATAAGCCAATGGGAATGTAGTGTTATCCATGGGAAATGTAATGAATAGTAAGAAATTGTTTTTTATATAGGCAATGTTAAAGCTAATTGTTGATTTTGACACTTTGTTGATTGGAGCGGAAGGTACGAGACTCCTGCGGGAAAAACGGTAGTCGGGAGACCCCGCAGGCGCGTTTAGCGCCGAGGAGGCTCCCGGACCGCCCGCGGAAAGCGAGTACCTGGAGCGGAAATCAACAGCCTAATTTAGCAGAGCCTTTAAATAAAGGAGGAGTAAGCTTTGTCTACTAAAATAGCAATCATTGATGATCATCAATTGTTTCGTGAAGGGGTAAAACGTATTTTAGAATTTGAAAAAACATTCGAAATCGTTGCCGAAGGTGAAGATGGGGCAAATGCTCTTCAATTAATCGAACAAACTAAGCCCGATGTTGTTTTAATGGATATTAATATGCCAAATAAAAACGGCATTGAAGCGACACGTCAATTAGTAGAAACCTATCCAGATACAAGGGTTATCATTTTATCGATTCACGATGATGAAAACTATGTTACCCATGCATTAAAAACAGGCGCCACTGGCTATCTGCTGAAAGAAATGGATTCCGATGCCCTAATTGAAGCAGTAAAAGTCGTTGCTGATGGAGGCTCTTATTTACATCCAAAGATTACTCGTAATCTAGTAGAGGAATTTCGCCGCTTAGCAAACAGACAAAGTACAGGGACAGGCTATCAACAACCTGAAGTCGTTCGACCACTACATCTACTTACACCACGTGAATGTGAAGTACTACAATTACTTGCTGATGGAAAAAGCAACCGTGTCATCGGAGAAACTTTATATATAAGCGAAAAAACGGTCAAAAATCACGTCAGCAACATTTTGCAAAAAATGGGTGCGAATGACCGCACACAAGCGGTCGTTTCAGCAATCAAAAACGGCTGGGTTGAAGTACGATAATAAGATTGAAAACACTCTTCTATTAGTTTAGTAGAGTGTTTTTTTTATTCGAGTCTAAAAGTTTGTTAGCACTTTATGACCATATGCTTTTTTTAGAATAGTATTTTAGGTTTTAGTGGGAAGGATAGGGCGGTATAAAGCCCAAGATGAATTGAGAAAGTAGATCTTGGGCTTTAAAGAGTGAGAATGAAGCCCAAGATAGTTTGGAAAAGTAGAACTTGGTCGTCAAAGAGTGAGAATGAAGCCCAAGATAGTTTGGAAAAGCGGAACTTGATCGTCAAAGAGTGAGAATGAAGCCCAAGATGGTTAGAGAAAGCGGAACTTGATCGTCAAAGAGTGGGAATGAGTCCCAAGATGGTTAGCGAAAGTAGAACTTGGTCGTCAAAGAGTGAGAATGAAGCCCAAGATGGTTAGCGAAAGAGGAACTTGGTCGTCAAAGAGTGGGAATGAAGCCCAAGACGGTTAGCGAAAGCGAATCTTTGTCATCAAAGACAAGGAATGATAACCAGGTAGCTACTATTGAACACCCTCCCTTTCTAACATTTTATAATTTTTTATTGACCAACTTGTATATACAGGTTATTATAAAACTATAAATTTTATCTTGTATATACAGGTAATGGAATTTCATGTAAGCGGTATAAAATAGAATGCTATTATCCTATTTTATAAAATTGTAACCGCCTACAAATTATAAGAAAATCGTATTGTTTTCCTGTGAAAACAATAACTGGAGGATGGAACAAATGAGTGTAAAAACGTCTGCAGAGCAAATCGTGACGGCGATTGGTGGAAAAGAAAATATTGCCGCGGCAACGCATTGTGTCACACGCCTACGTTTTGCTTTGAAAGATGAAAGCGTTGTAGATAAAGAAACTCTTGAAAAAATCGATCTAGTAAAAGGCTCATTTTCAGCAAATGGCCAGTACCAAGTGGTCATCGGTCAAGGAACCGTTGATAAAGTTTATCATGAAATGGTGAAAATTACTGGAATTGGTGAATCCTCAAAGGAAGAGATAAAAGACGCGGCTGCACAGAAGTTAAATCCAATTCAGAGGGCGGTTAAAACACTTGCTGATATTTTCATCCCAATCCTTCCGGCAATTGTAACAGCCGGTCTTCTAATGGGAATCAACAATATTTTGACAGGCCAGGATATTTTCTTTGATAAAAAATCACTTGTTGATGTGTATCCACAGTGGAAAGATTTTGCTGGCATCATTAACTTAATTGCTAATACTGCTTTTACCTTTTTACCAGGCTTAATTGGTTGGTCGGCAGTGAAAAAATTTGGTGGGAATCCGTTATTGGGGATCGTTCTTGGCTTAATGCTTGTCCATCCAGACTTACTTAATGCCTGGGCGTACGGATCTACAAAAGAGATTCCAACATGGAATTTATTTGGTTTAGACATTCAAAAAGTTGGTTATCAAGGCCAAGTATTACCAGTGTTAGTCGCATCCTATTTACTTGCAAAACTAGAACTATTTTTGAAAAAGCGAATTCCGGATGCTTTTCAACTTTTACTTGTCGCGCCAATTGTTTTATTAGTTACTGGATTCCTTTCGTTCATCGTCATTGGACCAGTCACATTTGCGATTGCGAATGTCATTACGGATGCAGTTGTTGGCATTTTCCATGCTGCACCGGCATTAGGTGGACTAATCTACGGTTTGCTTTATGCGCCATTAGTCATTACAGGAATGCACCATACATTTTTAGCAGTTGACTTACAATTAATCGGATCAACAGGTTCTACCTTCCTTTGGCCAATGTTGGCATTATCAAATATCGCGCAAGGATCTGCAGCACTAGGAATGCTGTTTGTGACAAGAGATGAAAAACTAAAAGGACTATCACTAACATCAGCGATTTCCGCTTACTTAGGTATTACGGAACCAGCGATGTTTGGAGTGAACTTACGCTTCCGTTTTGCCTTTATCGCAGCGATTGTCGGTTCAGCCATTGGCGGCATGTTTATTACACTAAATGGCGTAAAAGCAGCATCTGTAGGTGTTGGTGGATTACCGGGATTCCTATCGATTTTCCCGCAAAACTGGGGAGCATTCTTTATCGGTATGGGAATCTCCATCGTCATCCCATTCATCCTTACAATCGTATTCGCGAAATTAAGAAAAACAAAGTGATTTTTTATAGAGGGGGTCTCATTAGTTATAGAGACACCCTCGACTTATTTATTTTATGAAAAAGTGGTGATATAACATGAAGCAACCTTGGTGGAAGAAAGCAACAGTGTATCAGATCTATCCGAAAAGTTTTTATGATACTACTGGGAATGGAGTTGGTGATCTACAAGGGATTATTAAGAAGCTAGATTACTTGAAAGAACTAGGGATTGATGTCATTTGGCTAACTCCGATTTATAGCTCCCCGCAAAATGATAATGGGTATGACATTAGCGATTACTATGAAATTCATGAACCATATGGAACGATGGAGGATTTTGAATCACTCCTTGAAGAAGCACATTCACGTGAAATAAAAGTCATCATGGACATCGTTGTCAATCACACGTCAACAGAGCACAAATGGTTTAAGGAAGCATGTTCAGCAAAAGACAATCCATATCGTGATTTTTATATTTGGAAGGATGCTAATCGCGATGGCAGTGAGCCGAATAATTGGGAGTCAAAGTTCGGAGGCTCTGCATGGAAGCTGGATGAGAAAACAGGGCAATATTATTTGCATTTATTTGATGTCACTCAAGCAGATTTAAACTGGGAAAACGAGAAAGTACGCAGAGAAGTTTATAAGATGATGAACTATTGGTTTGAAAAAGGAGTAGATGGTTTTCGATTAGATGTAATCAATCTCATTTCGAAAAATCAAGATTTTCCTAATGATTCAACAGGTGACGGACGAAAATTTTATACGGATGGACCTCGTGTACATGAATTTTTATATGAGGCGAATCGTGAAGTTTTTGCAAAACATAATGCGATGACAGTGGGCGAAATGTCATCAACAACAATTGACCATTGTATTAACTATTCGAACCCAGAACGAAACGAATTAAGTATGACTTTTAATTTTCATCATTTGAAAGTGGATTACGCAAATGGGGACAAATGGACAGTAGCCGATTTTGATTTTATTAAACTAAAACAAATCCTCTCTGAATGGCAAACAGAAATGTATAAGGGTGGCGGATGGAATGCATTATTCTGGTGTAATCATGACCAACCGCGAATTGTCTCACGCTACGGGGATGATGGTGCGTATTGGAAAGAATCAGCAAAAATGCTAGCAACGACGATTCATCTAATGCAAGGGACCCCGTATATTTATCAAGGGGAAGAGATCGGGATGACCAATCCAAAGTTTCAGCGGATTGAGGATTACCGGGATGTGGAAACCTTGAATGCCTATAAAAAAATGCATGAAGAGGGATTATCTGAAGAAATGATTATTTCTATTTTACAAGAAAAATCTCGTGATAATTCTCGTACCCCAGTTCAATGGACAAGTGATTTAAATGCGGGATTTACGGAAGGAATCCCTTGGATAAATGTGGCATCAAATTATAAGGAAATAAACGTGGAACGAGCATTGCAAGATAAAGATTCTGTCTTTTATCATTATCAAAAACTGATTCAATTGCGAAAACAATACGATCTCATTACTTATGGTGAATATGAACTCATTTTAAATAATCACCCGCGTATTTTTGCTTATTTGCGAAATGGCGATAATGAGAAGCTGCTCGTCGTTAATAATTTTTATGGAAAAGAGACAAGCTTTGAATTACCGGAAGAAATTCAGTTAGAAGGTTTTACAAGTGAGATTTTGATATCCAATTATCCAGATTCGACGTCCCACTTTCACCATGTACGATTACGCCCTTATGAATCTATCGTGTACTACCTGAAAAAATAAGCATTGTTTAAATAGACAAATATTTGTACAATATCCTTGAATGTTTGCAATCATAGTGGGTGATAATGATGCGTGAAAATAAATTTTTAGCTATATACGATGATTTAGTTGACCAAATCCAGTCAGGAGAAATCAAGCCAAGTACGAAGCTGCCTTCAGAAAATGAGATGGTCGAGCAATATGGAACTTCTCGTGAAACTGTACGGAAAGCATTAAACCTTTTGTCGCAAAATGGATTCATTCAAAAAATAAAAGGCAAAGGTTCATTTACGCTTGATGTTAGAAAATTTGATTTCCCTGTTTCCGGTTTGGTAAGTTTTAAAGAATTGGTAGACAAAATGGGTAAACCATGGAAAACAATCGTTTATGAAATGGCTTTGGAAAATGCAAACTCATACATTCAAAAACAATTGAATGTTAAGGGCAATGAACAAGTTTGGAAAATCGCCCGTGCACGGGAATTAGACGGGGAACGAATTATTCTTGATAAAGACTATGTTCGCCAAGCATTTGTCCCTACCTTATCAAAGGAAACATGTGAAGGATCGCTATTTTCCTATTTTGAAGGTGAGCTCGGACTAAAAATCAGCTTTGCCAAAAAAGAAATATCGGTAGACGAACCGACAGAAGAAGACTATAGATACCTAGACTTAAAAGACTACAAACATATCGTCGTCGTCAAAAACTACATCTACCTAGAAGACGCCAGCCTCTTCCAATACACCGAATCCCGCCACAGACTCGACAAATTCCGCTTCGTCGACTTCGCCCGAAGAGGCCACTAAGCATCTGCCCAACCAGCAGATGCCTTTTTGCATACCTCCAATAAAGTGTCAGGCACCATTTATACATAAATTCGCATAAATATTTACCATTCTGCATAAATGGTGCCTGACACTTTAAACTAAATTTGTAGTATTTTCTACATATGGCTGTAGTTTGTTGTAGGTTGGGGTGATTTTCTTTAAAATAGGGGAATAGTGAACTATATTTATTTTTGGAAGGTGTGTATTATGAAAAGGTTAAATAAATGGATGTTATTTCTTGTGATCATGTTGGTTGGTTCGATTATGCTTGCTGCATGTGGGAAGGATGAAAAAACGGAGAAGAAAAGCGAAACGAACACAGCGACGGAAAGTAAGAAACAAAATCAACAAACACCGCCTAATGAATCAACTGTTTCTGATGCTGCACCACCAATAAAGGAAGCGGAAAATCTTCCGGCAAAAGAAAAAAAAGCACTGCTGGCCGTTTTGGATCAACATATTTCCACATTCAATAAAAAAGATTTATCAGGATATATGGATACCGTTTCAAAAAATCCAACCTCGTTTAAATATGATGAAGAAAAAGCTTATATGAAAAACATTTTTGATACGATGAATATCCAAATTAAACCGGAGAATGTTGTTATCATCGACTATAAAAAAACAGAAGCTAATATTTTCACCCAAATGAAAACGATAGTTTCCGAAGCAGGAAAAAAGAAAAAAAAGATAGAGAAAGTTAGTCGTCAAATCAACACTTTCCGAAAAGAAGAGGGAAAATGGAAACTTATCGCAACGTACGCAATGGAAACGAAGTAAGAACTTCGAGCATATTTTCGTAAAAAAATCGTTAACCCGAAAGTTGCTGAATGACCAGACTTATTAGTTTTTCGAGTTGAAAACAACAAATTTTTCAAAAAGAGCAAACTAAAAAACTTGCATGGAATTTTTTTTCTTTTATAATGAAGGTATTGTGAAATAAAGTTTGAAAGGCGGCATATGACATGCAAATCGGTATGGTTGGTTTAGGAAAAATGGGCTATCAACTCTCATTAAACCTAATTGAAAAAGGATATAAAGTATCTGCGTATGATGTTAATAAAGAATCGGTCGATAATATTTCTAAAGATGGTGGACAAGGAGCTTACACATTAGAAGAACTTGTGCAACAACTTGAAAGCCCACGTAAACTTTGGATGATGGTTCCAGCCGGCGACATTACAGAACAGGTTTTCAACCAGTTACTCCCATTATTAGATGAAGGCGATATTCTCATTGATGGCGGAAACGCTCATTATAAAGATTCACTTCGACGTCACGCTACTTCAAAAGAAAAAGGTATTTACTACCTTGACTGTGGGACAAGCGGTGGTGTAGAAGGTGCACGCTACGGCGCATGTACAATGATTGGTGGAGATAAAGAAGCTTTTGCACAAGTTGAAAAAGTATTCGAAGACATCTCTGTTGAAAAAGGTTATCTTTACACAGGTGAAGCAGGAAGCGGACATTTCCTTAAAATGATCCATAATGGTATCGAATACGGTATGATGCAAGCAATCGCTGAAGGCTTTGATATTTTAGAAAAAAGTCCATTCGATTATGATTATGAAAAAGTATCAACCGTTTGGAACCACGGTTCTGTTATCCGTTCATGGTTAATGGAATTAATGGAAAATGCCTTCTCTAAAGACAGCAAACTAGATAAAATCAAAGGTGTTATGCAATCATCTGGTGAGGGTAAATGGACTGTTGAAACAGCTCTTGACTTCCAAACTGCTGCACCAGTTATCGCTTTATCATTAATGATGCGCTATCGCTCCCTAGAAGATGATACATTTACTGGAAAAGTTGTCGCTGCACTCCGCAACGAATTCGGCGGCCACGCAGTTGTTGAAAAATAAGTCATCGAATTTGACAAGGCACTTAGGAATAAACCTAGGTGTCTTTTGTTTTAACGGACCAAACACGGAAGAAATTCCTGCATAATAATAATTCTCCCCAAATCCCTTTCCAAATCGTCCAATCTTTTATAAAATGAAAGCAAACGAAATTGAGGATGATAAATAAACAATGAAAATTGCCATAGTGACAGACAGTACAGCTTACATTCCGAAGGACGTTCGTGACAAGCTGAATATACATATGATCCCTCTTAGCGTCGTCATCGGCGGCGAAACGTACGAGGAAGAAATTGACTTAAACGCCGAACAGTTTTATGAAGAGTTAAAAAGAAAAGACCGCTTTCCTACCTCATCACAACCACCATCTGGAAAATTCGTTGCCCTTTTTGAATCGTTGGCGAAAGATTATGACGCAATTATTAGTATCCACCTTTCAAGTGGCATTAGTGGTACCTATCAAGGAGCAATCACAGCGGGAACAATGGTTGAAGGTGTCAAGGTGTATGCGTACGATTCAGAAATAAGTTGCATGGCCCAAGGCTTTTATGCGATAGAAGCAGCAAAGATGGCTGCAGAAGGGAAATCACCGGAAGAAATCATCGCCCGTTTAGACGTAATGAAAGCCTCACTAAGAGCGTATTTCATGGTTGATGACCTCTCCAATCTCCAAAGAGGTGGACGTCTCACAAGTGCCCAAGCCATCATCGGAAGCTTGCTAAAAGTAAAACCACTGCTTCATTTTGTTGATAAAGTAATTGTGCCATTTGAAAAAATCCGCACACGCAAAAAGGCGATGAATCGGATTGCCGAATTAATTGGCGAGGACGCGTCGAAAGGCATACCACTGCAAGCATCCATCATTCATGCAAATCGTGAAGAAGATGCTAAAGAATGGAAAGCTGAACTTGAACAGCTTTATCCAAATGTCGACTTTTCAATCAGCTATTTCGGTCCCGTTATTGCTACTCACCTCGGTGAAGGAGCAATGGGATTAACTTGGACAATTAAATAACAGTTGACGCCATTCGTAAAAGAATGGCGTCCTTTAAAAGGAGTGAATCATTTGTCAGCCGAATTTCCCTCCGAATTACAAACCTTTCTCACTGGCCGCAAACTTCTCCAAAACGAAATCCCTTTCCCGCAAAAACTAATCACACTACACGAAAAAAATGGCTATATCTCATCAACCCCAGGAATAACGACACAAAAATGTGAACGCTGCGGCAACACAGCCACCCATCTTTTTGCCAAGTTCCCCTGTGCAAAATGCCAAAAAGAATGCACCTATTGCCGAAACTGCATCATGATGGGACGAGTCTCAACTTGTACGCCTTTATATCAATGGACAGGCCCAGCGCCGACCATCAAAATAGAAGAATCCCCACTACAATGGGACGGCACACTTTCACCGGGTCAACGAACTGCCTCGGAAAAAGTTCAATCAGCCATCCAAACAAAATCCGAGCTCCTCGTCTGGGCGGTA